>DXZA01000057.1 GCA_019415525.1 Tyzzerella sp. | reverse complement strand
TAAACTCTATAATCTTCATTTGAAAGTTTTGCTGATATAGCCATACCAACAGCAGTAGAAATACCCTGTCCAAGAGAACCACTAGACATATCAACACCTGGTGTATGTTTCATATCTGGATGTCCCTGAAGATATGAACCAACATGTCTAAGTGTTATTAAATCTTCTACTGGTAAAAATCCTCTGTGTGCAAGAGCTGCATAATATCCAGGAGCTGTATGTCCTTTTGATAATACAAATCTGTCTCTCTTATCCCATTTTGGATTTTTAGGGTCAATATTGAGTTCTTCAAAATATAAATATGTGAAAATATCTGCTGCTGAAAGAGAGCCACCTGGATGTCCAGATTTTGCAGAATACACTGATTCAACTATACTCTTTCTAATTTCAAGAGCTTGTTTTTTAAGTTCAATTATATTCATTGTTACACCTACCTTATTCTCCAAATACAGCCTTATAGTCAGCAATAAATTTTTCAATACCTGCATCAGTAAGAGGATGCTTAATCATCTGCTCTATAACAGAAAATGGAACTGTTGCAATATCTGCACCAGCAAGAGCACATTTAGTAACATGTATAGGATTTCTAACGCTTGCAGCAATTATTTCTGACTCTATGCCATGGACTGCAAAAATATCTGCTACATCTTCAATAAGCTTAACACCATCAAAAGAAATATCATCTAATCTTCCAAGAAATGGTGATACATATGCAGCACCAGCTCTTGCTGCAAGAAGTGCTTGATTAGGACTAAATATAAGTGTTACATTTACCTTTATACCTTCTTTAGAAAGCACTTTAGTAGCTGCAAGACCTTCTTCAGTCATAGGTATTTTTACAACCATATTAGGATGTATTTTTGCTATTTCTCTACCTTCTTCAATCATTTTTTCGGCACTTGTAGTAGTCGCTTTAACTTCTCCACTTATAGGACCATCTACAATTTCTGTTATTTCTTTAATTACTTCGTTAAAATCTCTACCTTCCTTTGCGATAAGGGAAGGATTTGTTGTTACCCCACATATAATACCTGTTCTCTCTGCTCTTTTGATGTCAGCAATATTTGCTGTATCTAAAAAAAATTTCATACTACAACAACTCCATTCTTATGCATTTTCATATAATTTTTATAATGCAAATTATTCATATAATAACCTTCTATGGAAATATATAAATAACTTTATATCAAAAATATAATTACTAAAACCAAAAGACTGTATACATTAACATTATACAAGCACATTATACTCTATTATATATGAAATTACAACAATTCTTTTATGTTTATAACTCGTAACATATAACATTTATTTTGTTAAAATAATAAGCACACATATATAAAAAAGTAATATTCATATTAATAATTTTTTCATAAAAAATACACAATTCATAAAAAAATACCAATTCAATTATTTATTGAATTGGTATTTTAAATTTACTTATTTTCTATTTTTTCAAGTGCATTATATGCAGCATTTTGTTCGGCTTCTTTTTTACTTTTTCCTTCACCAACACCAAGTGTAATATTATTATGATATACCTCAGCTATAAAAATTTTATCATGGTCTGGACCTTGTTCATCTATTATTTTATAAGTAATTGGGTTTTTGCTATTTTTTTGTATTATTTCTTGAAGATGTGTTTTACAGTCTAAAGTTCTAAAGCTTATTTTCATATCATCAATAAATTTTTCCATAAAACTCATAATATATTTTCCAACTGCATCAATTCCACCGTCAAGACATATTGCACCTATAACAGCTTCAAAAGCATCAGCAAGAATAGAATCTCTATTTCTTCCTCCAGTAGATTCTTCACCTTTACCTAAAAGAAGATAATTTCCAAATTCAAATTCTCTAGCTATTTTTGCAAGAGAACCTTCACAAACAACTCCTGCTCTTAATTTTGTAAGCTCACCTTCTGGCATTTTAGGAAACTTATTATATATATATTCACTGACTATCATATCAAGTACAGCATCACCTAAAAACTCAAGTCGTTCATTATTATCAGAAATAATATTTCTATGTTCATTTGCATATGAGCTGTGTGTAAATGCAAGTTTTATTTTTTCTTTATCATTAAATTGATAATTTATTCTATTCTCAAAAACCTCTATATCTAAATCGTCCATAATATTACTGCTCCACTGCTGCTTTTAAAAATTCAATTGCATCTCCTACAGTTTTAATTTTTTCAGCATCTTCATTTTCAAATTCAACATCAAATTCTTCTTCAAGTGCAGAAATTATCTGAAATAAGTCAAGAGAATCTGCACCTAAATCTGCAAATGATGTTTCTTCGTTAAGGTCTGATTCTGAAATTCCTAACTGCTCCGCTATAATACTGATTACTACTGAACTATCCATAAAATTGTCCTCCTGAAATTAAAAATGTTTCTTTTTTGTATATTATAATCCCTTATTATTAATTTGTCTTTATAAAATTATAAATTCTCTTCAATTTTTGAAACTATATCATTTTCAACAAAAATTGTACATTGTTTTATAGCATTTCGTATGCCTTTTGCCTCAGAACTTCCATGAGCTTTAACTACAAGTGATTTTAAGCCTAAAAATGGTGCTCCACCTACTTCTTCTGAGTCAAGTCTTGATTTAACATTACCAAAAGGTTTTTTTAGTGCAAGAGCTGCAAATTTATACAAACCTTTAGTAATTTCACCTTTTATTATTTTAAGAAGTGCCATACTAAGCCCTTCAGCAAATTTAAGTATAGTATTACCAACAAAACCATCGCATACTATAACATCAGCTTTACCAAAAGGTATATCTCTAGGCTCAATATTTCCTGAAAAATTTATATCTGTATTTTCAAGTATCTCATGAACCTCTTTTGTAAGTGCATTTCCTTTTTCTTTTTCAGCACCAATATTAACAAGACCAACTTTTGGATTTTTTATACCCATTACATGTTCTGTATAAACTGAACCCATTTTTGCAAATTGTTCAAGATATTTAGGTTTACAGTCTACATTTGCACCACTGTCAAGAAGAAAAGTAAAACCTTTTATTGTTGGAAGACATGTTCCAAGAGCCGGTCTTTCTATTCCTTTTATTCTCCCAATAATAACAGTTGCTCCTGTAAGAACAGCACCTGTGCTACCTGCCGAAACAAAAGCATCAGCTTCTTTATTTTTAACAAGATTAAGTGCAACAACCATAGAAGAATCTTTTTTTCTTCTTATTGCAGTTGTAGGTGCTTCTTCAGTTGTTATAACCTCAGAAGCATGTATAACCTCTATTTTAGATGTATCATATTTATATTTAGCAAGTTCTTCTTTAACAGTACTTTCAATACCAACAAGCTTAATATTAACACCAAGCTCGTTTACAGCCTCAACAGCTCCCTTTACAATTTCAAAAGGTGCATTATCTCCACCCATAGCATCTACTGCAACTGTAATTTTTTTGCTCATAATTACACCTCACTTTCATTAAAATAAAATATCAGTAATTTTATAATTACATTATTATATTTATTTAATGATATAATTATAAACCCACTGTAATTATTATTCTATAAAAAAGGACAGCAAGTAAAAACCTGCTGTCCTTGCAGATGACAAATTAGTCAACTTTAATAACTGTTTTCTTATTGTAAGAACCACAAGCCTTACAAACTCTATGAGGCATCATTAATTCGCCACATTTGCTACAAGCTACTAAGCCAGGAGTTTTGATTGTCCAGCTCTGTGCTTTTCTTTTGTCTCTTTTTGATTTAGACACCTTACCCTTTGGTACTGCCATTTTCTACACCTCCTCATCAACGTTGAAAAGAGCTCTCAGACTGTTAAATTTAGGATTGATATAACTTGTATCACAATTACAGTCGCCCTCATTAAGATTTTTACCGCAAGAAGAACATAATCCCTTGCAATCATCTGAACATACAACTTTCATAGGAATGTTTTCGAAAACCTCATTCCTTACATAAGGATACAAATCAATACTGTCCTCTGTAACAGCCTCGATTTCCTCATCTATATTGCCTGTCTTACTAAACATTTCATGCAATTCAAAGTCTAACTTAACGTTGACCGGTGCAAGACAACGGCTACAAGAAACATTGATAACAGTTTTAGCTTTTGCATCAAGAACTATAATATCATCAATATTTGTCAAGTTTCCTTTTATTATAACAGGCTCCTTAAAACCGACAACATCAGGATATCCCTCTGTATCGTTTATATCAATAGAAAGGTCTATAGGAATACTTTTTCCTCTTTGACCAAATAACTGAGATATATCTACACGCACATAAATCACCCCTATTGTCGTATACCTATGATATTATACATACTCAAAGATTATTTGTCAAGAAGCTCTTTTGTATCTCTTGCAATCATTAATTCTTCATTTGTAGGAATTACATATACTCTAATTCTTGAGTCTGGTGCAGAAATTTCCATAGCTTTTCCTCTTAAACTGTTATTATATGAATCAATGTGTACTCCAAGGAAACTTAAGTAATCACATATAGCTCTTCTTGTTGTACCTGAATTTTCTCCAAGACCTGCTGTAAATACAATGGCATCAACACCATTCATAGCTGCTGCATATTCACCAATATATTTTGCAACTTTGTAAGCAAAAATGTCAAGTGCTGTATTAGCTCTGTCATTACCTTCTGAACTAGCTGATTCAATATCTCTAAAGTCACTTGATACACCTGAAATACCAAGAACACCTGATTTTTTATTAAGTATATTATCCATTTCTGTTGGTGTAAGGTTTTCTTTCTGCATAAGATATGTTATAACAGCAGCATCAACGTCACCACTTCTTGTACCCATAACAAGACCTTCAAGTGGTGTAAAGCCCATTGATGTATCTATTGATTTACCATTTCTTACAGCACAGATACTACCACCGTTTCCAAGGTGACATGTAATGATTTTTGACTCTTTAAGAGGTCTATTCATCATATTAGCACATTCTTGAGCAACATATTTGTGGCTTGTTCCGTGGAAACCATATCTTCTAATTTTATATTTTTCATAATATTCATATGGGAGAGCATAAAGATAAGCTCTTTCAGGCATTGTCTGGTGGAAAGCTGTATCAAATACACCAACCTGTGGAACATTTGGCATAATTTTTTCACAAGCATCAATACCAATAAGGTTTGCTGGGTTGTGTAATGGTGCAAGGTCACAACATTTTCTTATAGCTTCTTTAACTTCTTCTGTTATAATTACAGAACTTGCAAAGTATTCTCCACCATGAACAACACGATGTCCAACAGCACCAATTTCTTTAACTGATTTTATAACACCATGTTCAGTATCAAGAAGAGCATCAATAACCATCTGAACAGCTACTGTATGGTCTTCCATATATTCTTCACATACATAGTCTTCTTTTCCTGCTGGCTGATGTTTAAGTCTTGAACCTTCAATACCAATTCTTTCGCAAAGACCTTTTGCAAGAACAGCCTCTGTATCTCCGTCAATAAGCTGATATTTTAATGATGAACTACCACAGTTTAATACAAGAATTTTCATTTTTTTCTCTCCTTAAATCAAAATATTTAAATTATAAACAAATTATTTTGCTGCTTTAAGAACCTGAGCCTGTACAGCTGTAATAGCAACAACACCAACTATATCTTCTGCTGAGCATCCTCTTGAAAGGTCATTTACAGGTTTTGCAATACCCTGTAATACAGGACCATAAGCTTCTGCACCTGCAAATCTCTGTACAAGTTTGTATCCGATATTTCCCGCATCAATGTCTGGGAATACAAGAACATTTGCTTTACCTGCAACAGTACTTTCAGGAGCTTTTAATGAACCAACTGAAGGAACAATAGCAGCATCAAGCTGTAATTCACCATCAAGTTTAACATTTGGATATTTTTCTTTTGCTATTTTTGTAGCTTCAACAACTTTATCAACATCTGCATGTCTTGCACTACCCATTGTTGAATGACTAAGCATAGCAACTCTTGCTTCTCCACCTACAAAAGCTTCAAATGATTTAGCTGAATCACCTGCTATTGAAGCAAGTTCAGTAGAATTAGGATTCTGATTTAAAGCACAGTCTGCAAATACAAGTACTCCATCATTTCCATAAGTATTATCTTTACATACCATTACGAAGAATGAAGAAACAATATCTGTTCCAGGAGCTGTTTTTAATATCTGAAGTGCTGGACGAAGAACATCTGCTGTTGAGTGTATCGCTCCAGAAACCATACCATCTGCTACTTCTTTTTTAACGAGCATAACACCAAATGTAAGAGGGTCTGAAAGAGCTTTTAAAGCCTGTTCTGGAGTAACTCCTTTACTTTTTCTAAGTTCGCAAAATGTAGCAACAAAATCGTCCATTTTATCATATTCTGCAGGATTTATAAATGTAGCTTTTGATACATCAGCATCTCCTGCTGCTTCGATAATTTTATCTTTTTCCCCAACAAGAATAATATTTGCAAGTCCTTCTTTAAGAACAGCTGCAGCTGCATCAAGATTTCTCTTTTCGTAAGATTCAGGTAATACTATTGTCTGAATATCACTTTTTGCTTTTTCTTTCATAATGTTTAAAAAATCCATTTTAAAATCCTCCTAAAATAAAATTTCTCTACATTTACCCTTTAAAACTCTATATAATTCCATTCCCAATAAAGTACATTATATATTATATATAAAGAGTTTATTGTATACAATACTTTTTTACTATTTTTTATAATATAATTTTACTTATTTTAATGGAATTTTTATAATAAAACTTGTTCCTTTATTTTTTTGACTTGATATTATTATACATCCACCAACAGAACATATAGCACCATTAGCGGCATCAAGGCCTATTCCTCTACCGGAAAACATAGAAACTGATGTTTTTGTTGTAAATCCAGGATATAATATAAATGAGTATATTTCCTCATCTGTATATTCACATATACTTTTATTTGCAATACCTTTTTCCAAAGCTTTTTTAAATATTTCATCTTTATCAAGACCTAAACCATCATCACTTACAATAACATTTAATGTATCTTTTTCAATATATATATTTATTATAACTAAACCTTTTTCTTTTTTACCACTTTTTATGCGTTCTTCTTTTGTTTCTATGCCATGGTCAATACTGTTTTTTATTAGTTGTAATACAGCAATAGATACTTTTTCATTTATACTTTCAGTTGTTATTGTATCTGCTCCTTTTATAATAAGCTCAACGCTTTTTTCAAGTTGCATAGATAATATGCTCATAAGACGCTTTGATTTTTCTTCAAGTATATAAAAATCTTTTTTCTTTATTGTATATGGTTTTTTTATTTTATAACTTGAGTTTTTAAGTTTTTCAATAAACTTTTGGTTTTCATATTCAAGAGACTTCTCATTAAGAAAGTCAGTTATAAATTTTGTAATACCATATCCATAGTCAAATGTTATAGTTTCTGTTTCTATATTACTTATTTCTTTTAAAATATAATTAAGAGCAAGCTCTGAAAGATTTATAATATAATTAAACTCTTTTTCAGAAAAATCACTATCTTTCATATATATATATAATTCTTCTAAGGAATGAGAAACTTGTGCAATCCCCATATATCCCATCATAGAAGCAGAACCTTTTATACTATGAAGCATCCTCAATATAATATTAATTTCGTTTAAGTCAAAAGAGTTTTTAATTAAAGCCCTTTTTTCTATTTCACTTATTTTTGCTATATTATTTCCACATTCATCAGCAAAAATATATTTGAGAAAATCTAAATCATCTCCCATAAATCAATCCCTGCTCTATACATTAAAATATTCCATAATAAAAGTATAGCTCTTTAAGTCTTTTTTTTCCATAGAAAAAAGTAATAATAGTGAACAAAAAACACTCTATCTGTTATAATAATTATACCAAATTAAAATATACAAAAATTTATCACATGAAAGGTTTTTTAACATGAAAGTACTTGGAATAGTATCAGAATATAACCCTTTTCACAACGGACATAAATTTCATATAGAGCAATCAAAAAAAATTTCGGGCTGTGATTTTGTAATTGCTGTTATGAGCGGTAACTTTGTTCAACGAGGTGAGCCTGCTATTTTTGATAAATGGACACGTACAAAAGCTGCTCTTAATAATGGTGTTGATATGGTTATAGAAATACCAACTTATTTTTCAACTTCATCAGCTGAATTTTTTTCAGAATGTGCTGTAAGAATACTTGAAAATACAGGGATAGTTAATATGATTTCATTCGGTTCAGAGTCTGGACATATCGAATATATAGAAAAAACGGCAAATATACTTTATAATGAGCCACAAAATTTTAAATATGCTATTAAAAAAGAACTTTCTAAAGGTCTTCCTTTTCCAACTGCACGAGGAAATGCCTTAGAACAAATAGCTAATATACCAAAAGAAATATTAGAAAATCCAAATAATATATTAGGTATAGAATATCTTAAAACTTTAAAAAAAATAAATAGCAAAATAACACCTGTAACAATTAAAAGGGAAAAAGCTCACTATAATTCTAAAAATATAGAAAGCACAATAGCATCTGCAACTGCTATAAGGGAATATATAAAAAATAATAATATTAATACAGCCTTTTCTGCTGTACCAAAAAATTGTATTGATATATATTCAGAAGCTTTAAATTGTAAAAAAGCACCTATTTTTCAAAATAATTTATCTCATTTCTTAAATTATAAACTTAGAACATCAAATGAAGATTATTTAAAAAATATACTTGATGTTACAGAAGGATTAGAAAACAGAATTTTAAAATCATTATATGAATGTTATGATTTTGAAGAAATATGTGATTATATAAAGTCAAAAAGATATACCTATACAAAAATACAAAGAGCAATACTTCATATAATACTAGATATACAAAAAAATGATTTTTCTCAATTTATTGAAAATGGATTTTCTCAGTATATAAGGGTTTTAGGATTTAAAAAAGATTCATCAATAATTTTAAGCGAATTAACTAAAAAATCAAAAATACCAGTAATTACAAACACAAAAAATATATACTCTCAACTTGATGAAATAGGTATAAAAATGTTTGAAAAAGAAATACAATTTACTGATATTTACTTTGCTCTTTCACCATCAAAAAATATGCGTATACCAAAAAAAGAATTTTCAACACCAATGGTAATAATATAACATCATAAAAACACTTCTTTTATCATATTCATTGTAGTAAAAGAGGTGTTTTTTAATGCATAAAAAATTATATATATTACTATCATTTATAACAATATCAGTATTAATAACTGTACTATTGTTTCCACAAAATATAATTTCAGCATCTTTAAAAGGTCTTTTAATTTGGTATAAAAATGTAATTCCTTCATTATTTATTTTTATGATAGGAACTTCAATACTTTCACTTACAGGATTTTCCTACTCTTTAGGTAAGGTATTCAAAAATATTATGAAACCAATATTTTCTGTTTCACCACAATGTGCATTTCCTTGGATAACAGGTCTTATTGCCGGTTGCCCATTTGGTGCAAAAGTTATTTCTGACCTTTATAAAAATGGTGAACTATCAAAAAGAGATGCTCAAATAACATTATCGTTTATAAATACAAATGGCCCCATATTTATAATAGGTACAGTAGCTTCATCAATGCTTAACTATACACAAGCAGGATATTTTTTAATTTTTATACTATTTATATCATCAATTACAACAGGATTTATATTTAGATTTATACATATAAAAAATAATTCATACTGCTCAAATAAAACATTTAATATAAAAAACTCAAGTATAGGTACAATTCTAAAAACAGCAATATGTTCATCTTCAGAAACAATAATAATGATAGGTGGCTTTATTGTACTTTTTTCTGTATTAACAGAAACATTTGAGATTTGGGGTATAATAGATTTATTATATAAGCCTATTAAATATTTTATAAATATAGATTATGATTATATATATGGAATTTTTTCTGGTATTTTAGAAGTTACATATGGTTGTGAAAAGATATCATCGTGGGATTGTAATTTATTTGCAAAAATAATAGGAATAAGTTTAATAATAGGTTTTGGTGGAATATCAATAAATATTCAAACAATAAGTGTTTTTTCAGATACAGACTTAAATCCTTTATTATACATTATATCAAGATTGATTAATTCTTTAGTAGCTGTTTTATACACTATATTATTTTATGGAATATTTGAAAAAATAACACAAAAAGCAGTACCCACTGTATTTATAACACAAGGTACTGCAAATTTTAATAACTTATACATAATATTGTCTTTTACTATATTAACACTATCTTTTATTTACTGCATATATAAAAAAATTATGTAATAAATTTATTTTTTAACACCTCTTAACTCTTGTCTGTTTTCATAGATAACACCAAGAGTCTGGTTAAAGAACTGGTCTGTTTTCATAGATTCTTCTTTCATAGCTTCCATAAGTTCTTTAACTCTTTGTTCAGCAAGGGAAAGTACTTCATCTGCATATTCCATAGCACCAAGACGCATTTCCTTTGCTATTTTTTTACTATTTTCATTTATAATAGCAGCTTGTTCATAAGCTCTTTTTGTTATTTCATCTTCATTTATAAGTTTTTCTATTCTGTCTTCAGCGTTTTTAAGAATTTCATCTGCTTCTTTTTGTGCATCAACAAGAATTTTATTTCTCTCATCAATAACCCATTTAGCTTGCTTAAGTTCATTAGGTAATCTTGTTCTTATTTCAGATAATATTTCATAAATTTCTTCTTTATCAACTTTTACTTTTGATGAAAAGGGTGTCCCATGACTTGTGTCTAATATTTCTTCTATTTCATCAAGCAGCTTTAAAACTGTTTCCATTTAAACCCCTCGTTTCATATATTTTTCCTCTATAAAACCTATAATTTCCTTTGGAACCATAAAATCAATATTACCACCAAAAACGGCTACTTCTTTAACAGCACTTGAACTTAATGAAATATGACTTTCATCAGCAGCAAGAAATACTGTCTCTATATTTTTATTAAGTCGTCCATTTATAAGATGCATTTGTTGTTCACATGCAAAATCAACAGCATTTCTAAGACCTCTTATTGCAACATCAGCTTCTATTTCTCTTGCAAAATCAGCTAAAAGCCCCTGAAATGAAGCAACTTCCACATTTCCTATCTCAGCTGTAACAATTTCTAAATGTTTTTTTCTTTCTTCAACTGTAAAAAGACAATTTTTATTAGGATTTTCCAAAACTGCTACAACTAACTTATCAAAAATTTTAGCAGCTCTTTTTATAATATCAAGATGTCCTAAAGTAACAGGGTCAAAACTGCCTGCATATATTGCTTTCATATTACTTAATCCTCCAAAGCCATAAAGGTCATAACTGTTGTTTTATATTCTTTTTCTCTTAAAATCTCAATTCCATCTATTTGAGGTAAAGGATTATTAGGTGACCTTTCAGCGATAATATAGCCTTCTTTATTTAATATATCTGCATTTTTTAAAGCCTTTAATACTGGCTCATAAAAACCAAGATTATATGGTGGGTCCATAAATATAATATCGAATTTTTCACCTTTTGAAGAAAGCATATTTATAGCAGAAATAGCATCTGTACAATAAATTTCCGTCTTATCAATTAATTTTGTATGTTTAAGATTATGTTCAATAATTTCTTTACATTTTAAGGACTCATCAACAAATACACATTTATCTGCATATCTGCTTAAAGCCTCAATACCTATTGCTCCTGAACCTGAAAAAAGGTCTAAAAATTTAGCTTCTGGAATATCTGGAGCAATTATATTAAAAAGAGTTTCCTTTATTCTATCAGTAGTAGGTCTTGTGTCCATACCTTCAGGCGCTAAAAGCTTATGCCCTCTCGCCATTCCTGAAATAACACGCATAAAAAAGCCTCCAAAATTACAAATTTGTTAAAAATACAAATAGAGTATAGCAAAAAAGCCTTTAAAATACAATAATAAAATTGATTATACCATATTTAGAGATATTTCAAAATAGAAATTTATATATTTATATTTTCCACATTAAGTGTATTTTCAATTTCCATATAAAGAAGCTTATTTTCTTCTTTTTCCATAAATTTATCATCATTAATAACTTCAAAAGCAGCTTTTTGAGCTTCTTTAAGAATATCCATATCCTTATATAAATTTGCAATTTTCATTTCAGGAAGACCATGCTGTTTTGTACCAAAAAATTCTCCTGGACCTCTAAGTTTAAGGTCCATTTCCGATATTTCAAAACCATCAGTTGATTTTGTCATCATATGCATTCTTTCTGTAGCAACCTTATTTTTTGAATCACAAACAAGTATACAATAAGATTTTTCATTACCACGACCAACACGTCCTCTAAGCTGATGAAGCTGAGCAAGTCCAAATCTTTCAGCATTTTCAATAAGCATAATTGTTGCATTAGGAACATTTATACCAACTTCAATAACGGTTGTAGAAACAAGTATATTTACTTTATTTTCAGCAAATCTATCCATAATATCTTGCTTTTCTGCTGGTTTAATTTTACCATGAAGACATTCCACAGAATATTCCGAAAAAACTTCATTTTTTAATTTTTCCGTATAACTTGTAACTGCTTGAACGTCCATTTTATCACTTTCATCAATCATAGGACATATAATATAAACTTGTCTGCCCCTATCTATTTCTTTTCTAATAAAATTATATATTCTCTCATGATAAGATGAATTAACAGAAGATGTATCTATTTTCTGTCTTCCTGGTGGCAAATGGTCTATTATAGATATATCAAGGTCACCATAAAGTATTAATGCAAGTGTTCTTGGAATTGGCGTTGCTGTCATAACAAGTACATGTGGATTATTACCCTTATCACTTAAAGTTCCTCTTTGACGCACGCCAAAACGATGCTGTTCATCTGTTATTACCATACCAAGATTTTCAAACTGTACTGTATCTTGTATTACTGCATGAGTTCCTATAACCATTTTAGCATTTCCTGTTGATATTTCTTCAAGAGCAATATTTTTTTCTTTTTTCTTTAAAGAACCTGTAAGTAATACGGTTTTTATACCCATTTTATTAAATATGCTTGAAAAAAACTCAAAATGCTGACCTGCAAGAACCTCAGTAGGCACCATAAGAGCTGCTTGATATCCATTTTTGATAGCTATAAAAGCTGTTATAAGAGCCACTACCGTCTTACCACTACCAACATCACCCTGAACAAGTCTATTCATGGCTTTTCCGGATTTCATATCATTTACTATTTCTCTCATAACTTTTTTCTGTGCATCTGTTAATTCAAAGGGTAAATTTTCAAGGACTTCCTTAGCACAGTTTATATTTTTAAAAACAATTCCTTTTTTACCTTTATTAGCATTTGATTTCATTCTTAAAAGTGCTGTTTGAAGTAAAAAAAGCTCTTCAAAAACAAGACGTCTTCTTGCAATAAAAAAGCTGTCATTATTTTCAGGAAAATGTATATTTAAAACAGCAAAATTTCTATCACATAATTTATATTTCTTTCGTATATTTGTAGGTATAAAATCATGAATTTGATTTTTTGTATATTCAATAGTATCTTTTATAAGACTTCTTAGTATTTTTTGAGAAATACCACTTGTTACAGGATAAACAGGAACTATTCTTCCTCCCGAAAGCACACTACCCTCTGAAATAATTTCAAATTCTGGTGATTGTACCTCTATTTTATTATATTTTCTAACAGCCTTTCCTGTAAAAATATATTCTGCACCTTCTTTAAATGCTTTTTTCATATAAGGCTGATTATACCATACAGCAGTTACTCCACCTGTAGAGTCCTCTATTCTTGCTCGTACTATTCTAAGGTTTTTTACTCTTATATCTTCTGGTATACCTTTTACTTTTCCTCTAAATGTATTTTCCTCATTTATTTTAATATCAGATAACGGAACTATTTCACTTCTATCCTCATAATCTCTAGGAAAATGCTCTATAAGGTCTTTTACAGTATATATATTTAATTTAGAAAGTTTTTTACTTTTTTCAGGCCCTATACTTTTTATATCTGTAACAGGACTATCAAGATACATTTTATCACCTCCAAAAAAAGAGGCAGTTAATGACAAAATACAATGTCATAGCTACCCCTTTTAAATGATTTTTAAAAATTTAAAAATTATTCAACAGAAATAATATAGTAGTAAAGTGGTTGATTGCCCATCTGAACTTCAACTTCACAGTCAGGATATTTTTCTTCAATATACTGAGCAATCTCATTAGCATCATCTTCTTTAACATCACTACCATAATATATACTTATCATTTCACTATCTTCATCAATAGCATTATCAATAAGTTCCTTTGTACCTTCCATAAGGTCTTTTGAAACAACAGAAATGTTTCCACCAAGCATTCCAAGTATATCGCCTTCTTCTATTTTTTTATCATCAATAGAAGTTTCTCTTACAGCATATGTAACCATAGCTGTTTTTACATATGAAAGGCTATCAGTCATATTTGAAACATTTTCTTCTATACCTTCACCAATGTTATAATTTATCATTGCTGTTATACCTTCTGGTATTGTTGTTGAAGGCACAACATATATCTTTTTATCCTCAGAAAGTTTAGCAGCTTGTTCTGCTGCAAGAATAATATTTTTATTATTTGGAAGTACAATTATATTTTTTGCATTTATTTTTTCAACAGCATTTAAAATATCTTCTGTACTTGGATTCATAGTTTGTCCACCTTCAATAATCTCATCAACACCAAGGTTTTTGAATATATCAGAAAGACCACTACCAACAGATACAGATATAAAGCCTAATTCTTTTGCAGGCTCATCATTTTTAACTTCTGCTTTTTTATTTCCACCAAAATCAATTATATTTGTATGCTGTTCACGCATATTTTCAATTTTAAGCCCACTAAGACTTCCTATTGTAAGAGCTTTTTCAAGGGCAAGACCTGGGTGGTCTGTATGAACATGAATTTTTATAATTTCATCATCAGCGACACAAACAATAGAATCACCTATTGTTCCAAGATATGCTTTAAGCTTTGTTACAACATTATCACCAGCATTTTTTACATTTATAAAAAACTCTGTGCAATATCCAAATGTAATACTTTCATTATCAACAGATGTAATAGCTGAAAAATCTGGAGCTTGTGTTTTTAAAGGCTCATCAACAACTATATCTCCTTCAGTATGTATATTTTCATATGCACCCTGAAGAATGAAAAGAAGACCTTTTCCACCTGCATCAACAACATTAGCCTGTTTTAAAGCTGGAAGCATTTCTGTTGTCTGAAGAAGCATAGCATTTCCATCTTCAATTATTTGTTCAAGGAATTTTTCAATATCTGTTATTTTATCAGCATATTTGGCAGCACTTTCGCCACATGCTCTAGCAACAGTAAGAATTGTTCCCTCTTTAGGCTTCATAACAGCTTTATAGGCTGTTTTTACACCATTAGCAATAGCCTGTGCAAGTTCTTTTGTTCCTGCCTCTGTTTTGCCTTCAAGACCTTTATAAAAGCCTCTAAAAAGCTGTGAAGTAATAACGCCCGAATTTCCCCTTGCACCTCTTAATGCACCATTAGCAGCAAGCTTTGCAACTTCACCTATATTAAGACTATCGCATTTTTCTATTTCTCTTGCAGCAGCAATAACAGTAAGTGACATATTTGTTCCTGTATCACCATCTGGCACAGGGAACACATTTAATGAGTCAACAAGCTGTTTCTGACTATTAAGCTTATTTGCTCCTGCAATAATCATTTTCTTTAATAATAATCCATTAATACTAGTAATACCCACAGGTATGTTCCTCCTTAGCCGTCTACTCTAACACCCTCAACGAAGATGTTAACATTTTCCACTTCAAGCCCTGCATACTCTTCAACTTTGTATTTTACAGTACTTATGATATTATCAGCAATAGCAGTAATATTTGTACCATATTCAACAATAATGTGGAAATCAAGTGATATTTTATTTTCATTAACTGTAAGTTTGATACCTTTTGTAAGACTCTCTTTCTTTAAAAGCTGTACTATGCCATCTTTAACATTTTTAGCAGCCATACCAACTATACCATAGCAGTCCATGGCAGCATAGCCTGCTATCCTTGCAATAACTTCATTTTCTATTGTAATGACACCATAATCATTTTCAAGCTTAGCTGACATAAATCTACCTCCCAAAAATTTATAATTTCCTTTATTATAACACTAAATATATATTTTTAAAACATTATTTTAAACCATATAACTTTATATAAAATTTATGTATTCAATATTGTAATTGAATATTGTAATTACTGCAATTATTTTTTTTAAAAATTTTTTAAAAAAAACATTAAAATTGTTGCAAAATTCTTTTTTTTCTGATAGAATACTTTTGTTGTGTCACACAAAGAATTCGAGGAGGTGCATTTAAAATGGCAAAGTGTGAAATTTGTGAAAAAGGTATGCGTACAGGACATAGAATTAGCATCAACCGTAGTCAGGTAAGTAGACGTGCTAACAGAACTTGGAAACCAAACGTAAAAAAAGTTAAAATCGTAGATAACGGAACAGTAAAATCAATCTACATCTGCACAAGATGTTTACGTTCAAACAAAGTAACTCGTGCAATCTAATTTTTATTACGGATTATATAAAGGCTTTCATTAATTTGAAAGCCTTTATTTTTTTATTCATCTAAAAGCCTTTTTCCACAAAATATAAATACTCCACCCCATAAAAAACACCACTTAGGTACAAATGCCACAAGAATAATTCCTGCACCAAATCCTATACATACAAAACCTAATGTATTTTTATTAAGACATTTCATATTTAATCACATCTTTTTTTACTATATTATATTCAAATTACTAAATAAAGCTAATAAAAAACTGCAACAGCTTAAAATTTTAGCCATTGCAGTTTTATTATTAATAATCTCTTGCTTTCATAATAGCAAGACAACCTTTTTTAACTTCAACAGTACCTTCTTCTTTAATAAGAACATTACTTACACCTAAAGACTCTCCAAACTTCATATATGCGTTTTTAAGGGGATATTCAAAACCTTTAAGTGTAACACCTTCAGCATCACCCATAAAAGGAAGTATAGAAACAATTTCACCTTTTTTACCTTCAACTTTTGCAAAAGAATCAGTAAGTGTAATATAATTACAATTGTTTATCAAACAAGCCTTTATATTCTTTTTAAGAAGCATATATAGTAAATGCATATTACCAAATGTATGGTCTATTCTTGAACCTATACCACCCATAATAACAATTTCACTAGCACCTTTTTCAAGAGCTATATTTATTCCAAGTTCAAGGTCTGTAAAGTCCTTATGTGATGGATATTCATCAATAGAAAACCCTGCATTTTTATATTTTTCAAGAAGTGTATCAGAAACAGAATCAAAATCCCCAACAATATAATCAGGTTTTAATTCAAGTCTATCTACATGAAGAAGTCCTCTATCACAACATATAATAATACTCTCCTCATTTATATACTTCTTACAAAAATCATACTCTTCTATATCGGCACCACCGAAAATAACAGCTCGCATAATTAATACTCCTTAAAAACTTCCATAAAATCTTTTGCAGCCTGTCCAATATCTTCTTTTCCAAGAACAGAAGAACCGGCAACAACACAGTTTACACCTGCAT
This sequence comes from Tyzzerella sp., assembly GCA_019415525.1. Taxonomy (GTDB): domain Bacteria; phylum Bacillota; class Clostridia; order Lachnospirales; family Anaerotignaceae; genus Fimicola. The sequence continues at coordinate 177,267 of DXZA01000057.1, read as the reverse complement.
CAAGAACTTCTCTTAAATTATCAAGAGTTATTCCTCCATCTATCTGAATATCATATTTATAACCTTTTTCATCTTTTAATTTTTTAAGCTCACGAACTTTTTCAAGCTGTTCAGGCATAAATTTTTGTCCACCAAATCCAGGTTCAACACTCATTACAAGAACCATATCAACATTAGCAAGAACATCATATATTTCAGAAACAGGAGTTTTTGGTTTTATTGTAACACCTGATTTAATTCCAAAATTATTTATTTTTTCTATTGTTCCTTTTAAATCTTTTGTAGCCTCTGCATGTATATTTATAATGTCACAGCCTATCTCATAAAACTCTTTAATATATCTTTCAGGTTCAACTATCATAAGATGTGCATCAAAAACCATTTTTGTATGTTTTCTAAGTGATTTTATTACAGGTATACCAAATGATATATTTGGAACAAACATTCCGTCCATAACATCAAGATGTATGTATGGAGTTCCTGCATTTTCAAGTATTTGAAGCTGTTCTTTTACAATTCCGAAATCTGCTGAGAGAAGTGATGGTGATAATTTGTATTCCATTATTTTTTCCTGTCCTTTCTTAACTCATTATATAAGTTTACATATCTTTCATATCTTTCAGTCTGTATATTTTCCCCTACCTGTTCTTTTACAGCACATTCTGGTTCATGTATATGGCTACAACCAGTATATCTGCAACTAGATAAATAAGGCTCAAACTCCCTAAAATAATATTGAAGTTCTTCTGCTGGTATATGCTCAAGAAAAAGTGATGTAAACCCTGGAGAATCTACAATATAGCTATGCTCTTCTATTTGCATAAGTTCAGCATGACGTGTTGTATGTTTACCACGTTCTATTTTTGCACTTATTTCTCCTGTTTTAAGCTGTAAGTTTGGTGCTATGGAATTTATAAGACTGCTTTTGCCAACACCAGAAGGGCCAGCAAAAACAGATATTTTATTTTTTAAAGCTGATTTTAATTCATCAATACCAATGCTTTTTTCTGCACTTAAACATATAACTTTATAGCCTGATTTTTCATAAATATTTTTTATATCTTCATATTTTTTATCAGTATCAAGGTCTATTTTATTTATGCATATTAAAACATCAAGTTTTTGTTCAGCAACAAGTATTAAAAATCTATCCAAAAGGTCTATATTTATATCAGGACTTACTGCTGCAAAAACAATTATTGCTTGTTCAACATTAGAAACCCTTGGACGTATAAGCATATTTTTTCTTGGTTCTATAACATCAAGACTGCCTTTTTTATTTTTTTCATCAAGGACTGATATTTTAACAAAGTCACCAACTGTTGGTTTAAGTTTTTCTTTTCTAAAAATACCTCTTGCCCTGCATTCATAAACACCATTTTCGGTATCTATATAATAAAATCCGCCTATTCCTTTAATTATTGTACCATTTAACATTTAATTTCCACCCTATTTAAAAACTAACATTTTCACTCCAAAGAAGATTTCCATCAATATAACATTCAATAGTTGCTGTTCCTGAACCTGTAACAGAAATCTGTTGTGGGAACGATGAAGCAGGCTGTGTTGAATCTTTTATTACTGTTACACTTCCATCACTACCTGTTTTTACAACTTTAACATGTACATTATCCCCATACTGAGTGCCATCTTTAAGATATATTGGGAAATTCTTTGTTGATGTAGCCTCACTTTCAGCAGGCGGAGTCTGTGTTTCTGTATTTGTGTTATTATTTGTAGTATTATTTGTGTTGCTATTTGTATTATTATTTGTATTCTGGCTGTTATTTGTATTTTCATTACTATTTGTTGTTTCTGAACTTGTATTATTTTCATTATCAGAATTATTTTTATTATCTTCTTTTTCCGGCTCTTCTTTTTCCGGTGCACCTGTACTTATAACAATATTAACAACACTATTTTTGGCAACTTCATCACCTGCTGCTATTGTCTGAGTTATTACTTTACCTTCTGCAACTTTTTCGCTTTCAGTTTTAGTTACTGTACCAAGTATAAGACCTTGTGACTCAAGAAGTTTTTTGGCTTCTGACTCTGTCTTACCTGTAAGATTAGGAACTGCAACTTTCTTAAATTCCTCACCTTTACTTACAACAATTTTAATATCAGAATCTCCTGTAACTGTTGTTCCTTTTGAAGGTGATTGACTTATAACTTTTCCTATTTCAACTTCATTATCAAATTCATATACTATTTCTGGCTCTTTTCCAACAGCATCACTTATAGCTTCTACTGCATCTTTTTCATCTTTACCTGTAACATCTGGCATATCATATTCTGCAAGTCCAAGACTTACTTTTATTCCTACTTCAGAACCTTTTTTTACAGAATTACCTTCTTCAACATTCTGAGCATAAATTATACCTGCATCATAGTTACTATAATCTTCACCTTTTTCAACAAGCTCTATACCAAGCTCTTTTGCTTTCTTTTCAGCTTCATCAAAGCTCATACCTATAAATGAAGGTATTGTTACTGTTTCCCCTGTACCTAATAAAGCTCCACCAAGGAACTTAAATCCTGCAAAAGATATACCTGCAATTATAACAAGTGCTGTTATTACAGCTGCTATAATAACCTTCTTTTCTTGTCCTTTATCATAATCATCATATTTTTCTTCTTTTGATTTTCTACTTTTCGGACTATTTCTTAATGTAGATTTTTTGCTATTTCTCATATTATTTTTATTATTCTTATTATTTACATTAGAACGTCTCACATCGTCACCTTCCACATATTCAGGCTCAAAATCGTCTGTATCTTTTGATATTTTAATTTTACCTATATGTTTATCCAAAGTTTCATTTCTTCGTTCCATCCTACTTTTTCTTCTTCCAGTAGGAACGAACTGTATATTTTCATTATCTTCACTTTGTTTCTCAACATATGTATTATTGTCATTATCCTCTGTTATTTTTACTTTAAGTATATCTTCTATCATAAGGTCTATATTAGAATATCTATCACTACTATGTTTCATAGTAGCTTTTTTTATTATAGACTCTATATTTTTTGAAAGATTAGGATTAAACTGACGCATATCTGGCAAATCATCTTCAATATGTTTAAGTGCTATTGTAACAGCATTTTCTCCGTCAAAAGGCACTCTTCCTGTTGCCATTTCATACATTGTTATTCCTAGTGAATATATATCGCTTTTTTCATCTACATATCCACCTCTTGCTTGTTCTGGTGAAAAATAATGAACTGAACCAACAGCATTTGCAGCTGTTTCAACAGTAGCTCCTGTTGCAGCTCTGGCTATACCAAAGTCTGTAACCTTTATTATACCATCAGAACCAATAAGTATATTTTGTGGCTTTATATCTCTATGGACAACATTATTTTTATGTGCATTTGAAAGAGCTGATGCCATTTGTAATGATATATTTGCTATTGTTTTTGCATCAAATGGAGCTTTTTCTTTAATTGCTTTTTTTAATGTATCACCATGTACATATTCCATTACAATATAGCTTATACCATTATCTTCTCCTACATCATAAACATTTACTATATTTGGATGAGAAAGACTAGCAGCAGAACGTGCTTCTATTTTAAACTTTTCCTTAAAATCCTCATCAGAAGAAAATTCTTCTCTCAAAACTTTTATAGTAACAAATCTATCAAGCATTTTATCACGACCACAATAAGCAATAGCCATTCCGCCTGAACCAAGTTTTTCAAGAATTTCATATCTTCCGTTAAGTATTGTTCCTTTTGCTAAAATCATTCATCCACCTCCTGTTCTACTAAAATAAGTGTAATATTATCTAAGCCACCAGCATCATTAGCTTCTTTTACAAGAATATCAGCTTTTTCATTTATGCTTTTATCAAAATTTAAAATTTCTTCTATTCTTTCATCATTAACCATAGTTGTAAGACCATCAGTACATAAAAGTATTATGTCATTGTCTTCAACTTCTACTATAACAGTATCAACTTCTAAATTATCTTTTGTACCTAATGCTTTTGTTATTAAGTTTCTTGCAGGATGTGTTTCTGCCTCCTCCATAGTTATTTGCCCTAATTTAACAAGCTCCATAACATATGAATGGTCAGATGTTAATCTATAAAGTTTGCCATTTCTTAAAATATATATTCTACTATCACCTACATGAACTCCAAAAAGCTTTTCTTTTCTTATTACAACAGCGTCTATTGTTGTTCCCATACCTTTAAGCTCTGGATTTTCACAAGATTTATTATATACATATTTATTACTGTATTGTATTGCAGAAATAAGTGAGTCAAGAACATTTTCATCATCTTTATAATCTTCAATATTGTTATTCAAATCTTGTATAAAAGATTCTATAGCTTCTGAACTTGCAATTTCTCCGCCATTACATCCACCCATTCCATCTGCAACTATAAATAAATCAGAAAATTCTTCATTACAACAAAAAACATAATCTTCATTATTTTTTCTTCGCATCCCAACAACGCTTCTATAAACGCTTTTCATCGCAACACCTTCTTTTTATTACTGCTTTCTTTCAAGATAGCCTTTTCTTAATTGTCCACAAGCAGCATTAATATCACTTCCAAGTTTTCGTCTTACTGTTGTTTCTATTCCTTTAGAATTTAAAAACTCAGCAAATTTTTCAACAGTTTCTCCACTACTTTTTTTATAGTTTCTTTCTTTAACATCATTTACAGGTATAAGATTTACATGACAAAGCATATTTCTAAGTTTTTCAGAAAGCTCTCTTGCACATTCAATACTATCATTTACACCATGTATCATAGCATATTCAAATGTTATTCTACGTTTTGTTGTATCTGAATAATATTTACAAGCCTCAAGAAGTTTTTCCATATTATTCTTTCTTGAAATAGGCATTATTCTATTTCTTATTTCGTCATTTGGTGCATGAAGCGAAACTGCAAGTGTAATTTGAAGGCCCTCATCAGCAAGACGATACATTTTTTCTATAAGACCACAAGTAGAAAGTGTAATATGTCTTTGACCAATATTAAGACCATCTTTATCATTTAAAAGTCTTATAAATTTTAAAACGTTATCATAGTTATCAAGAGGTTCTCCACTACCCATAAGAACTACACTTGAAACTCTTTCTCCTGTATCTTTCTGTATTTCATAAATCTGTGAAAGCATTTCTCCTGCTGTAAGATTTCTTTCAACACCATCAAGAGTTGATGCACAAAATGTACAACCCATTCGACAACCAACTTGTGTTGAAATACAAACTGCATTACCATAACTATAACGCATAAGCACACTTTCTATTATATTATCATTCTCAAGTGCAAACAAGTATTTTGTAGTATTGTCCTGTTTTGACACATGTTTTTCAACTATTTTTGCGAAGCTTATTTTAGCCTCATTTGAAAGTTTTTCTCTAAGATTTTTTGAAATATTTGTCATTTCTTCAAAATCTTCTGCTTGCTTTTTATGAATCCATTCAAAAATTTGTTTTGCTCTAAACTTTGCCTCTCCAATACTTCCCATAAACATTTGAAGTTCTTCAAGTGACATAGATTTTAAATCTTCTCTTGCCATTATTTAATTCTCCTTTCTTACAAACTTTGCTATAAAGAAACCATCTGTACCATTTACATTAGGATATAAAGAAACACAACATTTTGTTTGTGGCTCTATACCTTTAGGCAGTTCAGAAGATATATCACATTCTTCAAAGTCAAAGTTTTCAAGAAACCATTCAACATTTTTAATATTTTCTTTTTTACATATTGTACAAGTACTGTAAACTAATACTCCACCTTTTTTAACATACTTTGAGGCATTTTCAAGTATTCCTCTTTGTATTTTAATAAGTTCATCAATATCGTTACCTGTTCTTCTGAATTTTATATCTGGTTTTTTTCTTATTATTCCAAAGCCTGAACAAGGTGCATCAACTATAACTTTATCAAATTTATTTTCATCATCTTCATAAAACTTGAGAGCATCTTTTTCTTCTGCTTTTATAATATCAATACCAAGTCTTTTTGCCGAGTCTTCTATAAGCTCTATTTTATGGAAATATATATCTCTTGATGATATAACACCTTCATTTTCCATAATTTCTGCACAAAGAAGGCTTTTTCCTCCAGGTGCAGCACACACATCAAGTATCTTTTCACCTTTTTTAGGTGATAAAACATTAACCGCTGTAACAGAACTTTCATCTTGTATATGGAAAAGACCATTTTTAAAAGCCTCTAATGAAGATATATCAGCTGTCTTTTTAATATGAAGTACATTCTCATAATATTTTCCATATTCAACAACAATACCACTTTTTTCAAGTTCTTTTTTAAGACTTTCTCTATCTGTTTTAAGTGTGTTTACAGCTATTGTAACATCTGGAGCTTTATTGTTACTTTCGCAAAGTTTCTCAACAAAATCATATTCATATTCATGAAGCCACATTTTTATAAGCCATAAAGGATGAGAATATTTCACACTTAAATATTCGGGAGTACCTATATCCGGTAATTTTATATCATCAATACTTCTGCTTATATTTCTTAAAACACCGTTTACAAAGCCAGAAAGTTTTCCATAACCTCTAAGTTTTGCAAGCTTTACAGCCTCATTACAAGCAGCAGAATTAGGCACTTTATCCATAAATATTATTTGATAAACACCACTTCTTATTACTGCCAAAAGCCAAGGTTTCATTTTTTCTGTTTTTGTTTTTGAAAACTGGTTTATAACATAATCAATATAATATATATTTCTTAATGTTCCATTCACTATTTCTGTAACAAAAGCTCTGTCATTTTTAGGCATAGCACCGTTTTGTTTTAAAAGAGATTTTAAAACAACATTATTAAAGGACTGTTCTTCAAATATTCTATAAAGTCCTTCACAGGCAACCTCTCTTGGATTAATTTGTATCATTATTTTTCAAGCCTTTCCAAAATATATTCACATCTTATATTAAACTAAATAATCAAATACCGCAAATATTTTTATATTATTTGTCATAAAACAAAAAAACGACAGGGAAAATATAAACCCCTGCCGTAATTTTTAAAATTTAGTCATCTCTTCTACCAAATAAAAGAACAAGTCTTAAAAGGTTGGCTATTGCAACAGCTGCTGAAGCAACATATGTTAAAGCCGCAGCACTAAGAACTTTTTTTGCAGGTTTTAACTCTTCTTCACTTAAAAAATTATACATTCCAAGAGCTTCTATTGCACGTTTTGATGCATCAAACTCAACAGGAAGTGTTATAAGTGAAAAAGCAACAGCAAGTGAAAACAAAACAATTCCAAGCTGTATTATTGTATAACCAAAAGAAGAACCTGCCATTCCTCCTATTAAAACACCTAAAAATATAAGTGGCATCGCAAGATTTGAACCTATATTTGTTATAGGTACCATAGCACTTCTAAGTTTAAGAAAAGCATATCCTGTATCATGCTGTATAGCATGACCTGTTTCATGGGCTGCAACACCTATTGCGGCAATAGATGTACTACCATAAACAGAGTCAGAAAGTCTTAATGTTTTTGTTCTTGGGTCATAATGGTCTGTAAGATTTCCTCTTACTCTTTCAACAGTTACATCATATATACCTGAGGCATTAAGAAGTTGTCTTGCTACATCAGCACCAGTAAAACCTCTGCTATTTGATACTCTAGAGTATTTATTAAATGTACTTCCTACCTTTGACTGAGCATATAAAGCAAGTATCATAGGCGGAATTAAAATATAAAAATACGAAAAAGAATATGGATAAAACATAATATCTTACCTCCTGTTTTTTAAAACATACATTACAATAAAATTAATTTAACTCATGTACGTTTTATATTATTTTAAGTCTGAAAATATTATTTATTCCAAAACTATTCCTTTTTCAACTGCATGACCTCTCATATAAGCATCTGTAGACATTCTTTTGCCACCTCTTGCCTGTATTTCAGTAACAAGAACAAAACCGTCACCAGTTTTTACAACAAATCCTTTTTTTGTTATATCTGCAATTTCTCCACATTTAGCAGTAGTATTATCACACTCAATTTCAACTGCTTTCCATATTTTAAGAACTTCTTCATTATAAACTGTCCAAGCAGCAGGAACAGGGTCAAGACCTCTAATAAGATTTATTATTTCAAAAGATGTTTTATTCCAGTCAATATGACCTGTTTCTTTAGAAATCATAGGTGCATAATTTGAAAGAGCATCGTCCTGTTTTTCTCTTACTATTGTTCCATTTTCTATTTTAACAAGTGTTTCTTTAAGTACATCAGCACCAATTACACACATTTTATCATGTACTGTACCATAAGTATCATCAGAAGTTATGTCAAACTTAGCTTTTAAAAGCATATCTCCTGTATCAAGACCTTTTTCCATATACATAGTTGTTACACCTGTTTTTGTGTCACCGTTTATTACAGACCACTGTATAGGTGCAGCACCTCTATATTTTGGAAGAAGTGAACCATGAACATTTACACAGCCATATTTAGGCATATTAAGAATACTTTCAGGAAGTATCTGACCAAAGGCTACAACAACAATAATATCTGCATTATAACTTCTTAATTTTTCAACTGCCTCTTCTTCTTTTACTTTCACAGGCTGAAAAACTTCTATTCCATATTCAATAGCTTTTTCTTTTACAGGTGGAAAAAGCATTTTTTTACCTCTTCCCTTTGGTTTATCAGGCTGAGTAACAACAAGGCAAACTTCATGCCCTTCTTTTACAAGCATATCAAGACAAGGTACAGCAAAATCAGGTGTACCCATAAAAATTACTTTCATAAAATGCTACCTCCAAAAAATTACATTCCTTCTATTTCACCGATAGCCTTATCTATATAGAGAACACCATCAAGATGGTCTGTTTCATGGCATAAAGCAACAGCTAAAAGTTCTGTTCCTTCAACAACTATTTTTTCTCCATTTCTGTTTAATGCCTCAACTTTTACATATTCAGGTCTATCAACATCAGCACAAGCTCCAGGTATACTTAAACAACCTTCAGAACCTATTTGAGAACCTTTTGTTTCAACAACAACAGGATTTATAAGCTCAATAAGTCCTTCACCAATATCAATTACAACAACTCTTTTAAGTACTCCAACTTGTGGTGCTGCAAGTCCAACACCATTTGCATCATACATTGTTTCTGCCATATCATCAAGAAGTGTAATTACAGAAGGTGTAATTTCCTTTACTTCTTTTGATTTTTTTCTAAGTATCTCATCACCATTAGTTCTTATTTGTCTTATTGCCATAATATTATTTCCTCCAAAAAATAAAAATATTTATAACTGTAATTCAGTATACAATAAAACAGTAATTTAAACAACAATTTAAAATACAACCGTATTTTTTGCAATATTTATATAAACTCCTGTTTTACCATTTCTTTCTTTAAATTTATCTATACAATATAAAACAAAATTACAAAGTCGTTCTTCTTCCTTAGATTTTACTGTAATTGTAAAACGATATTCATTTTTTATTTTAGATATAACAGCAGGAACAGGCCCAAGTATTAAAAAGTCTTTTTTTCTATTAAAATATTTCATAATATCACTAAGCCTTTGAGCAGAATTTATAACTTCATTTTCATTTTCACCACTTATCATTATATTAAAGAAATTACCAAAAGGCGGATAATCCATTATACTTCTTATAGCTGTTTCCTCATGATAAAACTCTTTATAATCTTGTTTTGAAGAAAGTTTTATAACATAGTTTTCAGGGTTATATGTTTGAATATAAACTTTACCTTTTTTATTACTTCTTCCTGCTCGTCCTGCAACTTGTGTTATAAGCTGAAATGTATTTTCAGATGATTTATAGCTACTTGAATTTAAAGAAATATCAGCAGCAACTATTCCAACAAGTGTTACATTAGGAAAGTCATGACCTTTTGCTATCATTTGAGTACCTATAAGAATATCTGCTTCCCCCTTTCCAAAAGCTTCAAGTATTTTTTCATGACTATTTTTCTTTGTTGTAGTATCCATATCCATTCTTAATACTCTAGCATTAGGGAAATATTTTTTAACTTCTTCCTCAACCTTTTGTGTTCCTGTACCAAAATATTTTATATATTTAGAACCACACTCTGGACAAATATCAGGATTTTTTATTGTTTTACCACAATAATGACACATAAGGCTATTAGAATATGAATGATATGTGTATGATACATTGCAATTATCACACATCATTACATGACCACACTTTCTACAAGATACAAATGTTGAAAAACCTCTTCTATTTATAAAAAGCATTGTTTGCTGGCCTTTTTCCAAATTTTCTTTTATAGAATAATATAAATCTTCACTAAAAATAGAACGATTTCCATTTTCAAGTTCTAATCTCATATCTTTTATATAAACATCAGGAAGACTGCTATTATTTGCTCTTTCTGAAAGTTCAACAATATTATACTCATCATTAATACATTTATGATAAGTACATATATCTGGTGTAGCACTTCCCATAACAACAAGAGAATTTGTTATTTCAGATAATTTTACTGCTGTTTCAACAGCATCATATTTAGGAGTTGTTTCTGATCTATAAGAATTTTCATGTTCTTCATCAATTATTATTACACCCAAATTTGAAAAAGGTGTAAATATTGCAGACCTAGGGCCTATCATTACAGAAATTTCTCCTTCTCTTGCTTTTTTCCATTGGTCAAAACGTTCTCCAAAATTCATACGACTATGAGTATAAGAAACTTTTTCACCAAAACGTGATATAAATCTTCCTACAATTTGCGGTGTAAGTGAAATTTCAGGTACAAGAACAATAGCTTGTTTACCCTCTTTTAATACTTTATCTATTATAGCCATATATATTTCTGTTTTTCCACTACCTGTAACACCAAAAACAAGAACAGGCTTTTTATTATCAGACTTTCTTATATTTTCTATTGTTTCAACTGCTTTTTTTTGTTCATCTGTAAATTGTGGTGGATATGTTTTATTATAATTTTCAATATTAAAAATATCTCTTTTTTCTGTCTTATTATAAATTTTTATAATACCTTTTTTTTCAAGAGTTTTTAAAGTAGAATTTATATCACCAAACTCTTCTTTAATTTCTGAAACTTTAATTTCATCATAATCCATTAAAAACTCAACTATTTCTTTTTGTTTTTCATTTCTTTTATATTTTAAAAGTTCATTATATTTTTGTTCAAAATACTCATCTATGTTAAGTTTTAAATATCTTATATTTTTTTCATAATTTTGTCCTTTAATACTTTGACGAATTGATATTACAGTTTTTTGTTTAAGAGATTTTAAATGATTATTTATATTTTTTCCAAAATACTCTTCAATATCGTTTTTTAAAGATACATTATTATTTTCTTTTAAAAAATCAACTATTTCTTTTTCTTTATCTGTAATAACAATATTTTCATTATAATCATTTAAAACTATAAGCCACGATGTTTTTATACCTATTCCAGAAGGCATTATTGTTTTTAAACAAGCAGAAAGAGTTGTATAATATTTTTTCTTCATCCATAATGCAAGTTCTATCATCTCTTTTGAAAATATAGGAAAGCTATCACATATATTTATTATATTTTTTAATTTTTCAGAAGGTACATCTGTATTATCTGAAATATTAATAATATACCCTTCAGTTTTTTTATTTGAGTTTCCAAAAGGAACAATAACTCTCATACCTTCTTTTACAATATTTTCTATGCCTTTAGGTATACCATAGTCAAATATACGGTCAACATCAGAATGGTTTATATTTATAATTACATTAGCATATTTCATGAAATATCAGACACCTCCCCTATGAAAATAAAAAGGGTATCCGAAAATCTTCCGATACCCTAAAGTAATTATTCTTCTGTAATGTTTTCCTCATCAGAAACTAAAGCTTCTTCTTCAGATACTTTTTCTGTATTCTGAAGTATTTTGATTTTGTTTTCATAAAGCTCATTTACAGCTATTGAAACAGGTTTATCAACAGTATAGTTCATTGTTAAAGGTTCTGATTTATCTACAAGCTGTCTTGCTCTTTTAGCTGCTGCAATAACTATTGTATATCTACTGTTTATTGCATCTACTTTGCTTGCATCTTTATTTAAAACCTCTAATAAATCTGAATATGATGGACGTAACATTTATATCTCTCCTTTAAAAATTTTATTTATATCACGATTGCGAGAAGTTTTCATTCCTTCTGCTGATACAATTGCCCTTATGGCACTTTCTGCTTTTTCAACAGTATCATTTATTATAACATAATCGTACTCACTTACAAGCTCCATTTCTTCCATAGCTCTAGAAACTCGTTTTTCAATAACTTCTGGTGCTTCTGTACCTCTGCCGTTAAGTCTGTTTCTAAGCTCTGTTACATTTGGTGCTGTTAAAAATACAAGTACACTTTCTGGCATAAGCTTTTTAACCTGAAAAGCTCCCTGTACTTCTATTTCAAGTATTACATTTTTTCCTTCTTTAAGGCATTTTTCAACATATGTCTTTGGTGTTCCATAATAGTTATCACAAAAACTAGCCCATTCAAGAAGCTCACCTTTACCTATCATATCTTCAAATTCTTCTTTTGTATGGAAGAAATAATGAACACCATTAGTTTCATAATCTCTTGGATTTCTAGTTGTTGCTGATATAGATAAGCAAAAATCACCTTTTTTTACAAGTTCAGAAACAACAGTACCTTTACCGGAACCTGATGGTCCTGAAATTATAAGAAGTATGCCTTCCTTATTCATAATTATATTACTCCTTCTATTCCATATCTTTTAAAGAAAGTCTACTGCCAACTGTTTCTGGCATTATTGTTGAAAGAACAACATGACCACTATCCATTACAATAACAGCTCTTGTCTTTCTGCCATAAGTGGCATCAATTATACGACCTTCTTCTTTTGCTTCCTGAATAATACGCTTTATAGGTGCAGAATCTGGACTTACAACGGCAACAACTCTATTTGCAGAAACAATATTGCCATAACCTATATTTATAAATCTTATATTATTCATAATATCACCCAACTCTTACTCGATATTCTGAATTTGTTCACGAATTTTTTCAATTTCACTTTTAAGTTCTATTGAAGCTTTTGTTATTGTTATATCATTTGATTTTGAAGCTATTGTATTTGATTCTCTGTTCATTTCCTGTACAAGGAAATCAAGCTTTCTACCAACAAGACCACCTTCATCAAGTATACTTTTAAGCTGTATAATATGGCTTTCAAGTCTTGTTATTTCTTCATCAATACAACCTCTATCTGCAAATATAGCTACTTCTGTTGCTATTCTCTGTTCATCAATATCAACCTGTCCCATAAGCTCTTGAAGTCTTGCTGTAAGTTTTTCTTTATACTCCACAACAACAATTGGAGCTCTTTCTTTTACCTCATCAACAAGATTTTTTATATTTTCAGCTTTAATAAGTATATCATTTTTTAAAGCAGTACCTTCAATACTTCTCATTTCAATAAATTTTGATATAGCTTCATCTAAAGCAGGATAAAGAGAGTCCCATATAACATCTTCTTCTGTTTGAACTTTTTCAACAGTAATAACATCAGGAAATCTTGCAACTAAAGAAAGCATATCATTACTTTCAATTTCAAATTTATTCTTTAAAGTAACAAGCTTTTCAAAATAAGCCTCTGCAAGTGCTTCATTAAGCTTTACACAAACATCATCTGTTGAAAGAGTTTCAAAACTTATGTATACATCAGTTTTTCCTCTTGATATATTTTTAGAAATAGTTTTTCTTATTTTATCTTCAAGAAATACCATTGAACGAGGAAGTTTTATTGAAATATCGTTATATCTGTGATTAACTGATTTTATTTCAACGGTAAACTTTCTATCTTCAGTAGAATTTTCACCTCTTCCGTAACCTGTCATACTTTTTATCATAATTTTTTCAGTCCTTTTTTATTAGTTCTAATATGCATTATATTTTATTATATATTAGAAATGCCCTATTTTTCAAGAACAAAAGAGATACTTTTAAATTTTTTTATAAAATGATATACTAACCTTAAAATAAAAATGTGGAGGTAAAAAGTTATGGCTCTTGACGGAATAACCGTTTCAAATATAGTTTGTGAACTTCAAAAAAAACTTCTTGGTGGAAGAATAGACAAAGTTTATCAGCCATTAAACGATGAAATAATATTTTCAGTAAGAAGTCTTGGAAAAAATCTTAAAGTTTTAGCTACTGCAAATTCAAGTCACCCAAGAATTCATATTACACAAATACAAAAAGATAATCCTGCCCAAGCACCTATGTTTTGTATGGTTTTAAGAAAACATATAGCAGGTGGAAAAATAGTTTCAATAGAACAACCTAATTTTGAAAGAATAATTAATATAAAAATTGAAGGTTTAAACGAAATGGGTGATATGGGTACAAAAACCCTTATTATAGAAATAATGGGAAAACACAGTAATATTATTCTTACTGATGAAAATGGAATAATACTTGATTCAATAAAAAGAGTTTCCTATGATAAAAGCTCTATAAGAGAAGTACTCCCTGGAAAACAATACATGTTACCACCATCACAAGATAAAAAAAATCCTATATTAACAAACAAAGATGAATTTATATCTCAAATTACAGATGGTCAGAAACTTCAAGGATTTATATATAAAAACTATACAGGTATAAGCCCTGTAATGGCAAGTGAAATATGCTTTAGAGCTAACCTTGACCCTTCTTATTATTGTGGAGAAATTGACGAAAATAGTATTAATAATTTATATACTGCCTTTGAAAATATATTTAATGATATAAAATCAGAAAAATATACACCAGAAATTATATATACAGAAGATACAGAAAAAATAACAGAATTTTCTTCAATTTCAATGTTACAGTATGGTTCTGGATTTAAAAAACAGTCTTTTGACTCTATATCTGAACTTCTTGAGGAATACTATGCAGAAAGAGATAATATGTATCATATTCAACAAAAAGCTCATGATATGAGAAGAATAATTCTCACAAATATTGAAAGATGTGTAAAAAAAGCAGAAATTCAGCAAAAAACATTAAAAAGTATTGAAAACAGAGAAGATTGGCGTGTAAAAGGTGAACTTCTTACTGCAAATATTTATGCAGTTCAAAAAGGTATGACAGTATTTAAAACAGTAAATTTTTATGATGAAAATATGCCAGAAATAGAAATACCAATAGACCCAACAAAAACACCTGCTGAAAATGCACAAAAATATTTTGCAAAATATAATAAAGCAAAACGTACTCTTGCTGCTCTTGATATTCAGAAAAAACAAAATGATGAAGAGCTTATATATTTAGAAAGTATATTAAATTCTCTTGAGTCATCTAATACAGATTCTGACCTTTTAGAGATAAGAGAAGAACTTGCTGATGCAGGATATATGAAAAGAAAAACATTTAAAAAAGGTAAAGGACAAAAATTAAAAAAATCAAAGCCTATGCATTATATATCATCAGAAGGTTTTGATATTTATGTAGGAAAAAGCAATCTTCAAAATGATGACCTTACATTACATTTTGCCGGACCAAATGACCTTTGGCTTCACACAAAGAATATTCCAGGCTCTCATGTAATAATAAAAATGGAAGGAAAATGCAATGATATAAATGACCTTCCAGACAACACTCTTATTGAAGCAGCAAATTTAGCTGTCCTAAACAGTAAAGCAAAAGATGGTACACTTGTACCTGTTGATTATACATTTAGAAGAAATATTAAAAAACCTAATGGCTCAAAACCTGGTATGGTAATATATGAACAAAACTGGTCTGTATATATAAATCCCGAACCATTAAAAATAAAAAATCTTAAAATTGGAGAATAAAAATAAAAGTGCAGTTAAAATCTGCACTTTTATAAATTATTATGCTGTTTTATCATTTATCATTCCAAGTCTAAAATATTCAGTCAATATTGATATAAATTGACTATTAGTCGGTTTTTTAGAATTAGTAATCCCAATTGTTTTACAATATATATGACTATTTCCATTACGCCATATACATTCTATAGCATGTCTTATTGCTCTTTCTACTTTACTACTGCTTGTATTATACCTTTTTGCAATATCAGGATAAATACCTTTTGTTATCCCTATAAGTAGTTCAGTGTTATAAACAGCCATTTCAATAGCACATCTTATATAATGAAATCCCATTATACTTGGAGTAATTCCAAAGCTATTTAAAACTTCTGTTATTTTCATTTCAAGAGTTTTCTCTTTTAAAACTTCATTAGAGCTCTTTACTACTATATTTTTTATGTCGTTATCAAAAATCTGTCTTATCCTTTTAATTAGAAGTTCATTTTCAAATGGTTTACTTATAAAATATGATGCCCCCGTTTCAACTGCCCTTATTACTATATTATCACAATTCATAGCAGAAACTACAATACACTTAGGTTTATTTTCGCACCTATTGTTTATTTCTTCAAGTAGCCACAAACCGTCTTTCTTTGGCAGTATTACATCAAGTATGACCAAATCAACTTCTTTATTAAGTATCAATTTTAAAGCCTCTTCCCCGTTTGACGCTTCTCCTATGACCTTAATATTTCTTTCTTTTTCTAAGCTGTTAATTATGGTCTTTCTAAAGATATCATTATTATCAGCTACAACAACCTTAATCAACATATCAGAAATCATATATTCGCCCCCCTAAAAATTAAAAATATATCAAAAATACTTTGTCATCAATCCTTTTAACTCCTTCTCTCACTTCATCTCCCCCATTTATTTTTTTTGTGACAAAATATTTCTTAAAATATTATATCAATAACAGTTCAAATTTCCATATATTCTGCACATACACCCTGTTTTTCGACACCAATAACATTTTTTTACGCATATTTTGTATATTAATATATAAATAAAATCATAGTATATCATTTTACTTATTTTATAAAATAATATAATACTTTAAAGTAAAATTTTCCGTATATACATATAATTAAAATTACAGGTATAGACTAAATATAATAACTTTGATATTATATTTAATACAGTAATTTTCTATAAAATATTATTATGGAGTTGAATTTATGTTAAATACAAATAGTTTCTTATTTATATTATTTGCTATAATAGGTGTAATAGTAGCAACAACAGTACACGAATTTACAAGAGCAATAACTTCAACATTATTAGGTGACACTCTGCCAAAACAAAATAAACGTGTTACATTAAATCCTATAAAGCACTTTGAACCAATTGGTTTTATACTTATGCTTGCAACAGGTGGATTTGGTTGGGGTAAACCAGTAGATACAACATCTCTTTACTATAAAAACAGAAAAAGAGATACTCTTATAACAGCAATAGCACCTAATATAGTAAATATAATAGTTGCATATATATGTTTTTTAATTGGAAATGTATTTTTAAACACAGGAAATATTATTATATATACACTCTTTGTAAGAATAGGAATATATAATATAAGCCTTGCTATATATAACATTGTTCCTGTATCTCCAATGGACGGTTTAAAAGTACTTGCACATATAATTCCTTCAAATAAATACTTCCAGTACTTACAATATGAAAAGGTTGTTCAGGCAGTATTTTTGATTTTCCTCTTTATGGGAACAACAGACTTTATATTTACACCAATAATTAATTTTGTAATAACTATTTTAAGTTTTCTTGCCGGTTTATAATAAAAGGAGAAATTTCAGTTGAAAAAAATAACTGTTCATCTTGAAGCTTTTGAAGGTCCTTTGGACCTTCTTTATCATCTTATAGAAAAAAATGAAATAGATATATATGATATACCAATAGCATCTCTTACAGACCAATATATAGAATATATTGAAAGTGTAGATAATAAAAATATGGAAAGTATGAGTGAATTTATAATAATGGCTTCTACTCTTCTTGAGATAAAATCAAAAATGCTTATTCCTTCAAAACGTGACGAAAAATCTGAAGAAAATGAAGAAGACCCTCGAGAAGAGCTTGTAAAAAAACTTGTGGAATACAAAAAATTTAAAAATATAACACAAGATTTTAAAAAATATGAAGAAGAAGCTTCTTTAGTACTTTATAAAAAAAATAAAGAATTCGAAAAACTTTTTGAGAATATTGAAGAAAATGATAATATAGAATCTTTTCTTAATGGAGTAACACTTAATGATATTTTCAAAGCTTTTCAAGATGTAATGCAAAGAAAAGAAACTAAAGTTGATAAAGTACGAAGTTCATTTAAATCAGTTGAAAGAGATTTATACACAATAGATGAAAAAATTAATTATATAAAAGATTTACTTTTCATAACACCAAAAATAATATTTAGGTCTATATTTAGAAATAACGCAAAAAAAATGGAAATAGTTGTTACATTTCTTGCTCTTCTAGAGCTTATAAAAACAAAAGATGTTTATATCTCACAGGAAAAGCCTTTTGGTGATATAATAATATTAAAAAACAACGGAAGTGATTGAAATTGAAACTTAATGAACTTGAAGCAGTAATAGAATCTCTACTTTTTATATCAGGAGAAGCTGTTCCAATATCTTTACTTGCTCAAACAATAGATATGGATAAGGCTACAACAAAAGCTATTGTCCGTTCTTTATCAGATAAATATGCTTCTGAAAAAAGAGGATTACAGATTGTGGAATATGAAAATTCATATCAAATGTGTACATCTCCACAATGCTTTGATTATATACGACATATGTATAAATCACCACAAAAACAAGGACTTACACAAGCATTACTTGAAACTCTTGCAATAATAGCATATAAACAACCTATAACTAAATCACAAATTGAAGAAATACGAGGTGTAAACTCAGAGCATGCTGTAAATAAGCTTGTTGAAAAAAAATTAGTATGTGAAAAAGGCCGTCTTGATACACCAGGGAAGCCAATTCTTTTTGGTACAACAAAAGAATTCCTTAGATATTTCGGTTTTACATCAGTAAAAGAACTACCACCTCTTGATGAAAAAATATCATTGGAAAATACTGAAAATAAGTAAAAAATACATATTAATACTAATATTACAGAAAATACTTCTATCACATAAAGATAGGAGTTTTTTTATGAAAAAATTTATGGCTTTATTACTTATTTTTATAATAACATTTTCATTTCAAATTAATATATATGCCGAAAATTCTCCAAAAGTAAATGCCCTTGGTGCAGTACTTATGGATTTTGAAACAGGTCGTGTATTATGGGGTAAAAATGAAAATGAACCTTTAGCTATGGCAAGCACAACAAAAATAATGACTGCAATATTAGCAATAGAAAGCGGTAAACTTGATGAAACACTTACTGTAAGCAAACGTGCAGAGTCTGCACCGGAAGTAAAACTTCATATACTTGAAGGTGAGGAATATACATTAAGAGATATGCTTTATGCTATGATGCTTTCATCATATAATGACACTGCTGTTGCAATAGCTGAATTTATAGGGGGAAGTGTTGAAGACTTTTGTATTATGATGACAGAAAAAGCAAAGTCTTTAGGTTGTACAGATACAGTTTTTAAAACACCAAATGGACTTGACCTTGATGACCATCACTCTACAGCAAAAGACATGGCAATACTAACTGCTTATGCATTAAAAAATGATACGTTTAGACAAATAATAAAAACACCATCTTATACAGTAAATGGAACAAGAACACATACTGTAACAAATAAAGATAGACTTTTAACAGAATATGAAGGTGCAATAGGTGTAAAAACTGGATTTACAGGAAAAGCCGGTCATTGTTTCGTTGGTGCAGCCCAAAGAAACGGTCAAACTCTTATTTCTGTTGTACTTGGAAGTGGTTGGGGAGATACAGGAAAAGAACAAAAATGGATTGATACAAAAAATATTTTAAACTATGGTTTTGAAAATTTTTCAGATACAGAAATAGTAGTTGAAGGTGATTTCACAGGAAATATACCTATAACTACATCAAAAAAACAATTTGTATCAACAGAAATGTGTGACTCCTTAACATTACCTTTATCAGCAGAAGAAAAAGAAAATATAAAAATAAATATAATTCTTCCTGACTCTTTGGAAGCACCAGTTTTAGAAAATACAATTATAGGAAAAGCTGAAATATATATAAATGATATTAAAGAATGTGAAATAAATATAAAAACCTCAGAAAGTGCCCAAAGAAATGATATTAAAGAATCATCAAAAAAAATATTTAATATTTGGAATGAAAGTGGAAATATTCTTTTCGAAAACATACTGAAAAAATTTGAAATACTTTAATTATTTTACTGTATAAGGTTTTGTTATAAGGGCAACTTATATATGAAAATAAAAATGTAATGGAGTGAAAATATATGGTAGTAAAAAATAAATTTATTAAAAAACTATCTTTATCATTACTTATTACAGCTATTATATCATTTGCCCTTATATATTTTTCAATTCCATCAAATATAAAACTTATAGAAGGACAAACAACAAATTTATTTGTAGGTATTGCAAATGCAAGTATTGATGAAGAAAGTGTAAATGTTCTAAACATATCTGAAAATACAGTTTCAGAAAATATAGAAGCAGATTTTGGTACAATAGAAATAAACCCTATACAATCTGGAACAGCTAAAATAGATATGTCTGTTCTTGGTGTCCCTGTAAAAAGTGTAAGCGTAAATGTCTCACCTGAAATAAAACTTGTTCCTGTAGGAAAAGCTGTAGGAGTTACTGTTGATACAGATGGTATACTTGTTCTTGGAACAGGATATGTAAATAAAGATACAAATGAGGTTTGCCAACCTTCAAAAGGAGTATTGAAAACAGGTGATTTAATAACACATATAAATGGACAAAAAATATCTGAAAAAGAGGAACTTATAGAAATTGTAGAAAATTCAACAGGTGCTCTTGATATTAGTATAGTAAGAAATGGAGAAAAATTACAAGAAACTCTTACTCCTGTTTTATCCACAGAAGATGGCAAACAAAAAATAGGTGCTTGGGTAAGAGATTGTACACAAGGTATTGGAACTCTAACATACTATAATCCACAAACACAAGGTTTTGGTGCTTTAGGTCATGGAGTTTATGATATTGATACAAATAGTCTTCTTTCAATAAAAGATGGTAAAATAACAGAAACTACTATCTCAGGTATTAAAAAAGGTGAAAAAGGTATCCCTGGAGAACTTACTGGCGAAACAGATGATAATAAAATAATAGGTGAAATATACCAAAATACAGAGTGTGGTTTATACGGCAAAATATATAGTGAAAATGTAGATTTTGCAGAACAAGAACCATTGCCAATAGCAACAAAAGAAAATATAAAACAAGGAAAAGCATATATACTTTCTAATATTTCTGGAAATAAAGTTGAAAAATATGAAATATCAATAGAAAATATTGATACAACCCCTTCCAACCCTTCTAAATGTATGATTATAAAAATTACAGATGAAAACCTTTTAAAAGAAACAGGTGGTATTGTACAAGGAATGAGTGGAAGTCCTATTATACAAGATAATCATATAATTGGTGCTGTTACACATGTATTTGTAAACGCCCCTACAAAAGGCTATGGAATATTTATTGAAAATATGCTTTAAAAAAAGTGTGAAGATATCTTCACACTTTTTTTATTAACACCATAATGATAGTAATCTCTTCATCATTTGACCTATATTTATTTTATCAACAGAATTTGCTGCCAATATATCACATCTTGCCTTTTCAACACCATCAGACATATATATAACCTCACCTATTTTGTCTCCTTCATTAACAGGTGCTATAAGTGATGGTAATATTTCTGTTTTTGTTTCTATTTGTGACTCATTTCCCTTTTTAACAAGTACATTTATATCTTCTGAAGTTTTTCCTGTAACTGTGCTTTCACTACCTTTATATATAGGAATTTCAGCAACAACATCACCTTTTTTACCTACATTTTCAATACTGTAATTAGCAAAACCATATTCAAAAAGTTTAACAACTTCATTAAATCTTGTTGTTGGGTCAGGGGCAGCCATTACAACTGCTATAAGTTTTATATTTTCATTTTCAGCAGTACCTGAAAGACAATATAAAGCGTTACCTGTACTACCTGTTTTAAGTCCTGTTGCCTTATCATATTGTTTTATAAGCTTATTTGTATTTGTAAGACCAAACTCTGTTTCACCTTTTTTAGTTTTATGTACTATTGTATCTTGCCAAGTTGTTGTATACTCTTTTATTTCAGGGTGATTACTTATAAGTTGTTGTGACATTAAAGCTATGTCATAGGCTGATGTTACATGGCCATCTGCATCAAGTCCACAGGCATTTATAAAATTAGTATCATTCATACCTAATTCCTTTGCTCTTTCATTCATCATTTTTACAAAGCCTTCTTCACTTCCTCCAATAAACTCTGCCATAGCAACAGAAGCATCATTTGCAGATGCTATTGATATACATTTAATCATATCTTTTACAGTTTGAGTTTCACCCTCTTCAAGAAAAACTTGACTTCCTCCCATACTTGCAGCATGAGCACTTACTGTTACTGTATCATCATATTTAATTTTTCCACTTTCCAATGCTTCAAATATTAAAAGTAATGTCATTACCTTTGTAACACTAGCAGGTGGAAGTTTTTCATGTCCATTATTTTCAAGAAGTACTTCACCTGTTGTTTCTTCCATAAGAACATAACTTTTTGATACAAGTCCCATATCTGCACTTTCTTCTTCTGCATAAATAGGTATAATACTTGTAATAATTAAAACAGTTGTAATAACACAGGTTATTATTCTTTTAAATATACTACTCAAATCAAAAACCCCTTAAATATATTATTGTTATAATATATTTAAAGTATAATTAAAATATAACACCACCAATTACTTTTTTGTCCAATGTTATAGAATTTTCAGTAACTATACAATCATACAAATATATATTTACACCTTCTTTATAGGCTTTATAAAGTGCATCATAAAACTTTTCATCTCTTTCTTTATTTGGTGTAAAATATTTAACATCTTTCATCTGTACAACAAAAGCTATACCAGCCTCATATCCTTCTTTTTTAGCCTCAATAAGTTCCAATATATGTTTTGTACCTCTTTCAGTAGGTGCATCTGGAAACATTACAACTCCATTTTCTTCAAGAGTTACTCCTTTAACTTCAATAAAACCTTTTTTATTATTCTTTTCATAATATATATCAAATCTTGAATTATTATATTTTACTTCTCTCTTTAGAAAATCAACAGAACCTATTTCTTCTATTTTGCCATCAACAATAGCTTCTGCAAAAACTGAATTTGGAGCTTGGGAATCCATATTTATAAGTTTTTCTCCTTTATATACGGATATAAGTGAATATCTTGTTTTTCTGTTAGTATTATTGCTTTCTTCAAGTATAACAGTAACCCCATCGATAAGAAGTTCTTTACACCTTCCTGTGTTTTTAACATGTACTGTTTCTTCTTTACCATTTATAATAACATTTGCAATAAATCTATTTGGACGATTTTTAAATATTCCTTTTACAATATTTTTGTATTCCATTATTACTCCTTTTAAAACTCACAATATGTCTTTATTTCTCCCAAAGCAAGTGTAATACCTTTATACACAGTTTTATTTATAATAATATCAGCATTTTTATCATAACATTTTATACTTCTTTCACATACATTTGAAACCCCTGTTGTTTTCTTTACAAACTCTGACTCTGTAAAATTACCTTTTACATTTAAAAGCTCCTCTGCTGTATATGTTATAAAATCTATATCTGATAATCTACAAAAATCAACTATACCTTTTTCATTATTTTTAAGGTCTATTGAAACAAAAGCTTTTATAGATAAAATATCAATATTTCCTAAAAAGTCATAAACAGCCTCTTTTATATTTTCAAATAGTGTATTTTTTTTACAGCCTATTCCAATGATATATTTTTTAGGTACAAGTATAACATCTCTATTTGATATATCTTTTTTATATGGTGTAATAAAAACATTGCTATTACACTTTATATTTTTTAATATATAGCTTGGAATTTCACCCTTTAATTCAATATCTGAAAATAATCCAACATTAATATTATTTACAATATCACCACTAACATATTTCATATTTTCAATATTTTTAATAACAAGTTCATTTTTCTTTGCAAATATATCAAAAGCGATTTTATCATTTACATCTGTTGATGTTGTAATAACAGGTATAGCCCCCATTATATCAGCTATTTTTTTTGCAAATTCATTTGCACCACCTATATGACCGGAAAGTAAACTTATTGCAAAATTACCTTTTTCATCACATACAATAACGGCAGGGTCTGTTTTTTTACTCTTTATAAGATTTGCAATTTTTCTTACAACTATCCCTGTCGCCATTATAAAAACAATATTGTCATATTCATAAAAATATTTATCTATATTTTTAAGTTCATATTTATCAAAAACATCACAATTAATATTTTCATAAATTTTAAATGCTGTTTTTTTCCCTTGTTCTGTAATATAAAAAACCGCTGTTTTCATATTACTTTCTAAATTCTGTTTTAAAGTTTTTATCATACAATTTTGAAAGCTCATAATCATCACCAAGACAGTTACCAACTATAACAAGAGCAGTTTTGTTTATACCTGCTTCCTTTGTTTTGAAAGCTATATCAGAAAGTGTCCCTCTCACAATTTTTTCATCTTTCCAAGTTGCTTTATACACAACTGCTGCCGGTGTATTTTCTGAATATCCTTCCATAAGTCTTTTTACAAGCTCATCTATCATTCCCACACTTAAAAATATAATCATTGTAGCATTATGTTTTGAAAGGCTCTCAATACTTTCTTTTTCAGGTACAGCAGTTCTTCCTTCCATTCTTGTAAGTATTACAGTTTGAGAAACTGCCGGAAGTGTATATTCTGCTTGAAGGGCAGCGGCAGCACCACAAAATGAACTTACCCCTGGTATATTTTCAAAAGGAATATTATTTTCTCTTAAAATATCCATTTGTTCACGTATTGCACCATATATTGAAGGGTCGCCTGTATGTAATCTAACTATATTTTTACCTTCATTATGACCTTTTTTAATAACATCAATTACTTCTTCAAGGTTCATATATGCACTATTATGTATTTCACAATTTTCTTTTGCTTCTTTTAAAATTTCAGGATTAACAAGAGAACCTGCATATATAATTATATCTGCCTCTTTAACTCTTTTAAGTCCTTTTACAGTTATAAGTTCTACATCTCCTGAGCCTGCACCAACTATATAAACCATTTATTATTCACCTCTTTTTGCTATAAGTGTTGTAAAATATCCAAGGTCACCTTCTATTTCATCAAAGTTCATAAAAACACGCTCATTTTCAAGACCACAATTCATAACACCTTTTATATTATTAAATCCTTCTTCTTTAAGAATTTCTTTTACATATTCAATTTTTTTTGCTGACTTCATAATAACAACTGTATCAAAATCTTTAACAGCTTTTGAAAGTTTATCTGTTCCAAGAGCAGAAGGAACTATACCAAAACTTTCTCCATCTTCTCCAAGACTTTCTCCTACTTTTGAAGCAACTGCACAAAATGAAGGGACACCAGCTATAAGTTCACATTCATAACCTTTTTCAACAAGTATTTTATATACATACATACAAGTACTATATACAGAAATATCTCCAAGTGTTATAAAAGCAACTTTTTTATCTTTATCAAGTATTTCTGCTATTGTTTTTGCTGCTTCTTCTCTACTTTGTTTTCTTTTTTCACTATCTTTAACCATAGAAAAAGCTACTTCACATATTTCACAATCACTTTTTATGTATTCTTTTGCTATTTTAAAAACTGTGCTATCACGACCTTCTGCTTTTGGTACAACAACACAATCACAATTTTTAAGTACATTTATTGCTTTAACTGTTATAAGTTCTGGGTCACCAGGACCAACTCCAACTCCAAAAAATTTACCTTTCACTTATATCTCCCTTCTCGCCACTTATAATATATACATTATTCTGTGCTATCATCATATTTTTACTTCCTGCTTTTTTATTTCTTGATACAGATACAGAAACACATTCAATATTTTCATAACCTGATTTTTCAAGTCCTTTAATAGCTTCATAAACACTTTCTATTGCAATACAATTTATTACAACTTTTAAATTTTCACATTTTTTATAAAGTACATCTAATATTTCGTACATATCTCCGCCTGTACCACCAATAAACACTCTTGTTGGAATTATATCAATATTTTTTATATTTGTAAGAGCATCTCCCTCCAACACATATGAATTATGTACTCCAAATTTTTTAAGGTTTAATTTTGTAAGTTCAATCGCTTCTGTATTTTTTTCAAATCCATAAACCATTCCAAATTTTGCATTAAGTCCACATTCAACAGTAACAGAACCAGTTCCTGAACCTATATCAAAAACAACACTATCATATTTTAATTTTAATTTTGAAATTGATACAGCCCTAACTTCTTCTTTTGTCATAGGAACTTTTCCTCTTTCAAACATTTCATCTGGTATTCCTGCTGATGTATAATCATATATTTTTTTTGAATTATTAATTATAATCATTACTGAAAGTTCTGAAAACTGTTTTTCAATTAAATCTGAAAGAGCACCTTCTGTTATTTTTTCATCTTCATAAGAAAGATTTTCTCCAACATAAATATATAAATCATCAAAACCTTTTTCATAAAGTTCTTTTATAACATCAGAAGTATTTGTTGCTGTAAGTAATGCTGTTTTTTTATTATTAGAAACAATACCACAGAAATTTTCATTTCTTCCATGAACACTTCCAATATATATATCTTGCCAAGGTATACCACATTTACCTGCCATATATTGTATTGACGAAATACCGCTTATATTTTCAAACTCTATATCTTTTACATTTTTTACAATATATGAACCTATGCCATACATAAAAGCATCTCCACTTGCGAGAACTGCAATTTTTTTACTATCTTTATTTTCATTTATGTATTTTACAATATCAGAAAGGTTATTTTTAATTTCTATTTTTTCTTTATCTTTGAAGGCTTCTATATGACGTTTTCCACCTATTATAACATCGCATTCTTCTATTTTCTGTATAGCTTTAAAAGTGAGAAGACTTTCATCACCTGTTCCCATTCCTATTATATAAACTTTATTCATAAATCACCTCAATCTATATATAATATCATCAGCATTACTGCTTTTACCAAGTATTTCATTATTATTATTAAAAATAACACAACCTATTTTCATTTTATTAAAAACTCTTTCTGTCGCCTTTTCTTGAGCAATTTCAATAGCTTTTTGCCATACATTAGAAAGATTATTTTCAAACAAAACTTTCTCTGCCATATCGGTAGTAGTACACTCATAAAGTTCTTTTATAATATTTATATTTGCACCTTCCAATGCAGCAAGAGTACAAAGTATTTCCATTCTTCCATCAGCAACCTTACTATGTGTATGAAATATACCTCCGGCAACTTTTATAAGCTTTCCTGTATGTCCAACAATAAGAACTGACTCAAAACCCATATTCATAGCAGTATCAAGCATATATCCTACAAAATTACTTATAGATACAATATTTTCAGATTTTATATTAATATATTTTTCAGAGAAAACCTGTCCATAATTTCCAAAAACAAAGCATATATCTTTTTTACCCTCTGCTTTTTTTATAGAAAGTTCATAAGAACAAGACTCTTTCCAAGCCTCCTCAGACATAGGTGTTACTATACCTGTTGTACCTATAATAGAAATCCCACCTTCTATGCCAAGACGTGGATTAAATGTTCTTTTAGCTATTTCAATACCTCCAGGAGCAAATATAGTTATTTTATAATTATTATTTGAAACTTCTTTTACTGCTTTTTTAATCATTTTTAAAGGTTCAGGGTTTATAGCATATTGTCCTATATCACACTTAAGACCTTTTTTTGTAACAATACCTATACCCTCTCCGCCAGTAACAAATGTATCTTCAAATATTTTTTCAACCTTTGCAAATATTTTCATACCACTTGTTACATCAATATCATCTCCACCATCTTTTATAACTCCACATACAGCATAGTTTTCAGTTTTTTCACTATAAATTATATCTATATCAACATCTATTCCATATGGTGTATTTATAGAAACAATATCTTTTTTATTTCCTTCAAAAAGCATTACAGCTGCTTTTGCAGCAGCTGTAGCACAACTTCCCGTAGTATAACCAAGTCTATATTTTTTACCTGCTATTTCTGTATACAATTCTTTTGACAATATCAGTCCCTCCTATTTTCGGAAATAGTATAAAGAATTGCATTTATTATAGCAGCAGCAACATTACTACCACCTTTTCGACCTCTTGCTATTATACAAGGAATATCACTATTTACAAAAAGCTCTTTACTTTCAACAACATTTACAAAGCCAACAGGAACTCCCACAACAAGAGAAGGTTTTTCAATTTCTCCATTTTCTATAAGCTCATAAAGGCTTATAAGTGCAGTAGGAGCATTTCCTACAACATATATTTTTATATTTTTATCTCTTCCTGCTTTTTCAACTGCAACAGCAGAACGAGTTATTCCTCTTTCTTTTGCTTCTTTTTTTACATCTTCATCAGCTATAAAACATTCAACATTACAGTCTAATAATGAAAGAACTCTTTTATTTATTCCTGACATAGCCATTGTTGTATCTGTAACTATTGTACAGCCTTCTTTTAAGGCTTTAATTCCACTTTCAACAGCATTTTCACTTATATATAAATTATCTGCATAATCAAAATCAGCAGTTGTATGTATAACTCTTTTTATAATATTTTCCCATAATGGTGGAAAATCTCTTTCTCCCAGTTCATTTGTTATTATCTCAAAACTTTTATTTTCTATTTCCATAGGAGATATTATTTCAATATTTTCAAGCATTACAAACCTCCTTATATGCTTTTTCCAAAAATTCAACTAGAAAATCAATATTTGAATAAAAATGTATATGTGGATAAGATGCAATAACATTTTTATATTTATATCCACTTTCCCATTTTGTTACTTTCGAACCTCTTGTTTTTATAACCTCAAAAGCTGTATCATTTTCTATTTCTTCAACTGAATAATGGAATTCATGAGCATTTATAACATTATCTGTTTCTTTATTTTTTACAGATACATAACCAAAATGCTGAAGTCTATCACTCATTTTACAGTTTCCTTCCAAAACACCAGTCATACTATATTCATTACCATCAAATGTTATTATTTTTTCACTCATATATATAAGACCACCACACTCAGCATATATATATCCACCATTTTCAGCAAATTCTTTTATTGAATTTCTCATAGAAACATTATTTGTAAGCTCAACAGCGAAAAGTTCTGGATATCCACCGCCTACATAAATTCCATGAACATCTTCAGGGATTTTTTCATCTTTAATAGGTGAAAAAAATACAGTTTCTATACCCATATAATTTAAAAGGTCTATATTATCACGATAATAGAAATTAAAAGCAAAATCATATGCTATACCTATTTTCATTCCATTAAATTTATATTTTAATTCTTCAGGTAAAATATTTTTTACTTTTAATTCTTGTACATCATTTGCAATTTCAATAATTCTATCTATATTAACAGTTTCCTCTGCCATATCTGCAAGAATATCCATTTTTTCTTCAAGTTTTTCTATTTCACCTGCTGTTACAAGTCCAAGATGT
The DNA here is from genome assembly GCA_019415525.1 of Tyzzerella sp. Classification (GTDB taxonomy): domain Bacteria; phylum Bacillota; class Clostridia; order Lachnospirales; family Anaerotignaceae; genus Fimicola. The sequence continues at coordinate 147,578 of DXZA01000057.1, read as the reverse complement.
CTATTTCCTAACTTTACATCTTTATTCTCTTCAAAATAACCAAGAACTTCAATATCTATGTGCTCCTCTATTATATTTTTAAGAAACATATATTGTGTTTTTGATTTTACATTATTAAGTATAACCCCTCTAATATCTGTATATTTATCAAAATCTAAAAACCCTTTTATTATAGGAACAATACTAACAGACATTCCTTTAGCATTAACAACCATAATAACAGGTGCTTTTATTATTTTTGAAACATCTGATGTACTTCCTTTTGAAGTTTTTCCCATACCGTCATACATTCCCATTACACCTTCACATATGGCAATATCAGACTTTCTACAATTCTTTGCAAATATATATTTTAAAGTTTCTTCATCAAATAAAAATGAATCTAAATTTCTTCCATCACACTCTGCTATAAAACTATGAAACATAGTATCTATATAATCAGGGCCTATTTTAAAAGGCTGTATTTTAAGCCCCCTTTTTTTAATAGCAGAAATAAGTGCAGATGTTATAGTTGTTTTCCCACAGCCACTATTTGTTCCGGCTATTACAAATCTTGGTGGTTTCATAACTCCTCCTAATACTCTATACCCTTACAAGCATTTATTCCTTTTTCATATCCATGCTTTATATTTTCCATTTCTGTAACAGTGTCTGCTGTTTCAATAAGTATTTCAGGACAACCTCTACCTGTAAGTATTATATCTTTATTTGCACTATATTTTTTTATAACTTCTGAAAGTTCCTTTGGTGTAAATATATCATCTGTTTTTACATTTTTTTGAGAAAATACATTTATAATTTCATCAAGTATAACCATATCATAATTTTCAGAAAGTTTTAAAAGTGCTTTTTCCCAAGCATTTTTTAGAACTTCTCTTTGTTCTTTCTCTGTTTTCTGCCAAGAAAATCCTATTCCAAGTGGACATATTTCTAAGCCTAATTTTTCAAGAAAAAGTCTTTCACCGCATTCATATTCTGGTGATTTAAAAAACTGGAGTATACATACTTTTCCACCCCAGCCAATAGTTCTTATTGCCATACCTAAAGCAGATGTTGTTTTGCCTTTTCCATTACCTGTTAAAACTAAAATTCTTCCCTGTCTATCCACAAAACTCACTCCTTAATGCATTTATAAGTTTAACATTACTTTCTCTATCTTTTATTGCAACACGAATAAAATTTTTAGAAAGTCCGGTAAACCCTTCCGGTCTTCTTATTAATATATTATATTTAAGAAGTGCCTTTTCAATATTTTCTGAATTTTCATTTAATTTTATAAGCATAAAATTACAGTTTGTTTTGTATGGAAAAAATCCTTCTATTTTAGATATATTTTCATACATAAAATCAGTTTCTTCTTTAATCCAAACTTTTGATTTTTCAATATATTCATAATCATCAAAAATGACATCAGATGCAATAACAGCAAATGTATTTATATCCCAAGGCTTTGATGCGTTTTCCATATACTCATTTAATATTTTATTACTTGAAATTCCATATCCAAGACGTATACCTGGTAATCCAAAAAACTTTGTTACAGCACGAATAATAATTAAATTTTCAAACTCTTTGCACATATCTATCATTGAAAATTTATATTCATTAAAAGTAAACTCCATAAAAGCTTCATCAATAATCATAAAACAACCTTTATCTTTAATATGTTTTAAAAATTCTGTCAAAGACTGTTTATCAATAGCAACACCTGTTGGATTATTAGGGTTACAAATTATTATAATAGAATTACTGTGGATTTTACTGTCAAAAAAGCTCATATCAAATATATTTTTTTCAAAATTAAATGACGGTATTTCAAAAAATCTTTTTCCTGATAACTGGGCAGCTTTTCTATATTCAGAAAATGCAGGTGCCATAATTACTACATTATCCATAGGTAAATTTTCAATAGCTCTATAAATAATATCAACAGCACCATTTCCTACTGTAATCATATTTTCATCAGTATTTATATATTTTGCAATATTATTTTTAAGTTTACGATAATTTATATCTGGGTATCTTGAAACCTCATCTATTCTTTCCATAATAGCATTTTTAAGTTTTTCAGATACTCCAAGTGGATTTATATTTGAACTGAAATCTATAATATCATTATCATATTCATATATATTTCCGCCATGAAAATTCATATCAAATCATTCCTTTAATTAAAAACACAACTACTCCTATAAAAAGTACAATTAATGTTGCACCATACATAAAATCAGTTGTTGTTTTTATATGTTCATAGTTTATATCATTTACATTATCACCTATTGTATCTTTGTTAACGACTTTACCAAAATATACAGTAGGCCCTGAAAGTTCTATACCAAGAACTCCAGCAACAACACTTTCTGTCCAACCGGCATTGGGACTTTTACTTTTATTGTGGTCTCTCATCATTATACGATAACCGTTTTTATAATCTTTACCTGTAATAAAAGCAAATATAACCATAGCAACACCAGTTAATCTTGCTGGTATAAAATTTACAACATCATCAAGTTTTGCACCAAAAAATCCAAAATCAATATACTTTTCATTTTTATATCCTATCATTGAATCAATAGTATTTATAGCTTTATATGCTATTCCTAAAGGTGCACCACCTATAATCATATAAAATATAGGTGATATAATTCCGTCTGTTATATTTTCTGTTGCTGTTTCAACAGTTGCTTTTACAATACCTTTTTCATCAAGACTTTCTGTATCTCTGCTTACAAGATATGATATTTGCTTTCTAGCTTTTTCAATATTTCTTTCTTTTAAAGAATTGTATATTTTCATAACTTCAGTATCAAGACATCTTAAGGCTATACAGTTCCACATTATTATTATTTCTGCTATATATCCTAATATAGGATTTATTTTTTTTAGACTGTATATAACAAAATATGTTATAAAAAATGATACAGAAACTATTATTATAACTGTCAAAAAACCTGCAAATTTAAGCATTTTAGGTGTTTTAAAAAATCTTCTCATATTTTTATCAAGAAATGATATAAGCTTTCCCATATACTTTACAGGGTGAGGATAATTATAAGGGTCACCAAAAATATAATCAATTACAAGGGCAATTATTATTTTTATCAAATTCCTTCCCTCACTATACTATATATTTTTTCCATATCAATGCTTTCCCTTACTATTTTAGCAAGTTTATTATACTGACTTTCTTTATAGTCTGAGAAATTCACAATATCTCCATTATATTCCTCAACACCCTTTTCTCTACGAACCATATTTACAAATTTTCTTGTAAATTTTCCATTATCAAAAATACCATGGAAATACGTTCCCATAGCTCTACCATTTTCACTTATAGCACCATCAGAACCATTTTCAAATTTTATAAAACTTTTTACATCAGTACCTTTTTTTTCTGTACCCATATGTATTTCATATCCCTTAACAGGATCACTAAAAATATTTTCTATACCATTTGAAAGTACTGTTGTTTTTTCTTTTTCAAAATATGTTTCAATATCAAGTATTCCAAGACCTTCAGCAAATTTTTCTTCACTTTCGGCTGAGTACTCATCATACATAGCTTTACCCATAAGCTGATAACCACCACATATTCCAAATACAAATGTACCTTTTTCATATGCTTCTTTTATCCCATTAAAAAGATTTTTATCTTTTAAAAACTTAACAGCATTTATAGTACTTTTTGTACCAGGAAGTATTATTATATCAGGATTTTCAAGTTCTTCATAGTTATCTACAAATCTTATATTCACATTTTTTTCAAGTGCAAGAGCATTTATATCAGTAAAATTAGAAATGTATGGTAATTTTATTACTGCAATATCAATATTGCCTGTTTTATTTTTTGAATATTTAAGAAAATCAGCTTCACTATCTTCATCTTCTATATCCACATCAACCATAGGTACAACACCTAAAACCGGAACACCTGTTATTTCTTCAATCTGAACAAGACCTGATTTTAAAAGAGAAACATCTCCTCTAAATTTATTTATTATTATTCCTTTTACTCTTTTTCTCTCTTCTTCTGTAAGAAGCATTATTGTACCTGCAAGAGATGCAAAAACTCCACCTTTGTCTATATCTCCAACAAGTATTACAGGGGCATTAGCAATTTCAGCCATACCCATATTTACAATATCATTTTCTTTAAGATTAATTTCGGCAGGGCTTCCTGCTCCCTCCAAAACCACAATATCACTTCTATCACTAAGTCTTTTATATGTTTTTTCTATTTCAGGCTTTAAATTTGGTTTAAATTTAAAATATTCCATAGCTTTCATATTTCCGAAAACTTTTCCATTTAATATAATTTGTGATTTTTTATCTGTTGAAGGTTTTAAAAGTATAGGGTTCATATCAGTATGAGGAAGCTTATAACAAGCCTCAGCCTGTGCCACCTGTGCCCTGCCCATTTCTCCACCTTCTGCTGTTATATAAGAATTAAGGGACATATTTTGTGATTTAAAGGGATTGACATTATATCCGTCTTCTGTAAATATTCTGCAAAGAGCAGTACAAAGAAGGCTTTTCCCTACATTTGATGCAGTCCCTTGAAGCATTATACTTTTATTTTTCATATGTATTCTCCGATTTATATTCTTTATATTGTTATTAAATTCATATTGAATTATAATATATTGTAATCTAAAAAACAAATTTTTTGAAAGGAGATTAACTATAAATGGTTGATATAAAAACAGAAGAAAAACTTAAAAAAATATCTGCCAATTATGTATATAATGAGGCAGTGGGAAGCCTTCTTCTTATACTTATGAGTGCTATTGAAGATATTGAAAGAGATGAAAACGAAATACCTTATGAAATACACTCAGACATAAAAGAAATTAAAGAAGCAATAAAACATTATATTGTTAAACTTGAAGATATTTTAAATGGAGATAAAGAACTTATAAAAGCTTCTCTTGAAGATTGCTTTGATATTAAAAAATCTATTGTAAATATATATGAAAATATTTACAGATATTTTGCATCTTGGGGAATTTATTCTGCACCTGTAACAGATGAAGTTGCTATAAGAAAATATAGAGAAGAAAACGTATCAGATAAAAAAATTGAATTTGATATGTTCTATAATGATTGTATAGAATTTCTTACAACAGCAGAAAATCCTGTTCAGCAAAAAAACTTTATGGGACAACTTTTAAAATGTATTCCATTAAAAATAGCACGTCAAAAATATTTTGATATTATAAAACAATCACTTAATATAGCTTTTGGTGGGGAATCAGAAGAATCTATTAAAAATGCACTTAAAACAATAGAATCTGCTTGTGCACCTGAAAAACAAGAAAACTACGGAAAATATTTTCCAGAGCTTGCAGAATGGTTAAGTGAAAAGAAAAACATTATTCCTGAAAACTTAAGTGACCCTGAACTTGATGAAGAATATACAGATTTCAATTCTGTATTTGATACACTTAATAAAATTGAAGACTATTTCGCACAGATGTTTAATGATATAAATTCACTTATAATACTTTTCTATACTGCTTATACATTTGAAGAGCTTACAGAAAACGATTTTGAATATAGTGACCTTTATCATTCTGTATGTGAAATACTTACTGGAGAAACTGATGCTGAAACAGCCTTAGCGTTTACAGATACATTAAACGAAAGACTTGAAGTCGCTTTTGAACCAATTATAGATAAAGCAAATGCTCTTAGTAAAGAAGAACTTGAAATAATAGAAAAAGTAGGTTCTTTTGAAAATCTTTCTGATGAAACAGCAAAAAGTATTATGAGTGACAGTTTTGTTAGAAGTATGTACTATGGAGATATTAACGATGAAATATTCAACTTTAATATAGATACAAATCTTCCTCCTGCATCAGTTGAATTTAAAAGTAAAGTTTTTGATGAATTTATAGATGTTATGAGAGAATATTTTGGAAAACTTCCTTCAAAAATAAGAAAACTTTCAATGCAACTTCTTCTTTCATCACTTCCACCTGCTTTTACTGTTGAAGAAGCAATATCTTTAATTAAAAATGCTATGGAAGATGCTCCAGATTTTGAACATAAAGTTCTTATGGTGGATAAAGCCGGCATGGTATTTACTGATAATGGATATGATTACAGAACAGAAGAAGAAAAAGATGAGGACTGGGGACTTATGGACTATCATCACCACCATGATTGTAGCTGTGGACACGACCATCATCACCACCATGATTGCAGTTGTGGTCATGACCATCATCATGATTGTGACTGTGGACATCATCATGATAACAAATAATTATAAAAACTTATATTATAATTATATTTTTTGATGTTATAATGTTTATAATATAATATATCATTTAAAAAATGGGGAGGTAACAAAAATGGAATTTAAATTTAATCACTATAACTATAATGTACTTGACCTTGAAAAAAGCATAAAATTTTATGAGGAAGCATTAGGACTTAAGGAAGTAAGAAGAAAAGAAGCAGCTGACGGAAGTTTTATACTTGTATATATGGGTGATGGAAAAAGCGATTTTTCATTAGAACTTACATGGCTTAGAGATAGAAAAGAACCTTATAATCTTGGAGAAAACGAATTTCATCTTGCATTTGTCACAGATGACTATGAAGCTGCATTCAAAAAACATTCAGAAATGGGCTGTGTATGCTTTAATAATGAATCAATGGGAATATATTTCATAAATGACCCTGATAACTATTGGATTGAAGTAGTTCCAGCAAAATAATAAATAATATAGACCTCTATTTTTAGAGGTCTTATTTTTTTAACTTAAAAAGACCTCTTTAAAAAGAGGTCTTTGTTTTTCTTTTGTAAAAATATATATTGAATTAAACAATTCCCTGTGCAAGCATAGCATCTGCAACTTTACGGAAACCAGCAATATTAGCACCAGCAACAAAGTTGTTTTCCATACCGAATTCTTTAGCAGCATCTGCCATTTCTTTGTAGATATTAACCATAATTCCATTAAGTTTTGCATCTACTTCTTCAAATGTCCATGAAAGTCTCTGGCTGTTCTGGCTCATTTCAAGAGCTGAAGTAGCAACACCACCAGCATTAGCAGCTTTTGCAGGAGCAAAAAGTATCTTGCTAGCAAGGAATACATCAATAGCTTCTTTTGTAGAAGGCATGTTAGCACCTTCACCAACAGCTATACAACCATTTTTAACGAGAGTTTTTGCATCTTCTTCGTTAAGTTCGTTCTGTGTAGCACATGGAAGAGCAACATCACAAGGTACTGTCCAAACACCTTTTCCTTCATGGTATTCAGCATCTTTGTGATATTCAAGGTATTCTTTAATACGACCTCTCTTAACTTCTTTGATTTCTCTTGCAGCTTCGAAATCGATACCGTTTTTGTCATAAATCCAACCGTTAGAGTCAGAAAGTGTAACAACTTTAGCACCTTTTTCCTGAGCTTTTTTACAAGCATATAAAGCAACGTTACCAGAACCTGAAATAGTAACTGTTTTTCCTTCAAGGCTGTTGCCTGCATTTTTAAGCATTTCTTCTACAATGTAGATAAGACCGAAACCTGTAGCTTCTGTACGAGCAAGAGAACCACCATATGTAAGACCTTTACCTGTAAGAACTCCTTCATAAAGTCCTGTTATTCTCTTATACTGTCCATAAAGGAAACCAATTTCACGTCCGCCTACACCGATATCTCCAGCAGGAACGTCAACATCAGCACCAATATATTTGCAAAGTTCTGTCATAAAGCTCTGACAGAATGCCATAACTTCTCTATCACTTTTTCCTTTAGGGTCAAAGTCAGAACCACCTTTACCGCCTCCGATTGGAAGACCTGTAAGTGAGTTTTTAAAAATCTGCTCAAATCCAAGGAATTTGATAATACCAAGGTTTACTGATGGATGGAAACGAAGACCGCCTTTGTATGGTCCAATAGCACTATTAAACTGTACACGGTATCCTCTGTTTACCTGAACTTTACCATTATCATCTACCCAAGGTACACGGAAAATAATCTGTCTTTCTGGTTCAACTATTCTTTCAATAAGGTTTAAATCCTGATATTTAGGATTTGCATCAATAACAGGTCTTAATGAATTTAAAACTTCATCAACTGCCTGTATAAATTCCGGCTGAGCTGGATTTCTAGCGATTACGCCTGATAATACGTTATCAATGTATGACATTTGACTTCCCCCGTTCTATTAATTTTAATTAAGAGTTATATAATAAATTAAATTTATTTTTAAATTTATTATATGTATATTATAGTACTAAAGTATAAAAATATTCAATAGAAAGTGTCTTATACTTTCTATAAATGTACCTTATACAGCGAACAAATTTCCACCTATTACAGAGTGTATTTATTTTTTTTACGTATATATTACATATACAAGGAGGTTTTTTATATGGAAAAAATCCCATCAAATCAAGGAATTGAATACATTCTTGCCAATATAAGGGAGTTTTTATTAGACTATCCTTATAAAAATATATCAAATGTTATATTTATGAATGAATATTCATTTTATTCCTATATGAAAAATCAAAAATTAGGTAATACTACACTTGAAAAACTTATGGAAAAAATAGAAGATTATATTCCACTTACTATTACAGATAAAACTCATGAACTTTTCATATCTTCAGTTAACAGTAAATCTGAAGAAGAAGCCCAATTAAATTTAAATAGGCTAAATGATGAGTGTAAAGCTGAATTTTTGAAAGAAATAAGACTTATAAAATCTGATATACAATGGAAAAATCTTACTGAACTATGCAAAAAAATAAAAGAAGAAAATTATAATTTTGACTTTATTTTAAAAAGAATTTAGAATATAATATTTTTTATTGTCAAGGGGGTATATTAATGCTTTGGGGAGATAAACCTTATAATTCATTAAACTATGAACTAAAAAAAGAATTTGGTAAAAAAATTGCAAAAATTTCAATAGATGGAGGTTTTACCTGTCCAAATAGAGATGGAAGTGCAGGATATGGTGGCTGTATATTTTGTAGTTCAAAGGGTTCTGGAGATTTTGCAGAAAATAGAAGTCTTTCAATAAAAGAACAAATAGAAAATGGTAAAAAACAAACATCAAAAAAATGGAAAGATACTGATTATATTGCTTATTTTCAATCATATACAAATACATATGCTCCAATAGATGAACTTAGAAAAAAATACTATGAAGCACTTGAATGTAAAGATATATGTGGTATAGCAATAGCTACTAGACCAGATTGTTTACCTTTTGATGTTTTAGAGCTTCTTTCAGAAATAAATAAAAAAACATATTTATGGGTTGAATTAGGTTTTCAGACTTCAAATGAAAATTCAGCTAAATTTATAAACAGATGCTATGACAACATTGTATTCGAAAATGCTGTAAAAGAACTTAAAAAACGTAATATAAAAGTTGTTGTACATACAATTATGGGGCTTCCCAATGAAACAAAAGAAGATATGTTGAATACAGTGAAATATGTATGTTCATTTAATATTGATGGAATAAAACTTCAACTTCTTCATATTCTTTCTGACTCAAAATTATATGAGTATTATAAAAATAATAAATTTCATATACTTGATAAAGATGAATATATAGATATAGTAATTGAAGCTATTGAAAATATACCTGAAAATATTGTTATTCATAGACTAACAGGTGATGGAAGTCGCAAAAATCTTATTGAGCCTTTATGGAGTCTTGATAAAAGAGGAACTCTTAACTTAATCCATAAAAAAATGCGTGAAAAACATTCTTTTCAAGGAAAAAATTTAAAAAATATATAGTCTATGTTAAAAAAATATTATATAATAATATAACTATATTGTATTTTTATGTAATCGGGAGTGTTTAAAAATGTCTAATAAGCTGCGAAGACTTGCAGAAGATAAGCTTATAATACTTTATCTTGTTGAAAAAATGGGTATCGCACTTTCAAATAGTGAAATATGCCAGTTTCTTCTTGAAAAAAACTACATAAATTATTTTAATGCACAGCAGTATCTTTCGGAGCTTGTTGAATCGGGATTTCTTGACCAGCAAAAAGAAAATAATACAACAAGATATTCTCTTACCGATGAAGGTACAGAAGTATTAAGTATATTTATAAAACATATTTCTCCTGCTGCAAAAAATGATATAATAGCGTATGTTCATGAAAACGGCAAAAGAATAAAAGCAGAATATGAAGTTACAGCTAATTATTTTCTTGAGCTTAATAATGAATATAGTGTTAAATGCGGTATATATGACAGTGAAGGTGCTTGTCTTATGGAAATAAGCGTTTCTGTACCATCAAAAGAACAAGCAAGATTAATGTGTGCAAACTGGAAAAAGAATGTAAATAATTTGTATGGTTCTATATTCACATCTATGATTTCGAACAAAGAAGTACCTGCAAAACAAATTACTCTTCCTGAAACAGTTGATTTCGAAAAAGCTATAAAAAAGTAACGGATTAATATCCGTTACTTTATTTTTTTGAAGGAAAAATAGCCCAACAGGCTACATATATTGCTATCATTATAAATTCTAACAAAAAAGTTAATAACACCCATGCTATTCTTACTAAAGATGGGTCAAAGTCAAAATATTCTGCTATTCCCCCACAAACTCCACCTATTATTTTGTTTTCAGAAAGACATAATTTTTTGTTCATATACATCACCCTAAAATTATTTTAATATATTAAATAGTTACGATTTTAATAATTATATAGTCTGATATATATAGTCTTTCTATATATTAACTCCCCAACACTATTTATTAGTATATATCACTTAAAAATTCAAAATTAAACAGCCTTTTGTTCAAGTCTTAACATGTCCGCTATAAGTGCTATAAACTCACTATTTGTAGGTTTACCTTTATGATTATCAACTGTATATCCAAAAAGTGCATCTATAGCATCTATTTTACCTCTATTCCAAGCAACTTCTATAGCATGACGAATAGCACGTTCAACACGTGAAGGTGTTGTGTTGCATTTTTTAGCTATTGAAGGATAAAGTTCTTTTGTAATATAATTAAGTACGTCCATATCATTTACACTCATTATTATAGCTTCTCTCATATAATGATATCCTCTTATATGTGCTGGTACACCTATTTCATGTAAAATATTTGTTACTTTTGTTTCCAAATCATATTGTGTATTTCCTGTAATTTTTACAGTATTATATGTTGATGTTTTTATAACAGGTTTTTCACTTACTAACTGACGTATTCTTCTACAAAGTGACTCCATATCAAATGGTTTTACAATATAATAGGCAGCACCAAGTTCAATAGCTCTTTGTGTAATTTTTTCTTGACTTATAGCTGAAATAATAATACATATAGGCATATTACCACCTTGATTTTGAAGTTTTTCCAAAACACCAAGACCATCAAGACGAGGCATAATACCATCAATAATAGCTACATTAGGTCGTAATTCCTGTATTTTATTATAAGCATCTATTCCATCATAAACTGCTTTACAAATTTCCATATCATCTTGCTTATTAATATAATTACTCACAATATCACAAAAATCTTTATTATCATCTGCTAAAAGAATTTTTATTTTTCCATTATTCAAAATTACCCCTCCAATTTATATATTATACAAAACAATATTTTACATCTATATTGTAAAAAATGGAAAATATTTACTACAAAAATTATTATAAATTATAAAAATCCCTTTTGCAATATAATAAAAATACTATAAATACATATGTTTTTTTATTATTTTACAAATTTTTACAATTTATATGTATTTTATAGCTTATAAAATATAGTTTATTATAATAAATTGGAATAATTTGTAAGATTTATTTTATGACATAAAAAAAGCCTTTTATAAGGCTCTTATTTTGGTATTCCATATATAGATAAATTAGTATTCTTATATCTTTTATCCATTGTCACGTCTTCACCAAACCATTTTGGAGGAATAAAATCCAATGCTTCATTTTCTGTCAAAAATTCTACTTCAACAGTCATAAGACCTTCTAATTCTCCAAAATATATATCAAGTTCTGCAACAAGATTATTTTCTAATGGTATTTTATATCTTTTCTTTTTAACAAATGGTGTTTCTCTTTTTAATAACAAATTATCATATTGTTCTTTTGTTATTTCAAGTTCAAATTCCTCTCGAGAAATAAGTCCACTTCCCTTTACTGTTAGTATAAATTTATCATTTTCTCTTCTTAAACGTATTGTGGGATTTGTTGATATATATGTTTGTTCCATTGATATACATTCATATTCTTGAATATTTTTAGGACATTCTTTTACAAGAAATTTTCTTTCTATCTCCACAAATAACTCCTCCTCAATATCTATGATTAATATACTCATCTATAAGAGATACTCTACTTCCTTCTGTAAAAACACCCTCTTCTCTTAAACTATTAAGTATAATAGTATTTGTAGAATGTAATATAACATTATATTCAGGTATTACAATTTCAAAAAGCTTACCTTTAAGATATTTTGAACGCACTTTTACAAAATATGATTCGACATTTCTATAATCAAGCATTTTTAATACTTTCATAGTGGCTTTATCTTTTTTATAATAATAATAATCTGATTTTTCTCTATAATCATTTTTTATTTCATAATCCATACCATTTTCAGTACTTATAGATTTCATCTGTTTTGCAAGTGCATTATAATACTGATAGTTATACAAGGCTTTTTCAACTGTATCAATATTTTTAAAAGGATTTATGCCATTATTCATAACAGCATCATAATTCATCTGTAAATATTCTCTTTTTGTCATATCACCTTTTTTATATTGGTCAATAAGACTTTGTCTGTATTTAAAGTATTTCTGTATTTGATTCATATAAAATCCACCAACCTATCTATATATTAAATACAGTAAATTATAAAAGGTAGCAGTAAATCTGCCACCTTTTATATATCAGTCTAAATTAAAAACTATCTGATTTTTAATATCATTCATTTTATCTTTACCCTCAAGTATTTCTATTATTTTAAGGGCAAAAGGAATGGCAGTACCAACTCCTCTAGATGTAATAAAATGTCCATCTTCAACAAATTGCTCAAATAAAACATCTGAGTCAAAAAGCTTTTCTTCAAAGCCAGGATAACATGTTGATTTATAACCTTCAAGAAGCCCCATTTCACCAAGTATTGTAGGAGCAGCACAAATAGCGGCTATAGTCTTCTTTTTTTTATCATAATCTATTATAACATTTTTTAAACCATAATGCTTAGAAAGATTTATCGTTCCTGGCATGCCTCCAGGAAGTATTATTGCATCTCCTTGTATACATTCTTTTTCATCAAAAATACAATCTGCCTTTAATGTTATACCATGAGAACCTGTAACCTCAAGCTTATCTGATATTGAAACAGTAATACATTCAATACCTGCACGTCTTAAAAGGTCAATAGGTGTAATTGCCTCAACTTCTTCAAATCCATCAGCTAAAAAAAGAAATGCTTTCTTTCCCATACCAATTCTCCCTTCTAAATTACAATTACTACATTAACATTATATAATAAAAAATTATATATGAAAAGAACAATAAAATAAGCCGTTAAAAAACGGCTTATTAAAAATTACTTATTATTCCAACCTGATGTAATCTTATCAACAAATATAGCAATAGCACCATCACCTGTTACATTACAAGCAGTTCCAAAGCTATCTTGTGCAAGATAAAGTGCAATCATAAGAGCTGTAAGAGTTTCATCAAATCCAAGCATTGACTGAAGAATTCCTAAAGCTGCCATAACAGCACCACCAGGAACACCAGGAGCTGCAACCATTGTTACACCAAGCATAAGTATAAATGGGAAAATATTAGCAAAGCTATAATCCATACCATTCATCATCATAATTGCAATAGCACAGCTTGTAAGAGTTATTGTTGAACCTGAAAGATGTATTGTAGCACAAAGAGGTACAACAAAGTCTGCAACTTGTTCTCTGACACCATTATTTTTTGTCTGTTCAAGTGTTACAGGAATTGTAGCTGCTGAAGACTGTGTTCCGATAGCTGTCATATATGCTGGAAGCATTCTTCTTATAAGCTTAAATGGATTTTTACCTGAAGAAACACCTGCTACTGTATACTGAATTACAATTACTATTATATGAAGTGCAATTATTATTACAAATACTCTTGCAAATACACTTAATATTTGGAATACTGTACCTGCTTTTGTCATGTTTGAAAAAATACCACAAACATGGAATGGAAGTAATGGAATAATAACATTTGAAATTAATTTAGAAATAATTTCCTGAAGTTCATTAAATGCATTTTTGATAACAGTTCCTTTAATTGCGGCTATACCAAGTCCCATAAGGAATGAGAATATAAGTGCTGTCATAACTTCCATAATAGGTGGCATTTCTATTGTTATATAACTTGCAAGGAGCTGATTTTCAGGATTTGTAGCATCCATTACAAGAGCACCCTCTTTAAGGAAAGTTGGGAAAATTGTTATATCAACAAAATAAGCAAGAGAACCTGCAAAAACTGTTGAGATATAAGCTATACCTGCTGTAAGTGCAAGTATTTTTCCTGCACCCTTACCAAGGTCACCAATACCTGGAACGACAAATCCAATAATAATAAGTGGAATTGCAAAGTTTAAGAAATTCCCAAAAATTCCATTGAAAGTTGCAAAAATTCTTATAAACCACGCAGGCATAAATGAACCAAATACTATACCAAGGATAATTGCTATTACTAAGCGTGGTAATAATCCTATTTTTTTCATAATATCCTCCTAAAAAATTAAAAATTATTGTGCAAATAGTAAATTAAAAAAATATATGTATCCATACCAAAGACACTTATTGCATTTTGTCCTACTAACAGGTACATAATATTAATTTTATTGTACAATATTAGTAGTGTACCACAAAATCATTTGTCTTTCACCATGTTTTTTTATTTTCTTAACTTTAAAACAAATATTAATCAAAATTTTACTTAATTTTTTTATATAATTATATTGTATATTTTTTGTATTATATAAAGTGCATAAAATAATAATGAAAACGTTGTACTATATAGATATAAAAAAGCTCAATTAACATAAATTAATTGAGCTTTTTAAAATCACTTATATTATTTTATTTAGCTGGTTTATATGAGCTTTTAAGAGATACTATTCTATTAAATACAAGTTTATCATCAGTTGTATCTTTTGTATCTACACAGAAATATCCATTTCTCATAAACTGGAATTTATCTCCTGCTTTTGCTTCTTTAATAGATGGTTCTATATAACAATCTTTTAAAACTTCTATTGATTCTGGATTCATTATCATATCACCACTTGGGTCATCAGGATTATCAAGCATCATAGGTGCATATAATCTTACATCAGCTTTAACCGCTGTGTCAGCATTTACCCAATGAAGAGTTCCCTTTACTTTTCTACCTTCAAAACCAGAACCACTTCTTGTTTCAGGATCATAAGTACAATGTACTTCTGTTATATTTCCATTTTCATCTTTTACAAAATCTGTACAAGTTACAAAGTATGCACCTTTAAGACGAACTTCTTTTCCAGGAGCAAGACGGAAATATTTTTTTGCAGGAACTTCCATAAAGTCATCAGACTCTATATAAATCTCTCTTGAAAATGGAACCATACGTTTTCCTAAACTTTCATTTTCAGGATTATTTTCAAGCTCCATATATTCAATTTGTCCTTCTGGATAATTTGTTATAACAAGTTTTAATGGTTTTAAAACAGCCATTACAACATTTGCTTTACTTTTAAGGTCATCTCTTACACAATAATCTAAAAGTCCGCTGTCAACCTTACTATTAGCCTTTGAAACACCTATTCTTTCACAAAAATCTCTTATAGCTTCTGGTGTAACACCTCTTCTTCTAAGACCACTTATAGTAGGCATTCTTGGGTCGTCCCAACCATCAACAAGACCTTCTTCAACAAGAGCTCTAAGTTTTCTTTTACTCATAACTGTATTTGTTAAATTAAGACGTGCAAACTCAATCTGTCTTGGTACAACCTCAAATCCACCTACATTTTCAATAACCCAATCATATAATGGTCTGTGGTCTTCAAATTCCATTGTACAAATAGAATGTGTTATTCCCTCTATTGCGTCTTCAAGAGGATGAGCAAAGTCGTACATAGGGTAAATGCACCATTTATCACCTGTTCTGTGGTGATGTGCATGAGCTATTCTATATAATACAGGGTCACGCATATTTATATTAGGACTTGTAACATCTATTTTTGCTCTCAATGTTTTTGAACCATCTGGGAATTCTCCATTTTTCATTCTTTCGAAAAGGTCAAGATTTTCTTCAACGCTTCTATTTCTATATGGACTTTCTTTTCCTGGAGTACTTAAAGTTCCTCTATATTCTCTCATTTCTTCTGCTGTAAGGTCACAAACAAAAGCTTTACCATCTTTAATAAGTTTTACTGCATATTCATAAAACTTATCAAAATATTCTGAAGCAAAATAAAGTCTATCTTCCCAATCAAATCCAAGCCATTTTACGTCTTCTTCTATTGACTCAACATATTCAACATCTTCTTTTGTAGGATTTGTATCATCAAAACGAAGATTACATTTTCCACCATAATATTTAGCAAGACCAAAATTAAGACATATTGATTTTGCATGTCCTATATGAAGATATCCATTAGGCTCTGGAGGGAAACGTGTATTAAGCTTACAAAGACCTTCACTTCCCAAATCATCCATTATATAGCTGTGTATAAAATTACCAGTTCCACCGAGTTCAGACTCTTTTGAAACTTCATTCTTATTTTCTTCAGACATAAACTTTCCTCCCAAAAATACTTAATTATCTGAAATAAATGATATTATAAATACAATATAATGTCAATTATTCCTTAACCACTCAGCAAAATGTTTATCTACAATTTGCACACCACTATCGTTAAGATGTGCATCATCTCTGAAATTTTCATTTTGCAACATCCCTGTTTCTTTATTGACAATATTATAATCTATATAAGGTATATTGTGCTCTTTTGCAAATTCAGCAACTGTATTATAAACAATATCATAATTTTCAATATAATCCATTGATACATTAGCAATAGGTGCTGTTACAAAATAAAGTTCTATACCCTCAGCCTCACAAATCTCTATTATTTTTTCTATATATTTTTTCTGTACATTATTAAACTCCCAGTTTTCGCCATCAAAACCTTTAAACTGATTTGTTTCATTATATTCATTTTCAGGCATTATAACATCACAAAATGTATACCCCCTACTTCTGTAATATTCAGTTCCAATAACTTCAGGTGTGGCTTTTTTCTCTACACCATATTTTTCTTCTATTTTAGTTTGCATTTCATTAGCTTCATATGCAAAATAATCCTGTTGGTATCTTATAGGAAAAAGATTATATTTTACTTTTTCATTTAAAGGAAATACATTTTTAATATATTCATCTTTTAAAGATTGATTTTTAAGGACTTCAAAAAATGTATTTGCTTGTTTCATCTCAAACTCATCTTTTAATATATCCCAATAAAGCTCAAGTACTACTTTTTTAGGCTTTTGATAATTAAGAACCTCTTTAAGGACATAATAGCTTGTATCATAATGTTGTAATGGTGTTCCAAGCTGCCAACTTGATGTACCAAGTATTTTGTCTATAAATTCAGGGTCAAATGTACAGTATGAATGTGAAGAGCCTATAAAAACCATATCTATTGAATTAGGCTCTTGTTCATAAAATTCGTTATATCTTTGTTGTGTAAATGCATTTATGACATTTTTATCAGCAGCAGCTTTATATTTAGCACCTATTTTATTAAATGCAACTCCTACTATTATCAAAAATACAACAAGTTTTAATATTGTTTTAAAATTGGAAATAAATGAATTCTCCGGCATTGTAATAAACCCCCGCAGTAAGTACAAATATAGCTATAAGTGAATAGAATAAAACTTCCACAACAGCTGATTTTTTAAGTATATTAATATGCATATCTCTTCCAAAAATACCTTCTGAAAGAAGCATTATTATTATTGCAGAAACAACAATCAAAAGTTCATAAATATTAAGTCCCATATTTGTTATAACTTCATAAAGATATTGTGGCTCAAGCCAACTTCTAAAATCCCATAAAAGTCTTTGTGTTATATATACAGCATCACTCATTGTATTTGCTCTAAAGAACATAAATGCATATGTTACAAGAGCAAATGTAAGTATAACCTCAAATATTTTTATAAAAATATTTTTTTCAATATGAAGCAATTTCTTTATATTTTCCCTAAATTTAAATGTAGCATCTCCAATAACAAGGTATAAGCCATGTATACCTCCCCATATTACAAAAGTCCATGCAGAACCATGCCACAATCCACTTAAAAGAAAAGTAACCATAAGATTTCTATAATGTTTTAATTTACTTACACGATTTCCACCTAATGGTATATATACATAGTCTGTAAACCAAGTTGAAAGAGAAATATGCCAATTTCTCCAAAACTCTTTTATTCTCTTAGAGAAGAAAGGTCTATCAAAGTTTCTCATAAGGTCAAATCCCATAATTTTTGCAGAACCTATGGCAATATCAGAATATCCACTAAAATCACAGTATATTTGGAATGTAAAAAGTATAAGTGCAAACACATAATATAAACCACTATAATTTTCACAAGAATTAAATATAGTATTTACAGCAACAGCAGCTCTATCTGCAATAACAACTTTTTTAAAATAACCCCAAAGCATAATTTTTAATCCCATTACAGTTCTTTGAAAATTTGGATAATGCCTTCTAAAAAACTGAGGTATAAGATTTTGACTTCTTTCAATAGGTCCAGCTACAAGCTGCGGGAAAAATGAAATAAAAAGCGAAAACTTACCATAATGTTTTAAAGGTTTTATAGTTCCCCTATAAACATCTATTGTATAAGCTGATGCCTGAAAAGTATAAAATGATATACCCATAGGAAGAACTATATTAAATTCAGGTATTGGATAACCTATACCCATACTTAAAAATATATTCATAATAGTATCATTTATAAACATAAGATACTTAAATATAAAAAGCAATCCAAAATTTATAACCATACATATTATAAGATATTTCTTTTTAAGATAAAATTGCCTTTTCTTATTTGCAATATAAATCCTTATACCTGCAAGATAATTAACAAAAGTTGAAAATACAAGTAAAATTATAAGTATAGGGCTCCAAGCCATGTAAAATATATAGCTGGCAACAAGTAAAAGTACCCATCTATGTCTATGTGGAATTAAAAAGTAAGTTGTTGCAACAACTATAAAAAATATTAAAAATTGGAATGAATTAAAAAGCATATTGCACCTCTTTAAATCTAAAAAATCATTATATTTGATGATACAATAAACATTTAAAATAGTCAAAAGTTTTAGTGTTAAAAATAAAAAAACGACAGTAAAACTGTCGTTTCATTTATAGTCCCTATACATAATATCTTCTATTATATTATTAAGCTGATAATTTTCTTTCTTCAAAATATTAATATTATATTCATAATATTTTTCTTTTTTATCCATTTCAGTAATTTTAGATTTTATAAATCCTTTTTCTCTTTGATAACTTTCAAAAAGATTTTGATATTTTTCATATATTTTTTTAAGTTCATCAGAAAGCTCCATTATCTCTTGTTCTTTCTCCTGATTTTCACGAACTAAAATATTTATATTATCAAATTCATATCTTTTTTCTGTTGTTTCCATAGTATTTCTCACCTTTCCTTTAATGTAAAAATTATTATTTTCTTCTGAAAATATAGGAATTTCTCCTTTTATTGAGACAAGTCCATAACACTCATTAGAAAGTATTTCACCTTTTCCATTATTGTTTTTATATCTGCATTTAACTATACTTTGAGAGTTTGAATATACCTTATTTATATTTATATTATCAAAATTTATTTCACATTTCATAATGCCTTTTAATGTTTGCCACAAAACACACAACTTATCATTATTTTCATATACTATAACATTATCTGCAAAACGTCCTTCCCATATTGTCTTTGCATTAGAAACATAATCATCTTTACATTTGTAATATACTCCCATTCTTCCCCTTAAAGCTAAAATATATACAATATGAACTTTACCATCACAAGCTAATACAGATATATCTGTAACATAATTCCCATTTTTTATATATTCAAAAGGTGTTCCTGTTACAAAAGGATATAACAAAATTTCTCGTCCAATTATATTTCCATTTGTATTTTTATAATAAATAAGTTTATGTTCATTTTTTATATCCAAAACACCGAATTTTATATTACTTTGCATTAATATTCTGTCTATAAACTGTGGTTCTTTCCAAACTTTATCCTCAAAACAAGTATACATAAGCATAACCTGTCCTTTTTTTGTTTCTGATACAGTATATATAAGAACAGGTATATCTTTTACAATATCAAAATAAAAATATGAATTTTCAATATTTTTATTTTTCTTAAAAACTGTGCTGTTTTCGCTTATACTATTATGTACTCGTGTTAATATAATATCTCCATATATATTCCTTGAAAGTATGTATATAACACCACTTTTATCACAATTACAATTAAAAATAATATCTGTATCATTAGCACATATAAATTCAGTACTTTCAAAATTTATTTTTACATTGTTGTTTTCTTTATATATACAATAAATTCTGTCATAACCATTAAAATCCCCTCTAAGAAAAAACATATTTTTTGAAAGCATATATATTATCACCTCTTTAAATATATATGCCTATAAAGAAATACTATTACAAAAAAAGCAGAAGGACTAAAAAAATCCTTCTGCCTAAATATATTATTTATTTTCAAACTCAACAAGTTTTTCAAGTATTTTATTACTTCTATCAATAAAAGCTGTCATTTCTTCTGGTGAAAGTGTTTTATGTCCCATAAGAGCAAGGTCATAAATCTGTTTTGCAACAAGTTCTGTATCTTCTTTTTTATCTTCTCTACCTTTAAGATTTACAAGAAGTTTTATAAGTTTATTTGAACTGTTAAGCACAAGAGTTTCTTCTGTTTCTATATTAGCAAACATTTTACTCATCATCTCATCTTTTGCATATGCTTCTCTCATTTCCTGAATTCTTCTTGACTCTTCAGAAAGAAGTATCATTGCTGAAATATTTTCAGCTTTTAAACCTTCCATTTTTACATTAAGTTTTTCTTTTCCAAGTATTCCTCTAAAAAGATTTTGAACTTCTGTACTTGTTTCTTCGCTTACTGTATCTTCATTTTTAAGAACATCTGAAATATCAGCATCAATTCTTTGAAGTTTTACACCACTATTTTTATATTCAAGGAATGATACAAAAGGTTTATCTATTGCAGTTGAAAGGTCAGTTGCAACAAGGTCATTATCTTTAAAAAGATTTATATATTGTATCTGCTGATTTTTATCTGTAAAGTAGAACATTTTATTTTCATGTTTATCTTTACATTCTTCAAGATATTCATTTAATGTAACATATTTATCATCAGTTGTTTTAAAAAGTATTGAGTCTTTTATTTTATCGTAAAGTTTTTCTTCACGCATACAACCGTATTTTATAAATACTGAAATATCGTCCCAGAATTTTTCATATGTTTCTGTTCTTTCATTTTTAAACATACTGTTAAGTTTATCAGCTACTTTTTTAGTTATATAAGTAGACATTTTTGCTGCATAACCGTCATTCTGTAAAGCACTTCTTGAAACATTAAGAGGAAGGTCAGGACAATCTATAACACCTTTAAGAAGAAGTAAAAATTCAGGTACAACTTCTTTTATATTATCAGCAATATAAACCTGATTTGAATAAAGTTTTATCTGACCGTCCATTGCGTCCATTTCATTAACGATTTTAGGGAAATATAATATTCCTTTAAGTCTGAAAGGATAATCCATATTAAGATGTATCCAGAAAAGAGGGTCATTCATATCCATAAATACTTCATGATAGAACTTTTTATAATCCTCATCTGTACATTCTTTAGGCTGACGAAGCCATAATGGATTTACTTCATTAAGAGGAACAGGCTCTTTTTCCTCTTCTTCTTTATTATCAAGACCTTTTTTTGCAATTTCACTAGCTTCTTCTGGACTTACATGTATAACATTTGAATTTTCTTCTTCTTTTTCTTCCTCATCAGAAACTGTGTCAATATATATTGGAACTGGCATAAATGAACAATATTTTTTAAGAGTTGAATAAAGAGTACTTTCATTAAGGAATTCTTCACCATCTTCACCAATATGAAGTGTTATTGTTGTACCTCTTTCTGTTCTTTCACCTTTTTCCATTTCATAATCAATTCCACCTTCACAAATCCATTTTGCAGGCTCAGAACCTTCAATATAACTTAAAGTATCAATTTCAACTTTTTCAGCTACCATAAACGCACTATAAAAACCAAGTCCAAAATGACCTATAATATCATTTTCATCATCAGTTTTTTCTTCATATTTTGAAAGGAAATCAGTAGCACCGGAAAAAGCAATCTGATTTATATATTTTTTAACTTCATCAGCAGTCATACCGATACCGTTATCAATAATTTTTATTGTTTTATTTTTTTCATCAATAACAACATTAACTGCAAATTTTTCATCTTCACTAACAGAATGAGCTTCTCCCATTCCCATAAGTTTTTTAAGCTTTGTAACAGCATCACAACCATTTGATACAAGCTCACGAACGAAAATATCCTTATCTGTATAAAGCCATTTTTTTATAATTGGTAAAAAATTTTCACTATTTATAGATAAATTACCTTTTTCCATAGGTATTCCTCCTCGTTTTTAATATTTCTAAATATTATTTTAGCACTGAAATATTAAAAGTCAAGAAAAATTTAGCACTCATTAATCACGAGTGCTAATAATATTGTTATTATGGAAAAATTCTTCTACATATTTATCCCATTCATATTCCCCTGTTTTATCAAGTGTAAATTCTTTTTGAGAAAAGCCCGTAACCGCTTTAAGTTTTCCTTCTTCAAAAATTATATTTATAAACATAGCCTTTGAATTTGTATATATACTATCTCTTAATTCATCGTTTGCAGAAAATATTATTTTTATACTTTTTGGAAGTTTGTTACCTTTTATAATATCAAAAGCATAATTTTTTATATCTTTCCAAATACATATTTTTCTTTGTTCTCTTTCTTCTTCAATAATATCTGTAAAAAAATCTTTATTATAGTCACAATGTATTTCAAATGTTGTAAACGTTGTTACAATAAAACTTCTAACTTCAAAATTATCAAACATATCACTTTTTAAAAGTTTTGACATAAAAATTTTTGTATTTTCTATATTAAAAGATGTCATCTATATATCCTCCAAAATAAATTTTACAATATAAATTGTATCATTTTGAATTAGTATAGTCTATAAAAATCAGAGTTCTTAAAATATATTGTACTTTGTCTTTAACATTTTAAAACAATATAATGTAACAATAACTGTTATAAATTCACCAAAAGGAATTGCAAGCCAAAGTCCTGTTATTTCAAATATAATTGACAATACAACTATACCCATTGTTGTAAAAAGAAGCGTTCTTGAAAATGATATTAAAGCTGATATAAATCCATTTCCCAAGGCTGTAAACATTCCTGAACCAAATATATTAATACCTGAAAATAAAAATGAAATTGCAAATATTTTTAGCCCATAAACAGAAATATTATACACTTCTGTACCATATCCAAAAAATATACTTGATATAGTGTTAGAACCTAAATATGCAACTACAAATATAATAAAGGAACATATAAATATAAATTTAATACTATTTTTTATTATATATTTTAAAAATATATTTTCACCAGCACCATAGTTATATGAAATCACAGGTGCAACACCAATAGAAAAACCCAAATAAAAAGCAGTCATAAGAAATTGTACATATAATGCAGCAGTAATGGCTGCAACTCCATTAGAACCAGCATATTTTAACATATATATATTAAAAAGAAATGTTATTATACTTCCTGAAAGATTTGTTACCATTTCTGATGAACCATTTGATGAGCTTTTTAATAATATAAATATATCCAAAATAGGTTTTCTAAAGCAAAGACCTTTTTTATTTGTTATAAATAATATAAGCCCACCTATTACCGGTATAAAATAACTTCCTACAGTTGCATATGCTGCACCCTTTATTCCCATATTAAAAGGAACTATTAGTATATAGTCAAAAATCATATTAAAAATACCACCCATAACAGTCAATATAAGACCTAATGTAGGTTTTCCTGCTGTAACAAAAAATGACTGAAATAAAAGCTGCAAACCATTTATAGGTGCAAAAATCATAAGTATTATAAGGTAATCAGAAACAAGCTCTGTAATACTTCCTTTAGCACCTAAAAAACTTACAATACTTTCTCTAAATATTAATGTAAAAATACTTATAAAAGAACATAAAATTACTACTGTTATAGCTATAAGTGTAAAATATGATTTTGCCTCTTGGGTTTTACCTTCGCCCATTTTTAATGCAACAATAGCACTTCCTCCTGTTGCGAACATTACCCCTATACCTATTATTATATTAATAACGGGATATGCTATATTAATAGCAGATAAAGCATCTGTACCTACAAATCTTGATACAAAAAATCCATCAACAATAGTATATAAGGACATAAACATCATCATAATTATTGAAGGCAAAGAAAATATTAAAAGTTCTCTAAATGTAAATTTCTTTGATATGTTATTTTCCATAATAAATACTCTCCTTGATATATTTTTATTTGTTATGGTATTATAAAGTATAGAGTAACTCTATAGTCAAGAAAGGATTTAAATTATGGAAGAAAAAATATATTTTACAACCGGTGAATTTGCAAAACTATGTAATGTTTCAAAACATACACTTTTTTTCTATGATAAAATAGGACTTTTTTCACCTGAAAAAATCGAAAATAATGGATATAGATATTATTCAATATTACAATTTGATATATTTATGATAATAACAGAACTAAGAAATTTAGGAATGTCATTAAATGATATAAAAATATATATGAAAAATCGCTCTCCTAACAAAATACTTAATATTTTTGAAAATCATATACAATATTTACAAGAAAAAATACATCATCTACAATCATTTAAAAATTCTTTAGAATATAGAAATAACTTAATTTCAAATATACCAAAAACAGACTGTATTGAAATAGAATATATTGATAATTCTAACTATTTATTTTTTATTCCAATAGAAACATCAAGCATAGAAGATATTGTATTTAATTATTCTAATATGTTAAAAAAATGTATATCCCTTGGAATATATCATAACAATTCTTATGGCAGTACTCGCAGTCTTAAATCTATAAAAAATAACGATTTTAATAGCCTTGAAAATTTATTTGTAACTGTATTTTCAGACAGACCAAAAGATTATTTAAAAATACGAAAGTCTGGAAAATATATTGTAAAATATCATTATGGTTCATATTACAATATAAAAAAATCTTATGACGAAATATTAAAATATATAGAAAACCATAAAATAAATACAGAAGATATTATTTATGAAGAATTTATAATAGATTCAACAGCCTCATTAAAAGAAGATGATTATGTAATAAAAATTATGATACCTATTATTGAAAAATAAAAAAATCTTTTCGGAAAATTCCGAAAAGATTTTTTAAATTATTTCTCTTTATGATAACCAACAAGTTCATCAAAAACAGACCATATTTCTTCTTTACCTTGTTTTGTCATACTTGAAAAAGGTATTATTTTTTCATCAGCAGACATATTAAGTCCTTTTCTTATCATAGCAATATGCTTTTGAAGCTGACTTCTTTTAATTTTATCAGCTTTTGTAGCTATAATAATAATATCATAATCATAATGTTTAAGCCATTCATACATCATTTTATCATTTGTACCAGGCTCGTGTCGTATATCTATAAGAAGAACTATACTTTTAAGAGTTTCTCTTTGATAAAGATAATCTTCTATCATTTTACCCCATTTCTGAATTTCAGTTTTTGGAGCTTTCGCATAGCCATATCCTGGAAGGTCAACAAAATATAATGTATTTTCAACATCATAGAAATTTATTGTTCTTGTTTTACCAGGACTTGAGCTTGTTCTTGCAAGTGCTTTTCTATTTAAAAGCCCATTTATAAGTGATGATTTACCAACATTAGATTTACCAGCAAAAGCTATTTCCGGTTTTCCATCTGTTGGATACTGTTCAAGTTTTACACCAACGGCAGCTAATGAAGCATTATTTACTTCCATACTTTCTCTCCTTTTACAATAGCTACTTTCAAAACATCTTCCATATGCTTTGCAAGTACAAATTCTATACCATCTTTAATATTTTCTGGAATTTCTTCTAAATCAGCCTTATTTTCATAAGGAATAACTACTTTTTTTACACCAGCTTTTTTAGCAGCAAGTGTTTTTTCTTTAAGTCCTCCAATAGGAAGAACTCTACCTCTTATTGTTATCTCACCTGTCATAGCAACATCATTTTTAACTTTTGCACCTGTAAGAGCAGAAATCATTGCTGTTGCCATTGTTATACCAGCAGAAGGACCATCTTTAGGAACAGCACCTTCCGGAATATGGATATGTATATCTTTTTCTTTATAGAAATTCTCATCTATATTAAATAAATCTGAATTAGCTCTTATATAACTTATAGCTGCTTTTGCAGACTCTTTCATTACATTACCCATATTTCCTGTAAGTTCAAACTTGCCGCTTCCTTTCATAGTATTAACCTCTATTGAAAGTGTATCTCCGCCAAATTGTGTCCAAGCAAGACCTCTTACAATTCCAACTTCTGCTTCATCAAATATTTTATCTTGTTTTATTTTTCTTCTTCCAAGATAATCTTCAATATTTGAAGAATTTATTGAAATAGATTTCTTTTCTTCAGAAACAATAAGTTTTACAGCTTTTCTACAAAGTTTACCCATAATTCTTTCAAGCTGACGTACACCGGCTTCTCTTGTATAACCATCTATAATATCATCTATTGCAGAATCACTTATTTTAAGATTACTCTTTTTAAGACCATGTTTTTTAAGCTGTTTTGGATAAAGATGCTTTTTAAATATATTTTTCTTTTCCTCTGATGTATAGCCAGAAATTTCTATAATCTCCATTCTATCACGCAAAGCTGGTGCTATTGTATCAAGAGAATTTGCAGTACATATAAAAAGTACATCTGAAAGGTCATAAGGAACCTCCATATAATGGTCACGGAAAGTACTATTTTGTTCTCCATCAAGCACTTCCAAAAGTGCTGATGAAGGGTCACCATTATAAGATTGACTAAGTTTATCAATTTCATCAAGAAGTATAAGTGGATTGTCTGTACCTGCCTGTTTTATGGCTTTTATAATTCTTCCCGGCATAGCTCCAACATATGTTTTTCTATGTCCTCTTATTTCACTTTCATCTTTAACTCCACCAAGTGACATTCTTGTATACTTTCTATTAAGTGCCAAAGCAACAGACCTTGCAATAGATGTTTTACCTACTCCAGGAGGTCCATAAAGACAAAGTATAGGTGTATTTGAGTTAGGTGCATTTTTTATTACAGCAAGATATTCAATAATTCTTTCTTTAACCTTTTCAAGTCCATAATGGTCTTCATCAAGTATTTTTTCTGCTTTTTTTATATCGAATTTCTCTTTTGTTTTCTCACCCCAAGGCATATCCGTTACCCAATCAAGATAATTTCTTGTAACATTAGCATCTGGTGAAGCTTGAGAAGCTCTTTCAAGTCTTGAAATTT
The DNA here is from genome assembly GCA_019415525.1 of Tyzzerella sp. Taxonomy (GTDB): domain Bacteria; phylum Bacillota; class Clostridia; order Lachnospirales; family Anaerotignaceae; genus Fimicola. Next base: position 119,783 of record DXZA01000057.1, on the reverse strand, counting down.
CTCTTTCAATTATTTTTACAGCTTCATTAGGAATATTTTTTTCTGCTATAGCTTTTCTATATCTTTCAATATCATTTCCAAAGCCATCTTTATCTCCAAGTTCTTCTTGTATAACTTTAAGCTCTTCTCTTAAAAAATACTCTCTTTGAGATTTATCTATATTTGATTTTACTTTACGCTCTATCTCTTTCTTAAGTCTTACTATTTCAAGTTCAGATTTAAGTATCTCAAAAACAGCTTCAAGTCTTTCCATAGGGTCTAATATTTCAAGAACAGCTTGTTTTTGTTCTTGTCCTATATCTATACCAGCTATCATAATATCTGCCATTTGTCCTGGCTTTGAAGCAGATATAACATTTGTTGCCATATCATTACTTGCAGGAGATTTTACACCAAGTTTTATATATTCATCAAATGCATCAGAAACAATTCTCATAAAAGCATTTGATTTTATATCAATTTCTCCCTCTAAATCTTGAGGAATTTCAAAAAACTCTACAAAATCACAGTCTTCTTCCTCATTTACATTTACAATATTTCCTCTTGTAATACCTTCAACAATAACATGTGTCATATTTCCAGGAAGTCTTAATACATGCTTTACCTGTGCAACTGTTCCAATATCACATATATCATTACGACTTGGTGACTCAATAGAAGCATCTTTTTGTGATGCAAGGAATATAAGCTCATCACCTTTAGTAGCTTTCTCAATTGCATTTAATGATTTTTCTCTTCCAACAGAGAAGCTTATAATCATATTAGGGAAAACAGTAAGCCCTCTTAAAGGTATTAGAGGTAATATTTTATTTGTTTTATCCATTACAAATTCACCTCTTAATTTAATTAATCTATATTATTTTTAAAATTTCCATCTTAGACGTAAAGACATTATACATTAAAAAATATTCTCTAACAATATGAAACTACTCTATATAGTACCAAATTGTAAATATTTATACAAGATATTACAAACAATGTAATTTTAGTTTTAAGCATATAAAAAATCTGTCGTTATATATATTCCGACAGATTTTTTATACATATTTATTATTCATTTACCTTCTTTATATCAAAAGGTGTAGTCTGATAAACAAAATAGTTAAGCCAATTTGTATATAAAAGTTGACCATGAGCTCTCCATTTTAATATAGGGTCATTATTGGGGTCATCATTTTCAAAATAATTTTCAGGGATTTCAGGATTTTTACCAGCATCTAAATCTCTGTAATATTCTGTTGCAAGTGTATCTACATCATACTCAGAATGACCTGTTACAAAAAATTGACTTCCACTTTCATTTCCTACTATATAAACTCCTGCTTTATCAGATACTGACATTATTTTAAGTTCAGGGATTTTTTCTATATCTTCAATCTTTACTTCTGTATGTCTTGAATGTGGTGCATAAAATATATCATCATATCCTCTAAAAAGTCTTGATTTTTTATTTAAAATTTTATGCTCAAAAACACCAAACATTTTTTTAGGTAAAATATATTTTGGCACTCCATAATGATAATAAAGTCCTGCTTGTGCTCCCCAACATATATGGAATGTAGAATGAACATGAGTTTTTGACCATTCAAATATTTCACATATTTCGTCCCAATATTCAACTTCTTCAAAATCCATATTTTCAACAGGTGCTCCTGTTATAATCATACCATCATATTTTTGGTCTTTTATTTCATCAAAAGTTTTATAAAAATCTATAAGATGTTCTTGTGGTGTATTTTTTGAAGTGTATGTACTTGTCTGTAAAAGTTCAACTTCTATCTGCAAAGGTGTATTGGAAAGACAACGTAAAATTTGTGTTTCAGTAGCAATCTTTGTAGGCATAAGATTTAATATAACTATTTTTAAAGGTCGTATATCCTGATGTAATGCTCTGAATTCTGTCATAACAAATATATGTTCATTCTCAAGGACTCTTTGAGCTGGGAGTCCGTCTGCTATTTTAATCGGCATCAAATCACTCCTCAATATTCTAATAAGTATTAATTATATCATAAAAAGCCTATAAAATCCATATTATGCATATAATTATAAAAAACTAATACTATATTTTATGATATATGATATGTTGCTAAAAAAAAACTAAAATGATAATATTATAAAAAAGGAGGTTAATTTTTTATGATAAAAAGCATAATATGGTACACAAAATTTATTATAACACTTGTACTTAAAACACCACAGCTTAAAAAAGCAAATAAAATATTAAAAAATGAAGGTCAAGAAGCCTTTGACGAATATGTATATAATGTTACAAACCAATGGGCTTTAAAACGACTTAAAGACAGTAAAGCTGATATTATTATTCATGGAAATGAAAAAATACCACAAGATAAAAATGTTTTATTTATAAGCAATCATCAAAGTGATTTTGATATTGCTATATTTTTAGGTCTTATAAATAAAAATGCAGGATTTGTTGCAAAAAATGAAATGGAAAATATCCCTCTTTTAAGCCATTGGATGAGAAATATACACTGTGTATTTATGGACAGAAAAGATATTAAAAAAGCAGCAAAAACAATAGTTGATGGTATATCACTTCTTAAAAAAGGTTATTCAATGGTTGTATTCCCTGAAGGTACAAGAAGTAAATGTGACAAAATGGGAGAATTTAAAGCCGGAAGTTTTAAACTTGCTACAAAACCAAAAGTAACTGTTGTTCCTGTTACAATAGATGGTTCATATAAAATAATGGAAGGAAATAACTACATAATAAAACCAGCTCATGTTGATGTATATATCCATGACCCTATTATAACAGCTAATCTTGACAAAGATGAAATTTCAAAACTTCCAGAAAAAGTTCGTTCAATAATAGAAGAACCTATAAAATCAAAGCAATAATGGTGATTAAAAATGAATGTAAAAATAAACTATCAAAAAGAACTAGAAAAAACTCTTGAAAATATTAAAAAAAGTGAAACTGTTCCAAAGCTTTTTTTACACAGTTGCTGTGCACCTTGTAGCAGTTATGTTTTGGAATATCTTTCAGAATATTTTGAAATAACAGTATTTTATTACAACCCTAATATCTATCCAAAAGAAGAATACTTATATAGAGTTGAGGAACAGCAAAAATTAATATCAGAACTTAAAACAAAAAATCCTATCCATTTTGAAGAAGGAATATATGATACAGATAACTTCTACTCTCTTACGAAAGGTATGGAAAATCTACCTGAAGGTGGTGAAAGATGCTTTAAATGCTATAAAATGCGTCTTGAAAAAACAGCAGAATATGCAGCAAAAAAAGGATTTGATTACTTTACAACAACACTTTCAATTAGTCCATATAAAAATGCACAAAAACTTAACGAAATAGGCGAAATAATATCTTTAGAAAAAAATATTAAGTATCTTCATTCAGATTTTAAAAAGAAAAATGGTTATAGACGTTCAATAGAACTTTCAGATATATATGGACTTTACAGACAAGATTATTGTGGTTGTATATTTTCAAAAATAGAGTCTGATAAAAGAAGAGGTGAACATAATGAAAATTGACAGAATAAAAAAAGTAATTGAAAATATGGAAATGTGTGGTTTAAAACAAATAATAGTTTCTTCAAAACATTCTATATATTACCTTACAGGAATATGGGCTGAAGCTGGAGAAAGACTTATAGCTTTATATATAAATACAGATGGTACTATACAGCTTTTTTCAAATGCAATATTTGGACTTTCACCTTCTTCAATAGAAACATTTATACATAGCGACAGTGATAACCCTGTTTCTGAAATGTCCTCAAAAGTCTTTTCTGGAAAAATAGGAATTGACAAAAACTTACCTTCAAAATTTCTTATAGGTTTAATGGAATTAAGAAGTGATATAACTCCTGTAAACGGTTCACTTCCTGTTGATATGGCAAGAATGATAAAAGATGATTTTGAAATTGAAAAAATGAAAAATTCATCAAAAATAAATGACGAAGTTGTAAAAGAAGGTATAGAAGCAATAAAAAGTGGTGTAACAGAAAAAGAGCTTGCAAATGTAATAAATAATGGTTATATAAAAAGAGGTGCTTCAAGAGGTGGTTCTCAGCTTGTTTCTTTTGGTAAAAATTGTGCTGACCCTCATCACAGCCCTAATAATACAACTTTACAGCAAGGTGATAGTGTTCTTTTTGATATATTCCTTCCAATAAATAAATATTGGTGCGATATGACAAGAACAGTATTTTATAAATCAATAACAAAAGAACAAGAATATATTTATGAAACTGTTAGACGTGCAAATCTTAATGCTATAAAAGAAGTACGAAATGGTGTACCTCTTAAAGATATAGATAAAGCAGCAAGAAGCTATATTGAAGACAGAGGTTATGGAAAATATTTTACTCATAGAACTGGGCATAACATAGGCCTTGAATGTCATGAAATACCTGATGTTAGCAGCACTTCAGATTTTATTGCAAAAACAGGTATGATATTTTCAATAGAGCCTGGTATATATTTACCTGACCGCTTTGGTGTAAGAATAGAAGACCTTGTTCTTGTAACAGATGATGGATGTGAAATACTTAATAGCTATCCAAAAGAACTTCAAATAATAAAATAGTAAAAAAGGCAGAATTATTTTCTGCCTTTTTTATGTATAAATATATAACTAAAGTCAATACTCCTTTTATGAAAGGAGTTGTTTTTATTTGGAAGTACTATCAATTATTATATTATCATCACAGCTTATATTTACTTTTATTGCAGGAATATATTTTTTTCAAAATCTCAAATTTACAAATACAGAAAAAAGTGTATTCCAAAGAGATTTTAAACGTAAACAAGATAGTTTAAACAAATTAAGAAGTATTAAACTTAATATACCATTATCAGAAAAAACCAGACCTAGAAACCTTAAAGATATAGTAGGACAAGAAAACGGTATTAAAGCTTTAAAAAGTGCTTTATGTACAAAAAACCCACGTCACGTAATAATATATGGGCCTCCTGGTGTAGGAAAAACTGCTGCTGCAAGACTTATGCTTGAAGAAGCAAAAAATATATACTCATCACCATTTAAAGAATATTCAAAATTTATTGAAATAGATGCAACAACATTAAGATTTGATGAAAGAAGTATTGCTGACCCTCTTATAGGTTCTGTTCATGACCCAATATATCAAGGTGCCGGAAGCTATGGCAACGCTGGTATTCCACAGCCTAAAGCCGGTGCTGTAACAAAGGCTCATGGAGGGATTTTATTTATAGATGAAATTGGAGAATTACACCCTGTTCAAATGAATAAATTATTAAAAGTTTTAGAAGATAGAAAAGTATTTTTCTCAAGTTCTTATTATAGTGAAGATAACAAAAATATACCTTCTTTTATACATGATATTTTTAAAAATGGTATGCCTGCTGATTTTAGACTTGTTGGAGCAACAACAAGAAGTCCAAAAGAAATACCTCCTGCTCTTCGCTCAAGATGTACAGAAATATTTTTTAATCCACTGGAAAAAGAACATATTGAAAATATAGCATATGACTCATTTATAAAGACAGGATTTGAATTTGAAAAGGATACAGAAAAAGTTATTTCCGAGTTTGCTTCAAATGGTCGTGAAGCTGTAAATATTGTTGAAAATGCCGTATCTCTTGCAGAAACAGAACATAGGAATAAAGTATATATAAAAGATATAGAATGGCTAGCAAGAATATCTCATTTAACTAAAAAAAGTAAAAATATAATTTCAAAAACAAATACAATAGGAGTTGTAAATGGTCTTGGAGTATTTGAAAATGGAATTGGTTCTGTTTTAAAAATAGAAGTATCTGCAATAAAATGTAAAGATGGAAATGGTACTTTAAAAACAACAGGTATTATGGAAAATGAAGGATTTAAAACTTCCTATGGAAGTATAACAAGAAAAAGCAGTATATTATCATCAATAGAAAATGTTATTACTTGCTTTGAAAATATAAATAATATTAACTTAAAAAATTATGATATACACATAAATTTCCCCTGTACAAATGGAGCTGATGGTCCATCTGCCGGAATAGCAATATATTGTGGATTATACTCAGCAATATTTAAAATCCCTATACCATATAACTTTGTATTTACAGGTGAAATTTCTATAAAAGGCTCTATATTACCAGTTGGAGGAGTATATGAAAAACTTAAAGCAGCATTTGAAAGTGGTGCAGAAACAGCATATATACCAGAAGAAAATTTTGGTAATGATTTAGATTTTGAAAAATCTATTATTCCAGTAAAAAATATAAATGAACTTATACCACAAGTATTTGATAATAATTCTCCAAATATATATAATGCTGATGCAGTATAAAAAATTAAGGGTGTCAAAATTTGACACCCTTAAATATATTAATTTGAAGCTTTAACTTTTATCCAAAGATTTGCAAGAGTTTCTTTTAAAACAGGATTATCTTTAAAAACTTCATCTTTTTCATAGTTTGTTCTTGGAAGATATGCTTCATTTCCATAATATTCTCCACCTTTACTACTCATATCAGCAAGAACATCTTTATTTGTTGAAGCATAACCTACTGTATAAGAATTATCATATGAAGCATCATATGAAAGAACATAGTTAATAAATTCATGTGCAAGTTTTGGATTTTCTGCATTTTTAGGAATTACCATAGCATCACACCATGTATTTGTTCCTTCCTTTGGCATAAAGAAGCCCATATCTTCATTCTGTGAAAGTATATAAGCTGCATCACCACTATATACAACAGCCATATCTTTCATACCATTAGCCATATTATCAATAACTTCATCTGTTACATATGAAGGTTCCATTGTATTATTAAGTTCTAAAAGCCAGTTATATGCTTCCTGTATTTCTTGTTCATTTTCTGTATTCATTGAATATCCAAGAGCTTTTAAAGCAACCATAAATGAATCTCTTTCTGAGTCATACATATATATTTTGCCTTTATACTTTTCATCTTTAAGTATATTATATCCTTCTGCTTCAAGGTCTTCAATTGAAACATTGTTTTTATTATATACAATACCTACATTACCCCAGAAATATGGTACAGAGTATTTTTCTTCTGGGTCAAAAGCAAGATTTCTCACACCTTCATGAAGATTTTCAATATTTGGTATAAGTGATTTATCAAGCTCCATAAGAGAATCATTTGCTATAAGTCTTTGTATCATATAATCAGATGGTACAATAACATCATATGCATCTCCGGCCTGTAATTTTGTATACATCATTTCATTAGAATCAAAATATTCAACTATAACCTTTACACCAAACTCTTTTTGGAAATTATATATAAGGTCTTCACCCATATATTCTCCCCAGTTATAAAGTTTAAGTGTATCTGAACCATATTTTTCTACTGGGTCAGGTACATCTGAAGATGCATTATTTCCACCACAACCGGAAAGCATCATTGCTGCTCCAAGAACAATAGCAAGTAATTTTTTCATTTTAGTTTCTCCCCTTTTTAAATTTCTTTTCTTTAATAATAGGTACTACATTTATAAGTATAAGCACTAACGTTATTATCAATATTATTATTGTAGATATAGCATTTATTGATGGATTTATACGTTTTGACATAGTATATACCATTATAGAAATATTATTAACACCATTACCTGTTACAAAGTATGATATTACAAAATCGTCAAATGACATTGTAAATGCTATAAGAGCTCCGGAAATAATTCCAGGCATTATTTGTGGTACAATAACTTTTATAAGTGCCTGCCAAGGTGTTGCTCCAAGGTCTAACGCTGCATCTGCAAGATTAGGGTCAAGAGAACGAAGCTTTGGCATAATACTAAGTATTACATATGGTATACAAAACATAATATGTGCTAAAAGCATTGTCATAAATCCTTTTTTCACAGCAAGTGTACTAAAAAGCATTAAAAGACCTATTGCTGTTACTATTTCAGGGTTCATAATAGGAAGTGAATTTATCTGCTCAACAACTGCTTTTACAATTTTATTTGATTTTGAAAGACCTATTGCTGTTATTGTTCCCACAACTGTTGATATTACTGTTGCAAGAACTGCTATTATTATTGTATAAAACACAGCTTGCATCATTGTTGCATCATTAAACATCTTATCATACCATTGTAATGAAAATCCTTCAAAATGAGTAAGTGATTTAGATGAATTAAATGAGAATATAACAGTATATATTATAGGTATATAGAAAAAGGCCATTATAATGAATATATATATTTTGGAAAAAATTCCTGTTTTCTTATTCAATTAAAAATCCCCCTTTCTCCACTTTCTCCTTTATCAACTTTCTTTGTAATATACATAGAAATCATAATTATAACTGCCATTATAAGAGATATAGCACTTCCGAAATTCCAGTTACCAGCTGTTAAGAACTGTGATTCTATAACGTTTCCTATAAGTACAAACTGTCCACCACCTAAAAGCTTAGGTATAAAGAAACTTGATACAGCAGGAAGGAATACAAGTGTAATACCACTTATTACACCTGGAAGAGATAAAGGTAATGTTACTCTTAAAAAGCACTGTAATTTATTAGCTCCAAGGTCACTTGCAGCTTCTATAAGACTTTTATCCATTTTTGAAAGAGATGTATGTATTTGTAATATCATAAATGGTATAAAGTTATATACCATTCCAAGAATAACAGCAAAACTTGTATGTAAAAGTTTAGCCTCTATTCCAAATATGGATAATATAGAATTTAATATACCATCATCTTGCAAAATACCCATCCAAGCATATGTACGAACAAGCATATTTATCCACATAGGTAAAGTAATAAGAAGTATAAGAAACATTTTAGTTTTACCTTCTGTCTGTGCAATTATATATGCTGCTGGATAGCCTAACAATACACATATAATAGTTGTAATAATTGCAATAAATAACGACCTTTTCAATACCTCTATAAATATGGCATCACTAAAAAACTTACCAAAATTTTCTATTGTAAATCTGAATGTTGTAACATCATTTCCTTTTACAGTAAACGCATACATAAATATCATAATCATAGGTACAACAATCATTGCAGCAATCCATATTATATAAGGGTAAGCCATACTTCTAAATTGTCTCATAATTAATAACTCCCCTTTTTAGACATAATGTGTATATCTTCAGGATTAAACCATAATCCTACTTCCTCACCTTCATGATACTCATCTGTTGTATCAACTTTATATTCATAACCTTCTGTTTTGAAAGTAACATCATATATACCTGGTGTTATATTTTCAGGGTCAAAATCATATACAACATCTGTTATTTCAACAGAATTTCCATCTTCCATACTCCAACAAGAAGCATTTGCCCAAGTTTTAAGTTCTGTTTCAAGAGCAATACTTTCTTTTATTTCATCAGAGCTTTTAAAGAAATTAACAGCATATATTTCTTCTTGATATTCTTTATTTATAACTCTATTTTCATCTTCTACAATCATATTTACAGTAATACTTGTTCCGGAAGATGTTTTAAATGTAACAGGATATTTACCATTTTCTTCTTTAATATCATATTCTATATGTGTAATTGAATTCCATTCATCAGTTTCAGGGTTCCAAGCCTGAGCATCAGCTCTTGCTATAATATCTGCTTCTGTAAGTTCTTTTACGTCTTCAATATCAAGATAGAAGTCATTAGCACTCATTTTTTCATTAGCTGATTCATTAAATACAGGTTCTTTATCTTCAACAATCATTTTTACTGTTATACTTGTACCTGATTTTGTTTCAACTATTGTTTCATAGTGTACACCTTTAAAAAGAACTGATTTAACAAAACCTTTAAGTTTTCCTTTATTTTTTTCAACTATATCAAGGTCTTCTGGACGTATAACAATGTCAACTTTTTCATTTTCATCAAAGCCGAAGTCTACACATTCAAATTTCTTATCTTCAAACATAACTTCATAGTCTTTAATCATAACACCATCAATAATGTTACTTTCACCAATAAAGTTTGCAACAAACTCATTTACAGGCTCATTATATATATCTGTTGGAGTACCTATTTGCTGTATCTCTCCTGCATTCATTACAACAATTTTATCTGACATTGTAAGTGCTTCTTCTTGGTCATGAGTTACATATATAAATGTAATACCAACTTCTTGCTGTATTTTTTTAAGTTCATGCTGCATTTCTTTACGAAGTTTAAGGTCTAATGCTCCAAGAGGCTCGTCAAGAAGAAGAACCATAGGCTCATTTACAAGAGCACGTGCTATAGCAACTCGCTGCTGCTGACCACCACTCATTTCTGTAACACTTCTTTTGCTATATTCTTCAAGACCAACAAGCTTAAGCATACGCATTACTTTTTTTTCAATAATATCTTTAGGTTCTTTTTTAATTTTTAAACCAAAAGCAATATTATCATATACATTAAGATGTGGGAAAAGAGCATATTTTTGGAATACTGTATTTATCTCCCTTTTATAAGGTGGTACATTTATTATTTCTTCATTATCAAAAAGAACACTTCCCTCTGTCGGATTTAAAAATCCTCCAAGAATTCTTAAAAGTGTTGTTTTTCCACAACCACTAGGGCCAAGAAGTGTAACAAATTCATTTTCATAAATATCAAGATTTACACCTTTAAGTACAAGCTGTCCGTCAAATTCTTTGACAATATTTTTAAACTGAATAAGTTTACGCATTTTTACCTCCTAAAATAATGGCGGTGTTGACACCCATAAAATTTTTGCTAATGTTTTTTTATTATTTTCAATATAATGAAAATTTTTACCATTCATATAAAAAGTTTCGCCTTTATGTACGGTATATTTTTTATCACCACACACAAGCACTATATTTCCCTCAAGAACATATCCAAATTCTTCTCCACTATGGGGAGAAACTTCAAATGAGCGTCCTCCCTTTGGAATTTCAATAAGTATTGGTTCCATGGAATTTTTTTGTGTATTTGGAACAATCCAATTTATGGTATAGTCCTCTTTCTCATCTACAAAAAAATCATTTTTTTGAAATACTACTTGCTCCTCTTTTTCTTCCATAAAAAATTCTGAAAGAGAACTTCCAAGAGCTTCCAAAATATCATTTAAGGTTGAAATAGATGGAGAAGTAAGGTCTCTTTCAAGCTGTGAAAGGAAGCCTTTTGTAAGCTCACTTCGAGAAGCAAGCTCTTCAAGAGTCAGTCCTTGTCTAACTCTTAATTGTTTTATTTTATGACCTATGTCCATATTTCCTCCTTTATAAATACTAAACTTTTCTATTAATCTGACTAAACCTTTATAATTATACTATAATTCGACTAAAAATCAATAGTATAAAACAAAAAATTTCATATCGCTAAACTTTTTTAACAAACTTAACTTTTACTTATAGTTTTTATATAATAATAAATATATTTTTATATTAACCATTGTAATATATTCTTTATAGTAGTAGACTTATTTTCGGAGGTTTTTAATATGACAATAAAAATAAACAACACAATAAAAATTACACCATCAGAAATGTTTTTTACAGGTATACTTCTTGCTTTTACAGGTGGTTTTCTTGATGCATATACATATATACTTAGAGGTGGCGTATTTGCAAATGCTCAAACAGGTAATATAGTACTTTTAGGCATAAATATTGCAGATGGAAATATATCAAAAGCTATTTATTATCTTATACCTATAGTAGCCTTTGCTATTGGAATTTTTCTTACAGATGTTATAAAAAGAAATTTCTCAATAAAAAAACTTCTTCATTGGCGTCAAATAGTAATTATATTTGAAATAATAATACTTTTTATAATCGGTTTTTTTGATAATAATATTCCAAACTCTTTTATAAATGTGTCTATATCTTTTGTATGTGCATTACAAGTTGCTTCATTTAGAAAACTTGCAGGTCTTGGATATGCAACAACAATGTGTACAGGAAATCTTCGTTCATCAATAGATAAGCTTTCCATATTTATATTTGAAAAGGATAAAAATGCATTATTTGAAGGAATACTGTATCTTTCAATAATAATTATGTTTATACTTGGTGCTGCTATTGGCACAATTACAGTTAAATTAATTTCACATTCTGCTATATGGATATGTTGTATTTCTCTTATATTTGTATTTATAATTCTTAAAGAGGAAGAATAATAAAAAACTCAGGATTTTAAAAATCCTGAGTTTTTTATTTTATGAAAATCTAAATTTTCCTTTTTTAAGTCTTCTGTTATGTAATATTATAAAAGCACAAGGTATGGCTGTCATTGTAAGTACAGATGATAAAAGCATACCAAATACAACTGCTGTTGCCATAGGTGCCCATAATGCTCCACCTGAAATCATAAGTGGTATAAGAGATATTACTGTTGTAATCATACCAACCATTATTGGACGAAGTCTTGTTTCACATGCAAATGTAATTCCTTTTATAACATCTTTTTCTTCTTTAAGTACAAGTTTCATATAATCAAGAAGAACTATACCATTATTTACAACTACACCCATAAGACTTATAGCTCCTAAAAGTGCCATAAATCCAATAGGATATCCCATAACTTTAAGACCTATTATAATACCTATAAATGAAAGTGGTATTGTTGCCATAATTATAAGAGGCTCTCTTAAATCTCCAAACTGGAATACTAATATTAAATATATGAGTACTACTGCTATTACAGCTGGTATTTGCATTGATGAAAATGCATCATGACTTGTTTCATTTTCTCCACCAAATTCCATTGTATAACCTTCTGGAAGTTTATAGTCTTTTAAAGCTTCTTGATATGCACTCATAACATTTCTTGTATTATATCCATCTTTAACAAAAGCACCTACTGTTATTGTTCTTTCTCCATCTCTTCTTATAATTTTATTAAGAGAAGATTCAGTATCTATTTCTGCAACTTGACTTAAAGGTATATTTTCACCTGTTACTTGTGATGTAAGGAAAAGTGTATCAAGCATATCTGCTGATGTTTTCTGGTCTGATGATACTTTTGCAACTATTGGAAGTGAGTCTTTGTTTATATCTTTTTGTTTAAGTTGTGAAATTTCAACACCATTTACTGCCATACGCACAGTTGATGCTATATCATATGCAGAAAGTCCTACCATACTTGCTTTTTCTTCATTTATATTAACATCAAGTTTATAACTGTTATATCCAAAATTATCTTCAATATTATTTGTACCTTCAACAGTTGTACCTATTTCTTTTACTTCCTCTGCAATTCTTCTAAGTTCATCTATATTTGTACCTGTAATTCTAACCTGTACAGGATATTCAGTAGGAAGGTTTATTTCAAGATATTTTATCTGTGTTGATATACCTGCTACATTTTCTATAATACTTCTTTCAACATTTTCAGCTTCACTTCTTGTACCATTTATAAGAAACTGTGCTTTATTAGTAGCAAGGTCATTTGGGGTAAATGTAACATAATATTTTGTATAACCATTTCCAACTTTATATGAAAAGTTATCTATTGATTTTTCATTTTTTAAAACCTCAGATATTTTTAAACAAGTATCTTCTGTTTTTTCAACAGTTGCACCATCTTGTAAAGTAACATTTATAACATACTGTTCTCTTTCAACAGGTGGGAAAAGCTGTATAAACATAGTTGGTATTATAGTTGAAGTTGCTATTAAAAGTGCAAGGAATATAGCAAGAACTTTTTTAGGGTGCTTAAGGCTTATACTTAACAATTTTGCATAAGCATTTCTAAATTTACTGCCTGTTTTCTCCACTTTAAATATTTTTTTAATTTTTTCTTTTTTAGCTTTAAGTTTTTCATTTTTCTTTATTTTTTTAGGGTCAAGGAATATATAGCCCATAGCAGGAACAACTGTTATACTTGTAACATATGAGGCAACAAGAGCCACTGTAACAAGTATAGGCAATGAGTTTACAAATTTACCTGCCGAACCTTGCATCATAGCCAAAGGTAAAAATGATGCTACTGTTGTAAGAGTTGATGTAAGTATAGGTATATTTACTTCTTTTATACCTTTTGTTGATGCAGTCATTATATCTTCGCCTCTATCAAGGTATACATTCATGTTATCATTTGAAACTATACCATTTGCTACAAGAAGACTTAAACATATAATAAGAGCTGCTATTGATACCTGATGTATAGGTATTCCTGAAACTTTCATATATGCAAATACAACACATATTACAATTGGTATAGGGAATGCAACTATTAAAGCACTTCTCATACCCATTGATATAAATACAACTAAAAGAACAAGTATTACTGCTGAAATAAGATTACTATTAAAAAGGTCTATTGACTCATTTACAAACTGTGCTTGATTATAAAGTTCTGTCATATTCATATCTGTATAAAGACCATTTGCCCTAAAATTTTCTATTTCTTTTTGAAGCTTCTTTTCTATATTAAGAATATTAAGTCCGTCCATATACTTAATACATACAAACATACCTCTTTCACCATTTACAAAGGCTGTTTCTTCTTTGTCTTCATATGTAAGTTTAACATCTGCTAAATCTTTTAAGTATATAGGAGTTCCTGTTTCCTTTGAAACAGATATTATTGTATTTTCTATTTCTGAAATATCATTATATTCCCCTGTTATCTGTACAGGTATTTGAATTTTCTCAAGCTCAAGATTTCCTCCTGGTATATTAACATTTCTTGCTTTTAACACAGTTGCTGCTGTTGATGGTGAAATTCCATAGCTTTGGAGTTTTGTCATATCAAGGTCTATTTCAACTTGTTTTACTAAATCTCCTTCAATAGCAACTTCTTTTACACCTTCAACTTTTTCAAGAGATGACTTTAAACTATCTGCTGCTGATTTAATATCTTCATAGCTGTATTCATTAGATGAAAGACCAACTATAAGACCATAAGAACTTGTAAAATCTGTTTCTACCTCTGGCTCATTGGCTGAGTCAGGTAATGATGTTTTTGCCTTATCAACTTTATCTTTAACTTCTGTCCATTTTTTCTCTATGTCAGCATCACTCATATCTTCTAATGTAATCTTTACTATACCAACAGAATTCATAGCATAGCTTTCAAGAGTTTTTATATTAGAAACAGTTTTTATTTCATCTTCCAAAGGTTTTAAAATTTGTTTTTCAACATCTTCTGGACTTGCCCCTCCATATATACAAGTAACTGCACATATAGGACTTTCTATACTTGGATTTTCTTGTCTTTCAGAAGTATAGTATGAAAATATACCTATTCCCATTACAAGTGCACAAAGAAGTGCCATAATTCTTTTATGTGTAACACTCCATTTAATCATTATTCAGTCACCTCTGTTTCAGTATTTTCTGTCTGAACAATAACTGTATCACCATCTTTAAGAAGGAACTGACCTTCTGTAACAATAGTATCTCCTGTTGTTATACCTTCTATAATTTGTATGTTATCCCCTATAATATCACCTGTTACAACTGGTTTCTTTGTAACAGTATTTGTACTTTCATCATATGTAAATATTACAGAACCTGAAGAAAGCTGTATAACACTACTTACAGGTACAAGGCATACACTTTCTCCTGATATATTAAGATTTGCTTTTGCAACCATACCTGGTCTTATTTCTCCATTTGGATTATCTACACGTATTTTTACATTAAATGTTCTTGTTGTACTATCAGCAAGAGAACCTATCTCCTCAACTGTTCCTGTGTATTCTTTATCTGTTCCATACACATATATATTAGCACTTTGTCCTTGTTTTATTGAGTTTATATATTTATCAGAAACACCTACTTCAACATATACACTATTTATATTACCTATTGCAACAACAGGATATCCTGCTGCAACTGTTTCACCTGATGAATAAAGTTTTTTAAGTATAACTCCATTCATAGGTGAATATATAGCTGTATCTGATAAATCATTTACTGATTTATCTACTGCCGCTTGAGCTTTTTCTACAACTGCACTTGAAGCAGAAACCTGTGCACCATATGCCTCTACTTTTTTTAATGATGCTTCAAGTTTTGATTCAGCTATACCCTTTGCATCAAGTGCTTGTTGATATGTTTCTGTATCTGCTGTGAGTTTTGCTGAAATTTCATCAAATTGACTTTTTGTTGATATTCCGTTTTCATAAAGAGTTTTAACTCTATCATATGTAGCTTGTGTTAAATCAAGTTGTGCCTTTGCCTGTGTAACTTTAGAAGGTATTTCTGTTTCAACTTGATATTTTGCTGATTCATATTCAGCCATTGCAGCTTCATATTGACTTTCTGCTGCTGAAACACCTGCTTGTGCTGAATATTTATCAGCTTCTGCTGCTTTTTTTTGTAAATTATAATCATCTGTTTTAAGATTTGCTATAAGTTCACCACTTTTTACAACACTACCTTCTTCTGGTATAACTTCATTAATAACACCAGCAAGTTTAAATGAAAGTTTTACAGTTTCAATAGGTGTAACATTACCACTTAAACTAAGAGTGTTAAGAACTCCTTCTTCATTTATTTTTTGTGTTTTAACACTTCTTCCAACTGTTTTATTATTTTCTACTTCTGAACTACACCCTGTAAATAATAAAGAACAGGTAGCTAACATTACTATCAAAGGTTTTACAACTTTATGATAAATATATTTCATTTTGTTTCCTCCTATTTTTATATACACTTGTATATTATCTTTACATTTGTATCTATTTACTATATACTAAGACTAATTAAATAAAAAAACAAGAAACAATAATTTTAATATGTATATATAATCATCATTTTTTCAAAATTGTAGATTTAAAATAAGGAGGAATTTAAATGAAACAAAAAAAGATGGATTTAAGAGCAAGACAAACATATATGCTTTTAACAAATGCTCTTTCTGAACTTTTAAGAGAAAAATCATTTTCAGAAATATCAGTAACAGATATTTGCGAAAAAGCCATGGTACACAGAACAACTTTTTATAAACATTTTGAAGATAAAGAGCATCTTTTAAGAGCAATAATAACAGACCTTCAACAAGAATTTCTAAATCATTGTAAAGAAGAACTAAAAGGAGAATATACTCATAAAGAATATTATTTATATCTTTTCAAAAAAGTTTTAGAATATATATCAGAAAATAGAATACTTATTTCAAAAACTCTCTTTGATAAAACAAATAGTTATGTTGAAGAAGTATGCTGTACAGCAATAGCAGCACAGCTTAAAGAACATTTTAAAATGCGTGAAAAAAACCATGGTGTTAAATTTAAGATACCACATGCTATATTGGCAACTTATTATACATCGGCTTCTATATCACTAGCTGATTGGTGGTTAAAAAATGATATGTCTATTTCTATTGATGATATGGTTCAATATCTTGATATAATAGTATCTGGTAATATTGTAGAAAAAATTTAATTATTACAAATATTATTGACATAATATAATATATATGATAATATTCCTCTTCGCTAGAATAGTTAAAAAAATAAATTATTAAGAAGGGATTAATATTGACATTTTATGAAGAATTACAATTAAATCAAATAGGTTCAAAAAATATTATAAGAGAATGTTCTGATAAAAAAGAAAAACTTCGTCATATACTAATATATATTTTTAAAGTTTTTATTACTTTAGCTTTTTGTATTTCTTTTGTAACATTATTTTCTTTAATATTTGGCTCTGAAAATAGTATAGCTGGTGTTGTAGTACTTTTATTTATATTGATTTTTCGTCAAACAGATTTTAATATAAATGCTTTTCATAGTATTTTAAATATGTTTTTAATATTTGGCATAATGGGTATAGGCTCATATATAGCTTATTCTTCATCTATATTTTTTGCCTTCATAACAAACTTTATATGTATATTTTTAATAACAGTATTAAGCTGTCATAATGTACATATGTTTAACCACTCAATAGTTGTTATGTGCTATATTCTATTATTTGGATATGAGGTTACAGAAAAATCATATATAATGCGATTATTAGGTCTTATGTTAGGTGCTTTAATTTGCTCTATCATAATATATAGAAAAACAATTCATAAAAATTATAAAAAAAATTTTTCACATCTTTTTACAGAATTTGATATTAAAACAGAAAGGTCTAAATGGCAATTATCATTAGCACTTTCAGTATCAACTGCTATGTTCATAGGTCAATTTTTAGGTTTTAAAAGAATTATATGGATAGGATTTTCTGCTTTGGCAGTTTCTCAAATTTCACCTGAACTTAGAATAAAAAAAGCAATCAGTAGAATTCCTGGAACATTAGCCGGCGTATTACTTTTTTATATATTTTATAAAATAATACCTATGGAATTTCATAATATGCTTGGAATAATAGGTGGATTATGTGTTGGTTTTTGTACACTTTATGGTTTTCAAACTATGTTTAATTGTTTAGGTGCAATGTCTGTTGCTGTTGATATAATAGGTATTTACAGTACTATTTTATTTAGAATAATAGATACATTATTTGGTGTTTTATATGGGATTGTATTCCATTATATTTTTGATAAGATACATTTAAAATATATAAATAAAAATTCAAAAATATATAAAAAATAAAGGGTATTAATAAATACCCTTTTTTATTTTATATTAAAAACTTTAATTTTTATACCTACAATCATAAATATTATCATTAATAACGGAAATACAGTAGCTCCTAAAAATCCTAATTTTATTCCATACTGTGGAAAAATATTATAAATTATATTAACCGTCTGAGGACCTGTGACACAACCCATATCTCCTGCAAGAGCAAGTATAGCAAATATAGCAGTTCCACCTTCTTTACAATTTTTTGCTGCAATACTAAACATACCTGGCCAAAGTATTCCAACAGAAAGACCACAAAGTCCACAGCCTATAAGACCAATAATTGGATATGGTGAAAATGCTGCCAAACCATAACTTATAACACATAAAATACAACTAGCTACTATAAATTTTTCTAAATTAATAACTTCACCTTTTTTACCATAGAAAAGTCTTGTAAGTCCCATCATAAAACAAAAAAATACAGGCCCCATAATATCTCCTGTAGTTTTATCTACTTTAAGACCTACTTCTGCAAAATATGATGCCCATTGTGACATTCCCATTTCAGAAGCTCCTGCACAAATCATCATTATTACTATTATCCAAAATACTTTGTTTCTAAAAAAGATTTTTACAGATACTTTTTCACTTTCATCAACAAGTGTATTTATAGGTACAATTGCAAACATAAATATATTTATAAATGGAACGATAGACCATAATAAAGGTATTATATACCAATATGTTTCACCTATAAATTTTAAAGCAATTGTAGAAATAAGTATAAATCCAACACAGCCCCAACAATAAAAGGAATGTAACATACTCATAGCCTTGTCTTTTTCTTTTGAAGGTACAGATTCAACAATAGGACTTACTAAAACTTCTAAAAGACCTCCACCAACAGCATTTAAAATTGTTGATATTACAAGACCAAAAAATATATTAGAAAATACAAAGCTTGATAATCCAATTCCCATAATTCCAAAAACTGCTATTATATGAGCACATATCATGCTTTTTCTATATCCTATGCTATCTGCATATTTACCAGCAATTATATCAGTTAATATTTGAACACCAAAATTTAATGTAATAAGAATTCCTATTTTATCAAGAGATATTCCTAAATATTTTTGATATATAACAAAAAATATTGGACTTATGTTATTTATAACTGCTTGTACTATATATCCTAAATAACAAGCATATACAGTATATTTATAATTATTTTTTAAAATATCCATTAATATATTCTCCCTCAAAATATTACTTTATTAATAGTATCACAATAAATTATACTGTACAAATATTTTAACTAAAAAAAAGGTGCGTAATACGCACCTTAAATATTATTTATAATAGTCAAATTCAATTCCGTAAATTCTTACAGTATCGCCTTCAGAAATACCTTTTTCTTCAAGAGCTTCTATAATACCTTTTTCTCTTAAATATTTCTGGAAGAAGGCAAAACCTTTTTCTGTATCGATGTTTGTATAACCAATCATCTTTTCTACACCAACACCAGTAACAACATAATAATTATCATCATAAACTTCTATTGTAAATGGCTCTTTATCAATTACAGCTTCTGCATATTCATCATATTCTTCTTCAAATATAATATCTTCTGGATAATCTTTAAGAATAGCAGCAACTGCACCAAGAAGTTCGTCAAGACCTTTATTTGTAGCAGCAGATATTGGATATACTTTATATCCCTTTGGTTCATATGTTTCTTTAAGTTTTTCAACAAATTCTTCAGAGCCTAGAATATCTGTTTTATTTGCTGCGATAACCTGAGGACGTTTCATAAGCTCTGCGTTGTAATCAAAAAGCTCTTTATTTATAGTTTCTATATCCTCAACAGGGTCACGACCTTCAACACTTGCAGCATCAACAACATGTATAAATACTTTTGTTCTTTCAACATGTCTTAAAAACTCATGTCCAAGTCCTACACCTTCGCTAGCACCTTCAACAAGTCCTGGAATGTCAGCAAGAACGAAATCATCGCCGTATTTACCTTGAACAACACCAAGATTTGGTGCAAGTGTTGTAAAGTGATAGTTAGCAATTTTAGGATTAGCATTTGTTACCATTGAAAGTAAAGTTGATTTACCAACATTAGGGAAACCAATAAGACCAACATCAGCAATAAGTTTAAGCTCAAGTATTACATCATACTCTTTAGCTACAACACCTCTTTCGGCATATCTAGGAGCCTGACGAGTAGGTGTTGCAAAGTGCTGGTTACCACGGCCACCTTTTCCACCTTTAATTATAACTTTTTCTTCTCCGATTTTTGTTATATCTGCCATAACTTTACCGGACTCAGCTTCTCTTATAACAGTACCAACAGGAACTTTTATATAAACGCTTTTTCCACTTTTACCAAAACAGTTAAGTTTTCCACCATCTTCTCCGGCTTCAGCTTTAAAACTTCTTTTATATCTGAAGTCCATAAGAGTACTCATACTACCGTCGCCAACAAATATTACATCACCACCACGGCCACCATCGCCACCATCTGGGCCACCATGTGTAATATACTTTGCTCTGTAAAATGAAACACAACCGTTTCCACCATTTCCACCTTTAATATGGATTTTGACTCTATCTACAAACATTTAATTACACCTCTCTTTCCAAAAATTATTATATATAAAAAATTAAAGTTCATACAAAACAAGGCTTCAAATGAAATCATTTGAAGCCTTAATTATTATAAATTATTCTGCTGCTTCTACAACAGGGTATACAGAAACCTGTTTTTTGTCTCTGCCTTTTCTTTCATATTTTACACGTCCGTCTACTAAAGCAAAGAGTGTATCATTTCCACCTTTACCAACATTGAGACCTGGGTGAATTTTTGTACCTCTCTGTGTGTATAAAATATTGCCGGCTCTTACAATCTGTCCGTCAGCACGTTTAGCTCCAAGTCTTTTAGCTTCAGAGTCACGGCCGTTCTTTGTTGAACCAACACCTTTTTTATGTGCAAAAAACTGAAGGTTTAATCTTAACATCTAGCGCACCTCCTCGTCGTTTATCGATATATAACTACCATATTCTAATTCAATATCAAAAAGACCTCTGACCATCGCTCTAAGGAGAATGTCAGCATCTTTATTTTCCTTACCGGATTTAATATCAGTAAGGCAATAATCTATGAAACCGCCTTTCTTTTCATCAAGGTCACATTCAAAAGGTTCATCAGTAAATTCCTCAATACAATTTATAGTATTAAATACTAAAACTGTAACAGCAGAACAAACAATATCTGAGCCTTCCTCAGCAAACCCTGCATGTCCAGAAAGTTTAAATCCATAAATATTATTATTTTTATTACGATAAATATTAACTTTTATCATAATCTGAAATTAAGCATTGATAGCTTTGATTTCTAATTTAGTGAATGGCTGTCTGTGACCTTTTTTCTTGTGGAAACCTTTTTTAGATTTGTATTTGTAAACTACAACCTTTTTAGCTTTCCCGTCACCGATAACAGCAGCTGAAACAGCAGCACCTTCAACATAAGGAGCTCCAACTTTAACATCTCCGTCTTTAGCTACAACTAAAACTTTGTCAAATTTGTATTCGCTTCCTGCTTCAACACCTAATTTTTCAACAGTAATAACATCGCCTTCAGCTACTTTATACTGTTTTCCACCAGTTTCGATAATTGCGTACATTCTCTGCACCTCCTCGCAATATACTCGCCGAATTCGGTATCCCGACCTTTTCAGGATTTCTAACCTCTTCGTGCGGCTTAAACATACTCATAAATAGTAGCATAAACTTCTCATTATGTCAACACATTTTATCGTCTAAATTTGAATTTTATAAGTTTTTTGTACTCTTTATTAGCTTTGTATATACTTAATAAATTTTCTCGTTTTTCTTTGTTGAATATTTCAGGTTTACTCTCTTTAGTACTTATTTCATATAACTTCTCATATATATCACAAGCTGATTTTGTATTACCATTTATATATTCAATATCCGCTACTTTTCCAAGTGCTGTTAAATATTCAATACTTTTTTCACCTGTACGTATTTTAAATATATCACTTGCTTTTTTTAATATTCCAAGAGTCTCTTCATATTTATTTTCTCTTTCATAAATCTTACCTATGCTCATTAAAACAAAGGCATATTTTTTATCTTCACCATTTATTTCGTTCATAATAACAGCAGCTTCACTTAAATATTCAAGGGCTTTTTTATAATCTTTATGAGAAAATACTTCTCCAAGACTTATATTTTCATTAATATATATTTCATCTTTCATTTCTGATTTTTTTCGTAATCTTAACGAAGATTCATACATATTAATCATATTTTCAGTATCGTTTTTAATTTTATATATATCACCCATTAAATCAAGTATATAAATATAATCAACAATATCTGTTTTATTCTCATCTCCTATAATTTTTTTAGCCATTCCATAATATTTAATAGCTTTATCATATTCTTTTGTATTTAAATAAACATCTCCAAGTCTTTTTAAAACAAAAATATAATCTTCATTTTCTGCTGTTTTTTCTGCTTTTAAAAGATTATAAAGCTCATTTTCAACATCTTTATTTTCTGCATATATTTTTGAAAGCATAATATAAAGCTTAGTAATTGCTAAATTATTATTTTCAAACTCTATGCCATCAGTCTTTAATATTTCATTAATTATATGAATAGCATTTTCATAATCCTTTGATTCATATAAAAGACTAGCTTTTATCATTTTTAATTCAATAATTTTTTCTTTATCATTATTATAAATACTTTCAATATTTTCAAGTATTAAAGAAGCCTGTTCAAAGCACTTATTTTTTATATTATATTTGGCACATTCAATAATACTTTCATAGAAAAAATCATCTTTTTCAATTTTATCTCTATCATATGCATTCATAGCTTTTCTAAAATACATATTACCTTTTTTTATATCACCTTTTCCTAAAAGAGCAAGTGCCATTTTAAGTTTTTCTTCATGAGCCTTCTTTTTATCTTTATAACTTTCTTCTGTATTTAATTCAATACTTCTACTATAACTGCTAATAGCTTCATCATATTCACCTGACAATCTGCAACTCTCTGCATAAAGACTTAAAGCTTCTCTATAATCAGCACTATCAGAACCTATCATTTCTTCTCTTATAAGAACAACATCTTCAAGTATTTTTCTTGCTTCATCATAATCTTTTCCACGAATAAGTATTTCAGCTTTTGCAAAAAGAACATCAGAATATTTAGGGTGTTTTTCACCATATATTTTCTTACGTATACTTATTCCATCATTTATAATGTCAATTGCTTGTTTTTTCTTTCCTGCCTTACTAAAATTATCTGTCATTTCAATAAGATTTTTAACATAACCTGTTGATGTTTTTTCAGCAATTGCACTTCTAAGCATCATAGCTTTTGTATAATAATCAGAAGCACTTCTGTATTCTCCCATATCAGAATAGAATTTACCAATAGCATTTAAAACTTCTATATAATAAATATTACCTTCTCCATAATAATTCTTTCTTATTTCAAGAGCTTTTTTATAATATTTTAATGCATTATCTTTATCCTTCATTTTTGAATAAACATTTCCAAGACTTATATAGGTAACAGCAATATTAGTACTATCCTCTCCCATAGCATTTTTCTTATTTTCAATAGCCATGTTATGATATTTTAAAGACTCAGAAAAATTACCCATATTGCTATAATCTATACCAATATTATTAAGTGCATCAGCATAAAAAGCGTGATTTTCTCCAAGCATACCTTTTACAAGATTAAGAACTTCTTCATGTATTTCTATCGCTTTTTCATAGTTTTCCATTTTAGTATAAATAGCACCTATTGAATTAAGACTTGTTATATAATCAAGATGAGTTTTTTCCATTATTTTTTCTCGTATATCAATAGCTTTTTTTGAATATTTAAGTGCTTTTTCATAAAATTTAGCTTTTTCACAAACATTTGAAGCAGCAACAAGCATTGACATATAATAAAAAGTATTTGTATCTAAGTTAAGCTCTACTGTTTCAATAGCATTTCCATAATTTTTTATAGCTTCTTTATAATTACCTTTTCTTTCATAACATCTTGCAAGGCTTGAAAATATATCTGCATAATCATTTTTAAGGAATGAATTTTTTCTTTGAGCCTTAACCTGAGCACGTCTTAAGTATTCTATTGCATTATCATACTCTTTCATATCTTCATAAAGATTTCCCATATTATATAATGTGAGAATATAATCATTATGACTTGTACCAATATTTTTTTCTCGTATAGCAATAACTTCTTTAAATAAACTTAATGCTTCTTGATGTTTTCCGGTAAGAGTAAGGTCAACAGCAAGATTACTTATAGTATCAGCATATTCATTTGATTTACTATTATTTTCTTTACGTATTTTTGCTGATTTTCTATAACAATCTATAGCTACAGCATAGTTATTAATATCATCACTTACAACACCTAAATTATATATATCAGAAGCAAAATCCATACTTGATGTATCATTATTTTCTTCATATTTTTTTATTATTTTTTCTGCTGTCATATAGGCTTCTATATAGTCGCCTTTTTTATGGGCATTTATAAATTCTCCCCTAAGTTTTACTATTTCACCAATATAGTATGACATACTTCTCACCTCCAAAAATAAATTGACTTTTATATAATATCATAAAAATATATTAAAAACAAAACACTTATAATTAATACTAAAATTCATCAGAAGAAGCTATATTAAAAGCTTCTTTTATAACATCATAATCATATCCTTTTCTTTGTAACATAGCAAAGGCTTTTTGCTTTTCTTTAAAATCAATGTTTGAAAAATCCTTTATTTTCTTTCTCAAAAGTTTTACTGCACCAGAAACTTCATCAACTTCTGTATTTTCAAAAACATCATATATAATTCTTTCGTCTATACCTCTTTGAATTAATTCATATTTTATAAGATATTTTCCTTTAGGTTTAAGTCTTTTACACTCTTTTATATATGCTTCACAGTATTTTCTATCATCAACATAACCATATTTATTTAAAAAAGCCATTACTCTGGCTATAATTTCATCTGAAAATTCTTTTTCCGAAAGTTTTTTAACAACTTCTTTTTCAGTACGCATTTTATAACCAAGAAATTTTAAGGCTGTATCTTGTGCTTTTATATATATAAGACTATCTGTAATATAGTTATATGTTGTTTCAGATATTTCAAAACCTTCCTTAATTTTAAAATATTCTATATCGGCTGCCGAAAGACCAAAAGCAAATTTACCATCTATAAAAACAGAATATCTTCCTTTATCTTTTTTCTGCTGTTCTAAAAGAGTTACTATCATTATTAATACCTCCATAAAAAATAAGACACAGCATGTAAAATACAAACTGTGTCTAAAGTTTTAAAATATTATATTAGAAATTATATTTTTATTCAATATCTTCAGAAATTTCCATTGCACTTTCTTCATCAGCAAAATTTTCTTCAACTTCTGTTTCTACAAATTCATCAAGTGTAGGAAGGTCATAATATGCTCTTACTGCATTTTCTATTTCAAAGCACATTTCTGGGTGTTCTTTAAGATATATTTTTGCATTTTCACGTCCTTGACCTATTCTTGTTTCACCATAAGAATACCAAGCACCACTTTTATTTACAATATCAATATCAGCAGCAAGGTCTAAAACATCGCCCTCTTTTGATATACCTTCACCATACATTATATCAAATTCAGCTGTTTTAAATGGAGGTGATACTTTGTTTTTAACAACTTTTGCTTTAGTTCTGTTACCAATAAGGTCATTACTCTGTTTAAGAGTATCTGTTCTTCTTATATCAATTCTTATTGAAGCATAGAATTTTAAAGCACGTCCACCTGTTGTTGTTTCAGGATTTCCAAATGTAACACCAATTTTTTCTCTAAGCTGGTTTATAAATATTACACTACATTTTGATTTATTTGTAATACCTGTAAGTTTTCTTAAAGCCTGTGACATAAGTCTTGCTTGAAGACCCATATGAGAGTCACCCATTTCACCTTCTATTTCTGCACGAGGTACTAAGGCAGCAACAGAGTCAACAATAACTATATCCATAGCACCTGAACGAACCATAGTTTCTGCGATTTCAAGAGCTTGTTCACCATCATCTGGCTGTGATATATAAAGATTATCAATATCAACACCAAGATTTTTTGCATATACAGGGTCAAGAGCATGTTCAGCATCAATATAGCCTGCAATGCCACCTTTTTTCTGTACTTCTGCAACCATATGAAGTGCAACTGTTGTTTTACCTGAAGATTCAGGTCCAAAAATTTCAATAATTCTTCCTTTTGGTATACCACCTACACCAAGGGCTATATCAAGACTTAAAGAACCTGTTGGAGTAACTTCAACATTCATTCCTGAAGCACTATCTCCAAGTTTCATTACAGCACCTTTTCCGAACTGTTTTTCTATATGACCAAGAGCAGCCTCAAGAGCCTTTTCTCTATCTTCACCCTTAGCATCATCAAAATCAAATTTTTTATTGCCTTTTTTATCAGCCATTTTTTCAACCGCCTTTCGTGGTAAAATCGAACTTGTGTTCTTATTATATATTAAAAACACATATTAGTCAATAGCTTTATTTATAAAAAGAAATGAAAATCCTGTTTCTGCAATAATAATACCTAAAAATATAAGTAAACACCCTATAATACTCATAATGCCCATATTTTCATTCATTAAAACAGAAGATGTAATAGCTGTAAATACAGCCTCAGAACATAATATAACACCAACCTTTGATGATGATGTATATTTTTGACATATAGACTGTACCAAAAAATATATTCCTGTACAAAACATACCTAACATTAAAAATACAGAAATATCAAATATTTTAATAGTAGGGACTTCTTCTTTTAAAACTATTGAAACTATAAAAGCAAGCACAAACACAGTTATATTTTCAATAATAGCAAGTCTTATAGGGTCAGCATTCTTAACAAATCTTTCTACAAAAATAATTTGAAAAGCAAATGAAACAGAGGCTATAAGTGACATAAAAGCACCAAAGCCAAAATCAAAACTTCCCTCAAAAGACATAAACCAAACACCTATAACTGTAATAAATCCAGCAATAAATGAATAAAATTTAGGTTTATTTTTAAAAAATATCCAACTTATAAAAGGAACAATAACAGAACTTATATTTGTAAGAAATGCATTTACAGAAGCACTTGTATATTTTAGTCCTATAACCATAAAAAGAAAAAGGCCAAATAAAAAAACTCCTGTTATAACTCCGCCTTTTATATCATCTATATTTGTATCTTTCATTTTTTTATTAAAAATAATAGCCATAAATACAGATGCTACAAAAAATCGCCCAAATATAGTTTGAAAAGTACAATAATTGTTTTCAAGAAGATATTTCATTCCTATAAATCCCATACCTCCAATAAAAGCTGAAATTATAAGAAGAATATCTGCTTTTTTACTGCTCATCAAGGATTAAAAGCTCTTTTCTGAGCCAATTAAGAGCCCCATAAACAGCTCTTGCTCTTATTTTTTCTCTATTGCCTACAAAATGCATTTCTTTTGTTTTAACTTTTCCATTTATACATAATCCAACATATACAAGACCTACTGGTTTTTCTTTAGTTCCACCACCTGGGCCAGCTATTCCTGTTGTTGATATACCTATATTTGTTCCTGCTGTTTTTGCAATACCTTCTGCCATTTCTGCCGCTGTTTCATGACTTACAGCACCATATTTTTCAAGAGTTTCCTCTTTTACACCAAGACGATACATTTTTGATTCATTTGAATATGATACAACACCGTCCATAAATACACTTGATATTCCTGGGTATTCTATAAGAGTTCCTGCTAAAAGTCCACCTGTACAAGACTCACTTGTTGAAATAGTCATATTTTTATCTATAAGAAGTTTTGCAACTACTGATTCAAGTGTTGTATTGCCTTCTCCATAAACAGCATCTCCAAGACGATTATATATTTCATCTGCAACAGGCTTAATAAGCTCTTCTGCTTCTTTCTCACTATGAGCCTTTGCTGTTATTCTAAGTATTGCTTCATGGTCTTTTGCATAAGGTGCTATTGTTGGATTTTCACCATTTTCTATTAAATCACTAACAAGTGTTTCCATTTTACTCTCACCTATTCCGGCAACTCTTAAAACTCTTGAAACAAGTGTATATTCTTGTTTACTTTTAAGATATGGTTTTACATATTCCTCAAACATTGGTATAGTTTCTTTTGGTGGTCCTGGAAGCATTATAAGAATTTTTCCATTTTCTTCAATTATTATACCAGGTGCGCTTCCATTTTTATTATAAAGAACAATAGAACCTTCTGGAACATATGCTTGTTTAATATTATTTTCAGTCATAACCCTATTCATTTTTTTGAAAAAAACTGTTATTTCTGCAAGTGCTTTTTCATCAAGAACAAGGTCTTTACCAAAATATTTTGCACCTGTTTCTTTTGTAAGGTCATCTTTTGTAGGACCAAGTCCACCTGTTGTTATAATAAGGTCAGCACGAGAAAAAGCCTTTTTTATTGTATCTTCAAGTCTTTCTGCATTATCTCCAACAACAGTCTGATAATACACACCTATTCCAAGGTTAGCTAATTCTTTTGAAATATACTGAGCATTTGTATTTACAATATCTCCAAGAAGAATTTCTGTACCTACTGCTAAAATTTCTGCATTCATATATAGCACACTCCCCTTTTTTTAATTCTTTATACTTTATTTTAGACTAATAAAATATAATTTCAAGTAAAAAAATAAGAGGTATATAAAATACCTCTTATTTTAATATTTAGCCTTTTAAAACATCTATATTCTTTACAATATAGTCAATACCGGAAATTATTGTAAATAATGTTGCAAGTCCTATAAGGAATGAACCTATTGACTGTAAAACAACACCTTTAAATCCAATAAGAATATAAATTATCATTATCATTTGTGTTGTTGTTTTTATTTTTCCCCACCAACTAGCAGCTATTACTTTATTAGCTTCTATGGCAAGTATTCTAAATCCTGTAATTGCAAATTCACGGCTTATAATTATAATTACAACCCATGAAGGAAGGTCGCCCATTTCAACCATAGCAATCATAGCAGCACTTACAAGAAGTTTATCTGCAAGAGGGTCCATAAATTTTCCGAAGTTTGTAACAAGATTTCTACTTCTTGCAATATGTCCATCAAGCATATCAGTAAGAGAAGCTATTATAAATATAGCTATTACAATATATCTGTTTAAAGGACTTGGTATAAATCTACCAAGAAGTACCACAAGGAAAACAGGTATAAGTATAACTCTTAATATTGTAAGTTTATTCGGCAGATTCATCTCCATAATACGTCTCCCCTATCAAATCATAATCACTTGCTTCTGTTATAAGTACATCAGCAAAATCTCCTGATAAAAGTTCATAGTCACTTCTGATAAATACCATACCATCAATATCAGGAGCATCTTTATAGCATCTTCCACAGTATATATTTTCTTCCGGAATTTTGCCATCAATAATAACTTTTATAACTTTTCCAACCATACTTTCACATTTTTCAGCTGAAATAAATTTCTGACATTCAAGTATACGGTTTCTTCTTTCTTCTTTTACATCATCATCAATTTGACCTTCCATTTTTGCAGCAGGTGTACCTTCTTCCTGAGAATATGAGAATACACCAAGACGGTCAAATTTTATTTCACTTATAAAATCTATAAGCTCATTAACATTTTCTTCTGTTTCCTGTGGAAAACCTGTTATTATTGTTGTTCTTATAGCAATATCAGGCATAGCTGTTCTAAGTTTATTAACTATTTCTCTTATCATAGCTTTTGTACTTCTTCTACCCATTTTTTTAAGAACAGTATCAACTGTATGCTGTAAAGGCATATCTATATATTTACATATTTTTTCTTCTTTAGCCATAACAGCTATTGTTTCATCTGTAAGATGCTCAGGATAGCAGTAAAGAAGTCTTATCCATTCTATACCTTCAATTTCACAAAGTTTTTCAAGTAAAATATGAAGTCTGTTTTCACCATAAAGGTCTATTCCATAAAGAGCCACATCTTGTGCAACAAGTACAAGTTCTTTAACACCATTTTTAGCAAGCATTTCTGCTTCCCTTACAAGGCTTTCCATTTTACGGCTTCTGTACTTACCTCTAAGTTTAGGTATAACGCAATATGTACAATGATTGTTGCAACCTTCAGCTATTTTAAGATTTGCAGAATATCCTGCTGATGAAAGAACACGTAATTCACTTTTATCATCATCACAAGCAAAATCTATGCTCTTTATATCTTTAAATTTCTTTTCACCATTAAGTACTCTTTCGGCAACTTCAACAATATCCTCATAAGCAGTTGTACCTATAACAGCATCAACTTCCGGCATTTCTTCAAAAATTTCTTTTTCATATCTCTGACCAAGACAGCCTGCAATTATAATGCCTTTACATCTATCTTCTTTATATTTTCCTGCATCAATAATTGTTTCTATACTTTCTTCAAGAGCATCTTTAATAAAGCAACAAGTATTTATAACAATAATATCTGCATCAGCTTCATCAGGTACAATATTAAAACCTGCTTTTTTTGTAAGACCTAACATAACCTCACTATCAACAAGATTTTTGTCACAACCTAAAGAAATAAATGATATATTAGCTTTCAAAACATACCTCCGTTTATTCTATACCGTTTTGCATTTTTGCAGCAGTAATACAATTTTTCATAAGCATAGCAATAGTCATTGGACCTACACCGCCTGGAACAGGTGTTATTGCACCAGCAACTTCTTTTACATTTTCAAAATCAACATCACCACAAAGTTTGCCTTCTTCATTTCTGTTCATACCAACATCAATTATAACAGCACCCTCTTTTACCATATCTTTTGTAAGTGTATTGATTTTACCAGTTGCAACAACTATTATATCTGCATTTTTACATATTTCAGCCATATTTTTTGTTTTTGAATGGCAAATAGTAACTGTACCATTTTCAGCCATAAGAAGCATAGCAGCAGGTTTGCCAACAATATTACTTCTACCAATTACAACACAATTTTTACCTGAAATATCACAGCCAGTTCTTTTTATAAGTTCAATAACTCCTGCCGGTGTACATGGTTTAAAACCTTTTCCACCTGTAAATACAGCTCCTACATTATATGGGTGGAAGCAATCAA
This sequence comes from Tyzzerella sp., assembly GCA_019415525.1. Taxonomy (GTDB): domain Bacteria; phylum Bacillota; class Clostridia; order Lachnospirales; family Anaerotignaceae; genus Fimicola. Next base: position 88,082 of record DXZA01000057.1, on the reverse strand, counting down.
CATCTTTGTCAGGTGATATTGCAAGTATTACTTTTGTTTCGTCAATCTGTTTAGGCAATGGAAGCTGAACAAGTATACCGTTTACATTTTTGCTTTTATTAAGTTCATCTATAAGCTCAAGAAGTTCACTTTCTGTTGTATCTTCTGGAAGTTCATAAGAAAGTGATTTTATATTACAATATTCACAAGCTTTCTTTTTATTATTTACATATACTCTTGATGCAGAGTTATTTCCTACAAGAACTACTGCAAGACAAGGTTCAACACCTTTTTCTCTAAGTATTTTAGCATCTTCAAGTGCTTCATTTTTTATATCGACTGATATAGCCTTTCCATCTATTATTTGGGCAGACATTATATCCCTCCTTAAAATTTTATGTTTCTATATATAGTATAATACGTTTTTAAAATAAAAAAACGGACAGAGAAAAAAATTCTCTGTCCTTGATTATACACCAATTAGAATAATCCTACAACATTTCCTTTATCATCAATACCAATATTTAATGCAGCAGGTTTCTTTGGAAGTCCTGGCATAGTCATAATATCTCCAAGTAAAACAACTATAAATCCGGCACCTGCTGAAATTCTTAATTCCTGAACAGTAACTTCAAAACCTTCTGGTCTACCTAAAAGAGCAGGATTATCAGAAAGTGAATACTGTGTTTTTGCTATACATACTGGGAATTTATCAAATCCTAATTCATTAATCTGTTTAAGTGTTTTCTTTGCTTTTGCAGAGAAGTTAACACTGCTTGCACCATAAATTTCCTTACAGATTTTATTTATTTTATCCTCTATTGATAAATCATCTTCATAAAGTGTATGGAATTTACTTTCTTTTGTTTCAATAGTTTCAATAACTTTTTCGGCAAGTTCAATACCGCCTTCTCCACCTTTTTCCCATACTTTTGCAATAGCAAATGTTGCACCCATTTCTTCACATTTAGCTTTAACAACAGCAATTTCAGCTTCTGTATCAAATACAAAGTTATTAAGTGTTACAACAACAGGCACACCATATTTCTGAAGATTTTCAATATGTTTTTCAAGGTTTACAATACCTTTTTTAACAGCTTCAACATTTTCATTGTTAAGTTCTGCTTTTGGTACTCCACCATTATATTTAAGAGCTCTTACAGTAGCAACAAGAACAACTGCATCAGGTTTAAGTCCTGCTTTACGACATTTAATATCAAAGAATTTTTCAGCACCAAGGTCAGCACCAAATCCAGCTTCTGTTACAAGATAGTCAGACATTTTAAGTCCAAGCTTTGTAGCTTTAACACTATTACAACCATGTGCAATATTAGCAAATGGACCACCATGTATAAGTGCTGGCTGATTATCAAGTGTCTGAACAAGATTAGGTTTTACAGCATCTTTAAGAAGAACAGTCATAGCACCATCTGCACCAATATCTTTTGCTGTAACAGGTTTATCATCATAAGTATAACCAACTATAATTTTACCAAGTTTATCTTTAAGGTCTGTAAGACTTTCTGCAAGACAGAATATAGCCATAACCTCAGAAGCAACTGTTATTTGAAAACCATCTTCACGAGGAACACCATTAGGCTTTCCACCAAGACCAATAACAATATCTCTTAATGCTCTATCATTCATATCAAGAACACGTTTCCAAACAATTTTTCGTGGGTCAATATTACATTCATTACCTTGCTGAATATGATTATCAATCATAGCAGAAAGAAGATTATTTGCAGTTGTTATTGCATGAATATCTCCTGTAAAATGAAGATTGATATCTTCCATAGGTACAACCTGTGCATAACCGCCACCGGCAGCTCCACCTTTTACACCAAAACAAGGTCCTAAAGATGGCTCACGAAGAGCAACCATTGTTTTTTTACCCATTTTATTAAGAGCCTGTGAAAGACCTATTGTAATAGTTGTTTTACCTTCTCCGGCTGGTGTAGGATTTACAGCAGTTACAAGTATAAGTTTTCCATCTTTATTATCCTTTATAGAGTTATAATATTCATCGCTTATTTTAGCTTTATATTTTCCATAACATTCAACGTATTCTTCAGGGATACCAGCTTTTTGAGCTACCTTTTCAATACGTTCCATTGTACATTCCTGTGCAATCTGTAAGTCTGTTTTCATTAGTAAATTCCCCTTTCATATTGGCAAATAAATATTTAATACTAATAAAATTTACGGATTATCGAAAAAAAGCCGACAATCCGGGTTATTTTGCCCAGACGGTCGGCTAATTACAGTCATACTTCATGTGGTACTCCACTTCCGTCAGTCATATGACCTCTATATGGTTATGGTACTATAACCAATTAAATTTGTCAACAAAAAATAAAATACTTAATCAGAGTTGACATAATATACACAATTATATTATATTTAAAACACATATTATTAACAGAGGTGATTTTATGATTGAAGGTTTAATTAAATTTGTATTTTCATATATATTAAAAGGCTGTACATATAAAAGAATACCTTTAGCAATAAGAATTTTATTTTTAATTCCACTTTTATTTATATATGCTGTTATAATATGGGCATCAATAAATATAGCTATTGAAACAAATATAATGTCAAAAAGAATTATGTTTGGATTACTTGCTTTATTTGTATTATTATCTTTAATACCATTTATAAAAAAAGTTTTTAATCGATAATATTAATAACTTTTACAACATTATTAATACAAATTATTTTATATACATCTATACCTGTTTTCTTAAGTTTAAAAGTTAAAGTATTTATATCTTCTTTATTTGTTTCTGTAACAATATAATTGGATATATTAAATTTTTCATCTATATTTTTTATTATATAGTTTTCAATATCAATATAAATATTTGAACCTTTATTATATCTTACAGTATTTTCTTGTATAAATAATTGATTTGAACCTTCATTTAAAAATTCTTTTGCTATATTATTAATTTCATCATAATCTATAAATTTATATTCTTTTATAACTTTTACCGATTGTTCATTCTCATTCCAAATAATATTACTATCTGGAATATCAAAAGCATGACACAAATCTCTAATAGAAATAAAAATTCTATCCTTAGAAATTTCTGCTGGTGATACCATATTATATTCCTCACCATTAATATACATAATATTAGAACCTATTGTTAAATCAATTGTTTTAGCTTCATCTATTATAATAACCTTACTTTTTTCTGGATACCAATCAATACTTATATAATCAGAACCAATAGCTTCTGCAATACTTCTTACAGGCAACATTGTATAACCATAATTTGAAATATATGCTGGCGAATCCATTATATTTTTCTTTCCATTAACATCAAGAATTTCAGAACCTATATTTAATGAAATATTTTTATACTTTATTTCAAATTTTTCACTTGCAAACACATTACAACTCAATGCCATACATAATAACGGTAATAAAAATTTTTTCATAATATCTCCCCCCATTTTTTAAATTAAATATTTATATATTATTTAACATATTTTACTATATAGTTATTATATAATAAAAAAACAATATGTTATATTATTTAATTATAATTTATTAATTTTTCAACATAAAAAATGCCGTCTTAAAAGACAGCATTTTCTATATTATATAAAAATTATTATGCGTTAAATCCACCTTGTTCTTTAAACTCATCATATTCTTCTTGTGACATAAGAACTTTTCTTGGCTTACTACCATCTTCTGGTCCAACAATTCCTCTATCTTCAAGGGCTTCCATAAGATTTGCAGCTCTATTATAACCAATTCTAAAATGACGCTGAAGCATAGAAACAGATGCTTTTTCTTTTTTCACTACAAGCTCTATTGCAGCTTCAAAATGCTCGTCCATATTCTCGCCACCTGATAAGTTTTTAGTAGAAGATGTTATTTCTTCAATCATTTGGGTACTATATCCTGAATGACCATCTTGTTTAACAAAAGCAACTATATTTTCAACTTCTTTATCTGTTACAAAAGCACCCTGTATTCTTACAGGCTTACTCATACCCACAGGACAGAAAAGCATATCTCCTTTTCCAAGAAGTTTTTCAGCACCTGTTGTATCAAGTATTGTTCTTGAGTCAATTCCTGAAGAAACAGCAAATGCAAGTCTTGAAGGTATATTAGCTTTAATAACACCTGTAATAACATCAACAGAAGGTCTTTGTGTTGCAATTATAAGATGAAGTCCGGCAGCACGTGCCATCTGTGCAAGACGACATATAGAGTCTTCAACCTCTCCTGGTGCAGCCATCATAAGGTCTGCAAGCTCGTCTATAATAATTACAATCTGAGGCATAAGGTCTGTTTCGCCTTTTTCCTTTTTCATTGCATTAAAGCCTTTTATATCTCTTACATTATGTTCTGCAAAGTCGTTATATCTTTGGAGCATTTCTCTAACAGCCCAATTTAATGCACTTGCAGCTTTTTTAGGGTCTGTAACAACTGGTATAAGAAGATGTGGTATACCATTATAAACACTTAACTCAACAACTTTAGGGTCAACCAAAAGGAGTTTAACTTCTTCCGGTTTTGCTTTATATATAATACTTGTTATAAGTGTATTTATACAAACACTCTTACCTGAACCTGTTGCCCCAGCAATAAGAAGATGTGGCATTTTTGCTATATCTGTTACTATACATTTTCCTGCTATATCCTCACCAAGGGCAAAAGCAAGTTTTGATGGGAAATTTTGAAACTCCTCAGACTCAAGAACGGTTCTTAAATATACTGATTGTGTTTCTTTATTAGGAACTTCTATACCAACAGCAGCTTTTCCTGGTATAGGTGCTTCAATTCTTATTCCAGCAGCAGCAAGATTTAATGCAATATCATCTGCAAGATTTACAATCTTACTTACTTTAACACCTTGACTTGGAGAAAGCTCATATCTTGTTACAGTAGGACCTCTATTTATCTGTATTACTTTCGCATCAACTCCAAAACTTTTTAAAGTTTCTTCAAGCTTTTTAGCATTATTAACCATTTCAAGTTTTGAACCTTGACTTTGGACATTTTGGTCTTTTCCAAGTAAATCCATAGGAGGGAAAACATATTCTTTTTTCTCCTCTTTAGGTTGCTCATTTGTATCTTTTATATTTTCAGTTTTATCTATATTAGTATTAGAAACAGACTCTTTTTGTATATTATTTTCTGTATTTGATATATTTTGTGGTTTTACAGTTTCTTCTGCTACAGACACATCTTCCATAAGAGATTTTTCCATCTCAGCAAGTGCTTTTTCAATAGCAGCTGTATCATCATCATATAATTCTTTATCATATTCAATATCATCAACAGGTTTTAATTCATTATCAACAGTTTCATTATCTATGCTGTCAATATTTTCAAATACTTCTTTCTGTATTTCAATAACCTCTTCTGGCTTCGTATTTTCTTCCAAATCTTTTTCAACTATGTTATCAAAAATACTATTTTCTTCAACAGGTTTTTCATCTTTAGAAACAGTATATTCATCTTTAGTGTTTATATCATTAACATTTAATGTTGAAAATTCAGTTCCAAAAGGAAATTCATTATCTTTTTCAATCTCAATTTTAAAATCATAAATACCTTTAGGAGCTTTTTCGTATTTTCTTGGTTCTCTCTTTTTAAATACAGTTTCTTCAACATAAGGTGCTTCTTCTTCAAATTCATCTTTATCTATAATAAAGTCTGGTATTTTTCTTTGTTTTGATGAATTTGATACAGGTTTTGAAACTCTGTTATTTTTCTCAGCTTTATTATTAATATAATTTTCTCTTTCAATACGATTTTTATATTCTCGTATTTTTGTCTTATTATATTTATAAGCACCTGAAACTCCAGCAAAAAACGATTTTCCTGTTGCCATTATTAACGAAATAATTAAAAGAGCAACAAGTATTATTGTTGCACCTATTTTACCAAAAGCAGATGCAAACAAGTTACCAAAAATACCACCTATAAGACCACCATTTTCACCACTTTTATAAAGCACAGCCATTTTTTCAAAAACACTTGCATTAGCAGAAAAATTTTCAGTATTAAAAACAGATATTATTGCACCGAAAAATATAATACATAAAAATGTTCCTATAAGCTTTATTTCCTTAAATCTTTTATTTTCAGATGTAAGTAGCCATATACAATAACCTATTACTGCAACAGGCATAATATAAGCACTAAAACCAAAAAGACCTTTAAAGAAAGCATTTATAAGACTTCCTACAACACCCATACTGCTACTGAAAAGGCTTATGATAGTTATTATTGATATTACGATTATAAGTATTATTATTATTTCATCAGTTAATGTATCTCCAAAAGCGGGGCGTTTCTCCACTGTTTTTTTAACAGGAGTAGAAGTTTTATTAGCCGCTTTTTTTACCCCTGTGGAAGTTCTTTTTGTCTTCTTCTTAGATGTAGTTTTAGAACTTTTTTTAGTTTCCCCCATTTTTTCACCTCTTTTTTTTAAACTTCAGTTCGATTTTACAAACATATAGTATATCACAAAATCATATTTATATAAACAATAAAAACCTTATAAATAATATTTATTTTTAAAGCTATTTACAACACAATTTCATAAAAATATATGTAAGCTATTGTTTTTATATTTTAATTTAAAATTTTATATGATAGAATACATTTTATTAATACAAAAGCTATATAAGGAGAATAAGCCATGAAAAATATAGAAAAAAAAATAGGTATCATTGGTGGTGGACAACTTGGTAAAATGATGATTCAAGAAGCCAAAAAAATGGGGTTCTATATAACTGTACTTGACCCTACATTAAAATGTCCTGCCCATACATTAGTTGATGAACATATAGTTGCAAACTTTGATGATGAAACAGCAATACGTCTTCTTGCATCAAAATCAGATGTAATTACTTATGAATTTGAACATATAGGAGCAGATATACTTGAAACACTTGAAAATGAAGGTGTAAAAGTATACCCTACTGCAAAAAGTCTTAAAATAATACAGAATAAATACACTCAAAAATCCCTTCTTCTAAAAAATAATATCCCAATGCCAGAATTTGTATCAGTCGAAACACCTAACGACATTAAAAACGCAGGTGAAAAATATGGTTATCCATTTCTTTTAAAATCATGTACAGGCGGTTATGATGGAAAAGGTAACTTTGTTGTACATAATGAAAATGAAATTAATGAAGGTTTCAAAACTTTAGGTAGTGGTAAACTTCCGCTTATGGCAGAAAAATTCTTCCCATTTACAATGGAAATTTCAGTTCTTGCTTGTAGAGGAATAAATGGTGAAATAGAAGTTTATCCTGTTGCAGAAAACATACACCATGATAATATACTTTTTGAAACAAGAGTTCCTGCAAATATATCAGAAGAAACATCAAAAAAAGCTATGGAACTTGCAAAATCTGTTATGGAAATATTCGAAGGTGTTGGAATGTTCTGCGTAGAAATGTTTGTTGATAAAGATGGAAATGTAGCATTAAACGAAGTTGCTCCACGTCCTCATAATTCTGGACATTATACAATAGAAGCCTGTATGACAAGCCAATTTGAACAGCATATACGTGCTGTATCAGGTCTTCCTCTTGGTTCATCAAAACTTATAATGCCAACTGTAATGAGAAACCTTTTAGGAGAAGAAGGATTTAACGGAAATGCTACTGTTGAAGGTGCAGATGAGGCATTAAGTATAAAAGGTGTTTATCTCCATATTTATGGAAAAGAAAAATCCGTTCCAAAAAGAAAAATGGGACATTTAACAGTAATTTCAGATACACTTGAAGAAGCATCAGAAAAAGCAAAAAAGGCATATGAATTTATTAAAATAAAAGGTACAGATACTATATAAAACAAAAAAGACCTATTACATAAATGTAATAGGTCTTTTTATTATTTTTCATAATATTTTATAAGAGCCTGTGTTCCAAGGTCTTCCATACCATCTTTTTCAAGACATTTATACATATCATAAACAGATTTTAATATTTCAGGTTCAAATCCAACATTTTTTGCTTCTTCAAGGGCAATTTTCATATCTTTTATATAGTGCTTTATAAAAAATCCTGGTGACATATCATTATCAATTATTTTAGCACCATTTTTTGATAACTGCCAACTTCCAGCAGCACCATTTTTTACACTATTAAACATCATTTCGATATTAAGACCATGTTTTTTACCATATGTTATAGCCTCACATACACTGGCAATACAGCCTGAAAGTAATATTTGATTAACTATTTTTGTATGCTGTCCAAAGCCTGCTTTTCCCTCATAAAGTATTGTTGTACCCATAGCAGAAAAAATATCATAGCAAGCATCAAAGTCTTCTTTATCTCCACCAACCATTATTGAAAGAGTACCATTTTTTGCACCAGTATCCCCACCACTAACAGGTGCATCTAATGCTTTAATATTTTTACTTTTTGCTTTATTATATATTTCAACAGAAAGTTTTGGACTTGTTGTTGTCATATCAATTATATATGTACCACTATCAACATTTTCTATTATACCATTTTCACCGAAATAAACTTCTTCAACATCTTTTGGATAGCCTACCATAGTTATTACAGCATATTTATTTTTTACACATTCGCAAATACTATCACACCAAACAGCACCCTCTTCTATAATATCAATAGCTTTTTCTTTTGTTCTTGTATATATAGAAACATTATAACCTTTTTTTATAAGGTTTCTTGCCATTGATTTTCCCATTACACCTATACCAATAAAAGCTATATTCTTCATTATGATACCTCCTTTTTATATATTTTTATAATAGCATTGGTAACGATTAAATTCAATTTGACAGTAAAATATTTATATAAAATGCATATTCAATGATTTTTTATAATTTGTTATTATTTTAATAGACTTTTTTGGAGGAGATGACATTGGATAAATATATTTTTAAATATTTATATGGAATTGGCTTAAAAAATAAAAAATTAGTAAAACATATTGCAAAGTTTCTTCCTTTATTTTTTATTGCAATATATTCTTTTGGAATTATATATGTTGCTATTTTTAAAAATACTAATATTATAAAATTTATATTTGTACCATTATTTACACTATTAAGTGTAAGTATAATTAGAAAATTAGTAAAAAGAAAACGTCCTTTTGAAAAAATTCCAAATATAGAACCTATAATACATCATGAAAATGGTGAGTCTTTTCCTAGTCGTCATACAGTAAGTTCTGTAATAATAAGTATGGCTTTTATTTATATAAATCCACAAATTGGTATCATTATGCTTATTATTTCTTTTTTTGTGGGATTATCAAGAATTATGGCTGGTGTACATTATCCTTCTGATGTACTTTCAGGTATAATTTATAGTATAATTATAGGATATGTAGGTTTTTTTATAATTTAATTAGAATATGGTGATAAAATGAAAATACTTTTAACTGCTGTAAATGCAAAATTTATACATTCATCACTTGCTTTAAGAAGTTTAAAAAAATATGCTTCAAAGTATAGTGAAAATATTTTTTTAAAAGAATTTACTATAAATCAAGAAACTGATTTTATATTAAATGAAATTTATAAAGAAAAACCTGATGTTGTAGGCTTTTCTTGCTATATATGGAATATGGGCATAATATCAGAACTTGTTGAAAACCTAAAAAAAATACTACCAAAAACAATAATAATATTAGGTGGTCCGGAAGTTTCATACGAGTCCGAAGAGGTTTTAATTGAAAATCCATATGCTGATATTGTAATACGTGGAGAAGGTGAAATAACATTTTTAGAACTTTCAGAATACTTTATTGATAATACAATAGAACTTTCAAATATAGATGGTATAACATACAGAAATAATAAAAATGAAATTTTATCAACACCAAAAAGAAAAGCTGCAATTCTTGATGATATACCTTTTGTATATGATGATATGACAGACCTAGAAAACAGAATAATTTATTATGAAACACAAAGAGGCTGTCCTTATAACTGTCAATATTGTCTTTCATCAATAGAAAAAGGTGTTAGATTTCTTTCAGAAGAACGTGTTAAATCTGATTTACAGTTTTTTATAGATAATAATGTAAAACAGGTTAAATTTGTTGATAGAACATTTAATTGTAATAAAAAACACGCAATGATGATATGGAAATATATAATGGATAATGATAACGGCATAACAAATTTCCATATGGAAATTACTGCTGATATAATGGACAATGAAGCATTAGAATTGCTTAAAAATGCAAGAAAAGGTCTTTTCCAGTTTGAAATAGGTGTTCAATCAACAAATCCTAAAACAATAGAGGCTATTAAAAGAAATACCAGTTTTGAAGGCTTAACAGAAATAGTTAAAAAAATAAAAGACTTAGGAAATATACATGAACATCTTGACCTTATTGCAGGTTTACCATATGAAGATTATAATTCTTTTAGAAATTCATTTAATGATGTATTTGCACTTGAACCGGAACAGCTTCAATTAGGATTTTTGAAACTTTTAAAAGGTTCAGGTCTTAGACGAGATGCAGAAAAATATGGTATTGTTTACAGACGTCGTCCAAACTATGAGGTTTTATATACAAAAGAAATTTCATATGGTGAAATGGAAAGATTAAAACTTGTGGAAGAAATGACAGAAACATATTATAATTCTGGAAAAGCTCTCAATACAATAAAATATATTACAAGTATATACACATCTCCTTTTGATTTTTTTCAAGATTTAGGAGATTATTGGGAAAGTAAAGGTCATCATGCTATTAAACACAGTAAAATGGAACTTTTTCAGATAATGTATTCATTTTCATTGGAAAATGATATTCTCAGAGATAAATCCGATATTATAAAAGAACTTTTGAGATTTGATATATTTGCTGGCGATAACGTAAAAACATTGCCAAATGACCTTTGTGGAGAAAGTAAAGATATTAAAGAAAAAATATTTACATTCTATAAAAATGAGGCTAATATCGAAAAATATACACCTAATTTAAAGGATTTTTCATATCAGCAAATTTCAAGAATGTGTCATATAGAACTTTTTAAATACAATGTATTTGATATTGTAAAAAATCCAAAAAATAATATAGTTGAAAATGAAACAGCTGTATTATTTAATTATTATAAAAAAGATGAAATTTCAAACAAACCTGTTTTTTATAAAATAGAAATTTGAAAGGAGATATAAATTTGAAAAAAGCAGAAAGAGTTGAAAATGTATTAAGACTTCTTGACGAACATTATGGTCCAACAAAATGCTATCTTAATCATGAAAATGCTTGGCAACTTTTAATAGCAACAATATTAAGTGCTCAATGTACAGATGATAGAGTTAATATAGTCACAGAAAGTCTTTTTAAGAAATATACAAGTATAAAAGATTTTGCAGAAGCTGAACTTTCAGAGCTTGAACAAGATATTCGTTCAACAGGTTTTTATCACAACAAAGCTAAAAACATACGTCTTTGTTGTCAACAGCTTTTAAGTGAATTTGGTGGAGAAGTTCCAAGTGATATTGAAAGTCTTACTAAACTTGCAGGTGTAGGAAGAAAAACAGCAAATGTTGTAAGAGGAAATATATATAATATACCTAGTGTTGTTGTTGATACCCATGTAAAAAGAGTTTCAAATATGTTGGGATTTACTAAAAATCAAGACCCTGTAAAAATTGAATTTGACCTTATGAAAATATTGCCAAAAGACCATTGGATAAGTTATAATACTCAAATTATAGCTCATGGCAGAAAGGTTTGTATAGCTAGAAGACCTCAGTGCGATAAATGCTTTTTATTTGAATATTGTAAATCTGGAAAAGATATAATTAAACAAAAAACAAAATGAAAAAAAGACAGGATAAAACCTGTCTTTTTTAAATCTCATTGATAATTATGCAAGTTTAGGAGCTCCTACTGGACAAACGTTTGCACAAGAACCACATTCGATGCAGTCACCTTCGTTTACTTTGTAAACACCGCCGTCTTCAACGATACAAGATGTTGGACATTCAGAAGCACAAGCTCCACATCCGATACATGATGAATCAATCTGGTATGCCATTGGAATACACCTCCTTCTGATTAGCTTTACGTTTATTTTATATCAAAATATGATAATTAGCAAGCCAAATAATAAAAATTTATATTATTTATATATAATAAACGAATATTGCCAATTATATTAATATATAGAATTGTTTTTTTGTATATGATATAATCTATTATGGGAATTTTTTATACATAGCATATTTTATAAATTATAAAGGAGATTTTAAATGAAAAATTTTCTCAATAAAGCTATAATATTAATATTGGCAATTTTTATATTTAATATACAAATTTTTGCAGCAACAGTTAATTTTAGAATTGAAGGAACAGAGAATACTATTATTCAAAAAAATATATATGGTGATACATTTATAGAAACATTACAAAATTTAGGAGAAGTTTATAATATACCTGTTGTAATTTCTAATGAAAATGGAAATTCTGTTATTTATAGCATAAATGGTATAAAAAATGGTGATATTGATAAAAATTCATATTGGAATGGATTTTTAATAAGAGATAATCAAATTATTGAAATTAATAATTTAAATAAAACTCTTTCAAATAACGATAAAGTAATACTCTATTATGGTAATAGCAATACTCTTATACCCTCTTTAAACTATACTAAAGATTCAAACAATAATCTTAATATTAATATTACAACAAAATATACTGAGTGGAGTCAAGTCGGAGGTAATATTCACTCTGAAAATATAACAAAAAATATAGAAGGTGTATCAGTACATATATTATCCCCTTCCGGAATATCCTCTGTATTATCAACAGATAATAATGGTAATGTGTCTATATCTTTAAATGAAAAGGGATACTATAGTTTTTACGGTGAATATTATAATAAAAACTCTGTACCTTCTATGGTAAAAACAGATACTATTAAATATTTAAATGGATTTAATAATAAAAATAAAAATATAACTCGTGGAGAATTTTCTTGTCTTCTTGCTACATATTACGGTATAACAGGTACATCTGATATACATTTTTCAGATGTTTCTTCAAATAATCAATACAGTAAATATATATATGCTCTTGCTTCAAAAGGGATTATGGTAGGTTATGGTGATGGTACATTTGGAATTAATAAAAATGTGACAGCCTTAGAGGCAGCTTCAATAGTAGAACGAATAGTTAAAATGAATCTTACTTTGAATGAAAACATAGATGTTCCTGTTTGGGCAAAAAGCGGTATAGCTCTTATGCTACAAAAAGGCGTTTATAATAAAAATATGAATTTTAACAGCGGAATTAATATATATATGGCTGATAAAATTATAGAAATAAATAAATAAAGGTGGTTAGGTATGATTAAAAAAAATGGGAATAATGTAACTGCATCTTTAGAAGACTATTTAGAAACAATCTATTTTTTAAATAATGATGATGGTGTACGAGTTACAGATATTGCAACAGAGCTCTCAATATCAAAGCCAAGTGTTAATAGAGCTATAAATACACTTAAAGCACAAGGTCTTGTTACACATGAACATTATGGTTCTCTTTTTCTTACTGAAGAAGGTTTAGAAATAGCTAAAAAAGTTGCTAAAAGACATTTTACACTTAAAAAATTTTTAAATCAAGTTATTGGCGTTGAAGAAAATATTGCAGAAGAAGAAGCTTGTCTTATAGAACATGGTCTTTCAACAGATACTGTTGAAAAAATCGAAAAATTTATGAATACAATACTTGATGATAAATAAAAAGAACCCTAAAGGGTTCTTTTTATTTTACTACTTTTTTTAATATTAATGTTATAAAGAAAAATACAGATGATACAAGTACCATTGTTGCAGATGCTGATGTGTCTATATAATATGATATAATAAGTCCTAAAATTCCACAAATTAAAGAAGTTATTATTGTTGTTATATGATACTGTTTTGTATTAGAAGATATATTTCTTGCCCCTGCTGCCGGAAGTATAAGCATTGAATTTATTGTAAGTATACCTATCCATTTTATTGTAAGCATTACTGCAACCGCTACAAGTGCAACAAATATGTTTTCTACTAATGCTGTTTTAATATTTCTACTTGCAGCTAATGATGTATTTATACTTATAAGTAAAAGATGATTATATATTTTATACCATATAATCAATGTTACTATAAGAACAATAAATATTAATAATATTTCCTTTGGTGTAACAGTAAGTATATCTCCTATAAGATATGATGAGTATTTAGCAAAACCTCCGTTTTTCGAAAGTATAACAATTCCCAATGCCATTGAAAGTGATGAAAAAACACTTATTATAGTATCTGTTGAAGCTGTATTTATAGATTTAACTTTTGTTATTACAAGGCTTAAAAATATACCAAAAGCAACCATTGAAATTAAAGGATTTCCCATTCCTAAAAGTATACCTATTGCTATTCCTGTAAAAGCACTATGCCCAAGAGCATCAGAGAAAAAGGCCATTTTATTATTGACTGCCATTGTTCCAAGTATTGCAAAAAGAGGTGATACGACAATTATTGCAATAAGAGCATTTTTCATAAAGTCATATTGTATAAAGTCAAATGGAAGTATTGTTTCAAAAATTTTATATATTATTTCCATTTTTACACCTCCATATCCATAAAGCCAAATATCTGTTTAAATGCATCAGTTTTAAAAACTTCATCAACATCACCTGAAGCAACAACTGTTTTATCAATAAGAACTGCTTTGTCTGCATATTTTTTTATAAGACTAAGGTCATGAGAAACAAGAAGTATTGCTATATGATAATTGTCACGAAGTGTTGAAACTGTTTTATAAAAAAGGTCAAGTCCATTTATATCAACACCTGATACAGGTTCATCAAGTATAAGAAAGTCCGGAAGTGGGTCAAGGGCTGTAGCAAGAAGCACCCTTTGAAGCTCTCCTCCGGAAAGCTCACCAAGTTTTCTATCTATTACATGACTACATTCAAGACTTTCAAGTTGTTTTATAATATTTTCTCGTTCTTTTTTTCTGTGTCCAAACCATACAGGACGTTTTGATTTTGTTGCAGTCATAAAATCAATTACACTTACAGGTGTATTTCTATCAAAAATAAGATGTTGTGGTACATATCCTATACGTGGTCTTTTTATTTCATTGTTATTATGCTCTTTATAACTTATATTTCCAGTATACTCTCTTTCGCCAAGTATTGCTTTTATAAGAGTAGTTTTACCTGCACCATTTCTTCCTATAAGAGCTGTAAGCTGACCACAATGGAAATCAAGATTTATATTTTCTATAAGAGTATCTTGTCCACTTGTAACTTTCAAATTTTCTATATCTATACGGCATAATCCGCAACTATTATGAGTTTTTGTCATTGGAATGCCTCCTTTATTATATAAGTATTTCTTTTCATTATATCTGTATATGTTTCATTATTTTCATTTCCATATGTTAGAGGGTCTATTACATATATTTTTGCATTAGTTTCATTTGCAACTGTTTCTGCTATTTTTAAACTAGCGTCATCTGCACATAAAAGTACTTCTATATTATTTTTATTTACAGTATCTATTGTATTTGCAAGAAGCTGTGGAGAAGGGTCTGTATTCTCATCCATATATATTTCTGCTAATATATCAAAACCAAACCAATCAGCAAAATAAGAATATCCTTCATGAAAAACAGCTGCACTTTTGCCCTCAAAATTTATATCAGATGTTTCATTTATAAGTTGATTTACTTTTGACTTAAAGCTTTTAAGATTTTCTGTATATATATTTGAATTAACACTATCAATAGAACATAATGCATTACAAATATTTTCTGCTTGTATAGCTGCATTTTCAGGTGAAAGCCATATATGTGCATTAGTACTACCATGGTCATGTCCATCATCTTCGTTATGAATATGACTGGCAATTTCTGTTTCTTCAATATGTTCATGAGTATGTTCATCATGTGTATGTTCTAATATTTCACATTCCTCATGACTATGGTCTTCATGTTCATGTTCTAATATTTCACACTCTTCATGATTATGGTCTTCATGTTCTTCATAGTGGCTATGGGTATGCCCTGCACTTTCAAGCATATGTGTACCTATTGATGTATCTATTATTTGTAAATTTGGAAGAGATTTTTCTATATTAGAAATAAAACTTTCCATATCACCACCATTTATTATAAATAAATCAGCACCTGAAAGTTTTTTCATATCTCCGGATGTAAGTTGATAGTCGTGTAAACAGCCTGTTGATGGAGTTGTCATATTAATAAGATTTACATTAGATGAGTTTTTAGTTATTTCCTGAGCTATTGAATATATAGGATAAAATGAGGTTACTATATCAATACTATCATCAGATATATTATTTTTATTATTTGTACAACCAGTAAATACAACAACAGATACCACAAGGGCTATTAATTTTAAAAATTTCATTCTTTATAAATACACCTCCTAATTGCAAATGATTTGCGTTTAGAAATTATTTTATTACTAAAATATAACTGTGTCAATTTATTTTTTTATCAATAAAAAATGATGATATTCACTTTTTTGTGTATATCATCATTTTTATTATTAGAAAAGCCCAAATTTTCCTAAATATTTATCTATTGTATTTAATTTTTCTTCATTAGAACATCCTATTCTATGACTAATTGCCACACAAAGTGTTTCCATAGCAAATTGTACACCTACATAAGAATTAAAAAATACACTTGTATCTACATCAACAATTATAAGTACAGATGCATAATGTGCCGGAAATGAACTTGCTTTATCTGTAAATACTATAATTTTTGCTCCTTTTTCAGAGGCCATTTCAAGTGCTGCTTTATCAAGTTCTGAATATCTTGGAAAACTAAATATTATTATACAATCGTTTGCATTAATATCACATAAAAGGTCTATTACATTGAGACTTGAACTGTTTGTTCCATAAACGTCATCTACCATATGCCTTAAAATAAGAAAAAAGTAATTTCCTACCCCAGAATTTGCTCTTGAAGATATTATAAACTTACGTTTTGAATTTAATATAATAGTTGCTGCATCGTTAAATGTTTTTTCGCTATTATTTTTAATTACACTATTTATATCATTTATTGCATTTTCAAAATGCTCACTTATGGGATTTGTATTTTCCCTACTTTCCATACTTTTTAAAAGTCTTTCAGAAGGTACTATTATTGTATTTGATATTCTAGAAACTTTTTCAGAATAACTTTTTCTAAGACTTTTTTGAAACTCAATAAAACCTGAAAAATTAAGAGCTCTTGTAAATCTTATTACAGAAGATTCACTTACACCCACACGAACTGCAATATCTGTTGAAGTCATGAAACAAGCTTCCTCAAGATTATCTAATATAAATTCTCCTATCATTCTTGAGGTTTTTGTAAGCTTTGTACCTTTCATAGCTTCTTTTATTTCTCTCATATAAGAAGCCTCCTTGTTATTATATTATATTGATTTAAACATATTTTATTGAATTTTTCAAGCCAATAAAAATTTGATACTTTTTTTTATAATATTTATTCGTGCCAAATATACAGTTTTTTTATATATAATAATAAAATCTGTATTTTTTACAAAAATTATATTTAAAGGTGTTACACTTTGTCTAATTGTAAATATGAATTTTATGTGCTAATATAAGTACATAGATGAAGAAAATTCTTTAAAATAAAATAATTAAGAATTTTAATATTCATAATTGTACTATTTTAAATACAGTTTATTTTCTTCATATATTAAAATTCAATCACAAAACTATTGATTGAATCCACATTATAGCATCAGATATACCTGTTTTTATCCGCTTAAAACAGGTATATCCTCCACTTAAAGTTGTAAGCGGCATTACAAATAATTATTTATTTTAGGAGGTTTTAACTATGAAAATTGGATGCGTAAAAGAAATCAAAAACAATGAATTCCGTGTTGGTCTTACTCCAGATAATGTAAAAAGCTATGCTAATGCAGGTCATACTGTATATATTGAAAAAGGTGCTGGATTAGGTTCAGGTTTCACAGATGAAGAATACGCTGCTTCCGGTGCTGTTATGATTGATACAGCTAAAGAAGTTTGGGATACAGTTGAAATGATGGTTAAAGTAAAAGAGCCTCTTGAAAAAGAATATAAATATTTCCATAAAGATTTAATACTTTATACATATCTTCACCTTGCTGCTGACAGACCTCTTACAGATGCTCTCCTTGCTGCTGGTGTTAAAGGTGTTGCTTATGAAACACTTATCGAAAGAAATAATACTATTCCATTACTTGCTCCTATGAGCCAGATTGCAGGACGTTTAAGTATTCAGGAAGGTGCTAAATATCTTGAAAAACCATTTGGCGGTAGTGGAATGCTCCTTTCTGGTGTTCCTGGAACTCCAAAAGCTAAAGTTGTTATACTTGGAGCAGGAAACGTTGGAACAAACGCTTGTAAAATAGCTGTTGGTATGGGAGCTGATGTTTCTATACTTGATATTAATCTTGAAAGACTTGCTTATCTTGATGATATTTTCGGAGCAAGAATACAAACATTATATAGTACAGATGTAGCTATTGAAAAAGCAGTTGCTGAAGCTGACCTTGTTATTGGTTCAATATTAATACCTGGAAAAGCTGCTCCAAAAGTTATGAAAAAAGCATATCTTAAGAACATGAAACCTGGTAGTGTTATTGTTGACGTTGCTGTTGACCAAGGTGGCTGCTGTGAAACAACAAAAGTTACATATCATGATAACCCAACATTCGTAGTTGATGGAGTTGTGCATTATTGTGTAGGAAATATGCCTGGTGCAGTTCCAAGAACTTCAACAATCGCATTAACAAATGCTACATTAAAATATGGTTTACAGATTGCTGGTAAAGGTCTTGAAACAGCTTGTAAAGATAATGATGTTATATATTCAGGAATTAATACATATGACGGAAAACTTACATGTAAAAACGTTGCTGACAGCTTTGAAATGGATTATTCTGACATTAAAGCAATGTTCTAATATAATTTTTTAAACCCTTTATTAATAACATACCATAACAAAATCTAACCGGATATCCACGGTATATTAAAAAATAATTTTACCCTTCTTATTTTTTAATTGCCTAAATTAATGTATTATACTAAAATATAGTGGGTATCCGGTATTTTTATATCTTTTTTTCTACATAATTCTCTTTACTCCATTTAAAAATTATAACAAATAATATTTTGATATAAAAAATAAATATTGATACCGATACTAACACTAAGCTTTTTTATAAGATTGGAGGAAATGTATGGACGGCATAATGGATATTTTATCAACAATACAATCGATTGTTTGGGGTCCTCCCACACTTATTCTTTTAATAGGAACTGGTTTATATTTTACAATAAGACTTGGATTTCTTCAGATAATTCATCTTCCTCGAGCAATAAGATATATATTTGAAAAAGAAGAAGGACTTGAAGGTGATACTGGAGACGTTTCTGCATTTGGTTCTCTTTGTACAACTCTTGCTGCAACAATAGGTACAGGAAGTATTGTTGGTGTTGCTACTGCTCTTAGAGCTGGTGGTCCTGGTGCATTGTTCTGGATGTGGGTTTCAGCATTTGTTGGTATGACAACAAAATATGCAGAAGGTGTATTAGCAGTAAAATATCGTACTATTGACGAAAAGGGTCAAATTGCTGGTGGACCTATGTATTATATACAAAATGGCTTAGGTATGAAATGGTCTTGGCTCGCAAAACTCTTTGCAGTTTTCGGTATTATAACTGCTCTTTTAGGCTGTGGAACATTCCCACAGGTTAATGCTATAACAGAATCAACAAGTTCTGCTTTCCATTTACCAGTATGGCTTGTTGGTATAGTTGTAACAATAGCTGTTGCTGCTGTTGTTCTTGGTGGTATAAACTCAATATCAAAAGTTGCAGAATTTATAGTTCCTATTATGGCTATATTCTATGTAGGTGGTTCTCTTATAATATTAGCACTTAATGCTTCTGCAATACCTGAAGTTTTTAGTTCAATATTTGAATCAGCTTTTAATCCTCATGCTATGCTTGGTGGTGCTTCTGGTACAATTATAATATCTGTTATGACAGGTCTTCGTACTGGTGTTGCTCGTGGTGTATACACAAACGAAGCTGGTCTTGGTAGTTCTCCTATCGTTGTTGCTGCTGCAAAAACAAATTCATGTGTACGTCAAGGATTAATCTCTATGACTAGCGTTTTCTTTACAACTATTATAATCTGTACAATGACAGGTATAGTTGTTCTTTCATCCGGCCTTCTTGATTCATCAACACTTGATGGAAGTCTTCTTTCAAATGCAGCATATAATCATGGACTTCCTGGAAATATAGGTATGTATATAGTTTCTATCGGACTTGTATTTTTCTCATTTACAACTATTATAGGCTGGTGCTACTATGGTGAAAGATGTCTTTCTTATCTTGTAAACAGTGTACACTTCTCATTAGTATTTAAAATAGTTTATATAGCTTGTATAGCAGTTGCACCTTATCTTTCATTAAAACCTATATGGCTTCTTGCTGATATAACAAATGCTCTTATGGCATTCCCTAACCTTATAGGTCTTCTTGCACTTAGTCCCGTTGTAATTGCAGAAACAAAAGCATTTTTTGATAAGGAAAAATATTAATAAAAAATTAAGGAGTGAAAATTAAATTTCACTCCTTTTTTATATTTATTTTTCATTTTTAGGAATAAGCATATACCATACTGCACCTGCAAGGAATACTGATGAATATGCACCACTTATTATACCTATTATAAGTGGTAAAGCAAACTCTTTTATAGATTGCACACCAAGTATATATATTGCACCTATAGCAAAAAGCGTTGTAAGTGATGTATTTATTGAACGTGCAAGAGTCTGTGTAACACTTTTATTTATTTTATCAGCAGTTTCATTAATTCTGAAATTATCTTTATTTTCTCGTATTCTATCAAATATTACTATTGTTGCATTTATAGAATAACCTAAAACAGTTAATATTGCAGCAATAAAAGAGTTATTTACAGGTATTCTTAATACTGCATAAAAAGAAATTACAATAAGAACATCATGTATAAGAGCAAATATTGCACTTGCTCCTGCTCTAAAATCTTTAAATCTTATAGATATATATATAAGCATAGCCACACAAGCAACTAATACAGCAATAAGAGCTGACCTTTGCATTTCATTGCTTATTGTTCCACCAACATCAAATATATCATGCACTTCCATATCTGGATATACTTCTTTAAATGCATCTATAAGAGCTGTTCTTGTTTCACTATCTATTGATTGCATTTTTATACTTACTTCATTAGTTCCTGTTACTCTCTGAACTTGTGGTGCTGATTGTCCTGTAATATTTGATATTATGTCAGAAATATCATTATTATCAAAATCTTTTCCTATATCAATATCCATTGATGTTCCGCCTGTAAACTCAACATCATAATTTAAAGCACCTTTTTTTGATACTGAATTTATAATCATTGTTGCAATTCCTATAACTATTATTATAAGGGAGATTGCAAAGAATTTTTTTCTATTATTAATTATATCCACAATCATAACCTCCCTTATTTTATTCTTAAGCCATAGTATTTTGGATTAATAACACCAATGCCCATAATTGATTTTAATATTATTCTTGTAACAACAAGTGCTGTAAACATTGAAATAACAATACCTATCATAAGTGTTTGAGCAAATCCTTTTACTGTACCTGTACCTATAAAGAAAAGTACACCAGCTGCAATAAGTGTTGTTATATTTCCATCAAATATAGCCGGAAAAGCTCTTTTGAAACCTGAATCAACTGCAGAACGAAGAGTTCTTCCATTTAAAAGTTCTTCTTTTATTCTTTCAAATATAATTACATTAGCATCAACAGCCATACCTATTGAAAGAACAATACCTGCAATTCCTGAAAGAGTCAATGTTATATTAAACATATTTATTGCTATAAGCTCAAGGCATATATATATTATAAGTGCCCAATCAGCTGCCAAACCTGAAATCTTATATACAGCAAGCATAAAAACAAGTACTAATGCTATACCAAGAAAACCTGCATTGAGACTTGTACTTAAAGCATCTGCTCCAAGTCTTGCTCCTACATTTTTCATCTGTATTACATTAAGATTAAAAGGAAGAGAACCTGCTCTTATAAGAGCTGCAAGTTCTTCTGCACCTTCTGGAGTAAAACTTCCTGTTATAACAGCATTTCCATCTGTTATTTCAGCATTTACAGTAGGTGCACTTTGAACAGTTTCATCAAGAATAATTGCTATTTGCTTACCTATATTATTCTTTGTTGCCTCTGCAAATTTTTGTTTACCTTCTTCTGTAAACTGAAGTTTTACATAGGGTTCACTTACACCATTACCTGTTACATCTCCAGCTTCTTTTGTAGCATTTGCAACATCTGCACCAGTTAAAAGTACATTACCATCCATATCAACAAATTTTAACTGTGCTGTTTGACCAAGTTCATTTATTGCTTCTTCAGCATCACCAACACCTGGAATTTCAACTAAAATTCGTTTTTCTCCTGATTTTGAACATTCTGCCTCTGTCCAACCTTTTCTGTCAAGTCTTCCTTGTATAAGAGATACTGCTGCTGACATTTCTTCTTCTGTTACAGTTTCTTTATCAGCTTCATAAAGTATACTTGCTCCACCACTAAGGTCAAGTCCAAGTTTTATATTACCTACACTTAATGTTTTTGAGTCCTTACCTATACCAACAGTACATAAAAAAATAAGAACACCTGTAACAATAAGAGTAATGAAAAGATAAAACATGTTTTTTCCCTTCATGACTATTCCTCCTTACAGCATATTTTTGATGTATTAATTATTCTGAAAGAGCTTCTTTTGCTTTAAGATATATAGCACATTCAATACGTTTTTTCTGAAGTTCACAACCTGTTTTATACTGTGAAAGTATGCTTCCACCATACTGATAAGCATTTGCTGCACAACCACCACTACAATAGAATTTTGCCCAACATACTTTACAATCAGGTTTTGAATATACATTGCAACCTTCAAATTCTTCACGTCTTTTTTCGTCTTTAACACCTTCGTAAACTGTACCCATTTTAAATTCTTCTTTACCAACAAACTGATGACATGGATAAAGGTCACCTTCTGGTGTAACAGCAAGGTATTCTGTACCTGAACCACAGCCTGCAAGTCTTTTTACAACGCAAGGTCCACCTTTAAGGTCTATATTGAAATGGAAGAAATTAAACCATTTTCCTTCTTGTCTACTCTTATGTATAAGTCTTGCAAGATTTTCATATTCATCATATATTACTGGAATATCTTTTTCTGTAATAGCATAATCCATTTCATCTTCTGCAACAACAGGTTCAACAGAAATCTGTTTAAAACCAAGGTCTGCAAGATGCATTACATCTTTTGCAAAGTCAAGGTTATGTTTTGTAAATGTTCCTCTTACAAAATAATCTGTTTGATTTCTACTATCAGCAAGTTTTTGGAATTTTGGAACTATAGTTTCATAACTTCCCTGTCCTCCTGCTTTTGGACGCATATTATCATTAACATCTTTTCTTCCATCAAGACTTAATACAACATTATGCATATGTTTATTTATATACTCCATTTTTTCATCATCAAGAAGTATACCATTTGTTGTAATTGTAAATCTGAAATTTTTATTATGAAGTTTTTCCTGTTCACGACCATATTCAACAATTTCTTTTACAACATCAAAATTCATAAGTGGTTCTCCACCAAAAAAGTCTATTTCAAGATTTTTTCTTGCACCTGAATTTTTAATTATAAAATCAATAGCAGCCTTACCAACTTCTGCACTCATAAGAGAACGTTTTCCATGATATTCTCCTTCTTCTGCAAAACAATATTTACATTTAAGGTTACAGTCATGAGCTACATGAAGACAAAGTGCTTTTACAACAGGATTTCTTTTTGTCACTTTAGGAAGTACAAACTCATAATCATCTTCTGTAAAAAGCATTTCTTCTTTTTCAAGTTCTTTAATTTCTTCAATAGCTTCTTTAATTTCTTCAACAGTAAATTTATTACTGTATTTTTCAAAAAGTTCTTTTTCACTTAATTCTTTAAAATTATCCACTATTTCATAAACGACATTGTCTACAATGTGTACAGCACCACTGTCTACGTCCATGACTATATTAACGTCGTCCATAGAAAACTTATGTATCATTAATAATCTCCTCCAAAAAATTTATATATAATAAAAATTATCTACTAATTTTTTTGCAAAAATAAAATTGCCTTTCGGCAATTTTATTTTCTTTAAATAATTATTTGTTTTCGCAAGACTGATTTGCCACTGTACAAGATGTTTTACAAGCAGACTGGCAAGATGTCTGACACTCTCCACAACCACCTGTTGCAGCTGTTTTTTTGAGCATAGCTGTGCTTAAAGTCTTAATATGTTTCATAACACTATACCTCCTTTAAATTAGGATTTCTTATTAAATAATAAGCTTTAATACAGGCATATTACCTGCATTATATTATGTTCGATATATTATAACACATCTATATAATTTTGAAAAGTTTATTTTTGGTATACACAAAATTAAAAAAATAAAATTTATTTTTGAATATATATTTTAAAAAAAGTAAAAATAATTATAAAAAGGAGGAGATATTTTTGAAAAGCTATATTGAAATTACAGATGTTTTTGCACGTGAAATAATTGATTCTCGTGGAAATCCAACTGTTGAAGTTGAAGTTATATGCGAAAATCAATTTATAGGTAAATCTGCTGTTCCTTCAGGTGCTTCTACAGGTGCATTTGAGGCTTGTGAGCTTCGTGATGGTGGAAAAAGATATAATGGTAATGGTGTATTAAATGCTGTAAGCAATGTAAATAACATTATTGCAAAAGAAATAATAGGAATGAATGGTCTTGACCAAAGAGCAATAGACCAAAAAATGATTGCTCTTGATGGAACACATAATAAATCAAAACTTGGAGCAAATGCAATATTAGGAGTTTCAACAGCTGTTGCAAAATCTGTTGCAAATGCTTTAAAAATACCTTTATATCAGTATTTAGGTGGATTTAACGCCCATACAATGCCTGTTCCTATGATGAATATTATGAATGGTGGAAAACATGCTGATAATACTGTTGATATACAAGAATTTATGATAATGCCTGTTAATGCTTGCGACTTTTCAGATGGTTTAAAAGTATGCTGTGAAATATATCATACATTAAAAAAAGTTTTAAAATCAAAAGGGCTTTCAACAGCAATAGGTGATGAAGGTGGTTTTGCCCCTAATCTTGAAAATGCAGAAAAAGTTCTTGATGTTATAAAAGAAGCAGTTGAAAAAGCAGGATATATATGGGGAAAAGATATAAAAATCGCTCTTGACCCTGCAAGTACTGAATTATATAACGAAAATGATGGATTTTATCATTTTGCTGGAGAAAGTAAAGCCAAAGGAATTGAAGTTGTAAGAACAAGTGATGAAATGATTGAATATTGGAAAAACCTTTGTAATAAATACCCTATTATCTCAATAGAAGATGGTCTTGCCGAAGAAGACTGGGAAGGTTGGAAAAAGCTTACACGAGAACTTGGTGACAAGGTTCAGCTTGTTGGAGATGACCTTTTTGTTACTAATACAGAAAGACTTGAAAAAGGTATAAAAATTAAGTCAGCAAATTCAATTCTTATAAAAATTAATCAGATAGGAACTATTACAGAAACATTTGAAGCCATAGAAACAGCACAGAAAAATGGTATGACAGCAATAATTTCTCATCGTTCTGGAGAAACAGAAGATACAACAATAGCAGATATTGCAGTTGCTGTAAATGCAGGTCAAATTAAAACAGGTGCACCTTGCAGAAGTGATAGAACAGCAAAATATAATAGACTTTTAAGAATAGAAGAAGAACTTTCTGACGCTTCTGAATATCTTGGTAATTCTACATTTAAACATATAAAAGAAAACACCATATAAAAAGAAAAACACCTTGAATAGTTTTCAAGGTGTTTTTTATTTTATATACTTTTCTTTATTTTTAAATAATATAAAAGTCCTGTTATATCAGCTAAAATCCAACCTATTGGAATTGCCCACCATATACCATAAAGACCTATTGATGGTCTAGGTGCAAGAGTATATGCAATAAGAACTCTACTTCCTAATGATATTACTGTAAGTACAACAGACATTCCTGCTCTACCGAGTCCTCTATATAATCCATAAAGTATAAATAAAATACCAATACCAAAGTAAAATGCACCTTCAATTCTTAAATACTCAACACCTATATTAATTATATTTATTTCATCACTTTTTACAAATATAAGCATTAAATATTTTGCGAATATAAAAACTATAATTGAAATTATTATACTAAATATAACAGACATTTTTATTGAAGATTTTATGCCTTTATGTATACGTTCCTTTTTTCCTGCACCCATATTTTGTGCTATATATGTAGAAAAAGCATTACCAAAATCTTGTACTGGCATATATGCAAAGGCATCTATCTTTACTGCTGCTGCAAAAGCTGCTGTTACAGCTACACCAAAACTATTTACAAGACCTTGTATCATAAGTATTCCAAAATTCATTACTGATTGTTGTACACTTGTAAGAGATGAATAATTAATAATTCTTTTTAACATATCTTTTTCAAACTTCATATGTTCTTTTTTTATACGAGTATATGGAATTTTAATAAAAGAATATATAGCTATTGAAATAGCAGAAAAAAACTGTGCTATAACCGTTGCAAAAGCAGCACCAAAAACTCCCATATTAAAAAAACATACAAAAACAATATCTAGAACAATATTCATAACTGCTGATATACCCATACATATTACAGGTACAGATGAATTACCTATACTTCTTAAAAAACAAGCAAAAAAATTATATACATACACAAATATTATTCCAGTAAATATAACCGTTAAATATTCCTTTGTCATTTCAACTATAACAGTATCTACTTGAAGAAGAGAAAGAATTTCATCTATAAAAATAAATACAATTATATTTATTAAAACAGTTACTATAAATATTGACACAAAAGACATAAACAAACTTTTTTTGAGATTTTCAAAGTCTTCTCCTCCATAATACATGGAAAATAAAACTCCACTACCCATACATAAACCTATTATTACAGATGTTATAAATACCATAAGTGAAAAAGACGTACCTACTGCCGCAAGTGCATTTGAACCAACAAATTTACCCACTATAAATGTATCTGCTATATTATAAAACTGTTGAAGCATATTACCCAATATCATTGGTATTGCAAAAAGCATTATAGACTTAGTTACATTACCTTTAGTCAAGTCTTTTTCCATATTTATAACCTCCTTTTAATCAATAGTTTTTATATATTTTCTATAAAGTCTTAAATACATTATAATACTCATTATAAGTGCCACAACTTCAGCAATAGGGAAAGCTGTCCATACAAATGAAAGACCAAACATCTTTGACATTATATATGCAACTGGGAGTATTACTAATAATTGTCGTATTACAGAAATAATAAGACTATATCCTGCTTTTCCAACAGCTTGAAAAACAGCTGAATATACAATACTTATTCCTGCAAATATAAAACTTGTACTTATAATTCTTAACGCAGGCATACCTATTTCTACCATTTCTGCATCTGCATTAAATATTAAAAGAAGTCTATCTGGTACAATTTGAAAGGCTATCATACCAACAAACATAATTAATACTGCAACAATTAAACCAAGCTTTATTGTTTTAAGTATTCTTTTTTTATTTTTTGCACCATAATTATATCCTATAATAGGAATCATACCATTTGTAAGACCAAAAACAGGCATAAATATAAAGCTTTGTAATTTAAAATAAGCACCATATACAGAAACTGCACTTTGAGAAAATGTCATAAGAATTTTATTAAGACCTATTGTAAGTACAGAAGATATTGATTGCATAACCATTGAAGGTACACCTACTGCATATATATGCTCTATAATTTTAAGATTTGGACGAAAATGGAACATGTTTATACTAACTTTATCATTTTTCTTAATATTAATATAAAGTCCAAAAATCATAGCTACAATCTGACCTATAACTGTAGCTATAGCCGCACCCATAGCTCCAAGCTTAGGCATACCAAAAAGACCAAATATAAATATAGGGTCAAGAACAATATTTATTATTGCACCTGTTCCTTGAACAACCATATTATAAAAACTGTTTCCTGTTGCTTGCATAATTCTTTCCATAGCAACCTCAACAAAAATACCAAATGAAAATATAGTACAAATTCTTAAATAATCTGTACCCATTTTTAATACATCTGGATTGGTTGTAAATCCACCTATAAATGATTTTGCAAAAAATATTCCGAATATTGCAAAAACAATGCTACTTAAAATACATAAAAATATACCATTCTCTGCTGCTGCATTAGCCTCGTGAAACTTTTGTTCACCAAGTCTTCTTGAAATAAGAGAATTTATACCTACTCCTGTACCTACTGATACTGATATCATAAGCATCTGTATTGGGAATGCTAACGTAACGGCTGCAAAAGCATCAGTACTCACCATTGATACAAACCAACTATCAACAACGTTGTAAAGAGCCTGTATAAGCATTGAAATCATTATAGGAACAGACATATTAACAAGTAATTTCCCCTCTGGCATTGTTCCCATTTTGTTTTCCTTACTTACTTCCAAAAAAACACTTCCTTTCTTATAATTCAAATAATTATTACATTATCTACGGAATTATAACATAATGAATATAATAAGTATATAGTATTATACGCATAAAAAATAATACAAAGCATATATTGTTTCATAAATATATAGAAGAGGTAATATGTTATGGATAATACAAAAAATATTCAGAAAAAAAACTTGGAGCTTTTAAATATTATTACAAATATAATAAAGCCTCAAATTATAGCTATTCTTATTACTGCAATAGTATTTATTGGTATGGCAATATTGCTTACATACACAGATTTTGATGAATCAAAGGTATCAACCATATCTCTTATATGTACAGCAGTAGCAACTTTAATTTCAGGATTTGATACAGCAGCTTCATTTGGAAAAAAAGGATTTATATGGGGTGCTATTTCAGGCATAATATATTCTTTTATTATATTTATTATATGTATATTATCAGGAGCAGATTTTACATTTGATTTTGGAAAATTAACAACTATTATTATATCTATTGCCGGAGGAATGATAGGAGGAGTTTTGGGAGTTAATACAAAATCTAATAAACATTAATAAATTTATACCACCAGTTTATTTTTTGTTTAATATAAACATGCTATTATTAAAAAATAAAACTAATGAGGTGGTTTAATGAAATATATTAATATTTATCATTGTGATTATTGGTATGCTTATTATAATATAGGTAATTTTAAAAGAAATGATATAAACAGTGTTGAATTATCAATATTAAATACAAAAAATGAAGAAGATATATTTTTTAGTATGGATTTTTATAATATTAAAGGTATTGAAGATATTATAAAAAATAATGAATACATAGAAAAATGTGATATAAATTATGATTACTTCATATCACAATACAAACTTCTTAAAGAAGGAAAAATAAAATATTTTATAGGTTCAATATATTATCCTCATTATCACAGAGATATAAAAAATTGTTCTTTAGATAATAATTCTATATTTGAATTAACATGCCCAAAATTAAAACCAAACTATTGTGTAATATTTATAAATGAACAAAATTCTCTTATACCTGAAAATATTATAAAATTGTTAGACCATATTTCATTAGATTTATTTAAGGAAAAATTTAATTTTGAAATGTATGATTACTTTGATAAAAATAAATCTCAAGAACTATATAATGAAGATTATATTTATTAAAAAAACCGTGGATAATATCCACGGTTTTTTTAATTATTTATTTATAAGAAGACTTTCTCCTGTCATTTCAAC
The DNA here is from genome assembly GCA_019415525.1 of Tyzzerella sp. Lineage (GTDB taxonomy): Bacteria > Bacillota > Clostridia > Lachnospirales > Anaerotignaceae > Fimicola. The sequence continues at coordinate 58,111 of DXZA01000057.1, read as the reverse complement.
AGGCTGTGGAAGTCCCATCATTTCAAGAAGTGTTGGAGCTATATCAGCAAGCTTTCCGCCTTCTTTAAGACCTACACCTTCTTTATAGTTTACAAGTATAAATGGAACAGGGTTTGTTGTATGAGCTGTGAAAGCTTCACCTGTTGTATAATCTACAAGCTGGTCACTATTACCATGATCTGCACAAATAAACATCTGACCATCTACTTTTAATAATGATTCAAGAACACGTCCGATACAAGTATCAACTGTTTCAACAGCTTTGATTGCAGCAGACATAATTCCTGTATGTCCAACCATATCAGGGTTAGCATAGTTTACAATTATAAGGTCATAAACTCCACTTTCGATTTTTTCAACAAGTCCGTCAGTTACTTCAACAGCACTCATTTCTGGTTTAAGGTCATATGTTGCAACCTTTGGAGATGGAACAAGAAGTCTGTCTTCACCTTCATTTGGTTCTTCAACGCCACCATTAAAGAAGAATGTAACATGAGCATATTTTTCTGTTTCAGCTGTTCTTAACTGTTTAAGACCAAGTGATGAAATATATTCACCAAGTGTATTTGTAAGTTTCTGTGGTTTGAAAGCAATTTCTTTATTTTCAATAGTTACATCATATTCTGTAAATGTAACAAATTTTACAGTAGGATATTTTTCTCTTACAAAACCATTAAAGTTATCATCACAGAATGTTCTTGTGATTTCTCTTGCTCTGTCAGGTCTAAAGTTAAAGAATATAACTGAGTCATTATCATTTACTGTACCAACAGGGTTTCCTTCGCTATCAACTATACATGTAGGAATTACGAATTCATCTGTTTTTTCATCATCATATGATTTTTCAATACATTCAGCTGAGCTTGAAGCTTTGTTTCCTTTTCCAAGAACGATAGCATCATAAGCTGTCTGAACTCTTTCCCAACGGCTATCTCTATCCATTGCATAGTATCTTCCGCTTATTGTAGCAATTTTACCTACACCAATTTCAGCCATTTTAGCTTCAAGTTCTGCAAGATAATCTTTACCTGATGCAGGAGGTGTATCTCTACCATCAAGGAAAGCATGTACATAAACTTTTGTAAGTCCATTTCTTTTAGCAAGCTCTAAAAGTGCATAAAGATGTGTATTATGGCTATGAACACCACCATCTGATAAAAGACCAAAAAGGTGAAGAGCTGAATCATTCTTTTTGCAATTTTCAACAGCATCAAGAAGAGCTTCATTTGTGAAGAAATCACCATCTTCAATAGCTTTTGTTATTCTTGTAAGTTCCTGATATACAATTCTTCCTGCACCCATGTTAAGATGACCAACTTCAGAGTTACCCATCTGTCCATCTGGAAGACCTACTGCAAGACCACTTGCATATCCTTTAACACAAGGATATTTTTTAACTATACCATCAATAACAGGTGTATTTGCCTGTTTTACTGCATTACCTTCTACTTTGTCATTAAGACCAAAACCGTCAAGTATCATTAAAACTGTTGGTTTCTTACTCATTTTTTTATTCCTCCTAAAACTAAGGGCGGACAATTAAGCCCGCCCTAAATTAAAATTTATAATTAGTAATTAACAATCTGTGAAAATTCTTCTTTAAGGCTTGCTCCACCAACGAGTCCACCGTCAATGTTTGGCATACCGAATAATTCAGCAGCATTTTTACCATTTACGCTTCCGCCATACTGAATTCTAACTTCTTCAGCTGTTTCTGCACCATAAACTTCTCCAAGTACTGTTCTAATAGCAGCACAGATTTCTTCAGCCTGTTCGCTAGTAGCTGTTTTACCTGTTCCAATAGCCCAGATTGGTTCGTAAGCGATAACAACTTTTTTAACATCTTCTGCACTAATTCCAGCAAGGCCACTCTTAATCTGTGTTCTTATGAAATCAACAGCAATTCCAAGTTCTCTCTGTTCAAGAGTTTCACCACAGCACATGATAGGTGTTATACCATGTTCAATAGCTTTTTTAACTTTTTTGTTTACAGTTTCATCTGTTTCTGCAAAGTATTCTCTTCTTTCAGAATGTCCGATAACAACGTATTTTACACCGATTTCTGTAAGCATAGCTGGAGAAATTTCACCTGTGTAAGCTCCACTTTCTTCATAGAACATGTTCTGAGCACCAACTGCAATGTTTGTACCTTTTAATGCATCGATTACAGGTATAAGGTCAACTGCAGGTACGCAGAATACTACGTCAACTTTATCTGTATTTACTTTGTCTTTTAAAAGCTCTACAAGTGCTAAAGCTTCCTGTGGAGTTTTATTCATTTTCCAGTTTCCTGCTACAATTTTCTTTCTCATAAAATAAACGCTTCCTTTCAAACCAAAATAGCAATTTATATAAGTATTATTTTTAAATTATTTATCATTAACAGCTGCAACACCTGGTAATTCTTTTCCTTCAAGGAATTCAAGTGAAGCACCACCACCTGTTGAGATATGGCTCATTTTATCACCAAATCCAAGCTGATTTACAGCTGCAGCAGAGTCACCACCACCAATGATTGTTGTTGCACCTTCAAGAGCAGCCATAGCTTCAGCAACAGCTATTGTACCTTTAGCAAATGTAGGCATTTCAAATACACCCATAGGTCCGTTCCAAATAACTGTTTTAGCACCTTTTAATGCTTCAGCATAAAGTTCTCTTGTTTTTGGTCCAATATCAAGACCTTCCCATTCATCTGGAATTTCAAGTGTAGGAACTACTTTTGTTTCAGCATCATTACTGAATTCCTGTGAAATAACTGTATCTATTGGAAGAAGTAATTTAACACCTTTTTCTTCTGCTTTTTTCATCATTTCTTTAGCATAATCAACTTTGTCAAGTTCAAGAAGTGATTTACCAACTTTACCACCTTGAGCAACAGCGAATGTGTAAGCCATACCACCACCGATAATAAGTGTATCTACTTTTTCAAGAAGGTTGTTAATTACATTAATTTTATCAGAAACTTTTGCACCACCAAGGATAGCAACGAAAGGTCTAACTGGGTTTTCAACAGCGTTTCCAAGGAAAGCTATTTCTTTATCCATAAGGTATCCAACAGCTGATTCACTAACGAAGTTTGTAACACCAACAGTTGAACAATGAGCTCTATGGCTTGAACCAAAAGCATCATTTACATATACATCTGCAAGGCTTGCAAGTTCTTTGCTGAAGTTTTCTTCATTTTTTGTTTCTTCTTTTCTATAACGTGTATTTTCAAGAAGAACAACATCTCCATCTTTCATTTCAGCAACAGCTTTTTTAGCATTTTCACCTACAACATTGTCATCTTTAGCAAATACAACATTGATTCCAAGTTTTTCTGATAATCTTACTGCAACTGGAGCAAGTGAAAGTTCTGGTTTTGGTTCTCCCTTTGGTTTACCCATATGTGAACATAATATAACTTTAGCACCATCAGCAATAAGTTTTTTAATTGTAGGAAGTGCAGCAACGATTCTATTTTCGTCTGTAATTTTTCCATCAATAATTGGCACATTAAAGTCACATCTTACAAGTACCTTTTTACCTTTTACATTTAAGTCGTCTACTGATTTTTTGTTTAACATGTTTTCAACCTCCGGTTTAATTATTTAATAAACTCTAAATTAAGATAATGTATAATTAATTACATCTCTTAATATTTTGTCTTTGGATATAAAAAAATATCCTTATATTTTGCAAATAAAACTCTTTATATTTCTCCCATTTTAATAGAGCCCTATACATTATTATTTTAACATAATAAATAACTGTCAGCAATAATTGTATTCAAAATACTTTTAATACTCTATTCAAATTCAATAATTTTATTTGCAGCACCTTCATCAATAACAAGTGTCATTTCTGGAAGGTTTCTACATATAGCAGATATGCCCAAAGCCTTTTTTCTTCCAAGGGCTACAGCAATAATATTAGGTATTCTCTTTAAATCTTCAAATCCTAAGCCAACTAAATTAGATTCATAAACAACATTTCCATCTTTATCAAAATAATATCCAAAAGCTTCGGCAATAGCTTTTTTATTTACAAGTAATTCATAAACCTCATTTGACACCCTTCTCTTTCGTGCCATCTCAAGAGCTTCCCCAAGCCCTAAAATTAATACATCAGCTTTATTCATACTTGATACTGTTTTACGAATAGAAGGCTCATTCATTACCTCATTTAAAGCTCGTGAACTCATAGCATCCGGAATGTTTAACAGTCTATATTCTGCTGAAAGTTTTTCGGCAAGTCTTGCAGCAAGAATATCACTTTGTGTTTCAATATCTCTTCCAACACTACCTCTTGCAGGTACTACCATACCTGCTTTTTTAACATTATATTCGTTCATTCCATTAACAATAGCAGCTACTGTTGTTCCACCTGTTACAGCTATTATACTTTCTTCATTTACGACTGTCATAAGTACTTTTGCGGCAAATTTTCCAAGCTCAGCTTTAACAGCATCATTTTTATCATAATCACCTTGTACTATATGAACCTTTTTTATCCCCAGAATATTTTCAATTTTTCTTTCTTTTACTGAAAGACCATTATACTCTCTTAAAGTTTCTTCCAATCCAATAAGAACTTCCTTACCTTTTTCGGTAATACTTAATCCAACCTTTGCTACATTTAAAAGTCCCTGCTCGGCAAGTTTCTCAATATCACCTCTAACCGTTCTTTCTGTAATATCGAGATACGCAGATATACTTCTTCTCCCAACTGGTTGTAAAATTTCTACTGTTTTGAGAACATCATATCTTCTTTTTATTAAGTTAATATAATCCGGCATTAATTTCTCAATCATAAAAATTATATTTTTCATAAGCATCACCTTTTAGGGACAACTTATGTCCCATATATATGTTTTATGTCCCACGTGGTTTAAAAATAATACTTACTTAAAATTACTCTTAAGTAAGTCTGAAGATAGTATACTACTCTTTTCCAAAAAATTCAACACTTTTTTTATATTCATTATGTAAAAACATTGTTATGATTACATTAAAATTAGGGTATATTGCACAAATATAACTTTATTTTTTCAAAATATATACAATTTATATGTTTATATTTTGTATGCATATTTATACTTATACAGGTGTTACAAATGTATTTTAAAACATAAAAGGGTATACTTATAAGATACCCTAAAAAAACTATTTCATATCATTTATTACTTCATCAGCTATATTACATACATATTCTATAATTTCACAACAATCATTACTTTCTGATGATAGTCTTGTACAATCTATATTATTATATTTTTTAAAAAATTTATCAAAAAATATTATTCTTCCTACCCTCCCCTTATCACTACCTAAAACTGCACCTATAACTATTACAGCTGCAATAAGTACACCACACATACCTTGTATTCCAAAACCATTATTTATAATGTTTATACCATTTTCAAATTCATTTGTTACATTAATATTATATTTTTCTTTAGCACTCATAATTATAGAGCTTGTACAACTGTAACCATTATTATACAATTCTAAAGCCAATTTTTTCATATATAATACCTCATTATTACTTTTTAATACTATATTATGTATATTCATTTATTTATGTTAAACATATTATTTAAGTTACAAAAATCAAATTACCTAACATAAACTAAATATTACATAAAAAAATAGTATTTTATTTAATTTTTTTCTATATAAAATATTGTTGATAATTTGTATCTTATATGGTATATTTTTATAAGTCTAAAAAATTACATTTTTTAAAAAATTTTCTTTTATTTATTAAAATATAACTTTTTAAATTAGGAGGGTATCATGAAAAAGAAAGGTATTATGCCATTATTTATGTCTTTTGTTATGGTAAGTCAGCCTGTTGCTGCTCTTGCAAATGAATTAGACACTGCTACAACACAAAATGGTAAATTTATACTTGATATGGATTTATCAATGAATATTAATAATAAAAATTTCTCTGTTGAACTTAAAAATGATACAAATACTGTATCTGGTACTGCTTCAATAGAAAAAGATAAGGTTCATTTTGAAAAAGAAGTTCCAGCTGGTACTTATACACTTACAATAAAATCAGAAAATTACGCTACATATACAAAATCTATTAAAATAGATAGTTCATATGCTACAACACTTTTACTTGATAATAGTCGTGAAAACTATAATCCTGATTCTACTGAAAATCACAAAGGTGTTATGGCTTTTGGTGATGTAAACGGAGATGGTAATATTGACAGTACAGATTCTGATTTAATAATTAATGAAATAGAATCCGGTAATAATAATGCTGCCTATGACCTTAACAATGATGGTACTGTTAATGTAACAGACCTTTCATATATTGCTGTAAACTATGGTGGTAATGTAGATACTAAAACAATAAGTTCAATACTTCCAGAAGCTATAACAGCAACTGTTAACGAAAATACAAATATTCAGGGAAATATAGCAGATATTACTTCTGACTCAAATTCATCAGTAACATTATCACCTGCCAACGATGAAATTATATCTGCTGAAAATCCTGTTACAGTTGATATCGAAGTAAATGCCGAAAATGCATTATCTGATGGTTTAGTTATTGAAGCACCAAAAGATTCAACAAATCTTATTACTTCAGGAGAAATTGACGTAACATATGAAGAAAACGGTGAATTAAAAACTGAAAAAGCTACAATACAGCAGCCTAAAAGTTTAGTTCTTTTAAGTAATAGTGGTGCAACAGCTACAATAGAAGCTGATGGTTCTATCGTTGTTAATATTGGACGACAAGTTGCTATTAAAAAAGTAACTATTAATGTTACAAGCTCAAGTAGTGATAAACTTGTTGATATTGCAAAAGTTGAATTTGTAAATGGTATGGAAAATAGAATTCCTGCACCTAATTTAAACATACCTACAATTACAGCTTTAACACCATTAGGTGATGATAGCTTTAAAGTTACTTGGAATCCTGAAGTAAATGTATCATCATATGAAGTATTAATAAACGGACATACATTTACAACTTCTGATAACTATATAATTATTACAAAAGTTGGCGAAGATGTTACAACAGGAGTTCAATATAATGTTAAAGTTCGTTCTATAAGTGGAGAATGGAAAAGTCCATATTCAGAAGCAAAAACAATAACACTTGAACCAACTTCTGTACCTGCAAAACCTGAAAGCCTTACAGTAACTGGTAGTATTGAAAGTATAAATGTAAGTTGGAAAAAGATGGAGCATGCAACATCTTATAATGTTTACTATAAATTAGAAAATGAAAGCGACTACAAAGTTGTAACAGATATAACTTCTACAAGTTATAAAATTTTAAATCTTTCTGCTGGTAAAACATATAATGTATATGTTACTGCTGTAAATAAAATAGGAGAAAGTTCTCCTTCAGATATAAATAAAGCAACTACATTAACTTCTACTGCAACAATTATGCCAAAATATAAACTTATTAACACAGGAGATGAAGTAGGTGTTTTAACTGATAATATTAAGTCTGTTACAAACTCAACAGATAAATTAGTAACAGTTTATGGTGGTGACAATGCAGTTGTTGATAATGACCCTTCAACATATACTTTTGTTAACCATTATGATGGTGGTGCATTCTATGCTAGCCCTAAAGGCTCTATAATAGAATTTAATCAGGCATATAAATTTGATACAATAAGATTTGCTCCACATGTTAACCATACATGGTATGATGGTGTAAAATTTAGATACAAAAACGAAAGTGGTTCTTTTGTTGAAAAATCTGTAGAATATATGACTAAAAAACTTGATAAAAACGGTAATATATATTACGATGTTAAACTTACAGAACCTGTAACAACAGATGCATTCCAGCTTAATATAGGTATATGGTATCCTGACCAAAAAGTTGCTATTTCTGAAATCAAAGTATATGAATATGATAGCATAGAAGATGATGTAGAAGCACTTTTTACTGATGATATGCATTTAGCATTAAATCCAAATGTAAATGAAGATACTTTAAAAGCACTCGAAGACAGACTTAACACACCTGATGAAGTTAGTGGTGAATATCATCCATATAGAGAGTCTATACAATTAGATATTGACGCTGCAAGAAAACTTCTTAATCAGCAAGGTCTTGGAGATATTATAAAAGTTAATACATCTATAACATCAAAAGCTGATGGTCATACTACATTCGCATTACCTCTTAGTGACCTTCAACCTCTTGGTATATCTGCAACAGAAGGTGAAACAATAACATTATATGTAGGAAAATCTGGTGCTGCTGATGGAACTGCTACAAACTTAAAAGTTTATGCTACACAGGTACATGGTGAAAGCGATAAATGGGTTACTGAAGTAGCTACATTAAAAACTGGTAAAAATGATATAACTATAACATCACCTTCAACAACTGCTAATGAACGTGGTGGTGCATTATATATTGCATATACAGGAAATAAAAATGCTGAAGAATACTCAATTCGTATTGGTAACGGAAACAGTATACCTGTCTTAGATATTACAACTGGAAAAACAAGAGAAGATAAACTTGCATTAGCAAAAACATATGTTGAACAACTTGAAAATCATGTTAATTCACTTGAAGAAAAACATAACACAGCACATGAAGGACATGATTATGACCCTAAATCTTGCTCACTTAATGTTACAGATATAGTTATGGATACAGTAATGTATTCATTCCCTGCTACACAGGTATATTCTGCACTTAAAGGAAGCTCAATAGATGAAAAAGCAGAACAGCTTTTAAAATCAATGGAAGCTATGGAACAAGAAGTTGATTTATTCTATCAGCACAAAGGTTTCAATAAAAATAGTACAGATACAAATAGATATCCAACACAGAAACTTAACATACGTTATAGCACTATGTTTGACGGAGCATTCATGTATGCAGGTGGAAAACATATTGGTATAGAATATGATTCTGTTCCAGGATTATTTACAACAACACCAATTGAATCTGATGAAAACGGAAAATATATTTCTGGTGGTTTCTCTGGTTGGGGTATTGCTCATGAAATAGGACATGTTATAAACTCATCTAAGTATGTAAATGTAGAAGTAACAAACAACTATTTCTCAATGCTTTCACAGTCAGATGATACTAACGGAACTGCTCGTATACCATATAGTGAAGTATATGAACATGTAACATCTGGTAAAACAGGAAAAGCAAATAATGTATTTACACAACTTGGTATGTATTGGCAATTACATATGTTCTATGATAATTACTATAATTACAAAACATTTGATACATATACTGAACAGTTTAATAATATTTTCTTTGCAAGAGTTGACAGCTATGCACGAAATCCTGAATTAGCTAAAAATGGACTTACTTTAAATAGTGATACAGATAATAACTTTATGCGTCTTGCTTGTGCTGCTGCAAACAAAAACCTTCTTTCATTCTTCAAAGCTTGGGGTCTTGTTCCAAATGAAGCAACAATATCATATGCTAAACAATTTGATGAAGAAACAGCTAAAATACAGTATCTTGATGATAATTCAAGAAACTATCGTCTTTCTGGTAAAGAAGGTATGAGCGAAGGTACACGTGTAACTTCTTCAATAGATTATACTGATAATAGCAAACAAGTTACTATTAATTTAAGTAATTCAAATTCAAATGATGATGCTATGCTTGGTTATGAAATTATAAGAAATGGTGAAGTTGTTGCGTTTGTTCCTGCATCAGAAACAAGTTATATAGATACAATAAAAACAGAAAATAACCGTGTTTATACATATGAAGTTATTGGTTATGATAGACTTCTTAATACAACAGATGTATCAAAAGCAGGTACAGTAAAAGTTTCTCATGATGGAAGTATCGGAAAAGATGGTTGGTCTGCTCAAACAAATATGATTTCTGATGAAGATGAACATATCCATGCAGGAGATGATTCAGGACATTGTGAAGATACAACAATTTCAGCAATTTCAAAAGTTATAGATGATAACTATTCAAACATTTATACTGGAACTTCAAAAGGTGATGCTGAAATTATATTAGACCTTGGAGGAACAGAGCAAATTACAGCTCTTAAATACTCCTCTACTGAACCATCAACTGATTCTTACAAAATATATATAAGTCAGAACAACAAAGATTGGACACCTGTAAAATCCGGAACTCTTTCTGGTGAACAAAATGAAACTATATACTTTAATAAAGAAGATGACCCTTGTATGTATATATATGATGCTGCATATGTTAAACTTGTTATAAATAATTCAACAGTATCATTATCAGAACTTGATATACTTGGGCCAACAGGTGACAATGTTGAACTTTTACAGTCTGGTATAGGTACTCTTTCAGAAGATTTCAAATATGGAACTGGTGAAGGCGACATAATACCTCAAGGTTCTACAATTGTAACAGGTACATATAAAGGAAATCCTGCATATAATGCAGTTCTTCTTAAAGACCAAGATGGAAATATAATTAACGGATACTTTATAATACTTGCTGAAGTTCCTGAACGTGGAGATATTGGCGAAGTTTCAAGCGGTACTTGGATATATGTAGTTGATGATATTTCTTCTATAGAAAATGTAAAAGCAGAACTTTACAGAGTTGATGATGCAGAAACTCTTGCTGGTCAGCGTCTTGTAAGTGATACTTTATACACAGAAATTCCTGAAGAATTACCACCTATAAAAATAGAAAGTACTGTTAAACCTGAAGATATTGTTACTACACCTGTTGATGATGAGTTATTAGAAACTCCAAAAGAAGATACTGAAATTACTCAGCCTGATACTGAAGTTACAGAAAATGAAAAAGAAGATGGCTTAGAAGATAATATTGTATCTGATAATAATTCACAAGATAGTAATGTAACAGATGATAAAAATACTTCTGATGTTGTAGATGGTGAAAAAGAAGAAACTGTAATACCTGAAGTATCAGAAGATGAAAATTTAGATAATGTAGTTGATGTTACTCCTGCTCCTGAATTAGGAACAGAAACAACTGAAAATACTCCTACTACTGAAGAATCAGATTTAGTATTCGAAGGTAATTCAGATGGAGTTACTCTTTCTTCAAATATAATTATCGGAAGCGAAAATAAGAATACTGCAACTATTAAACTTAATAACAGTAGCAATCACTCTTTTATAGGAATACAGACACAAATTAAAGTTGCTGATGCTTCAAAAATTAATGATGTTTCTATGAATTGGAGCGAAAAAGCTTCAAATGCTATTATAAAAAGATGTATATTTAACAAAGAAAAAGGAACTATTTCAATATATGTAGTTTCAAATAATACATTATCAGATGGTGAAGACTTCGATTTTGGTACACTTACATTAAAATCTTCTTCATTAAAAACAGCAGAATTAGCTATTAATACTGATAAAACAGTTCTTGTTTCAGCAGATTTTCAACAGTATAATGGTGAAGCTATTGATAGTTCTGTTTCAATAGAATTAACAGGTTCTAGCTCATCTGGTGGTTCTAGCAGTTCAAGTGGTTCTAGTAGTTCAAGTTCATCAACTACAAAACCAGAAGAAGATAAAAACGAAGAAATAAAAGATGAAGAAACAACAGAAGAAAATACAAATAATACTTCATCAAGTGCTTCTGAAACATTCACAGATATATCTACATCTTCTTGGTATTATGATGCTGTAAATAAAGCATATAATAATAAATGGTTCTCTGGTCTTACAGAAAATACTTTTGGCCCTGATAACAATATGACAAGAGCAATGCTTGTTACAGTATTAGGAAGATTTGACAGTGCTAACGTAAGTGCAACATCAAATGAATTTACTGATGTACCATCAAATATGTACTACGCTCCTTATGTAAGTTGGGCAAAAGAAAGCAACATTGTAAATGGTATGACAGAAACAGAATTTGCTCCAAACTCAGATATAACAAGAGAACAGCTTGCAGTTATGATATACAACTATCTTAAATATAAAAATGTTGATATGTCATCAGCTATAAATACAACAGAATTTACTGATAATTCAGAAATAAGCTCTTGGGCTAACGAAGCTGTAAATACTGTAAAAGCTCTTGGTATTGTAAATGGCCGTCCTGATGGTTCATTTAATCCAAAAGGAACTGCAACACGTGCTGAAATAGCTACAATATTATCAAATATTGATAATATGAACATTATTAAATAATATAAAAAAGACGTTAATCATATAGATTAACGTCTTTTTATTTACTTATTTATGAAAATAACATCATAATCATTTCCATTTATAATATAAAGCCCTTCTATATCCTCACTATTATTACAAAACTCTATATTATCACAATAAAATCTTACACAAGTTCCACAGCTTGAAGAAAGCTTTCTTGGTACAGGCATCATACGATATTTTACTCCCATATTTTTGAGACTTCTACCAAACTGATTTGCTCCAAAATGAGTAAAAAAAGTAGCTATGTATTCCATAATATCCTCATTTCTTTACTATATGAAGTTTAAAATCTCCATTTTCTTCTTTTTTATTAATAGAAAAACCTTTATTATTACAAAATCTTGTTATATTCTGTACTGCAATATTATTATCAACTATTATTTCAAAATCATTACTTTTCTTTGTTGCTTGTTGTACCATAATAACAGGTTCTGGACAAGCAAGACCTCTTGCATCAAGTATTTCCATTATTTACTCTCCCCTCTTTTAATATTTACTATGCTTATTATAGCTATTACAACAAATCCTATGATTACAGCTATTTTACCATTTGCTGATGGGCCATCTGTTGAAGAAGCAAGGCCAAAGTTATGACAAAAAGCTGCTCCGGCAATCATACCAAGTACAGAAATAGCAGAATCACTATTTCCTGAACCTGCAAGTATAAGCTGACGAAGTGGACAACCACCAAGAAGTATTGAACCCCAACCAGCAAGAGCCATTCCAAGGAAGTTCCAAAGACCGTCAGTGTGGGCAACCGGTTGACCTACAAATCCTATTGAAAGCTTTCCTACAACAGCATTTCCTATAAATGCAAAAACAGCAATAGCTATAAATCCACTTATAAGATAAAAATCTTTAAACATAACAGCATCACGTATACCACCAACCATACAAAGACGTGTTCTTTGTGCAAGTACACCTACAATAAGACCTGCTACAAGTGAAGCAATAATAGGTGCTCTCATTGAACCTGGACCACTTTCACTAAATACAAAAAGTGATGGTACTGCAATAAATACTACAAATAAGAATACTGTTGATGCTGTAAAAGCAAATCCTTCAGCTTTTTCAAGACTATATGCTCTTTTAAGTGAAAATCCTTTATTAAGTGCAAATATACCACAAAGTATACCTACAATAAATCCAACAAGACCTATTATAGCATTAAGGTCACCACCACCAATACGAAGCATCATTCTTAAAGGACAGCCTAAAAACATTAAAGCTCCAACCATAACTATAAAACCAAGTATAAATCTTGTTACAGGTGATGAACCACCACAAGATTTAAACTCTTTAAAACCAAATGATGCTAAAAATGCACCAACTACAAGACCAACTATTTCTGGTCTAAAATACTGTACAATAGGTGCTGAATGAAGTTTTACAGCCCCTGCCATATCTCTAAGGAAACAAGCTATACAAAATCCCATATTGCCTGGATTTCCCATAACAGTAAGTATTACAGCAATAATACCTACAATAGCCCCTGTGGCTATTATTTTTCCATATTCTTTCATTAAATTAAACCCCCGTATTTTTTATACTTTTTATTTTATATAAAGCTGATATTACAGCATTTATATCATCTAAATTTGTATTAAATCCAAAAGAAAACCTTAGTGTTCCTTGTGGATATGTTCCCATAGTTTTATGGGCATATGGTGAACAATGAAGTCCACATCTTGTTTCTATGCCAAACTGACTTTCAAGTATATAAGAAAGCTCTGCAATATCCATAAAATCACATGTAATAGAAACAACTGGTGTATATAATGAGTTTTTAAGTTGAACAACCTTAAATCCATCTATTTTTTCAACACCTTCAACAAATGCTTTTCTCATGTTTTCTTCATGACTTTGTATATTTTCAATTTTAGTTTCAATAATATACTTCAAAGCAGCATTAAGACCATATATTGCAGGTATATTCATTGTACCTGCTTCAAACTTATCAGGCATAAATTCTGGTGTTTCTATTGTATGAGAAACACTACCTGTTCCACCTTCTATTAAAGGAGGAATTAATTTTGCCATTTTATCAGTCATAATCATTCCACCTATTCCTTGTGGTGCAAGTAATCCTTTATGACCTGCAAAGCAAAGGACATCACAATTAAGGTCTTTAAAACTTACATTTATATGACCTGCTGTTTGTGCTGTATCTATAATAAAGGGAATATTTTTTGATTTGCATATTTCCCCTACTTTTTTAAGATTTAATATATTACCAAAAACATTTGAGCTATGTGTCATTACAACAAGTTTTGTATTATATTGAAAAAGGCTTTCAATATTATTAAAATTTCCATATTCATCACATTCTGCAATAGTCCATTTTCCACCTATACTATTTATGGGACGCATAACAGAATTATGTTCAAAACCTGAGATTATACAATGGTCATCTTTTTTTAATAAACTCTTTATTACACAATTAAGACTTTCTGTAATTCCGGATGTAAAAACAACATTTGATGGTTTATCAAAATCAAATATATTACAAAGCATATATCTTGTATCAAGAAGTATATCTTCTGCATTAGCCGCATTTTCATAACTTGAACGGTTTACATTACAGCCATTTTCAGTAATATATTTATACACAGCTTCTGCAACGTTTGGTGCTTTTGGAAAGCTTGTTGCACCATTATCCATGTAAATTCTTTTCATATATTACCTCCCAAGAATTACATCATATTCACTTCTTTTTACTACTTGACCAACAACTTTTGCACAAGGCACATTATCTTTAAGGAGAGATAAAAGTTTCTCACTTTCTTTTTCTGGTACAGATATAAGAAGTCCTCCTGATGTTTGTGGGTCATATAATATATCTTCTGTTGCAAGGTCTATATTTGCTTTATTAAGTACACGACTTTCTGCAAATTCTCTATTTCTATACATTCCTTCTGGTAAAATTCCCATTTCTGCAAGTTCGTGGACTCCTTCAAGATAAGGTACTGAGTCTGTAAATATTTCAATAGTATTTTTGCTGCCTTCTGCCATTTCACAGCTATGACCTAAAAGTCCAAATCCTGTAACATCTGTACAACTGTTTATATTAAAGTTCATCATAATATCTCTTGCAGTTTTATTAAGCATACACATATTTTCAATAGCCTCATTATATGCTTTTTCATTTGCCATATTGGCTTTATGAGCAGTTGTTATAATTCCTATACCAAGAGGTTTTGTTAATATAAGAACATCTCCTTCTTTTGCACTACTGTTTCTAAGAAACTTTTTAGGGTGTGCAAAACCTGTAACAGAAAGACCATATTTAGGTTCTTCTCCCTGTATTGTATGACCACCTGAAATAACTGCACCTGCTTCATATACTTTTTCATATCCACCTCTTAAAAGTTCATGAACATGTTCACGTTCCATTTTTGTAGAAACACAAAGTATATTCATTGCAAGTTTTGGTTTTGCTCCCATAGCAAAAATATCACTTAAAGCATTGGCAGCAGCAATTTTTCCAAATATATATGGGTCATCAACAATAGGTGGAAAAAAGTCAAGTGTTTGTACAATTACAAGGTCATTAGATATTTTATAAACAGCTGCATCATCATTTGTATCATATCCAACAATAAGATTTTCATCTTTATGTACAGGTAATCCACCAAGAAGCTCAGAAAGTGTTCCTGCTCCAACTTTTGCTCCACAGCCTGCACATTTTGCAAGTTTTGTCATTTTTATTTCTGAACTCATAATCATTCCTCCAATGATTCTATAAGTATACGAATATATCCACCACAAACCATTCCTAATTCTTGTGCTGTTTTTGCATTCATATCATAATCAACTATTTTTTGTGTACCCTTTTCTATATTAAATCCTTCATTTATTGTTTTGCTTTCAGCATCTCCACCGCCTACTGTTCCACATATTGTTCCATCAAAGTTTACAGTCATAACAGCCCCTGCACCTCTCGGACTACTTCCTTTTTGTGAAAGTATTGTAGCAACTGCTTTTGCCTTTCCTTCAGCTATACTTTCTATAACATCATCACCAACAAAAACACCTTGACTCTTTTGACTTCTTACTTGAACAAGTTCTGCACCTATTGACACAGCAATTTCTGCCGGAGTAACTCCACCTATTGAAAGACCTATTGGGGAATGTACTGTTTTTATTTTTTCTTCACTTATACCGGCATTTCTCATTTTATCCATTACAAAACCTATTTTTGAACGGCTTCCAATCATTCCAACATAGCCATATTCACCTTTTAAAGCACTTTCAAGACATAATGTATCTTGTGCATGTCCCCTTGTTGCTATTACAAAATATGTATTTGTACCTCTTGGTACTTTTTTAAGTGCTGTTTCAAAACTTTCACATAACACATTTGCAAAAGGAAATCTTTCTTTATTTGCAAAATCATCTCTATCATCAATAACAGTAACATCAAAATCAAGCATATTTCCTATTTTAGCTGTATAATAGGCAACATGACCTGCACCACAAACTACAAGACAAGGTTTTGTACATAAAGACTGATAGCAACATTCATCATTTTCTTTTTTATAAAGAACACAGCCTTTTTCACTTTCAACATTTGTTATTGAAATTTCATTTTTTGTAATGTTTCTAAATATAGCAGTTTCATTTCCACTTTTAAGTATTTTTACAGCCTCATTCCATACTGTTTTTGCACTCATTTAATAATCCTCCGTATTTTCTCATAACAGCTTCAAGAACTCCTCCACCAACAGCTCTTGCTTTATCCGAAATTGTTGTAAACTGTGCCATTTCTCCTCTTGGGTCAATATCTCCACATTTAAAGCCTTCTGTAACCTCTATTCCTTCAAAAAGCATTCCTCTTATCATTCCGTCAATTTCTGCTTTTAATGGATTTCCTGAAACCTCAGCTACAATATCACCTTTTTTAACAATATCTCCAATAGATTTAAGTGGTTTAAATATTCCCTTTGATTTTGCACGAATTATTCTTTCTTTTGTATATCCTCCAATATTTCCCGGAACTCCTGAATTTGGTGCAGGTTCTCCATTTTCTATAACTACACCAAGATTATGACCTCTTTTTGTTTCTATTACATAATGACAGTCTTTTCCGGCACAAAATCCAGGTCCAACACCTATTACAACAGGTGCTTGATTTATATTTGTACCCATATTCCTTTTTGCAAGTATTGCGTCAACAAGTATATGACATTTTATTTCTTTTAAAATATTCATTTCTGGGTCTGGAATAACTGCTATATTTCTATTTTTTATAGCTTCATTTATTTCATTTATATTTGTACATTTCAAAGCCTTTACACCTTCAACAGTCATTTCACATTCATCAATAGCCGTTGAAAAAGCTACTGTTCTTCTTATAGCAGTAGGTCTTTCAAGGTCTGTCATTATAATATCAAAATGAGCCTGCCATAATCTCCAAGCAATACCTGTTGCAATATCTCCTGCTCCTCTTATAATTGCAATCATTTTTCTATCTCCTTTCCCAATAATTATTTTTCAATGATGATATAACTACATTTTCTATACCTTTTTTATTTATATTATCTGCTAATTCAATAGCATTTTTAATATTTATATCTGACTGATTAATTAAAATAGTAAATTTATTTTCATTAATATTTTTTAACAAACAATCTTTTGAAACAATAACATTTTCTATAAATTCATTTGTTACAACTGTATCTTTATTTATATTTTTAATTTCATATCTAAAACAACAGTCTGAAACTTTTTTACCTATTGATGAAAGTCCTATTACACAAATAATATGTTTTGAATTTTTAGGTATTACAGGCTCGTGGCTTGCCGGAATTTTAATAGGCATTCTTTTACTTCCATCAGCTTCCACAAGTACATAATCAAAATATTTTTCCAAACATTCAAGAGTTTTTTCTGAAACACCTGTAAGTTTTCCTTTTTCATCAATACTTTTACCAACAGCACATATTCCTTTTTTAGATATTTCAATAATATCTTTTTCTCTTGGATTTATAATTGGTTTTCCATAAAAATTTTTGTCTGGTGGAAAAATATGTGTTGTTGTTGTAAAAACTACACTTTTACCTTCAAAATACAACTCTCTTGCAATTTTATCTATTGATGATGTTTTACCTCCACTACCAACAAAAGAATTTATACCTTTTTTTATATTTAAAGTTTCATAAAATTTCATATATCATTATCCTTTAAAACAACAAACATACGTCTTTTTTGACCTTTACTATCTGTAACTTCAAGTATTTCCATAGGTGTATCATATGCTTTTTGAAGATTAAAAGAATTTAAAACCTCTGTTGCATTTCCAAAAGCTACTGTCTTACCTTTTTTTAATAAAAGTAATTTATCATTATCCAAAAAAGGAAAATCCGGTGCATGTGTTGAAAGTATTATTCCATAACCTTCATTTGCAAGACTTCTTATAACATCATATATAAGTTGTGATTTTACAAAATCCAAATCCGATGTAGGTTCGTCCATAATCATAAATTTTGCTTCCTGACAAAGAGCTCTTGCAATAAGAACAAGTTTCTTTTCTCCACCTGAAAGCTCTGTATATCTTCTTTTTTCAAGATATGATATTCCAACACGTTTTAGAGCATTTCTTGCTTTTTCAAAATCTTTTTTACTTGGTGAACTTATAAGTCCTATATTTCTTACACAACCCATAACAACAACATCAATAACACTATAGCCAAAAACAGCATTATGATTTTGTGGCACATATGAAAAATATTCTGCTCTTTTTTTATCATTCCACTTTTCTATATTTTCATTATCAATATAAACTTCTCCACTTTCTTTTTTTACAATACCTAGTATTGTCTTAAAAAGCGTTGATTTACCACTACCATTATGACCGATTATACAAAGTACACTACCTGTTTCAAAATTAAAACTTACATCTCTTAGAGACAGTTTTTTTGTATAGCCACTTGAAATATTTTTAACATTAAGTATCATTATTCAACCTCCCCTTTATGCCATATAAGATATAAAAAGAAAGGTGCACCTATAAGAGCTGTTATAACTCCAAGAGGTATTTCCATAGTAAATGTTGAACGTGCTATATTATCCATTAAAAGCAAATATGAACCTCCCATAAGTGCAGTTACAGGTAATAATCTTTTATACTGTGGACCAACAAAAAATCTTGAAATATGAGGAACCATAAGCCCAACAAAACCTATAAGTCCACCAAGACATACAGCAGATGCACTTAAAATGGTAGCACCTATAACAGCAATTATTCTCGTTCTATTTGGATTAACACCCATACTTTTGGCTTCGTCATCTCCAAGTGTAAGTATATTCAACCTGTAACGAATTGAAAACAGTATAATAAAACCAATTATCATAGGTATTATTGAAAATATAAGTGATTCTTTATCAACTTTTGCAAGACTACCCATAAGCCAAAATGTTATTTCCGAAAGTGTATTATTAGGGTCTGCAATATATTTTAAAAATGTTGTAAAAGCATTTGCTAATGCTTGAACCATAATTCCTGCAAGTATAAGGCTTACTGTATTACCAAGTTTAACTGTATTAGCAGAAATATAACATATAAAAACAGCCATAATTCCAAATAAAAAAGCCATAAGCTGTACATAATAATAAGGAAAATCAAGACTTATCGCCAAAGATGCACCAAGTCCTGCCCCAGCAGATACTCCTAAAATATCTGGAGATACTAAAGGGTTTTTAAACATACCTTGATATGCACTACCTGAAACAGATAATGCTGCACCTATCATAAAAGCTGCAATTATTCTTGGCAATCTTATATTCATTATTATGTTATAGGCATTTTGAGAATTATCACCTTTAAATATTACTGAAAATACATCTTTTAATGGTATTTTATAATATCCCATTCCAAATGATAAAATAATGATAGAAATACTTATAATTATCATTAAAGTCATTACAACAGAAAATCTTTTAAATGTTTCAATATATGCTATACAACTTCTAGATTTTAAATTCAATGACATTACTCCTTTTTATTAAAAATTAATATTAATTGACAGTAATATAATATTATGCTATCTTTATCCTTGAAAGAGTATAACGCTTTTTTATTTTAATTTCAAGTATATATAAGGAGAGAATATTATGAAAAAAATAGTATCATTACTGACTGCATTTGTTATGATATTTTCAATAGCAGGTTGTAGTTCAAATACTAACACTACTACTGAAAATAACACTGCAAATACTACAGAAAGTACAGAAAATTCTACTGTATCAATAACAGACATGGCAGGTCGTACTGTTGAAATACCAAAAGAAATTAAAAAAATATACGCTACTGACCCTGTCGGTTCAATTACTGTATATACAATAAATCCTGATTTACTTCTTGGTTGGAATTATGGATTTAATGATTATGAAAAAGAATATGTTCTTCCGGAATATCAGAACCTTACTGTTTATGGTATGGGAGATAGTATAAATCTTGAAGCTATTATTAATGATGCACCAGAAATATGTTTACAAATGGGTGGAACAGGTACATCAGATATTGAAAAAGCTGATAAATTATCATCACAGCTTGGTATTCCTGTTGTAATTGTAAGTAATTCTCTTGAAGATACTCCTGCAACATATAGATTTATGGGAGGTATACTTGGTGAAGAAGATACTTGTGAAACACTTGCTTCATACTGTGAAAATGTAATAAACAATGCAAAAAATATGACTGTTGAAATTCCACCTTCTGTATATTATGGAAATGGTGAAAATTCACTTGAAACAGCTCCTGAAGGTTCTGTTTCAGCCCAAATATTTGAAATTCTTGGTGCTAATAATGTTGCTAAAGTTGAAATCGAAAGTGGTTCAAGAGTTCAAATATCAGCAGAACAACTTATAAGCTGGAACCCAGAATATATATTTGTAAATGGTGAACCTAAAAAAGACATTACAGGTTCACAAGCTGTTTCAGATATAGTTGAAAATCCTGTTTATGCTAATATTCAAGCTGTAAAAAATAACAATGTTTATAATATTCCAAAATCACCATTTGCTTGGTTTGACCGTCCAATGGGTCCAAACAGAATTATAGGTATCGAATGGGTAAAAAGTATACTTTATCCTGAAAGTCCAAACACACTTAATAATGATACAATAAAAGAATTTTATAATCTTTTCTATCACATTGACCTTACTGATGAACAGATTGAAAATCTTATGAATGTATAAATATATTATTAATTAAACTTTAAGTTTATTGTATTATTATTGTTTATATGCTAGACTTAAAATATTGTAAAACATTCGCCACTAATAGTATTATTTCTTATCAGGAGGAATGTATATGAGAGCATATGAACTTGTACAAATCGATATTAAAGCAACAGGAGAAAATATTAAGCGTCTTAGAATTGAAAATGGCTTTTCTGTAAAAGACCTTCAAGATTTTTTCGGCTTTAGTGAACCACAAGCCATATATAAATGGCAATGGGGAAAAACATTACCAAGTATTGATAACTTTTTTGCTTTAAGCAAACTTTTTAATACATCAATAGACAGTATCCTTGTAGCTAAGGATACTGTTATTTTTTTGATTTTAAACTTTCTGTTCAATGATTTTTTATTTTATTTATATTAGAATTATCTCATAAGAAAGGTGGTTTTAGTATGAATTTAAAGCAAGCATTTAGATACCAAAATAAAATAAAAGATATATTATGCCATATAACAGTTCATCTAGGAGCTAAAAACTACATTACAACAGTAAAATCAATACATTATAAAAAAGATGTTTTCCCTTCTATGGAAAATGAAGAAATTATAGAAAATAATAACTCTCTTAATATTACTCCAAATCAACTTATTGATTTTTTATGCTTTATTCTTGATGAAAAAGAAGCTTTATGTAAGGCAATAGATAAAGCAAAAAAATTAAATAATCTATCTATTGATACAGATATAGAAATGAATATTGCAAGACATGATGTTATAAATACACTTATGGATATGTCTTCTATAAAATCTGAAGAAAATTTATTAAAAAATGAAGGTTTCGGATACATATATAAAGAAGATTATAAAGAAGAAGCAATATATCATTATGATATAAAAGAAATCAAAACAATAAATTTTGATAGAAATAAAGTAAAAAAATTAAAACACAAATTATCTATATTATCTGATGAAATATCTAATAATATAGAAAAAATATTATTAATCACAGATGTTGAATACACACCTAAGTTCGATGTAAATAGTTCTTTTGAGGAAATCCTTGAAGACTATTTTGCATAAAAAATCTGTTTTATTAAGACCAGTTCGGGTACAGGTGAACTATGATGCTGTACAACATATAAAAGAGTCTAATGCTAATATTTATGGAAGAATTTTATAAAAGTTCGCTAGACATCTTATTATGCTATAATTCAAAAATGGGTAGACTACCCCTCATTATACAATCGCACTTAAATCAATACTACCAATAATCAGACTTCGTAAATCTTTTTTCGGGTCTTATAAAACAGTAAAGCTGTACATTCAATGAATGTACAGCTTTTTTATATTTATTATCTCTTAATATTAAATGCTTCTTTTTTAGGATAAACAGCACTATTACCAAGCTGTTCTTCTATACGTATAAGCTGATTATATTTTGCAACTCTTTCACTTCTACTTGGTGCTCCTGTTTTAATTTGGCAAGTATTAAGTGCCACAGCAAGGTCTGCTATTGTTGTATCTTCAGTTTCACCAGAACGGTGTGAAGAAATAGCTGTATATCCTGCTTTATGAGCCATTTTTATTGCCTCAAGAGTTTCTGATACAGAACCAATCTGATTAAGTTTTATAAGAATTGAATTTCCACAACCTTCATTAATACCTTTTTTAAGACGTTCTGTATTTGTTACAAAAAGGTCATCTCCAACAAGTTGAACTTTTCCACCAAGTTCACGTGTCATGTATTTCCAACCTTCCCAGTCTTCTTCATCAAGTCCATCTTCTATTGAATATATAGGATATTTTTCACAGAGTTTTTTCCAATGGTCAACAAGTTCTTCTGATGTAAATTTCTTTCCACACTTAGGAAGAATATATTCACCTTTTTTATCACTTTTCCACTCACTTGATGCAGCATCCATAGCAAGAACAAAATCTTTTTCAGGTTCATATCCTGCTTTTTTAATAGCCTCAAGTATGTATTCGATAGCTTCTTCATCACTTCCAAGGTCCGGTGCAAAACCACCTTCATCTCCAACAGATGTTGCAAGTCCTTTTGATTTTAAAAGAGCTGCAAGTGCATGGAATACTTCTGTACACCAACGAAGACCTTCTTTAAAACTTTCTGCACCAACAGGCATAATCATAAATTCCTGAACATCAACAGTATTTGCAGCATGTGCTCCACCATTTAATATATTCATCATTGGTACAGGAAGTCTATTCCCATTAACTCCTCCAAGAAATCTGTATAAAGGCATTTCTAAAGCTGTTGCAGCTGCTCTTGCTGCTGCTATTGATACAGCAAGTATAGCATTTGCTCCAAGGTTTGATTTATCTTTTGTTCCATCAGCTTCAATCATAGCCTTATCAACAGCATATATATCTGATGCATCAACACCATAAAGGACATCATTTATAACAGTATTAATATTATTTACGGCTTTTGTTACACCTTTTCCACCAAAACGGTTTTTATCATTATCTCTTAATTCAAGAGCTTCAAATTCACCTGTTGATGCTCCACTTGGTGCAGCACCTCTACCTACTGTACCATCAGCAAGATATACTTCTGCTTCTACTGTTGGATTTCCTCTTGAATCAATAATTTCTCTACCTATTACTTTTTCAATTGCTAAATAATCCATAATGTTAAAACCTCCCCAAAAATATAATATATTTTCTTTAAATATGAATTATAATCAAATTAATTAGTTAGCTTATTCTAACTAATTGAATAATATCAGTAAAATATATAAAAATCAATAATTATAATCAATAATATTTTTCAATAAAAAAAGACAGGTATAAATATACTTGCCTTAAATTATTTAATACTATTATTTTATATTTAAACTATATGTTATATTATTTCCTTTTCTATTTTCTACAATAATCTTCTGTTTTAGCATATATGGTATTAAAGAATTAAGAAACTCTTTAGGATTTATAACACCAAGACGGTCTTTTGAAAAAGGTTGTGATACACTTATATTTTTTACAACTTCTTCAAGTTCTTTTTTTGTCATAGAACCATTCTTTTTCAATGCTTTTTTTATTTTAGAAATACCTTTTGCAGCAAGCATATTTCCTAAATCTCTGTTCTTATTAATACTTTTATAAAGTCCCCATCCATATATTATCATTGTTGCAACTGCAAATAGTAATATATATGGTATATATTCTAACATTTTTTATCTTCCTTCCAATATATGATATTATTATCTTTCATAATTTCAAGAAATTTTATAAGACGAGAAAGTCCTTTTTCCATATTACCATATTTATTTTCCATTTCAAGAGATATATCATATACAGTTTTTTGTCCATCTATTGCAAGCCATACAAAACTTCCATATTCATCAAGTGAAATATCACTTACTTTTGGTCTATGGAAAAATTTTTGTGCTAATTTATGATAAAATCCTTTCCATTCTATTAAAAGAACAACTTTATCATCTTTAATTTCATGTTCTATATCTGGATTTTTAACTGGTATAAAATCAAGATAATTAACCGATTCCTTTTTATTTTTATTTGCCATATATAAACTCCTTTTTTAATATTATTACAGCCTACCTTAAAAGGCAGGCTGTAAATTATGTCAATTTCTAATATTAGGATAACTATTATATTATTTTCTATTAATTTTTATTTTTTCCTTTATTTAAGCATACATACACAAGTGATATAAGAAGAAGTACAAATATTACTAAACTTCCAATCTGTCCAAATGAGAATTTATTTGACAAATCAATATTAATTTCAAAGAATGCAAGAAGTGCAAGAATTACACCCATAAGACCTTCTCCGGCAATAAGACCTGATGTATATAATATACCTTTTTCAACGGATTCTTTTTTATCTTTTTCATCTTTTTTGCAACGTTCAACAATGTATCTTATGATACCACCTATCATAATACCTGCATTTAAGCTAAATGGAAGGTACATACCAACAGCAAATGGAAGTACAGGTAATTTTAATATTTCAATAACAATAGCTGCACAAACACCAATAAGTATTAATGCCCAAGGAAGCTGTGCATTCATAATACCTTCTACAAGCATTTTCATCATTGTAGCCTGTGGAGCAGGTATTTCATTTGAACCATAACCCCAAACTTCACTTAAAAGATATAATACAAAGCCAATAGCTGCTGATGAAACAACAACACCAAGCATTTCTCCAAGCTGCTGTTTTTTAGGTGTAGCACCTAAAATAAAACCTGTTTTAAGGTCCTGTGAACAGTCACCAGCAATAGCTGCAATTACACATATAATAGCACCGATTGAAATAGCACCCATCATACCTGTTGTTCCTGTTACACCTGTTGCTTTTAATATAAGTGTTGCAATAATAAGTGTTGCAATAGCCATACCAGAAACAGGGTTATTTGAAGAACCTATAAGACCAACCATTCTTGATGATACTGTTGCAAAGAAGAAACCGAATATTACTATTATTACAGCTCCTATAGGACTTACAGGGAATACAGGAAGTATCCATATAGCAAGTGCAATTATTACAACAAGTATAAGAAGAACAGGCATTGGTAAATCTTGCTCTGTACGAAGTGCATTATTAGCTGTATGATTTTTTTTCATACTTGACATAGCCTGTCCAAAAGTCTTAACAATTAATGGGAATGTTTTTATAAGACTTATTATACCACCGGCAGCAACAGCACCAGCACCAATATATTTAATATATGTTCCCCATATTGTTCCAGGATCCATTGTTGAAATAGGAACATCTCCAGGGAATATTATTGCATCTCCACCGAAAAGAGCTATCATTGGCATAAGTACAAACCAGCTTAATGTACTACCAGCAAGCATATAGCTTGAAATCCTTGGTCCACAAATATAACCAACACCAGTAAGAGCAGGAAGTACCTGAATACCAATCTGTGAACCTGCATATCCTTTTATAGCATATCCAACTTCACTTGGGAATAATTTTATACCATCTGCAACAAGTTTATACAAAGAAGCAATTCCAAGACCTGCAAATACAGTTCCAGCCTTACTTCCTCCTTCTTCACCAGCAAGAAGAACTTCAGCACAAGCTGTACCTTCTGGGAAAGGAAGTGTTCCATGCTCTTCAACAATGAGAGCCTGACGAAGTGGCACCATAAATGCAACACCTAAAAGACCACCAACAAGAGCAATCATAAATATTGTTATAATACTTGGAGCTTCAATTATACCATCTTTTGCCCAAAGGAAAAGTGCAGGAAGTGTAAATATAGCACCAGCTGCAACAGATTCTCCGGCAGAACCGATAGTCTGTACAAGGTTGTTTTCAAGTATTGAATCTCTACGTAATATAACACGAATAATAGCCATTGAAATTACGGCAGCTGGAATTGAAGCAGAAACTGTCATACCTACTCTAAGACCAAGGTATGCATTAGCAGCACCAAATACAATAGCTAAGAAAATACCTATTAATATAGATGTTACTGTAAATTCCGGTACAACTCTATCAGCCGGAATATACGGTTTAAAATCATTTTTGTTACTTGACATTTTTTTCTCCTTTTTTAATATAAGTTATCCAAATATATAGTATATTTTTATGTCTATTTTTCTAACAAAAAATTTATATAACGTTCTACTGAACATACTAATACCATAATCTGTTATATTTTTTATTATGCAAGCTTATCTATAACATAAACAAGAAGTTTATAAAAACGTTCTACTGAACAGAGAGGAATATATTCATCTGGTGTATGGCAAGCTCTTATATCAGGCCCTACTGCTATTGCATCAAGACCTTCTAAAGCATCTGAGAAAAGACCACATTCAAGACCTGCATGAAGTGCCTCTACTTTCATTTCTTTGTCAAAAAGCTCTTTATAGCTTTTACAGAACAATTCTCTTATAGGTGAATTTTCAGCATAACTCCAACCTGGATATTCTCCATATACTGAACCTTCAAAACCAAATGTTTCACAAACAGTATATAACACTGATTTTGTTTCTTCTTGTATTGAAGCAATAGATGAACGAGCAGACACTATTAATTTACACTTACCGTTATTAAAATCAGTAATTGCAACATTAGTTGAGGCAACAACAAAACCACCCATATTAATATTTCTAAATATAATACCATTAGGCATAAGTTTTATTGCATTTATAAAACTCATAGCATCATCATAATTAGAAGCAAAACATTTTTCATTCTCTATATTAGCAACAATAGAAAAATCCGATTCATAAGGTTTAACCTCATTATATAAAACAGCAGTAAAATCAAATAATATTTTTTCTGCTTTTTCTGCCTGTTCTTTTGAAGAATATATAACTTTAGAAACACATTCTCTAGGAATAGCATTATCTTTTGTACCACCATTAAATGATACAAGTTTACATTCAGTTTCTTTCATTAATTTACTTATTATTCTAGCCATAAGTATATTTGCATTATGTCTTTCTTTGTTTATATCAAGACCAGAATGTCCACCTAAAAGACCAGATATATTAATACTAAGTGTATATCCTTCTGTTTCAGCTCCTAAAATATCTTTTTTAGCAGTAAAACTAAATCCACCTGCACAACTTACAGTGGCAACACCTTCATCTTCAGAATCAAGATTTATCATTGTACGAGCAGAAATTTTACTTTTATCAAGGGCAACTGCTCCAAGAAGTCCAACTTCTTCACCTGTTGTAATTACACATTCAAGAGGTGGATGTTTAATACTATTGTCATCAAGTATAGCAAGCATTAATGCAACAGCTATACCATTATCAGCTCCAAGAGTTGTTCCATCAGCAGTAAGAATTCCATCTTTTACAATAAGATTAAGTGGGTCTTTTGTAAAATCATGTTCAAGTCCTGCAATTTTTTCACAAACCATATCCATATGACCTTGAAGCATAACAGGATTTTTATTTTCTGAACCATGTGATGCAGATTTCTTTATTATCACATTATAGTGCTCATCTTGATAGTACTCAAGATTTCTTTCTTTTGCAAAATTTACAATATAATTACTTATTTCTTTCTCATTTCCTGAACCATGTGGAATAGAACATATTTCCTCAAAAAATCTAAATAAATTTTCAGGCTCATAACCTTTTACTTTATATTCCATATATTGACACCTCCTTTTATTAATAAATAGCAAACATCTGTTATTTTAACACTTTTCCGTGCTAAATTCAATTAAATTTACAATTACTATTTATAAATATATAAATTTTTTATGGTTCTATTGTAATTTTATAGTATTTATAATAATATTTTGTATAATAAAACACCTATATTAGAATATAATTCTTATATAGGTGTTTTATTTGAATTAAAATTATCCATTATTATATTTAAGAAGTGTTACAACTTCACAATGAGTTGTATGACAAAATTGGTCAACAGGATATACTTCTTCTATATTAAAACCATTTTCATAAAGATACTTCAAATCTCTTGCCATTGTTGCAGGGTCACAAGAAATATATACAAGCTTTTTAGGTTTTATACTTGATATAGTTTCAAGAACTGCCATATCGCAGCCTTTTCTTGGTGGGTCAACAACTACCACATCTGCTTTTATGCCTTCATTTTTATAAAGAGCAGGTATAACTTCTTCTGCCTTTCCTACCTCAAAACGTGTATTTGTAAAACCATTTATTTTAGCATTTCTTTTTGCATCTTCTATTGCTTCAGGTACTATTTCAACACCAAGTACATTTTTTGCCTTTTTAGCGAAAAATAAAGATATTGTACCTATACCACAATATATATCAAGAACACTATCATTTTCATTTATACAAGCTAAATCAAGGGCTTTTTGATAAAGCTTTTGTGTCTGTATAGGATTAACCTGAAAAAATGACAATGGTGATATTTCAAACTTAATATCTCCTATATAATCTGTAATATAATCTTTACCATAAAGTGTTGTAACCTTATTTCCAAGTATAACATTTGTTTTTTCTCTATTTTCATTAAAAACAATACTTGTTATACCTTCAATATCTTTAAACTTTTCAATAAGTTTATCCGCACAAGGCATTTTTTTAGAATTGCCCACAACACATATCATTATTTCACCTGTTTTGAAACCAATTCTTGTTAATATGTGTCTAACTACACCTGTATGGCTTTTTTCATCATAAGGTTTAATATTATTTTCAGTCATAAATTCTTTAAATCTTTTTACTATTTCATCATTTATTTCATTTTGAAGTAAACATTTTTCTGTATCAATTATATTATGACTTCTTTTAGCATAAAAGCCTGTTTCTATACCATTTTTACCCATTCCAACAGGAAATTGTGCTTTATTTCTGTATCGAATTGGATTTTCCATTCCTATGGTTTCATTTACATATATATCTTTAAATCCACCTATTCTTTCAATACAATCTATAACTTTTTTACGCTTAAATTCAAGTTGTCCTTCATAACTTAAATGCTGGAGTTGACAACCTCCACATCTTTTTGCATTAATACAAAATGGTTCTACTCTATATTTTGAAGGTTTTATTATTTCAATATTTTTACCATATGCAAAACTTTTTTTAACCTTAACAATAAGAACTTTTATTATTTCATCTGGTAAAGCATTTTCAACAAAAACTGTAAAACCATTTATTTTTCCTATACCCTGACCTTCTGTTCCCAAATCATCTATATTCATTTCATATACTTCATTTTTAACCACAGGAGGCTCAAATTTCATAAAATCATTCCTTTTTACAATACTCACAAACTGTACCTCTACAAAGACAATAACGACAATTTACAAAAGATGCATTTGCATAACCTTTTCCTGTTTTCATCATACTTCTCATAGCATTTACTGTTTTTATTACTTCTTTTCTTATATATCTTGTATTTTTGACAGTAAACATATAATCTCTGTATACAAGTTTTCCATATTTAGGTTTTACGCCATAAACCTCTTCTATTATTAAAAAGTATGATGCAAGTTGTAAAAGGTCACCCTTTCTTGGATATTTTTCATCTCCTATAATTCCACTTTTTACTTCTAAAGGTACAAGTCCTCTTCCCAATGCTTTTTTAAATATATAATCAGGTTTTCCTTGTATATCATATTTCTCAGAATATAATATTTTGCCGTATTCAACATTTCTTTCTTTAAATTCTGTACTTTGGTCTGTATATATAAGAACATAACCTGTCATATTCAAAGAGGATTTTTTCTTTTTATAGTTATCTTTTTTTAATCTTAATAATAAAAGAAATATTATAAATATAGCACAAATTAAAAATATTATATCTATATTAAAATTAAAATCATTAAACATTATATTTCACCTTAAAATACAAAACAGCACATATGACAATAATAATTAAAATACATATTTTAGTAAAAAGCTTTTTCATACGCATTTTTCTATATCCTTCGTTATGAAACTCAGTACCTCGTCTAAAATTAGAATATGTACTGCTTTTAAGACCAAGCTTTTTATTTCTTTCGCTGTTAAGTTCTCTCAGTTTTTTTCTTCCGTAAAGTCTTTCATAATACCACTGATAATTACAGTAAGTAAATTTATTTATCTCTGATGCCGATATTTTATGTCTGTCATTTTCTAAATTTTGTGCCATTAATAATCTGACTTTCTTATATTTCTTTGGAGCATTTTCTGATAACCTACCCAACTTCCAGCAGTATTATCAGTATCAATCATTTCTTCAATAACTTTTACTTTTGCATCCATATTATCGGCACAATGAAGTATAAAAGCCTCTATTGTTTTTGGCAACTGAGGAGAACCATATTCATATTCACCATGGTGGGAAAGTATACTATGTTTTAAAAGACTTTCAAGTTTTTTTGGAAAACCATCTATTTTTTTTGCAGTTTCTGTTATAAGCTCTGTACCTATTATTATATGTCCAAGAAGCTGACCATCATCAGTATAATCATTTTCTGGAAAATCTGAAAGTTCATATATTTTTCCAATATCATGAAGCATTGCAGTAGCTATAAGTATATCTCTATCAACATACTTATATCTTGGAGCCATAAAGTCACAAATCTGTGTAACAGAAAGAGTATGCTCTACAAGTCCACCCATATATCCATGATGTATATTTTTTGCTGCTGAATGATATTTAAGCTTTTTACTTATAACGCTATTATTTATAAATATTTCTTCAAGAAGTTTTTTAACAAAATTATTTTTAATAGTATTTATATAACCTAAAAGTTCTTTTGTCATTTCTTCTATATTTTTTTCAGTACTTGGTATATAATCCATAGGATCATATTCACCCTCAAGACTTCTTCTTATTCTTTTTACATTAAGCTGAATATCATTTTGATACACAATAGCTGTACCATCTATTTTTATAAATTCATTTTCATCAAATGCTTTTATATCATTATTTAATTCCCAAACTTTAGCATCAACAGTACCTGTTTTATCTTGAAGTTTAAGAGAAAGATAACTTTTTCCAGCACGTGATTTTAGTGTCTGTTTACTTTTACAAAGAAAATGCTCAACAACATTTTCTCCTTCTCTTATTTCGTTTATATAACGCATAAAAACCTCCGCTTTAAACCCATATCACATAATATTAACACTTTATTATACTTTATTATAATGCAAAAATACAGTAAATATAATAAATTTTATAAAAAAAAGGGAGCATTTGCTCCCCAAAAAAATTATTATTTTTTACCGTTTACAATATCTGCAAAGTCTTGTATTCTTGACTCCTCAACATTATTCATATATTTGAGTTCTTGACGATTATTGTTTTTTCCTTTTTTCAAAACAAAATCAATAAGTTTCTTTTCTGTAAATGTAAGTGTATCATAATTTAAAGCTCCACCAACACTCATAAACACTTTTACATGTTTCATAAATAAAGGACTTGTATTTTTTATGACATATCCTCCAAGAAGCCATTCATCTTTTGTTGAACAGCACATCATTATATAAACATCTTTTTTAAGAAGTTCATCAAGATTTTTTTTACAATATTTTTTTATACCTTTATAAAAATCACCAACATATATAGGTGTTACAATAATAACTTTATCTGCATTCTTTATAGTTTTTTTATCAGCTTCTGAAACCTCTATAAGTTCAAATTCGTCATTAAGCTTTTCACATAAAGAATCTACACATTTTTTTGTTGTTCCATATTTTGTGCCATATAAAACTACTGTTTTCAATATTATCACTCCCCCATTCCATATAATTTTAAAATTTAATTATGTTTGTGTCAATAATATATATAAATAAAGAACCACAGGATTATTTATAAATCCTGCGGTTCTTTTTTAGGTTAGGTTTTTAATTATATTAAAAATATGTTATTTTAAATTTGAAAATCTTTCAATTACAGAAACAAGTTCTGCTCTTGTTGCAAGGTCTTTAGCTGCAATCTTAGTATCTGATTTACCTGAGAATATACCGTTTTCAATACAGAAGTTCATAGCATCTTTAGCCCAAGCTGAAACTTCACTACCATCAGTATATCCTGAAACAGAATCTTTTGTAATTTCTGTATTAAGTTCTTTATATTTTGCGAACTGATAAATCATAACTGCAAGCTGTTCTCTTGTTATATTTTCATTTGGTGCAAATTTATTATCACCCATACCTGCAACTATGCCTTTTTCTGTAGCCCATGCTATATCATTATAGAACCAATCAGCTTCTTTAATGTCTTCAAATTTTACAGTACCTTCTGATATTTCATTTCCTGCAAATCTATGTAATACTGCTGTAAGCATAGCTCTAGTTGCATTTAAATTAGGTTCAAACTTACCATTAATTCCTGATATAAGTTTGTTTTCGATTGCAAAATCAAGACTATCTTTATACCAAGCATTTTCACTAACATCTGTAAATAATTTACTGCTGTCTGTTGTATTTTCCGGTTTATTAGTAGTTGGTGTTTCTTCGTCTTTAATTTCTGTTTCATCAGAAGGTTTTGTTGGTTTTACTGTATATGAACCATCACTTGATGATGAACCATTTTCTTTTGCAGGAGCTTTTTCAAGTCCTTGAATTGCATTTGAAAGGTCTTCAAGTAATTTTACAACATCTTCTTCTGATAAGTCACCTTTTTCAATAGCATCTTTTGCTGATTTTAATGCTTCTTCAAGTTTAGCATATGTATTTGATGTATAATCATCTTTATTTAATTTTTCAGCTTCTTTAATCATAGTTTCAAGTGCTTTTGTATCTCCGCTAAGTTTAAGAGTAACTTTTGCTTCTTCAACTACATCAATAGCAGACTGTTTAACAGCTTCTATATTATTACCTTTAAGAGCTTCAAGTGCTTTTGTATAAGCTTCACTTTCAACAAATGCTTTCCAAGATGATTTTGTATAGAGTGTTTCATCATAGCTATCAATTACTTTTTGTAATTCTTTTTTAGCTATACTAAGTTCATTAATACTATTTATAAGTTTTTTGTATGTTGAATTAAGTCTGTCATAAGCTTCTATAACTTCTGACTGTGTTTTTGGCTCTATTGTACCATCAAGAATTCCTTTTGCATATTCTCTAGCTTCTTTATATGCATTTAAAAGTTCTTCTTCATAAATGCTTTCATCTTCTATCTCACCACAAGATGCATAAAGCTTACTAAGCTGTCTTGTATCAATTTCAAGAGCACCATTTTCTACTGTTGTAAGTTCATAGAATATAGGTGAAACATTACCCCATTCAAGTTTTATTGCATATATTTCATCAAACATATATGTAAATATAGATGTAAGAGGTTCTGTAAGAGTTCCAACCTGTACCCAGTTGTCACTTTCTTCTGAAAGTTCAGCTATATTAGCTGGATTTGAACGTTCACCACGAACATATACTTTTGCATTACTTATTTCAGAACTACTCTGAAGTATATTAATCTGGTCAATATGTGTTACATCGGAAAGATTATAAATAAGACTTCCTGATTCAAGACCTTTCATATTTGGTTTAAAGCCTGTTGTTATACTTCCATCAATAAGATTTTCTGGAACATAATCTGCTGAAACTTCTCCTGGATTTGCAACAAAAGTTGGATTTCCATTTACAGGTATATATTCACCATCATTAATAAATATTTCATTAAGAGAAATAAATCTGTGATTATAATTTGATGTAAGTTTTACACGAAGATAACGTGCCTCTACAGGTGTTTCAAGCTCGCCAGCAAAGCTTCTAAAGTTTGGATAGTTACTGCTTGCCTGTCCCCAACCAATTGAACCTGCTGTGCTATCATCCCATTCTGTTGCTTCTTTATTATCACTAATTGTAACAACTGTTGTCCATTCACCATCTTTATCAGCAGCAACTTCAATTATACCATCACGAATATAATTCTGATTTGTATCCTGAATAAGAGCTTCTATTTTTCTTATTTCACGTGTCTGACCTAAATCATACATTATATATCCGTCTTTTACCTGATAACGACTATATCCTGCTGCTGTATTTACATTTCCATCGAACCAATTACCTGTTGTGTTTGTTTTAATAGCATCTCCATCATTGTAGCTTGGAGCAAGTGGTAAATTGCTTATACTATCAAATACAATGCCTTTTGGCTCTGATACTGTAACTTTAAGTTCTTCAAGATTAAATGTTATAGGTGAATTTGTAGTATTCTGAATATATACATAACGAGCATTTACAGCACCTTCTGTATAATCTTTCATTTCCTGAAGGTTTGCACCAGCTTTAATTGTAAGGCCTTTTCCATCTATACCTTTAACTTCTATTGAACCTACTTGACTGATACGTTCAAGTTCTACACCAATATATTCTCCTTTATTAAGAGTTATATCTGCTGCTTTTGATAATGTAGCACTTTCTTCTGTAAGTGTACCATAGCTTCCTTTTGCTATTTCCTTAGTACTTGCTATAACATGTTTTGCTGAATCTGTTTCAGGATTAAATTCATTTACTTTTATTTCAGAAAATCTTACCCAAGCCTCAACAATTTCATCATTAACCATACGTACATACTGTGCTTCTATACCACCAAGGTTAACTTCTACAATATCTGGAGTTGATGCATTTCCTTCAAAGCTTCTTACTTCTGTCCAGTCCTGTCCATCTACTGAGTATTCAAGATGATATTTTTTCCATTTATCAGAATGGTTTCCATTTCCTATAACAAAACGAACTTGTCCAATCTGTTTAACTTCTCCAAGGTTAAGACCAATATAATCTCCTACAAGACTATCATCAGGATTTACTGGTCTATTTGGTTTACCATCTGGGTCAAACCATACAAATGTATCATCTTTACCATCTAACAAGTTATCAAGTGAACCTTGATCTATTCTCCAAGCTTCTGAATATATAACTTCTGTTGGGTCTTCTACATATTCATAAACTGCAAATTCTGAGAACTTAGCCCATTGTGCACGTCTTTCATCATTAACAAGGCGAACATATCTTGCTTCTACACCTTCTAAATTAAAGTCTAATTCATCTTTTCCTGATTCTTTTCCAGTTATAGTTTCTCCAACTTTATGCCATTCTGAACCATCTGTAGAATATTCAAGATGATATTTTTTCCATTTATTATTATTATCTGAACCAACAACAATTCTTACTTTTCCAATCTGTTTTGTAGTTCCAAGGTCAAGACCTAAATAATCTCCTACAAGACATACATCATTATTTTCTCCATTTCTTGGATCATACCATACAAAAGTAGATTCATTTCCATCTGTAAGTTTACTTTCTGGACCCTGATATACTGAGTAAGAACCTGTTTTATATACTGTTCCTGTAAGAGGTTTTGATGTATCCTCTGGCACTTCAACTGGTAAATTATTTATATAAATTTCACGAATACCAAGCCATTTTGCATTATCAGCTGTTGCTGTCATTCTTATACCCATAGCCTTAAGACCAAGGTTTTCTGCTTTCATTTCTGTTTTACTACCAGAGAAAGCTCCGTTAGGAACATCTTTCCATTCAACACCATCTTCTGTATATTCAAGTTTACATGTGCTAAATGTATCTGCCATATTTTCTGAACGACCTGTTGCAAAAAGAACACTATCTATGGCTATTGGTCTATTATATACAATACCTACATAATCACCATTTTTTATTTCTTTTTTGAAATAAGCTTCTGTCTTATCATTTCCGTCTATAATATTATTTATTGAACCTGTTGGATTAGCTTCAATATTTGTAACTGGTGTTGCAATAACTTTTGTTGGGTCAACTGTCATTTCAGCAAGTGTTGCAACTTCAGTACGTACTGTTCTTAAAAATGGCATAATATGCTGTACACCAACTTCTGCATATTGAGTTGAGTTAAGATATTTAAATCCATGTGTTTCAGCTGATTCCATTTCTGACTGACCTTTAACATATAATTCTGGAACAGAACCCTGTTCATTATCTATATAATATGCTTCAAGTGCATCAAGGAAATATTCTGCTGCTGATGTAACATTCTGCCAAGTATCAAGCCAATAAATCATCTGACCTGCAAGTCTTTCATTTCCACTTTCTTTATAAAGAGCAGCCGCCTCCTGAAGTTTTGTAAATTCTTTACGCATAGAATCTATATCTTCTTTTGTAAGAGTTTTACTTGAAAGTTTCGCTTTAAAATCATTAAGTTTTGGTTTAAGCTCTACTGATTCTTCAAGAACTCTAACACGGCTATCCATATTTTGATTTATCATATGTTTTGATATTTCTTTAAGAGCCTCTGATTCAGGTGTTCTCTTATATGTTTCATGGTCTACATATTTAAATGAATCTTCCCAAGTTTTATCAGCTGTTTCTCCATCTTCCCATATATTCCAAGAGTAACAACCATTACCAAATATAGCTACTTTTGAAGGCTCTGACTGTTGCATTGGATTAAGTACAATACCCTGAATTTTTTCTGGAGCAACACCTGGATGAAGGAAATCTTTAAATCCACCCATTATAAGATGACGTTTTGAATTATCTGTACATGGCCAGTTAATCCACATATATGGTCCACGATTAACATTGTTATAGAATCCTTCTGTAAAGCTATTTGAAACTTCACCCCATATTTTACCACCTGTCATAACAATTGGCACTTCTTCTGGAA
This sequence comes from Tyzzerella sp., assembly GCA_019415525.1. GTDB lineage: Bacteria > Bacillota > Clostridia > Lachnospirales > Anaerotignaceae > Fimicola. The sequence goes on along the minus strand of DXZA01000057.1, from coordinate 20,714 downwards.
GTTGTTTCATCCATTCATTACCCCAACCGCTATATTCAACAGGACAGAAAGGAATTGTTGTTTTAAGACCAGGGTATTTTTCTTGCATTTCTTCTGAAGATACCCATTCAACAAGCTCTTTCATAAGTTTAACATATAAATCTCCGCCTTGGTTTTTAGCATCATCTGCAAGAACTGCTATTTGACGAACTCCAACGCTCATAACCTGTTCAAATTTCTGTTTTAATATTTTAACACTTGCATCATAATTTGAGCTTGTTATAGGATTACTCATAAATGGGTGAAGTGCAAATACATACTGGCATTTTGAAGCATTTCCTGCTTCTGCAAGAGGTTTTATAAGTTTATCAAGCTCTTCTGGTGTATATAATTCACGCCATTTTGCATTATGTTTAGGGTCATCTTTTGGTGCATAGAAATATGAATTAAGTTTAAACTCTCCACCAAAACGCATGAGTTCTGCTCTATCTTCAACACTCCAAGGTTCACCATAGTATCCTTCAATAAATCCACGTGATGCAATATCTGACCAATCTTCTATTGAAAGACTTCTTACTTTTCTTTCACTCTGATTAATCTGTGTCATAATCTGTTTAAGTGTTGTAAGACCATAAAAAGCTGCATCTGTATCTTTACCAAGAATTGCTATTTGATTTCCTTTAGCAACAAGGAGATATGAATCAGTCTTTTTAAGAACTGTATAATCTGCATCTGGCACATTTTCATTAAACCAATCATCTACTGTTGAATCTTCATTTCCATAAATACCAACAAGTAAATCAACACCATTATCCTCTGCCATCATAATTTCATTGTCAATTATAGGTTCTTCAAGTGTTGCTGGTCTATCTATAGTTGGTTTTTCTTCTATTCCATCTACTACATCTTCTGATACAGTCTCATTTTTGTCCTGTGTATTTTCTGTTGTAACTTCTTCTTTATCCTCTGTTACAACTTCTTCTTTATCTTCTGTTGTTACTTCCTCTTTATCCTCTGTTACAACTTCTTCTTTATCTTCTGTTGTTACTTCCTCTTTATCTTCTGTTACTACTTCAGACTCATCAATAGCAGGTATTTCTAATGTTGTTGCTGTATCTTCTTTTTCCAAAGAAGCTTCTGTTACACTTTCTGAATTTCCTTCAACAGATACTTCATCAACAACAGGTATTTCTAATGTTATTGGCACATCTACTATTGGTGACTCTTCAAGTGTTGTTGGCATATCTACTATTGGTGGCTCTTCAAGTGTTGCTGGAGCATCTACCACATCAGAAATTTTAGTAATATCACTTGCAGATACCTTATCCATAACCATTCCACCTGTATTAAGAGCATATTCAGCTCTTGCTATAGTATACTGGTCAATGCCATCTTCAAATATAGCACGTACAGTACTTGGTAAAGTAACATAAGTATCTCCATATTCTATTGAATGCACATTAGGATATAATTCATATTCATCAGTTGCAGCTGAGTCAGCTTCTTTTACATCTTTAGCAAAAGCACTTGCTGGCACTGCTGAAAATACCATTGATAATGCTAATGTTGAAGCCAACATTCTTTTAAATTTCATAAAAACCCTTCCTCCTTTTACTATATAACTAACCATTATTTTAAATTACATAGTTTATACAATAAAATACAAATTTTGTCAGACATAATACTTTATAAAAGTGACAAAAAAAAACCATGATTTATTTACACTTCTCCACCTATAGAGAATTGCTATAAACCACGGTTACGCCTGCTTTACCAGTAACATTCCGACAACTAAATATTAACTTGTATAAATACTAACATATATTATTAATGTTTATAATAGTTAAAAGTTAACAATATATTGTTGTAACTTTTAGTAATTTTAACAATATAAAAAAACAGATGAAAGTATCCTTTATTAATAATACTTTCATCTGTTTTAATTATCTATTATTTGGTATTAATAATGAGTTACTATTTGTAGGTTTAGTATTAGAAGAATTATCACTATTTCCATCAAATATTGTCAATGTTAAAGTTACAGCTTTATCACCATTTCTTATAACTCTAACCTCAACCTGACTACCTACTTCTTGTTCTGCAAGAACTTCAACAAGTGTATCCATTGACATTATCTTTTGTCCCGCAAAATCTGTTATTATATCACCAGATTGTATTCCTGCACTATCAGCACTACCACCAGCAACTACTTCTGTTACAAGAACACCAACTGGAAGACCATAAAGGTCTGAAAGGCTATTTGTTACATCAGTACCTGTTATTCCAAGGAAAGGTCTTGGAACAGAACCTTCTGTAAGAAGTTGATTTATTATTGGTATAACAGTATTACTTGGTATTGCATATCCCATTCCTTCAACAGCCTCCTCAAATGATTTTGCAGTATTTATTCCTATAACATTTCCATTAAGGTCTACAAGTGCTCCTCCACTATTTCCAGGATTTATTGCAGCATCAGTTTGTATAACATCAAGACTTACATCATCAACAGCTATTGTTTTTTCTGTTGCACTAATCATACCACCTGATGTTGAAATACCTTCTCCAAGTGCATTACCTATAGCAATAACGCTTTGTCCTGCCTGAAGTTGGTCAGAATCACCAAATGTAGCAACAGTTACACTATCAATACCAACTTTACTAAGGTCTTCTTTATTTACAGTAATTACTGCAAGGTCTGAATTACTATCATATCCAGCAACATTAGCTAAAACATCACTTTCTGCTCCTTCTATTGATACAGAAATATTTGTTGCTCCTTCTATAACATGATAATTTGTTGCTATTGCAACTTTTGTATCATCTTCATAGAATATTACACCAGAACCTGCTCCTTCTGCTTCATATGGTATTGAAAAACTTCCATAATATGTTGTTGATTTCTGTGTAATTGTATTTATACTTACAACAGAAGGTTTTACAGACTTTATTACAGATACTGCATCATCTGATGATACAGAAACAGTTTTTGCTGTTGTTACCTTACTGTTTGAATTATTAATAGTTTCATTTGAAGTTATACCTGATTTATTTTGCAATATATTTTGCATAATTGAATAACCAGCACCTATACTTCCTCCACCAGCAATACTTACTACAAGGCAGGCTGCTATAAGTCTATTAAAAGAATTACTTTTTGATTTACGTTTTTTACCTTCATTTTTAACAGTTTCATGATAAAATGTTTCTTTTTTTTCATTTAATGTTTCTTCATTAATTGGATTTGTTTCTGATTGTAATTTTTCTTCTTCAACGTTTTCTGAAACATTTTCTTCAACCTTATCATCTGTTTCATTAGTATTTTCTTCTTTTATTATCTCTTCTTTTGTTGTTTCTTCTTCATTTTCTATTTTTAAATCTTTTTCATTATCCATAATTTATAACCTCCTGTATTAAAAGAGTTTATTTTAACTCTTGTTACTCTTTATCATTTACTATGATTAGATTATAAATCACATTTTTGAACAATATATGAACACAAATTAAACATTATTTAAATAATGTAAATATTTACATAGCTAATTTTAATGTAAAAATAAACTCTGTTCCTTTGCCTTCTTCACTTTTAACACCTATATTCTCGCCATGAGCAAGTATAAATTGCTTTGCTATTGATAGACCAAGTCCTCCACCTTTTTTATCTTCTCCTCTTGATGTATCAGCTTTATAAAATCTATCAAACACATATTTTTGGTCTTCTTCGCTTATACCTTTTCCATTATCTTTTACAGAAACAGTTATTTTATTATTATTTTTTAATGCTGTTTCTATTTTTATATTTCCTGAAATATCTGTAAATTTTAATGCATTATCAACAAGATTATGGAAAACTCTACGTATTTTATCTTCATCAGCTTTTACAATAGTATCTTTTTCAAAGAATATTATATCAACCGAAATATCTTTTTCTTTAAATCTTGGTTCAAGTTTTTCTATACTATCTCTTATAAGCTCATTTATATTAAACTCAGTTTGTTCTAGTGTAAGATTACTTGTTTGTGCCCTACTTAAATCTACAATATCATTTGTAAGCTTTGTAAGACGAGATGTTTCTTCCATAACTATTTCAAGATAATGTTGTTGTTTCTCAACAGGTATAGTTCCATCAAGTATTGCTCCTATAAATCCTTGTATAGATGTAAGAGGCGACCTTAAATCATGTGATATATTAGCTATAAAATCCCTTCTTATTTTTTCATGTTTATCAAGACTTTCTGCCATATTATTAAAACTTTCTGCAAGCTGACCAACTTCATCTTCTGTATTAACTTCAAGTCTATTTTCAAAATTTCCATTTGCTATAACTTTTACCGCATTATTCATTTCAAGTAAGGGCTTTGTTATTCTTCTTGTTGATATATATACAAGAAAAGCACCTATAATCATTACTGCAACAAGACAAATTCCTCCAACACCATACATACCTTGTATTGATTTTTGTATTTCAGGTATAGATGTACACATAAAAACTCCACCTATAACTCTTTGCCCTATAATTAAAGGATACCCTACAGTAAGAACAGGTTCTGGAAACATTCCATTAAGTTTACCTTTTACAGTTACTATTTTACCATCAAGTACACCCTCAATAGCATCATCTGTAAGAGTTTGACCAACCCAAGACTGACTTATACCAGGAGTAACATTTTCTATTACACCATCTTTATTCATAAAAAATACATTTGCATCAAGATATTCTTCAATAACCTGAAGCTGATACTGTAAATCATCAGTCTTAAGTTTACCTGTAAAGAAATTTATAGCATATTGTTCATATATTTTTTGTGATAATTTTTCGCCATGCTCTATAAGTTGTTTTTCTTTAAGACCTACATAATAATTTGAATAAGCAAAAGTTAGTGCACCACCAAGTATAAAGAAGCTTATAAAAAGAGTTCCAATATATATAAAAAGCTGTTTTGTAAGTATAGACTTTTTAATCATATTTATTTCACCTCAAATTTATAACCTACTCCCCATACTGTTTTAACTTCCCAATTATTATCTCCATTTATTTTCTCACGAATTCTTTTAATATGAACATCAACAGTACGAGTATCTCCTATATATTCATATCCCCATATTTTATCAAGAAGCTGTTCCCTTGTAAAAACTTGATTTTTATGCTGTGCAAGAAAATATAAAAGTTCAAATTCTTTTGGTGGAAAATCTAAATCTTTACCATTATAATTTACAGTATAATTAAGTGAATTTATAATTAAATTATCAAATCTTAATTCACCTTCTGATTTTTCCTCTGTTTTTGTTTCATATCTTCTTAGAACTGCTTTTACTCTAGCAACAAGCTCTTTTGAATCAAAAGGTTTTACCATATAATCATCTGCACCAAGCTCCAAACCAAGAACCTTATCAAAAGTTTCTCCTTTAGCTGTAAGCATAATTACAGGTACATTACTTGTTTTTCTTATGGAACTACAAACTTGATAACCGTCAAGTCCTGGAAGCATTATATCAAGTATAACTATATTAGGATTATACTGCGAAAAAACCTCAAGAGCCTCTTTACCATTATAAACCTCTTTTGTATCATATCCTTCTTTCATAAGATATAATGAAATAAGTTCTGCAATATGTTTATCATCATCAACAACCATTACTTTAATTTTATCACTCATAAAAATCCCTCCGGCTACTTTAATTCAACAACAGTAACTCCAAGTTCTCCTTCAGTAAAATCACCTTGACGGAAACTTACAACATGAGGATTTGTTCTTAAATATTTCCATACAGCACTTCTTAAAGCACCTGTTCCCTTTCCATGTATAATTGTAATCTTTTTAAGTCCTGCAAGATATGCGTCATCAATGTATTTATCAATATTCCCAAGACCTTCATCAACAGTTTGACCACGACAATCAATTTCAGGTGATATAAACTGGCTTTTTCCTGCTTTTACTCTTGTTGAAACTTTTCTCATATTATTATCTTTTACTTTTGGCTCTTCTCTTTCGTCCATCATAAGTTCTTTTAATGGTACTTTTATTTTCATTATTCCTGCTTGAACCATTACATCTCCATTATTATCAGGAGCAGAAAGAGCTGTTCCATATTGGTCAAAACTTATAACATAAACCTTGTCACCAGCAGAAAGAGATTTTAAAGGTTTATGGTTAGTCTTTTTGCCCATTGCTTTTGATGATTTTTCTTGCATTTCACCAATTTTATTTTTAAGTTTAAGTCTTTCCTCATTCATTTTCTGAGTTGATTTTGTTTTTGATTGTTTGTTAAGCTCTTTTATAATTCTGTCTGCTTCTTCTTTTGCTTGGATATACACAAGTTTAGCTTCTTCTCTAGCTTTAGCAAGTATTTTTTCACGCTGTTCATGTGTTTTTTGTCTTTGCTTTTCAACTTCTTTTTTAAGCTGTTCTGCTTCTTTTCTGTATTCTTCTGCTCTTTCTTGTTCATAAACAACGCTTCTTTTGCTTATTTCAAGGTCTGTTATTACATCTTCAAGTCTTATATCTTCTTTGTCAATAAATTCTTTTGCCATATCAATAATATACTGCTGAAGTCCAAGTCTTTTTGATATTGCAAAAGCATTACTTTTACCTGGAATACCTATAAGAAGTTTATAAGTAGGTCTTAATGTTTCAACACTAAATTCACAACATGCATTTTCAACACCTTCTGTTGAAAGAGCATATACTTTAAGTTCACTATAATGTGTTGTAACAGCTGTTCTTATACCTCTTTTAAATAAATATTGTATTATAGCAAGAGCAAGAGCTGCACCTTCTGTTGGGTCTGTACCTGCTCCAAGCTCATCAAAAAGAACCAATGAATTTGAAGTTACTTCTTCAAGTATTTTTACAATATTACTCATATGAGCAGAAAATGTTGAAAGACTCTGTTCAATACTTTGTTCATCACCTATATCTGCAAAAACATTATCAAAAACTGCAAGTTCTGAATTATCAAATGCAGGTATATGAAGTCCTGACTGACCCATAAGTGTAAAAAGTCCTAATGTTTTTAATGCAACTGTTTTACCTCCTGTATTTGGCCCTGTTATAAGAAGTGTTGTAAACTCTTTTCCAAGATATATATCAATAGGTACAACAGATTTATCATCAAGAAGTGGGTGTCTTGCCTTTTTAATATTTATATATCCTTTTGTATTAAATACAGGCTGTGTACCTCTCATAGATATTGATAAATTGGCTTTAGCAAATATAAAATCAAGCTGTGTAAGTATTTCAAGGTTAGCTTCAAGTAATGGACAATTTTCTGTAACCATTTCTGAAAGATAAGCAAGTATTTTTTCAATTTCCTCTTTTTCTTTTGCCTGAAGTTCTTTTATTTTATTATTAAGCTGTACAACGCTCATAGGCTCTATAAATATTGTTGAACCTGTATTTGATTGGTCATGTATCATACCTGGAAAGCTACTTCTGTATTCAGCTTTTACAGGCACACAATATCTATCATTTCTTATTGTTATAACAAAATCCTGAAGCATATTTCTATATGCTGATGAATTTATAATACCATTAAGTTGGTCACGAATTTTATCATTTGATGCTCTTATTTCTTTTCTTACATTTCTAAGACCAGCACTTGCATCATCAGATATTTCTACTTCTGAAACAATACATCTTGTTATTTCATTTTCAAGTTTTGGTATAAGCTCTATAAGCATAAAAAGTCCATCAAGTATTTCATATGTTTCAGCTTTATTTTCATTTTTAGCATAATTTTTTGCTTTTCTGCATACATATAAAAATTCACCTATATTCATAAGCTCCTCTATTGAAAGAGTACCACCCATAGCAGCTCTTTTAAGCTGTGGACGAATTTCACGAAGTCCTCCAAGAGAAAGACTACCTTTTCTCATAGCCATAGATACAGCTTCACTTGTTTCTTTCTGTGAATTTACAATATCACTAAGAATAACAGAAGGAACTAATGATTGTGCTTTTTCTTTCCCCATAGGAGAAACAGCAAAGTCTGTAAGTTTCTTTATAATTTTATTAAATTCAAGTGTTCTAAACGCTTTTTCATTCATAAAAATAACCGCCTTATATTTTAATTACAGAGTTGATTATATCACAAAAATTATTTTAAATCCTTAAAATAAAATTTGAATTTATTAAAGAAAAAATTATATAAACCTTTTGTTTATATTTTTCACATAAATATATATATATTATTATTAAATATACAAGCTAAATAAACAATTAAATAACTTTTATGTAAAATATACCAAAATAAACTAGAAAAAATTAATATTTACTATTATAATCAACATATAATTTATACCGCTAAAATATATTTTGAATAGGAGGAGATATAAAAATGGAACATAATTTTTCAGCTTCCTACATAAAGTATCTTGAACTTTTAGCTAAAAAGTATCCAAACGTTACTATGGCAAGCTCAGAAATAATAAATTTACAAGCAATACTTAACCTTCCAAAAGGCACAGAACATTTTGTATCTGATATTCATGGTGAATATGAATCATTTAACCATGTATTAAAAAACGCTTCAGGTGTTATAAAAAATCATATTGATACAATATTCGGAACAAGTCTTCGTGAAAGCGAAAAAAAGGTTTTAGCTACTCTTATATATTATCCTGAAGAAAAAATAGATAAAGTTGCTAAAACAGAAAGTGACATGAACGACTGGTATAAAATAACTCTTTATAGACTTATATTAATATGCAAAGTAATTTCTTCACAATACACACGTTCAAAAGTACGAAAAGCTCTTCCTAAAGAATTTGCATATATAATAGAAGAACTTCTTCATGAAGACGGTGTTGGTAGTGATAAATCACTTTATTATAGCGAAATTATAGATACTATAATACGCCTTGGTCAAGCAGATAGCTTTATAGTTGCAATAGCTAAACTTATACAACGTCTTGCAATAGATTGCCTTCATGTAATTGGTGATATATATGACAGAGGGCCTAATGCGGCAAAAATAATGGATATTCTTGAAGATTATCATAATGTAGATATACAATGGGGAAATCATGATATATCTTGGATGGGAGCGGCTTCCGGTTGTAGTGCTCTTATATGCAATGTAATAAGAATACAAGCAAGATATGCTAATCTTGATACAGTAGAAGAAGATTATGGTATAAACCTTATTCCTCTTGCTACATTTGCAATGGAAAAATATGCAGATGACCCTTGCACAGGGTTTATTCCAAAAGTTTCTGCTGATACATATATAAGTGATAAAGAATCAAATCTTATTGCAAAAATGCATAAAGCAATAGCAATAATGCAATTTAAATTAGAATCCCAAATAATAAAAAGACACCCTGAATTTCTAATGGACAAACGTCTTATTTTAGAAAATATTGATACAGAAAAAGGTACTGTAAAAATAGAAGGAATTGAATATAAACTTAATGACACAAACTTTCCTACAATAGACCCTAAAAATCCATATACTCTTACAACAGAAGAACAAGAGGTTATGGAAAAAATAAAACTTTCATTTATAAACAGTCAAAAACTTCAAAACCATATAAGAACACTTTTAAGTAAAGGAAGTATGTATACTATATATAATTCAAACCTTCTTTTTCATGGTGGAATACCAATGAACCCTGACGGAACTTTGAAATCAGTACCTTTTAGAGATAAAATGTATAAAGGCAGAGGATATCTTGATGCTGTTGAAAAAACTGTACGTGAAGGATATTTTAATAAACCGCATACTGAATTAAAAAACCTTTGTCTTGACCTTGTTTGGTATTTGTGGTGTGGAGAAGACTCTCCTCTTTTTGGAAAGAAAAAAATGACAACATTTGAAAGATACTTTATAGATGACAAAAAATCTCATAAAGAAATTACAAATCCATATTATGAACTAAGAAATAAAGAAGAAATTTGTAGTATGATACTTTCAGAATTTGACCTTGACCCTGATAAATCTCATATTATAAACGGTCATGTTCCTGTAAAAGTTTCAAAAGGTGAAAGCCCTATAAAAGCAAATGGTAAACTTTTCGTAATTGATGGAGGATTTGCAAAGGCATATCAGAAAGTTACAGGTATAGCAGGATATACTCTTATATACAACTCTCATGGACTCCTTCTTGTATCCCATGAGCCTTTCGAATCAACAGAAATTGCTATTGAACAAGAAAAAGATATACATTCTTCAACTGTTGCTTTACAATATTCAAACGAAAGAATTCGTGTAGTTGATACTGATATAGGAAGAGAAATTAAAAATACAATTGCTGACCTTGAAAATCTTCTTGCTGCATATCAAACCGGTGAAATAAAAGAAAGTGTTTTATAACAAAAAAAACGGCATTTTTAAATGCCGTTTTTATTTTCAATAATAAATTTTCTGTTAATATACATAAGTGAAATTAAACACAAAAATACTATATTAAAAAATTGATTTGCTGTTTCTATCAAAACAGTACCTATAAATATATTCTGATTAATAACACCCTTAAAAACATAAGACATAAGAACAGATATACTATATTTACAAATCCCAATTATTATAAGATATGTAAATGTTTTAAACCATCTTTTTCTAACGGTTTTAAAGCTATAAATAATTGCTGATAACGGATTTTTATCATCAATAATAATAGCATACATATAAAAATAACCTGCTATAGCAATATATATTCCTGGAAATATAAAACTCATTCCTATAAATATAAAGAATATATATATAAATGCTGAAATAAGAAACATTCCACCTTTTTCAAGAGAACGTGAAATAGCTTCTTTATAGTTAATACTTTCACCACACACATATTTATAAGTAACATATGCAACAGCCATAATACCAAGAGGTTCAAAAAATACTTGTACTGTCATATATAAAAAATTATATATAATATATTCTTTTGGTAACGCACTTATTCCTATATTTTCAATATTTTGTATAAGTATATTCATATTTATACCATACATAGAATTAACCATAAACTCACTTAAAACACCAAGTATTATATTTATAGGCAGAAATAATAAAATTAATATAAACATCATAACTTTCATATTATTTTTATATATCTCTTTACTCATATTAAAGAGCTGTAAAAATCTTAACTCCCCTTCTTTTAATAAATTAAACATATATTCATTCCTTTCATTACTAATTTTAAATAATAAAAATATTTATAATTGGTACAGTAATTATACAACCTAAAGTTGTAAGAAAAACTACTCTTGAAGCCCATACTGTATCTCCACCATACTCTTCCGCCATTGCTGGTGCCATTGCTGATGCTGGCATAGCTGTAATAAGAACCGCTATACCTGACATATAAGAATTAAATCCAATAATTCTAAATAATATTAAATTTAACAATGGAAGTATTATAAGTCTCATAAAAAAACATATGTAAGCTGTCCAATCTGAAAATAAATCAGTAAAAGTATTTTTTACAAGATGAGAACCTATTACAATCATAGCAAGTGGTGTTGTAAGGTCAGCTATAATATCCATTGCATCTATTATAGGAGTTGGAAAGTTTAATGGTGTTATAAATAATATTACACCTATTAAAAAAGCTATATTACTAGGTGTAATTATAAGACTTTTTAATGAAGTATCATTTATTTTTTTATCACTTATTCTCGCAATAATTTCAACTCCAAGTGAAAAACTTACAAGATTAAAAACTATAAAAGCAACAGACCCAAAAAAAAGAGCTTCTTCACCAAAAACATAACTTAAAACAGGAAATCCCATAAATGTTCCATTGGAAAACATACATATATATATCCATATTCCAGCTATTGTCTTTTTTATATTCAAAATTTTAACAACAATATATGAAATAATAAGTGCAAAAATATGTATTAATATCATGGCAAAAAAGAATTTTATTCCATTTACCATAAGCTCATTTGAATATTCAATATTAAGTGAATTAATTATAAGTATAGGAACAATAAATTTTATTATCATACCGGAAATTTTTGATGTTGTTTCTTCATCAATAATTTTCATTCTTCTCATAAAATACCCTGAAAGCATAAGAACAAAAAGTGTTATAAGTCTTTGAAAAGTAACAAAGAAAACATTCAAAAAAATCCCTCCCTGTTTTATTTTGTAAAAACTATAAAAATTATTATACTATTTTTTGCAGTTAAAAGTCCATATATAATTGATATTATAACATTTATATTATAAAATCTATTTAAACGAAAGGGGCGAATTACATTGAATCTTAAAGGTAAAAAAGTTCTTATAACTGGCTCTTCAAGAGGTATTGGAAAGGCAATTGCTTTTGCTTTTTCAAAAGAAGGCTGTGAAGTAATATTAAATGCATCAAAAAGTGGTTATGAAATGGACAATACTGCTGATGAAATAATTGAAAATGGTGGTGTATGTAAAACATTTATGGCTGATGTTTCTGATTATTCACAATGTGAAGATATGTTTGAAACAATCGGAAATATAGATATACTTATAAATAACGCTGGAATATCATACTTAGGGCTTTTTTCAGATATGAAACCATCAGATTGGGAAAGGGTTATGAGTGTAAACATAAATTCTGTATTTAACTGCACACATCTTGCAATACCATATATGGTACGTGAAAAAAGTGGAATAATAATAAATATATCTTCAATGTGGGGAGATAAAGGTGCTTCTTGTGAAGCTGTATACTCAGCCTCTAAGGGTGCTGTAAATTCATTTACAAAAGCTATGGCAAAAGAGCTTGGCCCAAGTGGAATAAGGGTTAATGCTATAAGTTGTGGTGTAATTGATACAAAAATGAACGCTTGGCTTAGTGATGAAGAAAGAGCCGAACTTGCTGATGAAATATCTCTTATGCGTTTTGGAAATTCTTCAGAAGTTGCTGATTTGGCAGTATTTCTTGCTTCTGAAAAATCAGAATTTATAAATGGACAAGTAATAACTATTGATGGTGGAATGTTTTAATAAAAAAGAGTATCAACTTTGTTGATACTCTTTTAATTTATCTTTGACCAAGTTTAAGCCCTGGAACTGCATTAAGGTCAAGACCATCTCTTATTCCGTTTATATATTCATAATATGCTGCTGAACCTATCATAGCCGCATTATCTGTACAAAGTATTGGTGAAGGTATTGAAAGATAAATATTATTTTCTTCACAAGCCTTTGTAAGAGCCTCTCTTAAAGCTGTATTTGAGGCAACTCCTCCAGCCATAGCAACTTTATCAACACCCTTTTCTTTTGCAGCCTTTATTGTTTTTGCAACAAGTACTTCAACAACAGATTTTTGAAAACAAGCTGCTACATCTTCAGGAACTATTTCATTTCCCATCATTTTCTCTTTATTAACATAATTTAAAACTGCTGATTTAAGACCACTAAAACTAAAATCATAGCTATCTTCTTCAAGAAATACTCTAGGGAACTGTATTGCATTTGGATTTCCAAGTTTTGCAGCCTTATCTATTTTAGGGCCTCCTGGATAACCCATTCCTATTACTCGTGCAACTTTATCATATGCTTCTCCTGCTGCATCATCTCTTGTATGACCCATAATCTCATATTTTCCATAGTCTTCTACATAAACAAGATGAGAATGTCCACCTGAAACAACAAGAGCAACATATGGTGGTTCAAAATCTTTATTTTGAATATAATTAGCTGATATATGACCTTCTATATGATGAACACCAACAAGAGGCTTTTTAAGAGCATATGCAAGAGCTTTTGCTTCTGCAAGTCCAACAAGTAACGCTCCAACAAGTCCTGGACCATATGTAACAGCTATAGCATCAATATCATCAAATGTTGTATTAGACTCTTTAAGTGCTTCTTTTATTACAGCATCAATATTTTCAACATGCTTTCTTGAAGCTATCTCCGGTACAACACCACCATAAAGCTTATGTAAATCAATCTGTGATGAAATTATATTTGAAAGAACATCTCTACCGTTTTTAACAACTGCCGCTGCTGTTTCATCACATGAGCTTTCTATTGCAAGTATTAATATATCATCTTTATCCTTAGTCATTTTATCCTCCCAAGTACAAATACAAACTACAATCCTTTTGTTATTATATCCTTTATTTTTTTTCTGTCAAAGGGTTCTTTTTCTCGTTTAGTGTTAAACTCTATTTTATATGACATTTTAAAAACAAATCTATTAAGTAATAATATTATAAAAATACCTATTGACAGTACTGGAAATACATACATAGAAAAAGCAACACCAATTGCATAAACACTTTGACAAAGAACCATAAAAAAACTTCCTATCATATAATACATATATGTATAACCTGACACATTTAATATCTGACATATATTATATCCAAAAAACATTGCCAGTGGTATACAACCAAGAAATGATGTTATATAACCAAGTATACCTATTATAACAGCTATAGGAAGACCTATCACAGATAATGTAAAAATAAAAAATAGTATAAGCTCTAATATGTAAACTATATTACCAATAGCTATTACTTTTATTGGCTTTTTTATAATTATCATAGTACCTTGTTCTGCTGTACTTTTAAAAATAAACAGCAAAATAAGACCTATTACAATTTTAAAAATTCCTGAAGCAAAAACTAATGCTATAAGTGGAATTCTACTCATAATTATTATAAAATTTTGAAGTCCAAGAGCTATCATTATTTTTTCAAATATAATAACTATTCCTGTACTAAAATCTATAATATCAGTTGGATAATCTGCAATAAGTCTTAAAAAAAGTATTCCTGCAACAAGTGCACCATATATTAGTATTCTATTAATGGATTTCAGTTTATTATCATCATTCATGTATCATCAGCCTTATTTAGTACGCTTTTTGCTTCTCAAAATAATAAACTGTGCAGCACATATTACTGTAAGGACGGCAAATATAATTCCTATAGAATTTGCAACTGTATTATTTAAAATATTAAAAGCCGTATCAGCTGCACCTTTTATAATTTCACCCTGCTCTGTAATTGTTGCAGAAACAGGTATAAGCCTTGCAACTTCATCTCCTATATAAGGGTTGTTTAAAAGGGATGTCATTATTGGCTCTCTGTAAAGTACAAGCATAGTACCTGTACCAAATAAAATAGAAAAACTGCCCCATATAATACCGTATATTTTATTTTTTATTGAATAAGTAATTTTATATTCATCTTCAGAAATTTTTCTGATTTCTGCCATAACATTTGCTTCAAAATCAGCAGGTGCTTCAAAGTCTGGCATAAGCATTATATCACCTATAAGTGAATCATAAATATAAAAACTTTCTTTACATTCATTACATATTAAAAGATGTTCATTTAATAATTTTGCATCTTTTTCAGATAATTCATTATCCATATATTTCATCATAAGCTCTTCTGCTTCGCTACATTTCATATTTGTCACCTGCCTTCAATTTCCATTAAAATATCCTTAAGCATTTTTCTGCCTCTGAAAATCCTATTTTTAACCTTAGATAAAGGTTCTTTGGTTATATCTGCAATTTCTTGATAAGATAAACCTTGCTTATGAAAAAGAACAATAGGTATCTTATACATATCTGGTAAAGAATTTATTGCTTTTTCAACAGTAATCTTTTCTTCTTTTTTTAGATATTTACTTTCAGGAGTATCTTTTTCAGGCAAATCATATGTCATATCATCTATACTTACTGTTTCATGTTTTTTCTTTCTACGATAATCAATTACATGATTTGTACTTATTCTTATAATCCATGTTGAAAACTTAAACTCAGGCTGATATTTATCAAGATTTTTATATACTTTTATAAATATTTCCTGTGCAAGGTCATTAGCCTCCTCAGCATCATTTACCATTCTTAGAACAACCGAATATACAAGATTTTTATATCTTGAAAGCAATTCAGCAAATGCATCATTGTTCCCGTCTATTGACATTTTTACCAATTCATAATCATCAGTTTTTTTCAACATAGCTACCCCTTTTTGAGCCTTAATATAAACTCATTTAATAATACGATAAAATATAAGTTTCAGTCTGTTAATCTTCCGGAAAATAAATAGTTTTACACTTTCTATCTTCTCCAATATAAGTATTTTCGAAAATACTCTTTGCATTATCTATAAAAAGCTCTGGCTCTGAAAGAGAAGGACTAAAATGAGTAAGCCATAATTCCTTAACATTACCATCATAGGCAAGTCTTGCAGCCTCTGAAAAAAGCATATGCTTATTTTCAATAGCTTTTTGTTTTTTTTCATTTTCACCATACATTCCTTCACATATAAAAAGGTCTGAATTTTCTATAAATTTAGAAATAGAATGTAATGGTCTACTATCTGTACAATATGATACAGCAATACCCTTTCTTGGCTCTCCCATAACCATATCAGCTGTAATAATTTTATTTTCAAATTCAAGCTGTCCATCTCTTTGAATAACAGACCAAAGATTTCTTGGAATTTTAAGAGCATTAGCTTTTTTCACATCGAAACGACCTTTTCTTTTAATATCTATTCTATAAGCAATGCATTTTATTGTATGGTCAGCCTGTACTGTACTTATATGAAAATCACTTACAACAATTTCTTTTCCACAATTATCTATTTCAATATATTCAATAGGAAAAGGTATTTCAGGCGCAATACACATAATTCCTTCTACAATTTTTTTAAGACCAGTTGGACCAATAAGCTTAAGAGGTTCTGTTCTTCCAGAATTACCTATTGTAAGAAGCATACCAGGAAGACCAGAAATATGGTCTGCATGATAATGTGTAAAACATATAGCATCAATAGATTTAAAACCCCAACCAAGACTTTTTAATGTTACCTGAGTTCCTTCACCACAATCTATAAGAATAAGTCTTCCATTTAATCTTGCCATCATTGCAGTAAGAAATCTAGAAGGCATAGGCATCATTCCGCCTGTACCCAAAAGTGCTATATCAAGCATTAAAAATCATTCCTTTAAACTAAAATATAAAAATACCTACAATACCAGAAAAAAATATTATAAAAATAGGATTTATTTTTGTTTTCATAAGTAATATAAATGATATTGCAAATATTAAAAATGAAATAGGTTTAAATGTTTCAAAATATTCAATAAAGCTATTAAATTCTTGTGCCGAAAATATTTCTTTCATTCCTATACTTATAGCAGAAGCCATAATAAGGCCTGTTGAAGCTGGTTTTATACCATACATAATACCTTTAACAGCATTTGTATCAGAAAATTTTACAAAAAATTTTGAAACAATAACACTCATTATTATACAAGGTAAAGTTATTCCTATTGTAGCAAATATTGCACCAATAACACCTGTATTTTTAAATCCTACAAAAGTAGCTAAATTAACAGCAATAGGTCCTGGTGTTATCTGAGATATAGCAACAATTTCTGTAAAATCACTTACAGTCATCCAATTATATTTTATAACATAATCTTGAAGGAATGACATCATAGCATATCCCCCACCATAGCAGAAAAAACCTATTTTCATAAAAATAAAAAAGAGAAAAAGGGATTTTATCAATACTTCTCCCTCCTCTTTATAAATATTATATATCCAATAACACCTGAAATAATTATTGCAATTATAGGTGATAAATCATAAAATAACATAAATAAAAGTACACATATAAATAACATTATCTGAAAAATATCTTTAACAGATGATTTAAAAAGCTTAAATACAGAAGCAAGTATTAAAGCAAAAACAGAAGCTCTAACACCTGCCATTATATTTTGTACAATTTCCATATTTTGCAGCTTTTCAAAAGCAGCTGCAAATAATGTTATTATAAGAAATGCAGGAAATACAATACCAAAAGCAGCAGATAAAGCTCCACATATCCCACAAACACGATATCCAATAAACACAGATGTATTTATTGTTATAACACCGGGAAGAGATTGTCCAAGAGCCATACATTCTATCATTGAATTATCATCAATCCATTTTCTATAATTGACAACTTCATGACGCATAACAGGAACCATGGAATATCCTCCACCAACAACAAGAGTACCTATCTTGGCAAAAGAAATAATAAGTTCCATACATTTTTTAACTTTATACATTATAATTATTATTTCCCAATGTATTTTTTATATCTTCAATATACTCTATCTGCAATTTACGTATATTCCATAAATGTTTTGCAAAAAATCTTTTTATAGGATTTTTAACATATATAGTTTTAAAAAATACAACCTGAGTACGATTTTCTTTTAATGGATACAAAAAACATTCCCATATACCCACAAACTTTTTATTAATTATTTTAAGTTTATAATACCTATAATTTATTTTTTCTAATATTTTAAAAGTATTAATATTACCATTTTTATAATATTCAATAAAACTATTTGAGTTATTTATTGTTTGAACATGAGACACATTTCTTCTCCATTTATAATCTTTAAAATATGTTATAATATTCCAAACATCTTTAATATTATAATTTAAAACAGTAAAAATTCTGGAATCCATACACTTTTTCACAAAACCACATTCCTTCCTGTATACTTAAAATATTTTATCACAAAATACTTTATTTTAATAGTATAAAGGCATTTTACTATATTATTTTTCTATATTCATTGTATTCATATCTTCATAAGTATTATTAAATTTTTTACCTTTATTAATCCAATAAGTTGTTGAAGCTTTTAAGAACATAGATTTTGTAATAGGCATAGTAACTTTTAAATTTACTTTTTTATTATTTAATATAGATTTTGAGAAAGACTTTAATTTCATATATACCATATATTTAAAAGGTGTAGAAAGTATAGCCTCACCACTTCCGATACGAAGAACACTTCCAAATTCAAAACCACATTGTTCAGAAAATATTTTTACTATTTGAACAGCAGTATCATTCTGAAAAGGTTCAAAAAAACCACAATTTATAATAACATGTACTTTAGGCTTATTTTTATTATTAAATTTTTTAATATCTTTAAGAAGGTTTAAAAGTATAGCTGGAACACCATCAGTGTATAAAGGAAATATAAATAAAATATGGTTTACATTTTCTATATTTTCACATATTTTATCATTATCTTTATTACATACAAATTCAGTTATTCCAAATTTAGTATTAAATTTTTTAAATAATTCAGATAATTTTTTTGAATTTGAAATATTATATCTAGGACTACCGTTTACAATCATTATTTTTTCCATTGTTCCACCACCTTTTTAGCTATATTTTCAACTTCTTTTTCATTAGTAAATATTATATCATAGCTTGTAAAACTCATATTTTTAGAATTTCTTTCAACAAGTTTTTTAAATGTTTCTTTTTCTAAATCAGTTTCTGCACCATAAGCTATTATAAAAGCTTTTTTAAGAGCAACATCACGTTGAAAATGATGAGTTTCTCCTTCATGTATTCTTATAAAAGCCTTTTGAACAGGTAAAGACCTTTCCATAAGATTTTTTACTGGTGTATCATAGCAACCAAAAACAACTTTAGAAACATAAATTATAAAATCAGTTTTGGCAATATCAGTATATATTTTAGTAGCATCATCACGAATAACACATTTGCCAGGTGTTTTAGTCCAACAACAAAAGCAACCTTTACAGTTACCTATTTTTTTAGAATTTAAATCAACATATTTAATATTTTTTTCTGTAAAATACTCTTTATTCATAGTTAAATCAGTAATTAACAAAAAATCACCTCCATAAATACTATACAAAATAAAAAACCACAAGGCAATATAAACCTTGTGGTATAAAACTAGGGTAGCAGGATTTGAACCTGCGAATGACGGAATCAGAATCCGTTGCCTTACCGCTTGGCGATACCCCATTACAATATAAATAAAAAAACTATATTTAAAAAACATAGTTTGCAAAGTGCAGTCGAGGGGACTTGAACCCCTACCCAGAAACCCGGACTAGATCCTTAGTCTAGCGCGTATGCCAATTCCGCCACGACTGCATATTAAGTTAAAAAATTAAAGTTGATTGAAATCGGGGTGACAGGATTCGAACCTGCGACCTCCTGATCCCAAATCAGGCGCTCTAGCCAAGCTGAGCCACACCCCGGCAACAACTTTAAAAAAACTAGGGTAGCAGGATTTGAACCTGCGAATGACGGAATCAGAATCCGTTGCCTTACCGCTTGGCGATACCCCATTAATACTTAATTAAATTAAAAAGAAACCTGGGCTGATTGGATTCGAACCAACGAATGCAGGAGTCAAAGTCCTGTGCCTTACCGCTTGGCGACAGCCCAATATATGGTAAATATACAGGATTTAATTAAGCAAAAAGCGCGAAACGGGATTCGAACCCGCGGCCCTCGCCTTGGCAAGGCGATGCTCTACCACTGAGCCATTCGCGCATAAATGATGCAGTCGAGGGGACTTGAACCCCTACCCAGAAACCCGGACTAGATCCTTAGTCTAGCGCGTATGCCAATTCCGCCACGACTGCATATTAAATTAAAAGTGAGTCATCCGGGGCTCGAACCCGGGACACCTGGATTAAAAGTCCAGTGCTCTACCAACTGAGCTAATGACCCATAAACAAGGGTGGATAGTGGGATTCGAACCCACGGCCTCCAGAGCCACAATCTGGCGCTCTAACCAACTGAGCTATACCCACCATAAGTTAAAAGCTTGTATAACTTTTAAGAAGTCGGGGTGACAGGATTCGAACCTGCGACCTCCTGATCCCAAATCAGGCGCTCTAGCCAAGCTGAGCCACACCCCGATATTAATCCCGGCGACCACTTACTTTCCCAGGCGGCTTCCCACCAAGTATCATCAGC
>DXZA01000056.1 GCA_019415525.1 Tyzzerella sp. | reverse complement strand
AGTATATAGATAATATTATTGATGAAGGGTGATATATATGAAAAATAGAAAAATTTTAATTCTACTTGCTATCTGTTCTTTTATTATATTTATATGTTGTTATTTATATACAAAAGATAATTATGAAGGTGCTTTTAATATGTCAGGAAATGTATTTTTTATATTTTTACCTGTTATATTAGGAGTGCAGTATTTTCAAAAGAAGCCAAAAGAAAATAAATTAATAGCAAATATAATAGCAAACATTATAATTTTTGTATGTTTTATATTGATGATTAAGTTCTTGTTATATAACCCTTTTACATATATATATGCTATTGTATGTATTTTTTATATTTTGGGAGTTTTATTTAAAAAAATTTGTATTAGTCAGTTTAATGAAGGTAAGAATGGTGTTTTAAAACTTATTATTTTTATTTACATATTATCATCTTTTGTATATATGGTATTTCCTTTAGTATTTGGTCTTAAAACAATAGGGGAGTGTGAGAAAATTATTGAACAAAATGGTTATAATAATATAGAACATATAAATATTACTAGAAGAGGAAATGGAGATTTTGGAAATTATAATTTTTATGTAGATGGTGAAAATGGTGAAAGAACTATTTTGTCAATAAATTCTAAAACTTTAGAAATAGAATAATTTAAAAAGGATAAACTCATTTGAGTTTATCCTTTTTATTATCAAAATCCGTAGTTTTCGCCTACAAGTATAACTTTAATTCTTTTTGCAGGTTTTGAAAGTCTTGTTGTAACAATCTGTGAACATATAGATTCAGCTGATTTGCAATTTTCACAAGCACCAGTTACTGAACAGGCTGTTTTACCCATAAATCTCATTTGATTTATAGGTGCAGCTATTGTTCTTGCTCTAACTATTGCAGAATCAAGGTCTTTTGCTATTTTATTCATTCCTGCAATAACAAGGACATTTTTAGGGCCAAAACATATGGCAGCAACTCTGTTACCATTACCATCAACATTTACGATTTCGCCATCTTCAGAAATAGCATTTGCACTTGTTAAGAAATAATCGCAAGTAAATGCTTTACGCATAATTTCAGCTGATTCTTCAGGACTTTTTGCATAATCTCTATTGTAAACTGTATAGTTTTTTTCTTCAAGAGATTTGATAAGGCCTAATTCTCTTATTGTTACACTGCCTCCGAAAGTTACTGAACTTCCTTCAGGAATAAGTTCTAAAGCTTTGTTTAATGCTTCTTCTGTTGTAGCACAATAATATGCTTCAAAATGTCTGCTTTCAAGATTTTTAATAACCTTTTCTGCAAGTAATTCATTTCTTTTTTCAAATGGTGTTGTTGCCATATATATAGCCTCCTTTTAAAAAATTTAAAAAATTATTTTAATGGAATGAAGTGTCTTGTTAAATCTTCAAAATTATCTCTTTCTCTTATAAGTACAACTTCATTATTTTCTCTTATAAGTACTTCGGCAGGACGAAGTCTGTTGTTGTAATTACTGCTCATTGCAAAACCATATGCACCAGCATCAAGAACACAAAGAGTATCTTTTTCAAATATTTCTGGAAGAGTTCTCTCTTTTGCAAGAATATCTCCACTTTCACAAATATTACCAACAACTGTTACAGTTTCTTCTTTTTCAGATTTAATATCAGATTTTCTGAATACTTCAATACCATGGTATGAATCATACATAATTGGTCTTTGAAGAACATTGAAACCTAAATCTGTACCTACAAATTTTTTGTCATGATTATATTTTATAGCATGAACTGTTCCAAGAAGAACGCTACATTCAGCTGAAATATATCTACCAGGTTCAATTCTGAATGTTACCTGTGAGCCATATTCTTCAGCAAATTTATAAAGTGCTTCATCAATATGTTTTCCAAGGTCTTTAAGGTCAAGTGGGGATTCATCAAATTCTTTTTTATATGGTATACCAAATCCACCACCCATATCTATAAATTTAAGGTTTTCAAACTGTTTTGCTATTTCAAGAAGTGAACCAATACTCTTAACAAATGCTTCACCTGTCATAAAAAGTGAACCTATATGCTGATTTATACCAATAAGAGTAAGGTTATATTTTTTAAGTATTTCTTTAACCTGTGGTATAAATTCAGGGTCTACTGCAAATTTTGTTTTCTTTCCTGCTGTTACAACTTTTTCATGGTGACCTGCACCTACACCAGGATTGAAACGAATAGCAACTTCTCCACCTGGATTAAGTTTTCCGTATTGTTCAAGCTGTGAAAGAGAATCGACACTTGTTATGACTCCTTCTTTTATAGCATAAAGCATTTCTTCTTCTGATACATTGTTACAAATATAGAAAATTTCATGAGGTTCAAAACCAGCCATTTTTTCAACGTAAATTTCACCAGGACTCATAGCGTCAACTTCAAGACCTTCGCTTTTTACTATCTGTAAGAATGCAAGGTTTCCGTTTGCTTTTGCACTGTAATCAACAACAAAGTTTGGATATGTTACAAGATTTTTAAGGTCACGGCATCTTTCACGTAAAATTCTTTCGTTATAAACATAAAGAGGAGTACCGTATTTTTCAGCTAATTCAGTAGGGTCAACACCCTGAAAAAAATCTAATTTGTCTGTTACTTTTGTATATACTTTCTGCATATATTTCTCCTTTCGACTTTTAAAAATTTATCTTTTGTATATATTTTTAATGTTTTCAATTTTTGAAAACATATTTGCAAATAATAAATCGACAATTGCAATAGCTGCCATAGCTTCTGTAACAACAACTGCACGTGGAACTATAACAGGGTCATGACGACCTTTTATATTTATTTCTATATTTTCATTATCCTTTGTTATTGTTTTTTGAGTTTTGTGTATTGATGGAGTAGGTTTAAAAGCTGTTCTTATTATTATATCAGAACCATCACTCATTCCACCTAAAATACCACCAGCGTTATTTGTAAGTTTTGATATTTTACCATCAGTATATTCAAAGAAATCGTTATTGTCAAAGCCTGTTGAACGTGATGCATTAAATCCTGCTCCTATTTCAACACCTTTAACAGCACCTATTGAAAACATAGCTTTTCCTAAGATAGCATCAAGTTTATCAAATACAGGTTCTCCAACACCTGTTGGCATACCTATTATAACTGTTTCTATTATACCACCAGCAGAGTTTTCTTCTTTCATACATTTATCAAGAAATTGGGAAGCTTTTTCTGCTGCATTTTTATCAGGCATATATATAGGATTTTTTGGAATTTCATTAATATCAAAATTATTATGGTCAATTTCTATATTGCCTATTGAAAATGTATATGAAACTATATTTATTCCTAATTCTTCGAGAATTTTTTTTGCTATAGCACCTGCTGCAACTCTTGCAAGAGTTTCACGACCAGAAGAACGTCCACCACCACGATAATCTCTAAAACCATATTTTTCATCAAATGTATAATCAGCATGCCCTGGACGATAGCATTTTGAAATTTGAGAATAATCTTTTGAACGTTGGTCTTCATTAAAAACCATAAGGGAAATAGGAGTTCCTGTTGTTTTACCTTCAAAGACACCTGACATTATGTGTATTGTATCGCTTTCGCTACGTTTTGTGCCGTAAGCATTTGAACCAGGTTTTCTTCTATCCATATCTTTCTGTATATCTTCTTCTGAAAGATTAATTCCAGCGGGACACCCATCAATAACAACTCCCAAAGCTTTGCCATGAGATTCCCCCCAAGTTGTTACTGTAAAATTTCTGCCGAAAATCGAGCCTGACATATTAGCACCTCGCTTATAATTTAATACAAAATGTATTGTACCACAAATACATACGTTTTTGTGCAAAAAAAATATCAAAAATTTTTATTATTTTATAAGACTTTTTTATAATACTTTCGTTTATATATGTGAAAAGATTAATAAGTCTTTTCGCTGATGATATGTCGTCAGAAATTTAATACCCCATTTTCAGAGTCGGAGCCCCCCTTTCAATCCGGCTCTGTTTTTATGTTGAAATATATTTTTTACTGTGTTATATTTTACTAAAAACGGGGGAAAGAGGGATTAATAATGGCAATAGAAAATGTTAGAGAATATCTCAAAAAATATGGTAGAGAAAAAGATATAATGGAATTTGATGTTTCAAGTGCTACTGTTGAACTTGCAGCAGAAGCTGTTGGTGTTGAGCCTGCTAAAATAACAAAAACTCTTGCGTTAAAAACAAAAGATGATGGTTGTATGGTTATATGTGTAGCAGGTGATGGGAAAATAGATAATAAAAAATTTAAAAAAGAATTTGGTCTTAAAGCAAGAATGTTATCTCCAGAAGAAACACTTGAAAAAACAGGTCATGCAATAGGGGGAGTTTGTCCTTTTGCGTTACCTTATGGGGTTGAGGCTTTTATGGATATATCTATGAAAAGATTTGATAAAGTTTATCCGGCTTGTGGAAGTAGTAATTCTGCTATAGCTCTTTCTTGTGATGAACTTTTTGAAATTTCAAATGGTGTAAGATGGGTAGATATTTGTAAAGATTGGGAATAATAAAAAGGACAACCAAAAGGTTGTCCTTAATATTTTTATACATGTTCTGCAATATAGTGAAGAAGTTTTTCTGTTGTATCCCAACCAATACAAGCATCTGTAATAGATTTTCCATATATATGTTCTCCAACTTTTTGGCTACCTTCTTCAATATAGCTTTCAACCATAACACCACGAACCATTTTATGAAGGTCTTTATTTAATGTACGGTTATGAAGTATTTCAGCTATAATTCTAGGCTGTTCTGAATATATTTTCTTTGAATTTGCATGGTTTGCATCAACAACTATAAATGGATTTTCAAGGCCATGTTTCTGATACATTTCACATACAAGAGCAAGGTCTTCATAATGATAGTTTGGCATACTTTGACCATGTTTATTTACAGAACCTCTAAGTATTGCATGAGCATATGGATTTCCTGTTGTTGAAACTTCTTGGTCTCTATAAAGGAATGTATGACTTGATTGTGCTGCATGAATTGAATTCATCATAACAGTAAAGTCACCACTTGTAGGATTTTTCATACCTACAGGAACATCAACACCACTAGAAACAAGTCTATGCTGCTGATTTTCTACTGAACGAGCACCTATTGCTATATATGTAAGAAGGTCTTCTACATAAGCAAGATTTTCAGGATAAAGCATTTCGTCTGCCGCTGTAAGGTGTGATTCAGAAATTGCACGAATATGCATTTTTCTTAATGATTTTATACCTTTTAAGATATTAGCACCTTTTTCAGGGTCTGGCTGATGAAGCATACCTTTGTATCCTTCACCTGTTGTTCTTGGTTTGTTTGTATATACTCTAGGTACAATAAAGAGTTTATCCTTAACCTCTTCATTTACTTTTGCAAGACGTGAAACATAATCGCAAACAGCATCTTCATCACTTGCAGAACAAGGTCCGATTATTACTACGAACTTATCGCTTTTGCCTTCTACAATTCTTTTGAATTCTTCATCTCTTTCTGCTTTTATTTTTTTAAGGTTTTCAGGCATTGAAACCTCTGAAAGCATTTCTTCTGGAGATGGTATAACTTGTACACATTTAAAACTCATAATTCTAAAATTCCTTTCTGAAAACTTCCCCCCTGTTTTCATAACAAGGATGTATTTATTTACTAATAAAAATATACTTTATTTCAAATTTATGTTACAAAAACAATATTGAAAAATAGCATCTTTAATAGTATACTCTATACTATATAAAAAAAAGGTTGATTTTGCAACATTTTTTAACTTTAGATTTAAAAATATTTTAAAAAGTTAGGGAAGATGCTTTTTTTGCCTTCCTTATTTTATTGGCATAAGAGGAGTGAGTTTTATATGGCAGATGATAAAAAAATAATATTTAGTGGAATGCAACCTTCAGGTCTTATAACATTAGGAAATTACCTTGGAGCATTAAATAATTGGACAAAACTTCAAGATGATTATAATTGTCTTTATTGTATAGTTGATATGCATGCAATTACTGTAAGACAGGACCCTGCAAAACTTAGAAAACAATCAAGAGATTTACTTATTCAATATATTGCTTGTGGTCTTGACCCAGAAAAAAATATAATTTACTATCAGTCACATGTACCACAGCATGCAGAACTTGCATGGATTTTAAACTGTTATACATATATGGGCGAACTTAACAGAATGACACAGTTTAAAGAAAAATCATCAAAGCATGCTGATAATATAAATGCTGGACTTTTCACATATCCTACACTTATGGCTGCCGATATACTCCTTTATCAGACAGACCTTGTTCCTGTTGGTGAAGACCAACGTCAGCATCTTGAATTAACAAGAGATATTGCTGGTAGATTTAATACTGTATATGGTGATACATTTAAAATTCCAGAAGGGTATATTGGAAAAGTTGGTGCAAGAATAATGGCACTTCAAGAGCCTACAAAGAAGATGTCAAAATCTGATGAAAATAAAAATAACACAATAGCACTTATGGATGACCCTGCTGTTATAATGAATAAAATTAAAAGAGCAGTTACAGACTCTGAAAATCAGGTTCGTTTTAGTCAAGAAAAAGCTGGTATATCAAATCTTTTAAATATATATTGTGCATCAACAGGTTATACATTAGCAGAAGCAGAAAAAGAATTTGAAAATGTTGGATATGGTACATTTAAAACAGCTGTTGGTGAGGCTGTTGTAGCAAATCTTGAGCCAGTACAAGCTAAAGTTCGTGAGCTTGAAAATAATAAAGATTATATTGATACAATAATAAAAGTTAATGCTGAAAAAGCAGGAAGACTTGCCGACAGAACTTTAAGAAAAGTTCATAAGAAAATAGGTTTTCCAGCAAGAATTAAATAATATATATTGAGATGTTCCTTGCATAACCATCTCTAAAATAAAAAACAGGGAGGAAAAATTTAATATGAGTGATATGGTTCGATATGATATTGTCGAAAATAAAAATCCACGAGAAATAGTATTGTTAAAAGGTCGACCTTGTGTATGGGGAAGATGTGCATTTTGTGATTACATTGATGACAATTCAGAAAATGAAGAAGAAATGGTTGAGTTTAACAGTAAAGTTCTCAAAAATGTAACTGGTAGCAAGGGTGTTTTAGAAGTTATAAATTCAGGTAGTGTTTTTGAACTTCCACAAAAAACTCTTGTAGAAATAAGAGATATTATAAATGAAAAGAAAATAAAACTTTTGTTTTTTGAAAGTTATTGGTCTTATAGAAATAGACTTTCTGAAATAAGAGAGTTTTTTAAAGTGCCAATTATATTCAAAAATGGTGTTGAAACATTTAATGACTATTTTAGAAATAATGTGCTTAAAAAAGGTACTGTATTTTCAGGGCCACAAGAAGTTGCAGAATATTTTAATTCCATATGTCTTATGGTAGGTATAAAGGGTCAAACTAAAGAAATGATTGACTATGATATGGAATGCTTGCAAAAATATTTTAAATATGGTTGCATAAATATATTTATTGATAATACAACAAATATAAAAGCAGACAATGAGCTTATAGAGTGGTTCAGAGAAAAATATGGATACCTTGAAGAAAATCCTAATATAGAAATTTTATGGAATAATACTGATTTTGGTGTAGGAGGTATATTATGATAAATATAGCTTCAAAAAATAAATTTTCAAAAAATATTAGTGCTAAAAATATTGCAATTACAGGTATTACAGCTGCATTATATGTTGTTATTACACTTGCAATAGCTCCACTTTCATATGGTGCTATACAATTTAGATTTTCTGAATTAATGGTGTTATTTGTATATATAAATCCTTCTTTTGGGGCAGGACTTGTTATAGGTTGTGCTATAGCTAACTGTTTTAGTCCTTTAGGGATTATTGATGTATTATTTGGAACAATGAGTACTTTATGTACTGTTATTGCCATATCAAAAACAAAAAATCTTTTTATTGCAACTTTATGGCCGACAGTATTTTGTGTTTTTGTAGGTATTGAACTTTATATTGTTTCAGGGCTTCCTTTATTGGCAACAACAGCAACAGTAATGTTTGGAGAGTTTGCTGTGGTAACATGTATAGGTTATCCTTTGTTTAAATATATACTGAAAAATACTAAATTTATAGAATTGTTAAAATAAATTTTATTAGCCTAAAAACTATTATGTTTTTAGGCTTTTTTTATTTAAAAAATTTTTTTGAAATTTTTGAAACAAATTTTTTGTAATATGTATCTAATATACAGAGATGGCAGCAAATATTTTGAAAGGAGGTATTTTTTTGACAAAAGATATAATACGAATAAAAAATGCGAAAAAAGTTTTCAGAATGGGAAATGAGAAAATTTTTGCGGTTAATGATATAAGTCTTAATATAGCTGAAGGAGAGATATGCTGTCTTTTAGGTAAGTCTGGTTCAGGTAAATCTACTCTTCTTAATCTTATGGCAGGACTTGAAAAACCTACAAAGGGTGAAATAATAATAGCAAATAAGCATGTTGAAAGAATGAATGAAGAACAGCTTGCTTTATTTAGACAAGAGAGTATAGGATTTGTATTTCAGTCCTACAATCTGCTTTCTACTTTAACTGCTATGGAAAATGTTATGCTTCCTCTTATATTTGAAGGTGTACCTAAAAAAGAAAGAATAAAAAGGGCACAGGATATGCTAGAGGCTGTAGGTCTTAAAGAGAGAATGCACCATAAACCAAATGAAATGAGTGGTGGACAACAACAAAGAGTAAGTATAGCAAGGGCTTTTGTTAACAATCCAAGAGTTGTATTTGCAGATGAGCCAACAGGTAATCTTGATACTAAAACTACATATGAAATGATGGATTTGATTACAGGTATGGCTAAAAAGAATAATCAAACATTAATAATAGTTACACATGACTTAGAAATATCGGAATATGCTGATAGAATTATTCATTTATCTGATGGAAAAATAGAAAAAATTGAAGTAAATGAAAAGAAGGTTGAAATGGAGGAATATTATGAAAAAAGCTAAAAGTTTTTTAGGATTGTTTTTAACAATTATAATGGTTTTGCAAATGGGATTTGCAGGTGTAGTAAATGCATTTGGTGCTGATGATGAGGTTATAGATAAAAGTGAATACATTCCAGAGCTTATACTGACAAATGGCCCTGTATTCAATATAAAAGGTGGGTCTAAAAATGAGATTACAGTTAATATTAAAAACCCATCATCTTATGTTGCTAGTAATATAATAGTACAGATTGAGCCAGCAGATGTTAGTGATAATCCTTTTAATATGTCTGTTGCAAGTAGTGATAGTAAAATTTCAGCAATAGCGGCTAAAGGTGATAAAAATATAAAAATTATTATTGATGCAGACCAAACAGCAGGTAATAAAACATATACAGCAAAATTAAATTATACATTTTATAATACATTTGGTAAAAAGTTTTCTTCAAGTTCTACAATATATTTAAAAACTGAAAGTGCACAAGCACCACAGTTTAGTATTCAAAATTTTAAATTATCACCTTCATCAATACTTCCTGGACAGTCAGGTACAGTAAGTTTTGATATATTTAATAGTGGAAAACTTCTTATGACAGATGTTGATGTAACACTTACAGACTTAGACCCTCAAGGAATTAGTATAAATAATGGTTCAAATACAAAAACACTTAAACAGATTTCTATAGGGCATACACAAAATGTTGCATTCAATATAATTGCAAATGCAAGTATGAGTGCAGGAAATTATCCTGTAAAAATAGTAATTAAATGTAAAGATGTTGATGGTAAAGAACATACACTTGAGCAAAGTTACTTTATTTCTGTTGGTACAGGAAGTCCAACACAAAAACCTTCACTTGAAATACAAAATATTACAGAACCAAGTGGAACATATGGAGTAAATCAGAATTTTACAATTAAATTTAATATTGTTAATAATGGAAAAGCAAGTGCCAAAAATATAAAAGTTACTGCAAATGCAGCAGGTGAAGGAGCAGTAGTTCCAAAATCAACAAGTATTAAAACAGTTCCTGAGTTAGTAAGTGGAGCTTCAACACCTATGGAATTTATATTTGCAGGAACATCTCTTGCAAAATCACAGAATTATGCTATTGAATTTTCTGTTTCATATGAAGACGGAACTATAAAAGATGGTTCAAGTAATATAGTGACATTTTCACAGTATGCCGGTGTTAATATAAGCAATCCAAATGCAGATAGTAACGGAACTGATGGTGATAAAAAAACAAGTAAACCTAAAATAATAGTAAGTGATTATAAATCAGACCCTCTTATTGTTATGGCTGGAGAAGAGTTTGACCTTACTATGACTTTTTTAAACACACATCAAACAAAAACTGTAAAAAATATAAAAATGTATCTTACACTTTCTGAAGAAACATCTAGTGATACAGCAAAAACTGGAAATATATTTACTCCTGTTGATAGCAGTAATACATTTTATTTCGATTCAATAGCACCTAAAAATACTGTGGATAAAAAATTAAGACTTTATGTTGTTCCAGATGCACAGCCTAAAACATATACATTAAAAGTTAATTTTGAATATGAAGATGCTGAAGGTAATGAATATACTGCAACTGAGCTTTTAGGTATAAATGTAAAACAACCTACAAAAGTAGAAACAGGTGAAATATATATACCTGAAACAGGAGAGGTTGGAGTTCCTGTACCTGTAACTTTTGAAGTTTATAATACAGGAAAAGTTGCACTTAATAACTTTATGATAAGAATTGAGGGTGATGTTGATACAACAAATAAAAGTACCTTTATAGGTAATTTTGATGCAGGAAATACAGAGTATTTTGATGGAACTTTTTCTCCTAAAACAATAGGTGAAACACCAGTAAATATTATTCTTACATATCAAGACCCAAGTGGTGAAACATATGAAATAAAAAAAGAATATATAATGAATGTTACAGAAGCTATGCCTATAGATGAAAATGAGTTTGGAGATTTTGGAATGGAAGAAGAAAAAAATATTAATTTCAAAAAAATAGGTATAATAGCAGGAGTAGTAGCAGTTGTTGTGATTGGTGGTGTTATAGTATTTAAAAAGATAAAAGCAAAAAAAGACGCAGCTTTTATTGAAGCTGATGATGATGAAAAATAATTATAATTACGAAAGGTTGAGTGCCTATGAGCTTAAATGATTTAATATCTATGGCTTTACGCAATCTTTGGAAAAGAAGACTTAGAACATTTCTTACTGTTTTAGGTGTTGTTATAGGTACAGCATCTATTGTTGTTATGGTTTCTATTGGTATAGGTATGAATGAAAGCTATATAAAACAAGTTTCTGAGTGGGGGAGCTTGCAGGTTATAGAGGTATATCCTCCTAATAGTAGTGAAGGAATGATTGTTTCTAATACTTCACAGTCTAAAATAAAGAATAAAAATAACAATGTTGTTCTTGATGTTAAAGCCATACAAGGATTTAAAGAGATACCAGGAGTTATTGCAGCAACACCTGTATTAAATGACTATATGCAGCTTATATGTGGAAAATATGTTGCTGATGTATCATTTGTAGGAATAGACCCGTCATGTTTTGATGATTTGGGTTATAATATTTCAGAAGGACGAGGTCTTTTGGAAAATGATAAAGTATCTCTTGTTGTAGGTGAAAGTGTTTTAAGTAGTTTCTATAATCCTAAGTTAAGTTGGCAGGCAAGATATAATTCTGAACCGCCAACAGTAGATATATTTAATGATAAAGTACAGATTACATATGATTATGCTTATGGTACAAAAGATGCAGATAAATCTATAAAGCCAATAAAAGCTGAAGCTGTTGGAAAACTTAGTGGTAATGACCAAAATGGATATTCTGTAATAATGCCAATAAAGCAACTTGAAAAAATACAAAAAGAGAAACAAAAACACAATAGTAATAATGGTAATTCCAGCAATAAAAAGAAAAGTGGTACATATGAAAAGGCTCTTGTTCGTGTTGAAAATATAGAAAAGGTTCAAGAAGTACAAACTTATATTAAAAGTTTAGGGTATAATGCATCAAGTCTTTCAGATGTCCTTGAATCTATGAAAGAAACAACAAAAATGTTAAGAACTATGCTTGGAGCAATAGGTGCAATATCACTTGTTGTTGCAGCAATAGGTATAACAAATACTATGGTTATGTCTATTTATGAAAGAACAAGAGAAATAGGTGTAATGAAAGTTATAGGTGCATCTTTAAAAGATATAAAACGTCTTTTCCTTACAGAAGCTGCTATAATAGGATTTGTTGGTGGAGTGTTTGGTATGATTGTTAGCTTTGTTGCATCTAAGGTTGTAAATTATTTTGCAGCACAACAATCTAGTAATATGCTTTCATCTATTCCGTTGTGGCTTTATTTAGCATCACTTATATTTGCTACATTTGTTGGAATTGCTTCTGGATATCTTCCAGCAAAACGTGCAATGAATCTTTCTGCACTTACCGCAATTAAAACTGAATAATAAATATAAAAACAGTCTGTTTTTACAGACTGTTTTTATATTTTAAAATATTCTTTACATATGTATACATTTTGAGTATAATAAAAAAGTATTTGATATACGGACAAATGTTTTTGAGGAGATGTTATTTAATTATGAAGTATGTAGTTATACTTGGAGATGGAATGGCCGATTATCCTATAAAAGAGCTTGGTGACAAGACTACTTTAGAGGTTGCTAAAAAAGATACAATAGATGAGTTAGCTAAAAAGGGTATATGTGGAATGGTTAAAACTGTACCTGATGGTATGAAACCAGGTAGTGATGTTGCAAACCTTTCTGCTATGGGATATGACCCTTTAAAATGTTATACTGGTCGTTCACCTTTAGAGGCTGTAAGTATTGGTATAAATATGAAAGATGATGATGTTGCATTAAGATGTAATCTTGTTACACTTTCTGATGAAAAGGATATTAAAGAAAGAACAATGGTTGATTATAGTGCTGGGGAAATATCTACAGAAGAAGCAGCAGAACTTATAAAAGCAGTAAATGAAGAGCTTTCAACAGATGAACTTGAGTTTTTTGCAGGTATAAGTTATAGACATTGTCTTATATGGCATGGTGGAAAAATAAATCTTGAACTTACACCACCACATGATATTTCTGATAAAAAAGTTACAGATTATCTTCCTAAAAATGAAATGATATATTCACTTATGGAAAAAAGCAGAGATATACTTGAAAATCATCCTGTAAATGTTTCAAGAAAAGCAAAGGGTCTTAAGCCAGCTAATTCTATATGGCTTTGGGGAGAAGGAACAAAACCAGCTGTAGAAAATTTTGAAAATAAAACTGGTCTTAAGGGTGCAGTTATATCAGCAGTTGACCTTATAAAAGGTATAGGTATTAGTGCTGATATGGAAGTTATAGAAGTTTTGGGAGCAACAGGAAACATTGATACAAACTTTAGAGGAAAAGGTGAAGCAGGGCTTAAAGCTCTTATTGATGGAAATGATTTTGTATATATACATATAGAAGCACCAGATGAATGTGGACATAGAGGAGAGATTGACAATAAAGTAAAAGCAATAGAGCTTATTGATAGTGAAATAGTTAAAGTTGTTAAAGAAGGTTTGGAAAAGTTGGGAGAAGATTTTAAAATAATGGTTCTTCCAGACCACCCAACACCAATAGCTTTAAAAACACATACATCTGACAAGGTTCCTTTTATAATATATGATAGTAGAAAAAATATAAATAATACTGTTCAATCATATACTGAAAATAATGCTGCAAAATCAAATTTTGAATTTGATAAGGGATATGAGCTTATGAATTATTTTTTAAATAATAACTGAATATATATAAATAAAACCTGTATTATATAATACAGGTTTTATTTATATATAAGAAAAGATTGTTAAAAATCATAACATAATTTTTACATATTATTAGGATTGTGTTAAAAAGTAATCAAATATCATTTTTGAGTAATAGATAGCATGCAAAATATATTTGTATTTATAATGTAAAAAACTACTATATTTGTTGTTAAATTATAGAATAAATATGATGTATTGTTTATATATATTAATATATTATAGTAATGTAATGGTTATATCATATAAAATGTTGAAAAATAATTGAATTTTGAAATTCAACTTGAAAAAATAATTTTTTAACAATATATGTTGCATATCAAAAATAAAAATGTTATAATGATTAAAAATAATGAAAAGGCTAAATATGCCTTATATTATAAAATATACTAATGATTTGTATTTATGGCAATTATACGACAGCTGCTTATACAACAGTCTTTCGTGTTAAAATAATTGCAATGCATTATTTTTTACAATTTGTATTGCAAATTTTAAATGCATTATTTTAAAGGAGGATTTCTAAAATGTACACAATGGGAATAGATGTTGGTTCTGCTTCTTCAAAAGTAGTTATACTTGAAGACGGAGTTAACGTTGTTGCCGCAGAGGTTATCCAGGTTGGTACAGGTTCTTCCGGTCCGCAGAGAGCTTTAGAAAAAGCTTTTGAAGTAAGTGGTCTTAAAATGGAAGATATGACTAAAATTGTAGCTACTGGATATGGAAGATTTGCTTTAAAAGAAGCTGACAAGCAGGTTAGCGAAATAAGCTGTCATGCAAAAGGAATTTTCTTCCTCGTACCGGAAGCAAGAACTATTATCGATATTGGAGGTCAGGACGCAAAAGCTATTCGTCTTGATAATAAAGGATTTGTTAAACAGTTCTTTATGAACGATAAATGTGCTGCCGGAACTGGAAGATTTCTTGATGTTATGGCAAGAGTTCTTGAAATAACACTTGATGATATGGCTGAATATGATAGCCGTGCAACAGAAATAGCATCAATAAGCAGTACATGTACTGTTTTTGCTGAATCTGAAGTTATTTCACAGTTATCTAAAGGTGTTTCTAAAGAAAACATCATTGCAGGTGTACATCAGTCCGTTGCAAGTAAGGCTTGCGGTCTTGCTTATAGAGGTGGACTTGAAGATGCTGTTGTTATGACAGGCGGTGTTGCTAAAAATGCCGGTGTTGTAAGAGCAATAAGCAGAGAATTAAATAGGGAAGTTATTGTGGCTCCAAACCCACAAACAACAGGTGCTCTCGGTGCTGCATTATTCGCATACGAAGAGGCAAAAAGATAAAGAAAGAGGGATTGAAGATGTTCGAAACTACAGGCAAAAAAGCAAAGGAATTGTTAGCGTACTATCAGGCAAAATTAGACGAAGAAGCAAGAGAAGCTAAAAAGAATGGTAAACTTGTTTGTTGGTCAGCTTCAGTTGCACCATCTGAATTTTGTGTAACTATGGATATTGCTATGGTATATCCAGAAACACATGCAGCTGGTATCGGTGCAAGAAAAGGTGCTTTAGACCTTCTTGAAGTAGCAGACAGAAAAGGTTATTCACTTGACTGTTGTTCATATGGCCGTGTTAACATGGGTTATATGGAATTATTAAAAGAAGAAGCTATCACAGGAAAAACTCCAGAAACACTTGCTAATTCTCCAGCAGCAAGAGTACCACTTCCAGACCTTGTTATTACATGTAACAATATCTGTAATACACTTCTTAAATGGTATGAAAACCTTGCAGTTGAATTAGATATTCCATGTATCGTAATTGACGTACCATTTAACCATACAATGCCTATCCCTGAATATGCTAAAGAATATATTGCTGACCAGTTCAGAAATGCTATTGCTCAGCTTGAAGTTATTTGTGGTAAACCATTTGACTACAAAAAATTTAAAGAAGTTAGAGAACAGACACAGCGTTCAGTTGCTCAGTGGAATAGAATTGCAGCTTTATCACACTACAAACCATCTCCACTTAACTGTTTCGACTTATTCAACTACATGGCTCTTATCGTTTGCGCAAGAAGCCGTGACTATGCTGAAATTACATTCAGAAGATTTGCTGATGAAATTGAAGAAAACCTTAAAAATGGTGTTTATGCATTTAAAGGTGCTGAAAAAACACGTATTACTTGGGAAGGTATCGCTGTATGGCCTTACTTAGGACATACTTTCAAATCACTTAAAGGTTTAGGTTCAATTATGACAGGTTCAGCTTATCCTGGACTTTGGAACCTTTCTTATGATGCAAATGATGAGTCATTACACGGAATGGCTGAAGCATACACAAGAATTTACATCAATACTTGCCTTGAAAACAAAGTTAACGTACTTCTTGACATCGTTAACGGTGGACAGTGTGATGGTGTTGCTTACCACCTTAACAGAAGCTGTAAATTAATGAGCTTCCTTAACGTAGAAACAGCTGAAATCATCAAAGAAAAAACAGGAAAACCATACGTAAGCTTTGATGGTGACCAGACAGATCCTCGTAACTTTGCACCTGCACAGTTCGATACACGTGTTCAGGCATTAGCAGAAATGATGGAACAGCAGATTGCTGGAGAAGCTGAATAAGCAGATAGGGGGATAAATACAATGAGTAAATATGAAACAATTTTAAGCCAGTTAAAAGACGTTGCAGCAAATCCTAAAAAAGCAATGGATGATTATAAAGCAGAAACAGGAAAAGGTGCTATCGGTATTTTACCACTTTACGCTCCTGAAGAATTAGTACATGCAACAGGTTACCTTCCAATGGGTATCTGGGGTGGACAGAAAACAATCACAAAAGCTCGTACATATCTTCCAGCTTTCGCATGTTCAATTATGCAGCAGGTTATGGAATTACAGTGTGAAGGTGCTTATGATGAATTAGCAGCTGTACTTATTTCAGTTCCTTGTGATACATTAAAATGTTTAAGCCAGAAATGGAAAGGAACATCTCCTGTAATCGTATTTACACACCCACAGAACAGAGGACTTGAAGCAGCTAACAAATTCTTAGTAGAAGAATACAAAATAGTTAAGAGAAAACTTGAAGAAATCGTTGGCGAACCTATAACAAATGCAGCTATTGAAGCTTCTATCAAAGTTTACAACGAAAACAGAGCAGTTATGCGTGAATTCGTTAAAGTAGCAGCTGACTATCCACAGATTATTGACCCTGTTGCTCGTCATGCTGTATTTAAATCAAGAATGTTTATGGAAAAATCAAAACATACAGCTCTTGTAAAAGAACTTATTGAAGAAATCAAAGCTATGCCTGTTGAACCTTGGACAGGTAAAAAAGTTGTTGTTACAGGTATCCTTGTTGAGCCAAATGAATTACTTGACATATTCAAAGAAAATGGTATCGCTATTGTAGCTGATGACCTTGCTCAGGAATCAAGACAGATTAGAATTGATGTTCTTGATGGAGAAGAAGCTCCATTATACAGACTTGCTAAAGTATGGCAGAGAATGTATGGATGTTCAGTTGCAACAGATACAAAGAAATATAGAGGAAAAATGCTCTTAGATATGGTTGAACAGACAGGAGCAGACGCTATTGTTGTAGCTATGATGAAATTCTGTGACCCAGAAGAATGGGATTACCCA
The DNA here is from genome assembly GCA_019415525.1 of Tyzzerella sp. Lineage (GTDB taxonomy): Bacteria > Bacillota > Clostridia > Lachnospirales > Anaerotignaceae > Fimicola. The sequence continues at coordinate 4,039 of DXZA01000056.1, read as the reverse complement.
GTTATGTACAGACAGTTCGAAGAAAAAGGCGTTAAAAACATCATGATTGAAGTTGACCAGGAAGCAACAGCTTTTGAACAGGTTAGAACAAGACTTCAGAGCTTTGTAGAAATGATGTAATATATAAGTCTATAGATTTAGATGAGTATTTTCAGGCTCTATAATAATGTATATTATTTTAGAGCCTGTGTTTTTAATAAATGCAAGTAGGAGGAGAATTAATAATGAGACAGGTTAAAATCATTACTGCTGATGAAGCCGCTAAACTTATTAAAAATGGTGATACATTTACAACAAGTGGTTTCGTTGCTAGCTGTATCCCAGAGGCACTTAACAAAGCTGTTGAAAAAAGATTCCTTGAAACAGGAGAACCTAATAATATAACATATGTTTATGCAGGTTCACAGGGAAATAGAGATGGACGTGGTGCTGAACATTATGCACATAAAGGACTTATAAAAAGATTTATAGCTGGACACTGGGCAACAATTCCAGCAATCGGAAAAATGGCTATGAATAATGAAATGGAAGCATACAATGTTTCACAGGGTTCTTTATGTCACTTATTTAGAGATATTGCTGCTCATAAACCTGGTACATTTACAAAAGTTGGTCTTGGTACATTTATTGACCCAAGAAACGGCGGCGGTAAAATAAATGATATTACAACAGAAGATATTGTTGAACTTGTAACTATTAAAGGACAGGAATACCTTTTCTATCCTTCATTCCCTATAAATGTTGCATTTATAAGAGGTACATATGCTGATGAAAGTGGTAACGTTACTTTTGAAAAAGAAGTTGCTCCACTTGAAGGAACATCTGTTGCACAGGCTACAAAAAATAGTGGTGGTATAGTTGTTGTTCAGGTTGAAAAAGTTGTTAAAGCAGGTACATTAGACCCTCGTCTTGTTAAAGTTCCTGGAATTTATGTTGACTATGTTGTAGTTGCTGACCCAGAAGACCATGAACAGTCATTAGGTTGTGGTTATGACCCAAGTCTTTCAGGAGAAAAACGTGCTGCTGAGTCTGTTGCTGCAGAAATGCTTCCACTTGATGCTAAAAAAATCATTGGTAGACGTGGTGCTTTAGAACTTGAAAAAGATGTTGCAGTAAACCTTGGTGTTGGTGCTCCAGAATACGTTGCTTCAGTTGCTTGTGAAGAAGGAATTGGCGATTATATGACACTTACAGTTGAAGGTGGTCCTGTTGGTGGTATTCCTCAAGGTGGCCCAAGATTTGGTGCAAGTATGAATGCTGATGCTCTTCTTGACCAAGCATACCAGTTTGACTTCTATGATGGTGGTGGACTTGACCTTGCATACCTTGGTCTTGCTGAATGTGATGAAAAAGGTAATATTAATGTTAGCCGTTTTGGCCCTAAAATTGCTGGTTGTGGTGGATTTATTAATATTACACAGAATACACCAAAAGTATTCTTCTGTGGTACTTTCACAGCAGGTGGCTTAAAAGTTAAAGTTGAAGACGGAAAAGTTGTAATTGCTCAGGAAGGTAAACAGAAAAAATTCATCAAACAGGTTGGACAGGTTACATTTAATGGTGATATTGCAAACCAGAATGGACAGCAGATTATGTATATAACAGAAAGATGTGTATTTACTCTTAAAGAAGATGGATTACATCTTTCAGAAATTGCTCCTGGTATTGACCTTCAGACACAAATCCTTGATATGATGGATTTTGAACCAAAGATTGATAGAGTTGATGGCGAAATCAAGCTTATGGATGCAAGAATATTCTCAGATGAATTAATGGGATTAAAAGATTGATAATTTTTTAGGACTTCGATTATATCGAAGTCCTTTTTTATTTATTTGATTAAATTAAATTAAAGTGGAAATAATATGTATATAAAATTTATCGATAAATATATATTGCAAAATGTGGAGTAAATTGGTATAATATAAAAATCATTAAATAAAACTATATATAATATCATAATTATAAAGAGCTCTTTGGAAATATATAGTATTAAAATTAATGTTTTAGGTCATGACCATATTTTAATTCATTTATTTGAAAAATATGGAGGGTAAATTTTTTTATGTCTAAAGATGTTATGAAAAAGGTAAGTTTTGCCAGTGTATTTTCAGTGGCTTCTGTATGGTTTGGTTCACATGCCGGAGGAGGTTTTGCTACAGGAAATCAGGCAACACAATACTTTGTACAGTATGGTTGGTATGCACCTCTAATGGCTGTAATTTCAATGGCTATACTTGCTCTTGTTTTAAGAGAAATTATTATAATGACAAATAATCATGGTTTTACAAATTATAAACAAGTTTTTGAGGAATTATTTTATCCATATACAAAAATAGAAATACTTTTTGAAATATTTAATTATATTATAGCACTTAGTGCTACAGGAGCAGCTATTGCTGGTGCTGCAACACTTTTTACTGATTATGGTGTTAATTATACTGTTGCAGTAATAGGTGTAAGTATAATTCTTTTTATACTTACAATTTTTGGTGCTAGTCTTGTTGCAAAAGCATCAACTGTTATGTCTGTATGTATACTTATATGCTGTGCAATTATATTCTTTGTTGGTATTAAAACACGTGGAATGGAAATTGCAAATGTTATAGCTGTAAAAGAAACAGCTGGAACAGGAATATTTGAACCTATTTTAAAGGTATTATCATATGCAGGTTTTCAGGTTCTTTGTGCTCCTGCTTTAATTAGTTGTTCATTCTTATTAAAAACAAAAGAAAATGCAACAAAAGCAACTATAATAGGATTTATTATGAATGCTTTAGCTTTAGGTTTATCATGCCTTATGCTTTTAGGCTGGCATTCTGAATATAGTGTAACAGGAACAGAGCTTCCAACATTATATATATGTAATCAGCTTGGAATGCCTTTCCTTTACTATTTCTATACAATTTCATTATTTTTATGTTTTATATCAACAGGTGTGTCTTGTATATTTGGTCTTGTTCCAAGATTTGAAAATACAAAAATACTTGAGAAATTTACTGTTAATAGAAGACGTATGATTATTTCTCTTTCAGGACTCATACTTTCAACTCTTGTATCAATGGCAGGGCTTACTAATATAATTAAGTATGCTTATGTATATAGTGGATATCTTAGCGTTGTAGTTGTTGTTATCCCTGTTCTTACTATAGGTCATTATAAAAATAAAAAATGGCTTGCTGAAAACGGAAATAAAAAATAATTTATAGGTGTGTATTTCATAGATTTTATTCTTATATTATGTTATTCTTTAATTAAGTATAATTTATCAATAAAGGAGTATAAATTTATGATATTCACACCTTTTATATTTAATGAAAAAGAATTTAAAAATAGACTTATTATGACAGCTATAAATACAGGATTTAGTTTTGATGAAAAATCTTTTGTAAAAATAGAAGAATTTTATAAGGAAAGAGCAAAGGGAGGAGCTTCAGCTATAACTACAATATGTGCTGTTGAAGAGTATGGTGCATTTAATAATATGCCGTTTAATTGTGAAAGCTATAATTTGCTTTGTAATAAAATATCAAATACATTAAAAGAATATGATTGTAAACATATAGTGCAACTTTTTCATTATGGAAGTGGAAATGGAGAAAGAGAAGAGTTTATTCCACATAATATAAGTAATGAAAAAATTCAATATATAATAGAAAGTTTTATAAAAACTGCAAAAGTATGTATTGAAAATGGTGCTGATGCAATAGAAATAGATTTTAGTAAAGGACATATTTTTTCTGACTTTATATCTTATGATATTAATAAAAGAGAAGATAGTTATGGTATAAATTTTGAAAATAGAATAAAATTTCCTATTAAAGTAATAGAGGGTATAAGAAATAATATTCATAAAAATATACCTATTATTATAAATATTTCTTTGGAAGATATATTAAATGAAAATATAGAAAATTCAGATATATTAAAATTTATTAAAATTGTTAAAGAGCTTAATATTATTGACGGATTAAGAATTTCAAATGAAATATATGATGTTTATGAAATAGATAATATATTAAATTATATAAAATATAAT
>DXZA01000055.1 GCA_019415525.1 Tyzzerella sp. | reverse complement strand
TAATTGACTTGGGTTGTATGTGTTATTCAACTGTTTAGTTTTCAAAGACCAATTTTATTTTCAACAGAAATCATTATTTCACTCAAGTAATTGGCGGAGAAAGTGGGATTTGAACCCACGCGCCGCTATTAACGACCTACTCCCTTTCCAGGGGAGCCCCTTCAACCACTTGGGTATTTCTCCACAATGGTCTCTGTTATTTTAATGGCGGAGAGGGTGGGATTCGAACCCACGGCCCCTTTCGGAGTCACCGGTTTTCAAGACCGGCTCCTTAAACCACTCGGACACCTCTCCATATTAAATTTTTGTTAATTCACATTTGTCGCGAACATTTGTTATTATATATTATCTTTTTTAGTTTGTCAAGTACTTTTTTTCGATTTTTTTATTTATTTTTAAAATCGTTTTTTGTACTTTTAAAAACTTATTTGCTGTTTTGTAACAGCTTATTCATATTATCATAAGGTTTTTATCTTGTCAAGCACTTTTTTTATTTTTTTAATTTTTATTTTTAAACTTGACTTATTTTGCTCTGTCGTTCGTGACAGCTTGTATATAATATCACAGCATTTTATATGTGTCAACACTTTTTTAAAAACTTTTTTTATTTTTGTTTTAAATTGTTTAAATATGTTATACTTATTATTAAGTTTATATAAAAAGGAGGATAACAAATGTATAACGTAAAAGATATATTTCTTGATATAATTAAATATGAAACAACTTCTGATAGTTCATCTTCTACCTTTCCAAGTACAGAAACTCAACTTACTTTTGGAAAAATACTTGTAAAAAAACTTATTGATATAGGTGTATCAAATGTAAGTATTGATGAATATGGATATGTTACTGGTGAGATACCTTCAAATACAAAAAACAATTGTCCAACTATAGGATTTATTGCTCATATGGATACAAGCCCAGACTCATCCGGAAAAAATGTAAATCCTGTAATAACAGAAAACTATAACGGAGAAGATATAAAACTTAAATATATAACTATCTCTCCTACTGAATTTCCTATTCTTCTTAAATATAAAGGAGAAACTATTATAACATCAGATGGAAGTACTTTACTTGGTGCAGATGACAAAGCAGGTATTGCAGAAATACTTTCAGCCGCTGAATATATTATAAAGAACAACACTCCACACGGTACAATAAAAATTGCATTTACACCTGATGAAGAAATAGGCAAAGGTGTTGATTTCTTTAATGTAGAAAAATTTGGTGCAGATTTTGCTTATACATTTGATGGTGGTGAAATTGGAGAACTTGAATATGAAAACTTTAATGCATCACATCTTAATATAGAAATAACAGGAAAAAGTGTTCATCCTGGATATGCAAAAGATACTATGATAAATGCATCTCTTATTGGAAACGAAATAATATCATCATTTCCAACAAACGAAACACCTGCTACAACAGATGGATATGAAGGATTTTTCCATCTTTGTTCAGTAAGTGGTTCAGTATCGAAATGTAATTTATCATATATAATAAGAGATTTTGACAAAACAAATCTTGAAAAAAGAAAACTTTTAGCTTCTTCAATTATAGAAAATATAAATAAAAAATACGGTAATATATGCAAATATGAAATTGTAGATGATTATGAAAATATGGTTTCACAATTCAAAGATAAAATGTATATTATAGAACTTGCAAAAAAAGCTATGGAAAATACAAATATAAAACCTATAATAAAACCTATTCGTGGAGGCACAGACGGAGCAAGACTTTCATTTATGGGACTTCCTTGCCCTAATATATTTGCAGGAGGTCATAATTTCCATGGTCCATATGAATTTATACCATTATCATCAATGGAAAAAGCCGTTGATTTAATAATTGAAATATGCAGACTTGCAACAGAGTAAAATTATTGTTGACTTTAAAAAATTCATATGATAGTATAATGTAAAATTCCATAAAGTAATAAGCAATGATTGAGTTTATGGGCAGGTTTGGTTACAATATCAGAGAGTATTTCGGTTGGTGAAAGAAATACAGCACAACATCTGTAAATTACGCCTCATGAGCTTTGCACAAGAGTATTATACAAAGGTGCAACGTCTTCCGAGCGTTACTTCGGTATTAAAGATATATCTTTATAAAAATTAAAGATATAAATTAAGGTGGTACCACGGTCTTTCGTCCTTTAGTGATGAAAGACCTTTTTTTGTACCAATATGAAATAAATTAATTACAAAGGAGAGATTATTTATGGCAAGTGCATTTGATGTACTTAAAGAAAGAGGATTTATTGAACAGCTTACACACGAAGAAGAAATAAAAGAACTTTTTGAAAAAGAAAAAATAACATTCTATATAGGTTTTGACCCTACTGCCGACAGTCTTCATGTAGGACACTTCCTTACAATAATGGCTATGGCACACATGCAAAGAGCAGGACATAGACCTATTGCTCTTATGGGTGGCGGTACAGGTATGATTGGTGACCCTACTGGTAAAACAGATATGAGAAAAATGATGACAACAGAAATAATCGACCATAATGTTGAATGTTTCAAAAAACAAATGTCACACTTTATAGATTTTTCTGATGGAAAAGCTCTTATTGTAAACAATGCAGATTGGATAAGAAACCTTAATTATATTGATTTCCTTAGAGAAATAGGTGTACACTTCTCAGTAAACCGTATGCTTACAGCAGAATGTTTCAAAACAAGAATGGAAAAAGGACTTTCATTCCTTGAATTTAACTATATGCTTATGCAAGCAAACGACTTCCTTGAATTAAATAAAAAATATGGTTGTGTAATGCAGCTTGGAGGAAATGACCAGTGGTCAAATATAATTGCCGGTGTAGACCTTATAAGAAGACGTGAAAACAAACCTGCTTATGGTATGACATTCCAGCTTTTAACAAACAGTGAAGGCAAAAAAATGGGTAAAACAGAAAAAGGAGCTGTATGGCTTGACCCTGAAAAAACATCACCATATGAATTCTACCAGTACTGGAGAAATATCGGAGATAAAGATGTACCAAAATGTCTTGCACTTTTAACATTCCTTCCTATGGACGAAGTAAGAAGATTAAGTGCCCTTGAAGGTAGTGAAATCAACAAAGCAAAAGAAATACTCGCTTTCGAGCTTACAAAGATTGTTCATAATGAAGAAGAAGCTATAAAAGCACAAACAGCAGCAAGAGCACTTTTTGCAGGTGGTGCAAATGGTGGTTCAATACCTACAACTGAGCTTTCTGCTTCAGACTTTACAGAAGGAATGGATATATTAACACTTCTTACAACAGTAAAACTTGCACCATCAAGAGCAGAAGGAAGAAGACTTGTTCAGCAAGGTGGTATAAAAGTAAATGAAGTAAAAGTTGATACAATAGAAAGAAAAATTACAGCTGATGACTTTAAGGATGGAGAAATTCTTATTCAAAAAGGTAAAAAAACATTCCACAAAGTAAAACTTTCATAAAAAATAAATTACAATGAATAAAAAACATCTCTTTTAATATTCTATATTAAAGGAGGTGTTTTTTTATGGACAAATCAAAATATTTTTATGTAATAAATTTATCTAAAATAGTTTCTAATATAAAAAGAATAAAAACAAAAAGATACATATCATCTAAGACAAATAAATCTAAGCATAAAATAAGTACAAGCCTTATATCAAAAAATGACTACATAATTTTTATTACAATATCAGTTATCACTTTTATAGGAAGTATACTAGGCTCTATTTATGGAATAAATACAGAAACAACAACTGATATACTAAAAAACAGTAACGTTACTATTTATAGTGATAACTCATTTATTACATACTTTTTAAAGCATGGAAAATATATATTTGCATTATGGATATGTGGATTTTTTGAATGTGGCTGGGGTTTTAATATAACAATACTTATTTTCAAATCATTTACTATAGGTAATATATATTCTAAAATAATATATTTAGAAAAAACAAAAGGTATATTATATACTTTAATTTCAATAATACCTAATATATTTTTAATAACAGCTCTTACAGCTGTATCTTTTTTTTCATTTAAAATGGTTACACTAAGCCTTACCACACCAAAAGGAAAAATGAATTTAAAAAGGGAAAAATATAAAATATACACAGAATATACAATTATACTTATGGCCTCTTTAGTATCCGTTTTTATATGTACATTAATAGAAAAATATGTTTTAGGAGTATTATTTTAACAATATCTAAATATAGTATATTTATACAAAAAATAACATTAAAAATTTAAAAAATATTCAAAACAACAGAAATTATATTTTTTAATTAAAAAATATCGACTTTTAATAAAAAAACATCTATAATGTTTTTTGTTTACTAAAGTCTTAAACAAAGGAGAATCTATATGGAAAAGTATATTTCTGAATTTTCAGAATATTTAAAACTTTATAAAAATTCTTCAGAAAATACAATAATGTCATATAAACGAGACTTAAAAAATTTTTACAGATATTTGGATATATGTGGCATAACAGATTTAAAAAGTATTACAAAAACAAATATATTAGCTTATATTTATGAGCTTCAAAAAGAACAGCGAGCAAGCTCTACAATATCTCGTAATATTGCATCAATAAAATGTTTTTTTCAATATCTTGATAAAAATGAAATAATACATTCAAACCCTGCAACAGAGCTTAATTCTCCAAAAGTAGAAAAGAAAATCCCAGAAATTCTTTCTACAAAAAAAGTAGAGCTTCTTTTAGAACAGCCTTCTGGAGATGATAAAAAAAGCATACGTGATAAGGCTATGTTAGAACTTTTATATGCAACAGGTATACGTGTTTCTGAGCTTATAAATTTAAAAAAAGATGATATAAATATACCTTTAGAATATATAAAATGTAATCATAACGGTAAAGAAAGAGTAATACCATTAGGAAAAAAAGCTGTTGAAGCTTTGGAAAACTATATTAAAAATTCAAGAGAATTTCTTATAAAAAATAAAGATGAGTCATACTTATTTGTAAACTTTACAGGTTCACATATGACACGTCAAGGTTTTTGGAAAATAATTAAATATTATTCAAAAAAAGCAGGTATATCAGAAGATATAACTCCACATATGTTAAGACATTCATTTGCTGCACATCTAATAGAAAACGGAGCACCTTTACAGTCTGTACAAGAAATGTTAGGACATTCTGATATATCAACAACACAAATATATACAAAAATAAATAAAAACAAACTGAAGGACATATATATAAAGACACATCCACGAGCATAAAAAGAAGTAGTTTATAACTACTTCTTTTTATTTTATAATACATAAAACTTTTTATATGTTATTGTAGTCTAATAATTGAATTCAAAAATAATGAAAGGAGATTATTTATGACAAATAGGCAGCTGCTAGAAAAATTTATAACCGAAAATCTTGATATTATATATCGTTTTGCTTATGGATACACAAAAAATCCACATATAGCAGAAGATGTTGTAAGCGAAAGTGTAATAAAAGCACTTTCAGCAATAGATACATTAAAAAACAAAGAATTTATGAAAACATGGTTTTATAGAATAATAATAAATACTGCTATAAGCCGTATAAGAAAAGAACAAAAAATAGTATATATAGACTCAACAGATAATGATATATATGAAAAAACATTTGATGATTATAATTACATAACAATAAACGAGTTTATAGAAAAGCTTGATGAAAAATATAAAACCATAATAATACTACGATATTTTGAAGATATGACACTTGAAGAAATATCTAAAATCACAGGAGATAATTTAAATACTGTAAAAAGTAGGCTATATAGGGCACTAAAAATATTAAAAGTAGAAATGGAGGAAAATTAATGAATAAAATAGATAATTTAAAAAAGCAATATTCAGAAATAAAAGCTCCCGACTCACTTAGAAAAAATATAGAAAAAATATTTGAAGAAGATAAAAAAAAGCAATCAAAAAAGATAATTAAACCCTTAAAAATGGCTGCTGCTGCTTGCTTTGTAGCATCAATTTCATTTTGTACTGTATTAAATGTAAATCCTACATTTGCAAAAACAGTTTCAGATATACCAGGCTTTTCAGATATAGTTAAAGTTCTTACATTTAATAGATATACATTTAAAGATGCCGGAATAGAGGCAAATGTTGTAACACCACAAATAGAAGGACTTCTTAATAAAGATTTAGAAAATAAACTTAATGAAGAATTCAAAGAAAATGCTGAAGCTTTAATACTAGCATTTGAAGCTGATGCAAAAAAATTAAGAGAACAATTTCCAGATGAAGATGTACATATGGGAATGGAAAGTAGCTATACTGTAAGAACAGATAATGAAAATATACTTGCTATAGATACGTATATATTTAATACAGTAGGTTCATCATCAACAATACATAATTTCTATAACATAGACAAAAAAACAGGACAACTTTTAACTCTTTCAGGATTATTTAAAGAAGGTGCTGATTATATAACACCAATAAGCGATTATATAAAAGAAGAAATGTTAAAAGCAAATAAAGAATATGGTTATAACGTATATTTTATGAACTTTAATAATCCTGAAAAGCTTATGTTTGAAGAAATAAAACCTGACCAAAAATTCTTTATAAATAATGATGGCAACTTAGTTATTTGTTTTGATAAATATGAAATCGCACCAGGAGCAACAGGTTCTCCAGAATTTATAATTCCAAATGAATTAATAAGTGACATATTAAAATAATAAAAAAGAGAGCAGATTAATCTGCTCTCTTTTTTATTTAGCGTATTCAACAGCTCTTGTTTCTCTTATAAGATTAACTTTAATCTGTCCTGGATACTCAAGCTCGTCTTCTATTTTTTTAGCAATATCTCTTGCAAGAAGAGTCATTCCTTCATCAGTAATATCTTCTGGAACTATTATAATTCTAAGCTCACGACCTGCCTGAATTGCAAATGATTTTTCAACACCTTTAAAATTATCAGCAATTTCTTCAAGTTTCTGAAGACGTTTAATATATGATTCAAGAGTTTCACGTCTAGCACCTGGTCTTGCAGCAGAAATAGCATCAGCAGCTTGTACAAGTATTGCAATAATGCTTTCAGGGTCAACATCACCATGATGTGCCTCAACAGCATTAATAACAATAGGAGATTCTTTATACTTACGACAAAGGTCAACACCAATACTTACATGAGAACCTTCCATTTCATGGTCAACACTCTTACCAATATCATGTAAAAGCCCTGCTCTCTTTGCAATATTTACATCAACACCAAGCTCTGCCGCCATAAGTCCTGTAAGATGTGCAACCTCCATAGAATGTTTAAGAACATTCTGACCATAGCTTGTTCTGTATTTAAGTTTACCAAGAAGCTTAATAAGTTCAGGGTGAAGACCATTTACACCAGTATCAAATGTTGCAGCTTCACCTTCATCACGAATTATAACTTCAACTTCTTTTCTAGCCTTTTCAACCATTTCTTCAATTCTTGAAGGGTGAACACGACCATCAACAATAAGTTTTTCAAGTGCAATTCTTGCAATTTCTCTTCTTATAGGGTCAAAACCTGAAAGTATAACAGCTTCAGGAGTATCATCTATAATAAGGTCAATTCCTGTAAGAGTTTCAAGAGCACGAATATTTCTTCCTTCACGTCCGATAATACGGCCTTTCATCTCATCATTAGGAAGCTGTACAACAGAAACTGTTGTTTCAGCAACATGGTCAACAGCACATTTCTGAATTGCATTTGCTACTATTTCTCTAGAACGTCTGTCAGCTTCAAGTTTTGCCTTTGATTCTATCTCTTTAATCATAATAGTTGCTTCATGCTTAACTTCTGTTTCAACAGTAGCAAGGATATGACTTTTAGCTTCTTCTCTTGTAAGACCACTTATTCTTTCAAGTTCCTTAAGCTGTTTTTCATGAAGAGATTCAACTTCTTCTTTTTGTTTATCAAGTTCCTCAAGACGTTTATTAAGCTGTTCTTCTTTTTTCTCATAAGCATCAGCTTTTCTATCAAGAGTTTCTTCTTTTTGAATAAGACGTCTTTCAGTTCTTTGTTGTTCGTTTCTTCTGTCACGAACCTCTTTTTCCATTTCATTCTTAACTTTTATGCTTTCTTCTTTAGCCTCAAGAAGTATCTCCTTCTTTTTAGCTTCTGCATCTTTTTTTGCATCCTCAACTATTCTTTCCGCTCTTTCTTCAGCTACTCCAATTTTTGCCTCTGCAATGCGTTTTCTATAGTTAAAGCCCACTAAAGCGCCAAGAATTACTCCGATAATACCTGTAATTATAGTTATCGGTTCTATAAAAACACCCCCTGAAAATTATTTTATATCTTTTATATGATAATTTAATGCAAAAAGCACTCTTTTAATTTTAAATCTATTTAACAATTATGTCAAGATACATTTAAAATTGACATATTTGATTATCATTCTATGGTTATTTATCACAACTATTTATTGTTTTTTATATATAATATATAAATATATCACAATATTTTATTGTTTTTTAATATTTCATATTTACAAAATTGTATTTCTTTATCCTCAATAAAAAATACATCTTTTCCTGTTACTTCCTTAATATAATTAATCACAGAATTATCTTTTCCTTTGAATGCATTAAACAGTTTTTCGTCACATTTTAAAGATACACTTTCAAATAATGTGTTTTTAAGAATATTGATAACCTCTCTTCTCATAGTATTTACAGTCCATTCAACAGAATATACCCTACCAGTACCACTACATTCTTTACATTTATACATTACAGAAGCAGAAAGAGACTGTCTGACTTTCTTTCTTGTAATTTGCATAAGACAAAGTTCTGTCATTCCAACAACAACAGTTTTTATCCTATCTTTAGAAAGAGCATTTTCAAGTGTTTTTTTGAGAGTTATTTTATCTTCTTGATTTTTTATATCTATAAAATCAACTATAATCATACCTGAAAGATTACGAAGTCTTATTTGTTTGGCAACCTCTAAAGCAGCCTCTAAATTTGTTTTCATTATTGTTTTTTGAAAATCTTTACTGCCTGTAAACTTTCCTGTATTCACATCTATAACAACACAGGCTTCTGTTTCTTCTATAACAAGAAAACCTCCACTTTTAAGCCATACTCTATTTTGTAAAGCTTTTTGTACTTTGCTTTCAATAAAATATTCTTCAAATAAAGGTACATTACCTTCATAAAGTTTCACTTTTTGGGCTATATCATTATATTCTTCACTATATTTAATAAGTTCATTATAATATTCCAAGTCATTTACAATAAGCTCATCAACATCTTTTGAAAAAAGCTCACGTATAATGCCAAAAGCAGTACCGGCCTCTTTTAATATAAGAGCCGGTGCTTTTGAATACATTCCTCTTTTTTTTACAAACTCACTTTTCTCAATAAGACTTTTTATTTCTTTTTCATACTCATCAGAAGTTTTCCCTTCACCTTCAGTACGAACTATTATACCATAGTTGTCAGGCAACAGCTTTTCTATAATATTTTTTATTCTTTCTCGTTCTTCTTTGGAAACAATTTTTTTTGATATACCTATATTGTTTTCATTTGGGATAATAACAACAAATTTACCTGTATATGATATTTTTTCAGTAACAACAGCACCCTTTGTGCCAACACTATCTTTTTCAACTTTAACAATAATATCTGTTCCTGCCTTAGGACGATTTTTTCTTGTATTATTCTCATCATTTAGAGCTCTTTCTTTACCATAATAAAGATAAGCATTTTTATCTGTACCAATATCAACAAAAGCTGCTTGCATACCTGGAACAACAGATTCTATCTTTCCACAATATATATTGCCAGCTATTGAATTTTCTTTACCATTTTCAAATATAAGCTCTATAAGGTCTCCATTTTCAGTAAGAGCAATTCTTCTTTGTCCTGCAAATGAATCTATAAGTATCCTTTTCATAAGGCTTCAACACCTTCTGCAAGACCCATATATTCATCATTTTCTTTTCTGAAAGTTTCAATTCTTTTATATCTTATTTCATATTTATCAAATTCCAATCCAAGATATTGATATAATCCATCAACAACACTTTCAGGTTTAAGATTTCTTTTGCTTCCCGCTGCAAGGAACATAAAAAGTTTTGCTCCTTCATCATCAGATATATTTTTAACTTCAAAAATATCTTCACGAATATTAGTTTCTTTAAAATTCTTTTTAGTCTTTTTCATTACATTAATTTCTTTTTGTGCAAGATATCCTTCAAGATTTTTATCTATCATTTCAGAAGTTACTCTATCATCAAGTTTAGCTTCATATGTTGCAGCTTCAATACTAGCCATAGCTTTTTCAACACCATTTTTAAGAAGAACAACTTTTAATACCTTTATACCTGCTGGTAAAACCGCATTAAATCTTTCTTTTATTTCTTCTGTATCAACTTTTTCTGTAAACTGGAAATCTCCATATTCACCACAGCTTGTTGTACCAAGAGTAAGAGGACTTGCAAATGATAAAAGCTGATGTGGGTTAAATCCTTGAGAATAAGCAATAGGAAGATTTGCTCTTTTTATAGCTCTTTGAAAAGTACGCATAACATCAAGATGACCTATATATTTAACTTCCTCACCTTTTGTAAATTTAACTCTATATATAATTCTTTCTTTTGGCAAAGTAAAACCTTTTTCGCCATTAACCATATCTTTTTCCATAAATTCTATACCTCTTAGTAATTTTCTCTTTCATCAAAACATATACCAGTTTTAAAACATTTTGCACCACAATTTGAACAATCCTGACGACAGTTAGGAGTAGTAATTTCCTTTTCTGCCTTAATTCTTTCATTCATAAGGAAATGCTTTGAAACACCAACAGAAATATGGTCCCAAGGAAGTATCTCATCAAAACTTCTCTTTCTGTTTGCATAGAATGTCATATCAACACCTGTTTCATCAAAAGCCTGTACCCATTTATCATAATCGAACATATCTGACCAACCGTCAAATGTACAGCCAAGTTGCCAAGCTCTGTGTATAGCACGACCAACTTTTCTATCTCCTCTTGCAAGAACACCTTCAAGACTTGAAAGTTTTGTTTCATGATACTGATATTTAAGCTGTTTTCTTGTAATAGCACTTTTAACAAGTTTTGCTTTTTCACCAAATTCTTGATATGTGTTTTGAGCGTCCCATTGGAATGGAGTAAAAGGCTTTGGAACAAAACAAGAACTACTTGCAACAACATTTACAGGGCGACTTCTTTTTTCTTTAGGTAATTCATAATATTTATCAACAATTTTTTCAGATAAACGAGCAATACCTAAAAGGTCTTCTTCTGTTTCAGTAGGTAAACCAATCATAAAATAAAGTTTAACTCTGTTCCAACCACCTGAGAATGCAAGTTCACAACCTTTAAGTATATCTTCTTCAGAAAGATTTTTATTTATAACATCTCTAAGTCTTTGAGAACCGGCTTCTGGAGCAAATGTAAGAGAGCTTTTTCTAACTTCCTGTATTTTCTGCATAAGGTCAAGAGAGAATGCATCAATTCTAAGAGAAGGAAGTGAGAGATTAACAGCCTTGTCTTTAAATTCGTCAAGAAGACCATTAGCAAGTTCTGGGAAACAAGTATAATCACTTGTACTTAATGATATAAGAGAAATTTCCTCATGTCCTGATGCTGCAACAAGATTTTTTGCTTGTTCCATAAGAGTATCAGGTTTTTTCTGTCTTACAGGTCTATACACAAAACCGGCTTGACAGAAACGACAACCTCTTATACAGCCTCTGAAAAGTTCAAGAGTAACTCTATCGTGAACAACTTCCACAAGTGGCACAAGCTGTTTTTCAGGATAGAATACATTATCAACATCTGTAACAATTACTTTTCTTATTATTTTTCTAGCCTTAGGGTGGTTTGGTGTAAATGATTTTATTTCACCATTTTCTTTATATTCAACATCATAGTATTTAGGAACATATATACCATCAAGGTCAAGAAGGCTTTCAAGGAATTCAGCTTTAGTTTTACCATTCTTCTTATTTTCCTTGTACATTTCTATGATTTGGTCATAAAGAACTTCACCTTCTCCAAGATAGAAAAAGTCTACCATTTCAGCAAGAGGTTCAGGGTTATAGGCACAAGAACCACCACAAACAATAATAGGGTCTTCTTCACTTCTATCAGCAGAAAAAATAGGTATTCCTGAAAGGTCAAGCATATTGAATATATTTGTATAACTCATTTCATATTGTAATGTAAATCCAAGAAAATCAAAATTCTTTATATTTTCCTGTGTTTCAAGAGAAAAGAGAGGTATATTTTTTTCTCTCATTATTTTTTCAAGGTCAACCCAAGGAGCAAAAACTCTTTCACAATAAGTATCTTCACGTCTGTTAAGAAAGAAGTAAAGTATCTGAAGTCCCAAATGGCTCATACCCACTTCATAAACATCAGGGAAACAAAAACCAAAACGCACATCAACTTTTTTAGGGTCTTTAACAACCATATTTATTTCATTTCCTGTATATCTTGCAGGTTTTTCAACTTGCATGAGTATACTATCAGGTATCATATTTTTTTTCATATTTTCCTCCACAATTTTAAAATGCATAGTTATCTATTATATATAATAACTTAAAATCAAAACAATTTCATCATTTTATATTAAATACGTATATTTTCTAATATTATTGACATAAGTTTATTAAAAATATAAAATTATTAACATAATTTTACTAAAGAGGGTGTTGCAAATGGATATTAAAGAAAGAGCATTACAAGAACATAAAAATTGGAAAGGAAAAATAGAAATAAAGTGTAGAGCAAAAGTTACAAATGCTGATGAACTTTCAGTAGCATATACACCAGGTGTTGCAGAGCCTTGTCTTGCAATACAAAAAGAGCCTGCACTTTCATTTGAACTTACAAGAAGATGGAATACTGTTGCAGTAATTACTGACGGTACAGCAGTATTAGGACTTGGAGATATCGGACCAGAAGCCGGTATGCCTGTTATGGAAGGAAAATGTGCATTATTCAAAGAATTTGGGGATGTTGACGCAATTCCTTTATGTGTTCGTTCAAAAGACACAGACGAAATTGTTAAGGCAATAAGTCTTTTTGCTGGAAGCTTTGGTGGTATAAATCTTGAAGATATATCTGCACCAAGATGTTTTGAAATTGAAAGAAAACTTAAAGAAGTATGCGATATACCTGTATTTCATGATGACCAACATGGTACAGCAGTTGTTGTTTTAGCAGGACTTAAAAACGCACTTCGTCTTGTAGGAAAAAATCTTGAAACAGCTAAAGTTGTAATAAATGGTGCCGGAAGTGCCGGAACAGCCATAGGAAAACTTCTTTTAAAAGCTGGTGTAAAAAATCTTATACTTTGTGATAAAGAAGGAGCAATAACAGCTGATAAAGCATATACTAATCCTGCATTTACAGAACTTTCAAAAATAACAAATCCTGAAAGAAAAAGTGGTACTCTTGCAGACGTTATTGTTGGTGCAGACGTATTTATAGGTGTATCTAGTCCTAAACTTCTTACAGCAGAAATGATAAAATCAATGGCAAATGACCCTATTGTATTTGCTATGGCAAATCCTGTTCCTGAAATATATCCAAACGAAGCAAAAGAGGCTGGTGCAAGAGTTGCATGTTCTGGAAGAAGTGATTTCCCTAACCAGATAAACAATGTTCTTGCATTCCCTGGAATATTCAGAGGTGCTCTTGATGTTCGTGCAAAGGATATAACAGAAGATATGAATATTGCTGCTGCATTTGCAATAGCAGACCTTATATCAGAAGATGAGCTTAATGAAGAATATGTTATACCATCACCATTTGATAAAAGAGTTTGTCCTGCAATAGCAAAAGCAGTTGCAGAAAAAGCAAAAGAGCTTGGCTTATCAAGACTTTAACATAATAACAGTTGATTTTTTCTAAAATTCTGTTATCATGTGTTTTAATACGGTAATAATGTATACACCGTAATATTGATACTTTATTAATTTTTTATATTTTTAGGAGAGTGATTATTAGTGGAACCCGGTAGTTCGTTGATGTTTATTGTTTTAGTAGGTTTACTTATGATGTCAGCATTTTTCTCTGCATCAGAAACAGCTCTTACTTCTCTAAGTAAGATAAGAATTAAAAATATGATTGAAGAAAAGATTAAAAATGCTGAATTAATTGAAAAGCTTGCAACTAATCCAAATAAACTCCTGAGTGCCATACTTGTAGGAAACAACCTTGTAAACATAGCAGCAACTTCTCTTTTGACATCTTTAACACTTGCATATGCACCAAAAAACGGTGTTGCAATAGCTACTGCAATTACAACTGTTGCTATTCTTATATTCGGTGAAATAACACCAAAAACTTTTGCAGCTCAAAATTCCGAAAAGGTATCTTTAGGTGTTGCAAGAGTAATAAATGCTGTTATATTCATATTAACACCTGCTATATGGGTATTAAATATAATAACAGGATTTATATTAAAATTATTAGGTGTAAAGAAAACCGGTATAACAACAACAATAACAGAAGCTGAGCTTAAAACAATGGTAAATGTAAGTCATGAAGAAGGTGTAATTGAGATTGATGAAAGACGAATGATAAATAATGTATTCGACTTTGACAATTCAAAAGCAAAAGATGTAATGACACCAAGAACAGATATGATTGCAATAGAAGATGCTGCAACATATGATGAAATAGTTGCATTGTTTAAAGAGGAACGTTTTTCAAGACTTCCAGTTTATCACGAAAGCATTGATGATATTATAGGTATACTTCATCTTAAAGACATTGTGTTTATTGATGAAAGTACATTTTCTGTTGAAAAATATATGAGAGAACCGTATTTTACATACGAATCAAAAATCATATCCGAACTTTTTTCAGAAATGCGTACAAAAAGAATACCTGTTGCAATAATACTTGATGAATACGGTGGTACATCAGGTCTTGTAACACTTGAAGATATAATAGAAGAAATAGTTGGTGATATTTCTGATGAATATGATGAAGAGGACGATGATATAACTGTTGTAAAAGAAGACGAATATATCGTTGATGGAAGTACAAGACTTGAAGATTTAAACGAAATGATAGGAACAAATCTTGAATCTGAAGACTTTGATACAATCGGAGGATACGTTATAGGTGTTATAGGTCGTTTCCCTGATGAAGGAGAAGAAGTTGAAACAGACGGAATTAAGATAAAAGTTGAAAAATCAGATAAAAACAGAATAGATGAATTAAGAATATTCACATAATAAAAAATGGTATTCCTTTTAGGAATACCATTTTTTAAATTATAAGTTCAACTATATCTTCCATACTTCTTTTTTTATAGTTACCAAAGTCATCATTTTCTATAACAAAAAAATAATCATCATAATTAAAATATTTTATAACCTCTCTATAATCTCCATTAAAATATAAAGTCTTAACATTCATAGGTATATCATATACTCTATTTTTGTTAATAACAGTCATATAAAAATCAGATACTCTTTCAAGATATTCTTGCCTTTTAGAAAAAATAAAATATCCACCTGTAATAATAAGGCTTATATTAAAAGGATATAATATAACCTGTATAACACCAATACACATTAAAATTATACCAAATACTCCTTCTATTGCCGTCATTAGCTTTGCTGTATGTATAACCCCCTTTTCCCTTCCAATAATACTATATACAATATTACCACCATCAAGAGGTAACACAGGTATAATATTAAATATTGCAAGAGCAATATTTATATGAGAAAAGAACAACAAATATTCTATATTTAAAAATTTAATACATAAACCAATAAGTATATTTACAATAGGTCCACAAAGAAGTATAAATATTCTTTCAAATTGAGTAAAATTCCAAAAATTATTTATCCTTGCAAATTCTCCTATTGGTGTTATACATATTTCCAAAACACTTCCACCAAAAATTATTCCTGCAATAATATGAGCCATTTCATGTATAGTAACTGCTAAAAAAGCAAAAATAAATACACTTAATCTACCTGTTAATAAAGCAAATAAAAAAAGTATAAATACTCCTATATGAATTTTAATTTTACCAAAAGATATCAAAGCAAAAGCCCCTTTTTGTTAATTTATTTTTGTCAAAATACCATATTCTTTTGATTTATCAAAAAATATTTCAGGATTTATATAATCACCACTACTATTTTTAATTCCTATATGCAAATGTGGTCCTGTTGACTGCCCTGTATTGCCTGACAAAGCAATTTTTTGTCCTTTAGCTATAAAATCACCTATATTAACAATATACTTATTCAAATGAGCATATATAACAGTATATCCTGAAACTGTTTTATATTCTAAAAAAACTCCATTCAAATTATCTTCACCTACATTTGTTATATATCCATCATCAATAGCAAAAACACTACTATTTTCATCTATACCTATATCAAGACCATTATGATATGTATGTTCTTGTGTAAAAGGGTCTAACCTCTCACCAAACTCTGATGTTATTACACCACTTTCAACAGGACAAGCTAATTGGCTGTTTTCCCCGAGTCCTCCTGATTTGTATTCAAATAAATCCTCTGTCCCTCCTGACTCGTATCCGGAATAAACCCCTCCTCACCATTTTCATTACTTTCATATATAGATTTATCCCCAAATATTTTTATATTTTCAACAGCTTCTTTTCCCTTTTCAACAATTTCACCAAAAGGTATTTGAACACTTAATCTACTTTCAATTTCATCAAGTATTTTTCTACTACCATCACCACCAGCTATAGTCATTATTATTACTCCAAAAACTATAACAGCAGATATGTATCCCTGAAATATTATAAGACTACCATCTTTTTTTTCATCTTTTAAATTTTTAATATTTCTTCTTTCTCTGAAATCATCAGAACTGTATTTTCTAAGTACTTTATCCCTATCCATAAAATAAACCTCCTTTAAATATAGTATAAATATATTCAAAAGGTATAAAAATAATAACCAAGTTTACAATAAGAGCCATATATTATATAATATTCTTTATATAACCAACTAATAGGAGGAATATAAATGAAAAAAAGAACATTTCTTTTTATACTTGCAACAATATTATCATTTTCAGTTTTTTCAGGTTGTTCAAGTAAAAATACAAACACAAATACAAATATAAGTCTTTCCGAGGAAGAAAGAACAACAACAGTTGACGCACTTGGTTTAACATATACACTTCCAGAAGAATGGACAATAAATACAATGAAATATACAAATTTAATGACTGATAGTGATATTTTTGGTGAAGTAAAATTTGTATATGGTACAGAGGAAAATTTAAAAATAATATCAGACCCCGAATTTACTGGAAACACAGAATATTTTACATCTCCAATAGCAAGAATAGTACTTGTTAAAACAGGAGAAGAAGGTTCTGACTTTGAAGAACTTAAATCAGAATATAATAAAACAGAAGTAGTTGGAGAAAATTGTGGATATACTTATTATGTAATGTATGACTATACAGGTGGTCTTGGAAAAGGCGATGAAGATGATATAAAAGAATATGAAAATAGAGTTTTGGCTACAACAAAACTTATATCATCTATTAAATTTAATGAATTTAGCCCTGAAGAAACACAACAATTAGCTATAAATAAAGAAAATATGATTACTTTTGTTTCAAAAACTCTTGAAGGTGAAGATATAGGAAGTACAATATTTGACGAATATGACCTTACAATGGTTAACTTTTGGGGAACATACTCAGATATAAACGAAGCGGCAGTTCTTACACAGCTTGATAAAGAAATAAAAAATATGGAGGGTGTAAACTTCTTACAAGTAATAATTGATACTCCTTCTGAAGAAGCCGAAGAACTTGCATTAAAAATAAAAACTGAAAACGGTGGAGAATACACATCAGTAATTCCAGACCAACGTCTTGCATCTTGGATTGTAAATAATCTTGAAGGTGTTCCTACAACTATATTTGTAGATAATGATGCTATTGTTGTTGGAGAGCCTATACAGGGAGCAAAAACACTTGAAGAATATTTAAGTCTTTTAAATACACAGCTTGCAGAAATAAAATCACAAAAAGCAACTGAAACAACTGAAAATACAGAAGAACCAACAGATATAACAAATATATTACAATAAAAAAAGAGAACGGTTTTACCGTTCTCTTTTTATAATACTCTTAAATTTTTAAGTGAAATATCCATTATTGCAGCAGAATGAGTAAGAGCACCACAAGAAACATAGTCAACACCTGTTTCTGCTATGGATTTAAGTCTTTCTTTTGTAACATTACCAGAACATTCTGTTAATGCTTTTTTACCTATAATTTCAACTGCTAATTTCATAGTTGCATTATCCATATTATCAAGCATAATAATATCAGCACCGGCTTCAAGAGCCTCTTTAACCATATCAATATTTTCTGTTTCAACCTCTATTTTTCTAACAAAAGGAGCATATTCTTTAGCCATTTCAACAGCTTTTTTTATACTTCCTGCTGCACCTATATGATTATCTTTTATAAGTACACCATCAGAAAGATTATATCTGTGATTATATCCTCCTCCAATTTTTACTGCATATTTTTCAAAAGGACGCATATTAGGTGTTGTTTTTCTTGTATCAAGAAGTTTTGTTTTTGTGCCTTCAAGTTCTTTAACCATTTCTCTTGTAATTGTAGCTATACCACACATTCTTTGCATATAATTTAAAGCTGTTCTTTCTCCGGAAAGGATTGCTTTTATATCACCTTCAATAATACCTATAACTTCACCTTTTTTTACTTGGTCACCATCTTTAAAATTAGTTCTAAACTCAGATGTATTATCTAAAAGTTCAAATGTTCTTCTAAATATGTCAAGACCACACAAAACTCCGTCCTGTTTACATATAAGTTCTGCTATACCTCTTTTACTTTCCGGCATAATAGCATTTGTTGTAACATCTTCACTTGTTATATCTTCTTTTAATGCATTCATAATATATTCATCTATATTAACCTGCATGTTTACACCATTTATCATAAAATTCAACGTCCTTTCTTTTTATTTCATCAAGAACAGTATTTTTATATTCCTCATCTAATTTTTCATCATTTTCATAAATAGATAAATCCGGAATATAATCTGAAATTTCAACATTATCAATATAACTCATAAAGTCAATCACACCTCTTTTAGCAAAAACAAGGCTTTCAAGAAGTGAATTACTAGCAAGTCTATTTGCACCATGAACACCAGTACAGCTTACTTCACCTGATGCATAAAGATTTTTCATTGATGTACGACTTTCAGTATCAACCTTTATCCCTCCCATAAAATAATGCTGTGCCGGAGTTACAGGAATAGGCTCTTTTGTCATATCATATCCTTCTTCAAGGCATTTTTCATATATATTAGGGAATTTTGATTTTACAAAATCAGGGTCTAAATGTGTAACAGATATATAAACATAATCTCTTCTATCTTTTTCCATTTGATTTAATATAGCACTACTTACAATATCTCTTGGGAGAAGTTCATTTACAAATCTTTCACCTTTTTTATTTAAAAGATAAGCCCCCTCACCTCTTACAGACTCAGATATAAGAAATCTTCTTCCTTTTTCTTTTGTATATAAAGTTGTAGGGTGAATTTGAATATAATTTATATCTTTAATATCAATATTATGTTTTAAAGCAATAGCAATACCGTCAGCAGTAAGATGAGGAAAATTTGTAGAATTTTCAAAAACTCCACCTATACCACCTGTTGCAAATATTGTTATTTTAGATTTAACAACTTCTGTTTTACTATCCTTTCTATAAATAACACCTGTACACTCACCATTTTCTTCAATAATATCAACCATTTTTGAATATTCGCTTATATGAATATTTTTTCTTTTCTTAGCAGCCATAAGAAGTTTACTTGTAATTTCCTTACCTGTAATATCTTTATGATGAAGTATTCTAAAATCAGAATGTGCACCTTCTCTTGTATATGAAAAGCTATCACCTTCCATATCAAAATCAACACCATAACTTATAAGCTCTTTTATAATATCTTGAGATGATTTTATCATTACTTCTACGGCTTTTTTATCATTTTCATAATGTCCGGCACGCATTGTATCTTCAAAGTAGCTTTCATAATCATCTTTATTTTTAAGAGCAGAAATACCACCTTGTGCAAGAAAAGAATCATTATTTTCCATATTATCTTTAGTAATCATAAAAACATTTTTATCCTCTGGTATATTAAGAGCACAAAAAAGTCCCGCAACCCCTGTACCTACAATAACTACATCTGCTTTTTTCATAAATATATATACACTTCCTTCTTTATTTAGCAAGACGGAGCATTTCTTCAAGGGCATTTTTTGCATTAACCATAAGCTCATCTGAAAGCTCCACAACATTTTCTGTGTTTTCAATTACATTTTTAATTTTCTCAAGTGTCACAAATTTCATGTCAGGGCATATCTGATTATCATTTACAGTATAAAAATTCTTATTAGGATTTTTTGTTCTAAGTTCATATAATACACCTTTTTCTGTTGCAATTATAAATTCTTTGCAATCACTTTTTGTTGCATAATCAATAATACCTGATGTTGAACCTGCATAATCTGCCAATTCTACAGCATCAGGAGTACATTCTGGGTGTATAAGTACTTTTGCATTAGGATATTGTGATTTTTTAGCAAGTATATCATCTTTTGTTATTTTTACATGTACAGGACAATATCCATCATTAAATATAAAATTTTTATCAGTAACTTCTTTTGATATATATCTTCCAAGATTTCCATCAGGTATAAAGAATATATTCTTATTTGGTAAAGCCTTTAATATATCAAGAGCATTAGAACTTGTAACACAAACATCAGAATGAGCTTTTATTTGTGCAGTTGAATTTATATAACAACATACAGCTAAATCATCATACTGATTTCTTATTTCTTTTATTTTTTCTGGTGTTACCATATGAGCCATAGGACAATCTGCATTTGCATCAACCATAACAACCGTTTTTTGAGGATTAAGTATTTTTGCACTTTCACCCATAAAATTTACACCTGCAAAAACAATCATACTTTCAGGTACTTCTGTTGCCTTTTTACTTAAATAATAAGAGTCTCCAACAAAGTCTGCTATTTCCTGTACTTCGTCACATACATAATAATGAGCAAGTATAACTGCATTTTTTTCTTTTTTCAGCCTTTTAATATCATCTATAATATTCAAAATATTTCCCCCTATAAAACAAAATACTCATTCATATAATAAAAAAACGAAATTTTAATATTTAAAATATTAAAACTTCGATTTATAATAAAATGCACTGTATATACTATGCCACTTTAATAAGAATTTGTCAATACACCATACTATATAAGTGTATATACATCTATAACAAAAATAAAAGGGTACATATTGTACCCTTTTACTTATTTTAATTATAATCCCTTTTTATTTCGCTCTATTTCTTCGTTAAGTTCGTTAAGATAAACCCATCTATCCATAGCTTCTTCAAGCTCTTTTTCAAATTTTTCTTTTTCTTCTGTAAGTTCTTGAAGTTTTACATAATCACTACCACATTGTGAAATTTTATCATCTATTTCAGCAATTTTAAGCTCAATACCTTCTATTCTTTCATTTATAGTATCAAATTCTCTTTGGTCTTTATATGTCATCTTCATAAGTTTTTTAGGCTTTTCAACTTCCTGTTTTTTCTCTTGTTTTACAACCTTTTCAACAGGTATGTTAATTTCTTCTTTGTCATGCTGTATTTTATAATCAGTATATCCACCTTCATACTGTTTTATTTTGCCATTACCCTCAAAAGAGAATATTCTATTTACCATTTTATCAAGGAAATATCTATCATGTGATACAGTAACAACAGCCCCTGGAAAATCTTCAAGATATTCTTCAAGTATTGTAAGAGTTTCTATATCTAAGTCATTTGTAGGCTCATCAAGGAAAAGTATGTTAGGAGCTGCCATAAGAACTCTTAAAAGATAAAGTCGTCTTTTCTCTCCACCTGAAAGTTTTGAAATTGGTGACCATTGTATATCACCCTTAAAAAGGAATTTTTCAAGCATTTGAGAAGCTGTTATTCTACCGTCAGCAGTAGGAACATATTCAGCAACTTCTTTTATATAATCTATAACACGCATATTTTCGTCCATTTCCCCATTTTCCTGAGCAAATACACCTATATTTACAGTATCACCTATTTCAACAAAACCACTTTCAGGTTTAAGTCTTCCTGTTATTATATTCATAAGTGTAGATTTTCCACAGCCATTATGACCGATGATACCAACTCTGTCATCACGAAGTATAATATAACTAAAATCATCAATATACTTTTTACCATCATAAGACATAGAAACATTATTTATCTCTATTGTTTTTCTACCTAATCTTGAAGCACCTACACTTATTTCTACATTTCCTCGCATTTCTGGTGCTTTTATTGCAGAAACTTCTTCAAAACGTTCAATACGTGCTTTTTGTTTTGTACTTCTTGCTTGAGCTCCTCTTCTTATCCAAGCAAGCTCTCTACGTAAAAGATTTTGTCTTTTTCTTTCTCCTGCAAGTTCAAGTTCTTCTCTCTCAGCCTTAAGCTCTAAAAACTGACTATAATTTCCTTGATAAGTATAAAGTTTACCTTTATCAAGTTCTATTGTTTTATTAACAACTCTATCAAGGAAATATCTATCATGAGTAACCATAAGAAGTGCTTTTGTGCATTTACCTAAATAATTTTCGAGCCAATCAACAGTTTCATTATCAATATGGTTTGTAGGCTCGTCCATAATAAGAATATCCACAGGAGAAATCAAAGCACCTGCCATAGCAACACGTTTTCTTTGTCCTCCACTTAAAAGCTGTACTTCTTTATAAAAATCTGTTATACCAAGCTTTGTAAGTATTGTTTTAGCTTCACTTTCAAGTCCCCATGCATCTTCTTTATCCATTTTACCTGTAAGTTCTATGAGTCTTTTTTCAGCTTCTTCTGAATAATTATTTTCAACCTGAAAAAGTGCTTCTTCATATTCCTTTACAATTTGCATTTTAGGATTATCAGTTTTAAAAACTTGATTTATAACAGTCATACCTTCTTCAAACTCTGGCATCTGAGGAAGATATCCAATTCTTAAACCATTCATTGTTGTAATAGTTCCACTATCAGCAGTTTCAACACCGGCTATAATCTTCAAAAGAGTTGATTTACCTGTACCATTTACACCTATAACACCTATTTTATCTCCTTCATTTATACCAAATGAAATTTCATCAAAAAGAATTTTATCTGTAAAACTTTTAGAAAGCTTTTCTACTGTTAAGAAATTCATTATTACACCTCATTCATAAGTTATCTTATATAAATATATATTTTAAATAAGTGTTTTGTCAAATAAAAAAGGCGTCATAAAAGACGCCTTATAATTATTTACAATTAATAAATTTTTCTCTATCAATTTCTTTTTCACTATTTGCAACGATTACAGAACATACACAGTCACCCATAACGTTTACAGTAGTTCTCATCATATCAAGAATTCTATCAAAACCGATAATAAGAGCAATACCATCAAGAGGAAGACCGGCAGACTCAAGAACCATAGCAAGAGTAATCATACCAACCCCAGGAGCACCAGCAGTACCTATTGAAGCAAGTACAGCAGTAAGTATAACAGAAAGTATCATATGAATTGACATATCAATACCATAAACCTGAGCAATAAATACAGCAGCAACACCCTGCATTATAGCAGTACCATCCATATTTATTGTTGCCCCGAGAGGAAGTGTAAATGAATATATTGATTTATCAACACCAAGTTTCTCCATTGTTTCCATACTTATAGGAAGTGAAGCATTACTTGATGAAGTAGTAAAAGTAACGCTAGCAACTGTTGCATACTGTTTTAAGAAGTTTTTAACAGGAAGACCTGTAAGAACTTTAAGAAGTCCACTATATACTATAAAACTATGTATAAGCATACCTATAGCAACAACACCAATCATCTTTGCAACACTTACAAGAGATTCAAGACCAACACTAAACACAGTATTAGCAATAAGAGCACATACACCAATAGGAGCAATATGCATAACTACTGTTACTATTTTTAAAACACATTCATTTAAAGCACCAAGTATAGCTACAAGTGGTTTTCCTTTCTCACCTATAAGTCCTACACCAACACCAAAGAAAAGAGCAAATACTATAATCTGAAGAAGATTTCCTTCTGACATAGCCTGTATAGGGTTTGTAGGAAGCATATCAAGGAATGTATCAACAACAGGTTTTGATTCAGGAATTGTATATTCTCCCTGTAAAAGCTGTGACATATCAAGACCAGCACCTGGTTTAAAAGCAAGTCCAAGTATAACTGCTATTATAACAGCAACTGCTGTTGTAATTATATAAAAAGATATTGTTTTTGCTGAAATTCTTCCAAGCTTCTTAACATCTGACATTTCACATACTGCATAACTTAATGAACAGAATACAAGAGGTACAACCATCATTTTAATAAGGTTTATAAACCCATTTCCAAGAAATTTAATAATTCCACCTACAAGAACAGTATCTCTTAAAGTTCCTTCAGGCATCTGTTTAAGTAAAAATCCAATAATAATACCTATGGCAAGACCTATAAAAATATAAGTTGCCAGACTCATTTTTTTCTTTTGCATAATCTCCTCCATTTTCTAATATTTCCTCATAAACATTATAATAATATCATTGACTGTTATTATTTTAAAGCTGTAAATATTTACAGCAAAACAGCCATAATAATAATTATCACACCTTAAATATATTTATATAAAGTAGATTATAAATCTACATTACTTTTATACAAGAATATAAGTATTATTTATGAAAAACTAGAAATTATAAAACACCTTTATAATTATACATAATTTTTTTTATTTATCAACATAAATTACCAAATAGTCAAATAAAATAGGTATTTTTTTCATTAGTACATATTTTATTGTAATAAAATACTTTATATGATAGACTGTTATAAGCAAAAACAGTAAACTGGAGGGAAGATAATGATAAAATTTGAGCGTACAGATGTAATGAATTTTGAAAATGCTATAAGAGGTGCTCGTAATCCTATGAATAGCTGGGGAAGAATGGACAGCTATTATGATGATAATGGTAATTTTATTTTAGGTGCAAACGATAGTGACCTTGCAAAAAGACTTGTAAAAGCAGGTAATGACCACAGAAAATTTATAAGACAGATATTTGTTTCAGTTGATATAACAGCTCCTCTTTACTGGTGGAAAGAATATGATACATACAAAGTAGGAACAGTTGCAAACTCAACAAGTACAATGCATAAAATAACTTCAAAAGAATTTAGTATTGAAGATTTCAGTTGTGATAGAATGAATAAAGCGACAATAGAACAAATGGAAAATGTAATAAATCATCTTGAAAATCTTCGTATACAGTTTCTTGAAACAAAAGATAAAGATATATGGTATTCAATAATACAATTCTTACCTTCAAGCTATAATCAAATGAGAACTTGTACATTAAACTATGAAAATATACTTAATATTTACCATTCAAGAAAAAATCACAAACTTGATGAATGGCATAAATTCTGTGATTGGGCAGAAACTTTACCATATATAAAAGAATGGATATAAAAAAAGACCACTTTTAAAAGTGGTCTTTTTTTATTTTTTTATTGCTGTACTGTAAAACCTTTAAGTTTTTCAATAAACTCTTTATATTCTGCTGTATCTTTCATTTCATTTAAAAGGTCACCAAAACGCTGTTTAGCTTTTCCATGAGCCTTGAAGAAATCAAGACAGACATTAGTAACATCTTTTGCACTTTCATAAGGAATTTTACAAATTTCTTCACCTATAATAGACTGTCTTCCAAAACGTCCACCTATAAATACACGAAGTGTGTTTTTAGGTGAGCCCATAAAAGCAAGGTCATTAAGCTGTACTTTTGCACAGTTATTTGGACATCCTGTAATATTAATTTTAAATTTGTGTGGCAATGGTGCTTCAAAAAACTCATCATGAAGCTCTCTACAAAGCTTCTGAGTATCAATAAGACCAAATTTACAAACAGTTCCTTTACAGCATACAAGAGGTCTTACACCAACATTTGTACCACCATAAACAAGACCAAGTTCTTCCATTTCTTTCATCATAGGTTCAACATTTTCATATTTGATACCTGGAATTTCAGCATTAAGTCTTACTGTAACAACAACTTTACCTTCTGCATATTTTTCTGCAATATATGAAATCTTTTTAAGTTCATCAGAAGTAGCCATACCAGCTGGTAAAATAATTCTAACAACAAAATGTTCTTTATCCTTCATAAAAAGGAAACCTTTGCTTTTAAGTTCGGCAAGTCTTTCAACACTTACATCTAGCATATTTAATTCCTCCATTTTCTGTTTATTTTTAAACCTCTTTTTATATAATAACACTATAAAAAGAAAAACACAAAGACAAACTATACAAATTATTATTACATTATTTTATTATATTATTATACAAATTTATAATATAAAATATATTAAAATAAAAAAGCGTGTTTCTTTTAAGAAACACGCAAAATTTTTAAAGAACCATATTAAGGAAATCTTGAGTTCTTTTATTCTGTGGATTACCGAAAACTTCCTCTGGAGTTCCCTGTTCAACAATATATCCACCATCCATAAATATAACTCTGTCTGCTACCTCACGAGCAAAGCCCATTTCATGAGTAACAACAACCATAGTCATACCCTGCTCAGCAAGTTTTTTCATAACATTTAAAACTTCACCAACCATTTCAGGGTCAAGAGCACTTGTTGGCTCATCAAAAAGCATTATATCTGGTTTCATAGCAAGAGCTCTAGCTATTGCAACCCTTTGCTGCTGACCACCTGAAAGATTTGCAGGATATTCATTATATTTTTCTGCAAGACCTACTGTCTCAAGTAATTTTCTTGCTGTTTTTTCAGCTTCTTCTTCTGTTAATCTTTTTCTATCAACAGGAGCAAGTTTTATATTTTTCCCTACTGTAAGATGTGGAAAAAGATTAAACTGCTGAAAAACCATACCAATATTTTCTCTTATTTTATTTATATCAGCATTCTTGTCCATTATATCAAAGCCATCAACAATTATTGTACCGTCAGTAGCTTCTTCAAGTTTATTAAGACATCTTAAAAATGTACTTTTACCTGAACCAGAAGGTCCAATAAGACAAACAACTTCACCATCTTGAACTTCAAGGTCAATGCCTTTTAAAACTTCAAGTTTACCAAAGTTTTTATGCAAATTTTTAACGACTACCTTTGCCATTTGAAAGCCTCCTTTCAAGAACCCCAAGAATTTTAGTTAATGAAAATATAACTATAAAATACATTATAGCTGTAAAACCATATATTTCAAAAGCCTTAAAGTTTCTTGAAACTATAAGATTTGATGCTTTCATAAGCTCTGGTGCACCTATAACAGAAATTATAGATGTGTCTTTAAGTGTAATAATAAACTGATTTGCAACAGAAGGAATAACAATTCTTATTGCCTGTGGAAGAATAACCTTTGTCATAGCTTTATGATAAGGAAGTCCAAGGCTTCTTGCTGCTTCCATCTGTCCTTTATTTACAGCATTAATACCACTTCTGAATATTTCAGAAAGATAAGCTCCGGCATTAAGTGAAAGAACTATAACACCTGCTGTAAAATTGCCCATTGTAAATTTAAGTGCTGCTGTTATACCAAAGAAAAGGAAATATGCCTGAATTATAAGAGGTGTACCTCTTATTATATCCACATATATTGTAGCTATTGCTTTTAAAATCTTAAATCTTGAGATTTTAAAGAAGCAAGTAATCATACCAAGAATAATAGCTATAATAAGTGAAACTATTGTAAGCTGTATTGTTATTCCCAAGCCTGCTATAAGCTTAGGGAAACTTTCTACATAAAGTTCATAAAGACTCATTTTCTATTACTCCTGAATATAAGTATCTAAAATTTCCTGATATTTTCCGTTTTCTTTAAGGTTGGCAAAACCTTCGTTAAACATTTCTATAAGTTCTGGATTACTTCCTTTTTTAACAGCAAAACCGTATGATGAACCTTGTTCTTTTTCTGTAACAAGTTTAAGTTCAATACCCTGTGTGATAGCATAACCTACAACTGGATAATCTTCAAAACATGCAACTGCATTTCCTGAAAGAACTGCCTGATACATTGAATTTGAATCATCATAAACATCTGTTGTAAATCCATACTTTTCAGCAATACTTGCAGCAAATGTTTCACCTTCTGTACCAACTTTAACAGCTACTTTTTTACCTGCTAAATCTTCATATGATGTTATATCATTATTATTTTTTCCAATAGCCATAACTACACCAGAATCAAAATAGGCTTCTGAGAAATCAAAAACTTCTTTTCTTTCATCTGTTATTGACATACCAGCAATCATACCATCAGCCTGACCTGCTGTAACAGCCTGTAATGCTGCATTAAAACCAAGTGACTGTATTTCAATATTAAAACCTTGGTCTTCAGCAATAGCTTTCATAAGGTCAATATCAATACCTACAAAATCACCATTTGCATTTTCAAATTCGAAAGGAGCAAATGTTGTATCTGTTGCAATAACATATGTTTTACCTTCATTAGTATTTCCGTCATTTGACTGTGCTGAATTATCACTTCCACAAGCTGCAAGTGAAAAAGCCATACCAACAGCAAGAACTGCTGCCATAGTTGATTTTAAAAACTTCATTACTATCAATCTCCTTTTTCATAAACTTAAAAGTTAGTATACCATAAAAGTGTATAAAATACAAACATTCCTACAATCTAAAAGTTAATATACTAACAAAACCCCACAGAAACTATTATAAGTATAATTTATAGTATATACAAGTACTAATTTAATGAAAAAAAATAAAGGATACTTTCGTATCCTTTAAAATTTATTCATATCTTAATGCTTCAATAGGGTCTTTGCTTGCAGCTTTAAAAGCAGGATATATTCCAAAGAATATACCAACAACAGCAGAAAATACAACTGCACCAATTACAATTTGAGGTTTTATTACTACTGCTACCTTTACAATAGTTCCTCCTATCATTACAACACCAGCACCAAGAAGTGTTCCTATAATACCACCAATGGCAGATATTATTGCAGATTCTATCAAAAATTGCATAAGTATATCTTTTGTTCTTGCACCAAGTGCCTTTCTAATACCAATTTCTCTTGTTCTTTCTGTAACAGATACAAGCATAATATTCATAATACCAATTCCGCCAACAACAAGAGATATAGCTGCAATAGCACCTACGGCTGCCGAAAGACCACCCATTATATTATCAATAGTTCCACTTTCTTCTTCTGCTGAATAATATACAACATTTTCTGGTTTTATATTTTTAATTCTTGCTATATAATTTGTAATTCTTTCTTTAAACACAGCTGAATTTGTTTCACTATTTTTATAGAAGTATGGTGAAAAATAAGAACCACTAGGAGATGTAAGAATACTTTCTGCAATAAAAGCCTCTTTTGTATCAGTTCCCATAAGTAATTTCATAATAGGAGATTTTTCACTTTTATATATCCCAACAACATTCATTTCTTTTGTTTCTTTTCCATTAGATGTATC
Source organism: Tyzzerella sp. (assembly GCA_019415525.1). Taxonomy (GTDB): domain Bacteria; phylum Bacillota; class Clostridia; order Lachnospirales; family Anaerotignaceae; genus Fimicola. The sequence continues at coordinate 9,483 of DXZA01000055.1, read as the reverse complement.
AAACAAAACTTTTATTTTCTGACCTAAAGGTTCATTATTTCCAAAAAGCTCATTTGCTGTTGTTTCCTCAAGTACGATATTCATTTTTTCGCCTTTTTGGTCATTTTCATCAATCATCCTACCTTTTATAAGTTTTACAGTAGGAGTAACTTTTTCATATCCATCTTGTATACCAACAGCTGAAACAGAAGCTGAATTTCTTCCATTTACAACATTAACTTTAGAACTACTTTTTGTAGTAACATGATAATCTATATTATCCTTAAATGTACTTTCTATTTTTTCTATATCATCAAGTGTAAAAGTTTGTGAATTGCTATAATATCCATCTTCAGAACGTATATAAACATAACCAAGACCTGAACCAACAGCTTTATACTGCTCAGCCATAACATTTCGCATTGTATCGCCAATAGAAACTATTGATATTACAGAGCTTATACCTATAATCATTCCAAGCATAGTAAGAAAAGACCTCATTTTATTTATTCTTATGGCAGACAGAGCCAATTTAAGATTTTCAAGTATTAACATCTGTCTTTCACCACCTTTGTATCACTTACAATAAGACCATCTTTAAATCTAACTATACGTTTTGTAAATTCAGCAATATCATCTTCATGAGTAACTACAACAACAGTTGCCCCTTCGTTATTAAGTTCTGTAAAAAGTTCCATAATCTCTATTGATGAAGCTGTATCAAGATTTCCTGTAGGCTCATCAGCAAGTATTATAGGTGGATTATTGGCAAGTGCTCTTGCTATAGCTATCCTTTGTCTTTGTCCACCAGAAACCTCATTTGGCATATGGTCCATTCTTGCACCAAGTCCAACTTTTTTTAAGAGTTCTTCTGCTCTTTTTCTTCTTTCTGCTCTTCCTTTTTTGGCATAAATCATAGGTAATTCAACATTTTTTATAGCAGATGTACGAGGTATCAAATTAAATGACTGAAAAACAAAACCTATTTTTTCATTTCTTATGTATGAAAGTTTATCTTTTCTTTCATTTGTAACATCAATACCATCAAGAAAATATGAGCCTGATGAAGGTGTATCAAGACAACCTAAAATATTCATCATAGTAGATTTACCAGAACCAGACTGTCCCATTATTGCAACATATTCACCCTGTTTTATTGTTAAATTTATACCTTTTAAAGCCTTTACAGCTAAAGCTCCTGTATCATATGTTTTTTCAATATTTTTAAGAACAATTATATCTTTTGATTCTTCCATAAAATCACCACCTGTCATTGTTCTGTCATAACAACAGTACCTTCTGTCATTGCAATTGGGTCAGGGTTCATTATAATTTTATTTCCTGCATCTATTCCTTCACCTTTAATTTCAATGTTTACATCATTTTCAACACCAATTTTCACTGGTATAATTTCAATTTTATTTTCTTCATTTACTCTATAAACAGAGTATTTACCATTTCCGTCATCATGTACACATTCAAGTGGAACATAATATGTATCAGCACTTTCATTTATATGTATTTTAGCTTTTGCATTTATACCAGCAATAAGTTTATCATTTTGACCTGTAATATCGATAACAATAGGTATAACTCTTTCTGTAGTTCCACTTTTTTCTTCTCCTGTTGGAGATATTCTTGAAACTATACCTTCAACAGTTTCTTCCTTAAGTATATCAGCACTTACTGTTACTTTTTGACCTTCTTTTATTTTTGATATATCATATTCGCTTACATTAACTTTCATTTGAAGTTTATCAATATTTTCTATTACAAACATAGGTTTTGAATTTTCTGTATCATCAGCAAAACGACCAACTTTTGAATTTACTCTTGTTACTGTTCCATCTATACCACTTTTTATATTGCACTCCAAAAGCTCCTCTTTTTTTCTTTCAATATTTCTTTTTGCAATTTCAATATTTTTTTCCATAGACTCAATATTTGATACATCACTTATATTTTCAAGATTTTGAAGTTCAGATGCAGTAGCCACTATTTGACCATTTACAGCATTATAGTTTTCTACCTCTCTTTTAGCATTATCATATTCTAACTGAGCCAATTTAACATTTTCAGCAGTTTCTATACCACTATCAAAAAGTGTTTGAACATTTTTTAATTTTCTTTCTGCTTCATTCATAACAGAAACTGCTTTTTCATAATCTTTTTGTTTATTTGCTATATTTTCATCAAGCTGACTTTTTGCAAGCTCATATGAATTATTAGCACTACTTTTTGCTTCATCAAGTTGTATTTTAAGTAATTCCATACTATCTTGAAGTTGTTTTATATCTTTTTGAAGGCTTTCTGTATCAAGACGTGCTATAATTTGGTCTTTTGTTACTTTATCTCCTTCTTTAACGTTTATTTCTGTAATTTTATAATGTAGTTTTGAAACAACATCAACACTTTCTGTTCCTGTAAGTGGAGCAGTTAATTCAAGAACCTGCTCTATATTCCCTTTCTCTACTGGAAAAGTTGTAACTTTAATATCATTAGGTGTTTTATTATTATTTTTAATTCTAAACCCTGCGAATGCTATAGCTCCTATAGCTATAATAGCAACTATAATTTTCCACTTTTTAAATTTTAATTTCATAACTTTTGCCTACTCCTTTCAATATACCTTTAATCTTAATAATAATGATAAGACATAAATCTTAAAAAAGGCTTACGTACTTCTTACTAATAGATTTCAATATATTTACATTACGACAAACATATATACTTAATTTCAAAAATATTTTATAATATTAAAGAAAAATTTATCAAAAAATCGTATATTATACATATAATAGGTATTTTTACAGAGGAGGTTTTATATGAACAATTCAATAGATGAAATAACAAACAGTTATAGTATTTTTCAAGAACTCCCTTTTGAAAAACTTATACAAGATTTTCAAGAACTTAATTTAATATATAATTGTGCAATAAAAGAAGTTTATACAAAACTTGAAATACTTAGTGAAGAATTTAAAGTAAAACGTCAAAGAAATCCCATAGAATACATGAAAACACGTGTAAAATCAATTCAAAGTACAGTTGAAAAACTTAGCAGAAAAGGCTATGAAACATCAATAGAGTCAATCAAAACAAATCTTCATGACATGGCAGGAATTAGAGTTATATGTTCATATGTTGATGATATATATGCAATAGCTGATATGCTTATAAGCCAAAATGACATTACACTTATAGAAAAGAAAGATTACATAAAAAATCCAAAACCAAATGGTTATAGAAGTCTTCATATTATTGTAGAAGTTCCTGTATTTTTCTCAGACCATATAGAGTCAGTAAAAGTAGAAGTACAAATAAGAACAATCGCTATGGACTTTTGGGCAAGTCTTGAACATAAACTTCACTACAAATCAAATGTGGCAAAGTGTTCATTAAATATTAAAAATGACCTTAAAGAATGTGCTGATATAATTGCACAAACTGATATGAGAATGCAAAGCATACATGAAATAGTTGAAAAACTTGAAGATGATGTAGAATTAAGAAAAATAAAAATATAAAAGAGATACCCTTTTAAGGGTATCTCTTTTTAAATTTGATTAGGAAGCACTTTTAGGATTTCCTTTTCTTTTTTTTGTTTTTCTACTTATAGGTTCTCTATTTTCATTATAAACATACTCAGGAACTTTAGTATTCACAGTATCTTCTGTTATTATACATCTTTCAACAGTGTCTTCAGAAGGTATTTCATACATTATAGGATTTATAAATTCTTCTACAATGCTTCTTAAACCTCTGGCACCAGTTTGTCTTTCAACAGCAAGCTTTGCAATAGCTCTAAGAGCTTCTTCTTTAAACTCAAGATATACATCATCAAGTTCAAAAAGATATTCATACTGCTTTGTAAGGGCATTTTTAGGCTCCTTAAGTATTTTTACAAGGGCATCTTCATCAAGGTTATTAAGAGTTACAACAACAGGAAGACGACCTATAAATTCAGGTATAAGACCATATTTGAGAAGGTCTTTAGGCTGAAGCTGTTTTAAAAGCTCATCTGCACTACTATCATTTTTAGACTGCACCTTAGCACCAAAACCAATTGCCTTTTGTCCAACTCTTTGCTGTATAAGCTTTTCTATGCCACCAAAAGCTCCACCACATATAAAAAGTATATTTGTTGTATCAATCTGTAAAAACTCTTGATGAGGGTGTTTTCTGCCACCCTGTGGAGGTACAGAAGCAACAGTTCCTTCAAGTATTTTAAGAAGTGCCTGCTGAACACCTTCACCACTTACATCACGAGTAATAGAAGGATTTTCAGATTTTTTTGTAATCTTATCTATCTCATCTATATATATAATACCTCTTTCAGCTCTTTCCATATCATAATCAGCAGCCTGTATAAGTTTAAGAAGAATATTTTCAACATCTTCACCAACATATCCAGCTTCTGTAAGAGATGTTGCATCAGCTATTGCAAAAGGTACATTAAGGAGTCTTGCAAGTGTCTGTGCAAGAAGTGTTTTTCCTGTTCCTGTTGGACCAACAATAAGTATATTACTTTTTGCAAGTTCAACATCATCAGAAACTTCACCAGAATTTATTCTTTTATAATGGTTATAAACAGCAACTGAAAGAACTTTTTTAGCCTCATCTTGACCAATAACATATTCATCAAGAACAGCTTTTATTTCCTTTGGCTTAGGAATTTCAAACTCTTCATTTTGGCCTCTAAAATGCTCTGGTTCTTCTTCTATTATATCTGCACAAAGCTCTATACACTCATCACATATATAAACATTAGGTCCTGCAATAAGTCTTCTAACTTGCTCTTGTGTTTTTCCACAGAAAGAACATCTGAGCTGTTTTTTCTCATCATTTTTCAAGGCTTTTTTCTCCTTTCCGGATAAAATTTATTAATACTGAGGTTTCTTTATAACCTCATCAATAATTCCGTATTCAACAGCTTCTTTCGCTGTCATATAGTTATCACGTTCTGTATCTCTGTCAACTTCTTCATAGCTTTTTCCTGTATTTTCAGCAAGAATTTCATTTAATTGCTTTCTTGTTTTTAATATATTTTCAGCAGCAATTCTTATTTCAGTTTCTTGACCTCTTGCACCACCAGAAGGCTGATGAATCATAATAGTTGAATTTGGTAAAGCAAAACGTTTACCTTTTGCACCACCAGCAAGAAGGAATGCACCCATACTTGCAGCCATACCAAGGCATATTGTAGATACATCAGGTTTAATATATTGCATTGTATCATATATAGCAAGACCAGCTGTAACAGAACCACCAGGACTATTTATATAAAGACTTATATCTTTATCAGGGTCTTCAGCAGCAAGAAATAAAAGCTGTGCAACAACAAGACTTGCTGTAACATCATTTACTTCTTCTCCAAGGAATATTATTCTGTCTTTTAAAAGTCTTGAATATATATCATAAGAACGTTCTCCGCCCTTTGTCTGTTCAATAACATATGGTACTAAACTCATATATATCAGTCCTTTCCACAATAAATTTTTTTAGTCTAAAATATTTTGTAATGTTTTGTCAAAATACTTTATAAATCCAAAAACAGGGCGGTAAAACCCGCCCCGTTATAATTTAAAATTACATAGATTAAGCTTCAACCTCAACAGCATTTTCTTCAATGAATGTCATTGCTTTACGTACAAGGAGGTCTTTTTCAAGGTTAGCTCTGTCTTCATCTCTGAAGATTTCAAGCATTTTTTCTGATGTAAGTCCCCAAGATTCGCCAAGTTTGCCGATTTCTTCGTCAACTTCTTCTTTTGAAAGAGCAAGGCTTTCAGCAGCAGCAACAGCTTCAAGAACAAGTCTTGCATCTACGCTCTTCTTAGCTGTATCTTTGAACTGTTCTCTTAAACCTTCTTTTGTTGTTCCCATATATGTGCAGTATAAGTCAAGTGTAAGTCCACTTCTTCCGATGTTCTGTTCAAAATCTCCAAGAAGCTGGTCTAATTTGTTATCATACATGCATTCTGGAACATCCATTGTAGCATTTTCAACAGCTTTATCAAGAAGGCTATCGCTCATAACCTGTTTAGCTTTAGCTTCTTTATCAGCTGTAAGTTTTTTAGTTAAGTCAGCTTTGTATTCATCAAGTGTATCGAAATCTGAAACATCCTGAGCAAGTTCATCATTTGCTTCTGGAAGTTCTTTAAATTTAATTTCTTTAACTTCAACAGCAAAAACAGCATCTTTACCTTTAAGGTCTTCTGAATGATATTCTTCTGGGAATTTAACATTTACATCAAATTTATCACCTGTGTTGTGTCCAACAATCTGGTCTTCAAATGTATCAATAAATGTATGTGAACCTAAAGTAAGGTCATAAGCATCTGACTGTCCACCTTCAAAAGCAACACCATCAACTGTTCCAAGGTAGCTGATTGTTACAACGTCGCCCATTTCTGCTGCTCTATCTGTAATTGTAACCATTCTTGAATTCTGTTCCTGAACTTTTTTGATTTCAGCTTCAACTTCTTCAGCTGTAACTTCAACATTCTGTTTTGTAACTTCAAGACCTTTGTACTGACCTAAAGTAACTTCAGGTTTTACATATACACCGATTTCGAAAGTAACACCTGTTTCTTTTCCGATTTCTTTAATATCTATTTCTGGTCTTGAAACAACGTCAAGGTTAAGTTCTTTAATAACGCCTTCATATTCTTTATTTAAAATAAAGTTTACAGCTTCATCATAGAATACACCAACACCATACTGAGCTTCAATAATTTTTCTTGGAGCTTTACCTTTTCTAAATCCAGGGATTGAGATATTCTTTTTAGCTTTTTCGTAAGCATATTTAATACCTTCTTCAAGAGCCTCTGGGCTAGCCTGGAAAGTAAATTTAACTAAATTATTTTCTTTACTTAAAACATTTGCGTTCATTTCTAAAAATTCCTCCTAAAAATTTATAAAAGTCTTAAAAAGGACTTATTTTCTTTTGCATTGTAGAATACATACTGAACATTAAATCCACCATCTACGCAATCACAAAATATTATATCATATCAGTCAAATAAAATCCATATAAAAATGTTGATTTTACAACTTTTTTAGTATATTTCCCATTGAGTATCATATATATTAGCATCAGTATTCCATTCTATAAAATCAATAACATTTTGTATTATTTTTTCCACTTGAACACTTTCAGAAGATACACAAGCAAAACCTATAACAATTATTTTATGAATATCCTGATAATCAACTTCAGCAACGGATATATTAAATTTATTTTTCATTTTGGAAACAAGACTTTTTACAACCATTCTTTTTTCTTTAAGAGAGCTTACCCATTCAGCTCTTAACGAAACTTTACACATACCTGTAAACATATTTCCACCACCTTAAGAATTTCTTAAAAAAACATTAATTTAAGAATTTTTTAATCTTTGATTATTATAATAAAATAAAAATGAATTGAGAACATATACGGAGGTTTTTATGGTAAAAAAATTAATAAAATTAATATGGATACCAATATTCGCCTTTATAATAATAACAATAATTTCAATAGCAAAAAATCCTGTTGCATTAGCAAAAAATAGGTTTTCAGAAATATATTCAATAAGCATAGAAATTAATAATGGCAATATTGACAGAAATTATATTTTTACAAATAAAGATGAAATTTCAAAACTTCTTGATATAGCAGACACTATAACAGAAAGCGAAGAACAAACAGAAACATCCGCATTTATAAAATATACCGTATTTATGACTGATGATTCTGCATTACAATTCTCATATGAAAACGTAGAAACATACTCAGAATACTTTAAATCATTTCCAAATGTATATTCTGACCTTACAAATTAAAAAAATGCGTACAAATAAATTGTACGCATTTTTTTATATTATAAAATCTATAAATGTTTTTCCAAGTAACATTACAACAACAGTTATCATAACTGGTCTTATAAATTTTGAACCTTTTTTTACAGCAAGACCTGCACCTATATAATTTCCTGCAATATTACATATAGCAGCCGGTATTGCAATTTGATATATAACCATTCCAGAAAGCATAAAACTTACAAGAGCAGCTATATTAGAGGAAAGATTAAGTATTTTTGTATTTCCTGACGCAGTTTTTAAATCATACTTCATAAAAGCAGAAAAAAAGAATATTGCTATTGTACCTGTTCCAGGTCCAATAAATCCATCATAAAAACCTACTGAAAGACCTATAATTCCGGCAATGACAAAAGCTTTAACACCTTTTATAATATCACCTTCAACTTGACCTATATCTCTTTTAAGTATAATAGCGATAGATATTATTGGAAGAACAATAACCATCATAGTTCTTAAAAACTCATCACTTAATCCAATAACAATATGTGCAGCAATACTTGAACCAATAATTGCACCAACAGCAGATATAATAGCTACTTTAACATCAATAGCTTTATTTGCCATAAACCTTGCAACGGAAAAAGAAGTTCCACAAGTAGAAGAAAACTTATTACATCCCATAACAAAATGCATAGGCATTCCAGTAAGTGTATAAGCAGGTATAGAGATAATTCCACCCCCGCCAGCAATAGAATCTATAAGACCAGCAATAAACACCATAACGCATACAAAAATCATCTGTCCTAAACTATACATGTCAACCCCCAAAAATTAATTTTATATATACAAAAACCGGATTTTGATTTCAAAATCCGGTTTAAAAAATAAAAAAGAAGAGCGCGAGACGGGATTCGAACCCGCGACCCTCGCCTTGGCAAGGCGATGCTCCACCACTGAGCCACTCGCGCATATTATATATAAAGCGGGTGATGAGAATCGAACTCACGTGTTCAGCTTGGAAGGCTGACGTTCTACCATTGAACTACACCCGCATAATATTTAATTTTTAAAATGGTGCCCAGAACCGGAATCGAACCAGTGACACGAGGATTTTCAGTCCTCTGCTCTACCAACTGAGCTATCTGGGCAAAGTATAGTGTTTATCAAGCAAGATTTTAAAAAATCATGCCCGAGACCGGAATCGAACCGGTACGGGTTTTACCCCGCAGGATTTTAAGTCCTGTGCGTCTGCCAGTTCCGCCACTCGGGCAAACACTTTTTTATCAGTCGTTTTTCGACTGCTTGTATATAATACCAAAGTAAAAACATTTTGTCAACACTTTTTTTAAAAAATTTTATTTTTATTTTTAAAATATATTATTAAAAATATATTTCCACATAATATTAATAAAAAATCACATAATTTGTTGATAAAATTATAAATTAAATATTTTTCTGTTGATAAATTTTAAATTTAAAACTTTATTTTTAAGAATAAAAAAAACAGAGTAAAAATACTCTGTTAAAAGTGGATGGGGAAGGATTCGAACCTTCGAAGCTATCGCAACAGATTTACAGTCTGCCCCCTTTGGCCACTCGGGAACCCATCCATATATGTACTGTGAAAGAAAAATAGTGTATAAAAATCAACCAAATCTCCATAGAAAGGAGGTGATCCAGCCGCACCTTCCGATACGGCTA
>DXZA01000054.1 GCA_019415525.1 Tyzzerella sp. | reverse complement strand
AAAGTATTTGTCTTGAGAGAGAAAGAGATTTTATTTATACTTAGATTAAAGTTAATTCATGAATTAAATATTAATAAAAATTAAAATTTATTGAGAGGGGAAAAAATAAATATGGATATGTTTTTTGAGTTTTTCCAAGGTGTTTTTAATTTGGGTGCAGTTGTTATGTTGCCTGTTGTCATATTCTTATTAGGTATTTTCTTTAGAATGAAAATAGGTGCAGCTATAAAATCTGGATTATTAGTAGGTATAGGATTTCAAGGACTTGTATTAGTAATTAATTTCTTAATGAGCACAATTAACCCTGTAATTAAATATTATGAAGCAATGGGTTCAGGCTATTCAACATTAGACCTTAGTTTTGCGGCAGTATTTGCTGCTGCTTGGTCAGTTCCATTTACAGTAGTTGCAATACCAGTTATTATTATTTTAAATTTAGTATTAATAAAATTCAAAATAGTAAAAGTTATGAACGTTGATATTTGGAATTTTATGCATGCATTAGTTCCTGGAACTATGGCATATGCTCTTTCTGGAAGTATTGCAGTTGGTTTCTTAGTAGCTATCGTTATTTCAACAATAAACTTATTCTTAGCACAATGGGTTGCTCCAAAATGGGAAGAATTTTTTGGCCTTGATGGTACAACTTGTTCAACATTCTCTTATATTTCATTCTGTTATCCATTAGGTGTTTTAGTAAATAAAATTATTGATAATATTCCTGGATTAAATAATCTTGATATTGATATGGGAACACTTGAAAGAAAATTAGGTTTCTTTGGTGACCCTGCTTTCATAGGTGTTATTGTAGGTGCTTTCTTAGGTATTTTAACAAAACAAGATATTTCAACAATACTTACTATTGCAGTAGGTATATCTGGTGTAATGGTTCTTCTTCCAAGAATGGTAAGTGTTATGATGGAAGGTATCACATCGATTGGTAATGCAGCAAATGCTTATATGAAAAAGAAAATTGGAGAAGATGCAAATATTTATATTGGTATGGACATTGCTTTAGGTTTAGGAGATCCTTGTTGTATTACTATAACAGCTATAACAATACCATTTATAATATTATTAGCATTTATAATACCAAATATGACATACTTCCCTTTAGGTGTTTTAACAGGTGTATGTTATATAACACCAATGATTGTTTTATCAAGCAGAGGTAATATTGTTAGAAGTCTTATTTCTATGTTAATCTGTGTTACATTAGTAGTATTCTTTGCAAATACTTTTGCCCCAGAAGCTACAGCTATGATGAATGCTACAAGTGTTCCATTAGATAGTATGGTAACAGGTGCTGACTTTGGTGTAAATATAGGTAACGTACTTGTAGCATTTATCTCAAGATTATTAGGATAATAAATATAGTACATATTTAATTTGTTAAAGATAAAATTGTTTTGCCGACTTTTATAAAGTCGGCAAAAATTATTATTAATAGAGCAGTTTTATTTATTAAAATATTAATAGAGAATATATATAGTGATAAAATATAAATTATCGCTATATCTATTTTAGCAGATTTTAGTAGTATTGAACAACAACTTAAAGAACTTGAAAAATTTGTGGTATTGTAGTAGGTTCTTCAGTTTTTTATAAAAAATAATATAGGTGAAACTGCAAAACAATTCATTGATATTTTAAATAATATTATTATGTGTAGAATATACATTATTTTTAAATTGAATCCATGGAGGAGATATTTAATATGAATATAAAGTATATAGCAATTGAAGGCAATGCAGAAACTAAGGAAGAAGCAATAAAGTTATGTGGTAAAGCACTTATTAATGAAGGTGTTATTGGTGAAAGTTTTATAGAAAATTGTATCATAAGAGAGTTAGAATACCCTACAGGATTACCAACAGAAATACCTGTTGCTATTCCACATTGTAAAGATGATAGTGTCATAGAAAATAGTGTATGTTTTTTAAGATTAAAAAAGCCGGTTATATTTTATAGAATGGATGATGATCAAGAATACGTTGAAACAGATATGATTTTTAATTTAGCAATAGCAGGCTCAGGTGAACATATAGATACGTTGGGAAATTTAATAAGATTTATAGGTGACGGTAAAAGTGTAGAAGTTTGTCGTAAATTAGATATTAATGATATTCCTAAATATTTGGAAGAAAAATTTAATTAAAAATAATTTTAATAAGTATACTTAAATATTATAAAGTTTTATTAATATATTTGTCACCGATAATTCTTAAATAGTAAATTTACTATTAAAGTAAAATTTAATGATATAGAGTTTTATCGGTGTTTTTTATATATAATTTTATTGTTTATTAAGTTGTATTAAAAGCGGAGGAACATTATGAAAAGAAGAAGTGCTGAGATTTTACAAAAACTAACTCAAAAAAGAAATAAGGATTTGTCTTTAGAATACTTTACAAAAGAATATAATGTATCTCCAAGAACTATAAGAAACGATATTAAAGAAATAAATGATTTTTTAAATTCTATACCTATATCAAATATAGAGATAGAAGATAATGGGAAGTTAACATTTGATGAATCCTTTGATAGTGTACTTGTACAACAATATTTATATAATATGGATTTGTATGAATATAAATTATCTTCAAGAGAAAGACAAATATATATATTAATTTCTTTATTTATGAGTAGAAATTATATTTCTATGCAACAAATGGCGAAAGAATTATATGTAAGCCGAATTACTATTATAAGTGATATAGATGATATAAAGAATTATTTAACTGAGTTTGATGTAGAATTAATATTAGATAGTGGTAAGGGCATGATGCTACAGTGTTCATATGAACAGAAGATAAATATATTGATTTCATTATATAAAGAAATAGTAATTGAAAATAAGAGTTTTTTCCAAAAATTAATACTAGAGAAAATGAAAATAAAATATACATTTTCAGATATATTTATTCATATACAAGAATATTCTAAAATTAATAACATTGTATTTGTTGAAAATGTATTTTATGAAATTGTATTGTTTATATTTATCATTTTTAATATGCCTTATGATATAGAAGAATATAATCATAATTATAATGATACAGATATAAATGAGTTTGAGGACATTGACAATATAATTTTATATGAAGGTAAAAAACTTAATATAATTGTTACAGATAATATGATTAAGCAATTTAGAATCTATATGGAGAAAAAACATTTGAATTCATTTATTAAATCTATTGATGAAATAGAACTTTATAAGGTGATTATACATTTTATTTCAGAAATAGAAAAGGAATATAATGTAAACTTATCAGGTGACAATATCTTATTAGATTCTTTATTTATGCATATTAAAGGTATGAAAGATTGGGGAAATTATGAAATAGAAATACCTAAAAAAGAAAAATACTCAATAGATTATGATTTTTTAGAAAGTTTAGTTGATAAATATTCATATGTATTAGAAAGTTTTTTAGGCTATAAATTAAATATAAATATGAAACGTTCAATTGTAATACATATTTGTGTGGCATTAATAAGAAATAGAAAATATACAGAGCGTTTATCAGTTATAATTGTATGTCCAGGTAGTATGGCAACAGGTAAGTATTTAGAAGCACAAATAGAAAACTATTTTGATTTTGATATATTGGGTGTATATACTGTTAATGATATATTAAATATATTAAATGAAACAAAGGTTAAAGTTGACTTTATAATATCTACTGTAAGAATAAAGATTGATGAATATAAAGTTATAACTGTAAATCCTTTTTTGACAATGGAAGATTTGAATTTAATACAAAAGGAAACTTTTCAAAAACATAATATTGAAACTATAGACATAGATGAAAAAGAAAATAAAATATTAAATTATGTATCTAGTTTAATAAATGAAAAAGAACTTGAAAAAGAATTATTAGAAAATATACAAACAATATTTTATACATATAAAAAAAGTATAAAATATAATAATAAAAGCCCTCTATGTGAATTACTTACTGAAGATTTTGTTGTTAAAACAATAGAAAGACTTGAATGGAGAGAGGCTATAAGATTATCTGCATTACCTTTAGAAAAAAGAGGATATATTACATCAGAATATATTAAACAATCTATTGAAAATGTAGAAACATATGGATCATATATAGTGGTAAGTCCTAATGTTGCATTAGCTCATGCTGAAAAAAAATATGGTGTTATAAAAGATGGTTTAAGTGTATTAGTATCAAAAAAATCTATTTTATTTCCAGATGAACAAGAAGTAAATTTATTATTCTGTTTTTCATCATTAGGAGAAAATGAATATTTAGATATGCTTAAGTCTATTATATCTATAGGAAAAGATAAAGATAAACTTTTAAATATTATTAGTAAAAATGAAATAAAAGATATATATGAAGCTATAGTTCAATAATTTATTATAATATTTGTTTCTTATAAAGAAATTATATAGATAAATTTAATTTCTTTATAAAATATAAATTGCTTAGTACAGTAGTAATCTTTATAATTATAATAATACCTTTTACTTGTGGTAAAAATATGATATTTAGCAGTAATGGATTACTACTGTACTAATATAAAGAGGATTTTGTTTTTATATTTACATATTGCTTGTTATTATATGGGAACAATCTATATTTTGTCCCCTTAATCCTACAAACATATCAGTTTCTGCATAATCTTTGTGTGCTATTAGCCATTTATTATTTGCAAAAAGCATATAATCTTCTAATGAATATTTATGTATTTCAGGCTTTTGTGTATTTGTACCTTTAGGTAATATTACAATACAATGGAAACCTTCTGATGAAGTATGACAAGGTGCAAAATGTAAAGTTGTAGCATAAAGTTCTATTATTGTATTTTTAGGTACAAAGAAAATTTCTGCTTTTGATGTTTCGTATTTTCCGTTATAATCTATATCTTGTTGTTTACCCAAAATTAAAATAATATCTGTAATAGCAATATTTATTTCTGATGTACGATGATATTCTAAAGCGTTAAGTTTTGTATTATGTCCTGAACAATGACCTACTTGAATATCAAGACCTCCAAAAATGTTATTTTTAAAATAGTTTAAGTCTATTGCTTTTTCTAATTCACATAAAGATGGTATGTATATAACATCATCAGGAATATCTATATTATTCATAACAGAAATAACATCATCTATTCTATGATTTTTTATAACTTTTCCATATTTTGAAAAATTACTACTATTAATTTCTTTAATTTCCATAAATATCAACTCCTAATTTTATATAATTAAAGCAGAGTATCTTAACTCTGCTTTTAAATATATTATGCATTTGCTCTTTCTTTAAGGTCTTTTATAATTCCATCAAATTCTTTATCAAGTTTATAGAACTGTAACATTACAAATATTGCTATATATATTATTATAGGTAAAATAGCAAATGATAATTTTATTGAGAATATAGCACTAGCTGACTGTGAAACTGCACCTTCTGTATATCCTCCAAAGAAAAGTATCCAACCAAATATTGCTGAACCTAAACCATTTCCTATCTTATAACCAAAACTACATGCACTATTTACAAGACCTTCTGTTCTAACACCAGTTTTCCATTCACCATAATCTATTGTGTCAGATACCATAGCCAACATAGTTGCACCCATACAAGCTGATGAAATACCTCTTAAAATTCCACAAACTATAATAATTGTATAATTTGATGTAAAAAGCATAATAGCAAATGCCAAAGCATTCATTAAACAACCTAAAAGCATTACATTTCTTTTACCAAAACGTTTTATAATACCAGCAATAAGGAACATTGAAACTATCTGTGAAATATAAACTGCGTTTCCTATTGGTGTAACAAGATTTTTATCACCAAGTATATCTTTTGCAAAGTATACTGTTGCACCACCATATAAAGCCATTGCAATAAATATAAGAGCAAGCATTACTGTAACCATTATCCAATATTTATTTTTAAATAATGCAGAAAAACCAACTTTTAAAGATTTACTATCCTTTTTATTTTTATCAGATGCAACAGGTTTTACACGTTCTTTACAACCTAAAAAGTTAAGAATAAAAAGAATGGCTGCTATTATTCCGAATACACCGAATGTTTTACTCCAAGCTGCTGCATTATCACCGAAAAATTCAACAAATTTTAATGTAAATGTATTTATAAATAATGAACCTGCTGTTGCAAGAAGATTTCTAAAAATACTTAATACACTTCTTTCGTATGGGGCTTGAGTCATAAGGGCATTAAGTGCAGAATATGGAACATTAATAGCTGTATATACTACAGTTGAAACTATATTATATGTAATAAAAACATAAACAAGTTTTGCGTTTGAAGACTAACTTGTTGGAACAGAGAATAGAAGTATACCTGCTATGGCAAAAGGTATACACATTCTTAAAAGCCAAGGACGTGCTTTTCCATATTTTGAATTAGTTCTATCAACTATATTACCCATAATAATATCACTTATACTATCAAATATTCTTGATATAAGCATAATTGTACCTACTGCTGCTACATTAACACCAGCATAATCTGTATAGTACAAAAGAAGAAACCCTGTCATAGCTGTGTATATAATATTACAACCGGCGTCACCACAACCATATGCTAAACGTTCAAATATAGATAAGCCTTTTCTTTTTCCTGTCATTTCCATTTAAGTTACCCCCTTAAATATCAAAAAATTACTTAACAACAAATGTGTTTATAGAATGTGCCTCTATAATAGCTGAAAATTCTTTATCATTATGTTTGAATAAAAATTCTCTATCATTATGCATACTATTTAAAACGTTAACTATAATACTTCCGTCAGGATTTTCAAATACAAGGGCATTTGAAGTCCAATGTCCTTTTGTATCAAGAAGTCGAGCACCTTTTTTTACAAAATGTGAAAAATGTTTCATAAGATAAAATTCTGGTTGTAATGTAAGTTCTCTTGTTTCTTCATTTATTGTTGCAAGAGAATTTTGTGTCCAGCCCCAACTTGAAATACCACCTTCAAGAAGAGCTGCATTCCAATATGTATATCTTTCTGAACCATGTCTTATAAAATACCATATAAGATTAAATATATACTCAGCTTGTTCCCATTCATTTTTTCCGTCGCCACATTCACTTTCTGTTTGCATTATACGCATTTCAGGCCAACTTGCTTCGATTTGTTCAAGTTGATGTTTTCCACCCCATTGAACACCAACACCTGATAAGTATTTTCTAGCATCTTTGTCACTTAAAATAGTATTTGAAAATTGGTCGTAAAATTCTTCATATGGTGCACCATAACCTGGCCAACGATAATCTATAAAAGGTCCATTTATCGTTCCAAGCCATATTTCTGTACCAAGTCCGCTCTTTTCAAATTGTGGTCCAAGATAACCTTTTATAAAATCTCTCATGTCACTTCCGTGCCATAAACAAGAAGGGAATTTTTGGTCTGCCATAGGTTCATTTTGAATATGAACCATAGATATTTCTACTCCTTCTTTTTTATATTCTTCAACAAACTTAACAAAATATCTTGCATACGCATCAAGAACTTTATCTTCCATTCTAATACGACCATAATTATAAACTTTTTTTGTTTTCATCCATGTAGGTGGACTCCAAGGAGAAGCAAATATTGACATATCATTACAATATTTTAATGCCTCTTTAACAAAAGGAATTGTATATTCTTTATCTCTTTCAATAGAGAAATCTTTTAATTCATAATCATCTTCAGTTTCATCACAACTGTACCATTTAAGACTAAAATCATTAGCTCCTATTGGAATACGACCAGTATTAAAAGCACAACCTTCTTCACTGAAAAGTTCTTTTATATACATATCTCTTTTTTCTTTATCAATTTTATTAAGAGCATCCCAGCCAAGTTCGTTAAAACATGCTCCAAATCCAAGTATTTCTTGTTTTTTAACTCCTGTTGTTTCAAGAGTATCTTCTGAAGAAATATTTTGGTTTACTTCTTTTGACTTCCAATAATCATTTTCTTTACTTACGATATGTAATACATTATTCATAAACATTTTCCTTTCTGTTTTTGTTTGTCAATTTGTAAGTTAATTTTAATATTTTATTATTTGTAACATAAGTATCTAAACAAACTAAAAAATAGGTTGATTTTAACTTTTTACAAAAAAATATATATAAATAATTTGATGAGTTAATTTTTTATGTTATAATAGTTCAAAAAAATGAATATTTTTTGTTATTTAATATATATATTGTTGAAAGAGGCTGTTATTATGGAAAAATATAAACATGAATTTATAAAACCTATAGATGGAATAGATGTATTCATTAAATTTAGTATTGATACGGGAAGTGTTATAAATAAGCATTTTCATGACTGGATTGAAATTGTGTACATAATAAGAGGTGGCTTAGAATTTCAATGTAATAATAAAACAATACATCTTGAAGAAACTGATTTTATTGTTGTTAATCCTATGAGCATTCATTCCACAAGATGTATTGATGGTAATACTGCAATACTTTTACAAATACCTATTTCTTTTTTACAAAAATTTGTGCCTGATATTAGTAAATATCATTTTGATGTAGATATTCATTCAGAAAATCCAAGAGTACAGACAAAAATTACTAAAATGCGAGAAATAATGACAGATTTATTAATAGCCTATGAGTTTCAAGTTGAAGGATATATATTTAGATGTTATAGTCTTATTTTCGAACTTATATATATATTAGTACACTCTTTTTCTCATGAGATTAAAGAGATAGATAGGATTAAATCAGAAAAAAATATGGAAAGAATGCAATATATAATGAATTTTATAAAACATCATTATATGGAAGATATATCTTTAGATAGAATTTCAAATGAAATAGGACTTAATTCAGTATATTTTTCAAGATTTTTTAAAAAACATATGGGAATTACATTTCTTGAGTATCTAAATATGGTAC
>DXZA01000053.1 GCA_019415525.1 Tyzzerella sp. | reverse complement strand
TTAAAGTAGATTTTAGCAAATATTATAATGGTTATAATTTATATCAAAAAAATATTACAAAAACTATTGACAAATAAATTTATTATTGTTATACTTGTCTCAAGTTAATATTTTAGCGTCAGATTTAAGGAGAAAGACGAGAAAACATACTATATATAAGTGTGTTTTGTCGTCTTTCTCTTTTTTACGCTAAAAAAAGTGACGTCACAATAAACTTTAAAAAATTATAAGTATATGGAGGGTTTATTTATGCATCAGATTAATGATTTTCATATGGGTTTATTTTCATTAAAAGGTAAAAATGCTGTTGTAACAGGTGGAAACTCAGGTCTTGGTCAAGCTTTTTCAACTGCTCTTGCAAAAGGTGGGGCTAATATTCTTGTTGTAAGTATTGTTGATGATGATGGAGAAACAAAGAAACTTGTTGAAGATTGTGGTGTTGAATATAAGTTTATAAAATCAGATATAACAGCAGATGGAGAATGTAAAAAAGTTATTGATGAATGCGTTAACTCTTGGGGGAGTATAGATATACTTGTTAATTGTGCTGGAATGTGTATTAATATTGAAGACGTTACTAAATTTACAAGAAAAGAATGGGATAAAATGGTGTCATTAAATCTTACAGCAGCATTTGAAATGACACATGAAGCTTGTAAATATATGATTAAACAAAATAGTGGTAAAGTTATAAATATTGGTTCATTGTATACATTTTTAGGGGGGCAATGGTCACCAGCTTATGCAGCTACGAAACATGGTATTGCAGGTCTTTCAAAAGCTATGTGCGATGAGCTTGCTCAATGGAATATTCAAGTTAATACAATAGCTCCTGGATATTTTGCTACAAAACTTACAGAAAAAACAAGAAGTGATGAAAAACGTAATAAAGAAATACTTTCTCATATACCTGCAAATAGATGGGGAGAACTTTATGACCTTATGGGAACTTGTGTATTCCTTGCAAGTGAAGCTTCAAACTATATAAATGGTCAAATTATAACAGTTGATGGTGGTTATCTTATGAGATAATAAAAATATAGAAGGGAGAAGTATTAATGTCACCAAAAAATAAAAATAATAAATGGTTAACATTTACAATAATATGTTTGACATGTGGTATTATAACAGAACTTCCTTATTTAAGATGGGCATTATATGAACCTTTAAGAGAGGCTCTTGGTCAAAACAATACGGAATTTGGTATGTCAATGAGTCTTTTTGGTACACTTGCTGCAATACTTTATATTCCTGGAGGTTGGATTGCAGATAGATTTTCTCATAGAAAACTTTTTACAATATCATCAATAGGTTGTGGAGCATTAGGATTATGGCTTGCAACAATGCCATCTTTTGTGGAAACAATGATTATACATGCACTTTGGGCTATTACAAATATAGGTATGTTTTGGACAACAATGACAAAAGCAGTATCTCTTCTTGAAGAAAAAGATGGTCAAGGAAAAATATTTGGTTTTTTTGAAGGGGTTAGGGGTGTATTTGTTCTTGTAATGTGGCTTGGTCTTATGCAAGTATTTGAAAAAATGGGTGGTATAACAGCGGTTATTATAGTTCTTTCAATATTATCAATTATTTGTGGTATAGTATCATTCTTTTTTATGGAAGATAATGTTGGGGAAGGAACTTCAAGTAATCAATCAGTAATAAAGGATATGTTAACAGCTATAAAAACACCTTCTGCATGGGTTGTTGCACTTGTAATATTTACAATTTATGCAACATATTCATCATCATCATATATGCAATCATATGGTCAAAATATACTTGGGATGTCAGCTGTTGCAGCAGGTTATGTTGGAATATTGAGAAAAGATGTTATTCGTCTTATAGGTGCACCATTAAGTGGCGTTATATCAAAAAAAATGGGTGGTAAATGTACACTGCTTATAGGTATATTTGACATACTTTTTATAGTATCACTTATAGTTCTTTTAGTACTTCCAGTAGGTGTAGAATATACAATTATTACAGTTATAGTAATGGTTATAAGTTCATTTGCGATATATGGTATGAGAGGTATGTATTATGCCATTATAGGTGAAATAGGTACACCTAAAAGTATTTATGGTGCAGTAGCAGGATTTGCAATGTTTATTGGGTTTCTTCCGGATGCATTTAATTCTACGCTTTGTGGATATTGGCTTGATACATATCCTGGAGCACAAGGGTACAGAATGATATTTATGTATATGCTCGGAACAATGGTTGTTTGTCTTATTCTTGTAGCAATTCTTTTAAGATTAATAAAGCAAAATAAAGCAAAATAAGAGGAGAGATATAGGTATGAAATATGTTATTGGTATAGATGGAGGTACTCAAAGTACTAAAGTTGGAATATATGACCTTGAAGGAAATCTTATATGTGAAGAAAAAGTTATACTTCGTCCTTTATATGTTCCAGATGCAGACACAGCAGAGCATCCAGATGATGACCTTTGGGATTCACTTGTAATAGCTAGTAAAGGACTTATGAAGAAGTTTAAAGGTGATAAAAAAGATATTATCGGAATAGGTCTTGGAAGTATAAGATGTTGTCGTACATATCTTAAAAAAGATGGAACATTAGCATATCCAGTAATAAATTGGATGGATAAAAGACTTGCAAAACCCTTTCAAAATGATATTCCAGACGTTGCATATATTTCAACAACAACAGGTTATTTAACTGTAAGGATGACAGGGGAATTTAAAGATACAGCCGCAAATTATGAAGGAATATATGGTCCATTTAATAAAAAAGAATGGAAATGGAGTGATAACCCTGAAGATTATAAAGAATATAACATAACAAGAGAAATGCTTTTTGAACTTGTTATGCCAGGTGAAATTCTTGGATATGTAACAAAAGAATGTTCTGATATTACACATCTTCCAGAAGGTTGTCCTGTAATTGCAACAGCTAATGATAAGGCTGCAGAAGGTCTTGGTGCAGGTATAAGAGATGATGGTTCTTGCCTTGTATCTCTTGGAACATATATAGGTGGTATGGTACGAGGAAAAGAATATAATGATAAATCTGTTGATTATTGGTCAAATCTTTCAGCAATACCATATGAATATCTTTATGAAACAAGTGTTGGAATAAGGAGAGGAATGTGGAGTGTTTCTTGGTTTAAAGAACTTCTTGGGGAAGATATAGAAAAAAGAGCTAAATCTTTTGGAATAAGTGTTGAAGAAATACTTGAAAAAGAGGCGAAGAATGTTTCTCCAGGTAGTGAAGGACTTATAACTGTTGGTGAGTTTTTAGCACCAAATAATATACCATATAGAAAAGCTATGTTTATAGGTTTTGATGGAAGACATAAAAGAGCACATATGTATCGTTCGATACTTGAAGCAATAGCTATGACAATGAAAATGAGTGTTGATGCTATGTGTAAAGAGATAGGAATTAATCCTACACAAGTTATAGTTTCTGGTGGTGGTTCAAATAGTCCATTGTTTATGCAAATTTTTGCTGATGTATTTGGTATAAAGAGTGTTAGAAATGTTATTAATAATGCTGCAGGATTGGGAGCTGCAATAAATGCTGCTGTGGGCGTTGGTGCATATGCTGATTATGAAACAGCTATAGATAAAATGGTTAAAATAAGAGATGGTTTTGAACCAAATCTTGAAAATACTAAGATTTACGACAAAGTTATAAATTATATATATAGTGATATAAAAGATTATTCAGATCCTATAAATAAAAAAATATATGAAATATTTGGATAATATTTATTTTTAATTTATATAAAATGGAGGTTTTAAATTATGAGTTTATTAAGAGAAGAAATAGTTGCAGAGTTAGTAAAAATTTGTGGTGAAGATGCAGTTGTAACAGATAAAGAAGTACTTGAAGAAAGTACATATGATAGATTTAGAAAATATGAAGGTTATCATAAAGTATTTGTTAATCCACTTCCAGCAGCAGTTGTTTATGTTGAAAACAAAAATCAAGTTTCAGAGATACTTAGATTTTGTAATGCTAATAGCATGTAGCTACAAGAAGTATTGGACAATTTTCAACACTTTATGGTGGTATCGAAGATATGCTTGCAGGTGTTGAGGCAGTATTCCCTGATGGTACAATTTGTAATATAAAGGCAGTTCCAAGACGTTCAGCCGGTCCTGATATTCGTCATGTAATACTTGGAAATGAAGGGGCATTATGTTTTATAACAGAAGTAACTGTTAAACTTTTTAAATATTTCCCAGAACATCATGTATGTATGGGTTATACACTTGATGATATGATTACAGGTTTAAGAATTATGCATGATGTTATGTCAGAAGGTTATAAACCAGCAGTAGCAAGACTTTATGACGAAGAAGATGGAAAAGAACATTTTTCACATTTTGCACCTGGAAAATGTGTAATACTTTTTGTTACAGAAGGACCAGAAAGAGTTTCAAAAGCAAATGCTGAGGGTATTAGAGAAATAGTTGCAAAATATAGTGAATGTAAAGAAGTTGATAGTAAACTTATCGAAATATGGTTTGCAAACCTTAACTGGGATGCTGCAAGAATTGAAGAAGAAAGAAGAGAGGTTCTTCAGACAAAGAATGTATGTTGTACAACAGAAATTTCTGCAAACTGGAGTGCGGTAGAAGAGATTTATAAAATTTGTAAAGAAAGAGTTATAAATGAAATTCCGGATATTACAGTATTTGGAGCACATGCTTCACATTGTTATTCAAATGGTATAAATCTTTATTTTGTATATTGGTATAATGTAGTTGATTGTGCACCAGAAGAAGAAATTTATAAATATCATTTACCAATCAAAAAAATTATTTGCGAAGAAACAATTAAAGCAGGAGGTTCAATGTGTCATCATCATGGTGTTGGAAAACATAGAGTACATTGGATTGATAAAGAGCATGGTTCAGCACTTTATATGGTTAAAAAACTTAAAGCAGCATTTGACCCTAATGGTATTATGAATATTGGTACAATATTGCCATATAAAAAATGATAAAAAATTATATATTAAAAAGATATACTTTAAAAACTGAAATAATAAATTTAAATTATAAAAAGTAGATGTTTCAGGTTCATAAGCTTCTTATGTGGTAATAGAAAATAGTGGAATATATTATTTCTATAAATTTTAATTAAAATGCACCAATAGTAAATATTTCATATGTAACAATTATTTATGACTAAATTTTTAATACAGCAACTATATTTTATAGTATAATATAGTTTAATAATTATTATGCTATAAAAGAGGGGGTAACTGCATGTATAAAATTTCTGAAGTAATAGACTTAATGGAAAATAATCCTGTCATACTTGGAATAAAAGATATGAATGATATAAGTCTTTCTGCTAAATGTGAATCAAATATTGTATTTGTTTTATTTGGTGATATTTCTGATATAGGAAATATAGTAAAAGAACTTAAGGATAATGGAAAAACTGTTTTTGTAAATGTAGATATGGTTGATGGATTTTCAAGTAAAAGCTCAGTAATAAAATTTATGAAAAATAATACAGAAGCAGATGGTATTGTAAGTTCTAAAGCTGCTATGCTTAGAAATGCTAAGGAGCTTGGCTTTTTAACTGTACATAGATTTTTTATATTAGATTCATCATCATATAGAAGTATGAAGAAACAACTTGAACTTAGCCAAGCTGATTTTATAAATATAGCACCAGGTTGGACAAAGGTTGTTGAGTGGACAAAAGCAGAATATACAAAGCCTATTATAGCTTCAGGACTTGTTTGTGATAAAAAAATAGTCATAGATAGTCTTAAAGCAGGAGCAGTTGCTATATGTAGTACAAATCATGATGTATGGGATTTATAATTATATAGAAATA
>DXZA01000052.1 GCA_019415525.1 Tyzzerella sp. | reverse complement strand
ATATTAAATTTATTCACCAAAGATTAATAATCGTTTTAAACAATTTTAATAATTGTTTTAAGTGAATTTAAGGTTAAATTTTTATAATTCATATTAAGAGGTGATAAAAATGAAAATACAAACAACATTCAAAAGATATGAATTAAAGTATATATTGGAAAGTTGGCAAAAAGATATAGTCTTAGATGAAATGAAAAAATATATGAAATTAGATAACTTTGGTAGAACTACAATAAGAAATATATATTTTGATACAGATGATTACAGGCTTATACGACACTCAATAGAAAAGCCTAAATATAAAGAAAAATTAAGAATAAGAAGTTATAAACAAGTAAATGAATATGAAAATGTATTTGTTGAATTAAAGAAAAAATATGATGGTATAGTTTATAAAAGAAGAGTTGTATTGCCTGAAAAAGATGTGATGAATGCTTTTTATATTAATAAACCTTTACCTATAAATTCACAAATAGGTAATGAAATACAATATTTTAGAGAATATTATAAAAATCTTAAACCTAAAGTATTTTTACATTATGATAGAGAAGCCTATTTTTCTTTAGATGGTAGTGATTTTCGTATAACATTTGATGAAAATATACAAAGCAGAAAATATGATATTTCATTACAGTCTGAATTAGGTGGAGAGTATATTTTAGATAAAAATAAAACTTTTATGGAAGTTAAAACATCAGAAGCTATACCATTATGGCTTGTAAGAATATTTTCTGAATTAAATTTATATAAAACATCATATTCAAAGTATGGTGCAGCATATAAAACAGATATTTATAAGTTAGCGGGAGGATTTTAAAATATGGATATATTATTTAGAGGATTGTTTGATACAGATATGACACAGGTGATACCTGTTATGGATTTTATGTTGTGTATAGGTTTTGCACTTTTGTCCGGACTTATATTTGCACTTATGTATATATATAACACAAGATATACAAAAAGTTTTGTAAGCACACTTGCAATACTTCCTTCAGTTGTATGTGTTGTAATTATGATGGTAAATGGAAATATTGGTACAGGATTGGCAGTATCAGGAGCTTTTAGTCTTGTAAGATTTCGTTCTGCTCCAGGTTCAGCACGTGAAATATCAGCAATATTTATGGCTATGGGTTCCGGACTTATTGCAGGTATGGGATATTTAGGATATACATTACTTTTTACATTTATTATTGGTGGAATAAATATGATATATAGTCATATTGATTTTGGAGCAAAAAAGCAGTCTGAAAAATATAAAATATTAAATATAACTATACCTGAAAATCTTGATTATACAGGTGTATTTGATGATATATTATCAAAATATACAAAAGTTTATGAACTTACACATGTTAGAAGTACAAATATGGGAAGTATGTTTAAACTTACATATAATATAACACTAAAAAAGGTACAATATGAAAAGAATTTTATAGATGAATTAAGATGTAGAAATGGAAATCTTGAAATATCTGTTTCAAAACAAGATACATTAATTACTGAATTATAAGAGGTGAAATATTTTATGAAATATAAAAAATTATTAGGTATGCCATTAGCAATAGCCTTAATATTATCTGGCTGCTCAACAAATACAACAGCAGAAATAACTACTGAAGAAAATACAAATACTGAAATATCAAGCATTATATCAACAGCATTTTCAGATAGAGATATGGATATTGGGTATGATACTCTTTCATCAGCTAATATAACACTTAGTGAAACAACAGCAACATCAGATAGCAATTCTGTTATTATTGATGGAACTAATATTACAATTTCAAATGAAGGAACATATATAGTTTCAGGAACATTAAATGATGGAATGATTATAGTTGATGTTGATGATACAAAAAAAAGTACAAATAGTTTTAAATAATGCCAATATACATAATAATGATTTATCAGGATTATATGTTAAAAATGCAGATAAAGTTTTTGTAACAACAGCAGAAAATTCAGAGAATACAATATCTTCAGGTGAAACATTTGTTCAAATAGATGATAATAATATTGATGGAGCTGTATTTTCAAAATCTGATATAACATTTAATGGTCTTGGAATTTTAAATATTATATCAGAAGGAGAACATGGTGTTGTATCAAAAGATAGTCTTACAATAACATGTGGTACATATAATGTTGAAGCATTAAAAAGTGGTTTATCTGGTAAAGATGATGTATGTATAGCAGATGGAACATTTAATATAACATCTGGTAAAGATGGAATAAAAAGTGAAAACACAGATGATACTTCTTTAGGATATGTTTATATAGCAAATGGAACTTTTGATATTAATTCAGAAGGTGACGGAATAAGTGCAAGTAATTGGCTACAAACTGATAATGGTACATACAATATTGTTACAGGTGGTGGAAGTATAAATGGAGAAACACATACAGATAATATGACTGGAGGAATGGGTGGTCGTCCTAATGGTGGTGGAAACATGGGAACACCACCAGAAAGACCAGAAAGTGAAATATCTGAAGTAACAACACCACCGGAAAGACTAGAAGGTGAAAAACTTAATAGAAATATGCCAACTGAAACTTTAGAAAATAATACTGAAATCTCACAAAATAAAGTTGAAACAACAGAAGAAGATACAGTAAGTACAAAGGGTATTAAAGCTACAAATATGCTTATAATTAATGAAGGTACATATAATTTTGATTGTGCTGATGATGCTTTCCATTCTAATAAAGATTTAGAATTTTATAATGGTACAGTACAAATAAAAACAGGTGATGATGCTTTTCACGCTGATGAAGATTTAAAAATATATAACGGAAATATTAATATAGAAAAATGTTATGAAGGTTTAGAAGGGCTTACAGTTGAAATATTAGATGGAAATATAGACATTATTTCTGATGATGATGGTATAAATGCAGCAGGGGGAAATGACCAAAGTGGTTTTGGCGGAAAAGGTCAAGATAAATTTGCATCAGATACAGGTGCAGAAATAATAATTTCAGGTGGCAATATAACTATAAATGCAGAAGGTGATGGTATAGATTCTAATGGAAATATAAATATTTCTGGTGGTAACATTTATGTTATGGGTGCAAGTGTTGGTGCAGATACTGCTCTTGATTATGATGGAGAAGCTACTATAACAGGAGGTACAATAATAGGTGTTGGTTTAAATGGTATGACACAGAATTTTGGTACAAATTCAACCCAAGGAAGTATTTTAATTTCAACAGATAACCAAGAAGGTGGCAGCGAAATATTATTAAAAGATAGCACAGGAAAAGAGATAGTATCTTGGCAATCAGAGAAAAGTTTTAGTTCTATTTTAATAAGTTCTCCAGATTTAAAAGAAGGTGAAACATATAGTATTACCGCAGGAACATATACAAATGATATAACTTTAGATTCATTAATATATAGAGAAAGCCGTTCAGGACAACAAAGAAGATAAATAATAAAGAGTGTTTGAATTTAGATTTATTTTTAAGTTTAATTTAGATAAATATTATATATATACATTATGTCAAAAATATTTGTTTTATAAATGTGTAATTATATAAAATAAAAGCGTATGAAAAATATTTTTAAAGTATTTTGTACAGTTAACTTGATATATAT
>DXZA01000051.1 GCA_019415525.1 Tyzzerella sp. | reverse complement strand
TTTGGTTAAATATTTTTTCGAACAAAGTGTAGCAAAAAAGCTTGACCAGTACAGGAACTAGAGAGAATGAAAATGACAGAACAATCACAACAACCACAAATGACTATGAATATGTGAGGTGAATATATTGGAAAATTTAATAAAACTTACACCACTATTTTTGATGTTTAGTGTTTTTATGATTTTTATGTTTTTGGCTGACAGAAAAACATTGAATATAAAAAGTAAAACAGTAGGTGATGGTCAACACGGTTCTGCAAGTTTTGCCACACCTAAAGAAATAAGTAAATCTTTTAAGCGTGTTGATTATGAACCTAACTTATGGAGAGAAGGAAAAACAAAAGATTTACCACAAGGGATAATTATTGGCTGTAATATTGTTAAATTTGGTAAAAAGAAAAAAGTGTCTGCAATAGTTGATGAAGGTGATGTTCATTCACTTATGATAGGTGCGGCAGGTGTTGGAAAGACTGCAAAGTTTTTATATCCAAATATTGAATATTGCTGTGCAACAGGTATGAGTTTCGTCACAAGCGATACGAAAGGAGACCTACTAAGAAGCTATGCACCTATTGCCAAAAAGTATTATGGTTATGATATTTCAGTACTTGATTTAAGAAATCCAACACAAAGTGATGGTTTTAATATGCTTCATATGGTCAACAGATATATGGACGAATACTTGCAAACAAATTCACTTGTGGCAAAAGTGAAAGCTGAAAAGTATGCAAAAATAATATCAAAAACAATTATGAATTCAGGTGGATTTGATTCAGCAAATGCAGGACAGAATGCATTCTTCTATGATTCGGCAGAAGGTCTTATTACTTCTGTTATTTTAGTTATTGCAGAATTCTGCTCACCATACAATGATACAGAAAATATAAAAGATAAAGGTGAAGAAAGACATATAATAAGTGTCTTTAAACTTATACAGGATTTACTTGCTCCCTCTGAAGTTAAAGGAAAAAGTCAGTTTAAACTGCTTATGGAAAAACTTACAGAAGAACACAAGGCAAGATGGCTTTCAGGTGCTGCATTAAATACATCTGACCAAGCAATGGCATCTGTACTTTCAACAGCATTATCAAGATTAAATGCTTTTCTTGATTCAGAAATAGAGCAACTTCTATGTTTTGAAACAAAAATAGATACTGAAAAGTTCTGTAAAAATAAATCGGCAGTATTTTTGATTATGCCAGAAGAAGATGACAGCAAATATTTTTTAATTTCATTAATTGTACAGCAGCTTTATAGAGAAATGCTTTCTATAGCTGATGAAATGGGAGGTAAACTTCCTAATAGGGTGATGTTTTTTCTTGATGAGTTTGGAACACTTCCTGCTATACAATCAGCTGAAATGATGTTTTCAGCCAGTCGTTCAAGAAGAATAAGTTTTATACCTATAATACAATCATTAGCTCAGCTTGAAAAGAACTATGGAAAAGAAGGTGCTGACATAATAATTGATAACTGCCAGATATGTATATACGGTGGTTTTGCACCTAACTCAGAAGCAGCAAATATACTTTCAAAAACATTGGGAGATAGAACAGCTATGACAGGAAGTGTGTCACAAGGCAAAGATAAATCAAAGTCATTACAGATGACGGGAAGACCTCTTATGACACCAGATGAATTAAAAACAATGCCCAAAGATACATTTATTGTTACAAGAACAGGTGTAAAACCTATGAAAACAAAACTACACTTGTTTTTTGAATGGGGAATTGAATTAAATGAAAAATATCCCTTAAGAGAAGCTGTTGTAAGAAAAGTTGTATATGCAGATAAAAAGACAATAGAAAAAGCCATATTGAAAAAATATGGTGAAGAAGTAATAAATACTACAACAGAAGAAAATGAAAATTTACTTTTTAAGGCAGGAATTAAAGATATATTGAGAAATATGAAATAATGATTTTATAATATCAAAAAAGTTAATGAACCATGGCATAGCTTTTAGATATTGAAAAGGTTTCTTATTTTTAAAACCATAAAATAAGAAACCTAAAAAATACATAGATTACACCAAGGGGGGAGTCCGACTATTTTTAGAACTATATATTTAATATATTTATTATTATTATGTATACATGTTTACATGTAAACAGAAGAAGGATAGTTAATACATAATAATGCTACTAAAGTATGTTTTGATAGCTAATTTTTGTATAATATAATTGAGTTGAAAAGAAATATAAAAATATGTCATAATATAAAAATGGATATCACAAAGGAGAAATATAAAGGAGAATAATATTATGCAATCAACATCTTTTCAAATATATTACAAAGCACGACTATTAGAAAACTTATCTGAAGATGATAAATTAGTACCTGTTTTTGATTCATCAGATTTAAAAATATATCCATTTCAAATAGCGGCAGCAAATTTTGTATTGCGTTCTCCGTATCTTAAAGGAGCTATACTTTGTGATGAAGCAGGACTTGGAAAAAGCCATGAAGCTATGCTTGTTATTGCCCAAAGATGGTTGGAAGGTCAAAACAGAATATTGCTTTTAATACCAAACGCAGACTTAATTGCACAATGGATAGAATTGATTGAAAAATATTATTCAATACCATATGTTGTTTGTAGAAATCAAGAACAATATGACTTATTATCATCAGATGAAAATATCAATCCATTTGAACAATACGCAATATTGATTTCAACATATGATTTTGTTGTTTCTAAAGAAAATATTGTATCAAAAATACAATGGGATTTAATAGTTTTTGAAGAAGCAAACACAATTTCTAATGTTTATCAAGATAACAACAAACAAGCTAAGGTTATTGATAATATTGCAGGTTCATCATTTAGATTATTACTTACAGGAACACCAATAGAGAAAAATATTATGGATTTATATGGACTTATTTGGTTTATAGATAAAAGTGCGTTGCCTCAAGCACAAGAGTTTTTGTCAAGGTATTTGCGTAAACCTGAAAACTATCCGGAATTAGCTGAAAGAGTAAGTAAGTATTGTTTTAGAACATTACGCTCACAGATAAAACAATATGCCAAAATACCGGAACGAATACTTATTACAGATGAATATACACCTTCTGAAAAAGAGCAAGAGTTATATGGTTTATTGGAACAATACATAAATCAGCCAAATAAAAAAGCATTTCCAGAGATGAACCAATATGATTTAGCATTGCGTTTGTTTAGTTTACAAAGTTCATCAACATCAGCAATATTACAAACTATAAATGGCATAATTAAACGATTGGAAGGTATGGATAATGCTTATGAAGAATTACAACAATGGAAAAAAATAAAGCATATAGCAGAAGAAATACCACAAGATACAAAAGAAAAACAATTATTGATTGCTATAAAAAAAGGCTTTTCTTTAATTAAAAAATATGGTGGTAATAAAAAAGTTGTTATATTTACAGAAAGTGTTGCAACATTGAAACAGCTTTATGAATTACTTTCAAAAAAATATTGTACATACACATACTATGGTGGAACAAATTCAAATTCCATTGAAGAATTCAGAAAAAATGGTGAAATACTTATATCTACGGATAATGGTGCAAAGGGATTTCATTTGGCAGAAGCCTCTTTTGTAATACATTATGATTTATTGTATAATACATTGAAAATGGAACAGCGTATTGATAGATGTCATCGTTTAGGGCAGAAAAATGATGTAATATCATTGGCTTTTATGAACCAGTACAATATGTCAGATGTGCGTAAATTAGAATTAGTATATAAGCGTATGAAAGTAGCAGATGGTGTGTTTGGTGTAACAGATACAGTTCTTGGAGGTTTTACTAATAATATGGAAAAAGCATTTGAAGTATTACCTTTAAGAACTCAAAATCAGATAGAAGAAGATTATCAAGCAGTATTATCTGAATTCGAAGAAAGCAACAGAAAACAAGTTAATAATGCTGAAGAAATTTTATTTACCACATTTACAAGAGAATTAGCATCAAAAGTTAATTTGACACCTAAGTATGTAAATCGTAGAGCTGAACAGTTACAAAATCAATTATGGGAAGTTGTCAAATATTTTTTTGAACAATATAATCAAGAAAATACAGATTGTTATTTTGAAATTGACAATGAAAATAGAACTATAACAGCAACTAATTATGAAAAATTACCGATTTTATTTTATTATTGGACAGGCAGCAGAAATAAGCCTTATCAAAGTTTAAAATCTTATGGTATGGGAAAAGACTTTAAACCAAAATCGGGGCAAATAACATTGTTTAGTACATTGGTAAGAGGGATATTACATAATATTGCTTGTGGAGATATTGGAATAATAAATATACAAAACAAATATTGTAATTGTTGCAATATAGGATTATATACAGTTGAGGTTTATTCGGGAAACAATAATATAGCTTGTATACCTGTATTGTGTGGACAAAATGATGATGGTAAAATACTATCAGAAAAAGAATGTCAAAATATATTACAACAGCCAATACAAGAATTTAAAGAAACCTCTCGACCTATACCACATTGGTTAAAAAGTGAAGGTAGAAAGCACCCATTAGATAGTTTTGTGCCAATAGAAAATATATTAAAAGAACAGACAGAAAAGTTATCACCTATAAAACAAGAAGAATTGGAACAAATAAAACTATCAGTAAAAAGTAAAAAAAATGCTTTACATAGAGAGTTAAAAGTATTGGAAGAACAAGAGAAATCAGTACAAAAACAACTTGAGCAGACAACAGGTGATAGGTTAAAACGAATACAACTTGAAAAACAAATAACAAAACTTCATAGGGAATTTATGAAGAAACAGGAAATCCAATTTTTTGAAGAAATGCAAATAGATATGAAATTGGAAGAAGATATTAAGAATTTTTATGAAAGAGAAAAATTGACGGTTAAAGTACAAAGAGAGTTTATAATAAATGTGGAGGGATAAATATTGGAAGTCGCAATTCAACAATTAACACAAGCAATTCAACAACAAAACAGTTCTGTAAATTGGGCTCCTGCTGTATCAGCAGTTTGTTCAGCTATTTCTTTGATTACAATTATTTTGTTATTAATAGAAAGGATGGAGAAGAAAAGACCATATTTGCAAGTTTCTTTTGAACTTGTGAAAAGCAGTTTAGTTTGTATAGTAATAAGAAATGTTGGTGAAGTGCCAGCCAAACTAAGAGAAATATGTTTTGATAAAGAATTTGTTAAGCAAATTCCAGAAAGAGGAAGAAGTATATTAGAAGATAAAAAAGATTTAAATATATCTATTTATCCAAATCAAAAATGGGTTATATGTTTAGATATAGCGGCTCCTTTTGTTATGAATTTTAAAAATACAAAACTTGAAATAAAATATAAATTTTCAGCAATTGGAAAATTAAAATCTTACTCACAAACAGAAATTATTGAGTTTAAAGATTATAAAGGTTTCTTAGTATATATATCAGATGTTGATGAACTTTCAAATGAAGTCAAGAAACTTGGAGAAAATATTGAGAGAATAGATAAAACACTTAATAAATTATACAAAAATAAACAACACTATACAGAAACTCAAACATACTCAACATTATCAGAAAATCATTTTAATACAGTGATAACAGGACATGGTGAACCAACGATTTTAAATAGAGAGGAACAAAATAATGAATAATAATATAATAGATGGTATGTCAATGAACATAGAACAAACCAATATGGACAAGTTAAAATCTGTATTTCCGGAATGTTTTGCAGAAGGAAAACTTGACATTGATAAGTTACTTTCTTTATGTGGAGAGTACATAGACAATGATTTTGAAAAATATAAGTTTGAGTGGAAAGGTAAATCCGAATGTTTGCGTCTGGCACAGAAACGCTCAACAGGAACATTAAGACCTTGTGTAGAAGAAAGTGTAAATTGGGATACTACAAAAAATCTTTATATAGAGGGTGACAACTTAGAGGTATTAAAATTATTACAGACATCTTATTACCGTAAAGTAAAAATGATTTATATTGACCCACCATATAACACAGGTAATGATTTTGTATATAATGATAGTTTTGCAGACCCTATTGCAAGATATAAAGAAGTTACACAGCAGACAACAAAAAGCAATCCGGAAACTATGGGTAAATATCATACAAACTGGCTTAATATGATGTATCCTCGTTTGCGTTTAGCGTCAAATTTACTTAGAGATGATGGTGTTATTTTTATTTCTATTGATGATAATGAGGTTGATAATTTAAAAAAATTGTGCAATGAGGTTTTTGGAGAAGAAAATTTTGTTGGTAATATAATTATTAAAAGTAATCCAAGGGGTTCAATGTCGGTTTCACAATTAGCACAGCAACATGAGTATTTAATTATTTATACAAAAAATTTGCAAATATGTAAGATTATAGGACATAATTTAACCGAAGAAATGGCTAATGAATATAAATATGAAGATGAATATGGAAAATATAGGCTTTTAGGGTTAAGACAACGTGGTGGATTTTGGAGAAGAAGTGAAAGACCACTTTTATATTATCCTATATATGTAAATACAATAAATGGAGATGTATCTTTAGTAGAAAATGAGAAATACAATTATAAAGTATTACCTTATCAGCCTACAACTGGAGAAGATGGAACTTGGAGATGGAGTAAAGAAAAATTTATAAATGAAAAAGAAAGGGTTTTAGCTAAAGAAATCAAAAGAAATGGAAATGATGATTGGGATATTTTTACTAAAGATTATTTAGGAAATTCATTAGGAGAAGTGCGTAAAACCAAAGTAAAATCTATGTGGGATGATAAAAATATGAATTATCAAAATGGAACTACAGAATTGAAAAATATTTTTAATAATAATATACCATTTAATTTTCCAAAGCCGGTAGAACTGATTAAAAAAATAATTAGTATGGTAGGATTAGATTATAATGACATTATCCTTGACTTCTTCTCAGGTTCAGCAACAACAGCACACGCTGTTATGCAATTAAATAAAGAAGATGGTGGAAACCGTCAATTTATTATGGTTCAGTTGCCAGAAGTTTGTGATGAGAAAAGTGAAGCCTATAAAGCAGGATATAAAAATATATGTGAAATAGGAAAAGAACGTATTCGTAGAGCAGGTGCAAAATTAATTAAAACAGATGAACAAATTAAAATTGATGATAATAAAAATACTTTAGATGTTGGCTTTAAAGTTTTTAAACTTGATACTTCAAATCTTAAAACTTGGGATAATACACCTATTGAAGATGAACAAATTAATTTATTATATGACCGTATGAACAGTATGATAAATAGAGTAAAGAACGACCGTTCAGATTTAGATATGGTGTGTGAAATAATGCTTAAAATAGGTGTGCCTCTTACATATTCAATTACACCAATAGAAATTAATAATAAAACTGCTTATGCAATAGGTGATGACTGTTTATTATTAATTTGTCTTGCACTAAATGTACAGCCAGAAGATATAGAGCAAATGGTGGAATATTCTCCGGCAAAACTTATTGTTTCTCGTGAGAGTTTTATAGATGATACAGCAATGGCTGTACTGGTATACTAAAATTGCAACACATTGTTCGAATAATATGATATATTAAT
>DXZA01000050.1 GCA_019415525.1 Tyzzerella sp. | reverse complement strand
AAATCTGTACCACCTTTAAAAACTGTAAGATATATTGCAATACATAATATAAAAATAAGTGATAAAATACTATTTCCCAATATACCGCAAAAAAGCATTGAAATGCTTAATATTAGCTTTCCGGCTGTATCATAGTTTCTAAGATTTGAATTATATGATGCATATTCAATAAAATATTTCATTATTTATCACGTTTCCTTTTTCCTATTGCATATCCAAAACCAAAAGCGATTACACCTGTTCCTAAAGAGGCTTGGAGAGCAAATATAAGGCTTTCAACTTCTCCGCTTGGCGGTGACCATATGCTTTCTGTCCAAGGCTCATAATCATTATCTATTTCCATTATAACATTTTCTGCTTCTCCGTCTGCTCCTCCAAATTCCTTATTTGAATTTATAAAAAGAGGTATAACTGCAAGAAGTATTACTATAAATATTAAAATTATATTCTTTTTCATGCTTTTTCCTCCCTGCTATTTAAAAATCCAAGAATTGATATTTCATCTTTGAAATACTTTGATAATCCTCTGAATATAACAACAGTGAGTAGTCCTTCACTTATTGCAAGAGGGAACTGTGTTATTGCAAAAACTGAAGCAAATTTTATAAATGATGCACCTATTCCACCGATTTCTGAAGGATAGCATATTGAAAGTTGTATTGATGTTACTACATATGTTAAAAGGTCACCTAAAAAAGCACCTAAAAATATACTTATTTCAGTTGAAATATTTAATTTTCTTGATATTTTATAAATTCCCCAAGCAACAAAAGAACCAACTATTGCCATTGAAAATACATTTGCACCAAGAGTAGATATTCCACCATGTGCAAGTAAAAGAGCTTGGAAAATAAGTACTATAAGACCTAAAAGGCAAGTAACACCAGGACCAAAAAGTATTGCACCAAGCCCAATACCTGTAGGGTGAGAACAGCTTCCGTTAAATGATGGTATTTTTAATGCTGAAAGAACAAATATAAATGCACCTACCATTGCTAAAAGAAGCTTTGTTTTTGGATTGTTGTCAACAACTTTTTTTATTGATATATATCCATAAATAATAAATGGTAATGCTATTATATCCCAACCAATACACCATTCTTTTGGAAGAAAACCTTCTGCAATATGCATTCCAAAAGCATTTACAGATACCATTAAAGATATAAGTATTCCTAAAACTAAAATATTTGTTTTTTTCATTTAATAATAATCCTCCTTTGATTTTTAGGGCTTAAAATAAAGAAGCCCTTTCTTCGAGATACAAAGAGGGCATAGTTACGTAAACGTAAAAGCCTTTTCTCCATCGCTCGTAGAGATAAAGTTTCGGTAATTTATGGCAGGTATTCTGGCTTGAGTGTCATCGCTTTTTTCGTCTTCCCGTATAAAATACAGTGACATATTTGAAAAAAACTCTTCTCTTACAGCGGCGGGACCGCACAGGATTTTCACCTGTTTCCCTATTATGTCGTCATTAGCGACCACCATAAAATTTTTATTCTGTTTTGTAAGCTTACAAGCATATTATATATAGTGGATTTAATATTTTCAACGATTTTTTATTAAAACTTAAGAATTTCTTAATGGTATCTTTAATATTTTTATTTTATATTTGTTATATTGCAATAGCTTTTTTAGGGTATTATAATTGTATAGAAGATATTTTAATTAAGGAGTTTTTAAATTATGGAAGATACAGTAATCGTAATAATGCTTAAAGATAAAGAAACAGGCTTTCTTGATAAAGAGCTTGGAAGCTATACATTAAGCGAAAATGAAAATCTTATATACAACACATATGCCACAGAAAAAGAAGATGGAACAATTGAAGTTTTTATGCGTCTTACATGTGACAGAGAGCTTTCTGATTGGGAGTATGATGCTGTATTTGATTACTATGATGATGAAACAATTAAGCCCTTTGTTGCGTCTATTAAAGAAGATGATGATTTTTTCAATCCATGTTGGAATATTACTTTTGAATTTTCTGAAAATACAGAGGATATGGAGGAAAAAATCCATAAACTGTTAACACTTCATAAACAAGAACTTCTATCTGTTTATGAGGCAATAGCCGATAAAAAGGATGAATATATTGATGAGGAAACAGAAAATTAAAATTTATATGCTGTCTGCTGTTGTGCTTTCAGTATCTTGTATATTTTTTGCATGTAAAAGTGCAGTAAAAAACGATAGTAGTATAAATAATAATGAAACCAGTATTTCTGATGATAACGAAAATACAAATGTTGAAAATTATACTGAAAATATTGATATTATAGAAAATAATACTAATAATGTAACAACTGAGAATAATACACAAAATACTGATGAAAATGTTGCAACAACTGAAAATAATAATGATAAAAAGCATAAATTTTCTTTGCAAGATACAATAGTATCTATTTTTGGTAATTCATCTAAAAATGAGTCTAATTTAGCTCAGCATAAAGAAACTGTTGTTGAACAGAAAAGTGATGAATATTCAAAATATTGGTCTGAAATAGATGATATTGCTTATTTTGCCAATAGTTATTATACTGATAATTATTCAAAAACAAGACTTGTTACAAAAAATGGTCGTCTTTATAATAAGGCATCAGAGGAATATATAGATATTAATTATCTTATAGAAAGAGGTCTTGATAGTAAGTATGCAAATTTTTCAGGTGAAATTTTGCTTTTAAATCCAAATGATTTAAGAGAATTTGAAAATGTTTCTATAAAAAATTCTGAAAGTAATTTAACTGTATTTGTAGTTATGAACATTCCTTCGGAGAATAAATATTTAATAGCTTCTGCAAAAAGTGCAGGTGGAGTTTTGACATCTGATGAATATAATAAACTTTTATACAAATACTATCAAAACCACGGAACACCTCTTGATGTAAATCCATATTCTGAAAAATATCAAGACATTTTAGGTTTTATAAAATTATATGATGGTGCATATAAAGATTATTTCGTAAGAAGTATGAAGGTTGATGATAAATACGCTTGTGTTGTACTTTCCCCAACATCAAATAAACAAGATGTAAGACAATATATACTTGTTAATGAAGATAATTTCTGGGAAGTTGTTATTAGTGATTTACATAAAGTATCAAGAGTTCCTGTGTATGTTAATGAAAAAATACCTGACCTTAACTTTGATTTGCTTCCAAAATATGAAATAAATGATTATAATCTTAATGAATATGACCCTAATGATGCATATTATGCCCTTGTTAAAAATGGATATATACAAGGTACTGCTGATATTGTTTATATATGTGGAGCAGGGAAGTATTACTATGCCCTTGATTATAAGAAAAATAGATACCTTCTTAAATATGAAAATGGTTATTGGAATATAAGAACACCTCACAGTTATAAAGAGGCCTATGAAATGATGATTGCAGAGGATAGCTTTGCACCTACATTTATATTGCTTAACGAATAGGAGTTTTTTTAGTGAGTTATAATTTTGAAAATAAAAAAATAGTTCTTCAAAAAAATAATAGCTTTAAAATATCTGAAACCCTTGAATGTGGTCAATGTTTCAGATTTGAAAAAATAGGTGACGAAAAATATACAGTAGTTGCTTTTGGTAAAGTTATACTTTTAGAAGAAAATGAAGATAAAACAGTTACTATATATGGTGCTGATGAAAAAGATTATAAAGAAATATGGGAAGATTATTTCGATTTTAAAAGAGATTATGATAGTATAAAAAATCTTTTGAAAAAAGATGATGTTTTAAAAGATGCAATAGAATATGCAGAAGGTATAAGAATACTTAATCAAGAGTTTTTTGAATGCCTTATATCTTTTATAATTTCCCAAAATAACCGTATACCTATGATTAAAAAAGTTATTAAAAATATAAGTGAAAAATACGGTAATTTTATATGTGAATATGAAGGTGAAAAATATTATGCTTTCCCAACTGTTGCACAGCTTTCAAAAGCTACTGAAGAAGGGCTTATGGAGTGTAAAACAGGATTTAGAGCAAAATATATTATTGATGCTGTTTCAAAAGTTGAAAGTGGCGAGATAAATTTTGAAGAAATACAAAAACTTTCATCAGAAGATACAAAAAAGAAACTTATGACAATAAAAGGGGTAGGGCCAAAAGTTGCTGATTGTGTAACGCTTTTTTCTTGTAGAAAATGTGATTCATTCCCTGTTGATGTTTGGGTAAAAAGAATTATGTCACATTTTTATTTTAATGGTGAAGAAGCAAGTGTAAATGATATACACAAAATAGCTGATGAAAAATTCGGCGAGTATGCAGGCTTTGCTCAACAGTATCTTTTTAATTATGCAAGACAATTTCAAATAGGCAAATAAA
Organism: Tyzzerella sp.; assembly: GCA_019415525.1. GTDB lineage: Bacteria > Bacillota > Clostridia > Lachnospirales > Anaerotignaceae > Fimicola. The sequence goes on along the minus strand of DXZA01000050.1, from coordinate 67,174 downwards.
AAAATGGCAGATTATTTTCTGCCATTTTTATTTTATTCAAGTGTATCAATAAAAGCTTTTACTTCATCACTAAAGTATTTACTGCTTTCCATAATCTCTTCTTTTGTTTCACCTTTGTTATAGGCTCTTTTTATACCGTCAATGAGTATTTTATCTTTTCTGTTTAAAAGGCTTGAAACATAATCTTTAGATTTGTTTTTTCCTCTGTATATACCCATTTCTTCAAGATTTTTAAGTTCATCTATATATTTTGATGCTTCATAAATTTTTCCTGCTATAAGAGATGTTTTTTCTGCTGTAAGAGCAACTTGTATAGCATCTTCAATTTTTCTTAATACAAATGAAGGTGTATTATATTTTTGTGAAGATTTATTTATTTTAGGCTTTGGAGCAGTATTTTTTCTATATCCAAATTTACCTTTGTTATTTTTATAATTCATTTGTTCCTCCTAATTATTTTCCCAGTATCATTTTTGCACAGCCATATATTCCTGCATCATTTTCAAGTGTTGCAATAAGGAATTTTTTATTTTTGCAAGCTTCAAAAGCATAATTGTTATAAAAATGTGATATTTTTTCAATAAGGAAGTTTCCTGCTTTTGATACACCACCACCAATAACAAATGCCTCAGGGTCAACAACACAAGCTATATTTGAAAGTGCAAATCCAAGACAATCACATACATAATCCATTATTTCAATAGCAAGTTTATCATCTTTTTTTGCATAATCAAGAACATCTTTTGCTGTTAAATTTTCAATATCTCTTAATGGAGAAGGTGTTTCTGTTTTTTCAATAAATCTTTTTGCTGATTTTACAATACCTGTTGCAGATGCGTATTGTTCAAGACAGCCTCTTCTTTTACAGTTACAATAATCAACTTCATCTTTATTAACTGTTATATGACCGATTTCTCCACCGGCTCCCATATGACCAGCTACAATTTCACCATCAATTATTATTCCGCCACCTACACCTGTTCCAAGTGTTACCATTACAATGCTGTTATGACCTTTACCGCCACCTTGCCACATTTCTCCTAATGCAGCAGCATTTGCATCATTTGCAACTTTTACTGTAAGTCCTGTGAGCTTTTCAAGTTCATCTTTTACATTAAATGCAGACCAACCAACATTTACACAACCGTTTACAAAGCCATCACCTGTTACAGGACCTGGAACATCAAGACCAATACCTATAATATCATCTTTTGATATTGATTTTTCAGATATTTTATCATTTATTGTTTTTGTTATATCAGAAAGAATATTTTTTCCGCCTTCTGATTTATCTGTTACTATTTCCCATTTGTCAATAAGCTCTCCTTTATCTGTGAAAAGCCCCATTTTTATTGTTGTTCCACCCATATCGGCACCAAAGCAGAATTTACTCATATGTAATTACTCCCCTCAAAATTTTATTTTTTATATTTGTACACTACATTGTATAAATCACTGTTAAGTGTTTCAAATTCATTTTTTGTGATTTTTCTTGGAATACTCATAATTTTCAGCGGAAGAAAATCATTTTCTTTTCTTGTAGGTGGCTGAAGATATTTGTATTCATTCATATTAAAGTTATTTCTTTCATAAAATCCTATTCGACGTATGGAAAAATCGTCTTCTGGATATTCAACTTCCAAAACAACAGGACGTTTTTGGCTTTTACAAAATTCATTAAGCATTTTTGCTCCTATGTTATTACCACGTTGATTTTTGTCAACAGCAAAATGCTCTATATATGAAAAATCAGTAAGTTCCCAATGGGCTATAAATCCAATTATTTTATTTTCATTATCTCTTTCAACATCTATTGAATATATATTTTCCAAAAGAAGTTTTTTCTGACCTTCATATGTTCTCATTTCTGTATTAGGAAAGGCTTCGTCCATTATTTTGAATACATCATCAAATTCCTTTAAATCCATTTTTGAAAGCATTTTATCAGACTCCTAAATTTTATTACACTATATTTTAACATATTTAACATATAATAAAAAGCCCCTCTTTGATTATCAAAGAGGGGAGTTATTTATTTATTAGAAACCTAAAGCTGTTCCTACATTATATATTATGAAAGACACAACCCAAGCTGTAAAAATCCAAAAACCAATAGCAAAGGCTGTCCATTTTCCAGAGTTAAGCTCTGCTCTTGCAGCAGATACAGCTGCTATACAAGGAACACAAAGAAGATTAAATGCCATAAATGATATAGCAGCAGCAGGTGAGAATGAAGCTGCTACAACTGCTAAAAGAGCCTGTCTTGCTTCAATATTTTCAAGGGCATCTCCACCGGCAGAAGGTGTATAAAGTACACCCATTGTTGAAACAACTGCTTCTTTTGCAATAAGTCCTGTAAGTATTGCAACTATCGCTTTCCATCCATCACTTCCGTTTACAAAGCCTAAAGGTTTAAAGAATGGTACAAGTACTGTTCCGATTACTCCAAGAATACTATCTGCTGAACCACTTCCAACCATTTCAAGTGAGAATGAGAAGTTTGAAAGGAACCATATAACTATTGTTGAAGCAAGTATAACTGTTCCTGCTCTTAAAAGATATCCTTTAAGTTTTTCCCAAAGAAGAAGTATAAGGCTTTTTGCTCGTGGACAATGATATTGTGGAAGTTCCATTATAAATGGTGCGTTTTCATCTCTAAATACAACTTTTTTAAGTATAATTGCAGCTATTACTGCTGTTACAATTCCTATAAGATACATTCCAAAAACAACAATGTCAGAATTTTCTGTAAATAATGCTGCTGTAAACATAGCATATATAGGAAGTTTTGCACCACAAGAGAAAAATGGCACAATAAGCATTGTTATTTTACGGTCACGTTCATTTTCAAGTGTTCTTGCACCCATTATTGCAGGTACTGAACAACCAAATCCCATAAGAAGAGGGAGGAATGAACGACCTGAAAGACCAAAGTGTCTTAATATTTTATCCATTATAAATGCGGCTCTTGCCATATATCCACTATCCTCAAGTATTGAAAGGAAAAGGAATAAGCAAAGTATCTGTGGCACAAATGAAAGTACTGAACCAACACCGCCTATTATACCATCAACAACAAATCCAAATACCCAGTCAGAAGCATTTGCTTTTACAAGAAGTGATGAAACAAAATCACTAAATAGGCCAACACCGTTTTCTGCAAGTGTTTTTAAGAATACACCAGGAGAAGAAAGTCCTTCAATTCCAAAAAGTGACTCGCTAAATGTAAAATGGAATACAAGGAACATAAATATAAGGAATATTGGTATTCCTAAAAATTTATGTGTAAGTATTCTGTCAAATTTATCTGACGGACTAAGGTCTGTAACATTTCTTTTTCTTTTTATTCTTGGTGAGCAATATTCTGTTATAAATTTATATCTAAGGTCGGCAACTACTGCTTCAACGTCGTTATAAATATCTTTTTTTGCTATTTCATCAAGAATATGTTTAAGTTCTTCTTTATGGTCAGAAAGAAGTGGATTTTCAAGAGATATTGAATCAGCCTCAAGAAGTTTTACAGAGTTAAAAACAACATGTGGAATATTATGTTCCTCAAGAAGTCCTTTTACTTCTAAAATAGCATCTTTTATATGACTATCCATAAGTACGGATTTACCTTCTCTTTTTATAGAAGCTGTTTTTATGGCTGTTTCCATAAGTTTATGTATACCGTTTCCGTTAAGGGCAGATATAGGTATAACAGGAACACCAAGTATTGAAGAAAGACCGTCTATATCTATTGTATCACCTTGTTTTTCAACAATATCCATCATATTAAGTGCTATTACAACAGGACAATCTATTTCAAGTATCTGTGTTGTAAGATAAAGATTTCTTTCTATATTTGTTGCGTCTATAATGTTTATTATAAGGTCTGGAGTATCATTTATAATAAAATTTCTTGCAATAATTTCTTCCGGTGTATATGGTGAAAGAGAGTATATACCTGGAAGGTCTATTATATTTATGTTTTCTCCAGTTTTGCTTTTATATGTACCTTCTTTTCTATCTACTGTAACACCTGCCCAGTTTCCTACATGGGCTGTACTTCCAGTAAGTTCGTTAAAAAGTGCTGTTTTTCCACAGTTTGGATTTCCAGCAAGACCAAATCTTAACATAGTTTTCCTCCTGTATTATTCTTTTTCTATTAAAACAGATTCTGCTTCTGATTTTCTAAGGCTTAATTGATAACCTCTTACTGTTATTTCTATAGGGTCACCAAAAGGAGCTGTTTTTCTATGAATTATAAATGCTCCAGGTGTTATTCCAAGGTCAAAAAGACGTCTTCTTATAGCACCTTCTCCAGTAACTTTCTGCACTGTACCTTTTTCTCCAGGATTAAATTTATCTAATGAAGTAAGCATATATATTACCTCCTATTGTTTGTTAAATACTGCTAACTTTGCTATGATATATATTACAATATAAGTTATTGAAAATCAATAATAATTTTTAATTGATATAAAGTTTTATTAATAATATGCAAAATATATTTTATATATGTAAAAATACTTCTTTAAATTAATAAATTTGTAACCAAATTGTAATCTTTTTTCGCCCAATTAGGTGTATACTTAAATTTAAATTAATTTTTTTAAAAGAGGTGATTTAAAAATGAGAAAATTAAAAGGAATTATTATTACTGTTTTTACTGTTTTGATAATGTCTATAACAGTATATGCAGATGATATAACTGTAAGACTTAATGGAACACCAATAGAATTTTCTCAAAATCCTGTAATAATGAATGACAGGGTTATGGTACCTATGAGAGGTATTTTTGAAAGTCTTGGATATAGTGTAGAGTGGAACCCTTCCAATAAAAGCGTTACAGCACAAAAAAGTGGTGTTATTATACAGCTTAGAATAGGAAGTATGCTTTCTGATATAAACGGAGAAAAATATACTCTTGATTCACCACCATTCCTTTTAAATGGTACAACAATGGTTCCTGTTAGATTTATATCTGAACAGTCAGGTTCTACTGTAAAATGGTCTGCTGAAGAAAAAACTGTTTTTATTTCAAATGATTATAGCTTTTCAGTATCAGATGCTTCAAAAGCTGTTGTGCAGATTAATACTAATATTAATCAGGGTAGCGGCTTTTTTATAGGTGATGGACTTATTGTTACAAATAGACATGTTCTTAAAAATGCAACAGATTTTAGTGTTGTTTTTAGTGATTATTCAATTTATGATGGTGGAGTTACAGTAGTTGGATATGATGAAGTATCTGACATAGCAATACTTAAAATAAATAAAACTGGAAATCCATATTTAAAAATGGGAAATTCAGATATCTTGAATATTGGAAGCAGTGTAACTGCAATAGGTTCTCCTTTGGGTAGACTTAATATTGTTACAACAGGTGTAGTTACAGGTAAAATGCCAAGTCTTATTGTATCTTCTGCAAAAATACAACAGGGAAGTAGTGGAGGAGTTCTTCTTAATTCAATGGGAGAAGCTATTGGAATGACATTTTCTTTTGACTCAGGAAATAATTATTTTTCAATACCTATAAATGATATAAAGGCAGTACCACTTAATAAAAATCTTACTTTGGAACAGTATAGAACTCTTGAAGGATATGTTACTCCTCCACAGGTTTTTGATGTTTCTTATGGAAATGGTTCTGTAAATGTATATTGGGAATCTGTATATGGTGCTGATGGATATTATGTTTATATTTCAAATACAATAAATGGAGAATATACTCAAGTAAAAAATCCTAATACAGGAGATTATTTATGGTATTGGGGATATCCAAAAAGCTTTGGATTAAGAAATGATGGTTCTGTAAAATTATATATTAAAGTTGCTACTGTTAAGAATGGAGCAGTTTCCGCTTTAAGCCAACCAATAGAAATTAATTCATAATTTTAATAATATTTGTTACTGTTGACTAAGAGGATTTTTATTAGTTATAATCTGTTACATCAGAGATTATATTAATCTCGGGCCACTTTGGCAGCAGAATATTCTGTGGGACAATTTTTAGAATTGTCCCTTTTTTTTTACGAATATATTATAAGGAGATGAATTTTTATGGAGGATATTATGAGAAAAAATATTAGTGGAGATGAAAGAATGGAAGTTGTAAATGATGTAGGTATAAAAACATTAATTGCAAATGTAGTTCTTTCTGTTGTAAAAATTATTGCAGGTTTTGTGGCACAAAGTAGTGCTATGATTGCAGACGGTTTTCATACTGTTTCTGACGTTATATCAACAGTTGCTGTTATGGTTGGAGTAAAGTTTTCTGAAAAAGAAGCTGACGAGGGTCACCCTTATGGACATGAAAGAATAGAGTCTGTTGTTACTGTATTACTTGCACTTATGCTTTCATTTACAGGCGTTGGTATTGCTGTTACAGGTGTTAAAACAATTGTAAATCAAGATTTTACAAGACCAGGTGCACTTGCTCTTATAGCTGCTGTGTTATCAATATTAGTTAAAGAATTAATGTATAGATATACTGTTAAAGCAGCAGAAAAAATAAATAGTACAGCTTTAAAAGCTGATGCTTGGCATCATCGTTCAGATGCTTTTTCATCAATAGGTACTCTTTTTGGTATAGCCGGAGCTATGATAGGCTTTGAAATTCTTGACCCAATTGCCGGTATTGTTGTTTCTATACTTATTATAAAAGTTGGTGTTGAAATACTTATGCAAGGCTTAAATCAGCTTATTGACAGAGCTGCTGATGATGATACAATTAATACAATAAAAAATACTATAATTAATATTAAGGGTGTTATTGGTATAGACGATGTGAAAACAAGACTTCACGGCTCAAAATTATATGTTGATGTTGAAATTGCTGTTGATGATGAAATAACTGTTAAAGAAGGTCATTCAATAGCTGAAGCTGTACACAATAAAATAGAAAATACATTACCTGATGTTAAACATTGTATGGTACATGTAAACCCTTATAAAAGTAAAGGTGAATAATGAAAAAATTAAAAAAAATATATGTTGAAATAACAAATGTTTGTAATATGAATTGCTCTTTTTGTCCAAAAACAAAAAGAAAACCACAGTTTATGACTGTTGAAAATTTTTATACTGTTCTTTCTAAAATAAAGCCATATACTGATTTTATATACCTTCATGTTATGGGTGAACCTCTTTTACACCCTAATATAGGAGAGATACTTGATGTTTGTGCAGAGTATAATATACAGGCTAATATGACTACAAACGGTACTCTTATAGAAGAAAAGGGAGATATTATATTAAACAAAAAGGCTTTAAGACAGATAAATTATTCTCTCCATAGCTTTCCGGCTAATACTGTTGAGTTTACAAATGAAGAATATTTAAAAAGAATATTTGATTTTATAGATAAAACAGATATTGAAGGAAGAATAATAAATTGTCTTAGATTATGGAATATGGAAAGTAGTCTTTTTTCTGAAAATGAAACAACATTTAGACTTTTAAAAGAAAAATTCGCTCTTTCTGAAATTGAAGTCAGACAAACAGACAGAAACGGTATAAAACTTAAAGACAGAGTTTTTCTTCAACAAGATAAAGTTTTCTTTTGGCCGGATATAAATAGAGAACCACAGTTTTTTGAAGGTAAATGTTTTGGACTTAAAAGTCATATGGGTATACTTGTTGATGGTACAGTTATTCCTTGTTGTCTTGATAGTTGTGGTGATATAAATTTAGGTAATATATTTCAATGTGATTTTGATAAAATAATAAATAGTGAAAGAGTATGTAAAATGAAAGAAGGCTTTTCTCAGAATAGAAGAGTTGAACAGCTTTGCACTACTTGTGGTTGGAATTTTAATGTGTAATTTATATAAAAAGATGTATTAATTTATATAAAAATTATACAAAAAATATATATTGTTAAAAAACTTTTTAAAAAAAAGAGGAATTCGTCCTAAATCGTAGAATAATATTATTATAAATAACATTACTAAATAAAATTTTAATTTTAAACTTTTATAATTATGTTATTAAATCAAAAGTATATCATATCCAAATAAAAGGGGGAGATTGCAATGATACAGATTCTTGCTGGCGGTAAAGGTGAAGGAAAAAGTAAAAAAATATTAGATATGGCTAATGAAGCTGGTAAAACAGCCAATGGTCATGTTGTGTTTATTGACGATGACAATAGACATATGTATGATTTGCATTATGACATTCGTTTTGTTGAAACATCAGGCTTTGTTATGAAAGACTTAAAAGTATTATTTGGGTTTATTTGTGGTATACTTTCGCAGGATAATGATATAGAGAAAATTTTTATTGATGGTCTTCATAATATAGTTAAAGAAGTTACTGATGAAGGTCTTACTGAGTTTATATGTGAACTCGAAAAAACATCTGCAAAAGCAAATGTTGATTTTAGTATAATTATCAGTGAAAAAGCAGAAGCTCTTCCTGATAAAGTGAAGGAGTACATTATTTAATTATGAGCGTTTACAACCGATATTCCGATTATTTGAAAGAAAGGTATGGTGAAAAGGTTTATAAACTTCCGGTTTCTATTCCTGTAAGCTGTCCAAATAGAAATAACGGTAAAAAAGGTTGTTCATATTGCGGAGTTGAAGGTGCCGGATTTGAAAATTTATCCGGTACTTTTTCTGTTTATGAACAACTTGAAAAAAATAAAGAATATATAGGTAAAAGATATAAGGCAAAAAAATTTATAGCATATTTTCAAAGCTTTACAAACACATATCTTCCAGTAGAAGATTTTGAAAAATATATAAATGAAGCCTCTAATGTTTCTGATATTGTTGAAATAGCTGTTTCAACAAGACCTGATTGTATACACGAAAAATATCTTGATGTCCTAAAAAAAATAAATGAAGAAAAAAATATAAATATAACTGTTGAACTTGGTCTTCAAACAGTTAATTATCATTCTCTTAAAAAAGTAAACAGAGGTCATAGCCTTGCAGAGTATATTGACGCTGTTTTGCGTATTAAGAAATATGGGTTTAATTTATGTACTCATATTATACTTAATTTGCCTTGGGATAATATTGATGACTCTATAGAATGTGCAAAAATAGTATCTGTTCTTGGTTCTGATTATATAAAATTACATGCTTTGTATATTGAAAAAAATACAGATATGGCTGAGGAATACTCTAGGGGAGATTTTGAAATATGTTCTGTGGAAGAATATAAAAATAGAGTTATAGCATTTTTAAGATATCTTTCACCTAATATTGCTGTTCAAAGAATAATAGGTAGAGCTCCTGAGGAAAATACTCTTTTTGCAAATTGGGGTATGAGCTGGTGGAAAATACATGATGAAATAGAAAATTATATGAATGAACAAGGGTATATACAAGGGGATTTATATTTGTATACAGATGGAAATGCTGTAAAGAAATTTGTATAAATAGTACATCGATTTACTATTTTTTATAATAAAAGTGCAATTTATTTCATATACCATATACAATTTTATTAAATTTTGGTTAAAAATTTGTATATAAGTTGTTTTAAATAGAAAAAATAAAAAAAATAAACAAAAATAGTTTACTTTTGTAAAAAATATGTTAAAATTATATAGTAAGTAACAGTGTGTACTTGTTAGTAATTAAATAGCTTTAAAGCATTTTGTGCTTTATATATTTATTTAATCTTTTAATTCCCCCAAAATTAAAGATTAAGAAGTACTAAAAAATCCATCGACCCTTATCCTGCCGATGGATTTTTTTTTATTGTTTAAATTATTTTTTGGAGGTAATAAAAAATGGGTATTAAAGGAGAAAAAGCAAAAAGTTTATTTGAAGAGGGCTATAATTGTTGTCAATCTGTTGTAGGAGCTTTTTGTGAAGATTTTGAAATGGATTTTAATACAATAGTTAAAATGGTTTCGCCTCTTGGTGCAGGTATGGGAAGAATGAGAGAAGTTTGTGGTGCTGTTTCAGGTATGTTTATTGTTCTTGGAATGAAAGAAGGGTATAATGACCCTAAAGCTTTTGAGGAGAAAAAAGAAGTATACGAAAAAGTCCAAAAATTGGCAAAAGAGTTTCAAAATAAAAATGGCTCTATAATATGTCGTGAGCTTTTGGGACTTAATATAAAATCAGATAATCCAACACCTTCAAAACGTACTGATGAATATTATAAAAAACGTCCTTGTGGCGAAGTCGTAAAATTGGCAGCTGATATACTTGAAAAAGAACTTTTAAAATAAAATACTTTTTGATATACTTTATAAAAACATTTAGAAAGGGGGATTATAATGCGAGCAAGTTGGGATGAATATTTTATGGAGATTGCAGAAATAGTAAAAACACGTTCAACATGTCTTAGACGTCAGGTAGGTGCTGTTATTGTAAAAGATAATAGAATATTAACAACAGGGTATAATGGAGCTCCTTCCGGAATTAGCCATTGTACTGACTTAGGATATTGTGAGAGAGAACGTCTTAATATACCATCTGGACAAAGACATGAACTTTGTATGGCTTTACATGCTGAGCAAAATGCCATTATACAGGCAGCAAATGTAGGAGTTAGCACAAAAGGTGCTACTTTATATGTTACACTTCAACCTTGTGTAATATGTGCCAAAATGGCTGTAAATGCGGGTATTGTTAAAATAGTCTATAAAGGAAGTTATCCTGATGAACTTTCAATGAGAATACTTAAAGAAGCTAATATTGAGCTTGTAATTATGGAATAAAAAAAGGTATCAAAAGATACCTTTTTTATTTGCATAACTTTTCTAAAAGATTTACAAAGCATTTTCTGAATTTTTCATCATCTTCTTTTGTACGTTTTTTAATATTCCCTTTAAATCTTTTATGTTTTCTTATTTGTTCTTTTGAAATATGTCTTTCAAATAACATTCTTTCTATATTTTCATTTGTATATATAAATCCATTTTGATGTATTACATATACTCACTTTGCAAGCAAAAGTGTTGCAAGACCATAATCTTGAGTTACTGAAATATCACCTTTTTTTGCAATATTTGCAATAAAAAAGTCTGCAATGTCAGCTGATTTGTCAACTGTAACAACTTTAAAACCATTTTCATCAATTATATGACTTGTATCTGTTACCATTATAACCGGTATATTAAATTTTTTGCTTTCTTCAACTATTATATCTTTTACAGGACAAGCATCTGCATCTACAATTATATTCATATTATTCACCTTTTTTGCATTTATATTAATAAAAGTTTGAATTTTTATCGTATATAGTATATCATATATAGAAATATTTTACATAATCAAAGGAGTGAAAAAAATGCTTGAGCTTGAAAAAATAATGGAATTTAATAAAGCCTTTGTAGAAAATAAGGAGTATGTACAGTATGAAACAGACAAATATCCAGACAGACATCTTATGATAGTCACTTGTATGGATACAAGACTTACAGAGCTTCTTCCTCGTGCAATAGGCATAAAAAATGGAGATGCACAAGTTGTAAAAACTGCCGGTGCTGTTATAACAAATCCTTATGGAAGTGAACTTAGAAGTATACTTGTTGGTATATATGATATGGGTGTTAAAGAGGTTATTGTTATAGGGCATGATGATTGTGGAATGCAGGGACTTAAATCCGAAAAACTTATTAATGAAATGAGAGAAAGAGGAATTGACGAAAAACACCTTGATAGTCATATATGCTGTGAAACAAATATGGACAGTTGGCTTACAGGTTTTGAAGATGTTGAAGAGGCTGTAAGACATAGTGTTAATATTATAAAAAATCACCCACTTATACCAGAAGGAATAATTGTAAATGGTCTTGTTATAGACCCTAAAACAGGAGCTTTAAGAAGAGTATAAAAATAACTCCCTACTAAAAAATAGTAGGGAGATTTTTTTGTTTTTATAATATATTTCCGTCTGGTGTTATTGTAACAACTTCAACAGGTATATTTTTACCTGATTTTATAACTGCGTTTTTAACAGCGTTTTCTATACCGCCACAGCAAGGTACTTGCATACGTGTTACTGTTATTGTATTAATATTGTTAAGTCTTAAAATTTCTGAAAGCTTTTCTGAATAATCTGTCATATCAAGTTTTGGACAGCCTATAAGTGTTATTCTGTTTTTTATAAATTTATTATGAAAATCACCATATGCAAATGCTGTACAGTCAGCTGCAATAAGAAGATTGCAGTTATCAAAATATGGTGCATTTACAGGCACAAGTTTAATCTGTACTGGCCATTGTGAAAGACAACTTTGTACAGGTGCAGAATTTACATTTATTTCTTCTCTTTCTATTGATTTTGACTGTGAGCCGGCACAAGCACAAGTATTTTCTGCTAATTTTCTTTCTGCCATATGTTTTTTTACTGCTTCTTCATCATATTCAAGAGCTTCTCTTTCTTCAAATGATATTGCAGATACTGGACAGGCAGGAAGACAATCTCCAAGACCGTCACAATAATCATCTCTTAAAAGAACTGCTTTTCCATCAACCATTCCTATTGCCCCTTCGTGACAAGCTCTTGCACAAAGTCCACAACCATTACATTTTTCACTATCTATTTTAATTATTTTTCTTTTTACCATTTTTATTCTGTCCTCCCAAATTTCATTTCTTTTCCTTCTAAATCGTATTTTTTTCTTTTTCCTGTTATACTTTCAATTTCAATTTTCCATATAGCTGTAATTGCAAGGCTTCTTTCTATGGCATTATTAAAATTTTCCATATTACTTTTTGCAAATTTTTCGCATATAAGTTTTAATGCATAAATTTTTGTTTCATCATCAGTAATTTCATAAGCTTTTCCAAAAGCTATTGCTGATTCATATTCTGTTGTAAATTTTTCAGGTACAAGGTTTGTTTTTCCTACACAGGATATACATACATTGTTATTTTTTCGTAAAATATCTGTTTTTGTTCCACTTTTAGCACTGTGAAAATATATTGTTTTATTTTCAATGACAGGTGAGATAGGTATACAATAGGGATTATCCTTTAAATCAATCATTGAAATAAAAGCATATTCACAGTTTTTAAGTACATCAAGGGCAAATTCTTCACTCATTTCTCTGTCTTTTCTTCTCATAAAAACCCTCCTTGATTTTATGTTAGTATTATAATATCATAATACTATTAAATCGGTTGTTTTTACAACGGAAAAGAGGAATTATGAAAAAAAATATACTTTTTAAAAATATAGTACCAGAAGATTTGGAAAAAATGTTAGCTTGTTTTTCTGCTTATAAAAAGCAGTATGAAAAAGACCAGTATATATGGCATTATGGTGATACTGTAAATGAGATTGGTGTTGTTTTAAAAGGTGGAGTCAATATAATAAAAGAGGATTTTTGGGGAAATCGTGCTATTATTGCAAAGCTTACAGAAGGTGATATTTTTGGAGAGGCCTTTGCTTTTTCTATGGAAAAAAAACTTGACGTAAGTGTGGTAGCTTATGAAAAAACAGAAATTCAATTTTTAGATTGCCAAAAAATACTTTTCTCTTGTGATAATGGTTGTGGTTTTCATAGAATTCTTACAGAAAATATGATAAGAATGATAAGTGAAAAAAATATTATGCTTACAAGAAAAATGGAACATATTATGAAAAAGACAACACGAGAAAAAATATTATCATATCTTTCAGAAATAGCTGTTAGAAATAACAGTAATACATTTACAATAAATCTTAATCGTCAGGAAATGGCAGACTATCTTTCTGTTGATAGAAGTGCTTTATCAAATGAACTTTCTAAACTTAGAAAAGAAGGAATACTTGACTTTAATAAAAATGTGTTTAAACTTAAATACAACGATAATTAAAAAGGAGTGATTATAAAATGAATATACCTAAAGACCCTATTATACTTTTAAGTTTTTTAAATCTTAAATTAAGAGATGAATACAAAAGCCTTGATGACCTTTGTAAAAGTCTTTGTATAGATGAAACAGAAATAACATCAAAAATGAAAACAATAGGCTATGATTATTCTAAAGACAATAATCAATTTATCTAAAAGAACTGTTTTTACAGTTCTTTTTTTATTTAAAAAACTTATTTTCGTATATTTTACTAAAAACAAACATGTGTACTGGATTTTTATTTTGTTTTGTGGTAATATAAAAATATAATTGTCACGAAAGGAGAATTTTTATGGTAAGATTTTTTAAAAAATTTATTTCTGTTGCATTGGCTTCAATGGTTATATTTTCGGGCTGTACATCGAATACAACAGTAAGTGCAGATACTTCAGGAAATGTGGAGGTTCACTTTCTTAATGTTGGACAGGCTGACTGTTCTCTTATAAAATTTCCAGATGGCTCAAATATGCTTATTGATGCAGGAAATAATGGGGATAGTCAGTATATAACAGAATATCTTGCTAATGAAGGTGTTAAAAAACTTGATGTTGTTGTTGGAACACACCCTCATGAAGACCATATAGGCTCTCTTGATACAGTAATAAACAACTTTGATATTGGTGCTGTATATATGCCTGATGATGTTGCAACTACAAAAACTTATGAAGATGTTATTGATGCAATAGACAGTAAAGGTCTTTCTATTACAAAACCTGTTATGGGTGAACAGTTTACTGTTGGTGGTGGAGTATTTACTATACTTGGACCTCAGAAAAAATATAGTGACCATAATAATAATTCGATAGTTCTTAAAATGAATTATGGCGATGTTTCATTTATGTTTACTGGTGATGCAGAAGCAGAAGCTGAAGGTGATATTTTAAGCAAAGGTTATGACCTTAAATCTGATGTTTTAAAGGTTGGTCATCATGGTTCAAGTACATCAACATCTGATAGTTGGCTTTCTGCTGTTTCTCCAAGATATGCTGTTATACAGACTGAAACAGGAAATGATTATGGTCATCCACATAAAGAAACTATAGATAAACTTAATAATGCCGGAATACAAATTTTTAGAAATGATACAATGGGCGAAATTGTTATGGTATCTGACGGAGAAAATATTTCTATAACAACATCTGATGGAAAATCTTATGAAGGTACAGTAAGTAATACTACAACAGAAAATAATGTAAATAATACACAAAATAATGTACAAAATAATACTGTTTCAACTGAGAATACTACAGAAGAAAAAGAAGTATATATAGGTAATGTAAATTCTAAAAAATTCCACAGAGAAAGTTGTTCTTCTCTTCCTGCTGAAAGCAACAGAGTTTATTTTGAAAGTAGAGAAGAAGCCCTTTCAAATTGCTATGAGCCTTGTGGAAATTGTAATCCTTAAGAGGTGATTTTAAATGATTATTGACCGTATAGAAGGTAATTTTGCTGTATGTGAATTGGAAAATAGAGAGATGGTTAATATTGAACTTAGTAAACTTCCAAAAGATGTTTATGAAGGTGCTGTAATTTCTGAAAATGAAAATGGCTATTTTATAGACAAAGATAAAGAAGAAAAAATTAAAAAATCAATAGAAGAAAAAATGAAAAGACTTTTTAAATAAAATAATAAAAATAGGCTGATAAAATTCAGCCTATTTTTTTATTTTAATAATGTCTTTAATGTGTGTATAGATTTTTCTATGTCCAAAATATCAAGTCCACCATAGCCGGCTATAACAGCACCATTAAATTTTTCTGGAACTTTTCCTTTATAAAATTCTGAAAGTGTATAAAGTTTAATTCCTTCTGAAAGTGCTTTTTTACATATTTCCTCACTTTTTTCAAAGCCTTTTATTTTAAATATAATATGATGACCGGCATTTTCTCCATAAAAACTTATATCTTTTCCAAATTCTTTTAAAAAGCATTTTTTTGTAAAATCACGCTTTTCACCATATATTTTTCTCATTCTGTTTATGTGTTTTTCAAAATATCCTGATGATATAAATTTTTCAAGTACAAGCTGTTCAAGTCGTGATACTGGACAACTTGAATATTTATATGTTTTATTATATATATCCATTAATTTTTCAGGTAGTACAATATAACTTATTCTTAAAGAAGGGGATATACTTCTTGAAAAACTCCCTAAATATATTACATTTCCTTGTCTGTCTATACTTTGTAAAGAGGGTATAGGTTTTGAATTATATCTGAATTCGCTATCATAGTCATCTTCTATTATATATCGTTTATAGCCATTTTCTGCCCATTGTAAAAGCTGTATTCTCCTATTTACAGGCATTGTTATACCTAATGGAAATTGGTGGGAAGGTGTTATATATAAAGCTGTATTTTCTATATTTTCAATGCTTTTTAATATTATACCATTCTCGTCAGTAGGAACAGATATTATATTATGTCCCATTCTTTTAAAATAGCTGTATGAATTGCTATACACAGGGTCTTCCATTGCTATATTACAATCTTTTTCAAGTATTCCATTTAATATTTCCATAAGATTGTCTGTACCTGCACCTATTATAATTCTATCCGGTGTTGCTGTCACTCCTCGTCTTATGTATATATGGTTTGCAATAGCTGTTCTTAGTGATAATTCACCTTGATAATGTGATGTTTTTAAAAATTCAAAAGGACTTAAATTTGTTACTTCTCTTATTAATTTTTTCCATTGATTGTATGGGAAAGAGGGTATATCTATACCATATAATGAAAAATCTATATTTATATTTGAATGTGTTTCTTCTTCTTTCTTTATTACAATTTCTTTTTTTTCAAAATTTATTATATCAAGACTTTCTATATTACAAACATAAAAACCACTTTGTGGAATAGATTTTATAAAACCTTCCGAAACAAGCTGACTGTATGCTGTATCTATTGTATTTATACTTACAGAAAGTGCTTTTGAAAGAGTTCTTTTTGAAGGTAGTTTTGAACCACTTTTTATATTTTCTTCTATAATAGCTGTTTTTATTTGGTTATATATTTGTCTGTATAAAGGTATTTTTGATTTTGTATCTATATTTATCATATTTTATAATATAACCTCCTGAAATTGTATGGGTACAATTTATAAAAATATAACTGATACCATTAAATTTTTATAAACTGATATTTTTAATAATATCAGTTTGTTGGTATTATACGTCTATAAATTTTTACAGTCAATACAAAGGAGGAATTAAAGTGAATAATGCAGTAACTTTAAAAGGAACAAAAGAAACAGTAATAACAGCAGTTTTTATTGCAATGACATTTGTAGCTACAATGTGTATAAATATTAGACTTCCAATAGCTGCAAACGGAGGACTTATACATATTGGAGATATACCAGTTTTTATAGCAGCTGTTATTTTTGGAAGAAAAACAGGAATGTACGCAGCGGCTTTTGGAATGGGACTTTTTGATTTGCTTTCAGGCTGGGCTGTATGGGCACCTTTTACATTTTTTATATGTGGTGCTAAAGGCTGGGTTTTTGGTGCAATATTAGATAATAGCTTTTCAATGGTTAAATATGTTTTTGCTGTTTTTGTAATACTTATAATAAATGTTGTTGGTTATTATATTGCTGAAATTATAATAACAGGTAATATTTTAGCACCTATAAATTCTGTATGGGGTAATATTATTCAGATTGTTGTTTCTGCTATTATAACAGTACCTATATTAACAGTTATAAAAAAATATGTTGGAAGGAAATGATGATTTATGTATAAAATGATGACAGCAGGCCCAACTCAAATAAGAGAAAATGTAAGAATGGCAATGAGTATTGAAAGAGGAAATCCTGATATAGATATTGATTTTTGCGAATATTATCATAATGTTTGTTTAAATTTATCTAAGTTTTTTAATACTGAAAATGAATTTTATATACTTGGTGGGGAAGGCATACTTGGACTTGAGGCTGCCTGTGCTTCTCTTACTGAAAAGGGTGATAGAGTTCTTGTAATTGATAATGGTATCTATGGTAGAGGATTTTCGGATTTTGTAGAAATGTATGGTGGAGAAGTTGTACTTTATACTGTTGATTATAAAAATCCTGTTGATATAAATAAACTTGAAGAATATATTAAAAATGACAGCAATTTTAAATATGCAACTGTTGTACATTGTGATACACCAAGTGGAATACTTAATGATGTGTATAGCATAAGCAGTATGCTTAAAAAATATAATATTATGTCTGTTGTTGATAGTGTTTCTGCATCTTTTGGGGAACCTCTTTCAATGGGTGATATTGATATACTTTGTCTTGGTTCTCAAAAGGCTCTTTCTGCACCTACCGGACTTACAATGATAGGTGTAAGTGATATTGCCAAAAAATCAATGGAAGAAAGAAAAACAAAAATAGCTTCATTTTATGCTAATATTATGACTTTTAAATCATATTATGAAGATAAATGGTTCCCATATACAATGCCTATATATGATATATATGCTTTAGGGCAGGCTTTGGAAAATGTAATGAATGATAAAGAAATATTTGAAAGACATAAAAAAATAGCTACTGCTGTAAGAAATGCTATATTTGAAAGTGGTCTTACACTTTATACTGAAAGTGGTTTTTCAAATACAGTTACTGTTATTAATGTACCGGAAGGTCTTCAATCTGATGAAATAGTTAATGAAATTAAAAATAAATATAATATACTTATATCAGGCTCTTTTGATATACTTAAAGGAAAAGTTTTAAGAATAGGTCATATGGGTGAAAATGCAAACTTAAATGATGTTTCAAAAACACTTTATGCCCTTGAAAAAACACTTTTAAATTTCGGTTTTAAACTTAATACTTCCCTTGAAAAAGCATTTATAAAAAATTATTATGAATTATAAAAGAAAAGCAGACAGAATTATTTTCTGTCTGCTTTTTATATATAAACGAATATCTATTTTTTAAAAATAAATATTCGGTGTTTTAATTTTCCATAGCTTTTTCTGCAAAATCTGTTATTATAAATTCTTCATAAGGTACTCTTTTGTCAAGTTCTCCACCTTGCTCCATAATATCTTGTATAAGTGTTAATCCTTCTTCTTCAAATAAAGGATTTTCTTTCCAAGTATCCTGAACTTTGTATCTTTCTATGATTTTTGTAAGTGTTTCAATGTCTGATTCCTGAAAATGAGGATATATAACTTCTGCTATTTCTTTAGATGTGTGAGTTTCTACCCACTGCTGACCTTTGTATATTGCATTTGTAAATTTCTGTACTATTTCCGGATTGTTTTCTATATATTCTCCTGTTGCCATATATACAGTATAAGGAATGTATCCGCTTTCTGTACCTAAAGATGCTACAACGTGACCTGCACCACTATTTTCTAATGCTGTTGCAGTAGGTTCAAATTCTACTGTATAATCTCCGATATTTCCTTGAAATGCTCCTGCTGTACTTTCAAAAGAAATATTATTTATTATATCTAAATCTTCCCCAATTTTTATATTATTATTCTTTAAAACATATTCTAAAACAAGTTGTGGCATTCCTCCGGTTCTACCACCAATAAGTGATTTTCCTTTTAAATCTTCCCATTTAAAGTTAGGTTCTTCTTCTCTTGATACAAGGAAGTTTCCGGCTCTTTGAGTAAGCTGTGCAAAAGCCTTCGGAGGATTTTCCATACCTTCATTATACACATATATTCCTGCTTCTGTTCCCAAAAGAGCAATATCAGCAGAGTTTGATATAAGTGCTGTCATAGATTTATCTGCACCTTGACCAACACTAAGGTCAATTTCAATTCCTTCTTCTTCAAAAAATCCTTTTTCTATAGCAACATATTGTGGTGCATAAAAAACAGAGTGTACAACTTCATTAAGTCTTACTTTTGTAAGCTCTTGAGTTTCTTCCTTTTTGCAACCTGAAAATAATAATGTGAATATTAGTAAAATACCTATAAAAACAGTTGATTTTTTATAAATTTTCATTCTAAAGCCTCCCTGATTTAATAGTATATTATATGTATTTTTTAAAAAAGTGTTAAAATTTTTAAAAATAGTACAGACTTTGTAATGAATTTGAACGTAAATTTATATGTAAATAATTTGTTAGCACTCTTGATTAGTGAGTGCTAATGAGTTATAATACATTCATAAGTTAAATATAAAAAGAAAGGAAGATGCATATGAACGCTCAAAAATTTACTCAAAATTCATTAGGAGCAATACAGAATGCTCAAAATATAGCAATAGAGTATCAGAACCCTCAAATAGAAGAACAGCATTTATTATATTCACTTCTTATACAAGAAGATGGGCTTATACCTCAGCTTCTTATGAAAATGAATGTAAATGTGAATGCATTTCAGGCTGAGCTTTTAAAAGAGATTAAAAAACTTCCTCACGTAAGTGGAAGTGGAAGACCAGCCAATAATATATATGTTTCTTCTGATGTTGACAAGGTACTTGTTGCCGCAGAAAAGCTTGCAGAAAATATGAAAGATGATTATGTTTCTGTTGAACACATTTTTATGTGTATACTTAAAAACCCTAATAATGCAGACAAACAACTTTTTAAACTTTTTAATATAGATAGTGAAAGTTTTTATAAAATACTTGCAACAGTAAGAGGAAATACAAGAGTTACAAGTGATAATCCGGAAGCTACTTATGATGTTCTTAAAAAATATGGTACTGACCTTGTGGAAAGAGCAAGAAGTAAAAAGCTTGACCCTGTAATCGGTCGTGATGATGAAATAAGAAATGTTATAAGAATACTTTCAAGAAAAACAAAAAATAACCCTGTTCTTATTGGTGAACCTGGTGTTGGTAAAACTGCAATAGCTGAAGGTCTTGCACAGCGTATCGTTAACCAAGATGTTCCAAACAGCCTTAAAGATAAAACAATATTCTCTCTTGATATGGGTGCACTTATTGCAGGTGCAAAATTTAGAGGTGAATTTGAAGAAAGACTTAAAGCAGTTCTTAATGAAGTTAAAAAGAGTGAAGGTAAAATAATACTTTTTATTGATGAACTTCATACTATTGTTGGTGCAGGTAAAAGTGATGGTGCTATGGACGCAGGTAATCTTTTAAAACCTATGCTTGCAAGAGGTGAACTTCATTGTATAGGTGCAACAACACTTAATGAATATAGACAGTATATAGAAAAAGACCCAGCTCTTGAAAGACGTTTCCAGCCTGTAATGGTAAATGAACCTACTGTTGAAGATACAATAGCGATATTGAGAGGTCTTAAAGAAAGATATGAACTTTATCATGGTGTAAAAATCCAAGACCAAGCTATTATTGCTGCTGCTACTCTTTCAAACAGATATATTTCTGATAGATTTCTTCCAGATAAAGCTATTGACCTTGTTGATGAGGCTTGTGCTTTAATAAGAACTGAAATCGATTCAATGCCTATGGAGCTTGATGTTATACAGAGAAAAATAATTCAGCACGAAATTGAAGAAGCTGCTCTTAAAAAAGAAAATGATAAAATATCACAAGAACATCTTAAAGAAATTCAAAAAGAGCTTGCAGAAATGCGTGATGAGTTTAATACTCTTAAAGCTAAATGGGATAATGAAAAAAATGCAATTAATAAAGTTCAGAAACTTCGTGAAGAGCTTGATAATGTAAATATTGAAATAGAAAAAGCTGAAAGAAGCTATGACCTTAATAAAGCTGCTGAACTTAAATATGGTAGATTGCCACAGATACAAAAACAGCTTGAGGAAGAAGAAAAAATTGCAGAAGAAAGCAATAAAAACAGCCTTTTAAGAGATAAAGTTACAGAAGAAGAAATTGCAAAAATAATTGAAAGATGGACTGGTATTCCAACAGCCAAACTTATGGAAGGTGAAAAAGAAAAACTTGTAAACCTTGAAGATATACTTCACGAAAGAGTTATTGGACAAAATGAAGCTGTTACAAAAGTTTCAGAAGCTATTATGAGAAGTCGTGCAGGTATCCAAAATCCTCAAAGACCAATAGGCTCATTCCTTTTCCTTGGTCCAACTGGTGTTGGTAAAACAGAACTTGCAAAAGCTCTTGCAGAAACACTTTTTGATGATGAAAAAAATATTATAAGAATTGATATGACTGAGTATATGGAGAAATTCTCAGTATCAAGACTTATTGGAGCACCTCCAGGATATGTTGGATATGAAGAAGGTGGTCAGCTTACAGAGGCTGTAAGAAGAAAACCTTATTCTGTTGTACTTTTTGATGAGGTTGAAAAAGCTCATCCTGATGTATTTAATATACTTTTACAAGTTCTTGATGATGGTAGAATTACAGATTCACAGGGTAGAACTGTTGACTTTAAAAATACTATAATTATTCTTACATCAAACCTTGGTTCAAATTATCTTCTTGAAGGTATTGATGAAAATGGCGATATAAAAGAAGAGGCTAAAGAACAGGTTAACGAACTTTTGAAACATTCATTCCGTCCTGAATTTTTAAACAGACTTGATGAAATTGTATTCTATAAACCTCTTACAAAGAATGATATAACATTTATAATTGACCTTATTATAAAAGACCTTAATAGTAGACTTGCAGACAAACAACTTTCTTGTGAACTTACAGAAAATGCAAAATCATATATTATTGAAAATGCATATGACCCTATTTATGGTGCAAGACCACTTAAGAGATTTATACAGAGATATATTGAAACTCTTATTGCTAAGAAAATTATTAAAGATGATGTTGCTCCTGAAACAAAATTTATTATTGATGTTTCCGGCGATGAGTTTATAATAATTTAAACAAAAAACCTGTTTATATAATTATATAAACAGGTTTTTTTTATTAATCAATAAATTAATGTAACATTTTTATTTATAAATCATTTTTTTGTTTATTATTGATAAAAAAATATGGTTATTTATATATAATATGTCAATTTTAAAAAATAAATTTATATGATAAACTATAACCGAAGTGATATATTGTATATCGGATTGTTACTGATAGTGCAGGCAAAACCGAACTCAGAATATATAATAAAATTATATTTTTTATAGTTTTATTTTATTATTTTTGGAGTTGGGTTTTTTTTATCGCTTTTTTTAAAATGGTTTTTATATGAATACTTTATGTATTTATAAAAAAGGGAGGTTATGAAATGAAAAAGAATTTCTATAAAAAGAGTATATCTCTTATTCTTGCTTCTTGTATGACTTTAGGAACGGGAGTTTCTGCTATTGCTACTGAAGTAGGAGAAAGTATTGAAAATATTAAAATTGAAAAAACAGAAATACCTGCAACTGAAATTAATGATGCAGAAAAAATAGAAAGTCAACCAACAGAAACTGTTACAGAAGATACAACAGAGGATAATCAAACAGAGAATGTTACAGTTAATGAAAAAGATGATGTTGTAGATAATAAACCAACAGAAGATGTAACAGAGAGTGGTAAAATAGATGAAGATACAACAGAAGAAAAAACAGAAATACCTGCAATAAAACTTGAAGAGGCAAAGCCTATTACAGAAGTAGAAGATATTGCTACTGGTCCTGTTATTGTTGATAAAGGAACAAACCTTGCTACACTTGAAGGTGTAGAAGCAAGTGTAACAAACTACGAAAATAAGACAGAGTTTACAGCAGATAAAGTTATTGATGGAGTTAAAGAAAAAGGTCCATCACGTTGGGCTACTGATGTAAATGTTAATGAACCTACAGTAACACTTAATCTTGGAGCTCTCCGTTCAATAGAAAGTGCAGTAATTTATTGGGAAGCTGGTTTTAGTGCTAATACTGCAAATGCAAGTAAATATCATATAGAAACATCAGTTGATGGTGAAAAATGGACAACACAGGTAACTAAAACAGAAAAACCTCAAGTTGTTGAAGAAGCTACAAAAGAAACAAAAGGTAACGAAGGCGTTCCTATAAAAGATGTAATAAACTTTGAAGGAGCAGTTGAAGCACAGTATATAAGAGTTAGAGTAGAAGAATATTCAAACTCAGGCTGGAATAATGTTTCAATGTATGAATTTGAAGTGTATCAGGAAAAACAAGTTATTGAAGAAGAAAGTGGAGCAGAAAAACTTCCACAGGGAACAAATCTTGCAACTGTTGAAGGTGTAGAAGCTTCTGCTACAGACCACGAAAATGATACAGATTTTACAGCAGACAAAGTTATTGATGGAAATCATACAGATTCTGCATCACGTTGGGCTACAAATAAAGATGCAGCTGAGCCTACAATAACACTTAACCTTGGAGCTCTTCGTTCAATAGAAAGTGCAGTAATTTATTGGGAAGCTGGTTTAAGTGCTGATACTGCAAATGCAAGTAAATATCATATAGAAACATCAGTTGATGGTAAAAAATGGACAACACAGGCAACTAAAACAGAAAAACCTCAGATTGCTGAAGAAATTTCAAAAGAAACAAAAGGTGCTGCTGGTGTTCCTATAAAAGATGTAATAAACTTTGAAGAAGCAGTTGAAGCACAGTATATAAGAGTTAGAATAGAAGAATATTCAAACACAAGCTGGAATAATGTTTCAATGTATGAATTTGAAGTATATCAGGAAAAACAAACTGTTGAAGAGGAAACTCCAAGCCAAGCTATAAAAGCACCTGAAGGAACAAATCTTGCTCGTTATGAAGGAACAACAGCAAGTGCAACAAATTCAGAAACAGATACATTAACAGCAGATAAAGCTATTGATGGAAATAAAAAAGATAAATCATCACGTTGGGCTACAAAACAAGGTGTTAAAGAACCAACAATAACACTTGATTTCAAAAAAGTACGTTCTGTAAATAGTGTTGTTATATATTGGGAAGCAGGACTTAATTCATCAACATCAAATGCAAGCAAATATTATATAGAAACATCAGTTGATGGTGATGATTGGAAAATACAGTCAACACGTACACAAAAAGCAGACGCTTCAACACCAGAAATAATTAATTTCGATAAAGCAGTTGATGCACAGTATGTAAGAGTAAGAATTGCAGAATATTCAAACTCAGGCTGGAATAATGTTTCAATGTATGAACTTGAAGCATATCAAGAAACAAAAGTACCTAAAGATACAGCAGCAAATGTTGTTAAAAAAGTTACTCTTGAAATAGAAGATGGCAAAGTTGTTGCTAAAAATCTTACAGAAGGCTTTGATATTACATTTGCAGCTAATTATGAACAGGTTGTAGGTGCTGACGGCACAATATATACACCTCTTGTTGATATGAATATTGAATTTGATATTACAGCTGTAAATCAGAGTGACCCTGAAGATAAAGCGACAGATATGGGACGTGTTGTTGTAATACCTGGAAAATATTCTGAAAATGAAGGAAATGCAAAACCTAAAGTTGTTCCTGAAATTACAGAATGGTATAGTTCAGCTGATGAAAAAGGAGAAGTATTTGAACTTACATCAGGAAGCCGTATTGTTTTAGGTAGTGGTGACCTTGGAGAAGTAAGTGAAAATCTTAAGGCTGATATACGTGATTTATTCGGCTTTGACCTTCCTATTGTTACAGGACAGCCTAAAAAAGGTGATATTTATATTACAATAAAAGATACTTTAGCACTTCCAGGATATGATGAAGAAACATATGAAATGCAAGTTAAAGATTATGTAACAATAACATCTATTCACCCAACAGGTATAAACTGGGGTACTCGTTCAGCTTTACAAGCACTTGTATTAAGTGGAGATGCTCATACAATAGATAAAGGTACAGCAAAAGACTATCCAGAATTCCGTCTTCGTGGTTTTATGCTTGATGTTGGAAGAAAACCTTTCTCAATGGATATGCTTAAACAAGTTGCAAAAACAATGGAGTGGTTCAAGCTTAATGACCTTCATGTTCATTTAAGTGATAACCTTATATTTATGGAAGACTATGGTAGTATTGATGCTGCTTGGAATTCTTATGATGGTTTCCGCCTTGAGTCAGACAGAAAAGGAAATGGACATCAGCTTCAGTCAAAAGATTATTATTATACAAATGAAGAATTTAAAGGATTTATAGAAAGCTGTAAAGCTATGGGTGTAAATGTTGTTCCAGAAATCGATGTTCCAGCACATGCTCTTTCAATAGCTAAAGTATATAAAGAATTAGCACTTCATAAAGCTGGAAGCAATGGACGTCCTTGGATTGACCATATGGATATTTCAAATCCGGAAGCTATTGCTGTTGTAAAAGATATATTTAGAGAATATATTGAAAATGGAACATTTGGCGATGAAGATACAGTTATACACATTGGTGCTGACGAATTTTATGACAGTCACCCTGCATATCGTAACTTCCTTAAAGAAATGATTAAATTTATAGAAGAAGATATGGGACGTCAAGTTCGTGTATGGGGAAGTCTTACAAGTATGAGTGGAAATCCTTCTGAAAGTCCTTTTACATCAGAAGATGTTAAAGGTGCACAGCTTGATATTTGGAATACAGGTTGGGCAAATCCAAAGGCTATGTATGACCTTGGTTTTGACCTTATAAATATAACAGATGGACCTATGTATATAGTTCCTAATGGAAATGGAAACAGAGGTGCTTATGGAGATTATCTTGACCTTAATGCTGTTTATGGTTGGACACCTAATGTAGTTGGAGGAACAAAACTTCCTGCAAGTTCAAGTCAAATGCTTGGTGGTTCATTTGCTATATGGCAGGATAATATAGACACACGTGCTGCTGGTATAAATGAACAGGATACTTTTGTTCGTATGTATGATGCTATTATTCCTGCAAGTGTTAAAATGTGGGGTGAAGGTGGAGATGGTCTTGACCGTACAGTTACAGAAGTACAGAAAGATGGAAAAGCAATAGGTCTTGCTCCAAATACAAACCCTCTTAATACTGTTAATAAACAAGAAGGTACAAATACATATGCTTCATATGATTTTGAAACATTAAATGATAAATCAGGAAACAATAATAATATTACACTTAATGGTGCACACCTTGAAAATGGTGCTTTAAGCCTTAATGGTGGTGCAAGCTATGCCGAAACAGGTCTTAACAAAATGGCTTGGGGAGATAAACTCTCATTTAGTGTTAAAAAGACAGCCGGTGGAGCTTTAAAACAGGTAATATTTGAAAGTGACCATGCATATGGTGAGTATGATATAAAAGCTATACGTGAAAGCGAAGATGCTACAACTTGGAAACTTGGTTTCTCTCGTGAACTTTATGATTATGTATTTGATTATGAACTTCCAGAAGATGAATGGGTTAATGTAGAAATCATAAGTGAAGAATTATCAACAAAACTTGTTGTTAATGGACAGACAGTAAGTGCAGTTGGCTCATTCCTTCCAGATGAAAACTCAAATAGCCAGTTTAAAGGAAAAACAGGTATTAGAAATTCATCATTTAGTATTCCTGTATCTCGTATAGGTAGTACAACAAATGCATTTGTTGGATATATTGATAATGTTGTTATGTCACCTTCTGAAGTAGATAATGCTCTCACAGATGGAAAATATGATATTCCAGTTGAAAAATATGCAGATATTACAGCAGGAAGTGCACAGAACGGCGAAGGACCACAGAAAGCTATTGATAAAGATGAAACATCAATATGGCATAGTAGTTGGAGTGGTTGTACAGCTGATGAAGCTTGGATACAGATTGAGCTTGAAGAAGCAACTACTATAAGTGGACTTAAATATCTTCCACGTCCATCTGGTATTAATGGTGTTGTTGATAAATATTTGGTACAGGTAAGTACAGACGGAGAAAAATGGACAGATGTAGCTACTGGAACATGGAGCAGAAAAGCTGAATGGAAAACAGCAACTTTTGATGCTGTTGAGGCTAAATATGTTCGTCTTAAAGGTCTTGAAACAGGAACTGATTCTGGTAAGAGATTTATGTCAGCTGCTGAAATACGTATTTGTGCAGCACCTGATATATCATCAGCAGAAGTTGTAATGGAAGATAGCTTCGAATTTACAGGAAAACCTATAATACCAGAACCAAAAGTTAAAATAGATGGTTTCACTCTTGTAAAAGATACAGATTATACACTTTCATATGAAAATAATGTTGAACCTGGTGAAGCTAAAGTTGTTATTACAGGTAAAGGATTATATTCAGGTGTAGTTGAAAAAACATTTAAAATTACAGGCGATGCAACTTTATTAGATAGAGTAAAAGCAAAAATAGAAGAATTTAAAGGTCTTAACAAAGATAAATATACAGAAGCTAGTTATAATGCATTAAAAGAAATTGTTAAACGTGCAGAAGCTTTAGTAGGAGAAGGTGCTGAACAGTCAAAACTTGAAGCTGTTTATAATGAAATGGTTCAAGGATTTGAAAAACTTGAAAAAGTTACTGTAACAGAAGATAGCTCATCTTCAGATAATTCATATACTGTAAAACCAACAAGACCAAATGAAAATAAAGAAGATGAAACTACAGAAATTAAAGAAGAAGATACTCCAAAGGTAGAAATGCCAGAAGAAACAGTAAAAGCATTTGCTGATGTAACAACAGATAAATGGTTTGCAAAAGCTGTTGAGTTTGTAACAGAAAAAGGTCTTTTCTCAGGAGTAACAGAAAAAGAATTTGGTCCAGATTATAATATGACAAGAGGAATGCTTGCAACAGTTCTTTATCGTCTTGCAGGTTCACCAGAAACAGATGTAACAGCAAAATTTGATGATGTTACAAGTGATAAGTATTATGCAAAAGCAATTGCTTGGGCACAAGAAAATGGATTTGTTTCAGGAGTAACAGAAAATATCTTTGCACCTGAAAATTCAATAACACGTGAACAGCTTGCAACAATACTTTATCGTTATGCAGGTTCTCCGGAAGTAACAGGAACAGTTGATTTTGCTGATAGTGGTAGTATCTCTGAATGGTCAGAAAATGCTATTGTATGGGCTGTTGAAAATGGTATATTATCAGGACGCAATGATAATACACTTGACCCACAGGGTAATGCTACACGTGCCGAAGTTGCTTCAATACTTATGCGTATGATAGAAAAATAATATATAAGTTTATAAATTTTTTTCCCAAAATGATTTATAAAAAAAGAAATCCGATAACGAAAGTTATCGGATTTTCTTTTTATTTTAATGTAAATTGTGTATTATATGAAGTTTCTGAAATTTTATCAAAACCAAAACCAAGTTTTTTAAACTCTTCTATTACAGAAGGTAAAGCCTCGGCTGTGGCTTCTTTTCCAACTGTTTGATGCATAAGTACAACTGCATTTTTATTTTTTGATACTGTTGAGAATATATTATCTTTAACTTGTTGTGGTGTAATATTTTTTGTAGTTGCATCTTTTGCTTCAGAATTCCAGTCAGTATATATATATCCTCGTTTTGTAAGTTCTGCTGTTATTTCTTTCATAATATTACTTCCGCCATACTGATGGCTTACTGTATTGTTTGAACCTCCAGGGAGTCGTACAAGTGTTGGTTTATATCCTATTATAGACTCAAGATATGCTTCTTCTTTATAAAAATCATTAAAGAAGTTTTCTACACTTGAATATATATATTTATAATCGTGGCTGTATGTATGATTACCTATTGCATGACCTTCATCAACCATTCTTTTTAATATAGCTGGGTCTGTTTCTCCTGTAAGATAAAAGGTTGCTTTTATATTATATTCTTTTAATGTATCAAGTATTTTTATTGTATTTGCAGAAACACCGTCGTCAAATGTAAGATATGCTATTTTATCATATGTTATAGGAGTTTCTTTTTCAAAAACAACAGTAGCTTGAAAATTAGGTGCTGCATTTAGTGTTTTATTGAAAGCATCTATTGTTTCGCCAAGAGTTACTTTGCTGTTTAAATCTGTTTTTTGGCTTATAATTCCTCGTGTAACTGCAAATTCAAAAGGAGTTTCTGTAATTTGCATTTCAGGATATACAGCTTTTATTGTATTGACTATAACTTGACATAAATTATTAGTTGTAAGTGTTGAAGCAGGAGAAAATTGATTTTCCCCTGTTCCTACCATAATTCCCAAAGAAGCAAGTTTTGGTATTTGAGGATATATATTAGTATCTATATCAGTAAAATTATTTTGACTATTTGGAAGGTCTTTTTGTGACATTAATTTATATAATTCTGCTACATATGAAGAAAACTCTCCTCTATCAATATAATAGTATTGTCTTTCTGAATATGTAGATATAGAGTTTGTATCAAATACTTTTTCTTGTCCAAAGGCTGTTATTGTTAATGAGTTTATAGAAATAGCAAGTATAAACATATATATTATTTTTTTCATAATTATTCGCCTCCTTATACATTTCATTATATTATATATACGCTTTTAAGTCTTTAAGAGTTTCATAAGATTAACTTAAATATTTACAAAATATGTTGTCGGACATTGTGCAATTATACATTGTTTTAGCAAATATTGTAAAAACCTTTGGTATAAAGTAATTCATAATATATACAATTTTTATATAATAATATTTATAAAAAAGTATAGAAAAAATTGAAAAAATTATTGAAAAATACTAAAAATATGTTTATAATTTACATATATAATATAAGTAAAACCTTTTATCTATAAGCTATAAATTATATTTATAATTATTTAAAATATATTTTATTGTGCAAATTAAACATAATAAAAGGGGTGAATGCTCTTGGTTATTGACGATAAAAGAATACGAATTATTACAGGTCATTATGGAAGTGGAAAAACAGAATTTGCGATTAATTATGCTGTTAAACTGTATAAAATGGGAATGAAAACGGCCATTTCTGACTTGGATATTGTAAATACATATTTTCGTTCACGAGAAAAAACTTTTGAACTTGAAAATATGGGTATAAAAGTTATTTCCTCATCTATAAAAAACGGTAATTATGATATTCCTGCAATATCTCCGGAAATAGCAACACCTGTAAAGGACAAAAGTTATAATTATGTAATTGATTTGGGAGGTGATGATGTAGGTGCTATTACACTTGCAAGACTTCTTCCTATTATTAATAAATCCGAAGTTGATTTTATTATGGTGGTAAATACAAAAAGACCTGAAACATCAACAAAAGAAGGTATAATTTATCATAAAGAAAGCCTTGAAAAAGCAACAGGTCTTAATATAACAGGTTTTGTTAATAATACAAACCTTGTTAGAGAAACAACAGAGGATACTTTGAAAGAAGGTGAAAATCTCCTTTGTGAGGTTTCAAAAGAAACGGGTATACCTATAAAATATACTTCATATATAGAAGATATAATTAAACCCCAAAATATTGAAACTGAACTTTTTCCGATGAAATTCTTTATGAGGGAAGAATGGATGTAAATTTTGATGGAGGTGTCTTCAAATGGCTAAAGGAAAAATAACCATAAGCGAATATTACTGTAAGGGCTGCGAACTTTGTGTATCTGTATGTCCAAAGAAAATTTTAAAACTTGATGAGTCCAAAATAAATGCTAATGGATATAATCCGGCAATGATTATTGATGAAGACAGCTGTATAGCTTGTGCAAGCTGTGCCAGAATGTGTCCGGAAGCAGCAATAACTGTTGAAAGAATAGATTGAGAGGTGTTTTAAATGGCTAAAGTATTGATGAAAGGTAATGAAGCTGTTGGAAAGGCTGCAATAGAAGCCGGTTGTAGATACTTTTTCGGCTATCCTATAACTCCTCAAAGTGAACTTCCAGAATATATGGCAAGAGAACTTCCGAAGGTTGGAGGCGTATTTGTACAGTCTGAATCGGAAATTTCTGCAATAAATATGGTTTATGGTGCTGCTTCAGCTGGTGCAAGAGTTATGACAAGTTCATCTTCTCCAGGTATTGCACTTAAACAAGAAGGAATAGGCTATATAACAAAAGCAAATAGACCGGCAGTAATTGTAAATATGATGCGTGGTGGCCCAGGTCTTGGAACAATACAGCCAAGTCAAGCTGACTATCATATGTGTGTAAAAGGTGGAAGTAATGGTGATTATCATAACATAGTTTTAGCACCTTCTTCTATACAAGAGGCTGTTGATATGGTTATGGAAGCCTTTGACCTTGCAGATATTTATTTAACACCTGTAATTATACTTGCAGACGGTCTTATAGGTCAGATGATGGAGCCTGTTGAATTTACAAATAAAAAAACTAGAGAAATACCTAAAAAAGATTGGGCATTAATAGGAAAGGGCAAAGGACAAAGACATATTACAAAAAATCTTGACCTTGACCCATTAGAATTGGAAAAAGAAAATATTGAGCTTTTTGAAAAATATAAAAAAATTGAAGAAAATGAAACACAGTATGAAGATTATTTAATGGAAGATGCAGAATATGCTTTTGTTGCATATGGTACATCTGCTCGTATAGTTAAAAGCTCTGTAGTTAAACTTAGAAATGAAGGTTATAAAGTGGGGCTTATACGACCAAAAACCCTTTGGCCATTTCCAAAAGAAGCTTTTAAATGTGACCATATTAAAAAATATATGGATATAGAAATGAGTATGGGGCAAATGGTTGATGATGTAAAACTTGCCTGTGAAGATGTTCATAAAGTTGTATTTTATGGAAGGTCAGGAGGAATTATTTTAAGCTCTGAAGAAATTGTTGATTTTGGCAAATCCATTATGGGAGGTGCTTTATAATGTCAGTTGTATTTCAAAAAACAAAAGGTTTAACAGATAATAAAACACACTACTGTCCAGGGTGTTCCCACGGTATTGTTCATAGACTTGTTGCTGAAGTTTTGGAAGAAATGAACCTTCTTGAAGATACAATAGTTGTTGTACCTGTTGGTTGTGCTGTTTTGGCATTAAACTATTTTGATGTTGATGCAATACAGGCTGCTCACGGTCGTGCACCGGCAACAGCAACAGGCATTAAAAGAGTACACCCAGATAAAACTGTTTTTACATATCAAGGTGATGGTGACCTTGCTTCTATAGGTACAGCAGAAATAGTTCACGCTGCTGCAAGAGGGGAAAAGATTACAACAATATTTATAAATAATGGTATATATGGTATGACAGGAGGTCAGATGGCACCTACAACAATACCAGGTATGAAAGCCACAACTGCACCTTTAGGTCGTGATGTTAATATTCAAGGATATCCTATAAGAATAAGTGAAATGATTTCAACTCTTGATGGTACAAAATATGTTGAACGTGTTTCTGTCAATACTCCTGCCAATGTTATAAAAGCTAAAAAAGCTATAAGAAAAGCTTTTGAAGTACAACAAAAAGGCTTGGGATTTGCACTTATAGAAGTAGTTTCAAGCTGTCCTACAAACTGGGGACTTACTCCTGTAAAAGCTATGGAATTTGTGTCTGAAAAAATGATACCTTATTATCCTTTGGGTGTGTATAAAGATGAAACAACAGAGGAGGGAAAATAGTTATGGAAACTCAAAAAATTTGTTTTGCAGGCTTTGGTGGTCAAGGAGTTTTGAGTGCCGGAAAACTTCTCGCATATGCTGGAATGCTTGAAGGAAAAGAGGTTTCTTGGTGTCCTTCTTATGGTCCGGAAATGCGTGGCGGTACAGCAAATTGTGCTGTTGTTGTTTCTAATGAGCCTATTGGTTCTCCTGTAATTACTGAAAATGCAACAGCTGCTATTGTAATGAATTTACCTTCCTTTGATAAATTTGTTAATATTGTAAAATCCGGTGGTACAATAATAATAAATTCAAGTCTTATAAATAAAAAGGTTGAAAGAGATGATGTAAAAGTTATATATGTTCCTGCAAATGAAATTGCAAAAGAACTTGGAAATCCAAATCTTTTAAATATTATTCTTATTGGTGCATTGATTGAATCAGAAAAAACTGTTTTAGAAAAATCTATAATTGATGCATTTACAAAGGTTTTTGGTGAAAACAAAGCAAAATTTATACCTATAAATAAAGAAGCTATTGAAAAAGGTATGGAGTGTGCTAAATCACAATATAAATAAATTTAATGCTGACAGTATATTTGCTGTCAGCTTTTTTAATTCTTAAGAACTTATTAAAATTTAATACCTGTGTATGTTTAGTATTGTGTAATACAAAGTAGTGTGTTATAATCAGTATGAAAGGGGGGGGAAATATGAATACTCAGTTTAGAAAAGGTATTATAGAAATGTGTGTACTTGCCCTCATAGCAAAAAAAGATATGTATGGATATGAAATAGTACAGAATATAGCATCATATATGGAAATAAATGAAGGTACTATATATCCAATATTAAGACGACTTACAACAGAGGAGTATTTTGTTACATATTTAAAAGAAAGTACAATAGGTCCTGCAAGAAAATATTATCATATAACAGAAAAAGGTCAGGGGTATTTAAACTCTATAAAGGCAGATTGGCTTGATTTTTCAAAAATGGTAAACGATATTCTTAATTCTACAGATTAAATACAGGAGGTAAAAAGATATGAATAAAGAGGAATATCTTCAGAAACTTGAACAACATCTTAAAAAATATCTTTCAAAGGAAGAAATAAAAGATATACTTATGGATTATAATGAATATTTTGAGGACGGAAGACGTCAAAATAAATCTGATATAGAAATATCAGCAAAACTTGGTGACCCTGAGGTTATAGCTTCACAATTTACTGAAGAAATACAAGAGGAAATGAGAAAAAAACATAATGAGGATATTGAAAAAATAAAAGAAACAACATCATCTGTAATAAATAATATAAAAGAAAAAGCAGAATTTATTACAAAAAATAAAAGTTCTGATACAACATATAAACAAAATGAAAATAAAGGTATTTTTAGTTCAATAATAGATTTATTATTCAAATTTGCAAAATGTATTGTATTTTTAATGATATGCTTTTTTGCATTAGGTTTTTTATTTACATTACTTGGTACAATAGGTTTAGGCATAGTTGTTTGTATTGGTGGAGGAATTTTAGGCTTTATATTTAGTTTATCAATGATAGGATTTATAACAGTATTTGCTATTATTGCAGGTATTTTTGGTTCAATATTTATATTCTGTTTAGGTATACTTTTGATTATGTTATTTGTATTGATAGTTAAATATAGCATAGAATATTTTATTAAAGGTTTTAATTTATTTTTTAGAAATAAAGGTGGTGTTTTAAATGCTTAAAGTTTTTAAGAAAATATCAATATATGTTTCAATAATAATGTTGATTTGTTTTATAGGAGTTGTTGTAAGTACTCCTTTTGCCGTAAAAGGTATTATTGCTGAATTAAATAATGTAAAAATATCATATGAAACAAAAGAAGCATCAACAAATATAACAAAAGCTGTTATAAATATAGAAGATTATTGTGTTACAAAAGTCAAACAGTCAACAAATGGTAAGTTTTATGTTGAAGTTTTTAATAGTGGATATAGTTCAAATGCAGTTTCAGATATAAAAGCTGATATTACAGAAAGTGAAAATGTGGCAAAACTTAATGTTTATAGAAATTATATAATAGAAGAAGGTTCATTTTCTCCTGAAAATATTAAAAAAGAAATTATAAATGATTTGATATATATACCTGATATTATTATATATATACCTGAAAATATTGAAATTGAAACAAAAGGAAATTATTTAACATATTATGATTTAATTGATAGAGGCATAGATTTTGCAAATAAAGCAGATATTGAGGCTCAGATAGAAGCCGAAAGATTGAAAATGCAAGAAGAAATAGCAAGAGAAGAAGCAATAGGTATGCAAAATGATGTAAATGCATTAAGAGAAGAAATGTATAATGAAATTGCAAATGTTAGAGGAGAAATAGATGGTCTTAGAACAGTCATAGAAGATGCATTATATTAATATTATTGAGTAATGATATAAAAATCCCATATAAATATATGGGATTTCTTATATTATAATAAAATAAATATTAAAATTTTATGAAAATTTACAAAAATAGAGTAAAAAATTTTATAATGATAAATAGGGAGGTGTTATAATGAAAAAGAAATTTTTTAAAATACTTATTGGTGGTGTAATTGCACTTTCTGTATTTTTGTATTGGCAAGATAATCATATTGTGATTACAAATTATAAATACAGTAATGAAAAAGTTCCTTATGATTTTAATGGTTTTAAAATAGTTCAGGTTTCTGATTTACAAAATAAAATGTTTTATAAAAATCAAAGTAGCCTTATAAATAAGGTTAAAAGTGCTAATGGTGATATTATAGTAATAACAGGTGACCTTATTGATGGAAATAGGACAAACATTGAAAATGCATATGCTTTTATTGACGAGGCAGTAAAAATTGCTCCTGTTTACTATGTTTCCGGAAATCACGAAAATCATTCCGGAAAATATGATGAACTTATAGAAGGTCTTTTGGAAAGAGGAGTACATATACTTGAAAATACCTATGAATATTTAGAAAAAAATAATAGTAAAATTGCAATTATGGGTATTAAAGATATAAGAATGAATTATAATTTTGATAGTATATTGGAAAATATGTGTAATGAAAATAGTGAGTATTTTAAAATACTTCTTTCTCATAGACCGGAACTTTATGAAGTTTATGATGAAAAAGGTGTTGATTTATCATTTACAGGTCACGCCCACGGAGGTCAAATAAGACCTCCTTTCACAGATGGTCTTTTTGCACCAAATCAAGGTATTTTGCCTAAATATACAAGTGGTATAAGATATTTTGATAATTCGGCTATGGTAATAAGTAGAGGACTTGGAAACAGTGTTTTCCCATTTAGAGTGTTTAATAGACCGGAAATTACAGTAACTACACTTTACAGTGAATAAGCCTTGGTATATAATATTTTTTGAAATACACTTTTGAAAGGAATTGATTATTTTGGCTAAAAATCCAGTTGTAACAATAGAAATGGAAAATGGAGATATTATAAAGGTTGAATTATATCCTGAAGTTGCTCCAAATACTGTAAATAACTTTATTTCACTTGTAAAAAAAGGTTATTATGACGGAATTATATTCCACAGAGTAATTAGAGGATTTATGATACAGGGCGGTTGTCCAGATGGAACAGGTATGGGTGGCCCTGGATATTCAATAAAAGGTGAATTCTCACAGAATGGCTTTAAAAATGACCTTAAACATGAAGCTGGTGTTATATCAATGGCTCGTACAATGATGCCAAACTCAGCAGGTTCACAGTTCTTTATAATGCACGAAAATTCACCACATCTTGATGGTGCATATGCTGCTTTTGGAAAAGTTATTGAAGGTTTAGAAAATGTAAATAAAATTGCTGAAACACAGACAACATTTGGTGATAGACCTGTTGTTCCACAGACTATGAAAAAAGTTACAGTTGAGCTTTTTGGTGAAGAATATCCAGAACCAATAAAATGCTAAAAATGGTAAAATAATAAAATGGGTGTCGATTAACGACACCCTTATTTTTAAGGGGGAATATAAATGAAAATTATGGTTATAAATGGCCCAAACCTTAATATGGTAGGGGTAAGAGAAAAAGGTATATATGGTACAAAAAATTTTGAAGATATTTGTAATTATATAAAAGAAGAATTTGAAAAAAGAGGTCATAGTGTAACTCTTCTTCAAAGTAATAGTGAAGGAAAAATTATTGATTTTCTTCAAACTGCATATTTTGAAAATTATGAAGGTGTTATTATAAACCCTGGTGCATATACTCATTATAGCTATGCTATACATGATGCAATAAAAGGTAATACAGGTATACCAACTGTTGAAGTACATCTTTCAAATGTTCACGCTCGTGAAGAATTTAGACATATATCAAGAACTGCTCCGGCGTGTATAGGTCAGATTTGTGGTTTCGGTGAATATGGTTATATAATGGCTCTTATGGCACTTGAAAATTATAAAGAAAATAAATAAAAGAGGGTATAAAAACCCTCTTTTTTATATAAATATTTTTATTAAAGGAATTAATGCAAAATATGAAACCCAACAAATACATACAAACATTAAAAATTCTGTTTTTAAGAAAAGAGTATTTCCAGTTTCTGAAACACACATTTCATATGTTGTATTTGGGAAAATATCTTTACATTTTTTAGCTATAAAGTATCCTATTATTGCTCCTGTTGAGTTTGTTATAATATCATTTATATCAGTAATTCTATTGTCAAAAAGTTGGAAACATTCTATAAATAATGAAAAAAGTATACTATAAACTAAAACAGTTGCTAAGTTTCCAGATTTTTTCCAAAGAGAACCTATAAAAAATCCAAAAGGTATAAACATTATAACATTTAAAAAGTATTCTATAAAATTTGTAGTTATGTACTTAAATAATTTTAAGTTAATAGTAGGATTATAATATATATTTGTAATATCTGGTATGCCTGTTATGTTAAATACAGTAATCATAAAAAATGAAAATAATATAATTCCGGTTCTGTGCTCTATTGGAGTACCATGTTTTTTTGATGTATTTAACAAAGGTTGAAGTGATAAAAATATTATTATATAGGGTAAAACTACATGAAAAATCATTCTTACTGTTCTTAAAAGTATCATTAAAAAACCTCCTTTATTAATATTATTTGCTATATTTTACTATATAATTATAAAGATAAGGTTTATAAAAATTTAAATTTTTCTTAAAATAAAAATCCGAACAAAAGTCCGGATTTTTATTTTTATTCTATATTCATATGTAATTTGTATTCACTTATAAGAGTTTCGCCACATTGTTTCATATTATTTTTATTATATACTGTAATATCAGCATATTTAAGATAAAGTGGAAGTCTTTCTTCATACATTTTCTTAAGTGCATCTATACTTTTTGAAAGAGGTCTAGTTGGGTCAACAGAAAGACATTCAATATCTCTTTCTATAAAAGCAATAACTCCGTTTGCTTTAAGATTTTCCATATTTATATCATTTTTAATTGCTCCACCGCCTGTTGCAATAACCATTCCTGTATGCTGTCCATATTCTGCACATACTTCTTTTTCGACTTCTCTAAACTTTTCTTCTCCATAAAGTTTAAAATATTCTGATATTTCCATTCCTATTTTTTCAACAATGGCATCATCAAGGTCAATAAATTCTTTGTTAAGTTTTTTTGCACACATTTTACCTATTGTTGTTTTTCCGGCACTTGGCATACCTATTAAAACAAGGTTTGATTTATCAAATGAAATTTCTTTTGATATTTTATCAATTACAGAGTTGTTTATATCTTTTTCAATAAAATATTCAACAGCATATTTTGCCTGTGCAACAAGCATTTCAAGTCCATTAACTGCTTTTATACCTTTTCTTTCTGCCCAAAGAAGAAGTTTTGTTTTTAATGGATTATATATAATATCCAAAACAGCACTTAAATTATTAAATTTATTAAGGTTAATAGGGCTTTTATTTTCTTTTGAAAGCATACCCATTGGAGTAGTGTTTACTATAACGTCAGCATCACTATGTTTTTCATAACATTCTTCATATGATATTGTATTAGGGTTTTCTTTATAATATACAATATAAATTTCTCTTGCACAAAGATGTTTTAAAACAGCAATAATTGCTTTTGATGCACCACCGTTGCCAAGAACAAGCACTTTTTTGTCTTTTATATCAACATTATTATGCTGTACCTGATATAAAAATCCATAAAAATCTGTATTATATCCATAAAGTTTGCCGTCTTTATTTACTATTGTATTTACAGCACCTATGCTTTTTGCTTTTTCGTCCATATCATAAAGATAAGGAATTACATCTTGTTTATATGGTATTGTAACATTTATTGCTTTAAAATCAGCTTTTTCCATAAAATTTTTAAATTCTTCCTTTGAAAGAGGACAAAGGTCGTATGTATAATCAGCAATTTGTTCGTGTATTATTTTTGAGAAACTATAAGTTAATTTTTCACCTATTAAACCATATTCCATATATATTACCTTCTTTACGCTTTTTATAAAATGATATATTGTATTTAATAAAAATGCAACAGTAATTTATATTTATTTTTTTAATATATGACACTTAATAGAGCATTTATCACAGTTTTTTCTACATAATGGACTTCCGTCACTTCTTGAAAATCCTGCATATTTATATGCTATATATCCAAATATAATGCATAATATTATAAAAATAATTTCAAACATAAAAAACTCATTTTTTGTTTTATTGTATCATAAATATGACTAAAAAAGTATAGTTTATTTAAGAAAAATTTATTATTAATATTATATCAAATGGTGTATAATAATTAAGATACCCATATTTTAAATATGTTTATATAAATTGTTTTAGGAGGATACAAATGACAGAAAAAGTTATGCTTATAGATGGCAATAGTATTGCAAATAGGGGGTTTTATGCCTTACCTAATCTTACAAACTCTGAAGGAGTTTATACAGGTGCAATATATGGCTTTTTAAATATAATATTTAAGTTTATTGATGATGAAAAACCGGACTATATAGGTGTTGCTTTTGACCTTCACGCACCTACATTTAGACATAAAAAGTTTGAAGAGTATAAAGGTACAAGAAAAGGTATGCCGGAAGAACTTCGTCAGCAAATGCCTATACTTAAAGAACTTCTTTCAAAAATGGGAATAAAAATATTTGAATGTGAAGGTTTTGAGGCTGATGATATTCTTGGAACACTTTCAAAAAAGGCAGAGGAACAAGGTATACAGCCTGTTGTTGTTTCTGGGGATAGAGACCTTTTACAGATTGCAGGAAAAAATCTTAAGGTTAAAATTCCAAAAACAAAAGGCGGAAAAACTGAGGTTGAAGATTATTTTGAAGATGATGTAATTGAAAAATACGGTGTAACACCATTACAATTTATAGATATGAAAGCACTTATGGGAGATGCTTCCGATAATATACCGGGAGTGCCTAGTATAGGGGAAAAAACAGCAGCTAAAATAATAAAAGAATATGGAGATATTGAAAATGCTATTTCTCACGCTTCTGAAATTAAACCTAAAAAGGCTTCTGAAAATTTAATTGAGTTTCAAGAACAAGCAAGACTTTCTAAATTCCTTGCAACAATAATACGTGATATGGACATTGAATTTGATAAAAACACAATGACAACTGAAAATATGTTTAATAATGAAGCATATGAAATGTTTAAAAAACTTGAATTCAAAAGCCATTATAGTCGTTTTGAAGGAAATAACAATGTTTCAAATGTACCTGAAAATTTTTATGTTATTCTTGAAAATGAAAATGATATTGAAAAATATACTTCTAATCTTGATAAAAATGCAGAGTATTCATATTATCTTTATGAAGAAGATAGTACTATAAAATGTATTTCTGTATATAGTGGCACAAGTGGTGCTGTTGCATATGGTGAAGAAAAAGTTATTAAGTATTTTAATGAATTTTTAACTTCAAAGGAATATAGTAAAGTAGGTAATAATGTTAAAAAAGATATACGTTTATTAAGAACGAAAAATATTGAAATGGAGGGTATCGTTTTTGATACTGCTCTTGGTGGATATATTTTAAATCCTACTCGTGAAAACTATGAATATAATGATATTGCTTCTGAATATTTAAAATTAACATATCCTTCTTTTGAAGAAATTTTTGGAAAAGGTAAAAGTAAAGTTTCAATTGATGCATTAGATTTAAAAACAGCTAGTGATTTTATGGCTAGATGTGCAAAAACATTTTATGATGGTGCTGATATAATAAGAGCAGAAATTGAAAAAAACGGACAGCATACACTTTATTATGAAATAGAACTTCCACTTATGCATGTACTTGCTGATATGGAAAATGAGGGTATAAAAGTTGATAGAAAAGCCCTTAACGATTATGGTGATATGCTTTCTGAGAAAATAGAAAGTATTACAAATGAAATTTATGAAATTACAGGTGAGGAGTTTAATATAAATTCTCCAAAACAGCTTGGAGTTATGCTTTTTGAAAAAATGGGGCTTAAAGGTGGTAAGAAAACAAAAACAGGTTATTCAACTGCTGCTGATGTTTTGGAAAAACTTAAATATGAAAATCCTATTGTTGAAAAAATATTATATTACAGACAGCTTGCAAAACTTAAAAGTACTTATGTAGACGGTCTTTTAAATGTTATAGATGAAAAAACTGATAAAATATATTCAACATTTAATCAGACTGTTACTGCAACAGGTAGAATAAGTTCAACAGAGCCTAATTTACAAAATATACCTGTGCGTCTTGAACTTGGTCGTGAACTTAGAAAAGTTTTTATACCTTCTGATGAAAACAGATGCTTTATAGATGCTGACTATTCACAAATTGAACTTCGTGTTCTTGCTCATATTTCCGGTGATGAAACACTTATAAATGCATTTAGAAATAATCAGGATATACACAGACTTACAGCATCACAGGTGTTTAATATACCTTTTGATGAAGTTACACCTTTACAAAGAAGAAATGCTAAGGCTGTTAATTTCGGTATAGTTTATGGTATAGGCGCTTTTAGTTTAAGTCAGGATTTGGATATAACAAGAAAAGAGGCTGAGGACTATATAAAGGGATATTTTGAAAAATATCCTAAAATTAAAACATATATAGATAAAACTATAAAAGATGCCGAAGAAAAAGGCTATGTTTCAACAATATTTGAAAGAAGACGTGCTATGCCGGAACTTCAATCAGGTAATTTTAATGTGCGTTCATTTGGTGAAAGAGTTGCAATGAATATGCCAGTACAAGGAAGTGCTGCCGATATTATAAAAATAGCTATGGTTAAAGTATATAACGCTCTTAAGGCTAAAAATATGAAATCAAAGCTTATACTTCAAGTACACGACGAACTTCTTATTGATGCATATAATGATGAAGTGGAAGAAGTACAGAAAATACTTAAATATGAAATGGAAAATGCCGTTCATCTTAAAACAACACTTGATATTGATATGCATACAGGCAAAAATTGGTTCGAAGCAAAATAAAGGGGAATTTTTTATGGAAATAATAGGTTTGACAGGTGGAACAGGTAGTGGAAAAAGTGTTGTTTCTATGGAACTTGCAAAAAGACAGTCTTTTATAATAGATTGTGATAAAATAGCCCATACAATAATACTTAAAGGAAATCCTGCATACTTTGAAATAGTTGAGTATTTTGGAAATGAAATACTTGATGAAAATGGAGAAATAATAAGAAAAAAATTAGGGGAAAAGGTTTTTTCTGATAGTGAAAAACTTAAATTTTTAAATAAATGTACTCATAAGCATATAAGAAATGAAATAGAAAATGAAATAAAATATGCCGAAGATAAAGGAATATATAAAAGAATAATTATAGATGCCCCTTTACTTATAGAAGCCGACCTTGTAGATAGATGTGATAAAGTATGGGTTGTGTATTGTGATGAAAACGTAAGGGCAGAAAGAATTGTTAAAAGAGATAATATTACTTTTGAACTTGCAAAAAAAAGAATTGCATCTCAAAAACCTTGGGATGAATATAAAAAATATGCTGATATTATAATTGATAACAGCAAAGATTTAGACTTTATAAAAAAACAATTAGACGAAATTTTAAAATAATGTGAGGTAGTATATAAAATGTTTTTTTCTTTTAAAAAGAAAATAAAAACTTTTATTGTGTTTTGTATTATATGTATAATAGGTGCTGTTGCTTTTAGATATTATGCAGTACCTAAATATTTGTTTCCTTTAAAATATGAAAGTATAATCGATAAATATTCCAAAGAGTATAATATCGAAAAATCTCTTATATGTGCTATGATAAATGTTGAAAGCAGCTTTGATAAAGATGCACTTTCATATAGAGGGGCAAAAGGTCTTATGCAGATAATG
Source organism: Tyzzerella sp. (assembly GCA_019415525.1). Classification (GTDB taxonomy): domain Bacteria; phylum Bacillota; class Clostridia; order Lachnospirales; family Anaerotignaceae; genus Fimicola. The sequence goes on along the minus strand of DXZA01000050.1, from coordinate 23,694 downwards.
GATACAACAGGTGAATGGGGTGCAAAAGAGTTAGGTATAGAAAATTTTACACCTGATATGCTTTTTGACCCTGAAATTAATATAAAAATAGGTTGTTGGTACATAAATAAGCTTAATGACCAATTTGAAGGACAACAGGATACTGTGCTTTCTGCATATAATGCAGGAAGCGGTCATGTATCAGGTTGGCTTGATGATGAAAGTTATAGTCATGATGGTATGACTTTACATTCTATACCTTTTGAGGAAACCAACAATTATGTAAAAAAAGTAAATGCAAATATAATAATATATGAAAAGCTATATGGATTTGAGTAATAAGGAAGTGACACAATGAATAAAAAAATTGCTCTGTTGGCGGCTCTTGCAATATTTATTTTTAGTGGTTGTAGTGGAGATAAAAATAATAGCCAAACAACAGATAATTCTATTGTAGTAGAAAATACAACAAGTAGTGAAAGTAGTGAGTCTAAAAACGAGATAGTTCTTTCTATGAGAACAACACAAAATCTTAACCCTCTTACTAATGAAGATGAATCTGTTGATAATATTCTTAAACTTATGTTTGAGCCTTTTGTTGCTATTGATGAAACATTTAAACCACAGCCTTCAATAGCAGAAAGTTGGGCTTTTTCAGAAGATGGAAGAACATTATCTATAAAAATAAAAGATAATCTTTATTGGCATAATGGAAGAAAAATTACTTCTGACGATGTTGTTTTTTCTGTAAATACAATAAAAAGTTCATCTGAAAATTCTGTTTATAAAGAGTGTGGTAATAATATAGTGTCTTGTACAAAAAATGGTGAACTTAATGTAAGTATAACATTTTCAAGGGCATATAGCGGTAATATATATTATCTTACATTTCCTATTATATCTTCATCATATTATGGAAGTGGTAAAATTGAAGATAAAAACTTAGAACCTATGGGAAATAGTGCTTATGGTTTTAAAAGCTTTACACCAGCAAAGGAATTACGACTTGTAAAAACTGATAATAGCTTTAGAAAAACTGCTGCAACAAATGATGTATGTGTAAATATAACACCGAATAAAGATACAGACCTTTATTCTTTTGACCAAGGTATAATTGATGTAGTATATGCTAATGTAACAGAAATGGGCAAATATGGCACAAGTAGCAATAAACAAATATTCGAATATCCAACAAATTATATTGATTATGTAGCCTTTAATTGGAATAAAACTCTTTTTCAGGATAAAAATTTAAGAAAAGCTATAGCATATGCATTACCTAAAGAAGAAATAGCAGAAAGTGTTTATTTATCTCATGCACAAGTTGCAAATACAATAGTCAATCCTTCTTCTTGGCTTTATGAAAGTGAAGCTACAAAATATGAATATGACTTAGACCAAGCAAAAACAATTCTTGAGCAATCCGGTTGGATTGATGGTAATAATGACAGAATACGAGAAAGAACTACTAATGAACTTAATGAAGTTTTACAGTTTAATATACTTGTTAATTCTGAAAATGAAGAAAGAAAACAAGTTGCTTTACAGCTTTCTGAAAAATTAAGAACAATAGGTATATCTGCCACAGTTGAGGCTGTTGATTTTGCAACATATCAAGAAAGACTTTTAAATAATAATTTTGATATTTATATAGGTGGTGTGGAGCAAAATATTATACCTGATTTTACTTATCTTTTAGGTACAGGTGGAAGTATGAATTTTACAGGATACTCAAGTGAACAAACAGACTTATTTTTAAATGCTTGTACTAATTCATTTAATGATGAAGATATGAAAAATTCATTTTCTGCACTTCAAAAATATGTTGCAGAAGAAGTTATATATTTACCTATTGTATATAGAAATTCAGCAATATTTGCTAATAATAGAATAAATGGTGATATTTCGGCAACAGCAACAAACATTTTTAAAAATTGTTATAGTTGGTATATTAAAAAATAAATGCTTTTGTTTTTTGGGAGATGATTTATATGTCAGAGCTTAGAAGAAATCCAATAACAGGGGAATGGGTGTCTTTTGCAGTAAAAAGAGGAAAAAGACAATATGATTTTGTTAAAAAAAGTGAGCCTAAAGCAGATAGTCATAAAACTTGTCCATTTTGTCCAGGAAATGAAAAAGAAACTACAAAAGCTGTTTTTCAAAATAAAGAGGATTGGTCAATAAGGATTTTTTCTAATAAATATCCTGCTTTTGATAATGTATTTGAAGATACTTTTTGCGAAGACATATATGAAAAAATAAGTGGAAATGGAGTTCATGAAGTAATTGTTGATACTCCTAACCACTTTCAAAAAATACATGAATTTACATTTGAACATATGCTTGATGTATTAAATGCTTTAAAATTACGTTTTGATGAAATATCAAATAATGATTTTGTAAAATATGTTCAGATATTTAAAAATAATGGGCCGGAAGCTGGTATGTCAATTGTACATTCTCATTGGCAAATTACCGGTATGCCTGTTATGGGTAAAACTCAAAATGATACACTTCTATGTGCTTTAAATTATAAAAAAGAACATAATTCTTGTGTAATGTGTGATATAATAAAACATGAAATAAAAATAAATAAAAGGCTTATTGAAGAGAATGACGGATTTATATCATTTGTTCCTTATGCTCCTAAAATGAGTTATGAAGTTTGGATTGCTCCTAAAAAGCATATTTCATCTTTTGGAGAATTTAAAGAAGATGATATGGAAAGTTTAACAAAAATATTCCATAATACTGTTAAAAGGGTAGCTATGATAAATGATGATATTTCATATAATATATGTTTTATGGATAGTCCAAAAGATGAAAACAGAAAACTTTTTCATTGGTATATTAAAATTATACCAAGAATGGGCAATTTTGCCGGTCTTGAGTTTTCATCAGGAACATTTATAAATCCTGTTTTGCCCGAAGATACAGCAGAATTTTATAAAAGCAAAAGGGTGTGACTTTTTATGAAAACTAAAGTTCTTATTCTTTATGGAGGAAGCTCTCTTGAAAGAGAAGTTTCCATTATGACAGCAGAAAAAATACTTTCAAACATTGATTATGAAAAATATGAGGTTTCAAAAATAGAAGTGCCTCATAATAAAAAAGATACTGAATGGGTTACTAATATTATTAAAATAAAACCGGATATTGTATTTATAGCACTTCACGGTGGTGACGGTGAAAATGGTGCAATACAAGGTCTTTTAGAATGTCTTGATATACCATATACAGGCAGTAAAGTTCTTGGAAGTGCCATATCAATGGATAAATACTTATCAAAAAGTATTATGCGTCTTAATTACATACCTGTACCTCAAGATATTATTATAAGAAAAAATGATGATTATACAGAAGTTCTTGGCAAAATAACTCAAATAGGTTTTCCTCTTGTTGTAAAGCCTAATAATGGCGGTTCTAGTATTGGTATTTATGTTGTAAACAATATTGAAGAATTGGCAGAGGCTATTGATAAATTAAAGGAAATGAATGATGATATATTAGTTGAAAAATTTATTTCCGGTAGAGAGGTTACTTGTGGTATATTTGAAAAAAATGGTGTTTTAAATGTTACTTCTGTACTTGATATAGGCACAAAAGGTAAATTTTATGATTATAGTGAAAAATATGAAAGTGAAACATCTTTTGCTGATATTTCAACATTACCAGACTATCTTCAAAGTATGATAAAGCAAATAGCAAAAAAAGTCTTTAGGGCAGTTAACGGAAAAGGCTATGGCTGTGTTGATATGATTGTTTCTGAAGAACAGGTTTATGTTCTTGAAATAAATACATTACCAGGTATGACGGTTAAAAGCTTACTTCCAAAGGCTGTTGAAAAAAGCGGAAATCCTTTTTCAAGTTTTATTGATATGCTTATAGAAAATGAACTTAAAAATAAATAAATAATTAATTATTTTAAGGAGGTATCAATATGTTTATTGTTAATACTGATTATATTGAAGGAACTAAATTTGAAATGCTTGGTATAGTGACAGGAAGCGTTGTACAGTCAAAAAATATAGGTAAAGATATTGGTGCAAGTTTTAAAGGTCTTATTGGTGGAGAGCTTGAAGGTTATACTGAAATGCTTGATGAAGCTAGAGAAATTGCAACAGAAAGAATGATTAAAAAAGCAGAAAGTCTTAGTGCAGATGCTATTGTAAATGTTAAGTATACAACTTCAGCAATAGTGCAAGGGGCATCAGAAATATTAGTTTATGGTACAGCCGTAAAATATATAGATTAATATAAAAAAACAGCACATATGTTTTGTGCTGTTTTTTTATTTAATTAAATATCTAATGCTGCGTGGTATCCTTGATATATGGCATTTGTAATTGTTGCTACTTTTGAACAATCTCCTATAACTGCTACATAAGGTGCTGTGTATCTGAGATTTTCCACAACATCTTTACGTGCTCTCTGTCCAAGGGCACATATAACTGTTTTTCCTTCTATAAATACATCATTGTTTTCTTTATCTTTGCATAATACACCTTTATCTGTAACTTCAACGCATTTAAGACCTGTATGTACATTTACATATTTATCAATTTCTTTTAAAAGTAAAGGACGATGACGTATATTTGCATCAGGTGCTAGAACATCTCTCATTTCAACAATAGTTACTTTCTTACCTTCTTTTGCAAGGTGTATTGAAGCCTCTGAACCTGCAAGTCCACCACCAAGAACAATAACTTCATCACTAACTTTATCTTTTTCAATATAGTAATTATTTACTAAAACTACATTTTTGCCATTAAGTCCGGAAATTGGAGGAACAAGTGGGGCAGAACCGGCAGCAATAATTACTGCATCAGGATTTTCACTTTCTACAATTTCTTTTGTTGCCTCTGTATTAAGTCTTATATCAACATTTACATCTTTACATTGTTTTGCAAGTGTTAATGAAAGCTCATACATTTCATATTTAAATGGAATAGCTTGTTCGCTTTTTAATATTCCACCAAGAGTGTCTTCTTTTTCAAATAATATAACATTATGACCTCTTAAAGCAGCTGTATGTGCAGCTTTAAGTCCGGCTGGCCCACCGCCTACAACTACAACTTTTTGCGATATAGGAGCTTTTGTAATTTCACAGCCTTCTATTTCACGTCCAATAAGAGGATTTACTGTACAACGTCTTGTTGCTGTTTGAGCACGCTCTGCCATACAAGTAAAACAACGAAGACATTTTACAATATCATCATCTTTATTTGCCATAACTTTTCTTGGAAGAAATGGGTCAGCAAGAAGTGCTCTTGCCATGTATACAACATCAGCTTTTCCTTCAGCAATTATTTTTTCCATTTGTTTTGGGTCGTTTAAACCACCTATTGTTGCCACAGGAACAGAAACATGTTTTTTAATTTCTTCTGCAAGATATACATTACAACCATGTTCTTTAAACATTGAAGGGTGGGTATCTCCAAAACCTCTTTGATATGTTCCAGCAGAAACATGAAGAAGGTCTATATAAGGCTCTATCTGTTTTGCAATTTCAATGCCATATGCTAAATCATATCCGCCTTCAAATAATTCAGAACCACTTAAACGAAATTCAATAGGAAAGCCAACACCAACTGCTTCACGTACTTCCTTAAGTACTTCAATAGCAAGTCGACAACAATTTTCAATATTTCCACCATACTCGTCTGTTCTTTTGTTAAAATAAGGTGAAAAGAACTGGTTTAAAAGCCAACCGTGACCGCCATGTATCATAATCATTTCAAAGCCTGCACGCTTTGCAAGACCTGCAACTTTTCCATATGATTTTACTATTTCTTTAATCATTTCTTTTGTAAGAGCTTTTACAGGAACTCCGTCAGGACGTGTTGTATCACTTGGACCCCATTGGTTCATATTATGTTGCTTTGTTTTATCTGTCATATATGTTCCTGCATACATACCGGAATGGGATAATTCTATACTTGCAATAGCTCCATGTCTTCTTATAGCGTCTGCTGTATATGTGGCTGATGCAAGAGAGTTTAAAATAGATGTATCAAGATGATATGCATGAGAACCGTCTGTTTCTGGGTGAACCATACATTCACTTACTGTAACAGCACCAGCACCACCTTTTCCTCTTAATTCATAAAAAGCAGTTGATTTTGGACCAATACAGCCGTCATTTGTAATATCTGTTCCACCCATAGGTGCTGAAAACATTCTATTTCTAAAAGTAACATTTCCAATAGTTATAGGACTTGATAAATGTGGATATTTATGTATCATAATAAAAATTCCCTTTCTTAGTTATTTTTTATACTATAAAAATAACATAAAAAATAATATATAGGGTATAAACAGAATATGAGTAGGTATCACTTATTTTTTTATACTGTTTTCAATATATTTTATTATTTGCTCTAGTATTGGATTTTGAATATTTTCTTTTTTATATATTATAGATATATTCCATAAAAATCCATTTTCTATAGGTATTCTTTTTATATTATCTGTTTTGATATCATCTCTATGAATATTTACATCAATACCAATACCATTTTTTTCTCTTACAAAACGATATATAAGATTACTTTCCATAGTTTTTGCAACAATATTAGGTGTAAAACCGTTATCATTACATCTTTGTATAATATTGTTATAAGATGAAAAGTTTTCGTTTAATGTTATTAAAGGTTCATTTTCCAATTCTTTAATATCTATTGAGCTTTTTTCATAAAATCTATGACCTTTATATACTATTATATCTGGTGATATATTAAATAAATCCTTTTTTTCTATTCCTTCGGAATATATATTGCCTATTATAATGCCTAAATCAATTTCACCTTTTTTTACTTTTGAAATAATTTCTGAATTTAAGTTTTCTTCCCATTTAATATTAGAATATATATTTTTTAATTCCGATATTTTTTTAAATGAAAATATATTTAATACACCTACTGAAAAGCCTATTAAAAATTGTTTTTCTGTATCAGTAAGCCTTAAAATACCTATTTCAATTTCTTCTAGCTTTCTTAATATATCATTACAGTTGGAATATAAATATTTTCCTGTTTCTGTTGGTATAACACCTTTTGCAGAACGCTCAAAAAGTTTTGAATTTATTTCTTCTTCAAGATTATTTATAATTTTACTTAATCCTTGCGGTGTAATGAAAAGCTGTTTTGCTGCTTTATTTATACTTTTTTCTTGGTAAACACAACAAAAACAACGTATACTTTTTGTATCCATTTTTATTTTTTCCTTTACATATTTTTATTTTAAATTATTTTACCATATTTTAAAGTGAAAAAAGAAATATTTAATATATTGAATTTTATTGAATAAGCTTGTCGGTTATGGTATAATTTTCGGCGGCGATAAAATATATTGTGAATTTTGATATATTTTAAATGTATATTTTACAGTTTTATTATTATAGGTTATAATAATATTAAAATAAGTATAGTATTTGCTTCTGTATTATGATACATTATAATATAAGGGAGGTTGCTGTAATGTATAAAAGAATTATTCTTAAAATAAGCGGAGAAGCATTAGCGGGAGAAACTGATAACTTTGATGACAAGATTGTTAAAAAGCTTGTAGGACAAATCAAAGAAATAGTTGAAAAAGGTACTCAGGTTTGCCTTGTTATCGGTGGAGGAAACTTCTGGAGAGGAAGAAGTGCAGACTCAAAAATGGACAGAACAAAGGCTGACCAAATTGGTATGCTTGCTACTGTTATGAATGCAATTTATGTAGCTGATGCATTTAGACAGGAAGGCGTTGGAGCTGTTGTTCAGACACCTATAATAATAGGTACTGTTACAGAACAGTTCTCAAAAGAAAGTGCTATGGCACATCTTGACTCAGGAAAAGTTGTTATTTTTGCGGGAGGTCTTGGACACCCATTCTTCTCTACTGATACTATTACAGCATTAAGAGGTGCTGAGCTTGAGGCTGATGCACTTTTCTTTGCAAAAAATATAGATGGTGTATATGACAGCGACCCTGCTGTTAATCCAAATGCAAAGAAAATAGAAGAAATAGCTTGCCACGATATTATTAAAAATAATCTTAAAGTAATTGATATGGCTGCTGCAAATTTATGTTTTGAACAGAAAATACCGGTTGTTATTTTCGGTCTTAATGAAGAAAACAGTATTCAGCGTGCTGTTAAAGGCGAAAAAATCGGTACTATTGTTACAGTTTAATCTATTTTAAAATAATTTTATTTTTAGGAGGACTATTTTATGGCAAACGAAACTGCTATCTACGAAGAAAAGATGACAAAAACACTTGCAGCTCTTGATGCTGAATTTAATACAATACGTGCCGGTAGAGCAAACCCACACGTACTTGACCGTATAACAGTTGATTATTACGGAACACCAACTCCTATTAATCAGGTTGGAAACATAACTGTACCTGAAGCAAGACTTATTCAGATACAGCCTTGGGAAACATCTCTTTTAAAAGAAATCGAAAAAGCTATCAATATGTCTGATATTGGTATTAATCCTTCAAATGACGGTAAAGTAATTCGTCTTGTTTTCCCAGAGCTTACAGAAGAAAGAAGAAAAGAACTTACAAAAGATGTTAAGAAAAAAGCAGAAAGCTCTAAAGTTTCTATTCGTAATATAAGAAGAGATGCTATTGATGCCTTTAAAAAGATGGAAAAAAATAAAGAAATTCCAGAAGACCAGTTAAAAACTCTTGAAGACAAAATTCAGAAAATAACAGATAAATTTGTTGCTGAAATAGATAAAAAGACTGAGTCTAAATGCAAAGACATTCTTTCTGTATAAAACACAAATACAGTTAATTTTACCCCTCTTTTTAGAGGGGTGTTTTTTTAATCTCGGAGGGTGAAAAATGTTATATTTTAACGGAAAAGAAGAAATTGTACTTGATAGTGAAAATATACCTAAACATGTGGCAATAATAATGGACGGAAACGGAAGATGGGCAAAAAAACGCTTTTTACCAAGAAAAGCCGGTCATAAAGCCGGTGCTGATGCTTTGGAAGGTATTATAGATGCTGCAAAGAAAATAGGTATTAAACATCTTACAGTATATGCTTTTTCAACAGAAAATTGGAAAAGGTCACAGGAAGAAATTGATGGTATAATGGACCTTTTAAGAAGTTATGTTAAAAAATATACTGAAAGAGCAAAAAAAGATAATGTAAAAATGGACGCAATAGGTGATATTACACGTCTTGCCCCTGATATTCAAGAAAGTATCAAAAATCTTGAAGAAGCAACTAAAGATAAAGATGCTTTAAATTTACATATTGCTCTTAACTATGGTGGTCGTGATGAAATAAGAAGATGTGTTAAAAAAATATGTAAAGATGTTGAAATGGGAGTTTTATCAGCTGATAATATAGATGAAGATGTTATATCTAAAAATCTTGATACAGCAGATATTCCGAACCCTGAACTTGTAATAAGAACAAGTGGTGAGGAAAGACTTAGCAATTTCCTTCTTTGGCAGATAGCATATTCTGAATTTTGTTTTTCTGATAAATTATGGCCAGATTTTAAAGAGGCAGACCTTGTTGAGGCTGTTTATAATTATCAAAACAGAAATAGAAGGTTTGGTGGAAGATAAAATAAACGGAGGGTTTTTATGTTAGTCAGAATTATATCAAGCGTTATACTTCTTCCAGTACTTATTGGGGTTGTTTTTGCTGGTGGAGTATATCTTAAAATAGCTATTCTTTTAGCTTCTCTTATAGGTATGCATGAATTTTATAAGGCTTTTTCTATAAATAAAAAAGCTGTTGCGTGGATTGGATATGTTTTCGCTATAGCTTATGTATTATTTATAAATACAATAATAAATGTAAACAATATATTTAATATATTCGTATCTTTATTTATACTTGTTATACTTATATATACTGTTATATTCCATAACCATACAAATATTACAGAAGCAGTAATAAGTTTTTTTGGATATTTCTATGTATGCTTTTTAATTTCTCACATATATCTTATAAGAGAATATCATTACGGTATATATTTTGTATGGCTTTCATTTATATGTGCTTGGGGTTGTGACACAGGTGCATATTTTACAGGAGTTTTGATAGGTAAACACAAACTTATTCCTTCATTAAGCCCTAAAAAAACTATAGAAGGCTCTATTGGTGGAATTCTTACAGCTACAATTATAGGTCTTATTTATGGTACAGTAATAGACTCTTATTTTGTGCTTGATAATGTAAACACTATACTTCTTTGTGTTCTTACAGGTGCAATAGGTTCTGTTCTTGCTCAGATTGGTGACCTTGCTGCATCTGCTATGAAAAGATTTACAGGTATAAAAGATTTTGGTAACCTTATACCGGGACATGGCGGAATTATAGACCGTTTTGATAGTGTGCTTCTTACTGCTCCTGTTGTATATTATTTAATGTTACTATTAACTAAGATACAATAATGTATTATGTGAGGTGAATAGGTATGGCAAAAAATATTTCTATACTTGGCTCTACCGGTTCCATAGGAACACAGGCTCTTGACGTTGTAAGAGCTTTAGGTAGTGAAAATATAAAAGTACATGGTATAACCGGAAATAATAATATTGATTTGCTTGAAAAACAAGCACTTGAGTTTAAACCGGAAATAGTTGCTGTTATGGATGAAGATAAGGCTTTTGAATTAAAAAAACGTCTTAAAAGTGAAAATATAAATGTTCTTGGTGGTATGGAAGGACTTATTAAAACAGCAACAATGGATAATATTGAAACTGTTCTTACATCTGTTGTTGGTAATGTAGGTCTTGAGCCTACTATGGAAGCTATAAAATCACATAAAAATATAGCTCTTGCTAACAAAGAAACTCTTGTTTCAGCAGGTGAGCTTGTTATGAAAGAAGCTGAAAAGAATAATATAAAAATTCTTCCTGTGGATAGTGAACATTCTGCAATTTTCCAATGTATACAAGGAAAACAGGATAATAATATATATAAAATACTTCTTACAGCTTCCGGTGGAAGTTTTAGAGGAAGAAAAAGAGAAGAACTTGAAAATGTAACTGTTGAAGACGCACTTAAACACCCTAACTGGGTTATGGGCAGAAAAATAACAATAGACTCTGCAACACTTATGAATAAAGGTCTTGAAGTTATAGAGGCTGTAAGACTTTTTGATGTTTCAGCAGATAAAGTACAGGTTGTTGTGCACCCACAAAGTATAGTACATTCAGCAGTAGAATTTGAAGATGGCTCTGTTATAGCACAGCTTGGGCCAACAGATATGCGACTTCCTATACAGTATGCTTTTATATATCCAAAAAGAGTTGATTTAGGTTTCTCAAGACTTGATATTTTAAAACATAATAATCTTACTTTTGAAGAACCTGATATGGAAACTTTTAAATGTTTAAAACTTGCTTTTGATGCAATAAATACAGGTGGTACAATGCCGGCTGTTTTAAATGGAGCAAATGAAATTGCTGTTGAAAGATTTCTTAATAGAGAAATCTCATTTTTACAGATACCGGAATTAATAGAAAAAGCTATGAATTCCTATACTCCTGTATATGATTATGATTTAAAAGATGTTCTTTTAGCTGATAAATGGGCAAGAGAATTTGTTTATAATCAGAAAGTATAAAAAATTCAATCTATTAAAGAGGTGAGTTGTTTGGCACAATTTTTTTCAAGTATTGTACCTATTATTATAGCAATACTTGTTTTCAGTATTCTTGTAATAGTACATGAATTTGGTCACTATATCGTAGCGAAAAAAAGTGGAATATTTGTTGAAGAATTTGCTGTTGGTATGGGGCCTATGGTTGTTTCTAAAAAAATAGGCGAAACTGTATATTCAATACGTGCATTTCCTCTTGGAGGCTTTTGTAGAATGATGGGTGAGGACGAAGACCTTGCCGATGAAAGAGCATTTAATAGTAAAAGTGTTTGGAAAAGAATGGCTGTTATTGTTGCAGGGCCTTTAATGAACTTTGTACTTGCTTTTATAATATGTACAGGATTTGTTGGAAATTCCGGTTTTGCTCTTCCTACTGTTGCAGGTCTTGAGGAAGGTGGAGGTGCTCAAGCTGCAGGTCTTCAGATAGGCGATAGAATACTTAAAATTAATAATACACATATATTTGTTTATGAAGATTTAAGTATGTTTATGGTTGAAAATCAAGGTGAAGAAGTTTCTGTTGAAATTGAGAGAAATGGCGAAAAAATGACACTAGATGTAAAACCTTATCAAAGTGCAGATGGTAGATGGATTATTGGCTTTAATCCTGTTATAAAAACAGGTCTTTTTGATAAGGAATATGATGGATATGATAAAGCAACTGTGTTTGAAACTATAAAAACAGGTTTTAATACTATGTTTTTCTATATTCGTTCAACAGTAACAGGTTTTGTACGACTTTTTACATTTAATGTATCTATGGACGAAGTTGCAGGGCCTATTGGTATTATTGAAGTTGTAGGCGAGTCATATGAACAAGGTATAAAATACAGTATAGGTGCAGCAATATCCAATATTTCTTATATTGCAGCTCTTTTAAGTGCAAATCTTGGAGCATTAAATTTATTCCCTATACCAGCTATGGACGGAGGAAGGCTTGTTTTCCTTATAGTTGAGGCTATAAGAGGTAAGCCTCTTGACCCTGATAAAGAAGGAATGATACATTTTATTGGTTTTGCATTCCTTATGGCTTTTATGGTCTTTATAGCTTATAATGATATTGCAAGAATATTTTTGAGCTAAGACTAAACATTATTATATTGCAAAAAAAGACAGTCTGGATTTCAAAAGAGGTTCAGACTGTTTTTAGCCTTTTTTTGAGTGTGGAGGTAATATATTTATGGATTTTATAAAAAGAAATTTGACAAAAGAAGTTAAAATAGGTGGAGTTAAAATAGGTGGAAATAATCCTGTTGCAATTCAGTCAATGTGTAATACAGATACAAGATATGTTAAAGCTACTGTAAATCAGATACTTAAACTTGAAGAAGCAGGTTGTGAAATAATAAGAGTTGCTGTTTTGGATATGGAAGCAGCAGAATGTATAAATAGTATTAAAAAACAAATTCATATTCCTCTTGTTGCTGATATACATTTTGATTATAGACTTGCTCTTAAATGTATGGAAGGTGGCATTGATAAAATAAGAATAAACCCTGGAAATATAGGTCATGAAGACAGAATAAAACAGGTTGTTACAATGGCAAAAGAAAGAAATATTCCAATTAGAATTGGTGTAAATAGTGGTTCTTTGGAAAAATATCTTGTTGAAAAATATAATGGTGTTACTCCAAAAGGTCTTGTTGAAAGTGCTTTAAATCATGTAAGAATATTGGAAAAATACAATTTTGAAGATATAGTTGTTTCTATAAAAGCCTCAAGTGTACCTTTTAGTATTGAAGCCTATTCAATACTTTCTGATGAAATACCATATCCTCTACATGTTGGAATAACAGAGGCAGGAACTGTATGGTCTGGAACTGTAAAATCTGCTGTTGGTATTGGTTCTATACTTTCAAAGGGCATAGGTGATACTATACGAGTTTCTCTTACTGGCGACCCTGTTGAAGAAATATATTCAGCAAAAGAAATTTTAAAAAGTCTTGAACTTAGAAAATTTGGAGTTGACTTTGTTTCTTGTCCTACTTGTGGCAGAACTCAAATAGATTTAATATCAATAGCAAAAGAAGTTGAACAGAAATGTAAAAATATAGATAAAAATATAAAAGTTGCTGTTATGGGTTGTGTTGTAAATGGCCCAGGAGAAGCTAAAGAAGCAGATATTGGAATTGCCGGTGGTAAAGGCGAGGGGCTTATATTTAAAAAAGGTGAAATACTTAGAAAAGTTCCCGAAAATATGCTTGTTTCTGAACTTATGAAAGAAATAGAAAAACTTTAAAAGGTGATATTTTATGACTGCTAAAAAATTTAATACAGTTTTTGAAAAATTATCTCTTTCAAATAATACAAAAGAAACTTTTGATACAGCTGTTATTAATGGTATCCAAATTTATAAACGTGAAAAAGTTATGGAAATAAAAATGGTTATTGACCATATTATAGATGAAAAAGCTGTTGATGTATTTAAAGATGAGCTTATAAAACAGTTGCCAAGTGTAAAAGATATTATTACTGTGGTTTCATTTGATGTTGATAACAATATTTCTAAATCGGATATAATAAAAAGTTGTTGGGATAATATTGTATATGCTGTTTCTGAAGAAAGCCCTGTTTGTAAAGGTATTATAAAAGATGCTACTTGGGAACTTGAAGAAAATAAACTTTTTATAAAAGTAAAAAACAACGGTTCTTATTATATGTTTAAAAAGGGTATAGATAAGAAAATTGAGAAGAAACTTAAAGAGCAAAATAATATTGATATAAAGGTTTTCTTTAAAAGTTCTACTCTTACGGAGGCAGAGAAAGAGTGTTTTTATAGAGAAATAGAAACAAAAGAACAAGATATTATTAGCTTGGTTATGGAAAATCAGGAAAAAGCCGAAACTGCCAAAATTGAAGAAAAAGTTGAGGCTGCTTCTGAAAAAGTTAAGAATGGTATAATTATAGGTAAAGAAATAACAGAAAAACCTATAAAAATAATAAATTCTAAAATAGAAGGGGAAAAGGCAATAATAGAAGGCTATGTATTTAATGTAGATAAGCGTGAAATAAAAGGTGATAAATATATTGTATCATTTGATATTACTGACTTTTCCGACTCTACAACAGTAAAATTCTTTGTATCAAAAAGTGCTTTTGATAAGGAATTAAGTACATATGTAAAAAATAATTCTTATCTTAAAGTATATGGTGAAGTTCAGTTTGATAAATATGCAAAAGAAATTAATATGATGGCAAGAAGTATATGTATAGGTGAAAAGCCACCTGAAAGAATGGATAATGCAGAAGAAAAAAGAGTTGAACTTCATCTTCATACACAAATGAGTAGTATGGACGGTATAACATCTGTAAAGAAATATATTGAACGTGCAGGAAAATGGGGACATAAAGCTATTGCAATAACAGACCATGGTGTTGTACAGGCTTTCCCAGATGCTATGGATGCTGCAAAAAAAGCAGGTGTTAAAGTTATTTATGGTGTAGAGGCATATTTAATTGATGACCTTGGAAGTGTTGTAACTTGCCCTAAAGGTCAAAATCTTGATGATAAATTTGTTGTTTTCGATATTGAAACAACAGGTCTTTCAAGAGAAAGAGATAAAATTACAGAAATTGGTGCTGTAAAAATTGAAAATGGTAAAATTGTTGATAAATTCAGTACATTTGTAAACCCTAAAGTGCCTATAAGTGATGAAATAACAAAGCTTACAGGAATTACAAATGATATGGTAAAAGATGCACCGGAAATTTCTGAAGTTTTACCAAAATTTATGGAGTTTTGTAAAGATAGCGTTATTGTTGCTCATAATGCAGGTTTTGACGTTGGTTTTATAAGATATAATGCAAAAGTACTTAATATGCAGCCAATAGATAATACTGTTCTTGATACTGTTGAGCTTTCAAGAACTCTTTTACCGGAACTTAAAAAACATAAACTTAATATAGTTGCAGAAGCTATGGGAGTTTCTCTTGAAGGACACCATAGAGCCGTAAATGATGCACAGGCTACTGCCGAAATATTTATAAAATTTATGGATATGCTTGTTGAAAAGAATGTTTTAACACTTGATGATATAAATGTTCTTTCAAGTCGTACTGTAAATTATAAAAAGCTTAAACCAAATCATGCAATTATACTTGTAAAGAATTATGAAGGACTTAGAAATCTTTATGAGCTTGTGTCACTTTCTCATATTGAATATTTCTTTAAACGTCCTAGAATTCCTAAGAGTAAGCTTATTAAAATGAGAAATGGTCTTATACTTGGTAGTGCTTGTGAGGCAGGAGAACTTTATAGAGCATTACTTGACCATAAACCTGATGAATATATAGCTGAAATAGTTAATTTCTATGATTATCTTGAAATACAGCCTGTTGATAACAATAACTTTATGATAAATTCAAATAAAATAGATGCTGTAAATTCTGTTATAGATATTATAGATTTGAATAAAAAAATAGTTGACCTTGGTGAAAAGTATAATAAACCTGTTGTTGCTACTTGTGATGTTCATTTTATTGACCCTGAAGATGCAGCTTTCAGAAAAATTATAATGGCAGCAGAAGGCTTTTCTGATGCTGATAATCAGCCACCTCTTTTTTATAGAACTACTGAAGAGATGCTTGATGAATTTAAGTACTTGGGAGAGGAAAAGGCAAAAGAAATTGTAATAAAAAATACAAACATTATTGCTGATATGATAGAAAATATAAAGCCTGTTCCTGATGAAACATTCCCGCCTAAAATTGAAGGGGCAGAGGAACAGCTTAGAAAAATAACTAATGAAAAAGCAATTTCAATATATGGTGACCCTTTGCCAAAAGTTGTTAAAGAAAGACTTGATAAAGAATTAAATTCTATTATATCAAATGGTTATTCTGTGCTCTATATAATTGCACAGAAACTTGTATGGAAATCTGTTGAAGATGGATACCTTGTAGGCTCAAGAGGTTCTGTTGGTTCATCTTTTGTTGCTACAATGGCAGGTATAACAGAAGTAAATCCTTTGCAACCTCATTATGTTTGCCCAAATTGTAAATATTCTGATTTTGATTCTGATGTTGTAAAAGCAACTGCAATGGAAGAAGGTTCGGGCTGTGATATGCCTGATAAAAATTGTCCAAACTGTGGAACACTTCTTAAAAAAGAAGGTCACGATATACCTTTTGAAACATTCTTAGGATTTAATGGTGATAAAGAACCTGATATTGACCTTAACTTTTCCGGAGAATATCAACAGCAAGCCCATGCATATACAGAGGAGCTTTTTGGTAAAGGACATGTTTTTAAAGCCGGTACAATAAGTACACTTGCTGATAAAACAGCTTATGGCTTTGTAAAAAAATATCTTGATGAAAGAAATATAACTGCCCATAATGCAGAGATTAATCGTCTTGCTTTAGGCTGTACAGGAGTAAAAAGGACAACAGGTCAGCACCCTGGTGGGCTTATGGTTGTTCCTAATGACCATAATATATATGAATTTTGTCCTATACAGCGTCCAGCTAATGATATGACATCAAATGTAACAACAACTCATTTTGATTATCATTCAATAAGTGGTAGACTTTTGAAACTTGACTTGCTTGGACACGACGACCCTACGGTTATTCGTATGCTTTATGACCTTACAGGTATAAATCCTCAGTCTGTTTTATTAGATGATAAAGATACTATGTCACTTTTTGAGTCACCGGCGGCACTTGGTGTAACAGCAGAAGATATAAACTGTGAAACAGGTACTCTTGGAATACCTGAGTTTGGTACAAAATTCGTTAGACAAATGCTTATAGATACAAAACCAAAAACATTTGCAGACCTTTTAAGAATATCCGGTCTTTCTCACGGTACTGATGTTTGGATAAATAATGCACAAACTCTTATTGAGCAAGGAACAATAACTCTTAAAGAAACAATTTCAACACGTGACAGTATTATGATTTATCTTATTAATAAAGGTGTTGATAAGAAAAAATCATTTAAAATAATGGAAAGTGTTCGTAAGGGAAAAGGTCTTTCGGAAGATGATATAAAAGATATGAAGGCAGCAAATGTACCTGATTGGTATATAAAATCCTGTCAGACAATAAAGTATATGTTCCCTAAAGCTCATGCTGCTGCATACGTTATGATGGCTTTTAGAATTGCTTACTTTAAAGTCAATTATCCTATGGCATATTATGCAGCTTATTTTACTGTAAGAGCTTGTGATGATTTTGATTATTCAACAATGTGTAAAGGTATTGATGTTGCTCGTGATGCTATAAGAGAAATACACGAAAAAGGTCAAAGTGCAACTGCAAAGGATAAAACAAAACTTACTGTACTTGAAATAGTTGTTGAGTTTTATGCAAGAGGTTTTAATTTCTTACCTATTGACCTTTATAAGTCTGAGGCAAATAAATTTGTTATTTCAGATAATAGTTTAATTCCTCCTTTCAGCTCATTACAAGGACTTGGTCTTACAGCAGCAGAAAGTATTATTGAAGGTAGAAAAAATGTTGAAGAATTCCATACAATAGAGGAGTTTAAAGAAAATACATCTGTTGGAAAAACACTTATAGAACTTCTTAAAGAAAATGGAGTGCTTAAAGGTATACCAGAAACAAACCAGCTTACACTTTTTTAGTAGATATGATATAATAATATAAAAAAGAGGTGAGTTTTATGAAAAAATTTATTTTGTTTTTGTGTATAATATTTTCAGTAATGTTATATGGGTGTAATACAAATGTAGATAAAACAAATGAAGTAAATAAAACAGAAAGCACCAAAGTAATTGAAGGTTATATATTTATAAATGATAATAAAGTATATGTTGATAGAGTTGAAATTATAAAAGATAGTGACACAGAAAGAATTGAAGAAATAGGCATTGATAATAGTGATATGCCTAATGGCTACTATATTTATAATCCAACTTTTGAACAAGAAGAATATAATATTACAAATGATACAGCATATGACTTTGTTGACTACAATATGTATTACATAGAGGAAGAAAAAGCAGACGGTGACAGAAAATACAGAACAAATAATATTGATGAGTTTATAAAGGGTTCTTCATATCCTAAAGATATTCCATTAGAAGAACAAACAATACCATATATTATTGAATTACAAGGGAATAATGTATATTCTATAACAGAAGAATTTTTATACACACAATAAAAATTAAAATAGCAGGTTTTTTACCTGCTATTTTTTAATTTATATAAAAGTTTTGTTTTTGTTTTGAAATTAATGTCTTTTGAAAATATTATTCTGTATATTAAAAATAGTATGTTTTTTAATAAAAGAAAATTATATGAAAAAGCATATTTTTTATAAATATTATTTTCTAATAAATATTTTTTCATTTCAAAAAGACCGTCTAATATATCATTAAAGTTTTTTTCTGTAAATGTAGCTGTTATGCTTTTTTTACGTTTAACATAACAGTAAAGCTTTTTGTTTATTACAGAAACTTTTTTTGATTTATGAAAAAGCCTATAAGAAATATACATATCTTCATATGTTTTTCCAATAGGAAAATTTATATTGTTTTCTGTAAATATTTCTTTTTTGTATATTTTATTCCAAGCAAAATTGTTTATAAATACATCTTTTATAAGTATATCAAGGGCTTTTTCTGAGTTATATGTCTTTATTTTAAGAGGTTTATTTTTAATTTTTACTTTTTTATTTTCAAAAACTGTTTTGTAGCCACAAACAACAATGTCTGACTTTTCTTTTTCGGCTGTGTTATATAATGTTTCTACAAATCTTTTTGAGAAATAATCGTCGCTGTCTGCAAACATAATGTATTTACCATGTGCGTTTTTTATGCCTGTATTTCTAGAACTACTTAAACCTTGGTTTTCTTGATTTATTAATATTATATTATCGTATTTATTTAAGTATTTTTTTATTATATTTATTGAGTTATCACTAGAACCGTCATTTACTATTATAATTTCCATATCTTTAAATGTTTGGTTTATGGCACATTTTAAACATCTATCTATATATTTTTCAACATTATATACAGGGATTATAAGACTTACTTTTATATTATTAAACAAAAAAATCACCTCAAAAACATGTACTTTATGAAAATCAAAAAGTCTGAATACTGTAATAATTAAATTATTTAGTTTATATTTTACATTTCCATAATTATTTAATTTATACAAAGCTATGTGTTAAATATGACAACAGTAACGGTTTTATAACAAATTAATTGATTTTTACTGTAAAAAAAAACTATTGAAGTTTATACTATAATTTTGTAACATATGAATATAGTGAAGAAATTCATTAACAAGTTTATAATAATACTCTTAATAAGCCGACGTACTACTTTACCCGGCTTTATCGTAATTCTTAGGAGGGCAATATGAAAAAGTTAGAAATGCTTTACGAAGGCAAAGCCAAAAAAGTTTATAAAACAGATAATGAAGACCTTTATATTGTTGATTACAAAGATGATGCAACAGCATTTAATGGTGCAAAAAAAGGTACTATATCCGGTAAAGGTGTTATAAATAACAAAATGACTAACCTTGTATTTAAATACCTTAACGAAAATGGTGTAAATACTCATCTTGTAGAAGAACTTAGCGAAAGAGAAACTCTCGTTAAAAAAGTAGAAATAGTTCCCCTTGAAGTAATTGTAAGAAATATTGCAGCAGGCAGTTTCTCTGCAAAATATGGTGTGCCTGAAGGTACAGACCTTAAAAATCCTATCGTAGAATTCTCATATAAAAATGACGCACTTAACGACCCTATGATTAATAACTCACAGATTGAAGCTATCGGTATAGCTACTGCTGAAGAAATAGAAGAAATCACTGAAAGTGTAAAAAAAGTAAACGAACTCTTACAGAAATTTTTCCTTGAATGTAATATAATACTTGTTGATTTTAAAGTTGAATACGGACGTTGTAAAGAAGGAATTATACTTGCTGATGAAATTTCTCCTGATACTTGCAGACTTTGGGATAAAGATACAAGAGAAAAACTTGATAAAGACCGTTTCCGTAGAGACCTTGGTGGCGTAGAAGATGCTTATAATGAGGTTTGGAGAAGAATTACTTCAAGATAATTCACTCTTTTAATTTAATGGGAGGAAAATCAAAGAATGCTTAAAGATGACAACTTATTTGAAGATATATATATTGAAGACGAATTAAAAGAAGAATGTGGCGTTTTTGGTTATTATAATAATGATGATGAAGACACAGGAAGAATAGTATATTACGGACTTTTTGCACTTCAGCACAGAGGACAGGAAAGCTGTGGTATTGCCGTAACAGATGATACTGTTGTAAAACAGTATAAAGATATGGGACTTGTACCTGAAGTTTTCTCAGAAGATATAGTTGAAAAGCTTACTGGTAAAATCGGTATTGGTCATGTTCGTTATTCAACAGCAGGTGGAAGCCTTAGAAATAATGCACAGCCTCTTGTTTCAAGATATGTTAAAGGTACACTTGCTCTTGCTCATAATGGTAATCTTGTAAATGCAAATGAAATTCGTCATGAACTTCAGCAGGAAGGTATGATATTCCAGACTACTATTGACTCTGAAGTTATAGCATGTAAAATAGCTAAAGAACGTGTAAAATGTGGTTCTATTGAAGAAGCTATTGAAAAAACTATGGAAGTTATAAGTGGTTCATATTCTCTTGTTGTTATGAGTCCAAGAAAACTTATAGGTTGCCGTGACCCTCTTGGAATGCGTCCTCTTTCAATAGGTAAACTTAATAATTCATATATTCTTTCTTCTGAAACTTGTGCATTTGATGGACTTGGAGCAGAATTTATAAGAGATGTTGAGCCTGGTGAAATCGTTGTAATTAATGATGATGGTATACGCTCAATAAAAACTCATTGTGGCAAAGAAAAATCAAGAATGTGTATTTTTGAATATATTTACTTTGCTCGTCCTGATAGTTATATTGAAGGTGTAAATGTTTATGAAGCTCGTAAAGAAGCAGGTCGTCAGCTTGCAAGACAGCATGCTGTTGAAGGTGATGTTGTTATTGGAGTTCCTGACTCTGGTATTCCAGCAGCTTTAGGTTATGCCGAAGAATCCGGTATACCTTATGGTATCGGTCTTGTGAAAAATAGATATATTGGACGTACATTTATAAGCCCAACTCAGGGACAAAGAGAAACTGCTGTAAAAATAAAACTTAATGCCTTAAGACATACTGTTGAAGGTAAAAGAGTTATTATGATAGACGACTCTATTGTTAGAGGTACAACAGTTGCACGTCTTGTAAATATTTTAAGAGCAGCCGGTGCAAAAGAAGTACATATGCGTGTTTCTGCACCTAAATTCTTACACCCATGTTATTATGGTACAGACGTTCCTACAAAAGAAAAACTTATTGCTTGTAAATATGATACAGTTGAAGAAATTGCAAAAGTTGTTGGAGTTGATAGCCTTGGATACCTTGGTCTTGAAAATCTTCATGATATTGCAAAAGGTGCAAAATGCGGTTTCTGTGACGCATGTTTTACAGGAAATTATCCAACACAAATACCATCAGTTTCAGAGGAGGTAGCAAAAGATGAAACAGAAATACGAAAATCCGCTAAATTCACGTTATGCTAGTAAGGAGATGTCATACCTTTTTTCTCCTGATTATAAATTCAAAACTTGGAGAAAACTTTGGATTGCTCTTGCAGAAGTAGAAAAAGAATTAGGTCTTAATATTACAGATGAGCAGATTGAAGAAATGAAAGCTCATCAGGATGATATAAATTATGAAGTTGCAGAAGCAAGAGAAAAAGTTGTAAGACATGACGTTATGAGCCATGTTTATGCTTTCGGAAAACAAGCTCCAAAAGCTGAACCAATTATACATCTTGGTGCAACAAGCTGTTATGTAGGTGATAATACAGATATTATCATTATGACAGAAGCTATGAAACTTATAAGAAAACAGCTTATTAATGTTATAAATGAGCTTGCAAAATTTGCTCTTAAATATAAAGATATGCCTACACTTGGTTTTACACATTTCCAGCCTGCACAGACAACAACAGTAGGTAAAAGAGCTTCTTTATGGCTTCAAGACCTTATGATGGACCTTGAAGACCTTGATTATCAGCTTTCAAAAGCAAAACTTCTTGGTTCAAAAGGTACAACAGGAACACAGGCAAGTTTCCTTGAACTTTTTGACGGTGACCACGAAAAAGTTAAAAAAATTGATGGTATGATTGCTGAAAAAATGGGATATAAAGATTATTTCAAAGTTTCAGGTCAGACATATTCAAGAAAACTTGACTATCAGGTTTTAAGCGTACTTTCAAGTATTGCTCAGAGTGCTTATAAATTCAGTAATGACATAAGACTTCTTCAGCACCTTAAAGAAATTGAAGAACCATTTGAAAAATCACAGATTGGTTCATCAGCTATGGCTTATAAGAGAAATCCTATGCGTTCTGAAAGAATAGGTTCTCTTGCAAGATATGTTATTGCAGATACAACAAATCCTGCTATAACTGCTTCTACACAGTGGTTTGAAAGAACTCTTGATGACTCTGCAAATAAGAGAATAAGTGTTCCAGAAGCTTTCCTTTCAGTTGATGCTATACTTATACTTTATAGAAATGTTGTTGATGGTCTTGTTGTATATCCAAAAGTTATTGAACAGAGATTAAATAGCGAACTTCCTTTTATGGCTACTGAAAATATTATGATGGACGCTGTAAAAAAAGGTGGAAACAGACAGGAACTCCACGAAAGAATTAGAGTTCATTCTATGGAAGCCGGAAAAATGGTTAAAATGGAAGGTAAACCAAATGACCTTCTTGAAAGAATTGCAAATGATGAAACATTCGGTCTTACAATGGAAGAACTTAATGCAATTATGGTGCCAAGTAATTTCGTAGGTCGTGCACCACAGCAGACAGAAGAATATGTTATGAACTATGTAATGCCTGTTATTGAAGCAAATAAAGACCTTCTTGAAAATGAAGGAGAAGAAGTAAGAGTATAATTTTATAAAATTTATAAAAAGAGTCGAAATTGTTTTCGCCTCTTTTTTAGTGAATAATATGAAGTTAAATAAAAAGCTGGAAATGGGACTTGAACCCACGGCTTACTGATTACGAATCAGTTACTCTACCAAC
>DXZA01000005.1 GCA_019415525.1 Tyzzerella sp. | reverse complement strand
GAGAATTACTTATAACAATACTAAGCAGTCAGGCTCAGGAAGAAAGCAGAAATATCAGTGAAAATGTAAGGTGGGGACTTAAAAGGAAATATGAAACAGGAGAAACTCTTGTAAGCAGGCTTTTAGGCTATAAAAGAAATAAAAATGGTCAACTTGAAATTATACATGAAGAAGCAGAGATTGTAAAATTTATATTCGTTGAGTTTATGGAAGGTAGTAGTTATAATAATATAGCAAAAAAATTAAAGGAAAAAGGCTATAAAACAATACGAGGAAAAACAAACTGGGGTGTTGCCTCTATAATAAGAATATTGAGCAATGAAAAATATATAGGCGATACATTATGTCAGAAAACATATACGGTAGATTTCCTTACAAAAGAACGTAGAATTAATAATGGTGAGGTTAATCAATACTATACTGAAAACAGCCACCAAGGAATTATACCGAGAGAATTATTTTATAGAGTACAGGAAGAAATGGAAAGACGAGCTAATTCAAAAAATAAAGCACCAAGCAAAAATGAAACTGACAGAAAATGCCGATATAACAGCAAGTATGCTTTAACAAGCATATTTATATGTAAAGAATGTGGAACACCTTACAGAAGACAAGTTTGGTCAAAGTATGGCGAGAAAAAAGCAGTTTGGAGATGTGAAAACAGACTTAGAAATGGAACAAAGTATTGCAAAAACTCACCTACATATGATGAAAAACTTCTTCAAAAGGCCATTATGAATGCCATAAATAAAAAACTTCAAGACAAAAATAAGTTTATAGATAGTTTCAAAAAGAATGTTATAAGTGTAATTTCAAAAGATACAACAACAGAATATGACTCAGAAATAAAAGTATTGGAAAAACAGCTTGTAAACTTAATAAAAAACAATATATATGAAAACACAGAAGAATATGAAACAGCCTGTAAAAATATAACAAATCGTATTGAAGAACTTGAAACTAACAAGATAAAGGCTTTAGGTGGTAAAAACAAATTAAATAAAGCTGATGAATTTATAGATAACACAAATATTTATATGTCAGAATATGATGATAATCTTGTAAGAAAATTAATAAGAAATGTTATTGCTGTAAGCGAAAGCAAGATTGAAATATGTTTTCAGAATGGAGTTGTAGTGGAGGAAAATGTAAGTTTTGTTCATTGATAATAATAACCTTATAATTTATAATATAACTATAGAAAGAAGGTGCTTTAGAAATATGAGTAATGATATAAAAAATACTATGACTGCCTACGACAGTATATGTAAACAGTTATTTGCTGAGAAAGATATACTTTCTCGTATAATGAAAGAGTGCGTTGATGAATTCAAAGATTGCAGTCTTGAAGATATAGCAAACAAATATATTGAAGGCACACCACAAATATCAAGTGAGGAAGTATTTCCAACAAATCCAAATAAAATAAGAGGATTAAGTAATGAAGATAAATCAATAAATGAAGGCACAGTTACATATGATATACGATTTTTGGCAACTGTACCAAATACAGATGGCTTAATACAACTTATTGTAAATGTAGAAGCACAAAACAAATATCATCCAGGATATCCATTAATAAAAAGAGCATTATATTATTGTAGCAGAATGATGTCAGCACAACATGGAACAGAGTTTACGGAATCCCACTATGAAAAAATTAAAAAGGTATATTCAATATGGATATGCCCAAATCCACCGATAAAGGATTCAAATACAATAACATCATATTCAATACAGGAAAATAATATAGTAGGTAATTTTAAAGAAGAAGTAAAAAATTATGATTTAATAAAAGTAGTTATGGTATTATTGGGAAAAAGTCAGAGTGATAATAATTTATTAAAATTCCTTAGAATACTTTTAAGAAATGATATGCTTATAGAAGAAAAACAAAGGATATTAAAAGAAGACTTCGACTATAATATTTCTAAAAATATAGAGAAGGAGGTTATAGATATGTGTAACTTAAGTATGGGTATATATGAAGAAGGTATAGAAAAGGGTATAGAGCAAGGCATAGAAAAGGGTATAGAAAAAGGCATAGAAAAAGGTATTACAGTAGGTGTTGAAAAAACAGCTATAAATATGTTGAAAAAGAATATGGATATAGCTACTATTATAGAATTAACAGGGCTTTCAGAAGAAAAAATTGAAGAATTAAAGTCAAATTTATAAAAACTATATCGAATATAAAAATAAGTGTAGCTAATTAATAGTACACTTATTTTTCTTATTCTTATAATTTATTATTCAAATTAACAAATATATGGTTAAAACTTGAGGTTATATTTATTTAAGTGTATAAAGAAAATTAATAACTTAAAAATTTGGGATTTTGGGAGAGATAATATGAGTTTCTTTTTGTATAGATTTTTAGATATTGAAGGAAAAGTTATTTATATAGGAAGAACTAACAATATAAATAGGAGAATACTTAAAGAACATTTTACAAACAATACGCATCTTCCTAATAAATGTTATTTAGAAACTGAGAAAGTTGAATATACAGAGGTTATTAATGAATCTGAAGAGGTGGCTTATGAAGCAATATTGATAAATAAGTATAGACCTAAGTTTAATACACAGTTTAAGGATGATGGTGATTTTAAAGTTGAACTTCCGGAATTTCAGTGGAATGAATTTGAATGGGAATATAATGGTCAACTTGAGTGGCTAAAAAAAAATAAACAGGGATCAATAAATGCTGATGACATAATATTAAATTGTTTGGGAAGAGAAAAGTATCAAAATATATTTGGTATAAAAGATATAGATTCTAAAATGATTTTGCTAAATCAGAGTTTTACATTAATAGCAGGTATAAGCGGAACCAGAAAAACAGATTATTTACTTAATATTGCAAAAAATAATGCAAAATTAGGAAATAAAGTTTTATTTATAAATTTAAAAAACTCAATAAAAAACTTATCAATGCGTATTTTGTCAATTAATACTAAGATACCATTAAAAGATATTTTGTTAAACCAATTTACAAAGGAAGATATGGATATTATTTATGAAAATCTTTCAACTAATTATTATAATAATATCTCATTTTATAATCATAATGAAAATTTTATGGAATTAAATAAAATATTAGAGGAAATGAGAAATTCTTATGCAGATTTAATTATTATTGATGATTTAGAAATGATAGAGAATGAAAGAAACTACTTTGCAAAGGATAAGATGGAGTATGTATTAAAAAGTATAAAAAGTGTAGGAATACAATTATCTATACCAGTGATTGGAGCATATAGTATTCAGAATAATAAGCCAAATAGTAGGTTTGACCATAGACCAGTACTGTCAGATATAGAATATGGAAGCTTGATTTCATATCCTGATAATATACAGTTATTATATTGTGATGATATGTATGATGAGAATAGTATATATAAAAATATAGAAGAAATAATTATTGTAAAAAATATGATAGGAGAGTTATTTACTGTCAATGTGACAGTTGCTAATAATATATTTGCTAATTTATTAAAAAATAAGATGTACAATAATAGATAAAGTTAGCATAGTTTAAAAAATTTTTTGATTATATATGTTAATACGGTTTCTAATACAATAATTTTATGTTGTTTTAAAGAAAATAACTATTATTTTGGTAGCAGTCTATGTTTTGAATTGATATATTTAGAGTTATCTATATAAAATATTTGATAATCTTATTAAGAAAAACTTTAAGGTAAATAAAAATAATAAAATATATTGTATAGATTTTACGTATCTTTGTAGACCTAATGTAAAGTTTATTTGTAATGGCGGTATTATTGATTTATTTAATATGTATATAGTAGAATCTATTAACAATAAATATCTTAATACAAATTTATCAATTAATCTATCAGCAAAAGATTTAGAACAACAAAAACATCCAAAAAACTTAATATTATAGTTAGATGAGGGAGTACAATTTATATCATTGGAATTTGTTTGATATTATAAAGAAAATAGTATTAGACAATGTATGATATTAGTAAAGTATGTTGTTCATATGAAAAGATTCCATAATAAATTTAAAAACTGTTTTTATTATAGAGTTATTTTTGATAATGAAGAAGTATATTAATTCGTATAATTATGTAAGGCTACACTCATATAATAATTATTTGATATTAATGGAAGTTAGATTTGGTTAAATATTTTTTGAATAAAGTATAGCTAAAAAGCTTGACCAGTATAAATACAAAAAATATTAAATGACAGTACGTTGAATTATATGTGTTATCAATAAGGGTAAACAGCGTGTTTTTTGTAACAGACAAATCACTTATTAGTGTCAATAATGACTATAATTATAAAATTGCTTATGAAATGAAAAAAATCAAAAAGGATAATTTTAATAAATAAATGATGAAATATAAAAAACATTTATAAGAGAGGAAATAAAAATGAAGACTGAATATTTAATTCCGATTAATACAAAAAATGGTATTGCCAAAACAGAACAAGCATTTACTCATCTATTAATGGCAAATGCTAATTTGAAAATTGAAAGAGAAAAGATAAAATTTAAAAATTTCTCTTTTGAATATAAACTTCAAAGTAATCCTATTGATAAATCAGATATTGTGTGTTATCACCTTACAATAAAAAATACTATAAATAACTATGATTTTAATCCAGATAGCGAAGAGGTAAAGGTATATTTAGAGTTGCTAAAAAGCATAAAAACCACTATATTGAAAACTACAAGTGATTTTGAGATATTATGGGATGATGTAAGTTTTTGTTGTTCACAAAAGGCGTACCCTCAAATTTATGAAATAGAAAATTTAATGAGAAAATTATTAACTAAATTTATGTTGGTTAATGTTGGTACTAAATGGGAAAAGGAAAACATTCCGACCAAAATAGGCAAATCCAAGAATCAAGGTAAGGAAATTAATATTGGAAATAGCTTACTGTATCAATTAGATTTTATTGAATTATCTACTTTTTTATTTGATCCATATTCAACTAAAAATATAATTGAAGACTTGAAACCGTATATTGTTAGAAAGGATGAGAGTATTTTTCAAATATTAGATCAGTATATCCCAAAATCAAATTGGGCACGTTACTTTAATAATGTTATTTCAGCTGAAGATGAACATATTAAAAAAAAGTGGGAAGAGTTATACAAGTTAAGATGTAAAGTTGCTCATAATAATCTGTTTACAGTTGATGAGCTTGATAGAGTTGAAACTTTGATAAAAGAAATAAAACCATATATAGAAAATGCTATAGAAGAACTAGATAGAATTAATGTTTCTGATTCTGATAAAGAAATAATATCAGAAAATCTTGCAAAAAATGGAAACGAAGAAATAGGAGAGTTTTTAGAAATTTACAACGAACTCTATAATATACTTCTAAGAGAGTATTATAAATTGAAAATAAATAAAGAAAAATACCAAAAGAGAGTATCGTACAAAAAAATGATTCATGAATTATGGGAAAATGGGAAAATTGATGAAATTGATGTAAAAAGACTAAATTATATTATTTATAAGAGGAATAATTTAGTGCATGGAGTGGAAGAAATTAATAAAGATGAAATGGATAAAATTATTCATGAGATGATAGAATATATATTCTTATATAAAACTTTGGATATAGAAGGATGTGAAAACTATGAAAATGATTAAACCAATAGTGATCCAATGTAATAATTGCAATGAAGTAATAGAAGTAGATGTAGATTTAGAATGTGTTAGTACAGAAGAACGCTCAATGGGTGAAGAATTACAGTATAATGGTATTATGGAAGATGTTTGTCCAATTTGTGGTAATCAAATAGAAATAAATTTGTCTGTTTGGGAATATCCAGTTGGGGCAATAAACTATTATGAAGAACAATGTCATGGAGGAGAAATATTAGAGGGAGCTATATACGATCCTTACGAAAGTGATGATTATTAAATAAAATGCATTATTAGTACAATATTTCTAAAAATATATAAAATAAGGTTATAGATATGTGTAACTTAAGTATGAGTATATATGAAGAAGGAATGGAAAAAAGTATAGAAATATGTTGAAAAAGAATATGGATATAGCTACTATTATAAAATTAACAGGGTTGTCAGAAGAAAAGTAAGTATTGCAAATTTACATCATACCCACCAGTATGTTAAAGTTCGGTGATAACTTGATTTGAGGTTTGAGAACCTTGTAAGTTTGTAGTATACTAAGAATGATTAAAATAATTAATAATTTTATATTTAGTGAAAAGAAAAAAATCCGGAATGAAAAATAAAAATTCATTCTGGATTTTTTTGTTTCCATTAATAAATTTTAATAAATCAGGAAACAAAGAAACCAAAATTTTTGAAAAATAACCCTACACCAAGGGACAAGTGTTTTCCTGTGTCATACTATTTATATCGTCATGATGGGATGAGTAGTCAAACATGATGACAT
>DXZA01000049.1 GCA_019415525.1 Tyzzerella sp. | reverse complement strand
CAGAAAAACTTGCAGAAGACGGAATTCAGGCAAAAGTAATTAATATTCATACAATTAAACCTATTGATGAAGAACTTATTGTAGCAGCAGCAAAAGAATGTGGAAAAGTTGTTACAGTAGAAGAACACTCAGTAATAGGTGGTCTTGGAAGTGCTGTATGTGATGTATTATCAGCAAAATGTCCTACACCAGTATATAAAATTGGTGTAGAAGACAGATTTGGTGAGTCAGGTCCAGCTTTAGAGCTTATTAAGAAATATGAACTTGATGGAGAAAGTATATACAAAAAAGTTAAAGAAGTATACTTTAAATAAATAATATATTTAAAAACAAAAAAATCTGCTAAACTATTTTAGTTTAGCGGATTTTTTTTATTTAGTATAAAACATAATTATTTTGGAAATTTAATAAACATTATTAATTAACTTATAAGTTTTATATTGCTAATAGATATATTTATGATATAATAGGAACAAATGTTCCAAATTTTTTGAATAAATATATTAAGGAGGTGTTGTTATTGGTTGAATTTAAATTATTTTCAGAATATAAACCAACAGGTGACCAACCTGAAGCAATAGAAAATATATCAGAAGGTTTTAAAAAAGGCTTAAAATATCAGACTTTGTTGGGTGTTACAGGTTCAGGAAAAACATTTACAATGGCTAATATAATAGAAAAAATACAAAAGCCTACTTTGGTAATAGCACATAATAAAACTCTTGCAGCACAGCTTTATAACGAGTTTAAAGAGTTTTTCCCTGAGAATGCAGTAGAATACTTTGTCAGCTATTATGACTATTATCAGCCGGAAGCTTATGTTCCAAGTACAGATACGTATATAGAAAAAGACTCTTCTGTAAATGATGAAATCGACAAACTTCGTCACTCAGCAACAGCAGCATTACTTGAAAGAAAAGATGTAATTATTGTTGCCAGTGTTTCTTGTATATATGGTCTTGGTGACCCAGAGGATTATAAAGAGCTTATGATTTCTTTACGTACAGGTATGGAAAAAGATAGAGATGATGTTATAAGAAAACTTATTGAAATACAATATGATAGAAATGATATGGACTTTCAACGTGGTACATTTAGAGTAAGAGGAGATGTGCTGGAAATTATACCGGCAGGTCAGTCTGAAAGTGCTATAAGAGTTGATTTTTTTGGTGATGAAATAGAGAAAATAACAGAAATAGATATTCTTACAGGAGAAGTTTTGGGAGAAAGAAATCATGTTGCAATATTTCCAGCATCTCATTATGTAACAACATCTGAAAAACTTAAAATAGCAATACAAAGAATAGAAGAAGAACTTTATGAAAGACTTGATGAATTAAAAAGAGAAGATAAACTTCTTGAAGCCCAAAGACTTGAACAAAGAACTAACTATGATATTGAAATGATGAGAGAAATGGGTTTTTGTTCTGGTATAGAAAACTATTCAAGACATCTTTCTTTAAGAGAGGCTGGAAGTACACCAAATACTCTTATAGATTTCTTTCCAGAGGATTTTTTAATAATTGCTGATGAGTCTCATGTTTCAATTCCTCAAATAAGAGGTATGTATGAAGGAGACCGTTCAAGAAAAAACACTCTTGTTGATTTTGGATTTAGATTACCTTCTGCATTAGATAACAGACCTTTAAAATTTGATGAATTTGAAAGTAAAATAAATCAGATGTTATTTGTATCGGCTACACCATCAGTATATGAAAAAGAACATTCTCAAAATACAGTAGAACAGATTATACGTCCAACAGGTCTTTTAGACCCTGAAATAGACGTTCGTCCTATTGATGGACAAATAGATGACCTTTTAAATGAGGTTAAAAATATAACTGAAAAAGGGGATAAAGTCCTTATAACAACACTTACTAAGAAAATGGCAGAAAGACTTACAGAATATATGAAAGAGGCTGGAGTGAAAGTAAGATACCTTCATTCAGATATAGATACTCTTGAACGACTTGAAATAATAAGAGATTTAAGAATGGACGTTTTTGATGTTCTTGTAGGTATAAACCTTTTAAGAGAAGGTCTTGATATTCCTGAAGTTTCTCTTGTTGCAATACTTGATGCTGATAAAGAAGGCTTCCTTCGTTCTGAAACTTCTCTTATACAAACAATAGGTCGTGCAGCTAGAAATTCAAATGGACATGTTATAATGTATGCTGATGTAATGACAGATAGTATGAAAAGAGCTATAGAAGAAACATCAAGAAGACGCAAAATACAGCAAGAATATAATGAACTTCATGGTATTGTACCAAAAACTATAAAGAAAAAAGTTCATGATGTTATACAGGCTACAAAAGCTGTTGATGAAAAAACTAAGAAAGGTCTTGATAAAGACCCTGAATCTATGAGTATTGATGAACTTAAAAAATATATTAAAAAACTTGATAAAGAAATGAAAGTTGCTGCTTCTGATTTACAATTCGAAAAAGCCGCCGCTTTAAGAGATGAGATTATAAATTTGAAAAAAATGTTAGATGAATAAATTTAAAGGAAAGGATTGAATATGTCTAAGGATAAAATAATAATACGAGGAGCAAAAGAGCATAATTTAAAAAATATAAATCTTGAAATACCACGAGATAAATTTATTGTTTTTACAGGTGTTTCAGGCTCAGGAAAATCATCACTTGCTTTTGATACAATATATGCAGAAGGTCAAAGAAGATATGTAGAGTCACTTTCTTCATATGCAAGACAGTTTCTTGGTCAAATGGAAAAACCAGATGTTGAATATATAGAGGGACTTTCTCCCGCTATTTCTATAGACCAAAAAACAACAAGCCATAACCCACGTTCAACAGTTGGAACAGTTACAGAAATATATGATTATTTAAGACTTCTTTTTGCAAGAATAGGTATACCCCATTGTCCAAAATGTGGTAAAGAGATTAAAAAGCAAACAATAGATCAAATTGTAGACCAAATTACAGAATTACCTGAAAGAACAAAAATACAGCTTCTTGCACCTGTTGTAAGAGGAAGAAAAGGTGAACATGTAAAACTTCTTAAAGATGCATCAAAAAGTGGATATGCACGTGTAAGAGTTGATGGTGTTATATATGAACTTACAGAAGAAATAAAACTTGAAAAAAATAAAAAACATACAATAGAAATTGTTGTTGATAGACTTGTAATAAAAGAAGGTATGCAAAAAAGACTTACAGAGTCTATTGAAAATGTTATGACTCTTTCAGGGGGACTTCTTACTGTTGATATAAATAGTGGAGAAAGTGAACTTGTATTTAGTCAAAATTTCTCTTGTCCTGATTGTGGTATAAATCTTCCAGAAGTAGAACCAAGAATGTTTTCTTTTAACAATCCTTCAGGAGCCTGTTCGGAGTGTACCGGTCTTGGTATGCAAATGAAGTTTGACCCTATTTTAATAGTGCCAAATCCTAAACTTTCTATATTACAAGGTGCAATAATAGCACCAGGATATAATTCTATATCAAATACAGAAAGTATGACAGGAGTACTTTTTCAAGCTCTTGCAGAAAAATATAAATTTAGTCTTGAAGTTCCTTTTGAAGAACTTTCAGAAGAAGCTAAAAATATAATATTTTATGGTACTAATGGAGAAAAAGTTCGTATAACTTATACTGGTGTAAATGGTAAAGGAACGTATGATTATAGCTTTGAAGGTATAATAAATAACTTACAAAGAAGATATTCAGAAACATCTGAATTTATGCGTGGAGAATATGAAACATTTATGACAAATGTTACTTGTCCATCTTGTAAAGGAAGACGTTTAAAACCTGAAATACTTGCAATAACTATAAATGGTAAAAATATTTCAGAAGTAACAGAAATGTCAATAACAGATATTCAAAATTTCTTTAATTCTCTTGAACTTACAGAAAGAGAAAATATGATAGCAGAAAGAATATTAAAAGAAATAAATGCTAGAATAGGCTTTCTTATAGATGTTGGTCTTGATTATTTAACACTTTCAAGGTCAGCAGGAACTCTTTCTGGTGGTGAGTCTCAGAGAATACGTCTTGCAACACAAATTGGTTCTGGTCTTGTTGGAGTTCTTTATATACTTGATGAGCCAAGTATAGGGCTTCACCAAAGAGATAATGATAAACTTTTAAAAACACTTAAACATCTTAGAGATATAGGAAATTCTCTAATTGTTGTTGAACATGATGAAGATACTATGCTTGAGTGTGATTATATAGTTGATATAGGTCCTAATGCTGGAAAAGGTGGCGGAGAGCTTGTTTGTGCAGGTACTGTTGAAGATATAAAGAATTGTGAAAACTCTATTACAGGAGCGTATTTAAGTGGAAGAAAATATATTGAAGTGCCAAAAGAAAGAAGAAAACCAAATAAAGATAATATCCTTAAAATAAAAGGTGCTTCAGAAAATAACCTTAAAAATATAAATGTTGATATTCCTCTTGGAATAATAACTTGTATTACAGGAGTTTCAGGCTCTGGAAAATCTTCTCTTGTTAATGAAATACTTTTTAAGCGATTAAACAGGGACTTAAACAGAGGAAAAGTACGTCCAGGGAAACATAAAGATATGATTGGACTTGAAAATCTTGATAAAGTTATAAATATTGACCAATCACCAATAGGAAGAACTCCTCGTTCAAATCCTGCAACATATACAGGACTTTTTGACCTTATAAGAGATGTTTTTGCTCAAACTACTGAGGCAAAAATGAGAGGATATCAAAAAGGTAGATTTAGTTTTAATATGAAAGGTGGAAGATGTGAGGCTTGTTCTGGTGATGGTATTATAAAAATAGAAATGCACTTTTTACCAGATATATATGTTCCTTGTGAAGTTTGTCATGGAAAGAGATATAATAGAGAAACTCTTGAAGTTAAGTATAAAGGAAAAACAATTTCAGATGTACTTGATATGACTGTTGAAGAAGCTCTTGAATTTTTTGAAAATATTCCAAAAATAAAAAATAAACTTCAAACATTATATGATGTTGGACTTTCTTATGTACAACTTGGTCAGTCTTCAACAACTCTTTCAGGTGGTGAAGCACAAAGAGTAAAATTAGCAACAGAACTTAGTAGAAGAAGTACAGGTAAAACAATGTATATACTTGATGAGCCTACAACAGGACTTCATACAGCAGATGTCCATAAACTTGTTCATATACTTCAAAGATTAGCAGAAGGTGGAAACTCTGTTGTTGTAATAGAACATAATCTTGATGTTATAAAAACTGCTGATTATATTATAGACCTTGGACCAGAAGGTGGCAGTGGTGGTGGAACTGTTGTTGCAAAAGGTACTCCAGAAGAAGTTTGTAATATTGAAGGTTCTTATACAGGTAAGTATTTAAAACCTGTATTAGAAAAAGCTGTAAGAAAATAATGTAAATAAATATATATTTTTGTATTATTTTGATGAAAGATACCTATAAAAGTAAAGGGTATCTTTCTTTTTTTTAAAAACTATTGACAAAGAGTATTTATAAAAGTACGATATTAAATATATAGATAAACAAAATATTTTCGGAGGAGTATAATGTTGGAAAGTAGCGAGTTTGTTCATAATTTTATTAGTTCACAAAAAAATTTAATGCAGTATTTTGGCTGTGATGGAGATTTTTATATTAAGCCCCTTATAAATTTTAATTGGGCTGTAAAAAATGATGATGATTTCTCAATACTTTCTTATTGGGATAATAATGATAAGCGTATTGATGCAGTAGTAGTTAAAAAAGGCGGTCAGCCTATGGTTTATAAAAAAGATGATTTTACTATGGTAATAGGTATTGATTGTGTAAAGCTTGCATTTATATTTAAAACGGAACTTGAAAGATAATATTTTTATTTGCCTTGCGTTAAAACGCAAGGTTTTTTATAGCGTATTATATATTTTTTATATAAAATACTTCTAAAAATAAAATTTCTGAATAAAATTTATTTATCATAAGAATTAAAAGAACTTTTTGGAAAAGTTCTAAGGAGAGGGGTAGAATTAGATGCAGACAGAAGGAATTTATGAAAACAACTGTGTTAGCATCAGTGGTCGTGTTATAGAGGAGTGTGTTTTTAGTCATAAAGTATATGGTGAGGGATTTTATATATTTAAAGTATCTGTTGATAGATTAAGTGACAATGCTGATATACTTCCTGTAATGGTTTCTGAAAGACTTATTGATAAAGAAGTTTTAAAAATTGGGACAAAAGTAGAAATATCAGGTCAACTTAGAAGTTATAATAATTATAGTGATAAAAAGAGTAGACTTGTGTTAACAATTTTTACAAGAGAGATTGAAATTGTAGATGAATTTTCTGAAAGAAATCCAAATCAGATTTATTTAAATGGTTTTATTTGTAAAGAGCCTATTTATAGGGAAACGCCTTTTGGACGTGAAATAGCTGATATACTTATTGCTGTTAATAGAGCATATAATAAATCAGATTATATTCCATGTATTGTATGGGGTAGAAATGCAAAATTTACATCTAAACTTTCTGTTGGTTCTAATATAAAGCTTTGGGGAAGAGTACAAAGTAGGGTATATCAGAAAAAAACAGATGATATTATAGAAGAAAGAGTTGCTTATGAAGTTTCTGTTTCAAAAATAGAGTTTGAAAAATAATAAAATTTCGACATTATATATTAATTAATAATATAATATTTCATTTTTATATTTATATTGCATATTTGTAAAAATGCTGAAATATTGACAATTATATTTAAATTTAGTATCATGTCTTTGTATTTGTAAAAAATAGAGTTAATCATAGCTTATTTTGGTTGTAAGTACAAAGAGGGGGAAATTTTATGAAATCAAAATTTATTGTTGAATTTCAGGGAGTACAGACAGTTGTAAAGGATATGGAAGACGCAGTTAAGGAAGCTTGGAAATCAAATGGTGGAAAAGTTAAAGACATAAAAACAATGGATATATATTATAAACCTGAAGAAAAAATGTGTTATTACGTAATAAATGATACAGAAACAGGCAATTTTCCTGTTTAATAAATTTTAAGTTATAACCTATTTTTGACAAAACATAAAAGGCAGGTTTTCCTGCCTTTTTTATTTATAAAACGGGAGAGAAACTACTGTGAGAAAAGGTAATATATTTATATATTATGGTGAAGGAAAGGGAAAAACAACACTTGCAATAGGACAAGGTATACGTGCTGTTGGTGAGGGTTTAAATGTAATAATGATACAGTTCCTTGATTATAATAATACAAAAGAGGGAATACCATTAAAGGCTCTTGAGCCAGAATTCAGAATATTCAGATTTGAGAAAATAAGAGAAAGCATAGATGAATTTGATGAAAATATAAAAAAAGATATTACAATGGAAATTAAAAATGCTTTCAATTTTACAAGAAAAATAATTGAAACTGGAGAGTGTGATATTCTTATATTAGATGGCATTATTGAAGCTGTTGAAAAGGAATTTGTATCAAGAGAAGATTTATGTGAAATACTTTCTAAAAAAGAATCTTATATGGATATTATACTTACCGGAACATCAGTAGATGACTTATTAAAAGAAAAAGCAGATTATGTATATAAAATAATTAAAGAAAAAATTCCAAAATAAAAACACCGTTTTTTAACGGTGTTTTTTATCTTATTCCATAACATTTTTCATAGTGTAAAATCCGGCAGGTTTTCCAGCAAGGTATTTAGCTGCTTTAACAGCACCAACAGCAAAAAGTTCTTTTGAATATGCTGTATGATTTATTGTTATAACTTCATCACGTCCAGCAAATATTACATCATGGTCACCGACTATTGTTCCGCCACGAACTGCACTAATTCCTATTTCTTTTTGGCTACGTTTTTCTCTAACTTGTGAACGGTCAAAAACATATTTATATTCATTATCAAATTCTTCATTTATAGCATCAGCAAGAGCTATTGCTGTACCACTTGGAGCATCAATTTTCTGATTATGATGTTTTTCAACAATTTCAATATCAAAGCCTTCTGCTGCAAGAACAGGAGCAAGCTCTTTTAATACTTTCATTATAAGATTTATACCAACAGACATATTTGCTGATTTTAATATAGCAACATGTTTTGAGTATTCAACAACTTTGTTGTTTAATTCTTCTGAAAGTCCTGTTGAACAAAGAACTACAGGTATATTTTTTTCTTTTGAATATTCTAAAAGTGCAGGTACAGCAGCTGCTATTGAAAAGTCGATTATACAATCAGCTTCAATATTACAATCAGCTATATTTTTAAATACAGGATATCCCATTTCTATATCTCTTGGGTCAATACCGGCAACAATTTCACAGTTTTCATCATTTGCTACTATTGATGAAACAACATGACCCATTTTTCCACCACAACCGTGCATTATTATTTTAATCAATTTAAACACCTCTATCTATTAAAATTAAGGGCTGCCATATGACAGCCCTTTTTTATTTTTATTTTATAATTCCAAAGTCTTCCATTGCTTTTTTGAGATTTTCAAAATTCTTTTCATCCATTTCGCAAAGAGGCATTTTACAGCTTCCTGTATTATAGCCCATAAGACCAACAGCAGCTTTTACAGGAATAGGATTTGTTTCACAGAAAAGCATATTTATAAGATGAAGAGCATCAAGTTGCATTTTTGTAGCTGTTTTTGTATCACCGTTTAAATAGCTTGCTACCATATCATGTGTATATCTAGGAGCAACATTTGCAAGAACAGATATAACACCTTTTCCGCCAAGAGCCATTAAAGGAAGAACTTGGTCATCGTTTCCTGAATATATATCAAAATCAGGACCACAAAGAGCAGCAATTTCTGCAACCTGTGAAATATTTCCGCTTGCTTCTTTTATAGCAACAATGTTTTTAATTTTTGAAAGTTCATAACATGTCTTAGGAGTAATATTAAGACCTGTACGACTTGGTACATTATAAAGTATTATAGGTATATTTATGCTTTCAGCAATCATTTTATAGTGCTTTATAAGTCCTTTTTGAGTTGTTTTATTATAATATGGTGTAACAAGTAAAACAGCATCAGCACCAGCTTTTTCACAACCTTGAGCAAGCTCAATAGCGTGTGAAGTATGATTGCTTCCTGCACCTGCAATAACAGGTATTCTTTTGTTTACTACTTCAACTGCATATCTTACACAATCGATTTGTTCTTCATCTGTAAGAGTTGAAGCCTCACCTGTTGTACCACATATTATAATTGCATCTGTACCGTTTTCTATCTGAAACTCAATAAGTTTTTTTAATTCAGGATAATTGATAGTTTCATCTTCATTAAAAGGAGTAATAATAGCAACTCCTGAACCTGTAAAAATAGACATATAAAACACCTCCGAAAGTATTACTGCATTTTTGAAATTATTTCTTGAGCAATCTGTACTGCATTAGTAGCTGCACCTTTACGGATATTATCAGCAACAACCCAAAGATTTACACCATTTTCAACGCTTTCATCACGACGAATTCTTCCAACAAAAACTTCATCATGTCCTGCTGCATTTAATGCGAGAGGATATACATTGTTTTCTGGGTCATCTTCGATAACAACACCTTTAGCATTTCTAAGAACATCAATAAGTTCATCTAAATCAAATGGATTTTCAAACTCAACATTTATTGATTCACTATGACTGTCGAATACAGGTACACGTACTGTTGTAGCTGTAACTTTAAGGTCATCATTGTGAAGAATTTTTCTTGTTTCCCAAATCATTTTCATTTCTTCTTTTGTATATCTGTTATCCATAAATACATCAATATGTGGAAGACAGTTATTTGCTATTGGATGAGGGAATTTTTTAGGAGCTTCACCTTTAAGACCATTTTCAAGGTCATTCCAACCTGCAACACCTGCACCAGAAACTGCCTGATATGTAGAATAAACAACACGTTTGATTTTATATTTATCATCAAGTGGTTTTAAAGCAACCATAGCCTGTATTGTAGAACAGTTAGGGTTTGCAATAATACCTTTGTTCCATTCGATATCTTCAGGGTTTACTTCAGGCACTACAAGAGGAACTTCTGGGTCCATTCTCCACTGAGCACTATTATCAATAACAATACAACCATGTTCTGCTGCTATTGGTGCAAATTTTGCACTTGTTGAACCACCAGCAGAGAAAAGAGCTATATCAATTGGTTTATCAAATGAATGTTCTGTAAGCTCTTCAACAACATACTCTTTACCGTTGAAAGTAAGAGTTGAACCAGCTGAACGAGCTGAAGCCATAACATAGAAATTTTCAATTGGAAGCTGTCTTTCTTCAAGAACTTTTAAGAAAGTTCTTCCTACCATACCTGTTGCACCTACTACTGCAAGATTTACTTTTTTCATAATAAAATTCACTCCTATTATAACATATTATTTATTTACGATAAATACACCGCAAAATTTCTCTTTATAATAAAAAAAACCGACAGGGACGCCGGTATAATAATTGCCTTATCACAGATATAAAACACTACGCTGTGTTAAAATAATCATTATAGTAGCACTCCATCAAAGTTATGATGACAGTTCATACAGATATTATCCATAAAAACCAGAAAGAATATTGTAAGGAATAATCAAACTTCGGCACCGTCCCCTTTTCCTGTTTATCATTTGCACCTTACTGCATCAAAACAGGTACTATTGAAAAATGCACCTCTACTAAAAATTATACTTTGTTTGTATATCGTATCACTATTTTATACAGGTGTCAAATGGTTTTATGAAAAAATATGTATATAAATTCATTTTTATTACATGCATATAATTTTTATAAAAAAAACATAATATTAATGTTAGTTTATAGTATAAATAAAAACTTCAAGAATTAATATGCACAATTTATGGAGGATAAAATATGGAAAAAGTTATAACAAAATACAAAAGTCTTTGTGAAGAGGACAGAATGAAGTATGAAGCAGCAGAAGAACTTGGTCTTATAGATAAGGTTATGGAAAAAGGTTGGAAAGGACTTACAAGTAGAGAAAGTGGTCAAATAGGTGGAATTGTAAGCAGCAGAAAGAGAAAACAAAAAAAATAAAGCTCTAATGTTGTAATATATCGTTATATTATGTATAATTATAAGGTTAATAGATAAATTATTGTGAGGGGAATTGTTATGGGTGTTTATGAGAGCTTTGCGTCTGTATATGACACTTTTATGGGGGAAACCGATTATGACGGTTGGGTTTCTTATATAGAAAAAATATGGGAAAGAGAAAATCTTTCCCCTGATATTGTTTTAGACTTGGGTTGTGGTACAGGTAATGTAACAGAAAGACTTGCCAAAAAAGGCTACGATATGATAGGTATAGATTTATCTGAAGATATGCTTGCAAAAGCAAGAGATAAAGCATATGAAGAAAATCTTGATATTTTATATCTTTGTCAAGATATGAGAGAATTTGAACTTTATGGAACAGTAAACTGTGTTATAAGTCTTTTTGATAGTCTTAACTATATTACAGATGAAGATGAGCTTTTTGAAGTTTTTAAACTTGTAAATAATTATCTTCATCCACAAGGTCTTTTTATATTTGACTTAAACACAGAATATAAATTCAAAAATATATATTCTGATAATACATATGCTGAAACAACTGAGAATGCGGCTTATATATGGGAAAACTTTTATGATGAAGATGAAAAAATAAATGAATATTATATGAACTTTTTCATAGAAGATGAAGAAACTGGAAAATATGAACGATTTGAAGAATGTCACTATGAAAAGGCTTATAGTATAGAAACTATTAAAAATCTTATAGAAAAAAGTGGTATGAAATTTATAGCTGTATATGATGCATATACTTTTGAACCTGCAAGAGAAGATAGTGAAAGAATATTTGTTATAGCAAAAGAAGTTATTAAAAAGGAGAATTAAAAATGAACGATTATATTATAAGAGCAACTGCTGGAAATGGAGCTATAAGAGCGTTTGCAGTAACAACAAAAAATACTGTTGAAAAAGCAAGAAGTCTTCATAATACTTCACCTGTTGCAACTGCTGCCCTTGGTCGTCTTTTAACTGCTGCTGCAATGATGGGAATAATGCTTAAAGGTGAAAAAGACCTTCTTACACTTCAAGTAAGAGGTGATGGACCACTTCAAGGTATGGTTGTTTCTGCTGATAGTAATGCAAAAGTAAAAGGATATGTTTTTAATCCATATGTTGAAGTACCTGATAAATATGAAGGAAAACTTGATGTTTCTGCTGCTATAGGACATGGAAATTTAAGT
Source organism: Tyzzerella sp. (assembly GCA_019415525.1). Classification (GTDB taxonomy): domain Bacteria; phylum Bacillota; class Clostridia; order Lachnospirales; family Anaerotignaceae; genus Fimicola. The sequence goes on along the minus strand of DXZA01000049.1, from coordinate 1,994 downwards.
GTAATAAAAGATATTGGACTTAAAGAACCATATTCAGGACAGATTGAACTTATTTCTGGAGAAATAGCAGAAGATTTAACATATTATTTTGCAAAAAGTGAACAGACTCCTTCTGCAATAGGTCTTGGTGTGCTTATAGATACAGATACTACTGTAATGGCAGCAGGTGGATTTATAATTCAGCTTATGCCTGATGCAAGTGATGAAATAGCACAAAAACTTGAAGAAAAAATAAATAGAACACCTTATGTTACATCTTTACTTGATATGGGTTATACTCCAGAAGATATTTTAAAGCTTATACTTGGAGATTTTGATATTGAAATCAATGAGAAAAAAGAAGTTGAATTTTATTGTAATTGTACAAGAGAAAGAGTTGAAAAAGCTCTTATAAGTCTTGGAAAAGAAGAACTTGAAAAAATAATAGAAGAAGATAAAAAAGCACAACTTCATTGTCATTTCTGTAATAAAGAATATAATTTTACAGAAGATGACCTTAAAGAAATTCTTAATAATGCACTTTAATCAATAAAAAATAGATAAAAAGGGGGTGGGGGTTATAAAAAGAGATTTTGCCATAGCTGTAAAGGCTATAATTGTAAATAATAATAAGGTTTTGCTTCTTCATCGTTCAAAAGCAGAAATAGAAAGTAGTATTATGAATAGAAAAGAAGCTTGGGACCTTCCGGGTGGTGGACTTCATTTTTTTGAAACTTCAACAAAAGGCCTTGTAAGAGAGGTTAAAGAAGAAACCGGATTATATGTACATATAATAGAACCATTTAGTGTTTTTGATGTTATAAAAAATAATATTCATCTTACAATAATTACATATATATGTGTTTGTGATACATATAATGTTACATTAAGTGATGAGCATGATGCTTTTTATTGGCTCACCCTTGAAGAGGTAAAAAATAAAGACATACCTAAATGGATGAAAAAAGAATTTGAAAAAGCATTAAAAAGTGTAAAATAAAAAAGTATGTTTTTGATATTTTATTATCAAAAACATACTTTTTTTATATTAATTTATAGTGTAAAAGACCTTTTGTTATGCCTTCATTTTTGACAGTATCTGTATAATAATCACCTATATTATTAAGTATAGGATTATGTTTTCCCATAACTATGCCATTTCCTACAAATTCAATCATTTCTTTATCATTTCCACCATCGCCAAAGGCATATGTATCTTTTAAATCAAAATTAAATTTTTCTATGACAGCTTTTATACCAACAGCTTTTGAAAATCCTTTTTTTGCAATATCAATACCATATTCATAAAGTTGTTGAAATGTAACGAATTTTTCACTAAATTCATTATTAAAAACTTTTGATATATTTTCCATTTTTTCTTTATCTTCTGGGAATAAAACAACTATTTTTACTATTTCTTTTAATAAGTCTGTATCCAATTCATTTAAAGGTCTATAGCTTTCTTTAGGTACATTAAAAAGTTTGCAATTTTTGTCAATTCTTTCTGTGTGAATATCTCCAAAATAACATAAATTTGAAGTCTCACAATAAAAAGTTAAATCATTATCTTTGAAAAAATCAATCATTTTAAGTGTATACTCTAATTCAAAGGGGCTGTTGAATATAATTTCATCATTTATTCTTACACTTGCACCATTTGAATTTACATAACAATCAAATTTAAAGTCTATTTTAGGAAGTTGACTATATGGTCTACCGGAACAAACAGCAGTCATATAACCATTATCTCTAAGTTTTTGGAATGATTCGATAGTTTTTTCTGTTGGTTTTGAAATATTATCGCTTTCATCTACCATAGTTCCGTCATAATCAAAAAAAACAACGCCTTTATACATTTTTAAACCTCCTTTAATTATGTTATTAAATTATATCATAATTAATATAAATTTATAAAATAGTATAATAGTAATATTCTTAGTAATAAGACATAAAATAGTAATTATTTTTATAATTTAAATATAAAATATATATATTGGTATATTTAGTTATTATAG
>DXZA01000048.1 GCA_019415525.1 Tyzzerella sp. | reverse complement strand
ATATTTCTGCTTTCTTCCTGAGCCTGACTGCTTAGTATTGTTATAAGTAATTCTCCTGTTGCTTCCAATGTATTAATATTTTCTTTTTCAAAGTATACAGCTATATTTTTTTCTTTGAGTTTTCGTATATGTATAAGGCTATCAACGGTATTTCTTGCAAATCTTGATATTGATTTAGTAATAATCATATCAATTTCATTACTTTTCTTGATACACCTATCTATCATAGCATTAAAATCATCTCTTTTTTTAGTGTTTGTAGCTGATATACCATCATCAGCATATATCCCTGCCATATTCCAGTTTGGATTTTCATTAATTAGTTTTGTATAGTATTCAATTTGTGCTTCATAGCTTGATTCTTGTTCTTCTTGTAATGTACTAACTCTGCAATATGCAACAACATTAAGTTTTTTATATTTTGGTTGAACATTTTTATTAGTATCAACTTTTGCCGGTATAACTGATATCCTTCGATTTGCCATAAATATCACTCCTAAATTTTCTCTTTTATTTCTACTCCGTTTTTAAGTTTAATTTTTATTTTCCTGTTTTTATAAACTGTAAATTTATCTAATGCATTTATATCTATTTTTTTAATTTCTTCTTTATAATCTGACATTTCATACATAATAGATGCCCTTTTATAAATCAGCTTAATTAATTCTTCTTGTGAATATTCTTTTTCGCCTGTTTCAGCCAGTTTTATTTCTCTGTCTAAAGCATTGTATCTGCCTAAACTTTTATTTGAAATGGTCTTTTGTGGTTGTAATAAATTAGGATTTTCATTGATTTTATCAACAATTCTTGACCATATATTTTCTATTTGTTCATCAGATAATGAAATATTTTTACAACAAACCTTTCTTTTAAATACTTTGTGACTACAATTCCATATGTATTCTTCTCCACGTTTATATCTGTGATAATCTGCTCCGCACTCACCACATACAATTTTATCTTTGAAATTTTGTTCTGTAAGGCAACATTCATTAGTTTTATTTTTGCCTATTTCATTTAATCTTTGATTTTTTATTTTCTGTGCTGCTTCAAATAAATCTTCATCTATTATTTTTGGTAAATCATTTATTCCAATATAGACCTCATCTTCAAGAATTCTTTTTACTTTATGCCTGCTCATATCAAAGTTTTTGATATAATTCTTTATTTTAGTTATATAAACGCCTTCGCAGAAAAGTTCATATATTTCTTTAACTACTTTTCCTTCAATATCATCTATAATAATAGTTTTTCCATCAAATCTATATCCGTAAGGTAATCGCCTTGTTGCCATTATCTCATCTCCCTACACTCCAACTTGTTTTTTAATATGAATGTTACCTCACCTTTTGATATTAAAATCTTGTCTACTATTTTTATGAATAAGTTTTTATCATATATATTTATTGTTTTAGGCGAATTTTTTATTAAATCAATCAACTTTTCTGTTTCTCTGATTTCATAATTCATTTGACTTTTTTCTATGTATCTTGATTTTTCAATATTAAGTTCAATTATTTTCTGTTCAGTTATATTTTTTTGTTGTATATAAAAAGCAGAGTCAATACACCTTTTTTGCATTAGTTGATTTAAGGTGTTACTCTGCTTTATAAGTTCATCTATTTTATTGTTATATTCTTTAATTACTTGATTTTCTCCATTATACTCTTTTATAGCATATAGTGATTCAACCATAGGTATTAAAATTTTATCATAATTATTTGATAACTTGTTCCACATTTTTACAAACAATTCTTTTATTAAATCTTCTTTTACTATATCCATATTACAGTAATCTTTTGATATTATGCGATTTTTACAAGTCCAAGTAATATCCTGTTTAGGTTTTACCTGTCTATAAAACACATCACTACATTTGGAACATATGATTTTTCCCCTAAATTCTGTTACTTCATTTTTTTCATTTTTAGGTTTACAGGATAGCATAATTTGTACTACTTCATATTCTTCTTTACTCACAATAGCTTTATGGTCATTTTCTATAAGTATTTGTGGAACTTCACCTTTATTTATTTTTCTCTCAAATGGTACTATATTCATACTGTAAGTTTTCTGATGAAGTATATCTCCTGTATATATTGGATTTTTTAATATTCCATATACTGTTGCTGAATTCCAAATATTGTTTCCTTTTGGACTTTTGATTTTATTTTCACTTAATTCTCTTGCTATTATATGAATACCCTTACCATTAAGATATTCATCATATATAAATCTTACAACTTTTGCTTCTTTTGATACAAGTTTAAGTCTGCCTTTCTTATTGTTACAGTATCCATAAGCTGGGTTTGACATTATATAAGTTCCATCTAAAAACCTTTTTTGTACACTCCACTTTTGATTTGTTGATATACTTTCTGATTCAGCCTGTGCTACTGAACTGTATATAGATAGTAATATTTCACTTTTTTCAGATAATGTATGTATTTTCTCTTTTTCAAAGTACACATCAACTTTTAATTCCTTCAAACTTCTTACTATACTTAAACAATCAATTACATTTCTTGCAAACCTTGATATCGATTTAGTATATATAACATCTATAATACCATTTCGGCAATCATCAAGCATTCTTTCAAACTCTGTTCTACCTTCTTCTTTAGTTCCACTTTTACCATAGTCAGCATAAATCCCTACAAACTTATGATTTGGCTTTTCTGTTATAAAATTTTCATAATACTCTTTTTGTACTTCGTAGGAATTTATCTGATGGGACATATCTGTACTTACACGACAGTAAGCACAGGCTCTTGTTATATTACTTTTTGTATTAATAGCTTCAATAACCTTTGTAACTCCCATTTCAGACACCTCCTTATATAACATACAATACCTTATTTATACTTACACATCTACACTTTTATAAACTTTCATCAACAATAAAATTTTATTATTTATGAAAACTTATAAATAACATCGGAACAATATAAAGTAAATCGGAATAATATTTTATGCTTATCAGAACAATAGTAATTATATTTAAAAGCAACATAAACAGTGTTAGGCTACACTCATAGGATTTTAACCTTCCCCTTCGTGGAGACCATCGTCTTTGGGATACCTGAGACTCGGTGGAAGTATCATTATAGATCTGTTAAGGTCGTGGCATATTATCTTTGCCAGAGATAACTTAACCATAGTAGTTCTCGCTCAGATTAAAGGATATAAAAAAATCGTCTTGGCGTACTGTGGCAACTGCTTTTCCTTTTCAGGCTTAACAGAGTAATGTATTTATATTGCTTAGTATTCAGTTTTCAAGGTTCACCAAAGGGATTTTTAAGATATGAATTGCTTATTAAAAAACTCTAAACCTCCCCTTACCTTTAAGCCGAAAAAAGGAAGATTTTATGCGTAAAATATGAAAACTTTTTTATTTTTGTATGGTTGCACAATATATCAGTATATGTTTATTTTATTTTTTAGAAATAAATTATATCTATAAAGTAAAAATAAATTTTCTTGCTTATAAGCCAGAATGGTATAATCATAAAAATCCCTTCATGTATAAGGTCACTTAGAAGGGATTTTACAACCAAATTTAGAAATTTTTTTAGTTTCAGTTAAATATATAATTTTACTCACATTTTCTAATGTGTTTTTATATATTTTTACACCTAAGTATCTATAAAATAAAAAACAGCCCCATTTCTAATAATTGAGACTGTTGTCATTTAATACATATTGATTTAATGTTTTATATATTCTTCTGGATTAATTATAATAACTTCTATACCTGCTCTTTGAGCCATTCTCACTGTTTGTCCTGTACCTGAACGAATATATTTAGGATTATACACAGCAATAATTATATCTGCATTATCTACTAAATATTTATTTCTTTTTTCAAAAGCATCTTTTTTATAATAATCATATATTATTTTTATTTTGGAACAATTTTTAATAATATTATTATATATTATTTTTTCTTCTTCAGTCCATTTATCATTAATCTGATTTTTAAATGGTAATACACAAATCAAACTTATATTTTTAAACTCCTTTTTTAATTCAATAACTATTTCAGCTGACCATATATCTATACCTCTTGCCATTCCTGAATAGAAAACAGATACACCACTATTTATTAAAGTGATTATATTTTTTCTTATTTCATTTTTTAATTTACATTCAATTTCATTTTCAAAATTTTTAATAAATAATTTCTCCGGTCTATGCCCTGTAAAACTGCAACTTTTCATAATATATATTCACTCCATAGATATATCAACATAGAAACATATATTTATTACAAAACAACATATATTTTTATACTATTAATAAATTATAACATATATTTTTAGAATATACACTAATATTTTTTGTTTATCATAAATATGGGTGATAAAAATGAATTATGAAGATTTTATTAGACAAAGAATTACTGAACTTAGACTTCGTAAAGGTGTTTCAGAATATAAAATGAGTCGTGAATTAGGTCATAGTCGTGGTTATATATACAATATATCCTCCAGAAAAGCCTTGCCACCAATGAAAGAATTTATTGCTATATGTGATTATTTCGGCATAACTCCTGAAGAATTTTTTAAGGAAGATACTAAATATCCCGAATTAATCCAAAAAATTTTAAAAGAATTACAATATCTTTCTGATGAACAACTTTTATTTATATTAAGCACAATAAATCATATAAAATAATTATTATTCAATGAAAAAGCTACTATAATATATTAATTAGTTTAATATTTTTATAGTAGCTAATATAAAATCTTATAACCAATATCTAGCAGTTTTATCTAATATAATTTTTCTTTCCTTCCAATCAGGCATAATCATAGTCATAAAATTATAAAAAGATTTAGAATGATTTGCATGAATAAAATAGCATAATTTATATACCACATAGATTACTCTAATAAAAATTCATTTAAAATTATTAATATTAATTTTTATGCTACTTCAATACCATAATGTTCACAAAGAGTTGCAAGTCCACCTTGAAATCCACTACCAATAGCATTAAATTTCCATTCTCCATTATGTTTATAAAGTTCACCTAAAACAACGGCTGTTTCAATAGAAAAATCTTCACCAAGATCATATCTAATTAACTCTATATCATTAGTTTCATCTAGTAAATGGATAAATGCATTTGAAACTTGTCCAAAATTCTGTTGTCTTGTTTCAGCATCATAAATTGTAACAGTAAAAGCAATTTTCTCAATATTTTCCGGAATTTTTGATAAATCTATCTTTATTTGTTCATCATCTCCATCTCCTTCACCAGTAAGATTATCCCCCATATGATTTACAGCTCCACTTGTATGTGATAAATTTCCATAAAAAATAAATTCTTTTTCTGTTGGACATTTGCCATTTTTCCCAAGCATAAATACAGCTGCATCAAGATCAAAATCCATACCTGAATCAAATGCATTAACATCCCAACCAAGACCTACTAAAATATTTTTTAGTTTTGGATTACCTTTTGTTAAATCTACTTTCTGTCCTTTTTGTAAATTAATAGCCATATTACTAATCCTCCTTAAAAATAATTATTATTTTAATAAATATATTATTTCAAATATTTTTTTATATTCAGTCAATAGCTTTTGTCCATTTTATATTTGGTTTTTTACAATGTAAACATATATCATTTGTCCCATTAACTTGTTTACAATTCTTACATATCCAAAATACTTCTCCTGAATAGTTTTCAATATTTTTTGATTTTCTCTTTCTAGAATATACACCTTCTAACTGAAAATAATTTTTAAGTTTGTCAATATTTTTAGGTAATTGGTATTCTTGAGATATAATTAATCTTTCGATTTCACGTTCAATCTCAACTATCCCGATATTTTCAATAGCTCTACGCAAATCATATTCTGAAATATTTTTGCCATCAATTAAATATTCTTTATTTTTTTGATTATAATAATGTACATATTTCAACATGCTATTGCTATCATTTTTATATTCACAATAGTTTTGGTTCATATGTCTTTGTTCAGTTTTTGTCAAACTTTTTTCATTTAACTTCATTCTAAATGTTTTTGCAGATAAAGCAGATAATGGAAAAAGTGTAAATTCATTTATACCATGGTCAGTTATATACTGATATGCCGTTTCCATTATTCCTAAAATACTTTCCTTATCCTCATCTAACATATCAATTTTATTAAGGACAAAAATTATTTTAATATTTTTATTTTTCTTTAAATGCTCTACTACCATTTGTAAGAGCAATTCATCATCATTAGTAGCCAATTGAGTTGCATTTAAAATATATACTATGACTCCATTTTTCAATTGTTTAAGTATATCTTGTGTTATTTCCGCATGTCTTAAATCTCCAGAGTTATTTACCCCAGGTGTATCAAATAAGACTATTGATTTTTTTGAATTCATTAATGTTGGTATATCTTTAATTATTAAAACATCTGATATATTTTCATCATCATTTATCTTAGAAATAGTATTTTTATAATAAATAGGAATAGCATATTTTTCACCATTATTCTTATAAATATATGCTTTTGTATCTATAGTATTTGGCTTATTTAAAATCGCTAATACTCGTGCAGTACAAGCTTCATTTTTCTCTGGTAATATTCCATCTCCTAAAATTGCATTTAAAAAAGTTGATTTTCCAGAACTCATTGTTGCCATTACGCAAACTGGAACAATTTCATCATTATTTATACCAAACTTACTTAACATAAACTCTCCATTTTTATTCTATATTTTTTAATAATATCCTTTACAACCTATTAAAATACTTTCAGTATTTTCATCTGAAGTATATACACCAATTTCAAGCTTAGTACTTGTACAACCACAATCATCTTTTATAAAAGAATTATCATAAGCTAAAATATTCTTAAGAATTTCAGGAAATATAACTTTACCATTAATAGTAACCGTTCCTTCAAAAATTTCTATTGCTTCAAAATTATTATGTTTATCATAAAAAATATGAAAATCTCCATAATCATCAGTAGTATTTTGGCTAAATTTAGATTTTTTAAATTCTTTTATTGGCATTCCAAGTTTAGCTCTTACAACTTCTCTATCTGTTCCAAAATGTATTCCATTTATATCATATGTAGGATTTACTTGCCATTCCATTATATTTTTTCAACCTCCTTCAATTCTTCAACATATTCAAGCATTTCATTTATAGCATCATCATATTTATCTCCAAATTTTTCTCTAATATCCTCAATATCCATATTAACAGCTTCTTCAAATTTGCCATCATCTATTAATTCCTTTTGACGTTCTCTATATTCTCTAGCTTCTCTAGAATTTCCACAACTAGCTGTTTCTCTGTGATCTTCTTTATCCATTCTTATTGCAGGTCCATCATTTCTTGAAAGTTCAGTCACACTATCAGCAGGCATATGGTGTACTTCTACAGTTTCACCTTCTCCATCTTTAAAAATATCTCCAAATCGTCCTCCTTGTTTTTCTTCAAATTTGGAAATATCTGAATTATGTACATCTATATCTTTTTTTTCATTTGTATCTAAAACATTATTTTCTTTATAAGCTATATCTGTTTCTTTTACTTCTAACTCATAGTTCAAAGGTTTATCTAAGTCTTTTAAATTAAAATTATTTTCTTTAAAAACCATATTCTCTTTTACTTCTGATTTATTTAGAGGCTTATCTAAGTCATTAAGCATTTTCTTTGTTTCTTTAGATATTTCTTTCAAAGCTTCTTTTTTTGCTTCTACAACAGTCTTTAAAACTATTTCGCCAATCATTAATTCACCCTCTTTTTTTATCTACTGCATATTTACGCCATTTAAAATAAAGCTGTAATTTTTCTTCATTATCTTTAACCATTTTACGTAAAATACATTGAGTTATAGCTAATTCTAATTCAGTTGATAATTCTCCAATTGTAATAAGAAGATTATTATGAACCTGTTCTTGAAATCCATTAACTTCTTCTATAAAAGATATTACATTTTTAAAACTTTCAAATTGAACTATTTCACATACAACTTCACTTAATTTCTCAAAAGATTCCTCTTCAAGAATACTTGGATTTTCTCCATTTTCGAGTTTTGTTATTACATCAATAATAAGTATTTTATTTTCTGATGATAAATTCAATTTGTCTATATTATTTCTTATAAAGTTTGTTGATATATTTACATATTCATCAACTCTATTTCCTACAAGTAACATCGCTAACATACGCCTTGTATCAACACTTATTTCATATGTTTTTATATTATTATAAAAATATTTTTTTTCAACGATATTAGCCTTATTAATTTTACAAAGAACAGGAGCAAGCCAATTATTTTGATATACAACTGCTACACCTTTCGGTAATCTAGCTAACTCTGGTATTTGTTTATCTGTCATAGCAGCAGATTTTCCAGCTTGTTGCTTATCCTTTTCTTCAGGAAGACGCATAATTATTTTTGTATTAGTATTTCTTATTGCTGAAATATCTATTGCATTTGGTGACTGGTCAACTATAATAAATCCTTCTCCATATGTTCTCATCTCCGCTATTGAATTAGAAATAATTTCTACAGATTTACCAAGCATATCTGCTCCTTCCATAGAACTTTTCGCTTCTACATTTTTCAAAAGATTGTGGGCTTCTTCTAAAACAGTAATATGTTTAAGTTTTTGATTCATACTACCATTTGCAGATGACATTCTATATTCATTAAGTTTAATTACAACAAGTCCCATAATTAAAGATTTTGTTTCTTGTGATCCAATTCTACTTAAGTCAATTATTGTATTTTCATCAAACATAATTTCAGGTGCAATTTCATCAGAAGTAAACATTTGACCATTTATTCCATTTGTTAATGAATTTATTCTAGTAATCAATGCACCTATATAATCACCTTTGTTATCCTCTGAATAATCTGATGTATTTAATACATTTCTAATTTGAGTTTGAACATCTTTAAATGAAGGATATATTTTTTTATTTAAAATATTTTCAGAATTTTCAAGATCCCAACCACATACTTGATATGCTTGTAAAATAGCATCTTTTAATATTGCTGGCATTGCGGCATACATTGGCCAACATACATTAAATATTTCAACCAATCTATCAATATGCTCAAGCACATGAATTTCATCTGGAAATGAAAATGGGTTAATTTTTAATAAATCACTTATTTTTTTATTTGTTCCATAAACATTAACATCTTCATCATTTCCAAATACATTTTTATATTCTCCTTTTGCAGGCTCAATAATAAGAAACTTAATTCCTTTTTTTCTAGCTTCTAATATAATTTGATAAACAGAATTAGATTTCCCAGAACCTGTAGAACCAGTTATTAACATATGAGATGATAGACTTTCTAAATCTATTTCTACTTTTGTTAATTCTGTTTTTCCCATATGATATATATTACCTAATGGAATTGTCTCTCCTAATTCAAATTGTTCATCTTCTATTGAAATATTTCTATCAAAAGAAACCATTTTACTTATTGCTATACCATTAATTGACTTTTGTGGAAGTCCAGCTGTAATAACTAACTCATTTCCACTAATCATTGATGACGGTTTAATATCTACAATACTATTTCCATTATTCATTTCAAATATGGGATGTGTCATTTTCTTTAAATAAGCTTCTATACCATTTATCTTATATTTATCTGTCCATGTATTAATACTATAATTTTCTATTGTATTTTTCTTTCCTCTACATAATGATTGTAATGTACTTGCTAATGTCTTGCTTGTCTGTGCATCATCAGCTATGCAATAGGTAGCAGTACTCCAAAGTCCAGTATCTTTTGCATCATCTATTCTTTCTATTTGTTTTTCAATCTTTTCTAATAAATCAATTACTCTTTTATTGTCTCTAACAAGTTGTAATGTCTGTCCAGTTGTTGTTGTAAAAGTATCTGTAATTCCTTTCGTTTGAGTTGTACCTTTAGAAATATTTTGAGAATCACTATAAGAGTATCCTGTTTGATTAGATTCTCCATAATTAGAACCTTTATTTTTTGAAAAAAATATCAAACTAGAACCTTTTGATGTATTCTTTCCAATAGATAATGTTTTTGATTGATTTGTTGTATTACTAATTGTATTTCCAACAGATTCTGTAACCGCATTTGAAATATTTTCAGCTAATGCACTACTATCAGATTCAGAATATGATTGAGTAATTTTTGCAAATGGGGATAATTGTGAAAATATATCTTCATAACTTTCCTTTAATTCCAAAAGTTGTTCTGTGGATACAGGCTCAGCAATTGTAATCATTGTATATTTTTTCCCAGCCATAGAATCAATTAGCTTTTCCATACCTTGAACAAATTCTTTACTGTCATTTCTCATTCCAGGTATTCCACTTACTATACTAATAACTTTACTCTTGTCATCCGATTTAGATATAAATGCTTTATTTAAACACTCTATCAAACCATTCTTATCTTGTTGTATTAACTTAGAACCTGGAAAATTACCTTCAAAAGTTCCAACTAACGCTGATTGACAAGTTGAAATATCATTTATATTGGCTGTTCTTGTTCCTATATAATATTCAACACTATTACCATCACTTAATATAATATGTATAAGAGCTCCTCCGCATAATGCAACAGAATTATATACATTCATAAGTTTATCAAGATTATTTTCATCTGCATCATATACTATTTTTGTAATCTGATTAATCCTTAAAACACTATTTATATTTGTATTAGCCAAATCAAGTGAAATATCCTTAATTGGATAATTGCAAATTTCTGGCATATACTTTTTCATAATTATACTATCAGCTTGAGAAAATGCTTGACTAATTATTTCTTGACTCTTATTAACTATTTCTAATTGATTTGACATACATTATCACCTTATTTTTAAAATTTATTTAAAAAAATTTCTAAGTCCATCAAGGAAACCAGGCTTTAATTTACGTGTTCTATTTGCATGAGTATCTTTTAATTGTCTTTTGCTTTCTTCAGTAATAAGTCGTTTATTATATACTTCTTGCTGCCTATTTATAGACTTATTTTTAGAAATATTTGTATTTTTAATATCATTTGATTGTTCAACAACTTTTTTAGGATACACTTTTTTACCAACAGCTTCCAGATGATTAATTCTTTCTTCACAAAAGTTATCCATTAAAGAAGAAGCAACCTCTGCCCAATAATCTTCATTCCATTTATCTTCTGGTTCAAATTCTTCTTCATCAAACTCTTGTATAAAACCTGCAATATTTTGTTTTTTCACATAATTTAACATATTTCTAAATTTACCACTAGAAAAATTAGGGTCACCATGTGCTATTGTATAAAAAACACTATATATCCCAACTAAATTTTTCTTTGCTATTGCATCCTCTAATGCCGGAATTCTCTCCATAATTGCCTCCCACTTATCATATCTCTAAAATATCATCTAATCTCTTGAGAAAATTTTCTAACCATGTAACTTTTTCTTTTTCCTCTTCAATAACTTTGTTTACATTACTTTGGTTTTTAGTTAATTTTTCATTTTCCTCAACTTTTTTCTTCAATGCCTCTTGTAAATCATCAAGTTGTTTTAAGAAAAACTTCTTAAATTGTTCAGCCTCAGTTTGAGCAGTAATTTGAGCACTTTCTAAATTTTCATTGAAACTGCTTATTATTGGTGTAAGATATTCATTTTCCACAGTAGAATAATCTACCATTTCTTTATTAGCATATATGGTTCTATAATGACCTGACTCCTCAAACCAAGTCCAAGGTTTATACCATTTTTTTCTTTTATTTTCTATCCATTCACGTTCTCCTGTGTCGTATCTTTCATTATATTTATAATTATTTATAATCTCTTGTGCATTAGGAATATTCATTTCTAAAAAGTCTATACCTAAACCATTATTTACAGTATTATATTCTTGACTTTTTACAACACCACTTTGTATTAATTTATGTATATGTTCAGAATATTCTTTCATTATATTATTTGCATTATCAATAATAACATCATTAATAATGTTCTCAAGTTCTGTTTTGACATCACTTTGTAAGTTCATAACTGTATTGTTTAATTTCATCATTAATTGTTGTACCTCAAGAGTTGTCATTGCACCTTTTCCGCTTGAAGGATTTAATTCTTTAGAAATTTTAGCTCTTACTTTTCTTATTCTACTCTTGGCATCTTTCATCATATCCAAGTTCTCTATACGAGTTCTAAAAATCTGAGCTTCTTGCCCCTCATCAAGAATACTTTTTATAATCTGTAATTGTTTATGAATTTCATTTCTTGAATTTTCATTATTTTGAATTGAAGAAAGCATTTTTGCATGCATATCTTTTTCTTCAACTTTTTTCTTAAATGTATCTACAGCAGTTTTAATTTTTGCTGTATATGCATATTTTTGTAGATATTCATTTATTGCCATTTCAACTGCTGGTACTCCTGTATACCACATTACCTCATCATAAATATCTCCTTTACTTTGAGCATCAGTTATAGCCTTTTTAATCTTCTGAATATTATTTTTACTCAAACTAGCTTGCTCTGAAAGATGTAACTGTTCCTCATCAATAAAAATACTACAATTATTTAAAGTCTTAGTTTGTCCTTTTGTAAGGTTTATACCATTCTGATACATTCTAATTACTTTAGCTGTTTCAGCCGATGTTGGAAAAATATTAGGATTTTCAATATCAAACTTTTGTAAATACTCTTTTACATGTTGTAACGCATCTTGAACAGATTCTTTATCTGGGTCAAATTGATCTATCTTATTTACTGCAAATATAAATCTATCCTTTGACTGTTTTCCTCCAACTTTCATAGCTTCAGCTACTGTTGACAATAATGTATAATCATCATTTGTTTGAAGTTGCGTTGCATTTAATACATACAAAACCATAGGTTTAGTTTTTTCTTTAATAACTCTATATGTATGATTTTTATGTTCTTCTGTACGTGAGTTATTAGGTCCTGGTGTGTCTACTAATACAAGTTTAATACCTGATGAATCAATATTAGGTATATTTCCTTCTATATCAATATAGGCAGTATTAGGATTAGAATTCATTTCTTCCATATCTGCTAATGTAAGGTCTGAATAAGTTCCCAACACATTATTTTCTTTATCTCTGTACTCTGCTGTAAATCTTGTTCCATTATTTAAGTCTTTAATCTTGGCTATTGTAGCTGTACAGGCTTCATTTTTTGATGGCATAAGTTCTCTGCCTAAAAGTGAATTTATAAGAGTTGATTTTCCAGAACTCATTGTTGCAATAACACTTACTTCAAATTCAGAACTTATTGCATTATAAAAATTATCTCGAATTTGTTTAGTCTTTAAATCTTCAAATGGACAATCTTTCTGCATTTCATTAAAAAGTATTTGTAACTCATTAAGTCTATCTTCCGAACCTCTTGCCTCTGTAAATGCAAGAGAAACTTGAATATTCTTATGGCTTTCACAATAAGATTTTACCACTTCATAAACATCATCATAATCAAGTCTAAGTCCATAAAATTCTATATTAAATTCACTATCATTACATAAATCTATAAGAATAGGAAGTAATTGGTCAATCCATACTTGTATTCTTTCATTTTTTAAATCATATAATTTATTAGGTGGTTCAACTAACTTTCCATCTATTGTAATTATAGATTCAACTGTATATGGATTATATTTAAAGTAAACTTTTGTTGGTTCATTGCCACTACCTTTATCATTAAATATTTCTTTTTCATTAACTATTTTAACAGGATTATTAGAATTATTATTTGTATATAATCTTTGCGTTGTTTTAGGAGTCTCCACTTTTTTTTGTATATTTTCATTATTAATTGTATTATTTTTTATATTCTCTACATTATTCTTTTCTTCTACTCCTCCAAAATAATTAAGTAAAGCACTTAACCCTCCATTAAAACCATTTGATATAGCTGCAAATCTCCAACCATTCTTATTATATATCTCTGCTGATATAATAGCTTTTTCTTTATCAAAATCTTCTCCTTTATTTACTAATGATATACATTCTGTATTATTTTGGTTAACTGATAAAGAGAAATTATCTATATCTGCCATTGTTTCATTTCCATCAATACTAACTGTAAATACTAATCTAACTATTTCACTTGGCAGTTTAGTAAGATTGATTTCAAAGGAACTTTTACTTCCATTTTTACTATACTTTATTGCATTATTTCCAGAAATAGTTTGATTGTAAAAAACCATATAAGCTTCATCTGAAAGCTTTCCTTCTGCATTAACACCAAAACAACAACAATCATATTCTGACATACCAGAGATATCCATATCAACAACAAAAGGAGTTGTTTCATTGATATATTTTCCAATTTTATCTCTCATACCTTTTATAAATCTCATTGTATCCCCCCTAATATACAATAAAAAACTCCTTTCAAGTTAACATTAAACATATACATTAACAATAAAAGGAGTTGTATTTTATAAATAATCATTTTAAATTTAAAAAATTTGTTTAACTATACTCCTGAAAAAACAATTTTGTATATTTAATATTGTTATATTTATTTTACATATAAAATATTAACTTATTTTTTAAATATCCTTTATATTTTTATAGTAAGTTGCTGATTTACTCTTAATAAATAGAATAATCTTCCATATTGGCCATATGTATAATCCACAAAACAACCATAAAGCTGGTACAATAAACATATCTCCTAATAAAATCCCTGTGTTTTCTTCTACCATAATGCCAATAATATTTATAATAACTGATATAATTATTGTAATACCATAAATTTTATTTAAAGTTTCTGAATAAGGAATTTTTTTAGATACCTTTTCTTTTAACATATCACATCTAAACTTAATTTCATTAGTTTTAAAATTGGGACAAAATTCATCAAAAATTTCTTTACGTTTTTTTTGTGATTTTGTTGATAGTATTTTTGATTTTAAAAATTCAAATTCTGTACCTTCTTCTCTTGCTATTTTTGCTTCTTCTAAGGTATCATATAAAATACCCCTTACCATTTTTTTATTTTTTTCTAAAATTTCTTGCTCTGACTTTATACTTTCTTGCTTTTTTCTTAAGTTTTCTTGTTCTTTTCTTATATTTTCTCTCTCAACTTTTATATTTTCTTGTTCTAGCTTTAAATTTTCTTGTTCAATTTCTATGTTTTTTTGCCATCTTCTCAAGTGTTCTCTGTCTACTTTTATATTTTCTTGTAATTTTTTTAAGTTTTCGTATTCTGATTTTATATTTTCTTGTTCTAACCTTAAATTGCCGTACTCTATTTTTATATTTTCTTGCTCTTTTTTTATATTTTCTCTCTCAACTTTTACATTTTCTTGTTCTAGCTTTAAATTTTCTTGTTCAATTTCTATGTTTTTTTGCCACCTTCTCAAGTGTTCTCTGTCCACTTTTATATTTTCTTGCAATCTTTTTAAGTTTTCGTATTCTGATTTTATATTTTCTTGTTCTAACCTTAAATTACCATACTCTATTTTTATATTTTCTTGTATCTTTAAACTATCTTGTTCAACCTCTATACTTTTTTGTTTTTGCTTTAAATTCTTTTGTTCTGTTCTTAAACAATTTTGTTCTTTTATTGGATCTTTTTTTAAAGAAACTTTAATAGTATTAATCTGATTATTCACATCGTCATCTACATTATCAGAATTCTTAATCCCACATTTAGGACAAAAACTTCCTTCTTTAAATTCAACACCACAATTATTACACTTCAATAATAATACCCCCTATTTAACTATAAATAATTTTACAATCATAAAATTACTATAAATTAATTATATCATAAATTTGATTATTTAATATATTTTTATACATATTTTAAAAATAATGTCATTTATATAAATTTAACATATTTTCTAACTCAGAATAAAATTCATCAACAAAATCTTTTGGTTCTAATACTTTGACTTTACTTCCTTGAGATAATAAAAACATATTTATTCCTGTTCCATATATTTCAGCTTCTATTATTTTTTTATTTCCTTCTACACCAACTATTTTTGCTGTTGGCAATTTATCCAATATAGCTTGTACAGAAGGACCTTCATATGAAAATTTAATTTTTCTTTCAATACCAGGAAACATATATTGTATTTTATTTCTAAGCTCACCCTCATCAAAACTATGTTCTTTTTTAAGTTTAAAACGACTTCTATGTTCAGTTATATTTATTATTCTATCTATTCTGTAATAAATAGGTTTCCAATCATCTTTATCACTGATATATGCTATAAGATAAAAATAGTAATCAGAAAAAGTTATTGCAATAGGTTTTATTTTCCTTTTTACCAATGTACGGTCTGATTTATAATAATCAACAGATATTTCTATATGTTTATTAATGCATTTTGTTAATTGCCATATATTATCTATAACACTTTTACAATCATGATTAACTTCTTTATAGTGATATAATTCTTTTATAATACATTCTTCCAATAAAGCTTTATCATTACTTGTTGTAAAATTTTTTAATTTATCTACCAATTTTAATGTATCTTCTTTATTAAATGCCCTACAACCAATCATTATTTCTATTATTGCAATTAGTTCTTTATTAAGAAGAAAATTATCAAATTCAAGATAATATGCTCTATTAGAAGGAGAATATATAAGCTCTGTATTTCCAACTAATTCTCTACTTTCACTTAAAAAGTTTTTTATTTCGTTAATATCACGAGAAATACTTTTAGTTGATACACCGTATTGAACAGCAAGTGATTTAACAGAAATAAATTCACCTTTCATAGCTCTAAAAAATATATCTAAAAGTCTTACCTTTTTACCTTCTGATAAAGTCATATTAACGTCCCCCCTCTTATTATTTAATATAATTATAACATTGATAGAAGACATATATATGTCTAATCAAATATTTTTTTGTAAATATTACTATAAAAAAATAACCTGATGTATTAAATACAATCAGGTTATTTTACATAAATTATTAAATTATAATTTTAAAACCTACCCCCGCCAATTCCAAAGTACTTATCAAAGAACCCTTTAAGTTTATCAATAACACTTTGTTTTTTCTTAGCACGACCACCGCCAAAACGTGAAACAGGTGGCATTATTTTATCAATATCAGTTCCACTTGTTCTTATTTCGCCATCACGAAAAGCATTTTCAATAAATTTTCTTGTTTCTTCTGTTTTCAATTTTTCTTCTTCTATAATATTTACAAGTTCTTTTTCTCTTTCCTTATCAACATAATTATGCCATTCACCTATAACATCTTCAACATCATTGACTTTTGAAATAAATGTTTCAATAAGCTGTTTTTTACTGCGAAGTTCAGGGCTGGCATCAACTGCTTTTTGTATGGATATAAGGATTTCTTTATCTTTACAATGGCTATCGTGATATTTTTTAACAAGCATAAGTATATAATCAATATTTATTTCAATTTGTTTTATAAGTTCAATTTCAAATACAATGTCATCATTTATATCTTTGCTTTTTCCTTCCTCACGCTTTTTATTCCATTCATCACGCAAATCTTGGTATCTTCCCATATAATCTTGAATATCTCTCTCCAACATAATCTCTTTATCTGAAAAATCATCGAATGACAACAAAAGATTTCTCATTCTCAAAAACGCTCCAAAAAGCATTATAAAATCTTTTTGTTTTTCTTCCCCTACAATATTTTCATCATTCAATGGGAATTTTTCATCAAGTTCTTTTACAATATCAACATACCCTTTATTATATTTACCCTCATCGTCTGTATAACCATTATAATAATCATTAAAACTACGAAGTATTATAACTCCGCCTCTGCTCTCATCTCCAAAACGTGCAATAGCTTCATCAACTCTTTTTTGAAGATTACGGAAACAAACAATATTTCCAAATGTTTTTATTGAATTTAATATACGGTTTGGCCTTGAAAAAGCCTGTATAAGTCCGTGCATTTTTAAATTTTTATCAACCCATAATGTATTTAAAGTAGTTGCATCAAATCCTGTAAGAAACATATTTACAACTATAAGCAAATCAAGCTCTTTATTTTTCATTCTAAGTGATACATCTTTATAATAGTTTTGGAATTTTTCACTTGATGTATCATAGCTTGTATTAAACATATCATTATAATCTTTTATGGCAGACTCAAGAAAATCTCTTGAATTTTTATCAAGGGCTGATGTATCTTCAGAGTTTTCCTCGTCAAGTATACCGTCAGCCTCCTCCTCATTTGCACCATAGCTATAAATAACAGCCACTTTCAATTTTTTTGAAATATCTTTTTCCATTTGCTTTTTAAATTCTTCATAATAAAGTTTAGCCATAGGCACAGAGGCAACAGCAAATATTGAATTGAAACCGCTTAAACGCTGTTTATCTTTTATTTCCTTAACAGCGTCATTTTTAGATTTTGCTACTTCCTCAATATTTAAAAGTGAATTAAAAAAATAAGTTTTATTACCTCTGTAAGTTTTTTGGTCAAAATGTTCAAGTATATATTTTGTTATAAGTTCAATTCTTTCAGGTGCCATAAAAACTTTTTCTCTATCTATGTCCCAAACTTTTTCATCATCAATATCAGAGCTTTTATCCATTGTTTTTATATAGTCAACTCTGAAAGGAAGAACATTTTTATCTCTAATAGCGTGTACCATTGTATATGTATGAAGTCTATCACCAAAAATATCGTCAGTTGTAGAAAAGCGTGAATTACTGTTTTTTATTGCATTGTCTTGAAAAATTGGTGTCCCTGTAAATCCAAACAAATGATATTTTTTAAAACTCTTTATTATTGCGGTGTGCATATCTCCAAACTGGCTACGGTGGCACTCATCAAATATAATTACAATATGCTTATTATAAACACTATGTTCTTTATTTTTCTTTATAAATGTAGAAAGTTTCTGTATAGTTGTAATTATTATTTTAGCTGTATCATCTTCAAGCTGTTTTTTTAATACTGCTGTTGATGTGTTACTATTTGCAGAGCCTTCCTCAAAACGGTCATACTCTTTCATTGTCTGATAATCTAAGTCTTTACGGTCAACAACAAAAAGTACTTTATCAATATAATCAAGTGATGAGGCAAGTCTTGCAGTTTTAAAAGATGTAAGTGTTTTACCTGAGCCTGTTGTGTGCCATATATATCCACCACCTTCAACAGAGCCATATTTTTTATAATTTGTAGCAATATCTATACGGTTTAAAATTCGCTCTGTTGCAGTAATCTGATATGGACGCATAACCATTAATATATTTTCAGATGTAAATATACAATATTTAGTAATAATATTTAATATAGTATGTTTAGCAAAAAATGTTTTTGCAAAGTCTACTAAGTCAGGTATTATTTTATTTTTACCGTCTGCCCAAAAAGATGTAAACTCAAAACTATTACTTGTCTTACTTTTTCTTTTTGTTTTGGAGTTTGCTTCTTTAACAACATTGTCACGAGTAGAATTTGAATAATACTTTGTATTTGTACCGTTTGATATAACGAAAATTTGAATATATTCAAAAAGTCCGCTTCCTGCCCAAAAAGAGTCCCTTTTATAGCGGTTAATCTGATTGAAAGCCTCTCTTATAGCTACTCCACGTCTTTTAAGTTCAATATGTACCATAGGTAAACCGTTTATAAGTACAGTAACATCATAACGGTTGTCATAGTTTGCACCCTCTTTTTTGCCTATAACATATTGATTTATAACCTGTAATTTATTATTATGAATATTCTTTTTATCAATAAGGCTTATATTTTTAGAAGTTCCGTCATCTCTTTTAAGTACTTGAATATAATCCTCCTGAATTTTTTTAGATTTTTCTTTAATACCATCATTATTATTAGCTATTGAATTTTTAAAAAATCTTTGCCACTCATCATCTGAAAAAGTATAGTTGTTAAGCTCTTGAATTTTATTTCTAAGGTTTTCAATCAAATCATTTTCAGTATGTATATTTATATATTCATAGCCTTGGTTACAAAGAATATTTATAAATTCTTTTTCAAGTTCTGCCTCACTTTGATAATTTTTTGCAGTTCTTTCAGTAGGTGTATATTCTGTAACAACTGTATTTTCATTAGTTTGGGAAATAATATCGAAAAAAGGCATTTTGAAAACCTCCTTTTAATTACTGTTTAATTATTGTAATTCTTTAAAATCAAGAAGTTTGTCCCTATAATATTCATATTGTTTTTTACGCAATTCTATTTCAGCAGGCAAACCAGTTGTAATATCGTTACAAAGAGAGTCAAAACGGTCAAGTATTGAAACAATGCGTTGTTGCTCGGAAAGTGGTGGGACAGGGATTTTTAATTTATGTAATTTACTTCCTTTAATTCCCTTTACAGTTCCACCAGTTGCAGATAATAAAAGTTTTTTTTGAAATTCTGCACCCAATAATATATATTTAAGATACGTACTATTTATTTCATTAGTTTTAGGTCTATATTTAATTACACGTTGAGCTAAAGCAATATTTTCTTTATCAACCTGAGCAACATTTCCACATGGTGCTTCTGTTGTGACTAAAACATCTCCAATCTTGGGAAATCCTCGACGCATTACTTCCTCATAATCTTCAAAAGCAATATACTCCTTTGATTTATTATAGTCAATATATCCTTTTCTAATATTTTTTGCTGTAACTAGAAATATTCCATAGTCAACCTTTTTAGGAGTTTTACCTCTATAATCAACTATATCACATAATTCTTCCAATGTTTTATATGGAACATTATTAAATCTTAATAATTTATTATTATAATACTCATACTGTTTTTTTCTTGCTGTAAGCTCTGTTGTAAGCTCTGTTGTAAGCTCTGTGAAATTGTCCAAAATTCGGACAATTTCCTCTTGTACTGGTATTGGTGGAATGGGGATTTTGACTTTTTCCATTTTATTTTTAGATACATTAAATCTTGTTACACCACTTGCAGTTTTTTTAATTTGCTTTCTAACTTCTGATGAACGAAAAATATATTTTGAAAAATCTGGTATCATAATATTATTATCGTATAATCTAAAACCAAAACAAAAACTATTCAAATATAATTTTTCATCAGTTTTAATTGTTAATACAGATGACATACCACATTCATCAGGTGTTTCAGATGAACCCGTAAAAATAATATCACCATATTGTATAATATTTTGATTTTCATTTTCTCCTATTTTAACTATATCATCAACATTTATTTTTAATGATAAATTAGAAAATACATTCATATATGTAATAAATTTTGAATTACCATTAGTAAAATCTTCTTTTGATTTTCCAGTTAAACCTCCATAAAAATACCCTAATTCGCCTAATGTTTTATATTCCACCCCATTAGGGCAAAGCTCATTTATTAAATTTTGTAATTTACTCAATTATAAATCCCTACTATCTATCTATATTTTATTTCTGATTTACTAACTTTTGAAATTCCTGTATACTTTGAATATGCTGATATTTCTGTATAATTTGCTTTTGGTCCTGCTATTACCTCAACACAATTTTTATTACTTATACATTTATTATAATCTATAAATAATTTTGGAATACCACTTTCAGAAATTACTGTTTTTATATCAGAACTGTTATAATCTCTATAATTTAAAATCCTTACTTCATTTTCGTATTCATATGCATCATCTTTAAAAAGATAAGATATATAATTTAAAATTATGTTTACATAGGTTTTAAATTCTTTATTATCGTTTATTATAAGTTTATTATCTTGTAAAAATTTTAAAATATCTTCTAACTTTTCTTTGACTTCTTTTTTCAAATCATTACTTTTAAAATTTTTAATATCTACATATTGCACTTTATATAAATCAATTCCATCAAAAAAATCTTTATTAAATACCAATCCAACACCTTTTGTATTATCCCCATAATGTACCCACATAGGCAATTCATCTCTTTTATCATAAGGAGAAAAACAAGTTAAATATGTATAATTTTTAATATCATCATTATCTTCAAATAAATTTACTAAATCATTATTTTCATCTAATTTATGAATTATCTGTTTTAATATCTGCCCTTCCTCTGGGTCATTCATATAAACAGCATTATTAAGCCTTAATTTTGCTGTATAATCTTTTTTAAGTAAAAATTGTAATGTACTTGCTTTTGTATAGTGAACAAAATTTTTATTCATTTCAGAAGGTTTTATTTTTATTTCTTCCATTAATTGATAACAAAAACAAATAAGTCTTATTAAATTTATACTTTCATCATCTGATAAACAATTCAATGCATTACTTTTTAAAATATCATATATTAAATCTAATATAT
>DXZA01000047.1 GCA_019415525.1 Tyzzerella sp. | reverse complement strand
GTATATATAATTTATAAATTTTATAAAATTTTGTATGTGACATTAAAATATAATATTAAATATTAGAGGTGAAAAATTGAGATATATTTATTAAAGTGGTATAATAAAATTAATATAAATTATGAAAGAAGTGATTTTAAAAATGAGAAATATAGAATTAATAATTAAACAAGTAGATGCTTCTATGTCTATGGAAGGTATGCCACTTACAGATAATGATAAAAATAGAATTCGCTTTTGTATAGGTGATAATGATAAAGTAGAAGCTACTATTAGTAGCTTGGTAAATAAATATATGGTGCAATCGGAGTTAAAATATGAATAAAGATTATAGTTATAGCTATGAATATGATAAACAATATTGTTATCCTAATAGTGATGTTTTAATTAATAAGCTTGGTATAAAAAATGCTGAAGATTTAAAAAAAGCAGAAAGAGAGATTACTTCTATACGACTTGCTAATGCACGAATTAATAAAGTTAAAGGTGATTTTGATTTACAGCATCTGAAAGATATCCATAGATATATATTTCAAGATATTTATGAATGGGCAGGTGAGATTAGATGGGTAAATATTGCAAAAGGCAATATGTTTTGTAACTATTCTTTTATAGAAACTAATGCAGAAAGTTTATTTAGTAAACTTAAAAATGAAAAATATTTAAAAGAAGTATCTGAAAAAGATATGCCTATTCGTTTAGCCTACTATCTAAGTGAAATTAATGTAATACACCCTTTTAGAGAGGGTAATGGTAGAGCTCAAAGGCTATTTATAGAATATTTAGCAGAAGAAAATGGATATAGTATAGATTTTTCCCAAGTAACAGGGGAAGAAATGATAAAAGCTAGTGCTGAATCATTTATATGTCAATATGAAAGTATGAATAAATTATTTGAAAGAATTACAAAGAAATCAGAAATATATTAAACCTTTATCAATAAGATAGAGTTTTTTTTATATAAAAATTTTTATAGACAGGGCGAACTTAAAATGGTTCGTCTTTTTTTGTACAAAAAGTGACGGTTAAAGGAAAGATATATGATAACTGACCCTGTTAATGATATTAAAGAAAAATATAAATAAATTCTTAAACATTTGATTTTTCTTGAAAATACAGCATTTTAATAGAGAAATAAAACTATTGATACAGCTAAAACAGTGACGGTAGGACAGTAAAATTTAATTATTACCTACTACTAAAAAAACTGACCCTACTGACCCTGTGTAATTATTTTTGATGTTATTAATAAAAATTAGCAGAGTCATTTGTGATATATAAATTCTTATAAAAGGAGGTGTTGCCTTAAAGGAAAATAACTAATAAGTACTAAAGATAGTAGAAACAAAGGAGGAAAATTTGTAAATAAGGAGGAGTTAAATGAATACTATAAAACCTTTTCAAGTAATAAATGGTGAGGAGCTTATGGATATGGATTATAAACCTGTAAGATATATAGTAAAAAATCTATTGCCACAAGGCTTGACTATACTGGCAGGAGCACCTAAAACAGGAAAATCATTTCTAGCATTAGAACTTTGTCTTTCAGTTTCTAAGGGCGAAAAACTTTGGGATTTTGAAACAACTAAAGGAACAGTTTTATATCTTTGCTTTGAAGATAATGCAGAACGATTACAAAACAGAATATATACTATGACAGATGATGCACCTTCAAATCTATTTTTCTGTTGGGAGGTATCAATATTAGGTTATGGATTGGAAGAAAAAATAAATTTATTTTTAGAAGAACATAAAGATACAGTTCTAATTGTAATAGATACATTTCAGTGTATACGACCACAAGGAACTGATTATAGTTATGGAACTGATTATAAAGAACTTCAAATACTAAAAAATATTGCTGATAAATTTCATATATCTATACTTGTTGTACATCATTTAAGAAAACAAGAAAATAAAGATTATTTTCATATGATTTCAGGAACAACAGGAATACAAGGTGCATCAGACAATTGTTTTGTTATGACAGAAAAAGAGCGTGGAAGTGGTAAAGTTAAGTTGTATATTCTTGGTAGAGATATTGAAAAAAGAGCATTGGAACTTGAAAGAAATGAAAACAATATTTGGATAAAGATAAATGATTCTTTGGATAACAGAAAAATAGAAAAAGATGATATAACAGAAATAATAAAAGGATACATGAGTAAAAATGATTTACTTATCGGAGAACCAATAGCAGTAGCAAAAATATTAAGTGAAATTTCAAATAAAGAAATATCTCACCTAACATTATTAAAAAGATTAAAGAAAAATGCAAATGAACTTTTAAATAATGGATATTCATTTAAAACAAGGAGAAGTAATGGAAAAAGAATTATTGAAATAGTAAAAATAGTGACAGTAGAAAAGTAATTTAGTGACAGTTAAAATGAGTATATAATCACAACTGACCCTATAAATAAAGAAATACAAATGAAATTTAAACATTGTATATGCCTTTAAAATAAAGGATTTTATAAAAATAGAATTATAAAAACAATGAAAACAGTGACAGTAGGACAGTAAATTTTCATTAGTACCCAGCACTAAAAAAACTGACCCTACTGACCTGTTTATATATTATTGCTTTCAATTACTATTAGTTACTATTATAAGTTTTTTAAAAACAGCCTAAATATTTCATTGTCAGTTTCAATATCACGAGCAGTAAGAATCAGACTTAATTCTTTTATCATAGCTTGTAAAAAGAATTGGTCAAAGGAAGTTGCAATAAAATATTGAGTAAGCATGAACTGAAATGCTTCAAATTTTTCTTTACCAACAATATTTATAAGTTTATTTTCTGTTTCTTGAAACTCTATTATATCAACTTCCTTGCAACAATGATAGTAAATTTCAGTTGTAAAATTAGAAAGTGATTGCTTAATAATAGAGTCTGCCATAGATAATATTAAAAGATTTTCA
>DXZA01000046.1 GCA_019415525.1 Tyzzerella sp. | reverse complement strand
TTAATAATTATAAAATTTAGAACTAAAGTATAGAAATATATAATTAATGGTATACCATAGTACAAAAAAACTTGCAGAAAAAGCAAACCGTTGGTAAACTTATCTAAGGAAATAAATTTGATATAATTTTTATAAAATTATTAAGTATATTTGGTAATAATAAAATAAAAAGTTCTATTTTAAAAAGTTAGATTGTTTTATAATTATGGTTAAGAAAATATTATAGTTGATAAATTTATATAAATATTAGATAATTGTATTTATTTTAGTATTAATTTATTATTAGCTATTATATAAACGGAGTATATTTTGTAAAGTTATTTAAAACAATTCTAAATTAGAGTTTGTGTATGAAGATTAAATATTATATACAATAAAATAGGAGATGATGAATATATGAAAACTAGTGGTAAAATAGATAAAACATTAGCATTAGATTTACTTGGAAAAATGATGAAATCAAGAAAGTTTGAAGAGAAAGTACAGTATTATTTTTCTCTTGGTATGATACATGGTACAACTCATTTGGGAATAGGGGAAGAAGCTTGTGCAGCAGGTACTTGTTCAGCTCTTGAACCTCTTGATGATATGTTTGCTACACACAGAGGTCACCCAGCTGCTGTATGTAAAGGTATTGACATAAATAAGATGATGGCAGAAATTTTTGGTAGAGAAACAGGAGTTTGTAAAGGAAAAGGTGGCTCAATGCATATAGCTGATAAATCAGTTGGTGTATTAGGTGCTAATGGTATACTTGGACCATCATTGCCTTTAGCTTGTGGCTCTGCTCTTGCTCATAAAAAATTAAAAGATGGTAAAGTTTCACTTGCTTTTTTTGGTGATGGTGCATCAAATGAAGGTGCTTTTCATGAGGCTATGAACCTTGCTTCAGTATGGGGCTTACCTGTATTATTTGTTTGCACAAATAACACATATGGTATGTCAACACATATATCAAAAGCCATGAAAGTAACTGATATTGAAAAAAGAGCTATTCCATATGGTATGAAATCAATTACTATTGATGGTAATGATGTTATGGAAGTCTATAATACAGTTAAAGAAATGAGAAAATATGCATATGAAAATAACGAACCTGTATTAATCGTTGAAAATACATATCGTATTTCAGGACATTCAAAAAGTGACGGTAATCTTTATAGAACAAAAGATGAAATAAATTATTGGAAAGAAAGATGCCCTATAAAAAGATTTAAAGAAAGACTTCTTTCTGAAGGCATTGCTACACAGGAAGAAATAGATAATGTAGATAAAGAAACAACAGAAATAATTGATAATGCAGTAAAATTTGCATTAGATAGTCCATATCCTAAACTTGAAGATATTTATGATGACGTTTATGCAGACTGATAATTATAAGTAATAGGAGGAATAAAAATGGTTGAAACAACTTATGCAAATGCCATAAAAGATGCTATAAGTGAAGAAATGAGAAAAGATAGCAATGTATTTATGATGGGTGAAGACATTGGTGTATATAGAGGTGCTTTTGGTGTAACAGGTGGTATGGTAGAAGAATTCGGTGAAGATAGAATTATGGATACACCAATATCAGAAACAGCTTTTGTTGGTGCAGCTATTGGTGCAGCTATATCAGGTATGCGACCAATTGTTGAAATTATGTTTTCAGATTTTATGAGTGTATGTTGGGATATGATTTTAAATCAAGCTCCTAAAATGAATTATATGTTTGGAGGAAAGGTAAGTGTACCTATGGTATTAAGAACTGCATCTGGCTGTGGTACAGGTGCTGCTGCACAGCATTCACAATCACTTGAAGCTATGCTTTGTCATATTCCAGGATTAAAAGTTATTGTTCCATCAACTCCATATGATGCAAAAGGACTTTTAAAATCAGCTATTAGAGATAATAATCCTGTAATGTTTCTTGAACAAAAGCTTTTATATAGAACAAAAGGTATGGTTCCGGAAGAAGAATATACAATACCAATTGGTGTTGCAGATATTAAAAGAGAAGGTAAAGATTGTACAATAGTAACATATGGAAGAATGGTTCATACTTGTCTTAATGCTGCAAAACAGTTGGAAGAAGAAAATATAGATGTTGAAGTTATTGACCTTAGAACACTTTTACCAATGGATAAAGAAGCTATTCTTAAATCAGTAAGAAAAACAAAACATCTTATAATTGTACACGAAGCTGTAAAAACAGGTGGTTTAGGTGGAGAAATTGCTGCTGCTGTTGCAGAAACAGATGTATTCTATTACTTAGATGCACCTATTAAACGACTTGCATCTGAAGATGTCCCTGTACCTTTCTGTCCAGTACTTGAAAAAGGTATATTACCGGACGAGGAAAAAATAGTTAAGGCTGTAAAAGAAGTATTAGCCTAATAATAAAAACAGGAGGTGTTTTTATGGCAGTAGAAGTATTTATGCCTAAAGCAGGTATGGATATGAAAGAAGGAAAAATTATAAAATGGTTTGTAGAGGTTGGAGATAAAGTAGAAGAGGGAGATAGTATATTAGAAATTGAAACTGATAAAGTTACAATGGAAATAGAAGCTCCTGCTACAGGTATTTTACTTTGTAAATATTTTGAAGATGGTGAAACAGTACCTGTTGTTACAATAATTGGATATATTGGTACAAAAGATGAGAAAGTACCTGATGCTCCAAAGATTGCAGGTAGTGAAGAAACAGAAGTTAAAGAAATAGTTCTTAAATCAGATGAAATCATAAATGAAGAATATGATGATTATATTCCAGCCACTCCGTATGCTAAAAAATTAGCTAAAGAAAATAATGTAGATTTATCAAAAGTTACAGCAACAGGTTTACATGGCGAAGTTAAAGGAAGAGATGTATTATCACATTGTGATGATATTAGAAAACAAAATAAAAATATTAGTCCTTTAGCTAAAAGAATTTCAAGTGAAAATGGTATAAATACAGATGATATTTTAGGCTCAGGATATAATGGCAAAGTTATGAAATCTGATGTGATTTATGCAATGTCAAAAGAATGTGATAATAGAAAACGTGTTAAACTTTCTGGAATAAGAAAAGTTGTTGCCGAAAGAATGTTTAAGAGTCATAATGAAATACCTTCAGTTACACATAATATGCGTGCTGATGTAACAGAACTTATTAAATTGAGAAAACAAATAAATGAAAGTTCAGAAGTTAAAATAACAATAAATGATTTAGTGATTAAGGCTGTTACAAAAGCTCTTCAAAAACATACAAATATACTTGTAGAATTAGATGGTGATTATTTAGTATATAATAATGAAATAAATATTGGTATGGCTGTCGGTATGGAAACAGGTCTTATTGTCCCTGTAATAAAACATACAGATAATATGAGTATTACTGAAATTGCAAAATCTACAAAAGATTTAGTATATAAAGCTAATAATAATAAGCTTATACCAGATGATTATACAGGTTCAACTTTTACAATTTCAAATCTTGGTATGTATGAAGTTGAAAGTTTTAATCCTATTATTAATCAACCTAATTCAAGTATTCTTGGAGTTTGTACAATAGTAGATGAACTTGTTCTTAAAGATGGACAAGTAGCTGTATCTAAAAAAATGGGATTATCATTAACATATGACCATAGAGTTATTGACGGAAGACAAGCTTCTGAATTCCTAATGGAAATTAAACATATATTAGAAAACCCATTATCAATATTAATATAATTATATATGTTTGGGATATTTTATATGAAGTAAGGAGTTTAACATTATGGCTGTAAAGATATTTATGCCTAAAGCAGGTATGGATATGAAAGAAGGAAAAATTATAAAATGGCTTATTGAAGTAGGTGATGAAGTTAAAGAGGGAGATGGTATATTAGAAATTGAAACTGATAAAGTTACAATGGAAATAGAAGCTCCTTCCACAGGTATTTTACTTTGTAAATATTTTGAAGATGGTGAAACAGTACCTGTTGTTACAACAATTGGATATATCGGTGAATATGGTGAAGTAATTATTGATAGTGAACCTGCTTATATTGATAATGATAAGTCAAAAATTGATAAAAGTAATTTAATAGAAAAAACAGAGGAATATTATAACAGCTATGATGTTGCTATAATTGGAGGGGGTCCTGCCGGATATGTTGCAGCTATACGAGCTGCTCAATTAGGTGGTAAAGTTATTATATTTGAAAAAGATGTTGTAGGTGGAACTTGTCTTAATAGGGGCTGTATACCTACAAAAACATATATTAAAACAGCTGAAACAATTCATAATATTAAAACAGCTCATTTAAGAGGTATTTATATAGATACAAATAGTTTAAACATTAATATGGAAGAGGTCTATAACTATAAAAATACAGTAGTTAAAAAACTTACATCTGGTGTTTATACACTTCTTAAAAGTAATGGTGTTAAAATAGTAGAAGGAAAGGCAGTTGTTATTGATAATAACACAGTTTTATGTAATGATGAAAAATATCATTCCAAAAATATAATATTATGTGGTGGTTCTGTTACCGGAAAAATACCTTTAGAAGGTATTGAAGGTAAAAAAATACTTGATAGTACAGACATATTGGAATTAAAAGAAGTTCCTGCTAAATTGGGTATAATTGGTGGTGGTGTTATTGGCTGCGAAATTGCTACTGCTTTTAATGGATTTGGTAGCGAAGTAACAATAATTGAACTTTCTGATAATTTAGTAAGTATGTTTGATAAAGAAATATCTGTAAGTGTTGAAAAGAGTATGAAAAAAGTTGGTATAAAAGTTCTTACAGGTAAAAATATTAAGAAAATAGAAAATAGTTATGAAAAACCTTGTATAGTTCTTGAAAGCGGAGAAAGATTTGATTTTGATAATGTATTACTTTCTATTGGCAGAAAAGCTGATATTGAATGTATTGGAAGTTTAAAAGATACATTAAAACTTGAAAGTGGAAAAATTATTGTTGATGAATATTGCAAAACAAATATAGATAATATATATGCTTGTGGTGATATAACAACAAAAAGCACATTGGCTCATTCAGCATTTAAAATGGGTGAAGTTGCGGCTAATAATGCTATGGGATATACAGAAAAATGTAACTTAAATAATGTACCAGTTTGTTTATATACAATTCCAGAAGCAGCATCTGTTGGTCTTACTGAAGAAGCTGCTAAAAAAGACTATGATATTGCTATTGGGAAATTCCCATTTTCTGCAAATGGTCGTGGACTTTCAAGTGGGGAAAGTGAAGGCTTTGTAAAAGTAATAATTGATAAAAAATATGGTGAAATTTTGGGTGTTCATATTGTAGGGGCTGTTGCAACAGAAATGATTATGGAAGCAAAAGCTGCTATGGATGCTGAACTTACAGTTTATGAAGTCGTTGGAATGATACACCCACACCCAACATATACAGAGGCTTTTGTTGAAGCTTGCACAGCTGCTCTTGGAAGATGTATTCATTTACCTAAAATATAAAATATTTATTATTGAGAAATTATCCATTATTTTCTAGTTAGATTTATGTTGACCCATATTAATAATAATGATAATATATTTGTATAGATTATATGACTGACGGAATAGTGGAATTAACCACATGAAGTATAATCATTTTAAATTAAGCCGACCGTCTGGGCAGAAAAAGCCTAGATGTGCGGCTTTTTCTATTTTGGTAATAAATAGAAAGAGGTGATGATTATATGAAAGCAAAAATTCATTCTATTGAAACTATGGGACTTGTTGATGGTCCAGGAATAAGAACAGTTTTATTTTTTCAAGGCTGTAAACTTAGATGTAAATATTGTCATAATCCTGATACTTGGGATATAAATACTGGAAAAGAAATGAGTGTTGAAGAAATTATTAAAATGCTAAGACGCTATAAGCCTTATTATGGTGATACAGGTGGCATTACTTGTTCTGGTGGAGAACCTCTTTTACAGTCTGAATTTTTAACAGAGCTTTTTAAAGAGTGTAAAAAAGAGGGTATTTCAACATGTATTGATACAGCAGGGTATGGTAATGGTAATTATACTGAACTTTTATCATATACTGACTTGGTTATTATGGATTTAAAGCATATTGAATATGAAAAATATAACTATATTACAGGTGGTAATATTTCCAAGGCTAATGAATTTCTAGATGAAGTAAAAAATAAAAATATTCCACTTTGGATAAGACATGTTGTTGTTCCAGATTTAACAGATAATGAGGAGCATATAAAAAAGCTTGGTAAGTATATTAAAACTATTCCAAATGTAAAAAAAGTTGAATTACTTCCATATCATATTCTTGGTGTAGAAAAATATAAAACAATGGGTATAAATTATACTCTTGAAGGTATTTTGCCAATGGATAAAGAAAAAACAGAAAAGCTTCAGAAAATTATTTCAGATATAGTGTTTGATTAATAATAGAAAGGATTGATATAAATGAATACAATAGCTTGGCAGGGATTTAAAGAAGGAACATGGACAAAGGAAATAGATGTAAGAAACTTTATACAAAAGAATTATACATTATATGAAGGTGATGATTCATTCCTTGAAGGTGTAACAGAAAAAACAAAAAAACTTTGGGACAAATGTCATGAACTTATAATTGAGGAAATGAAAACAGGAGTTTTAGACGTTGAAACAAATATTATTTCAGGAATTGATAATTTTGAAGCAGGATATATTGATAAAGAAAATGAAGTTATTTATGGTTTACAAACAGATGCACCTTTAAAAAGAATTGTTAATTTATATGGTGGTTTAAAAATGGCTAAAAGTGCATTAGACCAATATGGATATAAATTAAATGAAGATGTTTTAAAAAATTTCCACTCTTATAGGAAAACACACAATGAAGGTGTATTTGATGCATACCCTAAAAGAACAAAACTTGCAAGACATGCAGGACTTTTAACAGGATTACCTGATGCTTATGGTCGTGGTAGAGTTATAGGTGATTATAGAAGGGTTTCTTTATATGGTGTTGATTTCCTTATTGAACAAAAGGAAAATGAACTTGATGAATTTGATGGACCAATGACAGATGAGCTTATAAGATTAAGAGAAGAAATAAGAATGCAAATAAAAGCTCTTGGAGAAATGAAATCAATGGCTTTAAAATATGGCGTTGATATAAGCAAGCCGGCTGTAAATGCAAAAGAAGCTGTACAGTTTTTATATATGGCATATCTTGCAGGAGTAAAAGAAAATAATGGTGCTGCTATTTCTCTTGGCCGTACTTCAACATTCCTTGATATTTATATTGAAAGAGATTTACAAAATGGCACAATTACTGAAAAAGAAGCTCAAGAGCTTATAGACCAGTTTATAATTAAATTAAGACTCGTAAGACACCTTAGAACACCTGAATATAATGAACTTTTTGGTGGTGACCCTACATGGATTACAGAAGCAATAGGTGGTGTTGGTATAACAGGAAAACCTCTTGTAACTAAAAATTCTTTCCGTTATCTTCATACACTTACAAATCTTGGTACAGCTCCAGAGCCAAATATGACAGTACTTTGGAGTAGAGATTTACCAAAAGAATTTAAAGCATACTGTGCTAAAATGAGTATAGAAACAGACTCAATACAGTATGAAAATGATGATATTATGCGTCCTTTATATGGTGATGATTATGCTATTTCTTGTTGTGTATCTGCAATGCGTGTTGGAAAACAAATGCAGTTTTTTGGAGCAAGAGCTAATATTGCAAAATCACTTCTTCTTGCAATAAATGGTGGTGTTGATGAGTTACAAAAGGTTCAGATTGTACCTAATATTCCTAATATTAAAAATGATGTTCTTGAATATGAAGAAGTTTGGGAAAACTATAAAAAAGTACTTGATTATGTTGCAGAATTATATGTCGATACAATTAATATAATTCATTATATGCATGATAAATATGCTTATGAAGCAAGTCAAATGGCTTTACATGATGGAAATGTGGAAAGACTTACTGCTTTTGGTATTGCAGGTATTTCTGTTGCTGCTGACTCTCTTTCTGCTATAAAATATGCTAAAGTTATTCCTGTAAGAGATGAGAAAGGCGTAACAATTGATTTTAATGTTGAAGGTGATTTCCCTAAATATGGAAATGATGATGACAGAGTTGATGATATTGCTGTTGAAATAGTAACTTATTTTTCAAATGCTCTTAAAAAACGTCCTATTTATAGAAATGCAAAACATACACTTTCTGCACTTACTATTACAAGTAATGTTATGTATGGTAAGAAAACAGGAACAACACCTGATGGAAGAAAGTATGGTGAACCACTTGCTCCAGGTGCAAATCCTATGCATGGACGTGATGAAAATGGTGCTTTAGCTTCATTAAATTCTGTTGCTAAAATTCCATATAGAAATATTTGCCAAGATGGTGTATCAAATACATTTTCAATAGTACCTGATGCTTTGGGAAAAAGTTCTGAACAAAGAATTGAAAATTTAATACATATATTAGATGGATATTTTATTCAGGGTGCTCATCATCTTAATGTAAATGTAATGAATAGAGAAATATTAATTGATGCTATGGAACATCCAGAAAAATATCCAACATTGACAATACGTGTTTCTGGATATGCTGTAAACTTTAATCGTTTATCAAAAGAACAGCAACAGGAAGTAATAAAAAGAACATTCCATCAATCAATATAAGTAATTATTTATTTTTTGATAAAAATTATCAATAATAATCGGCATTTATTGACAAAAAAATAATGATATTATACACTAATATAGTATAGTTTTTCAAAAAAGCCTGTCTTTTAGACAGGCTAATAATTTTATTTACAAAAGAAAGGAAGATGTGTAATGAATTGTTTTGATTGCTTAAAAGACAAAAAAGTAGCATATTTTATAGGAGGTATTGTAACAGCAGTAGTTGGTACAAAAATTGCAAAAAGCAAAAAAACACGTGAACTTTGTGTTTCTGGTTTAGCTAAAGGTATGAAACTTCAGAAAGATGCAGAATCAGCTTTCCAGAGCATGAAAGAAGATGCTCAAGACCTTTGCTATGAAGCAAAAGTTGAAAGTGGTCTTATAGAAGAAGATAAATAAAAGAAGGTTAAAATATGCAGTATAAAATAGTACATAATACTGCCGGAAGACTTCGTGTAAGATGTGGTACATATGCTTTTTCTGATGAACAAGGCTATGGCATAGCTCATATGCTTATGAAAAAGAAATATATTGATAATGTTGTAACACAATCTGCTAATGGCAGTATATTAATTTATTACAAAAAAGGAAGTCTTGAAAAAGTATTAGAAGATATTAATAATATAAAACGAGAGAATATTCCTTTTGTCAAGCCTTCTGGTGAACAGGCTATACAGGAAATAGATAATAGGTTTCATAAAAGTTTTATAAGACTTATTGCAAGAAGAGCTATTTTTAGCCTTTTTTTACCTAAAACTTTAAAAATGGCAATTACATTGTTTAATGCTTCTAAATATGTAAGAAGTGGTGTTAAGAGTCTTATGGCTGGTCATATTGATGTTGCCGTGCTTGATGCAGCTTCAATAACTGCCGCTATTGCCCAAGGTTCTCATGGTACTGCTGGTTCTGTTATGTTCCTTCTTAATCTTTCTGGTCTTCTTGAGGAATATACAAAAGAACGTACAAAAAATGCTCTTACAAATAGTATAGCAATAAATGTTGACCAAGTTTGGCTTGTTACTGAAGACGGAAAAGAAGTTTCAATGCCTATGAATAAAATTTCTATTGATGATTGTATACGTATAAGAACAGGAAGTATGATACCTGTTGATGGAACTGTTATTGATGGAAATGCAATGGTAAATGAGTCAGCTATGACAGGTGAACCTTTAGGCAGACATAAATATGCTGGAACTACTGTATATGCTGGAACTATTGTTGAAGAAGGTGCAATAACTGTTAAAGTTACAGCTCTTTCAAATGAAAGCAGAATAAGTAAAATAGTTGAGCTTATAGAAGAGTCTGAAAATCTTAAAGCTGGAGTTCAGAGTAAAGCTGAAAATCTTGCAGATTCAATTGTTGGATTTAGTTTTATGGGTGCTATATTTACAGGATTGCTTACAAGAAATATTATGAAAGCTATATCTGTACTTATGGTTGACTATTCTTGTGCTATAAAACTTTCAACACCTATTGCTGTTATATCAGCTATGAGAGAAGCTTCTGTGCATAACATAATGGTTAAGGGTGGAAAGCATCTTGAAACATTTGCTAAGGCAGATACTATTGTTTTTGATAAAACAGGAACAATAACAAATGCTTGCCCACAAGTTATACATGTTGAACCTTTTGGTGATTATACAAGAGAAGAAGTTTTAAAAACTGCCGCTTGTATAGAAGAACATTTCCCACATAGTATAGCAAGGGCTGTTGTACAAAAGGCAAAAGATGAAGAGCTTAATCATGAGGAAGAACACTCAGAAGTAGAATATATTGTTGCACATGGTGTGGCTACTCAGCTTTATGGAAGAAAAGCTATTATAGGAAGCAGTCATTTTGTATTTGAAGATGAAGGTACTGAAATTACAGAGGAACAAAAAGAAAGAATAAAAGAAATTTCTAAGGGTTCATCACTTTTATATCTTGCTATTGGTGGAAAACTTGCTGGTGTAATATGTATAAATGACCCGCCTAGAGATGAAGCTAAAGAAGCTATTGATTTGCTAAAGAAAAGCGGTATTGAAAATATAATTATGCTTACAGGTGACCATGAAAATGCTGCAAAAGCAGTAAGTGAGGAAATCGGTATAACAGAATACAGAGCACAGGTGCTTCCAGAATATAAAGCAGAATTTATAAATGAACTTAAATCACAGGGAAGATGTGTAATAATGGTTGGAGATGGTATAAACGATTCTCCTGCACTTGCTACTGCCAATGTATCAGTAGCTATGAAGGATTCTTCAGACCTTGCAAGAGATGTTGCAGATATTACTCTTCTTTCAACAGATTTAAGAGAGCTTGCAAAATTAAGAAACTTAAGTAAAGCTATGCTTAAGAGAATACATAATAATTATTTATTTATAATTAATTTTAATACTATGCTTTTACTTGGAGGACTTTTTGGTTTTATGAGACCTACAACAACAGCACTTTTACATAATACGTCCACAATGGCTATAAGTGCTAAAAGTATGAGAGCATACCTTAAATAAAGTATTTAAATGACACCTTTTTAGGTGTCATTTTTTAATTCTTAAAAAAATATAAAATTTTTTTTAAAATTTTGAAACAAAAATGAAGTTTGTAGCGTCATATATATATAAATAAAAATAAAGAAGGTGAAAATGTTGGATTCATATTTAATTTCTGAATATATAAATTCTGTTTGTATAAATATAAAAAATAAAAAGATTAGAGAAAATATAAGAAAAAATCTAAATGAAGAAATAACTGAACTTGCAAAAAAATATATACCATATGTTGATAATGATGATATTGCAATAAAAAAAGCAATTCAACATTTTGGAAATCCTTTGTTGTATGCAGAAAAAATAAATGACGAAAATAAAATAGATATTTTTGATATATTTAATTTTTGTTTTTTTTAATTTAATATTGCCCCTATGTTTTTACTAAAAACATAATATAAAATAAAAACTCCAACCCTAAAGAAATAAAGCCGGCTTTTTAAGCCGGCTTTATTTCTTTAGGAGTTAGACATAAATAATATTTAAAATATGAATAAAT
>DXZA01000045.1 GCA_019415525.1 Tyzzerella sp. | reverse complement strand
AACGCACAAATTCCGTAGGATTTTGTGCGTTTTTTTGTTGTTTTTTATTTTTTTTAAAAAAGGGGTTGTTTTAAAATGAAACTATTAAATTCAAAAAAATATATAAGAAAACTTGCATTTTATCCTGCATTTATACTTCTTATAGCAGCTCTTATATACAGCATAATTGATAAACACGGTTTTTATTATATGGCAAGTTTTGCAAATGACTGGGTTTTAAAAAATCTTGGTTGGACATACAGTTTTACAAGTTTTATGTGTCTTGTAGGAATATGTATTGCATATTTCTCTCCGTTAGGAGATGTCATATTAGGCGGAAAAAATGCTAAGCCAATATTATCAAAAGGTAATTGGGCAACTATAACTCTTTGTACTGCAATGGCAGCAGGTGCATTATTTTGGGGTATAGTAGAACCTATATATCATATGGCAACACCACCAATAGGAATAGAACCTAATTCTCCAGAATCTGCAAAATTTGCAATGGAAACAATGGTTCTTCATTGGTCTATACATCCATATTCATTATATACATTACCTGTAATAGCATTTGCATTTGCATTTTTTAATATGAAAAAACCATTTTCTGTTGCATCACAGCTCAGTATTATTACAGATAAACTTAAAATAAACATCTCAGATTCTGGTAAATTTACCCAAATTCTTGATACATTACTTTTATTCTCTATGGGATTAGGTATTCTTGGTGTAATATGTACAGGCACATTAAATATGGGTGGTGCACTAAAAGAACTTACAGGAATTCAAAGTAAATCTTCTGCTTGGTTTATAATAATCTCTATAACAACTACTTGTTTTATAATTTCATCAATTTCTGGTATACATAAGGGTATAAAATTACTTTCAAATATTAATGTTGTTATATATTTCTTACTTCTTATTATAATATTTATACTTGGTCCAACAGTATTTATGATAGATGGCACACTTGAAGCAACAGGTTCAACTCTTACACATATTCCCGAAAAACTTCTTACAACAGGTGCATACACAAATGATTCTTGGGCAAAAAATTGGACTGTATTTTATGCTGGCAGTTGGGGAAGTTGGGCACCCATATCAGCTTGCTTTCTTGCAAGACTTGGTGTTGGTTATAAAATAAAAGACCTTATAAAAATTAATTTTTTAATACCTATTATATTCAATATTATCTGGTGTGGCATATTTTCAAATCTTGCTATACACTATCAACTTTCAGGAAAACTCGACTTAATAAATATACTTAATACACAAGGTGCAGAAGCTGTAATATATGCAATATTTGATACTTTACCTTTTGCAAAAATAATTATATTTATATTTTTCTTAGCACTTATTCTTTCTATGATAACAGCTATGGATTCTACCACTAATTCAATAGCTGCTATTTCAACCTCTGGAATTTCTCCAGAAGAACAAGAAGCTCCTGTTCTGTTAAAAGTCATGTGGGGATTAATATTTGCTATTTTATCCTATATAATGTTAACAATTGCAGGAATAGATGGTATAAAAATGGTATCAAACTTAGGAGGGTTGCCTAATATATTTATAATATTAGGTAGTGTTATAGGTGTAATTATTATTTCTTTAAACGTTGAAAAATATGATAAAACTAATAAACCATAAATATTTTCTAATTAAATAAATAATCAATTTATATAGTTTCATTAAGTTAAATATATGTAATATGTTTTATTAGAATTTTTTATTTATATAAAGAAAAGATAAAAATCTGGAATATAAAACAAAAATTTATTCCAGATTTTTTATTTTAATCAATTATTCCAACAAAAATAAATCTTTATATAATAATTGTAATTAAATTAATTGCATCAAAACATTTCACATTTAATTCAACAAACTATAATGAAATTTTATTATATACATATTTCTGTAAAAGCCCCTTTTTTATATCCAAATAGTTCACATTCTATAAGATTAGGACTAATACAAACACAATTTATTACTACAAAAGGTTTATTTTTTCTGCTAAAATAGGTCTTAAAATATCCATATAATCAGTTCTTCTATCCTCATTTGTTAAAAATCTAGAGGCACATTTAAGTTCAGTATGCCAAAAATAAAATCCTTTAAAAACATACTTTTTTTGACATAGTAATATAACATTTATTCATTTTTGAATAAATTTAATATTTTTTAAATAAAAATAGGAATGAAATTAAGTACTATTACTTAAATTCATTCCCTAAAAATTTAATTATTTATATTTATTTTTTTCATATAATACAATAAAGCATTTGTATTTTTAACTTTTATTTTCGAAATATCATCTATGTATACTCTACCTGTAAATACAGTTTTTCCATTATCGCAGAATATTTCAATAGCTGAATTATCAAAAAACATTCTTATACTATGTTTAGAGTTTTCAAGTCTTTTTGCATACCTAACATTACCATATTGTTCATTATATAAATATGTCATTTTACTTCTATCTAATATATACTCATTATACTCTGATGAAAATTTTATATTTTCATTTTTATTGTTTTCAATGAATATTTCAAAATTTTCTGTTCCATCAAAAACTATTTCAAAGGCTGTTGATTTTAAATCTAATTCATCATTTATTATTATCTCTTTATCTCTTAAATTTAAAAGTTCTTCAATAGGTTTTTGAACTATTCTGTCATTTTCAATAATTACTTCTCTTGGTATTGTAAGCATATGTGCCCATTGATTTTTATCAGAAGGATATATACATTTTGAATTTCCAAGCCAACCTATAAGTATTTCTCTATCCTTTTCATCTTTAAATACTTGTGGTGCATAAAAATCAAAGCCTTTATCTATTTCATAAAATTCATTTGAATTAAACTCTTTTGATTTTAAATCTATTTTTTCACCAACAGAATAAACTACTGAAAAAACATTTCTAAAGTCATATTTATTAGGACTTTTTATACCCTGTGGAGAAAATATAATAACACCATTTTTGTCTGTTTCAAAATAATTAGGACATTCCAGCATATATCCAAAATCCATATTTTTCATTTTAAGTATACCTTTATATTCAACAATATCTTCATTATCTGTAAATATGCCTATTTGTCCTTTATTATTTTTATCTTCAAAACCTAATAAAATTACTTTTTGGTTGTTACTGTAATAAACAAAAGGGTCTCTTATATTATGGGTACTTATATTTTTATCGTAGGAACATATATTTCTTCTGTTTACTATCTCTCCATTTATTAAGTCAGCTTTTCCGATACAAGGTTCTATTTCTTCGCCATGTACACCTGTATAATAAACAGATATATTTCCATCTTTTTCTTTAATAGCCATACCTGTATAACAACCGTCTTTATCAAAATCATATTCTGGATACATTCCTATACCCATATCATTATAATTAATAAAATCAGTTGTTGTGTAATGATACCAATATTTTAAACCATGTACAGGTCCTGCTGGATACCATTGATGAAAAATATGATACACTCCATCAATTTCAATTAAACCATTAGGGTCATTTAAAAGACCATGTTTTGGTGCTATATGGAAAGAAGGATACCAAGGGTCATTTTTTGCTAAATTTAATATATATTCTTTATACTTACAAGTTAAATCTTCTATTTTTATTTTTCTGTTCTGTCTATTGCTAAAGTCAAATAGTTTCATTTTTCTTTACCTTTCATAACTATATATGTAATTGCAAAAGCTACAGCTATTGATACAATTAATACAATTATATACTGTAATAAACCACTATTTAAGTATAAGAGCATTCCTGGAACCATACTTGCTCCTGTTCCTTTTGCACCTATATTAAATATTGATGCTAAAGCACCACCAACTGCACCACCTATACAACCAAATAAAAATGGTTTTATTCTTGGAAAAGTTATTCCATACATTACAGGTTCTGATATTCCAAAAAGTGCAGGTATAAGTGCAGGTAACATTTTTGCTCTTGTTTTTTTATCTTTATTAAGCATAAGTATTGCAAGACCAGCTCCAAGCTGTCCAGCTATGGCAGCACTACCCATAGGATTTATATAGTCAACACCTGTTTCTGTAAACATTGCTACTATTATAGGTGTTACTGTATGATGCATACCTACTGAACATAAAAGCTGTATACAACCACCATAAACTGCACCACCTATACCAAAAGGAAGTTTAAGTAATGAAAGTATTATACTTGTTAAAGTTTGCTCTACTGTAAGTAATATAGGTCCTACAATAAAAAGTCCTGCAAGTAATGATATAAGAAGTGTTAAAAATGGAACAAGCAACATATCAAAAAGGTCAGGAACTATTTTTCTAAGTTTATTTTCAATAAATGCACAGAACCAACCTAAGAAAAGTGCTGGTATTACTGAACTTTGATAACCTGTTATGCTAAAATCTATACCAATTATATTTATTTTTAATGCTTCTGCTGCACCATTTACAACAGCCCATTTATCAGGTAATATAGGTGAAACAAGCATAAGTCCAAGAACTATACCAAGAACAGGTGAACCTCCGAATTTTTTACATGCTGACCAAGTTACAAGAACAGGTATAAATGTATAGGCTGTTCCTGTAAGAACTGAAAATATTGAATTAAATTCAGCTGACACATTATAACCTAATGTTGTTATAAGTCCTTGTAATCCCATAAGAATACCTGTTGCAAGTAATACTGGTATTATAGGTATAAAAACATCAGATATTGTTCTTGTTATATCTTGAAATTTATTTGTTTTTACATTACTTTTATTTAATTCTTGTGTAGGTGCTATGTTGTCATTATCCATTTGACAAAGTTTTTTAAACTCTGTACATACTTTTACTACGTATCCTGTTCCGAATATAACTTGATGCTGACCACTTTTTACAAAATATCCTGCTACTCCTTCAGCATCTTCAACAGCTTTTTTATCAATTACATTTTCGTCTTTTACCGTAAGTCGTAATCGTGTTGCACAATGAGATACAGTTATAATGTTATCCTTTCCTCCCAATGCTTCAAGTACTTGTTTTGCTGATACTTTCGGTTCTTTCTTCATAGCTATTCCCCTTTCTCTCGAACTGGTTCGATAAAATGTTTTTTAAAAGTTCGATATAAAATATCGAACTGGTTTGATAATTTATTTATATCATATAATTAATATATTGTCAACAACAATTTAAAATGTATTACCTTTTTGAATAGTAACATCAAATATATTATACATATTTTTAGGTATATTTCCTTCTATAAGAGCTGTTATAGTTTCAACAGCACAATCAGCTAATAAATTTATAGGCTGTACAATAGATGTTATAAACTCATTATTTATTCTTGTTATATATGTTCCATCATAAGATATAAGTTTTAAATCTTCCGGAATATTTATGCCTTTTTCTTTAGCAATTCTACAACAAGCCATTATTGCAGAATCTACACCTATTATACAATCTGTATTTGGATATGTATTTATAGTTTTTTCTGCAATATTATTATATGAGTTAATAGAAAAACTTTT
Source organism: Tyzzerella sp. (assembly GCA_019415525.1). Taxonomy (GTDB): domain Bacteria; phylum Bacillota; class Clostridia; order Lachnospirales; family Anaerotignaceae; genus Fimicola. The sequence continues at coordinate 17,356 of DXZA01000045.1, read as the reverse complement.
TCCTTCCATTTTTATATTGTGTGTAACTATACCCTTACTATTTAATTCTGTCTTTGCTATTTGATAGAAATCACTTGATGCAATATCTGTAATACCTCTACCAGTAATAAATACAACATCTTTACAGCCTTTTTTTATAATCATATCTGAAACAACCTCAGCTGCCATAACGTGATTTGAACATATAGTAGGAATATTGTTACTTATAAATCTATCCAATGTTACAATAGGACGTTTTATATTTATATATTGCTCAGTTTTTAAAGTATGAGAACCCATTATTATTCCGTCCATAACTTTTCTTTCAAGCATATCTAAGTATTTTTCTTCAACTTCCGGTTTTTCGTCTGTACTACAAACCATTGTCATATAACCTTTTTCGAAAAGCTTTTGTTCTGCATATTTTATAAATGTAGAAAAAAATGGGTGCATTATATCTGGCATAACTATTCCAACAATATTTGATTTATCTGTAGAAAAATTTCTTGCAAGCTGACTTGGTATATAATTAAGTTCTTTCATAGCATTTTCAACTTTTAATCTTGTTTTTTCTGAAACGTATCCTGTATTATTTATAACAAGAGAAACAGTACTTTTAGATACTCCAGCTTTTTTTGCAACATCATTAATATTTGCCAATTAAATCACTTCCTAAATAATTTCTAGGAATAAGTATACCATAATATGTAGTTTCTAAAAAGTATTTTAATATAGCCTAAAAATATATTCATTTCTATAAAATATAATAAGTATTAAAAAAATAAAAAATTCTGGAATAAGTACCAATAATACTAATCCAGAATTTTTCTATAAATTTATTTTTCTATTCTTTTAATAACATCTTTCATAGAAGGCATTGAAGGAATAGCACCAAATCCTTCTACACATATGCTTGCAACAGCATTTCCGAATTTTGCAAACTGTGCAGCTTCTTCAAGTGTAACTTCTGAAGGCTTTTTACCACTTTCACTAAGTTTATATAAAAATCCACCCCAGAACGAATCTCCTGCTCCTGTTGTATCAACAACATTACTCTTATATCCGCTTACTATTATAGAACCATCTTTTGTACAAACACAAGCTCCATCTCCACCAAGTGTTACTACTGCAATTTTTACACCAAGTTCAACAAGTTTTGCTCCTGCTTTTTCTGGTTCAACTATACCTGTAAGGAGTTCTGTTTCTTCATCAGATATTTTCATAACATCTGTATATTCTATTAATGAACGTATTATTTCTGTTGAGTTTTCTTTATTTTCCCATAATGATGCTCTATAATTAGGGTCATATGATATTATTGCTCCATTTTCTTTAGCTTCTTTAACTGCATAATATGTAGCTTCTTTACTTGGCTCATCTGTAAGAGATAATGAACCAACGTGTAATATTTTACTGTTATTTAAAAGTTCTTTATTTATATCTTTTTTATCTAGCATAATATCTGCACTGAATTTTCTTGAAAATGAAAATGTTCTTTCTCCATTTTCATTTATATCAACAAAAGCAAGTGTTGTAAAATATTTATTATCAAGTATAAAATTATCAGTATTTACATTCTGTTTTTCAAGAGTTTCTTTAAGAAAATGACCATGCATATCATCTCCAGCTTTTCCTATAAAAGCACTTTTTCTTCCAAGCTTTGATATACAAACAGCAACATTTGCAGGTGCTCCACCTGCATTTTGTGCAAATAATTTCTGATTAAATTTACTTACACCTTGATATGTAAAGTCTATAAGTATTTCTCCTAAAACAGTAACATCAATTTTATTTCCTTCCATATTATCCCCTCACTTATTATTTTATATTAAATACCTTTCATTGAATTAAGTTCCCAAGTGCTTATATTTTCTGCATTAGTATTTACAGTTAAAGAATATTCATTAACTTCAGGGTAAAATCTTGTTGTAAATACATATTCTCCATCATTTATATATATTTCAATAGCAGAAACATCTGTAATAATTCTTAAATTATCTATTTTAGATATTTTTGCTTTTCTTACATTTCTTCCATAACCTACTTTTTCTGTAAGACTTAATACAGCAATACCATTATCCCAACTAAATTTTACACCATTACATATATCAATATCTATTTTACCATATATATTTTTTATTTCACAGTCAAAACATCTATTTTTAAATATTATATTTTCACCTGATTGTATTTCTTTAAAATTTTTTCTTAATTCATTAAATTCAGAAACAGGATACTGTAAAATTACATTATCTTTATATTTTAATTCTCTTAATAATGTAAGATTATGTTGCCAACCTCTTTTTGCAGTTGGATTTGTATATTCACTTTCAGAGTCTGGAACTCCCATCCAACCTATAAGGATTGTTCTGCCTTTTTCATCTGTAAATGTTTGAGGTGCATAGAAATCAAAACCATAATCCCATTCTTTGAAATTTTCAGTATTTATAATTCCATTTTCTATAAGAGCATATCCTGACTGATATACATTTTGGAAACGATATTCTTCTCTTTCAAGTCCTTGTGGTGACATTGAAAGGAATGTTTTATCACCAAATTTTAATATATCTGGACATTCCCACATATAACCAAAAGGTTTATCAGACATTATTTCTTCTTTTAAAATCCAATTTTCTAAATCATTTGATGAATATAAAAGTACAGCTCCCCTATTTCCTTTTTTTCTACCACCAAGAACCATTAAATATTCATCATTTTCTTTATATACTTTAGGGTCTCTTATATGGCAAGTATAATCATTAGGTACATCATCAAGTGACATTAAGCATTTTTTAGATGAAAAATTAATTCCGTCAATACTTTCTGCTTTTATTGTATATGACCCTCTACCATTATTTATATAATCATAATCACCATCATATTTTACATTACCTGTATAGAAAATATGCATTTTATCATTTTCAATATATGCAGAACCAGAATATACACCATGACAATCATAAGGACAATCTGGAACAAAGCTTACTCCATTGTATTTCCAATCTATAAGATTTTTACTTGTATAATGCCCCCATACTTTTAAACCACCATTAGCATCAAATGGACAATATTGAAAAAATACATGATATTCACCTTTAAAATAACAAAGACCATTAGGGTCATTAAGCCAGCCAACAGGTGGCATAATATGAAATTTTTGACGATATGATTCTCTTGAAACTGTCATTATTTCTTTTTCTTCAATTTCTTGTATATTTTTTAATATAACATTTGTTAATGCACTCATAGAAAACCTTCCTTATTCTACTTTTATAGATTTATCACCAAAATCAATATCACCTGTTTTAAGCACTGATATATTTGTATAATTATCTGTATTTGTTATAACAATAGGAGTTGTTATTTCATACCCTGCATTTTTAATACCTTTAATATCAAATGTAACAAGAGTCTGACCTTTTGAAACAGTATCGCCTTCTTTTACATGCTCTTTATAATATTTTCCATTAAGTTCTACTGTATTAAAACCTATATGAATAAGAACTTCTATACCATCATTACTTACAATACATATTGCATGTTTTGTAGGAAAAAGTGTTGCTATTTTACCATCAAAAGGGGCTACCACCTTTCCTTCTGAAGGATTAATTGCAAAACCTTTTCCTAAAAGCTCATTTGCAAATGTTTGGTCGTGTACTTTTTTAAGTTCAATAGCTTCACCTTTTAAGGGACTATATATAATATCCTTCTCACATTCTGTTTTTGTTTCTTCTTTAGATAAAATTTTTTTAAAAAATTCATTTATAAAACTCATTATTTTCCTCCTAAAAATATTATTATTTATATAGTATTTTAAAAAATATTCCGATTTTTATGATATCGTTCTCATATATTGGTTAAATTATAAACTATAAAATAAACTTTGTAAATCATTATTTATTATAAAATTATATTATTTCATTATTATAAATAATAAGGCAATATTACTAAATAAAAAAAGCCTTGTTGAAAGAAAAAACAACAAAGCTTTTTTATATTTAAGTTTATAATATAGAAAATTATTATTATCTAAATTTAATACCTATAAACGCAAAAATACACCTCATAGTTTGGTCAATAACAAGAGCTATCCAAGCTCCATATATTCCAAGTCCAATATAATAAGAAAGAACCCAGGTTATTATTGGTCTTAGTATTGCTATACTTATAAGAGAATATGTAGCTACATACTTAAATTTATTCATACCTCTTAAAATTCCTGAAAAAATCATAGCAAGCATTTCTGGAAAACTAACAACTGCAACAAATATAATTATTTTTTTACCAAGAGTAATAACATTTGTATCAGAATTATAAATAGATATCATACTTTCCCCAAATATAATATATATTAAAAATGCAATAAAAGAAAATATAATACCTAGTTTAACACTTCCTTTAATAAGTTCTTTAATATTATCATTATTTTTTGTAGCTGTATACCTTGACGAAAGAACTAAAGAAGCCTTACCCATTCCTTGTGTAAAACTATAATATAAATCACATAAATTCATACATATTGTATGTACTGCAAAAGGTAATGTTCCAAGACTCGCAACCATTCGTGAGTATATAAACATACCTGCCCTTTCAGCAGATTGTTCAACAAATACTCCTATAAACATTTTCCAAAAAGATTTTAATATATTTTTATTAATTATCCATTTTCCAAATCTTAAAAAACTAAGATATTTATTTTTTATCTCCATTACATATAAAGTAAATACTAAAGTAATAAAAGAACCTACACATGTACCTATTCCAGCACCTGTAACACCAAGTTTAGGAAAAAACCATACTCCATATATTAAAAGCCCATTAACAAATATATTAACTATATTACCTAAAACATTTGAAATCATCATTATTTTTGAATTGCCTATACCCATAAAACCTGAATGTAATACTATTGAAATACTATTAAAATAAAGACTTATTGCAATGCATTTTCCATACGAAACAGCTTCATTTATATATTCAATATCTGCACCTGCTATAAAAAGTATTTCTTCCATAAATATAATTACAAATAATATTATTAAAAAAGATATAAAAACTGATATTATAAAACTTTGTTTCATTCCTTCTTTAATATTATCAAACTTTTTTTGACCATACATTCCTGATATATATGCAGTTACAACAACAGAAAAAGACCGTGGAACACATAATATAACCATTTTAGGTTGAGAAAAAACTCCAACAGCTGACGTTGCTTCAATACCTAAAGAACTTACCATAACAAGGTCTATTGCCGAAAGAAGAACAAGTAAAAGACCTTCTAATGATGAAGGCCATGCTATTTTCCAAAATTCATTTAGAATACTTTTATTATATTTTTCCATATGCGATAAGTGGTTCATCTTTTTTTACTCCAAGAGATAATGTATTATATAAAATTATTCCATCAAATTCAGCTTTATATATCCCTATTGTATTATCATAAAAATCCTTTATTTCTCCTATTACTTCTCCTTTTTTTACATTATCACCACCATTAAAATAAGGATACCAAAGACAATCAATAGGTGCTTCAATATATTTAGTTATATCTATTCTTTTTTGTTCTATAATTTCAAATCTATCTTCTATAATTTCAAGATAACTCATAATTTCATAAATATTATTTTTATATTCCAAAACTTCTTTTTCTGTCCATATTCCTTGGCAACCTCTTTCAATAAGTAAAGAAGGTATACCTTTTTGTCCTGCATAACTATAAAGTCCATTTTTTGATGTAGAGGCTACTCTGTATTTAAAAGACATAGATTTTGCACATTCTTCGCCTATTTTTGATATACTTTTTTCTGCTAAAACTGAAAAATATACAAAAGGCATAAGTTTTTCATTTATATCTCCACTATGTAAATCAGCTATAAAATCAGCTTTGGGATAAACATATTTTTCAATAGCATATGCTATTTTTTCGGAAGTCGTTCCATTTTCACTACCACCAAAAACTCTGTTTAAATTTTTGCCATCAGAAGGTACAATTTGTTTTGCACCTTCCAAAAATCCCTCTTTGTTTACAAAAGGAATTATTATTACTTGTCCTGACATTTTTTCTGTGTCAAGTTCTTTTGAAATATCTAACAATGCTTTTATACCAACATATTCACAACCATGTACACCTGAAGTAAGTACAAGAGTTTTTCCTTCTTTCTTGCCACATATAACAGTTGCTCCAATATTTATATCATCTGTAACAGGTATAATAACTTGTTTTTTTTCATTACAATTTATACTTGTGTTATAAAATCTCATTAAACCCTCCTATTAAAATTCTATTATTGAATTTAATAATTTTCTTGCATATTCATCTTTTGTATTTCCTATTTCTGAAACAGGAATATGTTCTGTAATTTTTCCTCTATATAAAAACATTACATCATCACAAATATATGTAACAGATGTTAAGTCATGTGTTATAAATATATATGTTAAATTTAGCTTTTCTTTAAGTTCTTTTAAAATATCCATAACTTGAACCTGTGTATGAGCATCAAGTGATGATATAGCTTCATCAAAAAGTATTATATCCGGATTACAAGCAACAGCTCTTGCTATACATACTCTTTGAAGCTGTCCTCCAGAAAGTTCATGAGGAAAACGGTCAATATATTCTTCATTTAAACCTACTAATTTTAATAATTTCTTTGTTTCAGTTATTCTATCTACTTTTTCTTTGGTTTTTCTTTCATATACCGAAATACCTTCGCCAATAATATCTTTTACTCTAAATCGTGGATTTGCTGATGTTGTATAATCCTGAAACACAATACTTAATTTATTTTGAAGATTTTTTTTACCCTTTTTAGAACCATATACAGGTTCTCCCTCTAAATAAACATTACCTTTATCTGGCTTTAAAAGTCCACACATAACTCTACCAAGTGTAGATTTACCACTTCCAGACTCTCCAAGTATTCCAAGACAAGTTCCTTTGGGAATATCAATAGAAATATCAAATAAAACTTGTTTTCTTGTAGTGCCGAAAATCTTTTCTTGTCGCTCACTTTTAAAACTTACATTTACATCTTTTATTTTAATCATTTTTTTCTATTCCCTCCTTATGAACTATTTTTCTATAACTTTTCATAACAGCACTTCTTTTTTCAACCAATAGCCTTGTATATGGGTCTGTTGCATTATTAAGTATATGTTTAAAATCTCCTCTATCAACTATACTACCTTTATTCATAACAAGTATATTATCAGCAATACGTGATATTGCACCAAGGTCATGAGTAATAAAAATCATTGCTGTATTATGTTCTTCTTTTATTCTTTTAAATTCTTCCATAATCTCAAACTGTGTTATAGCATCTATTGCAGTAGTAGGTTCATCAGCAATAAGAAGTTTTGGTTTCATAGCCATAGCAATACCTATCATTATTCTTTGAAGCATACCACCTGAAAGTTGATGTGGATATTTTTGAAGTACTTCTTCTGCATCTCTTATATGCATCCTATTTAAAATATTAATAGAGTTTTCATATATTTCTTTTTTTGACCAATTTGTATGAGTTTCAAATGTTTCTGACATTTGATTTCCTATACGATAAAGAGGGTCAAAACAAGTCATAGGATTTTGAAGTACCATTGTTATTTTTTCGCCTCTTATATTTCTGAGACTTTCTTTTGATTGATTAACAAGGTCTTTACCCTCAAAAAATGCATTTCCTGTAACTTTAAAATTTTTGTCTAAAAGTCCAAGCATAGCTTTTACAGTCATGCTTTTGCCACTTCCAGACTCTCCAAGTATTCCAAGACACTCTCCTTCTTTTACAGTAAATGAAGAATTTTCAACTATAAATCTATCTTTAAGTTTTACACTTATATTTTTTGCTTCTAATACAAAACTCATTCTGACACCTCCTTTGGGTCAAGTACATCTCTTAAAGCATCTCCCATAAGATTAAATGCTGATACAAGAATTACAATAGCAATTCCAGGAACTATCATTTGTGTAGGATTACTTGTAAGTACATTTTTAGCTTCATTAAGCATTGCTCCCCATTCTGGTGTAGGTGCTTGAACACCAAGACCTAAAAATGATAATGTTGAAATATTTATAATTGCCCAACCAACATCAAGAGAAGAAAGAACTGCAAGGTCAGAAGCTATTGAAGGTACAAGATGACGTAAAAGTATAAATCTTTCCGGTGTTCCTACACAGCGTGAAAACTGTACAAAGTTTCTATCTCTATACTGCATTACACCTGTTCTAATCATACGTGCATACCATGCCCATTTTATAAAAACATTTGCAAGAATAACATTTTGAACACTTACACCTAAAAGTGCAACTACTGCAAAAACCATAATTTGACTTGGAAATGAAAGCATTATATCTACTATTCGCATTATTATTTCTTCAACAATTCCCCTAAAATAACCTGCTAAAAGTCCCATTAATGCTCCAATACCTATTGTTCCAATCATTGTAAGAACTGCAAGTCCTAATGTTGGTCTTATTCCATAAAGCATTCTTGAAAATATACATCTTCCAAGATTATCTGTTCCGAAAGGATATTGTAAACTAAAAGGTTTAAATTTATTTAAAATATCTGTTGCATATGGGTCATTTGGTGCAATTAAAGGTGCTAAAATTCCTAAAATTGCAATTATAAGAACCAAAGATACTGTTCCTACTGCTGTTTTATTACGCAAAAATCTTTGAAACATTAAATTATTCCCCCTTTCTCATTCTTGGGTCTGATACCGTCTGTAAAATATCAAATAAAAGATTAAATAATACAAATAAAGTACCTATAAGAAGAACATAAGCTTGTATAATAGGATAATCTCTATTGAATATTGAACTTATACAAAGTGTTCCAAGCCCTGGCCAAGCAAATACATTTTCTACAACTATTGTTCCTGATATAAGCTGTGGAATACTCATCCCTATTGCAACAATACATGTATGCATAGAATTTTTTAATATATGCTTTACAAGTATAAGTTTTTGCGGAAGTCCTCTTACATTGGCATAAAGTACATAATCTTGTTTCATATTTTCAAGCATATTATTTCTTATAAGTCTTATATATGTTGAAATATAACTTAAAGAAACAGTAAAAGCCGGAAGTATAAGATGTTTCCAAGTACCATTTCCGTTTGTTGGTAAAAGGTCAAGTTTAAGTGATACAATCCACATTAATAAAAGACCAACCCAATAAGCTGGCATAGCTGTTGTTATAAATACAATGGCTCTTGTTATTTTGTCGAAAATACTATCTTTATAAACAGCACATAAAACACCGATAGGAATACTTAATATTATAACAATTATAAAAGAAGCACCTGCAAGCTGTAATGTTGCTGGAAGACATCTTAAAAGTTCTCCTGCAACAGTTCTTTTAGGGTTTGCGTAACTTATTCCAAAATCGCCTCTTAAACAATCAAAAAGCCAATTAAAATATCTTACAAAATAAGGTTTGTCAAGTCCCAATTCTGCACTTACCTCTGCAATAGCCTCTTCTGTTATAACCGGTATTTGTCTAACCCTCAAAGCTACTTCAGCAGGGTCAGATGGTATAAGATTTATAAATACAAAACATAAAAATGATATTATAAGTAATAACGGAATAGCTGATAAAATACGTTTTATTACATATTGTCTCAAAATTTTCTCACTCCCTAAATATTGGCAAATTAAAGCCGTCTCATAGAGACGGCCAAAATTAATTCAAATTAATTAAAAGAAAAATCCTCAAAAGGTACTTCATATTGTGTTTGTGTAAAATGAAAACCTTTCATATCTGAACGATATATAGCTTTGTTACACTCATATGTTAAAGGAATATAAACTGCATCTTCATGAAGACTTGTAAGTACATAGTTATATAATTCCTGTCTTTCTGTTTCATCTGTTGAAACAAGTATCTTTGTTATAGCTTCATCAATTTCAGCTTTATCATCAAGTCCAAGTTGTGCTGCATAATCACCATATACAGGAGCTCTCATAGCTGATAATGATGACTGTGGGTCATATGGTGTTCCCCAACAAATATTAAATACCATATCAAAGTTACCAGCTTTCATATTATCACGATATGATTGTTCTTCTTCTCCATGAATATTAAGTTTAATACCTAATTTTAAATATTCACTCTGAAGATATTCCGCTATTGATTTTTCAGTTACACTATCACTATTATAAAGTAACTGTATTTCAAGTTTTTTACCGTCTTTCACTCGTATACCATCACTACCCATTTTCCATCCTGATTCTTCAAGAAGATTTTCTGAAACAGTAGTATCATAGTTATACGGCTCTAACTCTATATCACAATAAGGTATTGTATCGGAATATAATGTATCAGCTGGCTTTTCAAGACCATAAAATATGCCTTCTGATATAGCCTCTTTATTAGTTGCATGCTGAAGAGCTTTTCTTACATTTATATCAGATAATATTTCATCTGTTGTATTTAAAACTACATGACGAGTCGATGTAGGGTCTGAAAGAGCAACAGTAAAATCTTCACTATCAATATATGCATTAATTGCATCAGCATCAATCATATTTTTACCGAATATTAAATCAATTTCACCTTTTTCAAGGGCAAGTATACGAGTTTGATTATCCGGAATTACTTTTACAGTAATTTTTTTAATATCAGGCTGTTCTCCCCAATAATTTGGATTTGCTTCAAAAACAGCATATTTATCTGTAACAACTTCTGTTAATATGTATGGTCCTGTTCCAATATATTCTTTAACACCATCTTTTGTGTTTCCATCAATCATAGCTGCTGGAGAAATCATAGCAAATGGTCTTGTAACAGCAAGTTCTGTAAGTAATGGATAATAAGGTTCTGAAAGTTCAATTACAAATGTATAATCATCAGGAGCAGATACTCCTACAAGCAAATTCATCATTTCAAGCCAAGTGTGACGTTCTTTATTTGCTATAATGGCATCAAAGTTTGCTTTTATTGCATTAGCATCACAAATTTCTCCATCAGAGAATGTAACACCTTCTCTTATTTTAAATGTATATGTTTTACCATCAGGACTTATTTCCCAACTCTCTGCAAGACAACCTTCATATCCCTCTTCTGTCATATTAACAAGTGTTTCAAAAAGCATTTCTTGTGCATACATTTCACCTGCATATAAATGAGGATTTAAGTCACGAATATCTCTATAATTTACAAATACAAGCTCTTCTTTTTCTTCTGTTGATGCAACCGTACTAGCTGTATCTCCATTTGAAGAACTACTACCTGAACTACCACAGCCACTAAGTATTGACATACATATCAATCCAGCTGCAATCACTGTACCCCATATTTTTTTCATAATCTTTTATTTCCTCCCTATTTTTTATTTCAGGAATATAATAACATAAGTTAGTCTAAGCTTACAACTAACGATTTATATAGGCTTAGTTATTCCAATTAGTTATATCATAGACTTGAAATGTTCTATAAACCAATTTCCAGCCTCACTTAATTGAGTATCTTCTGGGCATACATACCCTATAACAAGAAATGGTTCACAATTATTTATTTTTAATGCTTTTATATCATATTGCTTATATGGTTCATGTAAAAAATCTATACCTAAGCTACATATATCTGTATGTAAAAGAAGGTTTATATTAAGATGGTCACTATTTGTATACATAGCATAATTAAGTTTATCTGTACTTATAGCTCCAAGGCTCACCCTTTCAAGATGATGTTCCATTGAAAAAAAATCTCTTACACCTCTAACAAAATGAAGTTGTGACAACTCAGAAAAATCTATACTTTCATTATTAAATCTTCTATTATTGGGACCAACATATACACAAGCTTCTTTTATATCAATAGTTTTAAATTTAAGTTTTTTATGGGATAATATATGTTGAAATGAATTAAGTTGATTTTGTGCAACATAAACAATTCCTATTTCTGACATACCTTGAGAAACTCTATTACAGACTTCTTCAACAGTACCTTCTTGATGCTCTACTATATAATGTGATTTCCATTCTTTATAAAATTCTGTAAGAAGCCTTGCTATCATATTACTTGGATATGTTGAAATTGAAAATTTTTTACCTTGATTTCTATCAGCCATAGAATTTATTAAACCTATATTATGAAGTATATTCTGTGCATATTCTTTCACAGTTTCACCATATGGTGTTATGCGTATACCTCTACTTGTTCTTTCAAAAAGCTTTCTTCCAAGTTCTTTTTCAAGAGAACCTATAACTTTACTAACATTTGGTTGTGTTGTATAAAGACATTCTGCTGCTTGATTAAAACTCCCCTTTTGACAGGTTATAACAAAATATTCTAGTTGTTTAAGTTCCATTGTTTTAACCTCCATACATAAAATTAGCTTAGACTAACTATAGCATAATAAAAAATATTTCACAATATAATGATAATATTTATCAATATATTTAAACCTATAACTATTATAAATAAAATATCATAAATTATAAAAAAGGTGCCGATAAATCGACACCTTAAAATATATACTTTATTTATTTATATTTTTCATAAAATTCATCATTATAGTTGCAACCTGTGCTCTTGTAGCTTCACCTTGTGGATTAAGAGTTCCATCTCCCATTCCACTTATAAGTCCCTGTTCTACTGCCCAAGTCATTGCATCTGTTGCATAACTGCTTATTGATGATACATCTGTATAATTATTGATTGAACCTGTTACTTCTGGACTTCCTGCATAACGATAAAGCATTGATGCAAGCTGCTCTCTTGTAACTGAACCATTGAGATTTGTTCCATCAGATATTCCATTTTCTATTGCCCATTCAACAGCTTTTTCATACCATGTGCTTCCACCTGTTGTATCTTGTCCATCAAGACGTGCAAGTACTGTTATTATCATTGCTCTTGTCATATCATTATCTGGACTAAATGTTGTTTCACTTGTTCCTGCAAATATTTCACGGCTTGTTACAAAGTCTACTGCTTCACTTCACCAGAAATTAGAGCTTACGTCAACAAAATCTTTACTATTGTCTACTACCTTTATAGTTGCATTTCCTTCTACTGTAATAAGAAGACCATTTTCTCCTTCAAGTGATGTTTTTATAACTTCTTCTGTGCCATCTTCTTTTACAAGTACAGCTACTGTTCCTGCTGTCATATTTTCAACTGGTATTTCTACTTTTGCTGTTTCATTTTCTTCTATTTCAACTTTAATAACTGGTGCTGTTTCTGTATCTTTTGTTCCATTTACTGATGGCATTGGAAGTGATATAACTGTATTTTCTTCAACAGCTTCTTTTGAAACATTTATTTCTGATTTAACAGTACCTTCATTATTTATTGTTGTTGATGATGTTGTTCCATCTGTTTTTTCTATATTTATTACTGTTTTATCTTCTGTTTTTATTGTTTCTGTTTTTGTACCTTCATTATTTATTTCAGTTATTGTTTCAGATGATGGTTTTTCTGAACTAGATGATGAACTACTTGAACTACTTGGTTGTTTTACTAATGTATATGTATATCCAGAATTCATATCACCACTTGATATAAGTCTATATCCAGAAGGTACTTTTATATTTTCACTGATATCTGTATTTGTAGTTATTTCTCCACCTATATTTAATGTAATAATTTTACCATTTGGATTTAATACAACACCTTTAGGTATACTAATTTCTGAATTTATAGATATATCTTTAATAAGACAAATTTCTTTGCCTGCACTTGTTGCTTTAATAGCATCTTCAAGAGTATTATATGAAATTGCAGTATATGCATCTTTTACAATTACAGATTCATTCATAATTGTAACTAAATCTTTTTCTACCATTGGATAAGCTACTTCTGCTATATTTTTACCATTACCATCTAAAATACATACCTTATTTGCTGTTGTAATATAATTACCATTAAGCATTACTTTTGATAAATCACTTGGGTAATATACTTCAAAAGCACTTTGAGCAGTATCACCAATCATTTTATTTCTTGTTGCTGTAATGCTAAAATCAACATTTTGAGCAGACTGTATATGAATAAATCTTTGACATTTTACCGCTGCATCTGATGTTGTTTCAAAAATATTATCTGTAATAACAATTTTTGAACCTTCTACAGGTGTAATTTGTATAGCATCCCAATCACAATTTTTAAATGAACAATTAGAAATTGCTAAGTCACCACTTAACTCTGAACCATAAATAGCACTAAGATTATTATTACCATTATGTATATTTTCAAAAATTATATTTTCAATTTTTGTTTCTGTATTTGATGCTCCAACATATATTGCAACATTTCCATTTATAGTATGACCATTACCATCTAATGTAATATTGTTATTAATACTTATAGTTTTTGTATTAGATAAGTCATCATTAGTTATATCAGCAAGTAATTTAACTGTATCCCCATATTTTGCATCAGATATTGCTGCTTCAACAGTTAAGTATTCAACTCCGTCTATTTCTGCTTTTATATTGGATTTTGCATTATCTGTATTTTCAATAGAAATCCAACCTGTACTATCTTTTACAGCATAATTAGTTGTTGCAACAGTATCAGGAATTTTTGGAGAATCAGTTCCTACGAAATTTACTATATCTGATGTTTTATTTTCAAAATTAATAACATCAAATCCACCTTGTAAATTTCCATATCCTATAGCATATCCAATGCCACTTTTTCCAACAAGGTTACCTGAATTTGAACAATTATAAAAAGCAATCTTATCTTTTGAACTGCTTCCTGTTCCTATTATACCACCGATATTATAAGCTTGTTCTCCACCAACATTGGCTTTATTATGGCAATTAATAAATTCTATTGGACTATTGATGTCATCTTTATTTCCAGCTGCTCCTACAAAACCACCACAACCATAAGATGTACCTGTTGCAGAAACATTACCTTCTACTGTAATATTATTAAATGTTACTCCATCAACTGCATACCCAACAATTCCACCTGTATATGCACTTTTAGTTTCTATATCTACATTTACTGTAAGATTTTTAATTTGTGAATTTTTTAAAGATGTAAATATACCTGTTTGGCTTGAAACATTTCTTATAGTAATGCCTGAAATTGTATGACCTTTACCATCAAATGTACTTCCATAGAAACCATTATTTCCAGAACCAACAGCTTGGAAAACTACACCTTCTGGCATTACAATATCTTTTTCTACTGTAACATTCCAATCTTTACTATCATTCTCAACAAAATATGTAAGCCATTGCATATCCATAGGTGAATCTATAACGAAATTATTTCCATCATATGGAATATCTGAAATTGTTCCATTATTTTGTAAGCTAAGAGGATTAGTTAAAAATCCATCTACTGTAAGTGTTCCATTATTAATCACTACACCTGATTGTTCTAATATTGCATTTTCTCCAATTGTAAAATTAACTCCAGAATCAACAATAATTTCTGAACCTGTTAAAAGCTCTACGGAAGTATTTAATACAATATCTGATACAACATTAACACAAACAGGTTCTGTATATGTTGCATTTTTTATTGCATTTAAAAGCTCTTCTTCTGTTGATACATTGATTTCTGATATTTCTCCTACTTTTGAAACTATATATCTACCTTCTACATTTTCTGCAATATATCCATTAGCTACTATCATTGTAGGGTCACTGCTCCATGTTCCTCCATATACAGTACCAACTGTTGTAGCTGCACTTCCATTAAAAGCACCATATGCATCACTACCAGTAAATACACCATCATAAATAGTAAAAGATGCTAATGTATTATTACAGAAAATAGCTGATTGAGATACACTTGTAACAGTAGCATAATTAATAACTAAGTTACCATTCTCTCTATTTTCTATTGCAGCAACTGCATTATCCCAACCACCAGTAACACCAGCTTTTGTAGTTTCTATTGTTGTATATTCACCATTTATTTCACAATTTCCAACATTAAGTAATGCAACTGCACCATCACTTCTTATTGTTCCACCATTTATACTAAGAGTACCTGCATTTTTTATAGTACGAGTACAAGCATTACTTGAAACATTTCTATTATTAATTAACCCTGTATGTGATTCACTACTATCAATTATACTAAGAGTTCCATTGTTAAGAATAACATGTGTATTCCAATAATCATTACCATCTGTTTTTAATGATGCTTCTATTTTGTAACCATTTAAGTCAATTACAATATTTTTATTTTCAGATATGGTTATACATGAAACTATAATTGCATTGTCTTTTGTAGATGCATTATCAACATCCCCAAAATCAATATCATTTTGAAGGATAATAGTTGTTTCTACATTATCTTTTGCATCTTCTATAGCTTTTAATAAAGAATCAATATCAGATACACTATTAACAATATTTTCTTCTTCAATTATTGTATCTTCAATATTTTCTTCAATAACACTATTTTCTGATGAATTGTTATCTAAATTATTTTCTATTATTGAATTTTCTGTTGTTTCTTCTTCAATATTTTCAGTATTAGTTTTATCCTCTGTTATTTCTCCTTCAACATTTCCAGTATTAGTTTTATCTTCTGTTGTTTCTTCTTCAACTTTAGTATCTTCTGTTGTTATATCTTCACTATTATCAACGACTACATCTGTTAAAGTATCATTACTAATATCTAAATCATTAGCCATAATAATACTTGGTGTTGAAGATATAACCATAGATGTTGCCATAATAATTGATAAAAACTTTTTTTTCATACTTTTCCCTCCTATATACCTAAAATATACATATGGGAATTATATCATTATATTATATCCAAAACAAGTTAATTACATATTTCAGAAACATATTATATATTAAAGATTATTTTTTTATGTAAACATAATTATCAAAATAAAAAAGAGAACTTTATATTTCTATAAGTTCTCTTTTTTATTTAATTAACTATTTTTATCTTCTACATCTATAAAATCATCATCAACTATTTCTATATCTTCTGATTTAATATCAATATCTTCATCTTTAATATCTGAATTATTTTTAATATCATCTATTTTTGATTTTAAATCATCTATAACTTCTTTTTTTACTCTTATTACATTAATAAACTCTTTAAATTCATCAGGTATTTCACTTTCATTCTCAAACTTTTCTAAAATAACTTTTCCAATTTCAACAAGATTTCTTCTTATATCTGATTCATTTTCTTTAATTTTTATGTTTAATTTTGTTATTTCAATTAAATCACTAGATTTTTTTGCTGCTGTTTGAGCCATTTCGCCAGATTTTTTTGCCACATCTTGTAATTTAACACCTAAATCATCAAATAATCCCATTTTACTCACTCCTTTATAATATTAAAATATAATATAATTATAAAAGTATTTTTTTATTATTTCAATTAAAATTATTATTATAAATTTATAAAAATATACATTTCTATAT
>DXZA01000044.1 GCA_019415525.1 Tyzzerella sp. | reverse complement strand
GAAAATAAATAATATATAATTATTTTTAAGGTGTCGATTTTATCGGCACCTTTTTACTAATACTATATTTTAAAAATATATTGACTTTTTAATTTTTATAATATATCATTTATATAAATCGAAAAAAATAGATATAAGAAGGGTGTTTATGAGAGATTATAGTTCTGATGCAAAAGTATTTAAAGCATTTTGTGATGTAAATCGTCTACAAATTTTAGAAAAACTTCAAAGTGGAGAAATGTGTGCCTGTGTTCTTTTGGAAGACTTAAATATAAGTCAATCAACATTATCATATCATATGAAAATATTATGTGATTCTGGTGTTGTTAAAGGACGTTCAGAAGGTAAATGGACACATTATTCAATTAGTCCTGAAGGAAGTAAAAGAGCTAAAGAATTGCTTGAATTATTGACAAATCATAATAATTCTTCTGAAAATATATGTAGTTGCAAAAAATAAAACCATTAATATAATGGTTTTTATTTTAAAATATACATCGAATATTTTCGAAATAAAAACTGTTTTATTATATATAAATAAGGAGTAAAATATGAGTAAAACTTGGTATCCTGTAATAGATTATGATAAATGTATAGGTTGTATGGCGTGTAATGATATGTGTCATCATGGTGTATATAAACCAGATGATGAAAGTGGAAAACCTAAAATAGTATATGGAAATGGTTGTGTTCATGGTTGTCATGGTTGTGAACGTAAGTGTCCAGTTAATGCAATACACTATTTTGGTGATGATGGAACCCTTGATATAGACTATAATTATGAAACTTATAAACCAGAAATAAATTGTGAAGGAAAGCCAAAGGTTGCTTTTATATGTGTTCATAATTCTTGCCGTAGCCAAATTGCGGAATCATTGGGAAAAGTACTTGCAAGTGATATATTTGAGAGTTATTCTGCCGGTACTGAGCTTAAAGACCATATTAATCCTGATGCAGTACGCATTATGAAAAAATATAAAGGAATAGATATGGAGAAAACTCAATATAATAAACTTATTTCTGATATTCCAAATCCTGATGTTGTAATATTTATGGGGTGTAATGTAAGTTGCCCTAATGTTCCTTCCCAGTATGCAGAAAATTGGGGACTTGATGACCCATCTGGAGAAAGTGATGAAGTTTTTATTGAAACTATAAATAAAATAGAACAAAATATTTTAGCATTAAAGAAAAAATTATGTTAAATAAAAAGACCTCTTGTATGATGCATATACATAAGGTCTTTTTATTATAAATTAATTTACATAATTTTATTATGGTTAATTTTTTATTAATATTCCTGTTTAGGATATACCATATTTTCTTCTTTCATATTCATAAGAACTTCATCAAAGAACTTTTTACATTCTATCTGAGTAATAACAAGGTTATGGTCAAGATAGTTTCCGCACATATAAGATTTTGTTGCAGGTATTTCACCTTCAAAATTTATAATATATTCATAACATTCTTTCATTTTTTCTAAAACATCTGAAGGTTCAAGGTCACCTTTAAATATTGCATACATACCTGTTCTGCAACCCATAGGCCCTATATATATTGTTTTATCTGCCCAGTCTATATCACTTCTAAAATATACTGCCATTAAATGTTCAAGTGTATGCATAACAGAAGTATCCATAACAGGTTCACGATTAGGTTCTTTCATTCTTATATCAAATGTAGTTAAAACTCCGTCACCGACTGTATCTTTTCTTGAAACATAAATACCTCTTAAAAGTACATCATGATTAATTCCAAAACTTGTTACATCCATAATTAAAAATCCTCCTTTTTTAATCATTATTTTATAATATTTAGCTTTTTAAAACAAGGTTTTATTTTTTATTTTGAAATATATATTCATATGGTGTAAAATATTTTTATTAAAATATAAATAAAAAGAGGGAATTATGAGAAATTTTAAATTAATTATACAATATGATGGTACTAAATATAATGGGTGGCAAAAACAAGGAAATACAAGAAATACATTACAAGGTATTTTTGAAAATATAATTTCAAAGATATTTGATACAGATATAGAGATTTATGGTTCTGGAAGAACTGATGCAGGTACACATGCAAAAGGTCAAGTTGCTAATTTTAAATGTGAAACAAATATGACTGTAGAGGAAATAAGTAGTATAATAAATAAGTATCTTCCAAAAGATATTGCTGTTATTGATTGCCAAGAAGTTGATATGCGTTTTCATAGTAGACTAAATGCAAAATCAAAAGAATATCTTTATATTATAGATAATGGTGAAGTTCACGACCCATTTATGAAGAATTATGCCTTTAGAGTTGAGGAAAAATTAGATATAGAGCTTATGAAAAGGGCAGCATATTGTTTTATTGGAGAACACGATTTTAGAGCTTTTTGTTCAAATAAAAGATATAAAAAATCTACGGTAAGGACTATATATTCAATAGATATTATTGAAAATGAAGGAAAAATAAATATTGTTTTTAATGGAAACGGATTTTTATATAATATGGTAAGAATAATCGTAGGAACATTAATAGAAGTTGCTGCCTACAAGAAAAATATTGAAGATATAAACAATATATTTAATGAAGAAAAAAGAATAAATGCAGGATTTACTGCACCATCACATGGATTATATTTAATGGAAGTATTTTATTAAAAATATAAAACAAGTACAAAGTATACTCATAAAATAGTATAAATATTATATTTATCAAGGTATATTTTATGAGAAGAAAAAATAAAGTTTTTAAATATGATTTTTTTATATTATTAATAATTATACTATCTGTTTTTACAGTTTCTTCTATATTAAGCTCTGATAGTGATTTTATGAAAACTGTTATTACACAAGCAGAAATCAAAACAAAATCATCAGCAAATATTATAATAAATAATGCTATACAAGAAACTATTGATGAAATGAATATTTCTTCCAGTGATTTTATAATAAGAGATAATACAAATGAATTGTTAATTTCTGCTAATACAGTTTTAATCAATGAATTTTGTTCTAATCTTAGTAATAAAATTTCAAATTATTTTATATTAGAAGATGAAAATATTATTGAAATACCAGTAGGTTCATTATTTGGTGTAGAATGGATTTCTAATATAGGACCTAATATTAATTTTACTGTAATGCCATCAAAAGAGGCTTTAGTTAATTATAATACAGAGTTTATTTCAGTTGGCATAAACCAATCAAACTTTAAAATATGGATTGATATAAATACAAATGTAAGAATAATTAATCCTCTTCAGAACAAAGAACTTGCATTTAATAGAAAAGTAATGCTTGTAGATACTGTAATAAATGGAGATGTGCCAGAAAATTATATGAATATTAACAAATGAAAAAGGAGTATATAAATGCCTAAAAAATCAACAGATTTAAAGAAAAAAACTGTTTCAAAAAGTACTTCTTCTAAATCTAAATCAACAGGAAAGAAAATAACAATAACCATTGAAAAAGAATTTTGGGAGGAAATTGAAAAATATCTTAATGAATATGGTAAAGATAAAAATGCTTTTATAAAGCAAGCTATAAAAGAAAAAATAAGTAAGGATAGAATAAATGATATGATAAGTTATTATACAAAGTAAAGGGGATATACATATGAAAGATTTTGCTTATTTTATGCCTACAAAAATATTATTTGGAAAAGACTGTATTATAAACAATAGTAATATATTAAAAGATACAGGTAATAAAGCTATGGTAGTTACTGGAAGAAAATCTGCTAAAATAAATGGTGCTGAAAAAGATGTTATATTTGCACTTGAAAAAGAAAATATAAAGTATATTATTTTTGATGAAATAGAAGAAAATCCAGATGTAGAAACAATAGTTAAGGCTTCAGAAATAGGTAAAAAAGAAAAAGTTGACTTTATAATAGGTATAGGTGGAGGTTCACCGATGGATGCTGCAAAAGCAATATCATGTCTTGTTGCAAATCCTGATTGTACAGAAGAAATACTTTTAGGTGAACAGAAAAAACATCTTCCGGTCATAGAAGTTCCAACAACATCAGGAACAGGTTCGGAAGTTACACCTCTTTCTGTTCTTACTTTTCATAAGGAGAAAACAAAGTATAGTATAAATCAAAAAATTTTTGCAAAATGTACATTTCTTGATGCAAAGTATACAGAAAGTCTATCACCAAAAATAACAAATAATACTGCTATTGATGCACTTTCTCATATTATAGAAGGATATATGGCTGTAAAATCTAGTTTTTTCAGCGATATAATAGCAGAAGCTGCATTAAGATTATTTAAAGAATGTATACCATGTATAGAAAATAGAGAATATACTTTTGAAAATAGAGAAAAGCTCCTTATATGTTCAACAATAGCTGGTATTCTTATAGCACAAACAGGAACATCACTTCCACATTTCTTTGGCTATCAACTTACATATAATAAACATATAGCACATGGGGCAGCAAATGGTATGCTTATGACATCATATTTAAAACTTTTTGGAGAAGATAAAAAAGTTTCAAATATATTAAATATACTTGGTATGAAAAATATTGAAGAATTACAAAAATTCTTTAAAAAATCCCTTAAGGAATATTATGATATAAAATTTACTCTTGAAGAAATAGATATGTATACTGATAATTCATACTTAAAGAAAGAGAAATTAAAAACATTCCCTTATGATATTTCAAAAGAAGATATTAAGAATGTATATATTGAAAGTCTTATATAAATTATTTAATAAGTAAGTATATTTTTATATACTTACTTATTTTTTAAACTTTTTTGACATATATTCGTATTATGTCAAGATATTATACATATTATAAAAAGTGTATATTATTGACACAAAAAT
>DXZA01000043.1 GCA_019415525.1 Tyzzerella sp. | reverse complement strand
ATAATAAATATTCAATATTTTTTGTAGACAGTCTATCATAATCATGTATTCTTATTTTGAAAATTTAATACCTTAATTTTTAGATTTATATTATATTAAATATAACAAAAAAAATTTATATTTTTAGTATTTAAACTTTTAAATAAGGCCTTAAAGCAAGTTCTAACTTACCTTAAGGCATATTAGTTAATCTATTATTTTAAATTCCAAATATCTTTATTATATTCTGCAATAGTTCTATCTGATGAAAAGAAACCTGCTTTTGCAATATTAACAAGTGTCATTTTTGCCCAAGTTTTTCTATTTGAATATGCTTTTATTGCTTCATCTTTTTTGTTTTTATATGCTTCAAAATCAAGTAATGTCATAAACCAGTCTTTATTTATTAATTCATTTTGTATACGTTCTAAGTTTTCTTTTGAACCTACTTCAAGCATTTTTTCACTTGTAATGAAATCAACTGCTGCTTTAATAGCTTCATTATTTGTATAGTAATCTTTTGATACATAATCAGCTTTATTATAATGTTCTATAACCTCATCACTTGTTGCACCAAATATAAATATGTTTTCATCACCTACATTTTCGTGAATTTCAACATTTGCTCCATCTTGTGTTCCAAGTGTAACTGCTCCATTAAGCATAAATTTCATATTACCTGTACCACTCGCTTCTTTTGATGCAAGTGAAATCTGTTCTGAAATATCACAAGCAGGTATTAATTTTTCTGCTTTTGTTACATTATAATTTTCAACCATAACAACTTTAATATAAGGGTTTAATTCTGAATCATTATTAATAATTTCCTGCAAACAAAGTATTGTATGAATAATATCTTTTGCTATTGTATAAGCAGGAGCTGCTTTTGCACCAAATATTACTGTAATTGGTGTTTCTGGAATATTTCCAGCTTTTATACTTAAGTATTTATCTATTATATAAAGTACATTTAATTGCTGACGTTTATATTCATGAAGACGTTTAATTTGTATATCAAAAATTGTATCTGCACTAATATCTAAACCTTGTGTTTTTTTCAAATAGTCACATAATACTTCTTTATTTTTATGTTTTATTTCAATAAGTTTATTTAAAACATTTTCATCATCTTTATATGCTAAAAGTTTTTCAAGTTTTGTTGCATCTTTATGATATTCTGTACCAATAGTTTCATTTAAAAATTCAGTAAGTAAAGGATTACAATGCATAAGCCATCTACGGAATGTTATACCATTTGTTTTATTATTAAATTTTTCAGGATATATTTTATAAAAATTATTAAGTTCTGAATTTTTTAAAATATCAGTATGAAGTGCAGCAACACCATTTACACTAAAACCATAGTGAATATCAATATGTGCCATATGAACAATATCATTTTTATCAATAATTACAACACTTTCATCATCAAATTTTCTTCTTACTTTATCATCTAATACTTCTATAATAGGCATAAGCTGTGGAACAACTTTATTTAAGTAGCTAACAGGCCATTTTTCAAGGGCTTCAGAAAGTATTGTATGGTTTGTATATGCACAAGTTTTTGATACAATATCTATTGCTGTATCCATATCAATTCCACGTTCAACAATAAGACGAATAAGCTCTGGAATTACCATTGTTGGGTGTGTATCATTAATCTGAATTACTGCGTATTCTGGCAAGTCATAAATATTACAACCTTTTGCAACACATTCATCAAGTATAAGTTGTGCCCCACTACTTACCATAAAATATTGCTGATATATTCTTAATAATTTACCTTTTTCATTACTATCATCTGGATAAAGGAAAAGTGTAAGATTTTTTTCAATATCTTCTTTATCAAAATCAATTCCGCTTTCTACTATTGTTTCATCTATTGAGTCAATGTCAAAAAGATGTAATTTATTTGTTGTACTATTATAGCCTGTTACTTCTATATCATACATTCTTGCATTTACATTTAATCCGTTAAATCTAACAGGATAAATAACATCTGTTTTCTTTAACCAAGAGTTATTAGTAATCCAAGGATTTGGAGTTTCTTTCTGCAAATTATTTTCAAACACCTGTTTAAAAAGTCCAAGATGATAATTTAAACCAATACCATCTCCCACAAGTCCAAGTGTTGCAATAGAGTCAAGAAAACAAGCTGCTAATCTACCTAAACCGCCATTTCCAAGAGATGGTTCTGGTTCTACTTCTTCGATTTCGCAAATATCTTTTCCATTTTCTTTTAATACTTCTTTAACTTCGTTATAAATTCCTAAGTTAATCATATTATTTGAAAGTAATTTACCAATAAGAAATTCTGCTGAAATATAGTAAATTTTCTTTTTACTATCCTTTTTTTCTTTTTTAGCTGCCATATCCTGAACTATTGTAAGAAGTGCATTATATATTTCTTCATTTGTTGAATTTTTAATTGATTTTCCTAAAGTATTTTCTAATTTATTTTGAATATTCATTGTGTCCTCCTTTGAATGTTAAATTTTTATTTATATTATGTATTTTAATATTATTTTAATTATTTTTCTTGCAATATTCTTTCAAATTATTGTACAATACTATCATTAAAATATAAGAAAGGATAATTAATATGAATATAAATGAGTATCAATTATATGAAGAAGTAAAAGCACATACATCAATAGATTTTCCATACAATACATATATTTGTTCTATACCTCTTAATTTTAAACAAGTACCACTCCATTGGCATTCCGAAATAGAAATTATTGTAATAAAAAAAGGTTGCGGTATAGTAACAGTAGATTTAAAAAAACAAAAAGTTACTATTGGGGATATTATTTTTATTCGCTCAGGTCAATTACATTCAATAGAACAAGATGGTTCTAACTATATGGAATACGAAAATATTTTATTTAAAAAAGAACTTCTTATTTCTGGCGAATATGATTTATGTGCTAAAAATTTTATAATACCATTAATAGAAGGAAATATTCCTTCAGCAACATTTTTTACATCTGTATTACATTATTATAATGATGTTGCAAACTGTATTAATGAAATTGATATATTATGCTCTGAACAACCAGAAGGTTATCAGCTTTTATTAAAAAGTATATTATTTAGATTAATTTATATAATAATATCTCATAAAGAAACTATTGAAATTACAAGTAATATACAAACAAAATCTCTTGAAAAATTAAAATATATTTTAAAATATGTAGAAGAACATTATTCTGAACATATAACAATAGAAGAAATGGCAAAACTTACTTTTTATAGTAAATCCCATTTTATGAAGTTTTTTAAATCCCATATTGGAACAGGTTTTATAGATTATCTTAATAACTATCGTCTTATGATGTCAGAGCAAATGTTAAAAACTTCCGATTTATCTGTTATTGAAATTGCTCAATTAAATGGATTTGATAATATATCATATTTTAATCGTATTTTTAAAAAGAAATATAATTTTTCACCTTCAAAATTACGTAAAAATGCAAAAAAACAGGTATAAGCATTTCACTTACACCTGTTTTATTTTATCTTCCATATATTGATGTTACATCAGATATTTTCTTTATTAATTCACTTGTAAATTGTTTTCTATCTAAACGCCACTTCCAATTATTACCCAAAGTTGAAGGCGTATTTATTCTTGCACTATTATCAAGTGCTAACCAGTCCTGTATTGGAATTATGCAAGTTTTTGCAACACTACCCATTACAGTACATATGCAATCATAAACTATATCTTTATCTTTTTTATGATTTGTATTTATATATTTTATAAGCATTTCTTTTTCTTCTGGTTCTATTGATTTAAGCCAGCCCATAAGTGTTTCATTATCGTGAGTACCTGTATATACAACACAATTACTATTATAATTATGTGGAAGATAATCATTTGCACTACTTGAATCTCTTGAATCAAAAGCAAATTCAAAAACTTTCATTCCTGGATAACCGCTATCTTTTACAAGCTGTCTTACACTATCTGTAAGGTATCCTAAATCTTCAGCTATAATTTCTTTATTTCCAAGTCTATAACTTATTGTATTAAAAAGTTCTATACCTGGGCCTTTTTCCCAATGACCATTAACAGCTGTTTTATTTCCATAAGGTATTGAATAATATTCATCAAAACCTCTAAAATGGTCAATTCTTACTACATCATAAGCATAATAACAATATTCAATACGTTTAACCCACCAATCATAATTAGTATTTCTATGATAATCCCAATTATATAATGGATTTCCCCAAAGCTGTCCGTCTGCTGAAAATCCATCAGGTGGACAACCTGCTACTGCAATAGGTTTATTTTCATTATCAAGTTGGAAAAGACTAGGATTTGACCAAGTATCTGCACTATCAAAAGCAACATATATAGGAATATCTCCTATAATTTTTATACCTTTTTCATTAGCATATTTTTTTAATTTATACCATTGTTTCCAGAATTTATACTGCATAAATTCATAAAATTCTATGTCAAAATATAATTCTTTACGATAATAATCTAATGCATAACCATATCTAAGGCGAATATCTTCAGGCCATTTTATCCACTCTTCACCACCAAAAAAGTCTTTTACAGCCATATACAGTGCATAATCATCAAGCCAATATCCATTTATATATTTGAAATTTTTAAAATCCTCATTTTCAGCTATATTACTTCTTTCATATGCTTTTCTTAAAATTTTAAATCTTTCATCAAATATTTTTTTATAGTCAATATAGTTTCCGTTACCAAAATCTAAACTATCACATTCTTTTTTTGTTAAAAGCCCCTCTGAAATAAGTTCTTCAATAGAAATATAATAAGGGTTTCCTGCGTATGTAGAAAATGATTGATAAGGTGAATCTCCATAGCCTGTTGGACCTAAAGGCAATATTTGCCAATATTTTTGTTTTGCCTCTGAAAGTTTATCTACAAATTCATAAGCATATTTATCAAAACAACCAATACCATAGTCCGATGGTATTGAACTTATAGGCATTAAAATTCCACTTGCTCTCATATTACTTACTCCTATTCTTCTACTATTATTCCAAAATGGTCAGATATAATATCACCATTTATTCCGTTAAATATTATATTATGATATTTCATTTTTATAGGTTTATTTGAAAATATATAATCAATTCTCATTCCATTTTCATCAATAGTTTTGTCCTTCCAACCATCAATATTATCACATACAGTTATACCATTGTCTTTATTTTTTGCAAATTCATACATATCATACCAACCAGTAGAGCAAACAAGGTCATATCCCTCATTTTTCACATTAGAAGGCGAATTGAAATCACCCATTACATATATAATTTCATCATTTCTATTTTCAAAATGTTTCTGAAGATTTTCCCATTGATTTTTGAAATTTTCTTCTTCATCATTCCACCAACCAAAATGAACACTATAAAAACTTTTATTTACACCATTATCATTTATTGTTATACCCACAGATATTCTTGTTTTCCAATTATTATAATCTTTTATATTAGACATATAAAAATATTCAAAATTTTCTATTGGTTTTAAAGAAAATATTGCAAGACCTTCATCAAATATATCATAGCCTTGTTTTGCACTATTCCAATACCAATTATAATTTAATCCTTTTTTTCTAAGAAGTTTTGATACAGCAAAAGCATTATTATCTTTCTTTATAGGCATATTTATTCCAACGCAACCAATAAGTTCTTTTTCAGAAACTATTTCAGCATCTCTTGATTGATTAGATTCTTGCAAAACAAATATATCAGGTTTCAAATAAGCTATCATTTCAGCAAACTTTTCAAGTTTTTCTTCATAATTATATTCAACAATACTATGTATATTTAATGTAATGAGTTTCATAATAAAGCATCTCCAAATTTATAAAATATCATTAATATCAGATTTTAAAATATCTGCTTTAGGACCATAAATAGCTTGAATACCATTTCCTTTTTTAACAAGTCCCATAGCACCATTCTTTTTCCATTGCTCAACATCAGCAACTTTACTTTCATCTTTTACAGTTACTCTTAAACGTGTCATACAAGCATCTACTAATGTAATATTTTCTTTACCACCTAAAAGTTTTATTATTTCTTCGGCCTGTTTACTACCACTGCCACTATTATTTGATAATTTATCTTCATCATCACCTACTCCGTCATAGTTTCCAAGACGACCTGGTGTAGCAAATTTGAATTTTCCTATCATATAGTATGCTACAAAATATCCTATCACAAAGAATACAACTACACAAATAACAAAGTTTATAATATCACCTGTAAGTCCAGCTTTTATTGACATAGGTACACGTGTAAAGAATTCAAGATTTCCAAAAGAATGAAGTCTTAAATTTATAACTCCTGCCATAGCAAAAGCAATCCCTTGTAATATAGCATAAACAATATATAAAGGAAGTGCAGCAAACATAAACATAAATTCAATTGGTTCTGTAACACCTGTAAGGAATACAGCAAAAGCTGTTGAAATAAACATAGATTTATATTTATCTTTTTTATCAGCATCAACTCTACGATACATAGCAAAAGCAATACCAAGTATAAGACCTGTCGCACCTATCATCTGTCCAACTTTAAATCTTGCAGGTGTAACACTTGTAAGAAGTGTATTATATGAAGCCATATCCCCTGCATCTTTAAAATTTATAAGGTCTGTAACCCAAGCAAGCCAAAGTGGGTCTTGACCAAAAACTTGACTTCCTGCATTTATACCTGTTAAAATTTCATATGTTCCACCAAAAGATGTATAGTTTATAGGAATAGTAAGCATATGATGAAGTCCAAAAGGTATAAGAAGACGTTCAAGAGTTCCATATACAAATGGTGCTAAAATTGGTGAAGTATCTGATGAATTAGCAATCCAAACACCAAAATTATTTATTCCTGTTTGTACAACAGGCCATACAATACTTAAAATTATAGAAATAACAACAGAATAAACTATAACCATTAAAGGAACAAATCTTTTACCATTAAAGAATGAAAGTGCATCTGGAAGTTTTCTAAAATTATAATATTTATTATATACAACACCACCAACAAAACCAGATATAATACCAACAAATACACCCATATTAAGTGCTGCTTTACCAAGTACTGATGTAAAATATCCATTTACAGCTATTTCCTGACCAAAAAGTGTATGAGTAACAGCATTAGGGTCAGCAAGCATTTCTGTTGTAACACCAAATATTGAACCTGTAATTACATTTATAAGTATAAATGCTATTATTGCTGCAAAAGCACCACCAGCTTTTTCTTTTGCCCAAGAACCACCTATTGCAGCAGCAAAAAGTATATGTAAATTATTTATTACTGCCCAACCTATATTTTCCATTGTACTACCAATAGTCATTATAGTAGACATATCTGCTCCTGTCATTTGCACTAATTTGCCAAGAGATATCATAAGACCTGCTGCTGGCATAACTGCTATAACAGCCATTAACACTTTACCAAGTTTTTGAAGAAAATCAAAATCTATATTTAATTTTTTCTTTTTATTTTCTTTTACATCTTTTATAGTATTTTCTTCAATATTGTTTATATCATTTTCTACCATAATATTTTTATATTTAATAATTAAATCTTTTTTACTCTCTACTTGACCATATACAAAATCAAATTCTGTTCCATCTGTAACATTAAATATAATTATAGGAGTTATCATATTTATATTTTTATCTTTTAATTTTTTATAATCAACTTCAGCAATTATATCTCCAACTTTTACACTATCTCCAGCTTTAACTTTTACATCAAAACCATCACCATTAAGTTCAACAGTTTCAAGACCAAAATGTATAAGTAATTCTGTTCCATCATCAGTTGCTAACCCATATGCGTGCTTTGTTGGTGCAATCATTGTTACAGTACCATTTATAGGACTATATATTTTTCCTTCACTTGGAATAATAGCTACACCATCACCCATCATTTTTTCTGAAAATGTTGGGTCTGGAACTTCTGTTAAAGGTACTACTTGCCCTGAAATTGGAGCAATAATTTCTAAAATATTTTGTTTTCCCATAATATCCCCTCCAAAATTAGTTTTAAAAGTTTCATAATTATATTATGCAAAATCTTAACTTTATTTATAAAAATAAAGTTTAAAAAATATTAAATCCAATGCAAATTGCATTGATATTTGTGCACACAAATTTTCATAAATAACTTTTATTATTTCTTTTGATTATAGACATATTATAATTCATACTTTAAATCATTTCAACTGATTTTTGCATAAACACAACTTTAATTTTTACTAAATTTACGCAAATATTTGCATAAACTTTAATAATATATTTTGCATAAAAATATATTGTTTGTTTCATATAAATTGCTTAAAAATCCAATGATAAATTAATGCAACAAGAGTAATTGACTTTTATTTTTTAATTATATAAAATAAAATTATAATTGGAGGTGTTTAAAATGACTATAAAAGATGTTGCAAAACTTGCAGGTGTTTCACCGTCTACTGTTTCAAGAACTTGTCGTGACCACCCTTCTATAAGCGAGCAAACAAAAGCAAAAGTTAGAAAAGCTATGGCAGAATTAGGTTATGAACCTAATATTCAAAAAAATACATTAGAAAATAATATTTTAAAAAATATAGGTGTTGTTTTTCCTATATCAATGAAAGATGCATATGAAAATTCATTTTATCTTGAAATATTAAGAGGAATAGGTCAGATTTGTAATAAAAAAAATTATACTGTAACTATTATTACAGGTGAAACAGAAACAGAACTTATGAATTGTATTAAAAATAGTAATGTTGACGGATTTATATTCCTTTATTCAAATCTTGACGATAGTATTATAAATTATATGTATGACGAAAAACTTTTATTTGTATTAATAGGTAAAGCAACAAAAATGATTAATGATACAATATATGTTGATAATGACAATATTCAAGCTGGCAAAGATGCCTGTCAATATCTTATAGATTTAGGACATAAAAAAATAGGTTATATTGGAACAGATAAAACAAAGGTATTTTCAAATGATAGAAAATCAGGTTATATGATTGCACTTACTGAAAATAATATACCATTTAACGATAGCTATTGCATAGAAATACCATATATTCCAAATGCTGAAGAAGAAAAAATAAAAGAGTTTCTTTCAAGGGAAGATAGACCAACTGCAATTATTGTATATGATGATATACTTGCTGTTGCTATTCAAAGAAGCATTATTTCTCTTGGTCTTGAAATTCCTAAAGATTTATCAATTATAGGTTTTAATAACTCTATATTTTCAAGAATTATAAATCCACCTCTTACATCAATAGATACAAATTCATATCAATTAGGTATTGAATCTGCATCACAGTTAATAAATCATATAGAAGAACCTGATTTATTTGCTACAAAAATAATTGTCCCTTATTATATTATTGAAAGAGAAAGTTGTAAAAAAATATAATATTAAATGAAATATAAAAGCCTGTAAATCATATTTTTGAATTTACAGGCTTTTATGAATTATATATATTTTCCACATTTAAATGATACCATATATTTTTATTCTTTTGAAATTATATATCTTTAAATAATCCATCTATATATTTTACAAATATAAAAACTGACAACCTAAAATGTAGATTGCCAGTTTATTTATACTCTTGTTACATATTTAAATTATATAAATATATTCTATTTTTGTCTTTCTTCAATATTTTTTATCATATCAACTCTTATTTGATGTCTACCACCTTCATATTCACCTGTTAACCATGCATCTACTATCATCTTTGCAATTTCAATACCTACAACTCTTGCACCAAAAGAAAGTATATTAGTATTGTTATGTTGACGGGAAAGAAGTGCAGAATATGGTTCACTACATGTTACACATCTTATACCATTTACTTTATTTGCCGCAATACCAATCCCTACTCCAGTTCCACAAATTAATATACCTTTATCAACCTCTCCTGATACAACAGCATTAGCTACTGCTTCTCCTGATATAGGATAATCAAATCTTTCCTCTGTATCTGTACCATAATTGATAACTTCATACCCATATTTTTTTTCTATATAATCTTTTATTATATTTTTATATTCCACAGCTACATGGTCATTTCCAATTCCTATTTTCATAAAAATTTCACTCCTCTATTTCTATAACTATATCTCCCTGATGTTTATCTCCTAATAATGTCTTAATTTCTGTATAATCTGTAGTATTTGTAATTACCATTAAAACCGTATTATCATATCCTTCTTCAGAAATTTTATCAAATTCTACATTTAATAAAGGCTCTCCTCTTTTTATTTTGTCACCTTCTTTTTTTAAAGCTGTAAAATATTTACCATTTAATTCAACAGTATCTATTCCAACATGTATAAGAACCTCTATTCCATTATTTGATTTAATAGCAATGGCGTGTTTAGTTTCAAAAAAACTGCTTATAGTTCCACTAATAGGTGCAACCAGTGTATTATCATTTGCAATAATTCCAACGCCCTTACCTAATGTTTCTGTTTTAAACAAGTCATCATTAGTATCTTTAATATCTATAACTTTACCATCCACTGGAGAACTAATATTAAATGGTTCTTTTTCCTCTGATTTTTTAAATATATCAAATAATCCCATTATTATAAACCTCTCAATTCTTTAATTAATTTATTATACTTTTGTTCTTTTCCAAATAATGCACTTGTTCCAAGAACAAAACCATCACAACCATATTTGCTTAATTCAGATATTATTTCTGGACTACAAGCACCATCAATTATAATCTTATAACTATATTTATCTTTTAATTTAACAAATCTTTTAATTTTATTTTTTGTAAAATCTATAAAAGATTGTCCTGCGAATCCTGGATTAACAGTCATAACAAGTATATAATCACATAAACCCAACATTTCTTCTATAGTTTCTATACTTGTATCTGGATTAATTGCAAGTCCAGCTAATTTTCCTTTGCTTTTTATATATGCAAGGTTTTTCACTACATATCTTTCACTTTCTGGATGGATATAAATAAGGTCTACACCTGCATTTAAAAACCAATCTATTTTATTTCCCGGATTTTCAACCATTAAATGACAATCTATTATTTTATCAGTATATTTTCTAATTGTTTCTATGTCTTTAATTCCCATTGTTATATTTGGTACAAACTCTCCGTCCATAACATCACAATGGAATATGTCTATTCCTGCTAAATCAAGTTCTTTTGTTTCTTTTTCAAGGTTTCCAAAATCTGCACACATCATACTTGGACATAAAATTTTTTCCATATTATTCTCCTAACTTCTAATAAATTGAAAAGTGAGTCTATTTTAATAGACTCACTTAAAAATTTTTCTTTTTGATTTTAGTATTATATTATTTAATAATAACAGAAACTTTTTCACTTATTTTTTCATCATTTTTATCAGATATAATTATTATATCTTTTAAATCAAATGCTTTTACTGTTGACAATTTATGAAATTTAGAACTATCACAAAGAAGATATGATTGGTCTGAATGTTCTTTTACTAATCTTTTTTTATTAGCTTCTTCAATAGTAGGAGTTGTTACACCCAATTTTTCATCAACACCGTTAGCACCTAAAAATGCTTTATTAAAATATAAATCCTTTAATAAAATCTCTGTAAATGAACCACTTATAGATGAATTAATAGAATTAAATTTTCCACCTAAAACAATAACTTCTGCTATTATATCTCTACCACAAGATAAAATATCTGTATTAGAAGTATAAATTATAATCTTTCTATTTAAAATCTTGTTAAATAAAAGTGTACATGTTGAACCTGAATCTAAATATATAGTATCTCCATCTTCAATAAATGTAGATGCTATATCTGCAATTTTTTCCTTTGCTTCATTATTCAAAGTACTTCTTGTAGAAATAGGTATTTCACCTATTGTTGAAATCTTTTTGACTGCACCACCTGAAAGAGATTCTATTTTTCGATTTTTTTCAAGTTCTTTCAAATCTCTTCTTAATGTAGATTCAGAAATATCAGCAAAAATTTCTTGTAATTCATCAATTTTAACCAGTTCTCTACTTTCAATAATACCTAAAATCTTTTGTCTTCTTTCATATGGAATCATTGTCTTTAAACTTCACCTCAATACAATAATACCATATTTATGTAATTATTTCACTAAATTATTAAGCAAGTTTATCATTTTTATTTGTAAAAATATATCCTAATACAGCACCTACAACTACTGATATACCTAAACCAATAACGCCATTTACAATATTTGCATTATCTACAATAAAAGCTGGGAATGTAGTTACACTACCAAATACAAAGGCATTTGTTACTACTTTCATAAGTCCAAGATAAGCACCACCTACTGCTCCACCAATAATCTGAGCTAAAAATAATTTTTTATTTTTTACTAACATACCAAATAATGTTGGCTCAATAATAGCTGATAATGCAATAGTTATAACACCTGTTAAAGCAAATCCTTTTAATTTTTTATCTCTTGCTTTTAAATAAACTCCAATAGCTGTACCAATAACTGCAAAGTTACATGCAAATGTTAAAGGACAAATATAGTCAAAACCATTTTGTGAAATATTATTAATCATAATAGGATTAACAGCCCAATGTACACCAAAGCTTACAAGTACACTCCAGCCACCACCAATAAGAATACCTGTTAATATACCACTACGTTCAATTAACCAATTTACAACATTAGCAATAGCTTCACCTGCATAAACACCTATAGGACCTATAACAATAGCTGTTAATGGTACCATTATAATTAATGAAACTAATGGAACAATTACTAGTTTAAGTGTTTCTGGAACATGCTTATCTAACCATTTATATAAGTATGAAAAAGCCCAAATTGAAAGTATAATAGGAACTACTGTTGAGTTATAATCCATTAATACTACTGGAATACCAAAAAATGAAGTTGTTGCACCATTACCTGCATCACCTAATAAACCTAAAAAGTTAGGATGTAATAATGCACCACCAATTAATGCTGAAATATATGGACTTGCACCAAATCTTCTTGCAGAAGTATATGCAAGCAAAACTGGTAAGAAATAAAACACAGCCATAGAAGCCGCAAATAAAATTGAATAAGTACCACTATTCTCAGGTATTAAACCTACTTGAACAGCTAATATTAATAAACCTCTTAAAATACCAGAACCTGCCAAAGCTGGAAGTAATGGTGCAAATATAGCTGATATTGAAGAAAATATTTTACTTATAATTCCTTCATTACTTCCAGAGTTTGCTTTTAATGTTGCTTTTCCGCTTCCTTTTACTAAAATTTCAAATTCATCATATACATGTGGAACTTCAGTACCAATTAAAACCTGATATTGACCAGCTTTATTTATTACATTAACAACTCCATCAACTGATTTTACAGCTTCATCATTTGCTTTTGATGAATCTTTTAAATTAAGACGTAATCTTGTAGCACAATGAGTCATATTAGCGATATTTTCAACACCACCAACATTTTCAAGAATTCCTTTCGCAGTTTCTTTAAAATTCATTTTATTTGCCCCCTTTAAAGAATTTAAGCATTAATTTACTAGCTTCAACGGCATCATTTTTATCGATTATAGATTGAATATAATCTAAGCCTACATTATCAATTATTTCCTCCATATAATTAATCATTTCAATATTTCTTTCACATTCCTCAGTTGCTCCTTCTATAATTGGGAATGTATCAAAATATATAACTCCGTCATAATTATGTTTCTTTAAATAATACATCATTTCTAAAGTTTTAAAAGGTGTGGATGTTCCTATCATTAATCCATCATCATTTAAACCATATCCATCATTTAAATGTATACCAAATAATTTTTTCTGACCTGCAAAAATATCAGTAGCAAATGCAGGATTTTCGTGTTTCATTAACATATGACAATAATCTAATGTTACACCAAGATTTTCTCTGTTAACATCATTAAGCATCATACCTGTAACACCCATACCTTCAATAAATGCATATGCTCTTGGTTGAAATGGTTTATATTCAATACTTATGTTCAAATCTGGTGCATAATCTGCAATTTCTTGATACGCATTAACTAATTGGTCCCAAACTTTTTTATAATTAATTTGAAAACTATAATCAAATCCATCAAATCCTAACCATATAGTTACAACTTTTCCTCCAATAGCTCTACAGTAATCTGATGCATCTTTACATAATTGTAATGCTGTTTTAGCTATATCTGAATTTGAATTTCCGAGTTCTCCATTAATGAACTCATCTCTAAATCTTAAAGCTACACCATTAGCTTTTAAGTCATATTTTTCTAACATTTCTTTCATTTTGTTAGGTTCTAAACCTTTTGTATGTTCAGGATAATTTAAATCTACATACCCTAACCCTAATTTTTTAAATTCTGCAAATGTTTTTTCTAAATCATAACCTTCAATTCTTAAAAATGAATTAATTCTTGTTGCTAACTTCATATATATTTACTCCTTTCTTTTTATGCATTCATTCTATCACGCAAAAATCACTATTTCAATAGTTTTTTTCATTTATTTTCATTAATTTTCGTTTTTTATCGTTTTTAACAAATATTTATTTCATTTTTTTTCATATATTACTATATAAATATTCTTTTTATTTCATTTATTTTCATTTTTTATTACTGTTAATCAAATTGATTTTTAATAAAAGCTATTATATTTAAATACAAAAAGACAGTATGTTTTTAAATACATACTGTCTTAGAATTTAATCTTATTTAATTTTCTTCTATATCAAAGTTTATATCAATTTAAAGACTCAAGGTAGCACCATTTCTTGCTGTATTAACTTGTTTTGAGTATCTTTTAAGTAATCCAAATTCTTTTTCTTTTATAGGTGGATTCCAAATTTTTCTTCTCTCTTCTAAAATCTTATCAGAAACTTCTAAATGTATTGTATTATCAGCAAGATTGATATAAATTTTATCACCATTTTCTACAAGAGCAATTGGACCACCTTCTTCAGCTTCAGGACAAAGATATCCAATACTTAAACCACCAGAAGCTCCAGAAAATCTACCATCTGTTATTACAGCTGTTTTAGGTATACCTTTTATAATTTCTGTTATTCTATGAAGTTCTTTCATTCCTGGACCACCTTTAGGGCCTTCATAACGTACTATTACAGCATCTCCTTCTTTTATATTCTTTTCTTTAAAAGCAGCATAACATTCATCTTCACTATTAAAAACTTTAGCAACACCATGAAATACTCTTACTTCTTCTGGTACTGCTGAAGTTTTTACCAAAGCACCATTAGGAGCAAGGTTACCATATAATACTTGTATTCCATCAGCTTTAGCAAGAGGATTTTCCATTGTTCTTATTATATTACGATTTCCATCAACTACATTCTCTAAATTTTTTCCTAATGTATTTCCAGTTACTGTAATACAATCTAAATTTAAAACAGGCTTTAATTCTTTAAGTACTGCTGGAATTCCTCCTGCATAATGTAAATCTACTACAGTTTTATTACCATTTGGAACAATATCAGTTAAAACTGGTGTTGTAGAAGTAATTTTTGAAATATCATCCCAATCAAGTTTTAAACCAAGTTCAGTAGCTAACGCAGGAAGATGTATTAAAGCATTAAGAGAACCTCCAATAGCCGATAAAAGTCTAACTGTATTTTCAAGTGCTTCTTTTGTAATAATTTGAGAAGGTAAAATCTGTTTTTTATAAAGTTCCATTACTGCTCTTCCAGATTCTCTAGCACTAAAACGTCTCATACTTGTACTAGCTGGAATTAAACTTCCTTCTGGAAGCATCATTCCAAGAGATTCACAAAGTGCCCCCATTGTATTTGCTGTTCCAAGGAATGGACAAATACCTGGACCTGTATAATATTTTAATGTTCCTTCAATGACATCTCTCTCTGTTACTTCTCCACGAATAAAACGCTGTCTAAGTTCTTTTGACTCATTTGGTTTTATGACAGCAAAACAAGGTCCAGCTGTAACAATAATAGATGGCAAATTAATTCTTGCTGCTGCATTTAACATTGCAGGAACAATTTTATCACAAGATGCCATAAATACTACTGCATCAAATACTCCTTCTCCCACAACCATTGCCTCAACAGAATCTGTCACAATTTCTCTATGTGGCAAACAATATCTCATTCCTGAATGCCCTTGTGCTATGCCATCACACATAGCTATTGTATTAAATTCTATAGGTTCTCCACCTGCTTCTAGAATTCCCTTCTTCACTTCTTGAGCTAATTGTTTTAAAGGTTCATGTCCTGGACATATTTCATTCCAACTATTGGCAATTGCTACAAGAGGTTTAGTATCAAGAGCATCTATATCAACACCTGCTGCTGCTAAATGTGCTTTAGATATTGCTCTTTGAAATGGTTCAAGTTTATCTATTGCTCGCATCATTTTACCATATCACTCCTAAAAATTTTGTTACTTAAACATTATGTTTTTTCTGACGTTTTACAACACATACCCAAATAAGTGCAAATACAACTAAAAGAACAGGAACCCAAATTATTGGATTATTAATAAATGCTTCATATACTAAGAAACTTACTGCAAGACTTGTAGCTGCAAAAGATGTAATTAATCCACCACCAAAATCAAGACCTACACTTGTTGCAATCTGTGTTAAAACAGGTGATGTTATAGTTCCACAATATAATAAAGCAGCTGTTGTAATAAGACCAATTATAATGTTTTTGAAAAGATTTCCTCTTGTCATAGCAACTACCATAGCAACACGGAATGTTACAACAGCGAGGTCTGCAAATGGAAGAACTCTATTTCCAGGAAGAATAGCTGCCATTATAACTGTAAGAGGTATAACAATTAAAGATGTAGTTATAACATCAGGGTTACCAACAACAACTGCTGCATCAAGTCCAATAAGGAATTTTCTGTTTTTAAATTTTTCTTGACAGAATTTTTTAGCAGATTCAGAAATAGGCATTAATCCTTCCATAAAAAGTGCTGTCATTTTAGGTATTAAAATCATAACTGCAGCCATATTAACACCAAGGCTTAAAATATTAGCTACAGAGTATTTAGCAAGAATACCTACAATCATACCAAGTATAAGACCCATCATAGATGGTTCACCAAAAATACCAAGATATTTTTTAGCATCTTTAATTTCAAAGTCAAGTTTATTAATTCCTGGAATTTTATCAATAATCCAATTTAATGGATAAGCAATAATTACAGATGAAAGTGCCGACATTGTTGGTAATGAAACACCAGGAATTCCAAAATAATCTTCAACCAAAGGTGCAGTCCAGTCAGAAAGTTTAAATGTTATAATAGCCATTAAAACGGTTGCAAGTATTCCAAGAAGTACAGACTTTGTAACAAAATAAACCATAATACCTACAATAGCCATATGGTGATAATTCCAAATATCAACATCCAAAGTTTCAGTTGCATTTAAAACTAACATAATTATATTTGTTGCAAGGATTGCAAAAATTAAAATTGCAATAATTGGAGAAGACCATGTTACTGCAGCAATAGAACCCCAACCTACATCTACAATATCAAGATTTATTCCAAAATTTTCAACCATAGCTTTTGCAGCTGGACCAATGTTATCTTTCATCAAATTTATAACAAGGTTTATTCCTGCAAATCCAATACCAATAGTTAATCCTGACCTAAAAGCTTTTGATAATTTAATTCCAAAAATTAATCCAATAATAGTTATTATGATAGGTAACATAACAACTGCCCCAGCATCTAAAATAGTATTAAAAATATTATAAATAATTTGCATATTATCCCCCTATTTTTTTATATTAAATATTTTATTTTAAATAAGATAAGATTTCATTTAAAGTTGCATCTTCATTTATACCTGTAAGAAGAGACATAGCCCCTACAGTAGGACATTTTACACTACCTCCAGTAAATTTTCCTGTAGTTACAAGAAGGTCATAATCTTCTGCTTTTGACTCTACTTCTAAAAGCTTACACTGTGTAACAGTTACAGCAATTCCTGCTTCTTCACATTTTTCTTTAATTTTTGTTGATACAACAGTTGATGTTGCAATACCATTTCCACAAGCTACTAAAATTCTTTTCATAATAAATCTTCCTTTCTTTTATAAACAATTTTTATTTAATTCAATATTTTTTCTTTTATTAACTTTTCTATATCTTCTACATTATTTGACTGTAAAATTCTTTTAAGTTCTTCTTGATTTTGTATTAAAGATACAATTTTATTTAAAATATCAATATGACCATGTGCTTCTGTCAATGCAAGCATAATAATCAAATGAATTTCTACTGTATTATCTGGTTCATCCATTATATGAAATAATACAGGATTTTTGAGAACACCCACACATATTGCAGCCTCATTAACATTTTGAATATCTGCATGAGGAATTGCAATATTTATACCTTTACAATCTAAACCTGTAGGATAAATTTTTTCTCTATTAAGTATAGCTTCTTTATATGTATTTTTAACAATACCCATAGATTGTAAATGTTCACACATTTGAGATAAAACCTCTATATTTGTCATTTCTCCATAAAACTGCTTTATAAGAGATTTATCAAATTTTATTATACTCATAATATACCTTTCTCCTCTAATTCTATTATTTTTCTCTCCATAGTATTAATCGATAATTTAATACCTTCTTCATTTTGATTTATGATATCTTTTTTATCAAAAATACCTGAAGCAATTCCTGCAAAAGAAGCACCTGCTTTAAAATATTCTTCAACATTAGAAGTATTTATTCCTCCAACTACCATAAGTGGTAGTTTTCCTAACGGAGCTTGAATATCACTTAAATATTTTGCACCTAATGTTGCCGCTGGAAAAACTTTTACAATATCTGCTCCATCATCAAAACTTTTTTTAATTTCTGATGGAGAAAATGCACCAGGAACAGAAATTACTCCACTATTTTTACATAAATCTATTATCTTTTTTTCAAAAATATTTGGAGATAATAAAAAGGCTGCACCTGCTTCAATACATTGTTGTGCTTCTTCATATGTTAAAACAGTACCTGCACCAATCTTAATATCATTACCAAATTCTTGGTTGATTTTTTCGATTGATTTAATTGCATTTGGTGTATTCATTGTAATTTCAACAGCACCAAGCTTTGTTCCAACAAGATTTTTTACAACTGTATAAATTTGCTCATAGGTGTAGCCTCTTAAAATAACTGTTACCTTTGGAAATAAATTTAACATATCTTTTTCACTCCTTTCTGATATTATATAGGAGCAAAGTACGTGCCAAAAAATTGACTGATTATGTATTTTTATGTTAATATACACAAAATTTCTTCTTTGGTTTTAGCTTTTCTAATTTGATTAATCAAAGATTCATCAGAAATTATCTGATATAATTGCTCAAAATATTTTTTTGAATTTTCTGTTAAAGCAAGTGTAAAAATTAAGTCTACCATTGTAATTCCATCCCAAGAAATAGGATTGTCTAATTTTGTAACGCATATGACTGGTTTTGTGACCAATTCTGTTCCACCATGAGGTATGGCAATTCCATTATTTAACGCTGTTGTCATCATCCCCTCTCTCTTATATACGCTTAATAAAAATTCTTCTTTAACATATCCTTTATCAATCATTGCTTGAACTGAATTATCTATTACTTCATCTTTAAATACATTATCTTTATTTATAAATATTGTATCTATATTTATTACATCTGAAAGTATATTATTTTCTTTTAATTTATTCTTTTTCAAAATTTGACGTAATTTTCTAAGACCATAGGATTGATAAATTTCATCTAAAGGTATAAAAGGATATTGTTCATATTCTGGATTAACAGTTCCTACAACAGCTAATATTTCATATTTTTCTTCAACTGATTTAAAAATTTTTTCAATATCTTTATTTTCAATATAACCATGTTCCAAAATACTAATTCCATCTATAGAACTTGAAATATGCTTTGAAATATACTGACTTAAAATTTTTGCAGCACCTTTTCCTGTAATACATAAACATAATATAGCTTTCTTTTTATTTTTTCTATCTTCTATCATTAATATATTTTTTTCTGTTTCTTCCATAATAGAATGAACAATTTCATCTAAGCTTTCTTCTGTCCACATTGTTTTCCTAACAGCTTCTATAACCATCATAGTATCTGTTCTAGAAATAGTTCTACAAGGGGCATTTATAGCTTTTTCAACTTCTTCCCCTATTTGAAGTAGAGAGCCCATATCTGCCATTAATAAAATTCCTTTTCCCTCATTAACTTCAATAGCTTTTTTAATAACACGATTTTTCATTTGTTCCGGTGTTTCCCATAAATTTAAATTTAAGCCTACTGCATGTTCAACCCCCATAATTGTATTTGCAACATTCGCCATGCCTTCTGCTACTTGTCCATGAGAAATAACAAGTACACCTATCCTAGTTTCTTTTTTTTGTTTTTGAAAATATTTAAGATACATTGCAATAAAACCAATTTCTTCTTTAGGAAGTAATGTATAATTGCATTTTGCTATATTTTCAACTGCTTCTTGTGCTATATTATATTCTATAGTATTTTTCTGTTTCGCTATTACTACCTCTGTTGATAAAATATTTTTATGATTTCTAATACGTTCTAATGCCATTTTTATATGAATAGATAATGGAAACAATATACCTTCTTCTAAATCTGGTAACTTTAATTTGCAATATCTATAAATTTCATTTGTAATCTTAAATGCTTCTTCCCCAACAATTTTTGTTACCTCTGACATACTAACAAACTTTGTTTCTACTTCTTTAAGATTTTTTCTAAAACTTGTTTCAATTTCTTGGGATAAATCATATATAATTTTTTCTTGACTTAAACCTTCTTTTTTCATTTCAATATATTTTTTTTCTATTTTGTCATATATATCCCATTCTTTAAAAACTTTCTTTTTATAATAAGAATTTTTATCTGGAAATACATATAAATCACCTGATATAATTTTATCAATTTCTTCTATCTGCTTTTTATTTTTATTAATATTATTAGGTAACTCTGTTAAGCTAGTTGGTGTTACAATAATATCATTTTTACCTAACAAACGATTTTCTAAAAAAGCTTTAGCACAGCAAACTTGTATATATGATTTTAATTGTCCAACATTTCCTATCCATTCTTCTATAAGTAGTTTTTTCAAAACATCCTCTCGTATACAAATTTTTCTTTTGAGTCTTACTGATTCCCAATTAAAAAACATAGAAATTAGTTGCAATTTTTCTTTGATTGTTCTATCTTTTAATGCTGGAATTTCTATAGTCATAGGTATACGTCTACGAAAAGTCAAAAGCAATGAATTTTGAGGGTCTTCGGTTGTGGCTGCAATTACCATTAAATGACTTTTTCTTTCTATATCTACTTCTCCAAGACGTCTAAACTTTCCTTTATCCATTAAATAAAAAAGAATTTCTTGTCCTTCTGGAGGAAGACGATGCACTTCATCTAAGAATAATATCCCTCCATTACACATTTCTACTATACCTTTTTTGCTGTCTGTAGCTCCAGTAAAAGCACCCTTACTATATCCAAATAGCTGTGCAAGCAATAATTGTGGATTATCTGCATAATCTGCACAGTTAAATTCAAAATATGGTGTATTTTCTCCAAATATATCTATTGTACAAGCATATTTATGCATAAGTTCTGCAAGATAACTTTTACCTACACCAGATGGTCCATAAATTAAACAATGTAATCCCTTTGGAGGATATTGAATTGCCGCCTGTGCAATCTTAATCTGTGTTTTTAAACTTCCATCACTTCCAATAAACTCTTTAAAAATATTAATATTTTCATCTTCACTTATAATTATTTTTTCATTAATATTTTCTTGAACATAATATTTTTCAACTTCTTCTCTTAATTTTGCAACAGCATATTTAGCAATATTATATCCTTTGTCATTTAAGCACTTAGCAAGTGCTCTATTTGAAATAGTTGGATTTTGTTTAAAAATATTTTCGATATCTGCTAATATAATAGGTTTTCTACGATTTCTTGAATCTGGTATATTCAATTTTTTTCTTAAATTAGTAACCTCTTCACGATTTATACCAAGTTTCTCTGCTAATCTTTCATCTGTATACGGTTGTTTTTTATTTTCATTCATTATTAAAGTTCTTAAAAACTCTTCCAAAATAAACTTCTCCTTTATTGATATATTTAAATAATTAAAATATATACTTTTAATATAATTAAGATTTTACAATTTCTATATTATTATGTCTACTAATTTATAGTCTATAAAATATATATCTGTGTTTTTTATCTTTATAATACATATTAAGTCTTAATATAATATCAACATATTATTTCTTTAAAATATTTCCTGGGTAAAATAAAAACTGATGTGTAGGTATGGCAAATAAGGGTTTTGTCATTTCCTTAACATCAGTTTTTTAATATTATTTTATTTAAAATATATTATTTAATTTCTATTATTAATCCACCAACTAAATATTACTACCATATCAGCTCTTGTAATTTCAGTTATATTATCTATTTGACTAT
Source organism: Tyzzerella sp. (assembly GCA_019415525.1). GTDB lineage: Bacteria > Bacillota > Clostridia > Lachnospirales > Anaerotignaceae > Fimicola. The sequence continues at coordinate 7,862 of DXZA01000043.1, read as the reverse complement.
AGTTTGAATAAAGTTTTGTATCTGTATAATTCTCAATTAATTTTAATAGCTCATATAATGAAATTGTATCATAAGGTTTTTTATACTCTATATCTTTAAGTATATTATTTGATTTAGCCCAATTAAATGATTTATAATACCAATCTCTTTCTAAATTATTAATATTATCAGTATTATTATTGTCAATATTATATAATACTTGTAGAGCCATTGCTAAACTACATTTTTCACTTGGATTAAAACTATTATTACCTACACCATTTATAATATTTTTTACTGCAAGTTCTTGTATTTGTAAATATGCCCAATGAGTATAATCTACATCTTTAAAATATGATTTTTGGTTTGTTAATATACCTAATGTTTCAACTAATGGTACATATATTAAACCATTTTTTTCATATGGTATAGCAGAAAAAGAAGGTTGATTTGGAAGATTTTCAGGATTTTTACTCCAACTACTCATTCTTATACCATCTTCAATATATCTTTCAATATTTACTCTATAAAGGTTCAATGTTTCCAATGGGTCAGTTAATAAATTGGCAGTTTGTGGTGTCATAAAATTAATAACTTGATTTTTATATACAATAGTATAATATTTTCTTATTTCTTCTAGATTATTATTGTAATTTTCAATATAATACAATAAAAATTCATCACCTAAAATTTCTTTTAAACTATTTGTAGAAATCATAACTGTATTATTAGACATTTCCATAGGTTCTGATAATTCTATATAAGTATCATTTATTTTTATTGTATTTAAATTATTATAGTCATAATGTACTATATCTACATTTAATACATTTTGTGTTTTAGAAAATTGTTGATTAAAGAAATCAAAAATCATAGGTAATGTAGCCCCATAAGAATGTGAATGATTTCCATTTTCAACAGTTACATATTTTGCCTTATTAAGATATGGCATAATATGGTCTGAAATCATACCTTCTTTTTCTTCTGAACCCATTTGAACTTTAAATGATGTAGTTGTATCAAGATTACCTTGAACAATATATCATTAAAAATAAATAAACTAAAATCAAATTAATAATTTATATCATCATAAATTCTCTCTAATCCAATTTATATCATTAATTATACCATTTATATCACTATTACAATGTACTCCATATTCAAGAACTAAGTCTGCATTAGGTGTATATTTTTTATATAAATTCATAAAATCCTTGATATTAATTTCACCATTCATTATAGAATTATGATTATCATTAATACCATTATTGTTATGTAAATGATATGAAATAATTTTATCCTTTAACTCATATATAATATTTTCTAAATCCCATTTGTTTGCAAAAGCATGCCCAATATCTATTAAAATTGAATTATCAATACTTTTAGCCATTTTAATAAATTCTTCTTCATTAAATAACATATTCCCATTAACCATAACACCTGCATTTTCAACAACTATATTAGCATAGTATTCATCAGCTAACTTATTTAACTCCAATAAATTTTCAGATGAAACACTAATTATTTTATCCTTATCACTAGGAGAGAATTTACAGTTATTATGATGATAAACTATATACTGGCTATTTAATTCTTTTGATAACTTTAATGTTTTTATAAAATAATCCTTAGACCTATTATATAATTCAGAATTTTTTTCTGCTGAATGTTCGGTATTATAATATGGCCCATGTAATGAAATTTTATAATTTTTAAATTTATCTATATTTTCTTTTAAAAATTCCTCAAAAATTTCACTCTGCCATTCTGGAAATAATTCTATACCTATTTTTTCATTATCACCAATAATATTATTTGCTTTATCTACTAATGTAAAAATTCCTTGTAAATCCTGTGGTCTAAATAAATTTGTACTAATATAAATTCCCATTAATATATCTCCTTTACCTATACCTTTTTTATAGACATAATTAAAATATCTTTAAATTTAATACTTTATTTTTATTCTAATTCTTTTGGATATCCAATAGAAATTTCTGTTTCCCTATTAAACAAATGAATTTTTTCAAAATTTGGTAAAAAGTAAACAGTATCATTTGATTTTAAGTTGCAATTATCCATTACTGCAATTACTTCATTACCTTCAATTTCAAAATACACACCATATTTATTGCCATAATCTTCAATATATTTTACTGTTCCCATATATGCATCACTATTTTTTTCTTTAGTCAATTCTATATGCTCTGGTCTTATTCCTAAACATAAACCTATGTTCCCTTGCATATCTATTAAATTTCTCCATATTTCAGGTATCATTATTTTTTGCTCACCAATAGACATATATCCTCTATTATAATTAATATTTAAAATATTAGTTGCAGGAGAACCTATAAATTTAGCTGTAAATATATTTCTTGGTTTATTATAAACATTTGCAGGTGTATCTAACATCTGTAAATCACCTTTATTCATTAAAGCAATTCTATCTCCAACTGTCATAGCTTCAACTTGGTCATGAGTTACATATATAAATGTTTGCTTATAAATCTCATGTATTTTAACTAATTCTTTTCTTGCATGTCCTCTTAACTGTGCATCTAAATTTGAAAGGGGTTCGTCTAATAAAAAGAAATCACCTCTTTTAACTACCGCTCTTGCTAAAGCAACTCTCTGTCTTTGTCCACCTGATAAATCTTTAGGTTTTCTGTCTTCTAACCCATTTAATTTAAGCATATCTACTGCTTGTTTTAATCTTTCATCTATTTCTCTTTTAGGTAATTTATGAACTTTAAGTGCATAAGTTATATTTTCTGCTACTGTCATATGGGGAAATAATGCATAGTTCTGAAATACCATAGCAACATTTCTATCTCCACTTTTTACATCATTTACACATTTTCCGTCCATATATATTTTTCCAGATGTTGGTTCTTCCAATCCTGCAATCATTCTAAGTGTTGTTGATTTTCCACACCCTGAAGGCCCTAATATTATTAATCTTTCGCCCTCTTTTATAGTTAAATTCAAATTGTTTACTACCTTTGTTTTTCCGTAACTTTTGCTTATATTTTCAAAAACTATTTCTTTCATAAATAGCTAACTCCTATCTTTTATCCTTTTATTCCTGACGCTGTAAAAGTATTAATAATATATTTTTGGAATATAATATATAAAATTAATGGTATTATCATTGTTATAACAGAAACTGCCATAGCAATAGTAAAGTCTGTTCCACCTTCTGAACTTATAAATAATTGAAGAGCCAATGGAAGTGTAAAATTTTCTTTAGTCTTTAATATTAATACTGGCCATACATACTCGTTCCAAGAATTTATAAAGAACATTATTCCCGTTGATATAATAGCTGGCCTTACTATTGGAACTACAATATCTTTAATTCTTCTAAAATGATTTATTTTTTCTATTTCAGCAACTTCTATCAATGATTTAGGTATTGTTTTCATAGATTGTCTAAGTAAAAATATACCTGTTGCATCGCTTAACTGTGGTAAAACTACACCCCATAAACTATCTCTAAATCCTAATTTTGAAATAGTCAAATAGTTAGGAATCATAGTTACTGTAAATGGTATAAATATTGTACTTATTAAAACAAAATATAAAATATTTTTATATTTAAAATCAAAGTATACAAAGGCATATGCTGCCATTACTGATGTTATTACTTTAAACACTGTAACAAGAGTAGCTATAAAAAAAGTATTACTTGTTATTTTTATAAAAGGTAATCTTTTAAATACTTCTAAATAGTTATTTAAAGTAGGATTATTCGGTATTATACTAAAAACATTACTATATGCTTCACTTAATTCTTTAAATGATGATGATATTGCATATATTATAGGGAAAATAGAAATTATTACAAACATCATTAAAATAACATGACAACCGAATTCCGAATTTATCTTAATTTTCATAATATACTCCTTTTTCCACATACTTAAATTCCAAAACTAATAATGCAATAAATAATACCATTGTTATAATGGCAAATGCTGATGCTGTACCTGTTTTATATAAAACAAATGCTTCTTGATATGCATTATATATAGCATTTGAACTTGCATTATCAGGTCCACCTTGAGTAATAACTTTTATTGGTGTAAATACATATTGTAAACCTTGCACTATTGTCATTATTAATACATAAATTCCTGTTGCACTACTCATCGGTAAAATTATATCCTTAAATATTTTCCACATAGGAACATTATCCAATCTTGCTGCTTCAATAACTTCACTTGATACACCAGAAACTCCTGCCAAAACAACTATAAAATTATATCCAAATATTTTCCAACTTGTTATTAAACTTAAAATAACTATTACTAAACCTTCTGTTTTACTCCATACAGGTAAAGTAAGACCAAAAAATTTAGCGATAATTGCTGCTGGTCCTGATATAGGGTTTAATATAAACAAATAAAGAATTGACCCTACAACTAATGAAATAACACTTGGAAGAAAAATTACACTTTTATAAAACCCTTTTCCTCTTTTTATTACTACTGAAAGTATAAATGATAAAATATATGGAGCTACAAAATTTAATACAAGTAATATTATTATATATATAAGAGTATTTCCCATAATTTTATATGTAGTTGGGTCTGTAAATATTTGTATATAGTTATCTAATCCTACAAATTCTTTAGTTGGTTTAACCATATTCCATGAAAAGAAACTTAAATAAAATGTTCTTATTAATGGCCAAAACATAAATATTGCAAACACTAATAATGATGGCAATATAAATAAATGTGGTTTTATTTTGTCTTTAAAATCTTTCATTATTTTCTCCTTGCTAATTTCTCATAAAATTACCGGAACATATTGCTCCGGTAAACTATTTATAACAAATTACTGCTCTAATAATTTATTAATTTCTTCTTGAGCTTCTGTTAATCCTGTTCTTACATCTACTGTGCCACCTAATATTCTATCTCTTGTATCTAATAATATTTGCTCTGCCTGAAGACCTGCATCTCCTGGGAATGAAACCCATGACACAACTTTATCCATTTGTCCAATTGCTGCTTCCATCATTTCATTTTCTTCTAAGAAAGATTTTAAACCATTTTCAGCTTCTGCTACATCTTTTCTTGGTGGAACATATCCTGTACCTATTGTCCAATCAGCCATAGCTTCTACACTATAAAGATATTTTTCAAATTCCCAAGCAGCTTTTTGTTCTTCTTCATCTTGAGCAGTTATTGCAAGGAAAGCTCCTCCGGCTGGTAATCTTGTTTCTTCACCTTCCCAAGCTGGTGAACTTATTGCAGCAACATCAAAAGTAGCACCTTTTTGAATATTTGCTCTTTGTGCAATAGTTGTATATACCATACCAACATTACCGTCTATAAATGATTGAACACCTTCTGCCCATGAAATATGTAAAGCTGACTCTTTATTAAGAACCATATCCGCATATGCTTCATATGCTTCAATACCCTCTTCTGAGGCAAAACTAGCCTTGCCATCTGTAATCATTCTTGCTCCATTACTTTCTAATATGGCTTGAGTTGCCCAGTTATCTGCTGGCTCTTGAATATATAAACCATATTTTCCTGTTTTCTCTTTAATTGTATTTGCAAATTCTATTGTTTCTTCCCAAGTCTGAGGTCCATTTTCATTTAATCCTGCTTCTCTTAATATATCTTTATTTATATAAAGAACAGGACTACTTAAAGAATATGGTATACCAACTTGATTACCTTCCTCATTTTCTGCTAATTCCAATATATTAGGTAAGAAATTATCTTCTAAAAATGTTTTATCTTCTGGAAAATGTTCATCTATAATATCTTGTGGTTCAACATAACTAAAATTATTAGAAAAATACTCTAAAAAAGACCAACCAACCTGAATTATTGCCGGTGTATCTCCTGTTGCAGCTTCTGCTTGAAAATTTTGCAATAATCCTTTATACATATCAGGATTATATTTTGCAACAACTTCAACTGTATCACTTTGAGCATTAAAATCAGCCACTAATTCTTCAACAGTTTGTCCACCTTGAGTTTCTGCATTAACATGCCAATATTCTATTTGTACTTTTTCGCCTTCTGCATTAGATGTATTTTCTCCTGAGTTTCCACAACCTACTAACGCCATAACAGCCACACTTGCCATTAAAATCAATTTCATTAAATTCTTTTTCATTTTTATACTCCTTTTTTACTATAAACATTTTAAAATCCGAACTTTTTATAAAATTTTTCAAATTAATATTATATCTAGCTATATCTTTTTATAACCTCTATAACACCTTGCTCATACTCATTATGAGTTATAAAATCTGCTATACTCTTTAATTTCTCCGTAGCATTGGCAACTGCATATCCAATATGTGCTTCTTCTATTAATTCTTTATCATTCATATGATTACCAATAGAAATAACTTGATTATCATTAATATTCAAATATTTTTTGAGAATTTTAAGTGCATTTCCTTTTGATACATTACTTTTAACTATTTCAAAATAATTATCTTCTGAAATAATATATTTAAATTCTCTCAAAATATTTTCGTTTAATTGAGTCCATATATTTATATAATTTTCAACTTTTCCGATTATTAAAATCTTATTTACTTTTAAGTCAGAATTAAGCATTTCTTTCGAAATTTTGCTACATTTAGTCTTTTCTTTTTTTTCATAATTATATATTTCATCTGTTTTCTCCAAACAAAATACATCTCCATTATGATAAAAAATTATAGTTGCTCCTATATCCTTAATATTATTTAAAAATGGAAACCATATATCTAATTTAAAATCTTCCGAATAAATCTCATTTCCATAAATATCAACTATTTTCGCACCATTATAAGATATATAAGGAGCATTTACCCCTATATTTTTTGCTACTTCAATACTTGTTTCTATTGGTCTTCCTGTAGCAATAGTAAAAATATTACCTTTTTCTTTAAATTGTTGAATTTCACTTATAAGTTCTTTTGAAATTTCATAATCATGTCTATCGCTATTAAATAACGTTCCATCTAAATCAGACACTATCATTTTCATATAAACGTTTTCTCCTTTATTATTTTAATAAATACCGATTAACTTTAATGGTTTTCTCTAATCTCCACCAATAATAGTTATATTTATTAAAATATCTTTAAACGCTATTATGAATTTTATTATTTTATATCAATATTCCATAAATCACTTTTGCTAAAAGAAACTCCATCAGCTCCAGATTCTAACGCATTTAATATATCTTTTTTATTTCTTACTAAGCCACCTAAAATTACAGGTCTATTTAATTCTTCTTTTATGTATTCTACAATTGAATTTGATAAAGCTGGCATAACTTCTACTGCATCCGGATTATTTTCTTTCACACTTTCTATGGTATTTTTTAATGATTTTGTATCGATTAAAAATATTCGTTGAATAGTAAGTAAACCTTGTTTTTTAGCCGCTCTTAAAGTTGAACTTTTTGTTGATACTATTCCTTTTATATTTATATTTTCTTTAAGGAATTTAATACTTTCTGAATCATTTGATAATCCTTTTAATAAATCCACATGAATAAATATATCTTTTTTATTAAGATAATATCTAAAATCATCTTCTATTAAATTACTCAATCTACCTTCCATTAATATAATAGCTGAAACATTTGATTCTATTGCTGTTTTTAAATTTTCATAATTACTTGCAGCAATTGTTGGATTTTTTTCTAGGATTTTTTCTATTTTCAAAACTGTTCACCTTTCTCTCTTTATGTCATCTGTATTATATTTTCTCTGTGTTAGATTTATATTAAGACAATACTTTAATTTTGTTAAAGTATGTTAAATATATATTTAATAATTTTCTAAATCCTCTTTAAAATAATTCTTTCCTACTTAAAATTAATGTAAATAAAAAATTCGGAATAGA
>DXZA01000042.1 GCA_019415525.1 Tyzzerella sp. | reverse complement strand
GACTTGCAGTAAAAGAAGATATAAAAAGGCTTTATGCTGTTTACTTTGTTCAAAATATTACGCAAGTTTATTTTGATGACTATGACGGAGAAAGATTTGTAAAGGGGGATAATTACAGTTGAAAATAAGCAAAACTAAAATTTAATAAGAAGGAAGTATTTGAAAATAAATAAAACTAAAATTTAATAGGGAGGGTTGAAGTTGAAAATAAGCAAAACTGAAAAGAGTAAAATTTATATTCCAAAGACAGACGAGGAAAAAGAACAGGTCAGAATAAAAGAGTTTCTTGATATGTGTTCACCGTCTGTCTTAAAATTTTACCCGGACTATTATATATGTGGAAGCACATACAGAAGTACTTGGGTAATTCGTGAGTATCCAACAGATACAGAAGAACAGGCACTTTTAAGACATTTAGGTGACCGTTCAGGTGTTACACTTAGGATATATACTCGCCATGTAACAGCAAGTGAAGAAAGAAAAATAATCTCAAATGCTGCAAGCAGAAACAGAATGAACCGTACATCAGGAGATATTCAAAAGGAGATTATTGCAGAATCAAACCTTAATGATGTAATGAACTTAATTGCTCAAATGCACAGAAACAGAGAACCACTTGTCCATTGTGCTGTGTTTATTGAAATATCTGCACCGAATATTGAAAAGCTAAAGGAGATGCAATCTGATGTTGAAGCAGAACTTACACGCTCTAAAATATCAGTTGATAAACTTTTTCTAAGACAAAAAGAAGGTTTTGAAAGTACACAGCCCTGTGGAAACAATGTTTTTGGAGAACAGTTTGAAAGAGTATTGCCTGCAACAAGTGTTGCAAATCTATATCCTTTCAATTATTCAGGCAAAGCAGACCCTAAAGGTTTTTATATAGGTCATGATAAATATGGAAGTAATCTTTTTATAGATTTTCAAAGAAGGACAGATGATAAGACAAATGCAAATATACTTATACTTGGAAACAGTGGTCAGGGAAAAAGTTATCTTATGAAACTTCTTCTTTGCAATATGCGAGAAAGTGGTATGAATATCATTTGTTTAGATCCTGAAGCTGAATATTCAGACATAACTTTTAATATGGAAGGCTGTTATATAGATTTAACTGAAGGAACTTATATTATAAATGTTCTTGAACCAAAGAAATGGGAAGAAGATAACGGTTCAGTATTATCAAGGCATTTTTCATTTTTAAGAGATTTCTTTCGTTCATACAAAGACTTTACAGGTGAAGAAATTGATGTCCTTGAAATATTTTTAGAGAAACTTTATGAAAGTAAAGGCATTACAGAAAACACAAAACTTTCAGAAATAGGACATAAAGATTACCCAATATTATCTGACTTATATAGTTTAGCTGAATGTGAGCTAAATAAATATGAGGAAAAGAAAGGAAATATTTATACAAAAGAAACTGTAAGAAATCTTTGTTTAAAACTAAAATCAATATGTGTAGGTACAGACAGTAAATTTTTTAATGGGCATACAAATATTACTGATGATAAGTTTTTGTGCTTTGGAGTAAAGGGAATTATGGAAGCGGATACATCAATAAAAAATGCAATGCTTTTTAATGTATTATCTTATATGTCGGATGCACTTCTTACAAAAGGAAATACAGTTGCTTTTATTGATGAACTATATCTTTTCCTTACAAACTTAACAGCCATTGAATATATAAGAAATGCTATGAAAAGAGTTAGAAAAAAGGAAAGTGCCCTTGTTATAGCAAGCCAAAATATTGAAGACTTTAACAGAGCTGATGTTAAGGAAATGACAAAACCCTTATTTGCCATACCTACACATCAGTTTTTATTTTACCCAGGAAATATTTCAAAGAAAGAATATATTGAAATGATAAGACTTGATGAGTGCTTGTTTGATTTAATAAGCTATCCTTCAAAAGGAGTTTGTGTGTTTCGACATGGCTCAGAAGTTTATCATCTTGTTGTAAAAGCACAGAAATATAAAGAAGAACTATTTGGAAATGCAGGGGGAAGGTGATAAAATGGAAAGTCATATGGCAGTAGCTTTTTTAACAAAAAAGGCTTTGGAAGTTGCTCAAGATAAAAGAATACGAATGTTGTTTGGAAGTATTATTGTTGGATTGATTACTGTAATTGTTGTACCTTTACTTGCAATGGTTTCTATATGGAATACAGAAGCAGGATATAGCAGGGAGATTGCAAGAATTGTTTTTGACGGTGGACCAATATCAACAGATATAGATGAAGAACTTGCAAGGTATATGGAAGAAATGATAATAGCTTTTGAAAAAATAGATACAGTGATAGATGAGCTTAATGAATATGACGAAGAAGGATTTGATGATATAAAAGTCAAATCCTTTTTTTATGTTCTATATTTTTCTGAAGACCTGACTGCATTTGATGATGAATATTATAAAGGTTTTGTAGACTGTTTTGTTGATATTGAAGATGATGAGAAAATATATTCTTTACTTAGTGAATATCTGTCCTATGAGTTTACAGACACAGACAAACAGGAAATAAGAAATTTATATCTGTTTATTAAATATGGATATGCAGTTACAGATGAAATATTCGGTACACCTGGAGAAGCCTTTAATGATGAAACATTTGCAACACTTATGTCAGAAGCAACAAAATATATAGGTTTTCCTTATCGTTGGGGTGGAAGTAGACCAGAAACAAGTTTCGATTGTTCAGGATATGTATGTTGGGTATATACCCAATCAGGAGTACATAACTTACCAAGAACAACAGCACAGGGAATTTATAATCAATGTACACCTGTATCAAAAGAAGATTTAAAGCCTGGAGATTTGGTATTTTTTAAAGGTACATATGAAAGTAATAATCCTATTACTCATGTTGGAATTTATGTAGGTGACAATCAAATGTTACATTGTGGTGACCCAATTGGATATGCAAACTTGGGTAATTCATATTGGATAAAACATTTTTATGGATACGGAAGATTATAAAAGAAGGTGGAAAAAATGATTAAAAATATAACTTTAGATGAGTTAAAAGAAATGGATAACAAGGAAGGGCTAATAATTCAAGGCTGTGGCGGTGACTTAAAAGAATGGGAAGAAGGTATAAATGAACTTCTTACTGAGGTAAATATACTTTTGGAAGGTGATAAATTTAAAAATGTTTATGCCTTTGAAAATGAAGGTTTAACAAATCTTTTGTTTGATATGGAAGATGTAAAACT
>DXZA01000041.1:636-6650 GCA_019415525.1 Tyzzerella sp. | reverse complement strand
ATTTGGTTAAATATTTTTTCGAACAAAGTGTAGCAAAAAAGCTTGACCAGTACAAATATAATAAATCCATCTTTGACTGTTACTTGTTCATTAGATGATATATTATATATAATGTCACCTTTAATAATATTTAATTTTGTCATAAACTTATCTCCCTTCTATTAAAAAATATAATTTTATATTTATTATAAAATAAAACTGCATTACAAAAATTATTATATATAAATTCCATACAGATTTTTAAATTTTATAATTTTATAACATATAAAAAGTGAACTACATAAAGTTTGATTATATATATTCAAACTTTGGAGTTCACTTAATATTAAAATATTTATAAATAGATTAATCTAAATCTTCACCATTAGAAGCAATAACTTTTTTGTACCATTCAAAAGAATCTTTTTTCATTCTTTTTCCACTACCATTTCCAAAATCATCTTTATCAACATATACAAAACCATATCTCTTGCTCATTTCTGCTGTTGAAGATGATACTATATCTATTGGACCCCACCAACAATAAGCAATAATTTCAACACCATCTTTAATTGCTTCTTTTAATGAAAGAATATGTTTTCTTGCATAATCAATACGATATTCATCATGAATTTTTCCATCTTCTTCTATTGTATCTAATGCACCTAAACCATTTTCAGCAATAATAATAGGTACTTGATAACGGTCATAATATTGGCTTAATGCATTATATAAACCTAAAGAATCCATTCTCCATTCCCAAATAGTTGGCTTTAAGTATGGGTTTTGACAACAATCAAATGCTTTATATTTATTAACACTGCTATCTACTATACTTGAATAATAATAAGAAAGTGCTAAGAAATCCATTGTGTTATTTTTCAATAACTCCAAATCCTCTTCTTCAAATTTTATTTCAATATTATTATCATTATAGTATCTTAAAATATAATCTGGATATTTTCCTCTAAATGCAACATCAGAAAAGAAATAATTTTGTAAACGATTACGTTTCATTGTTAATACTACATCTTCTGGTTTACATGTTGCTGGATAATTTGTTCCATCAGCTAACATTGTTCCCATCATCATATTTGGATTAATCTTTCTTGCTTCTTCAACAACTTTAGCACTTGCAACAAATAAGTTATGAGCTGCTTGATACATCAAATTTTCCATTTTTTCTGGTTCAACTTGGTCATCATAAATACCTAAGCAACCAAAATTCACTTGTGGAATTAAATTAATTTGATTAACTACAATCCAATATTTTATTTTATCTTTATAACGTTCCATAAGTACCTTTGCATACTTAACAAAAAAATCAATAACTTTTCTATTAGCAAAACCGCCATATTCAGTAACTAAATATAATGGAATATCATAGTGAGTAATTGTCATTATAGGTTCCATACCAAGTTTTATTATCTCATCTATTAAATTATCATAAAATTTTAATCCTTCTTCATTTGGCTTATCTTCATCACCTCTTGGAAAAATTCTACTCCAAGAAAAACTTGTACGGAAACACTTAAATCCCATTTCAGCCATATAAGCTAAATCTTCTTTATATGTATGATAAAAATCAATTCCATAACGTTTTGGATAATAACCTTCTTTATCATTAGCACATTTTTTTATATATTCTAATGTTCCACCGCCTTCTTGTTCAATATGTTTACGGTCTAAATTTTTATCATAAATATGAATATCTGAAGTTGAAAGTCCACGTCCATCAACATCATATGCACCTTCTGTTTGACAAGCTGCTACGGCTCCACCCCATAAAAAATCTTTAGGAAATTCATTTTTTATATTATACATAACTTAATTCTCCTTTCCTTATTTTTCATTAAATTTTTCTAATGCTGAAACTCTTTGTTCATATACTTTAAAAATTTTAATTAATTGTTTTGCAATATTTAATTCACTATATATAGTCATTAAAGTATCTTGTGCATGAGCAAATAATACTGAATATTCACTTTCTTCACCACTTGCCTCTGCCTGAATTGCATCAGTTTGTGCTTTATGAGCAATTTGAATTTTTTTATTTGCCTCTTTCATTTTTTCTTCAGCTTTTTCAATATCTCCTTCTGCTATTGCATCAAGAGCAAGTTTACATTCAACTCTTGCATCTCCAGCATTAAGAATTATTGTCATTGCTGCATCAACAGTACTCTCTTTCATTCTTAATTCCTCTTCTCTTTTCTTGAATTAAATCAATTATTTTTCTAATTGTTTCTATAAGATATCCAGTAGTTAGTAATGAGAATATTGTACCTAAACCTACAATTCCCCCTAAAAGATACCCTGATATAATAAATATCATATCATATACAATTTTTGCTGTTCTATATTTTATTTTACATTTATCAATAACATAAAATAAAATTGCATCCATATTGCTTATTCCTTTATTAAATGTTTGCAACCAGGCTAAACTAATTGATAATAACAATTGTGCTGTAATCATTGCAAATATTCTTACAAATATTTCTTGTGAAGCTAAATTTAATGGTTGAATTATATAGTTTGGTAATTCTGTGCAAATCCCTAATGATATTACATTAATTATTGTATTAATACCTATTAATTTTCTATTTATAATAAACCCAATTATTAATAAAATTATATTTAATACTTGAGTTGTTAATGATAATTCTACCCCTGTTGTTCTATTAAATCCATCTAAAAAAATTGTCATAGGGTCAGAACCCAGTTCACAAGATACAAATAAGTTAATTGCTGTTCCCATTAAAAAAGTAGCTAATATACTTTTTAATATATTAATACCAGTATCTTTATTTATGTATATTTTTATATTACTTAACATTTTTCTCATCTTCTAAACATTGTTTATCATACGCCTTAAAAAATGGATACCAAATAAGTGCTGTTACGACAAATATAATAATAACAGTAACAATTGACATTAAATCTCCTTCAGTTGCTAACCAAGTTTGAATTGGATAAGGTATATACCATAAATTAAATAAAGTATCTGGTATTTTTCCAAAAGGAATAACAACTGTTAATAACCAATCAAGAATAGGTGCTATAATTGAGTTTATCCACATAGGAATCATTAATAATGGATTGAATGCTATTGCACCAAATACAATTGGCTCATTAATATTAAAAATAGCAGGAACTATTGTTGCACGACCTAATGCTTTTAATCTATTTGATTTTGATAAAAATGTCATAAATATTGCTAATCCTAATGTACATGCAAGTCCACCAATTTTTAAATAAGCATAATCCCAACTATTTGTAGCAAAAAGATTTGCACCTTGAGATATATTTAATTCGATATTAGCTAATAAAACAGGTGTTATTATTGGAGTTAAAATCCATCCTGAAATACCCATTGAATATAAAAATACTGTAAGGAAATTAACAAGAGTAAATCCCCAAATACTAGAAAATATACTTTGTAAAGGTTTAAATATAGATTGTATTGCTAAATATAAATCAAACTTAAGAATATAAATTAAAATCCATGCAATTACAACAATTAATCCAATTGGTAACATCTGTTCGAACCAAGCTCTAACAAAATCTGGTAATGCACTATCTTCTTTGAAAAACGAAATTTTACCAATTAATTTGAATACAAGAGCAACTAAACAACCTGTAATTATTGAAATAAACATACCACTTGAACCAAATGCATTATGGCTAAATCCAACAGCATTATCTGCTATTAATTGCGGTGTAATTGTCATACCGTATAAAATTAATCCAGCAATAGCGGCTACTTGACGATTTTTTCTTAATTTGAATTTATCCATCAAATTCATTGGTAATAAAAACGCCATCATTAACCCAATAACACTAAGTGTCCAGCCAAATGGTGTCCAAAAATTACTAAACCATTCAAAACCCTCTTTATTTGATGGTAAAGTTAAAATACAAAATACACTACCTAAAAATATTAATGGCATAATTTGGTTAATTGTATCTTTAATTCCTGATACCCAAGAATTATTAGCAAATTTACTCATTTTGGGTTGAAAACTTGTTTCTAACCAATTTATCATTTTTTTCATTTTTATCCCCCATTTATTTTTAGTTTATAATAATTTAATATTTTAATAAAATATAATATGTTATAAAATACACATAATTAAAACTTAAAATAGTTTTTAATATACATATTAACTATTAACAACTTCTAATAAATGTTTAATAGCTTTTTCTCCATCTAATGATGAATAATATTCAGCCTTCATTAAAATAACAGGAATATCATATCCTTCAGTATACTCTTCTATATCATCAAGTATATAAGCTAAATGTGGTCCTACCATTAAAACATCTATTTCATCAATATAATTTTCAATTTCTGACTCACTTTTTGCCATTATACTGATATCTAATCCTTCAGCTGATGCTGCTTTTCTCATATTAGCTGCCATAAAACCTGAGCTAGCACCTGAGCCACATACTAATAATACTTTTATTTTTTTCATAACATTTCCTCTCCTTTTGTTTTTTAGATGTATTTTTTTTACACTTGCATTATATAAAAAATTTTTTTAAAATATCTACTTATTTTTTGCATACTACTCAAGCAAATAATTATTTGATATTTCTATATAAATTATATATAATTTAAACCATATTTTATTAAACTTTTAGAAAATAGGTGATATTAAGTGAATGAAAAGGAAAAAAAATTAATTCGTATACTTGTAGAAAATTCGCCTTCTACTGCTACAAAACTATCTGAAATAATGAATGTATCTGTTAGAAGTATAATAAATTATGTACATGCTATTAATACCAAATATCCAAATACAATTATCTCTTCAAATAAAGGATATAGTATTCAATTAAAAAATATTGAACATATTTTAAAAGAAAATAATAGTTATGTTCCTCAAACTTCTAATGAAAGAGTTTCTTTCATTATTAATAAGTTATTAAATCATAGTAATAATGAAAATATTAATATTTTCGATTTATGCGATGAAATGTTTATTTCCTTATCAACACTTCGTAATGATATTAATAAAGTTAAAAGACGTTTCAGTAGATATGATTTAGAATTGATTATTAAAAAGGATATTATTTCTATTGAAGGATTGGAAAAAAATAAAAGAAAAATGTTGAGTGCTATTCTTTATGATGAAAGTAATGTAAATTTTGTTAATTTACAATCATTACAAAAATCATTTGCTGATATTGATACTTCTTTTATTCGTTCAACAATACTTAATTCTTTTGAAAAATATCACTATTACATTAATGATTATTCTTTAATTAATCTTGTATTACATATCACTATTGCTATTTATCGTATACGTAATAACAATATTAACAACCAAAGCATTAATAATTTACCGCTTATAAATGAACAAGAGCTTAAATTATCACAAGAAATATCTAATCGTTTAGAAAAATATTTTAAAATTAAATTTAGTAATAGTGAAATTTATGAAATGACATTACTTATTATATCTCGTGCTTCTAGTATAAATTATGAAGCATTAAATTCTTCAAATTTAGAAACATTTATAGGTAATGATACTTTAATTTTAGTAGATAAACTTTTAAAAAATATTAAATTTTTCTATGATATTGACTTATATGCACAAGAATTTTTAACTCGTTTTGCATTACATATTCATAATTTATTAATTCGTTCTAAAAATAATTGTTTTACAAAAAATCCATTAACTGAAAAAATAAAAATATCTTGTCCTTTTATTTATGATATAAGTGTTAATGTTGCTCAAACCATAAAAGAAATGACAGGAAATTCAATTAATGATGATGAAATAGCATATATAGCTTTTCATTTAGGTAGTGCATTAGAATCACAAAAGAATTTAACAACAAAAATAACTGCTATTCTTTATTGTCCTAATTACTATAATTTAAACCAACGAATTATTGATACAATTAAATTATATTTTGATAATGACCTTTTGATTACTGATATATTAACTGACGAAAGTAATATAAAAAATACTAAAAATGTTGATTTAATTATTTCAACTATTCCTTTATCTAAATTAACAACA
>DXZA01000041.1:0-626 GCA_019415525.1 Tyzzerella sp. | reverse complement strand
ACAATACCTAATATTTTAATTAATGTATTTATGAATGAAAAAGATCGTTATGCTCTATCTGAAAAAATTAGAGAATTGCAAAAAAAGAAACAAAAAGATAAATTTGAAAATTATTTACGTGAATTATTAACTCCAGAATTTTTCGAACACAAAAACGATTTTAAGGACAAAAACGAATGTATACACTATCTTGTAAATAAATTAAGAAAACATAATTATGTCAATGATTCTTTTGAAGAAGAAGTTTTAGAACGTGAAAAAATGTCATCAACAGCATTTAATAACTTTGCAATTCCTCATACAATGAGAATGAATGCTAAGAAAACTATATTAAATATTCTTATTAGTGATAAAGGTATTATTTGGGACGAAAAAAATGTAAATATAGTGCTCATGATGTGTTTTAACAATCATGATAGATATATTTTTAATGAAACCTATGAACCAATTACAATGATATTAGGAGACCCTCAAAATATAGAAATATTAACAAAATGTAATACATATGAAGATTTTATAACTACAATGAGCAATTTATTATTATAGCTATCTATATTTTTGAAAATTATAGTTTATAAGTTCTTATTTATTCATAATAGCATAATATAAAAAATACACTTGATGAT
>DXZA01000040.1 GCA_019415525.1 Tyzzerella sp. | reverse complement strand
CAACATGTTCTTCAAGTTCAATAATTCCATCAAGAATATGCATTAAACCATAAAAATCATCATATAACTCTTTACTTTTGGCTAATAATATGAGGGCGTTTCTATCCTTATACGTTCCACTAGCTTCTCCAAAAGTTGCTAATCTTAAAAGTTGTATTGTTGTTTCTTTTGGCAAATAATTTTTATCATCAACGGTTTCTGAATTAAATAAGTAAAGCCCTTCTGAATTTATACCAAATCTATATGTATTTCCCTCTTCGTCCTCAATCTTAGATGCTTCATCAGCATATTTGAATATATCTGTATTTTTTCCATTAGGGTCATATACTACTTTCGTCATATCTGCTGCACCACTATTAAAAACCTGTCTATCCACATAATCTTTTGTAGCTGGATTATATGGAGTTATAGGAGTATATGCATTTTCATTATTTAAAGAAAGTACATTAGTTTTATCAGCTTTTCGTGTTTCTAAATCCTCTTTTATTCCGTTAGCATAACCTATAAGATATATTTTTAAAGCATCTATACTTCCTTTGGCATCCGAAACAGTAATCCAATTTAAACCATTTAATGTCACTTCTATGACATTATCAGAATTAAGTCTAAATCCTTTTATGTCTTCAGATGTTACTCTTTTATCAATATTTAAACTATTAAGACTATTAACTATAGCATTAACTGCCGGTATAAGAACATCAAGGCTTAATTCGTCAAATACACGCTGTATTGTAGCTGCATCGCCTGAAACCCTACTCGGAAGATTTCTAACACCTTTATTTGAATAATCATTTTCTACAATCGGTTTGAATATATCTGCCATTTTTTCACCTCTATCCTTTAAAGTTTCCTTGCTCTGTATATTCAAGAGCAATATTATAAATACCGAAAGGTTCATTTAATTTTTCATTTCTTATTGAAAAACTTGCTTTATCAACTTTTTTAATTTTAATCTTGCCACCTATAGTTTGTGGGGTTTGGTCACCGCTAAAAGTTATTGCAGAAAAATCAATATAATTAAAATCAAGAAATCTGGCTTTTGCTCCGGAATCAAAAAGTTTTCGCCATACTCCTCTACTTTGGGCAAAAACTTCAAATCCTGTTGCAATGGCAGAAGCTATTCTTATACTCATATATCTAAATGTTTTATTTTTATAAAAATATTTACCATCAATGTCGGGTAAATCCCACCTAGCAGGTATAGCCTCTCCGTTATCGTTATATGACAACTGGTCTTCGGTATCTTTGTAAAACTCCATAATCTCGCCTTTTACAGTACCAAAAGCAAGGTTTCCATTAATTTTAAAAAGTGTACGAATATTAGGTATCTCCCAGTAATAACATTCATATTGATATGCTGAATATGGTGTGTTTCTTTCGTATGTCTTTTGAAGTCCATCAAGCAGATATACTCTTTTATCTGTAGCAAGAACATAATACTCATTGAATGATATAGCTGTACTATTTTCAAGGTCTTCTTCTCTAAGAGCCTTATCAATATAAAAACTTCGGCTTTGAGTATATTTTTCAGCTGTAATATCCTGTGCAGTTATTGCATATATACCTAAATTAGTAGCAAACAATGGCTCATTTATATAGGCAAAATTAAACCTGCCAACAGCACCATGTCCCTGTATAGCTCCTGCAATAGGAAATGTGACTTTTCCCTTATAATCAAGATTTCCTCGTCTTAAAATAACATTCCTAACATCATCGCCTTCATTTTTATGTGCTGCCAAAAGGTCTGATACAACCGAGTATCCTATAATCTCTGAACTATCTTGCCCAAGCACAGAATACCAAGTATCACCGAAAAAAGTAGGGTCATTAATTTGAGAATACCAGTCATAATTTTTAAACTCGGGATTTCCGGTAATAAATAATCTATCAGCAGAACCATTAACTCCGAAAAGTATTGATACCTTACATTTATTTATTTTATCTGCATAGCCTTCCCTTGATTTACCAGCTTCAATAATTACATTATCCTTACCAGTAACAGGGCTTTTAGGTGGTGTAGTAGAAAAAGTTACTTTGCCTGTTTTTCTATCTACTGAAAGACCACTACCTTCTAAAATATCTTTATATGTACCATCAGATTGTAAAATCTGTGCTTTAACCTTACTGTCATCAAGTTCTTTTGTTGTAAGCTGATAGACCTTAGATTCGCCATCTGATAAAAAACTTTCTTTCCACCTTGTTCCTATGAGGTTCAAAGGTTCTAATGTAGTGCCTCCTCCTGTTGGATTTCGTGAAATAATAATAGTAGGAACATAAGCAATATCAGATACAGCTTTAACTGCAAATTCTTTTTTAGGCTCTTCATCATCTGCTGTTGTTTCTGTTTCTTTTTCAAATTCTCCGTATGTTAGAAACTTAACACCATCAAGAATATAAAGTTTACCTTTAACCTGTCTAACAAAAGCTCTTTCATCAGCTAAACCTTCATAAATAACAGTAGGCTCAACATCGGGATTTTTAAAATCATATTCATAAAGTTTTGTACCACTATGTATAAGGGTTTTTGTTTTATCAGATAATGAAAGTGTATAAACACCATTTATTCTTTCATCAAATTTATATATAAGATGATAACCCATTCTTTTTCTGACTTTTCCCGGAACATCTCGTATCATATTAGGTGCATTTGGACTACGATAATCCTCTACATTAGAAGGTGAATTATAAAGGTCGACACCTTTAAGGTCTTCAATATTAATAACATTTCTTTTAACAGTAGGAGGTGTAGTGCCACCTCTTGGATAATATGCCATAAATACACCCCCTACATTGAATAAACTCTTTCAATACCAAATGAATAAGCCTTTTCACCATCACCTAAAAGATTAACTATAAGATTATCAAGTTTAGAGTTCAAAAATGAGCTTATAGCACTTGTTTCTTCGTTACCCGCTGTGGCATCGACTGCTAATTTAAGTGGTAAAAGACCTTCGGCTTTTCGTACAATATCAAGTACAGTTTCGTCTTCAGCGTCAAATGCCACAGTTTCAGGAAGTCTGTTATAATTAAGTTCAACATTTGAATACATATCCATAATATTTTTATTAACAAGAATACTTACATTTGTATCTTCTATATATTCAACATCTTGATAACTTCCGTCACTGTCATATGCAATAACATTTCGAATTTTCATACAATCATCAGGAAGTTCAACTTTTACATATGGTCCTCTAACTTGGTACGCAGTATAAAAATTTATAGCTACTGTTTGATTAATAGGAAAAAGATTTGCTATAAATACTAAAGCATCATTCAAAAAATAGTTGAACTTATCTGTATAGTCTGCTGTAAGCTCCACTCCGGCTGCTTGCCCATTAATGGTAGCTTCATCAAGTATTCTTAAAGCAAGCTCTTTTGCTTCAAGCTTGGTCATATAACCACCGCCTTAAATATAATTAGCGTTTTCAAGTATTTTTGCTACTGATTCAGGTACTTCAACAGTTTCACCTTTATTTATAAAATATGAATAACCGTTAATAATAACAGGAACAGGAGCAGTATCTTTAGAATCTTTAGGAAGATAAATTTTAATCTTTCTTTTAGGCTCTTTAGCATAAATTTTTCCCCACTTCTTAGCTTCCCTATCAAAGTCAGCATCAGTGAGGTGTTTCTTTTCTTCTATATTTTCAGATTCAGTTGCCATTTCAACTTTTGGTTCTGTTACTTCAACTTTATCTTCAGAAGCTTCAATTTTCATTTCTTCAGAAACTGCTGTTTCTGTTGGTTTCTTTGCTGTTGCCATAATATCAGTCCTTTCTCAATTATTCAGATGCAGCACTTTCAATTCTAAGCATTGAAAACTCATCAAGTCTTTTTGCTGTAAACATAAGCTTATAACCAACAGTTGCTCTTTGGTTAAGAGGGTCTGCTGTACCGGCTGAGCCGTGTGGTTTAATAATAGTCTGTGGTTTAACAGAACCGTCAATATCAACAACACCATAAGCATCTTTACCTAAAAGCATTGTGTAATGAATAGGTACACTTCCGGTATTATTCTTAACTTTAGTGTTAGTTGTTTCAATAAATCTAACACCACCAATTCTTCCAACTTCACCTTCTTCAATAGCTGTACCACCATTATATTTTGAAATATCCTGCCATAATGGGTCATTCATAATATCAAAGGCAACTTCAGGGTCTATAATACCTATAAAGTACTTACCTGTTTGTGGTTTAGCATTATTCTTTCTTAATGTTCTTACACCTTTTCTTATTTCTGTTGATGTAATAACATCTGATTTTGTAATAGAATCTGTTCCGGCTTTACCTCCGGCATACTGCACATTTGTACCGGCTATAATTTCATCTCTTACAATAGTATCAATTAAAAGAGCAGCAGACTCGCCTAAAAGCTGTGTAGTTTCTGTAATAACAGGGTCAATAGCAATTAAATCAAGTTTGTCTGATATAGTTACATAATCACCATACTGTTTTACAGTAGCAGTTACTGTTGTGATGCTTAAAGCTGAACCGTCAGGAGTTTCACCTTCTGTTAAAGGTGTTGTTTTAGGCTCAAGACTGTTAAATCTTCTAAAATTTACTGTATCTCCTTCATTTTTAGGCATAGGCTTTTTCTGACCGTATTTCTGATATACTAAGTTAGGTAAAAGTCTTGAAAGTAGTGTTTTGTTATAAAACGTTTTATTTTCTTGTGTCAAAGTTTTAATTGTTTGTGTATTTGGATTTCCTGCCATATTTTAAAACCTCCTTTTTAAAATTTAATTTTTTCACCTTTTAAAACTCTTTCTGCTATGCTATTAATATCATTAAGGTCCATTTCTTCAACTGTTTTTTTCTTAGGTGTTTCAGGTGTGGAAAGACTGCCCACAGAACCTTGATTAACAGCATTAATTTTCTGTACTGCATTATCAGCACCTTTTTTCTGTGCATTAGCTATATAAGTATGGAAATTTTTAGCTTTTATAGTGTTATAAGCGTCATTAAGAGTTATATTCACACCACGTTGTTTTGCAAAATTAACAAGGCTTATACAATCATCTCTAACAGTTTCATAGAAGTCTTTTTCAACAGGATTATTTAAAAGTTGAGTGTCCATATCTCTAAGCTGATAAGACTCAACCTGTGCTTTAAGACTGTTTAATTCTGCTGTGATTTTAGGGTCTTGTCCTTTTTCAAAACTTGTCTGCATAGCTTTATAGTTGTCATAATCAGCTTTAGACTTAATAGGTTCTTTCGTAAAAGGATTAACCCAGCCAAAACTTGCATATGTTTCATCAACCATTTTTGCACTATACTCGTTAAGTCTTCTTGAAAAAGCCTGTGTTTTAGTAATATCCTCTCCGTTATTAGCTGCTACGGTAGCGTTTGTATTTTGGGTATTTTCTAAAATATCATCAGCTACAACATCACCCTCTGTATAATCATTGTTATCTGTGTCATTAACGGCGGCGGCACCGTCATCTACTTCTAAAGTAGCATTATCAGCCATTTCATTTTCTGTGGTATTATCTAAATATAAATCTTCTTCCATAATTTAATTTCCTCCTATCTACTTATAAACTCAGTAGGTATAAGTTCTGTTCCTATTTTTTTATTAAAGTTCTTACAGTTAGGATTTCTGCAAATATATTCATATTCATAAAAAACCTTTGTTTCTTGATTTTCATTATCTCCTGTAACCACTATTTGTGAGTTATTTATAAATGCTTCTAAATTACAATCAGAACATACCATTTACATTACCCCCATTCATTGGTACGGCTATTTGTTGTTCCATAGGCACTTGCTGCACCATTCCTTGCTGCATAGACATTTCCTGTTCAATACGTTTTGCCCTTAGCTTCTTAAGTTCTTCTTTAAAAGGCATAACAGTGTCAGGAGCAAGTGCAATATAATCATCAACTGTAATATCACCTTTATCGTACATCTTATCAAGTGTAGACATTGAAAGAGATTCCGAATAAATACTTGCTGCACCAACATCAATTTTCATTTTAAATTCAACATCTGCATAAGCACCACCGTTAAACTCACGTGTAATAATTTGTCCTTCATCAATTACACTCATATTTCTAGGCATAAGGTAGAATACTTTGAAGAACTGTTCCCAAATTTTGCCTACTTCTTTCTGTGAGCGATAAAACCTTTGCTGAATATTATCAATAGGGACTTTAGCTTGATTTTGTAATGCAATAATAGCACTTGCTGCCATATTTGCTCCAAGCTGTTCTCCTGTTGTAATTTCTGTAACACCACTTGTGGTTCGGCTAAGTTCCATAACCTTATCAACCAAGTTAACAGCCATATAATTAAAGTTAGGTGGCTGCATATATTTAACACCGTCACCGCTTGTATAAAAATCAGTTATAATCTCACCTGGTTTATTAGTAATGCCTTGTTTTAGTGCTCCCGGTTTTGCTAAAATTTTAGGCCAAGCATTATCCTGTACAGATAAAAGCATCATACCAATATTGAAATTTATAGCTTTTTGGTTAGGTATAAGGCTTTCTGTTTCTCCGGAACCAAAAATACATTTCTTTCTTAAATTCCAGTTGAATATAACAATGGGGTAAAGAGTTAATGCTCTGTCAACTTCTTTTTCTCCTGTTTCCTCATTATTAATTTCAACACCGAGCCTACGGTCTTTTATGATGTCAACACCTCTAACAGACTTTGAAAAATACACTTGTCCGTTTTTCTTAAAATATCTTGTAAGTACTGTGATTTTAGTACTTTCTTGCATTTCAAGTTTAGCTGTGTCATAGCCTTCATCTGTTGTTTCATTGTCAGGACGTATAAGCTCAATTTCCTCTTTACTTAGTCCTTCATTTTTGGCTAGTTCCTTAACATTTTTAACCATATCCCTTGATGATATTATTATCCAAGGTTGCTTTTGAACATTGGTTTCTTGAGGATTAGCAAAAAATACGTTAAGAGGGTCTAAAGTTTCACCTCTTAAAGCACCGTTATATTTTATGTATTGACCACCACTTACAGTAGAGTCCCAATAATAATGCAAAATCCCTGTTCCTGTTGTGGCTGCGTCTTCAACAAAGGCATCATTTAATCCTTCTTGGTCGAGTTCATACCATAAATTTTCTGCAAAATCTGTATAATCCTGTGCTGCCTCATATGATAAGTCATCTTGACCATTAACTTCTGCCGGAGTGAAAAGCATTTTGATTTTTTGATTAAGTACATTTGATTTTTTATTGCTTATAAATAACTTAACTATATTAAATACAGGTCTAGGTAAAGACTTAGTTCTTTCTGTGGCTTGTGGCCATTGGTCACCTTGCTTAAAACGTTCAAACTCGGGAAACTTTTCAGAAAATCCCATACTTCTTTGATATATTAAACCATCTTGATAATCTCGCCACATTTTAGTTTCAAATGTATCACTCATCTATACCACCACCTACGGAAGGTCCATTTTGCCATTCATCAATAACTGTATTAACTGCACTTCTAAATATAGAATTTTGTGTAAATGTTGTATCATTAGCCGTTATTTCTTTTAAATTATTTTGTTGTGTGCATAGAGGACAAAAACTTGTATATGGACTTAAAGAAGCACCACATTTTGAGCAAATCCAACCTTCCATAATAATCAACTCCAATCAATATAATCATCTTCATAAATATCATCATCAGTCTGTAAGGCAAAAGGTAATTTCTTTTTAACCTTTACTTTTGTAGCTGTAGGCTGTGGCTGTCCTGCAAAAAAGTATCTTATTGCATCAGGACCATGTGTAAGTTCGTGAGGCTCTGTTGCCACATCATTAGGGTTTTTATCATCATATTGTAAAGCCGGTAAACACCTTATAAGGTTTGTACAGTTTCTGAATATAACCATAGAAGCTGCTTTATTACCGTATTCATTAACTCCCACCTTAAGCCATTCTTTAAGTTGATACCAACCTTGCACTCTATCATTTTTTGTTTTACTTAGATAGATACCATGTTCAGCAAAAACATCTGCAACAGATTTTCCGGTGTCTTGTCGTCTATTCCAAAGGTCGGGAGGTGCAAAGTATTGATATATATTCTCTGTGGTTCTTTGCCTTATAAGATTTGCTGCTGCTGAAATAATAAGCCCCGATTGATAAATCTCTTTGTAAATATAGGCTCTGTTTTCTGTATCCATAGCAATAAAATATCCTGCAAGCATATCAAGACCATAGTCAAGAACAAAATATCTTTTCCAATCTTCAGGAATTATAAAAGGCTCGCAAGTATGAACCTCTCTGTCAAACTCTGAAAAGTACTGTCCCTCAAATACGTCCCAATCACCATAAAGCATAGCTTTTTTACGGTCCTCAGGAAGATTTTCAAGTGTTCGTACATAATCAGGGTCATTCTCCATAAGGAATTTATTATCATAGACTTGAGCAGGTATGAATACATAGTCTTCAGACTTTTCAGAAGCTTTATAATTTCTATCTATAAAAAGTCTTTTAAACCAAGTATGTCCAACTCCTCCTGGGTTGGCAGTAAAATACATACGTGGTTTAAATTTAACTTTCATAAGACCACTTAAACGATTACACTCAGTTAAACAAGTGTATTGAAACTCAGTAAACTGTGTAGCCTCTTCAAGGAAAATAACATCATAAGACTGTCCTTGATATTGGAGTACATCAGACTCAGATTTGCAATAACCTAAAACAAGTCGGCTACCGTTAGGAAACTCAAAAGTTTTTGTACTTTCTTTGTATGTTGCTATGTCTTTAAGCAATATTTGTAAAGGTATAATGTGGTTAGTACGTAATTCGGGAAAAGTTCTTCTTAACAAAAGCATTTGTATACCTTCATAGTTAAGAGCAAGAAGGCTTAATTTAACTCTTGCTGCCCAAGATTTTCCACCACCTCTAGCACCACCATAACCTGTATATCGTGCCTCAGATTTAAAGAACTCAATTTGCTTTGGATAAGGTGACGAAATATTCAACGTTGCCACAGCTTACCACCTCCCAAAATACAAATTTAATACTGTTTTAGCGTCAAAAACATACCATAATGTCGCACAGTTTCACTTTAGTTTATTAAAGTATTTTCAATTTTCAGAATATATTTTCGTGGTTTCCTTAAGGGATTCCTTACCCTCTCCCTCCCCCTTACCCCTTGCTGTTATATGGAAGGAATGAGGTCATCGGTTCGGTTGCTGTATCACTTCACCACACTACCACAGTACATATATAACATATACACCCCCACCCCCTGTATCATATAGCCACATACCATATACAACGTATGTGATGCAGGAGTAGAAGCTGACACATCTAACTACTATCAATCAACTATCCAATAACTATTTAGAGGCAATTCAAAACAGCGTTAGTAACACGTTAGTTACAAAAGAGGCTATAAAGCCTATAAAATCAAGGTTTATAATTAATTAAGTATTAATTTTTACTATTTCGCCCAGTTTTTAGTGTCCCCAGTAAGTTCAAGTCTGACTGTTGTGTCAATCTGTGGTTTATCATCAAAGCCACCTTCAACCCTAAGCAAAAGTTCAGCTGCTCTGTTTCTATCTGCTGTTTTTTCGTTTGTGTCCCTCAAAATAGTGGTCAAATGCTCTTTTATCTCTGTAATATCAGCCATATTCTGATTATGTATCTCGGTCAAGAGGTCATTAATGTACTGACGCACATGAGGGCGATTTAATACCTTGCTAGCCGATTTTCTCGCTGTATCCATTGATACATTCGGTTTTACTGTTTTATAGGCTTTTGTCCCATTTCGACCATTTTTTATATATTCCTCTGCAAACATCATTTCTAATTCAGACATTACAATTTGCCCATTTCTGTATGTTCTTCTACCCATTTTTTTTGACCTCCTTCCTTGAATTTTTGCAATAAAAAAAGGACTTACACATATTGCATAAGTCCTATAAAAATATATATTTATTTTATGATACCATAATATCACAGGTTGACGGAAAAATCAATCAATTTTATTATTTTCACGCTCTATTTTTTCATTTATCGCCTCAATAATGAAAGCATTTAAAGAAAGTCCCATTTTCTCAGCTTCTTCTTTGTAATATGCCTTGTCTTCATTTGGGACTCTTATTTGTATTTGTACTAAATTATTTTTTTCTAAATAAGTCTTTACTGCTTTTGCTTGTGCTTCTGTATATTTAGCCATAAAATCACCTCTTTTCTATTATACTAAAGTATTGTATATGCTAACATAGACATTTTGCATAAATCTATGCTAACATATTTGTTTATTTTGTCTATTGCAATCTATGCTAACATAGATGTAACATATAGGTGTAAGGCAGAGCCAAACAAAAAACGGCTCTTATGAAAGGAAGTGAGAGGAATGGAAGAAATGACATCTAAAGAAATAATTAGACTAATTGAATGGTTAAGACAACAAGGTTATACAGAAAAGCAAATAGTTGAATGTATTGAATACATCAGCAAATAAAAAAAATGAGTAGCTATACCATATCACTCAATTAGCTACTCATTAAACCTAAAAGGTACGCCGAAAGCCTTACTTCGGCTACCTTGATTATAACATTAGTAAGGCAAAATTTCAAGGGAGTTGATATTATGAAAAACATAGTTGCAATAATAGAAGATAATGAGATTGGTACTAAATTTGAAATAATAAAAATCGAAACAAACAGATATATTGTAATATATTATGAATATTTTTCAGCTTGTGGTTGGCGAAAAATATCTGAAGAAAAATATCCATATTCAAAAGATGCTATTAAATACGAATTTGATATAGAAGTTGAATAACTATTTATGACTTTATCCGTTTGAAACGGAGAAAGTATAAAATCAATAAACCCACAAAAGCCGGACTCACTCCGGCTCTTTTTTTATATATTTATTTACGTGTTTTCTTACAATTTCCCCATTTTTATACCCCCACTTTTTGGCAACCTCTGCCCAAGTTAAACCCTCTATGTACTTTGATGTTAAAGCCCTTCTTACATTTATATTCGGTATAGTTCTTATAAATGCCTCTATACGTTGAAGCTCATCAACTGCTTTACATATTAAGTCTTTTAAATCTACAATAGTGATAGCCTCTCTTTGTAGATTAGCCTGTTTCTTATTTTGCTTTATCTGTAAAAGTTCCAAGCATTTACGGGCTTGTCTGTAAGTTTCTTTATATCTGTTTAATTCTTTTTTAGTCACCCATACCAGCTCCCTTATTTACCATACTTAGCCTTTAAGCTATCTAACAAATCATCTTGTACATCTTTTTTATTAATAAGTGCTTGTAATACTCGCTCATCAGCAGAACCCTCTGTAATTAGATGATGTATTATAACACTATCCTCTGTTTGCCCTTGTCTGTATAGCCTAGCATTAGCTTGTTGGTATAACTCCAAAGACCAAGTAAGACCGAACCACACAATAATATTTCCACCACCTTGAAGATTAAGACCGTGACCGGCTCCGGCAGGGTGTGCAAGTAGAAGTGGAATATCTCCATTGTTCCAAGCTGTTATGTCATCAGAATTATTAAGTTTAACAGCCTCTGGAAACTTCTCAAGTATTCTTTCTAAATCGTGCTTATAAGAATAAAAGCATAATACAGGTTTACCATTAGACAACTCTATAATTTCCTCTAATGCACTAAGTTTTTTATCGTGTATTTTAATATATTCCCCGTCAGCATTATATACTGCACCGTTAGAAAACTGTAAAAGTTTATTAGTCAAAGCTGCTCTTGATGCTGCTGTTATTTCGCCTTCTAAGAATTGTAAATAACTTTCTCTTTCAAATGTGTTATACTCTTCTTGCTCTTTTTCAGATAATTTAACAGCTTGGATATTATCAATTCTTTCAGGCATATCAAGCCAGTCTTCTGCCCTCATAGAGATGCATATATCAGATATAGCTTCTCTTATATGCTGTTCTGCAAACTCTTTAGGCTTATAATTAAATACTGTTGTAGCATTTCTCTGATTTGGTGTGAAATACTTTTCTCTATATCCTGTAATAGTTTTACCTAAACGCTTTCCACTATCAAGTAAATATATTTGAGACCATAAATCCATAAGCCCGTTAGGTGCAGGAGTTCCTGTAAGTCCAACAACTCTTTTTGCTCTTGTAATATATTTCTTTAATGCTCTAAACCTTTGACTTTTAGGACTTTTAAAAGATGATAACTCATCAATAACCACCATATCAAAAGGCCAACTGTTTCCAAGGTCAGAAAGTTCATTTGTAAGCCACACAACATTTTCCCTATTGATAACATATATGTCAGCTTCTTTGGCTAATGCTTTTCTTCTTTGTGTAGGTGTTCCTAAAATCTTAGAAATTTTAAGATGTTTAAGGTGGTTCCATTTGTCACTCTCTTTGCTCCAGGTATCCTCTGCCACTCGTAGAGGTGCAATAACTAAAACCTTTGATACCTCAAAACGGTCATTGATTAAATTATCAATAGCCGTTAAAGAAATAACTGTTTTTCCAAGTCCCATATCCAAAAACAATCCGGCTCTTTCAGTTTCATATATTTTGTTTATAGCCATTTGCTGATATTTATGAGGTATAAACTCCATTTTTTATTACCTCCTCTACAAATGTTTTTACTCCTTCTTTTGAATCTATAACAAAAACTTTAAATCCAAGTTCTTTTAATAATTTATGGGTATATCTCTGTAATGGTCTAGGCTTTTTATTGGGTGCTTTTAATTCAACAAAAGCTATTTTTCCTTTTGGTAATAATATAAGTCTGTCCGGAATACCTGCCATTCCTGCCGATATTAGTTTTAATGAAATACCTTTATTTTGTTTAATTAGTTTACATAAATACATTTCAATCTCTTTTTCTCTCATTTTTTTAAAAATTAACCTCTAAAATTCTATAAATGTACTTTTTTAGTTACTTCTCATTTTTTAGTTACCTCTATAAACCTTTAAAAATCAACATTTCTTGTATAATGGTAACTAAGGTAACAATATTTTCTCTTAGTATTATGAATTATAGAATTTATAGAATAAACTAAGTACTATAATTTCTATAAATCCTATATTTTATATATCTCTATATAATATTAGTTACCTTAATTACCTTTTACCTATAAAGGTTGAAATATCAATGTTTTTTGAGGTAACTAACGTTACAAAAATTAGTTACCTTAGTTACCTTTTGAGTTTACATAATTCTTATAAATCCTCTTTGTTTACCATATACACCACCAAAATGTAGAGTTTTTCCAGCTCTCTCCCACTCTCCTGTTTTAAGAATAATCTCAGTAAGTTCATTACTTTTTTGGCGGTTAAGGTCTTTTTTCTGCCCCCCGAAGAGTTCGCACCACATTTCCAATATACAAACCTTGTCCCTTAGTTTTTTATCTTTCAAATCATACTCAAATTCAAAATCACCATTGTTAGAATTAGTTGAATTATAATATTGACTTCTTGCAAATAAGTCCATTTTATCCCAGTTTGCAGGAATAGGCTTATCAAGATACATTTTAACTGCTCCAGTAAGAGGATTTTCCTCAAGGTGTTTGTCTTGTTCTTCTTCTGCAAGTCTTGAAACATCACCATCAAGGAATAATTTTTCGCCTTTTTTATAGTAATGTACTGCCTCTGCCCAAATTTGGTCTATTTCCTCCTCAAGGTCTTTCCATATACTCTTTGTAACCTTCTCAGGGTGGCAGTCAATAGGAAAGAAACGTCTATTTCCTGTCATATCTCTTAAAAAGTCATACTTGTTTGTAGTAGCAATAAAAATACATTGTCTTTTGTGTGTTTCTACATATCTACCATATGCAGCACGATAACTATCTTCTCTTTTAGTGATGAATAGCTTTATAGCTTCAATATCAGATTTTTTCATAGCTGATAACTCGCCTATTTCCATTATCCAAAAACCTTGAATCTGCTCAAAAGCCTCTTTCCCAACAACAGTAGTTAAACTGTCCGAATACCATAAGCGACCTATAATTTTTATTATTGTTGACTTTCCACAGCCTTGAGGACCTACAAGAGTTAAAACATAATCCCATTTACACCCTGGTTCGAAAACACGAGCAACAGCAGCTACAAGTGTTTTACGTGTTACAGTTCTTGTATATAAATTATCATCTGCACCTTGATAGTCTATAAACAGTCTTTCAAGTCTAGGAACTCCGTCCCATTTTAGGCTATTAAGATAATCTCTTACAGGGTGATATGAATTAGCGTGTGCAGTAAGTTTAAAAGCATCATCAATATTACTTTTACCCTTTATGTCATAGACCTTTTCAAGATAATGTCTTAAACCACTGTCATCTTGCTCTGTCCATTCTGCCTCTGCCTTTTCCTTCTCCCAAGGCATAGCATTTTTACGCATAACTTTTCTTGTAAACTCATTAAAACATATTTTCTTTTTAAGTCTTTTATCGTGTTTTAGTATTATAAGACAGTTGTCTATTGTAGGCTTATAACCTTGTTTCCCTGCCTCAAGATTTACGGCCCAACTGTCTTCATCTTCTTCTGTTTCTGTAGAGTCTTCTTCTGTAAACTCTCCAAAATCTTCAATAGCTGAGGCTTGTCTTTCAGCAAATTGTGTCTTTTTAACACCGTCATCATCACGAGCAAACTCAGTCATCATTATGTAAGAAGGCAATTTCACAGTAGGTGTTCCAGCTACTGCGTCATAGTCCTCCGCACCAAACATATGAATACGCACTAAGTCAAAAGCATTACATAACATACCACTTGCAGGGTCTGTTGCGTGGTTAGAATAAAGAAACAAACCACCTTCATAAGTTACCGCTCCTGCTGTTGTTGAACCGTTTTTATAAGTATATCTGCCATTAATACAAGGCTCATAAGAATCATATAAGAACTTATTAATTACATCATCTATTGTGTATGTTCTACAAAATGCACCAACAATGCCTTTTTTCTCAAGTGGATTTTCTTGTTTTTTAAGTAATCTCTCTTTTATCCTCTCTGTTCTTGATGATACAGGCCATAAACTGACATCTTTCCAATCTGCATAAGTACCAAGTATATAATCAACATCAAGAGGCTTAGCGTCATTGTACTCATATACATATTCAGCGTCTCTTGATGTTGAAGGCCAATACATCAAACGGTGTGGCTGATATGTAGTATCATCAAACATATCAATTCCAATATCAGCGGCAACCTTTCGACCAACTGCCTCATATTCATCAGGTAGAGTTGGACGTGACAAAGGAATAACAAGTCTAAACCTAGGCTTTTCCGGTGTATGCTTATGAGTAGAATACACTATCCAGCTAAAATCACTTTGAAAAAGCCTTAATCCGTCCACAAAATCAGGAGTTGCAAAGTCAGCATCAAGAGTTAAAATATATCGTTCCTTTACAGAACTTGCATTTCTTTTTCCTTGTTCCAGTCGGCCACCTACTAAGCCCCCTACATCTTTCAAGTTATCTTGCTGCTTTTTGGTCATATTGAAATACTGCCCCTGTGTTTCACTTGTTCTTTGGGTATCTTTAAACCTTTCTTTCAACTCCTCCCAAGTTACTTTTGTATTTTGCCAATGCTTAGAAGTCCTTGAAAGACCAGTGGCTATAATATAATTTTCCAAAATTTCACCTCGTTTCTATGGTTTTGCCTATGGTGGCAAAACGTACTATTTCCCTTCTATCTCACCACCACAAGCGGCATAGCCTGCAATATCAATCCAATTATCAGACTTAGCATGTCCACTTGATATGCGTGCAATTTTAACTAAAATCATTAATACTGCAATGTCTTCAGGATTAATAGATACATCTGAATTTCCTCCAGTACACTTTGTTTTTAAATAAACCTCCCAAAGTGATGCAATAGTTTTAAAATTATCTTCTGGACTTCCATAATCTTCTTCACGACTACCACATACACATTTTTCAGCATTTTCTAATATGCTTTTGCGTGTTATAAGCTTATTAGAAACTATTGTTTTTTCATCTTTAAGAATATCCGGATTTTCATTTAAACATTTTAAAGCTATATCAATAACAATCTCTGGATTACCTTTTTCCAAAGCTGTACATGTTTTATCATGTCCATTATTGTATTGACTAAAAGGACAATGGCAACATGATATTATGCAATTCTCTGATATATAATTTTTAATCTTAAAATATTCTAACGCTGTTAATTCTCTCATTATTCAATACCTCCCAATCTATCAAACCATCTTTCTAATTTTCTCTCTTTTATATTTGTTTTATAATTATTCATAAAACGTGAAATATCAGAAGAAACACAAAGCATTAGTATCTCTATGCATAACTCTAAATCAGCCATTTCCTCAGCCACATTTTGGACACACTCTAATTCTGTTTTTGGTGTATAATTCAATTTATTGTAAGCTCTTCTTAGCTTTAAAACAGCCTGTGTAAGTTCAGAAGCCTCTTCAGCAATAGCAGTTAATATTTCCTCTGCACCAAGTTTATTAGCTATTATTTCTTTTTCAAAATATCTGTTTTTCTCATAATTCTGTTTTTCTATCTGAGTAATATTATCAATTTCAGCTATTTCATCATACTCTACATTTAATGCCACAGCTATTTTAATGACTGCTATCATTTTAGGTTTTCTTAAACCTAATTCATATTGCCTTATCATAGCCTCTGATATACCACTTAATTCACCGAGTTTTTTCTGTGTTAATTTACGCTCTTTTCTTAATCTTTTTATATTTTCACCTATACTCATACAACACACACTCCTTAATCCTTCTTATAAAACTCACTTTCAAACCCCTCAGCATTAAGAGGCAACCCCTTTGCCCAAGGAATAGGCTCAGACATAATTTTACTTACTTCCTCTGCCGAACTTACACCAATAGGCACATCAAGTATAACTTCATCGTGAACGTGGAAAACTATTTCAAACCCTCGACACTCAAGCCTTCTTATACTCTCTGCAAGACAATCACGAGCAAATGCTTGTACAATATTTTCAACTAGCTTTCCGCCCCAAGTTTCAATGGTTTCCCACTTTTTAGTTTCTTGATTAACTCCAAGATAAGTAAGGCATTTACTGCCGAAACGGTTCTGACCTATTTTTGCTCCTGCATATGCAATATTTCTACCGGAAGGAAGCCCGATAAAAAGTATTCCGCTCTTTTTAAAAAACTTAATATCTTTATAATTACAAGGCTCTCCACTAACAGCTAAAAAAGCACATCTTTCAATGTCTTTCCAAAGCCTTGTAATAGCAGTATTTGAATTTCTCCACATATTGACAAGTTCCGGAAGTTCTTCTTCTGTAAGTCCCATTTTTAAAGCACCCATAGAAGTTAAAGCACCAACACCGCCACCATATCCTAAAGCAAGTTCAGCAATTTTTCCTTTTGCCCTCAAGTGACTATTTACACCGTGCTTTTCAACAGGCACTTTAAACATCTGACTTGCTGATGCACAGTATATATCCCCACCCTTTTTGAAAGTTTCAAGTCTCCACTTTTCATTAGCAATATAAGCAATAACTCTTGCCTCTATGGCAGAAAAATCAGACACAATAAACCTTCTTCCTTTTGTGGGTATAATGGCTGTTCTTATAAGTTCTGAAAGCACCCTAGGCACATCATCATAAAGGATTTTAAAAAATTCAAAGTCCCCACTTTTAACAGCTTCTCTTGCTGTTTCCAAACTGCCTAAGTGATTTTGAGGAAGATTCTGGGGCTGTACGATTCTACCTGCCCAGCGTCCTGTCCTGCTTGCTCCATAAAATTGAGTGATGCCTCTTACTTTGTTATCAGAACATAAACTCCTAAGCATAGCAGAATATTTTTTAACTGATGTTTTTGACATCTGCTGTCTAAGATATAAAACTTCTTTGACGTGATTATCCTCTACACTATCCATAAGGCTTTTTACATTCTCTTTATTAAGACTTTCAACTTCTTTTCCGGTTTCTTCTTCAATCCAATACTTAAGTTGTGATACAGAGTTGACGTTTTCAAGACCTGTAATATAACTTGCTCTTTCCCTACACTCATTTTTGTATGTTTCATCAAAAATAACTGCGTTTTTCGCCAGTTCAACATCAATAAGAACACCTCTATCATTAATCTTTTGGTCAAGAGCATATAACTCTTGCTCACTTTCGGCCAAAGGAAATTTTTTTATTTTTTCCTTAATAGCTCTTTCTGTTTTTACGTCCTGAATACAATACTCTTTAAACTCTTCCCATTTTTCGGGAGCGTGTTTTGGAAGGTTTCGTATTCTCCCCCCATTTGCCTGTGTAGGTCTGCAAGGTTTACAGAAATAGTTTATTAATGCTTTACCTCTTTTGTCCTTCTGCTCCTCTAATTTTAATACTTTTGCTACCTCTCCAAGACCGGAAGGTAGTCCTATTTCTAATGCTTGTATCATAGTACAATGCCAATATTTAGCAGACATATTTAAACCAAAAAACTTATTGATACACACTCTTTCAAATGTGGCATTATAAGCAGTTTTAATACAATCACCTGTTAAAGCTTCATATACTTCATTAGGGATAACTTCATTATTCGTGAAGTCTATAATATTAACATCTTCATCATCAAAAGCATAAGCCATTAATAAAATTTGAAAGTCCGGAGCGTCTGCATAAGCATAAACTCCGGATTCTCCCAAATCTACTGAGCTGTATGTTTCAATGTCTATTGACAATTCCCTCATACAACCATTCCTTTTTACATAAAGTCTTCATCATCATCTTCTTCAAAGAAGTCAGCAAAGTCATCTTCTGCTCTGCTACGTCCTCCAAGAGGTTCTCCATCTCTAACCTTCATAAGGTTATTAAGTCCACAAGCAATACCCTTGTTTCCGTTAGAATTAAATGCATAGAATGTAATTGATGCCAAACCATAACAACCACTGTAAAGGTCTGTACTGTCTATAATTCGCTGACCGTTTTTATAAACAAGTCCTGGTTGTGTCTTGCAGTTAGCATTTATGAAATAGCAGTCAGCATAATTTTCGTCGTCTTCTCTGTCAATATCACCATCTCTCAAAGGTGTTTTTAAGTTAGCAGGTATTTTACCACCAAACTTAGAAGATTTTCCCGCTTCTTTAGCTACCTCAATAGCTTTTTCAATAGCCTTAATTGTTTTTGTATCACTCTTTGGAATTATAAGAGATACACTATATTTTTCCTCATCAGAACCTTCTACTTTTGCAGGTTCAAATACATGTAAATATGAAAATCTAACTTCCCCTGTAACTACTTTTGTACTCATTTCATTTGTTGCCATTTTTTATTCCTCCTCAATAAAATCTTTAAAATCATTAACTGCACTATTAAACTGTGGACGCTTGTCCGTAAAATCAGCTAATGTAGGTTTGCCCTGTGGTTTAACAATAAAATCTTTGAAAAGTTCCGAAAATTTAGCTTTTCCAAGTTCTTTTTCAAGTTCAGATATAGTCTTTAATTTTCTAGGTGCAATATCATCTATTACAAGAGTTCCGTCATCTAAAACAGAATTTATTACATCTTCTTCAGATACACCCCATTGTCTGTTAGCCCTACCCTCTACAACTTTATATCCGGGAATTTCTTCACCATCTAAAGCCTTGTTAAGAGCAAAATTTTTGACTAAGTTAACCCATTTAGAAACACTATCAACTATGTCTAAAATCTCTGATATTTCATCATTATTTAATGTTTTAGGCTCTTTAAAATCAAACTTTTCAATCAATTCCAGTTTCTGTTCATTGTATTTTCTGCATATAGGTCTTGCCTTACAAAAACCCTCATCACAATGTTTACCTACAACACAAGGACCTGTTTCATTAAATGCCATTTCTGCTTTAGGTTTAACCACATTTTCACCCCAAAGTATTAATTCCTCAGGACTCATACTCCAGTTGCTTATATTGTCAAGTCTAGGCTGATATATAGTCATTTCTACTGATTTAAAATCATATATACAACTATATTCAGTTAAAGCACCTAAAGCATACAATTCAAGTTGTGGATTATGCTCTGCATCTACTTTCACCCCCTTCCCATATTTAAGGTCTACAATATGTAAAACATCATTAGAAATGATACATATGTCACCAGTACCAAAGCCCTCCGGTACATATTCAGAAAAGTCAATACGCTTTTCAACTTCAACTAAAACATCACCTTTTTGCTTATAGAAGTTTACAAGTTCTATCACATAGTCCTTATAACCTTCGGTATACTCGTCCATTTCTTCTGAATAAAGAGCATTAGACTTTATTTTTTCGACTTCTTTTGCATATGTAGGTTTCCTTATTTGTTTAAGTTCATATTTGATTTTCGCCTCTCCTAAGCTGTGAGCAAGAGTGCCTTCTTCTGCATAATCAGAAGTTTCATCGGGCATCAACTTTTCAAGAGCCTTTGCCCCTGCACAATTAAGCCACTTTTTAGCACCGCTTGCACTTAATTCTGCGTGTACATCAGGCATTTATAATTCCCCCTTAAATGCTTCCATAACTTTGTCAATATCGTTATCAGCTAATTCTTTAAGGCCGGATACATTAAATCCGGAAAGAATTTCTCTTACACGCATAGCACCTTTTTTATTTTTAACCTTTAAAGCCTCTGCCCTTAACTCATCTTTTGTATATTTAGGCTCAGTTTTCACATCAGCCTCAAAAGGTGGCTCATCAGTTTCAGCTTTTTCAACTGTTTTTTGTGGCTCTGTTTTTACTGCTTTAGTCGAAACTTTTTCCAAAACATTTCCCTTTGTCAATGCTGTTAAAATTTCCATAATTGAACTGTCTAATTTGATGATATGTGTTACTGTAATTTCCATAGTTTTGTCCTCCTTGGGTCTACTTGAATTTTCTTGATTTGCATTTTGATACGTGCAGGTACTATCTTTTCATATATTTCAGAATAGGTTAATTTCCTACCATCAACCCATACTCTAATAGGACCGTCAGCACCATATTTCTTAAATAGTGGGTATAAATCAGCTTTTTTATTTGTACTGCCTTCTTCTACCACAACACCATAGTTATAAATCTTGTATTGATATTTAGGACTTTCGTCAACATTAAACATCAAACCACCCCTTATTTAATAAACAACTGATAAAAAACATAGCCGAAATTATAGCCACAAACAGCTACAATAAATATAGTTAACCAAGCAAAGAAATGAACATACGTATCTACTCTGTTATTCAAGCGTCTAATACCATACTTATTTCTTACGTTTTCAGCTTCAGCTCTATTTACTGTATTTCTAACAGCATTCATATCATTTTCGAGTATAGCTACCCTGCCTTTAATTTCAGGAATACCCTTTTTAATATTCTGCACATCAAGCTCCTGTTGTTTCTTTGCTCTCTTTACAGCTTTAACACCCATATATTAAACCTCCTACATTTTAATTCGACCTTCAATAACTTCTTTTTCCATCCACCAATCAAATACTTCTTGTCCTGTTTTCCATTGAGTTTCTTTACCTTTAATTCCTCGTTGTTCTAACATTTTGTCAAAGGCTCTTATATATGCTTTTTCATACTTAGGATATTTTTCAAATTCAAATTCGCGTTTTTTTCCTGCCATCGGGCAACCAATACAACCAACTCTATCAAAACCACAACTGTACAAAGGGTTCATTGGTATGTTTTCGCTTTTTACATAGTCCCATACATCATTATCAGTCCAATCAATGATAGGATTTACAACCCTTTTTGCTTTTAATCTGCAATTTTCAAACAACATCCTTGTGTTAGCATTATCGTTAATCAATATCTTATCTTCTTTTTTGGCGGATATAAGTTCATATGTTGCTCTTTTTTTTCGTTGTGCACTTTCTGCCCACCTTACTCCAGTAGTTATCATTCTATTCTTGCCACCTTGTTCTTTAAGAATAGAACAGCAATAACGCATAAGTCTTGTTGGGGGCAATAATTTTTGTGGTATTAACGTCCACATACTTACTCTTTCGCCTTTATAGGTAGGATAATTAAAACTACATTTTATGCCTTTTCCCTCTAACACCTTAAAAGTATCTCTAACGTGATATACAGTTTCAGGTGCATCTGCCGTGGTCAAATTGTGTTGAACTTCAAAAGGAATACCAGCATTTAACGCAAGTTGAATACAAACATCACTATCTTTGCCACCTGATGTTGTTACAATTAAGGGTTGTTCGTAATATTGCAGACTCATATTAGACGCTATTTTTAAACGTTCAATAGCTTTTTGCTCTTTATCCATTTAAACCTCCTCAAAATACTCTCTTGGTAGTTTAATACCTGTATAGTCTTGAAATAGTTTAGGACTTATGTAATAGTCATATCTAACACCATCTACCTTTGTTTTATCTGCTATTCCAATAGGTAATAAACCTCTTTGCATACGTATTCTTACATATTGTGGACCTTTACCCATCAATCTTGCTGCCTCTTGCGGAGTTAACTTTTTCATTTTCTTCACTCTCCTTAAGACATTTCTCTATAATTTCAGTTGCCTTTTTAAACCCCTTTTCTCTGCAAGTCTTTAAAGCTCCTAATGCTGCCATTCTAAATAAATACTCATCTTTTCTGTAATGTGCGAGTATAAGCCTTGCTACTGTAACTGATGAAATCATAATGAATACACTCCTAACTGTTTAAATACTCTTTAGCCTTATTCTTATCACTAAAATAGTCTGTATAAAGTTCGCTGTTTTTACTTAAACGAACCTTTCCTTCTTTAAAAGGATTTTTGTATCTTGTAACCTTTAACTTTTTAGATTTGATTATTTTTTGACCTGTGTAGCGTGTTTTAACAAACCACAAGATATACTTTTTATATTTCTTCATACTCCCCCTCCTCAAAATCATCAGGCTCATCAAAGGCTTTAACAATAGCTTCATCTAAATTAAGCATAATCTCGTCTTCCTCTTTTTCATCAGCAGCATTAGCCTTTATTGCTTTAATAATAGATTTAATAAATTCCTTTGTAGCTTCAATAGCTTCTACAGAATTAGAATCTACAATATTAGTAGTACCCTCACACTTATCACCTTTAACAGTAAAATTAAATTCAATCATTCTTCTTTCCCCTCTCTAAAAGCCTTTTTTATACCTGCTTCAAAAGCTGCTTGCATTACATATTTTAAAAGTTCTTTTTCAGTATCAGCTAAATTTGAATTAGGATTAAGAGCTTGGCATATATTGTCCGCATATGCTGTAATAGAAGTTATTAAACTAAGGGTGTTTTCATTTTTTACCTCAAAATCAGTTTCTTTCTTTTCATTCTCTTTTCCTTCAACGTCAAACCATTTAAAAATAATCATTGTTTATGCACCTTCCTTTTTTATATATTGCAATCTTATATTAATTTTCCTATACTCTAATTACAGGCTACTGCCATAGCCGAGTATCAGAGAAAGGAGTGTTTTATTATGAACGACCTTAAAAAAATAGTTCACGAAATAGGATTAGAATATGCCAATAATACAGCTGGAAACTCTGAAGAATACATTGGTTGTTATATTGAAGCTATAACAAAAGCTGCTGTCAGAACTTCTGAAATAGAAAAGGTATATTCCAAACCTGAATTTAACGAATAGCTTTTAATAGCAAGATATTTTCACCTCGACCGAGCATTACATTAAGTATGCTTGTAATATATCTTGCCTCAGCTAATGAAACACCCTGCTCGGCTAATAAGTTATATACTAGTCGAGCAATGTCTTGTAATTCTTTATTAGATTTAACCCTATCAAAAGGCAATCCAAAATTTAATTCCATATAGTCTTTGTTTGTTGTGTTTTCTGCTTTTTTCATTTTTAAACCTCCTATTTGTATAAAGGGTAATAAAACTTCAAAATCTTCACCGCTGTCTCTATTGCTTTGTCAACCTCAGCACCGTATCCTGTATCATTTGTAGCTTTCATAGCATTAAGTTTTACTTCCGCTATACCTTTATTTTTGAATTTTTTAAGTGCAACAAGTTCTTCTAATCTTATTATGGCTAAGGCTATTTCTCTATCAGGAATATTCGGTTTATTCATTTTTAAACCTCCGCATATAATAATCTGAAAGTCTCTCTACCTTTAGGAGTTATAAGTGTTTGAGTACCGCTCCATTGAGTTTTCTCATTGAAACACTCTTTCATTTCAAAAAGACCATCATTTTTATGTAATGCATAAGGCATTAACTTGCCTTTCTTATCTCTGTAAATGAACTTCTTATCAATAAGGAATTTAATAAAACTTTTCTCTCCAATATGGAGCTGTTTTGCAGTTTCTCTAAAATTAGTCAAAAGGTTTCTGTCAACCAACTCATCAAAGTATTCTGCTTTTGGTTTCATAATATTGTTGTCAACTGCTAAATTAGAGTTTATTAACTGTAATTCTTTGTTTCTGTCCTTCTCCTCTTTTAACGCTGTACAAAGTTTTATCATCATATCAGGATTTAATATAACTTCTTCTAATTTTTCAGCTGTCATATATGCTCCGTGTTTACGGATTGAAGGAAGCACCTCACTTGTTACCCAGCGTTTAAACTCTTTCGCTGTTTTCAGACGGCTACCAAATACAAGTGCATATACACCAGATTCATTTATTATTATCATTTTTTGTTTTCCGCCAAGGGTATCGATTGAATCTACTCCCTTATCTTCTTCAAAAACATGTGTAGATATAGCATCACTAGTATTAGAAAACCCCAATGCTTTAGCAACATCTTTTCCTACAAACCAAGGTTCATTGTCAATAATTAATGTTCTTACTTCTCCAAAACTCTCATTTTTAAATATTTGTAATTCATTCATTTCTTATTCCCCTTTCGATAAAAGACCAAATATAAGACCTACCACTTTTCCTCTATCGACCTCATTAAGATGTGGAACCATAAGCATAATATTTTTTAATGTGTCATCTGTAAGGTCAATATTTTCTAA
Source organism: Tyzzerella sp. (assembly GCA_019415525.1). Taxonomy (GTDB): domain Bacteria; phylum Bacillota; class Clostridia; order Lachnospirales; family Anaerotignaceae; genus Fimicola. The sequence goes on along the minus strand of DXZA01000040.1, from coordinate 50,035 downwards.
AATTTTATTTTTCATTATTCTCACCTCTTTTCTGTGTGTTAAACACATTATAAAGCTATTAACACACATTGTCAACACTAATTTTTATATTTTTTGTGCTTGACAGACATTTTGTAAAATACTATAATCTTTTCAAGGAGGTGAATACTTTATATGATAAATAGATTAAAGGACTTGCGAAAAAACATACTTAATCTAACACAAGAAGAATTTGCTCAAGCTATCAACATAAGCCGTTCTAATTTAGCTAGTATTGAAATTGGAAGGGTTAATATAACAGATAGGGTTATACAGGATATATGCAGAGCCTTTAATGTTAATGAAGTATGGCTAAGAACCGGAGAAGGAGAACCCTTCAGTACAATAGATGAGAACGATAGGTATATTATCAACCTAGGAAAATTGGCTGGTGTAGATAATGAATTTATTAAAAATGCAGTTAACTTTATAGCTGAAACTGAACCTGAAAAGTTAAAAGTCATAGAAGATTTTATGAGAAAGTGTTTAGGAATATAAAAAAAGAACCGTCATCGACGATTCAGAGATATGGTTATTATGAAAAGATATATTTTTCTTAGCAATTTTTCATCATTTAAGCATTCAACTATCTTATGTATTTCATCTTTATATTTCATAATGCATACCCCCTAAAACAAATGTTCTTAATTATTTTTTCATTATAAAACATTTGTTTGTGTTTTTCAAGTATTTTTTTGGCTGCAACCAAAAGGACTCCAACCTAAGCAATATAAAATAAAGGTGGGTATATTATGAAAGAGAATAAATTAAATGAGCGACATCAACTTGACGATTCTAAACTAAGTCCTATTAAGTACGTACTAGGTTTTATAGTTTTTTGGCTGGCTTTGATTTTAGGTCCTTTTATTATAGGTATTTTAAATATGTTTGCACCACCAATGGGTGCAATTACTAAAACCATATTTTACTTTTTGCTTCAGCCTAGTTGTTGTTATTTTGCTTTTTTACTTATGAAACATATATTAGAGGGTAAAGGTTTTATATTAGCTTTAGTAAATGGTATTTTGGCTGTATTAACTATGATATTTTCGGCTTTTGGTAATTTTATATACCGAGATTGGCTTGGTTTAGCTAATATAGCTGTATGTATAATCATCATAATATTATCAATGGTTATGTATAAAAATATTGATTCAGAGTAGTAAAAATATACTTTGCTATCAAAATTTTTTATATCAGACGAATGTAAAGAAAGGTGGTAGTATTATGAAAAAATGTATTGCCGTCATCATATTTTGGTTTGTATCTACAATTTTACCTAATATAGTAACTTTTATATACAACCCATATATAGGCTACAAAATAATAGACCTTGAAAATTTTATAATTACTATTATGGCTTATCCTGTTTGCACTGCTCTAGCGATTGAAGCTGTTAATAGGTATTTGCCTAATAATAAAATTTTAATAATTATAAATACAACTATATTATCTGTACTACTTTTTATATTGGCTGTACGTAACTTTTATGTAGGATATTCACTTTCAAGTTTTATACAATTATCAACTATTTTAGTAGCTATATTTCGATGTAAAAAGCTGAAATAAAAACTTGTAAAAAAGCCCCTTCGGCTGCAACCGAAAGGACTCCAATAATGCGGTTTAAAAATATAAACCACCCTAAGCAAGTAGTATTATATCATAAACCGCTTTATTTTTGTACCCAATTTTAAAAAATAAGGAGGTTTTTATATGAAAAATCCAAATGGATACGGTACTGTATACAAATTATCAGGCAATAGACGAAAGCCTTATGTGGCAAAAAAAGCCGCTACATACGATGATGAAGGTAGACACATACAAAAGGCAATAGGCTATTATGCCTCACGTAAAGAAGCACTTCAAGCACTGGCACTCTATAACGCAAATCCTTATGACCTAGACTCTGCAAAAACTACAATAGCCGAACTTTTCGAAACTTTCAAAGAACGTAAATATGATAAAATAAGCAAAAGTGGTGTTTATGTGTACAATGCAGCTTTTAAGCATTTAGCACCTCTACACAACAAACCTATTAAAGACATTAAATCTTATGAAATTCAAAGGCTTATTGACAATATAGATAGGAGCTGGCAAACAAAAAGCCACGTCCAAGCCTTAATACACCAACTTTTTGATATAGCTATTGAGCTTGATATAGTACAAAAGAATTATGCGGAATTTGTAAAAATCGGAGAAAAAGAAAAATCAGAAATCCATAAACCTTTCACAAATGAAGAAATTCAAATATTATGGGATAATGTATTAAAAGACTATGCAGACACAGTACTTATTATGATTTATACCGGAATGCGACCATCAGAACTTCTCGAAATAACAAAAGATGATATTGACCTTAAAAATCGTGTAATGATAGGTGGATTAAAAACTAAAGCAGGTAAAAATCGACAAATCCCTATTGCAAAATCAATATATAAATTAGTCGAACATAGATATAATTCTTGTAATAAATATTTGATAGAGGGTTTAAGAGGTAAAAAACTACATTATGCGAATTATAAATTTTCTTATGACCAATTAATGAGCGAACTAAACTTTTCTCATCTACCACACGATTGTAGACATACTTTTGTAACTATGGCAGACTCAAAAGGAATTAATAACACCACAATAAAGAAAATAGTAGGACATTCAAGTCAAGATGTTACAGAAGGAATTTACACACATAAATCTCTTGAAATGATGCTTGAAGCTGTCGATAGCTTATAATTTTTTTTGTGAGTAACTCGTGAGTAATTTGTCACTAACTTGTGAGTAATTTGTCACTAATTTGTGAGTAACGAGTCAAAAAAGTTCAATATTTCACTTAATTAAAAATCCAAAAAACCTTGAAAATATACGCATTTGAGCCTTTTTGCCAGTTCGTATGCATTAATAATTTTTTAAAATTATAATTAAAAAATATTAAAAAAAAGCCTTTATAAATAAAGGCTTTTTAATATTTTATTGAGCATATGAACTTCCACTTGATATTGTTATATTTCCGTTTTCATAACCAACATAGAAATTTATTGCTTTTCCTAAATCTCTAAGTTTAAAATAATTACTTCCATTAATTTTATATACTTGCAAATCAAGTTTTTGACCATTTACATATATACTGTTATTACTTGCTGTTGCAGTTGCACTATTTGCCCCTGCCCCTGTAAGCTCTGTTCCTGTCATTGTATAAGGCTTATTTGTTGTTACAGTTACGCTATTTGTTGAAGAATTATATCCTACTTCAAACTGTTTTGCTGTTCCATTAAGAAGTGCTGCAACATCTCTTAAATTAAAATAGTTACTTCCTTCTATTTTATATACAGCTGGTGATTTAAGTGCACCGTCCACATAAAGTTTATCATTTGTTTTTGAAGCAGTATATTTTGTACCTGTACTTATTGTATAGGCTTTTGAAGCACCATTACTAAATTTAACTTCTATTGTATGGTTTCCGGCTGATAATGTAGAAGTATCAAGTACAAAGCTATATGGATATTCTGTTGACATAGTAATCCATTTTCCGTCTATATACCAGCTTGCTGTTGGTTTTACATCAGAATATGTATAAGCAGCTAATGTTATTTTGCCTTCCCATTTTCCTGTATATGAAGAAAGTTTTGTATAATAAGAGCCTTTATCTTTACAGCTACTAACAAGAGTAGGATTTGAATTTATAGCTTTTTCATAAGCAGCTGTTACAGTAGCATTATCATAGAATGTATAGTCTGTTTTTTCCCAATTATTGCCATAATCAGATGATACTATGGCTTTAATCTGGGGATAAACCATAGGTAAATATGAATATGCTCTTGCCATACGGTCAGCAGCCCAAGCAGAATTATCAACTCCATTATAGCTATTTGCTGAGCCACCTTCTGTAATTATAACAGGTTTTTTATGTAAATTTGATAAATTTACTGTTTGCTGTACATTAAGTAATGGGTCACCATATGCCCCAACACCTAAAAATGCATCTTGACCTGTAAGGCTATGATGATAACGATTGTAATATAATGAACAGCCTATCCAATCAACATAAGCATCTCCTGGATAAAAGCTATCCATATCTACAAGGTATCCACTACTATAATTAGGAGAATAAACACAAGCAACTTTTGGAGCATATGTTCTTGCAAGAGTTGCAATATGTCTATATGCAGCAATATAATTTTTCGGTGTTGCTGGTGTTGACCAAACATTAACCTCTCCTGCTATTCTTAAAAATACAGGGCAAGATAATGTATTAAGATATTTTAATGTTTCAATAATTTTTGCATCATATGTTCCATTTATTACAGGTGCACAATCAGCACCTTCATTGTTAAAGTTAATATATACAAGGAAACCGTGTTTTCCGTCCCTTATCATATCACCGAATAAATATGACCAATACTCTAAGCTATATGAGTCAGTTAAGCTATAGTAAAAAGAAACCATAGATTCATTTTTAATATAATCTCCATTTATAAGACCATATCTCCCAGTTGGTAAAGTACCACCTTGAGCCGTACGACCATAGTATACGCCACCATTAGGCTCATTTTTAGCATTATAGAATACATAATCACTTCCGGCTGTTTCTGTTACAGCATATATTTCTGTTTTTCCTGATAAATCCTTATATGCTGTTGATACAGTTGTTGTACTTTCATTAGCAAAAGCAGTAACTGACATACTTAAAACCATAATAGCCATAAGTAATACAGAAACTACTTTTTTAAATTGTAATTTCATAAATATACCCCCTTTATGGCTATTATACATTTTATAAAATAAATTTACAATAAATTATATATATTTTATTTAAAAATATAATATTTATATTTAAACATTATTTTTCACAATAAAAAACCGTCAAAACCTTCATTTCAAAGGCTTTAACGGTTATATTAAAAAATATTATTCAAATTCTATTGTTGCAGGTGGTTTTCCTGTGCAGTCGTACATTACACGGTTAACACCTTTAACTTCGTTAACAATTCTATTTGTAACTTTTGCAAGAACTTCCCAAGGAAGCTGAGCAGCATCGGCAGTCATAAAGTCTGATGTATTTACAGCACGAAGTGCAATAGCGTAATCATATGTTCTAAAGTCACCCATAACACCTACTGAACGCATATTTGTTAAAGCTGCAAAATACTGTCCAAGACCTTTGTCAATACCTGCTTTTGCAATTTCTTCACGATAAATATAGTCTGCTTCCTGAACGATTTTAATTTTTTCTTCTGTTACTTCGCCGATAATTCTTATACCAAGTCCAGGGCCTGGGAATGGCTGACGGAATACAAGATATTCAGGTATACCAAGTTCAAGACCAACTTTTCTTACTTCATCTTTGAAAAGCATTCTTAAAGGCTCAACAATTTCTTTGAAGTCAACAACATCTGGAAGACCTCCAACATTATGATGTGATTTAATAACGGCTGATTTACCAAGACCAGACTCTATAACGTCAGGATATATTGTACCCTGTACAAGGAAATCAACAGCACCGATTTTTTTAGCTTCTTCTTCAAATACTCTTATAAATTCTTCGCCGATGATTTTTCTCTTTGTTTCTGGGTCTTCAACACCTTTTAATTTTTCAAGGTATCTTTCCTGAGCATTTACTCTTACAAAGTTAAGTTCATAGTGACCATCTGGGCCGAAAACAGCCTCAACTTCATCACCTTCATTTTTACGAAGAAGACCGTGGTCAACGAAAACACAAGTAAGCTGTTTACCAATAGCTTTTGAAAGAAGAACAGCAGCAACAGATGAATCAACACCACCAGAAAGAGCACAAAGAACTTTTCCGTCACCGATTTTTGCTTTAAGTTCTTTTATTGTTGTTTCAACAAAAGAAGCCATCTGCCAGTCACCTTCGCAACCACAAACTTTATAAACGAAGTTGCTAAGCATTTTCATACCTTCAGCAGTATGCATAACTTCTGGGTGGAACTGTGTAGCATAAAGTTTCTTTTCTGGGCAAGCCATAGCAGCAACAGGACAAACTGGAGTATGTGCTGTAATACTGAAGCCTTCTGGAACTTCTGAAATATAGTCTGTATGACTCATCCAGCATACAGTTTTGTCTGATACACCGTCAAAAATAACGTCTTTTGTATCAACTTCAACTTCTGTGTGGCCATATTCACTTACAGGAGCAGTTTCAACTTTTCCTCCAAGTGTATAAGACATAAGCTGTGAACCATAGCATATACCAAGAATAGGAATACCCATTTCAAATATTTCCTTGGCAATATGAGGAGATTCCTCATCATAAACGCTGTTTGGCCCACCTGTAAAAATAATTCCCTTAGGGTTTAAAGCTTTGATTTCATCAAGTGGCATTGTATAAGGTTTAACTTCGCAATATACGTTACATTCTCTTACACGTCTTGCAATAAGCTGGTTATACTGTCCACCAAAATCAAGAACAATAACTAATTCGTGATTCATTAACTTAACCTCCGTTAAAAATACAATACTATTTTTAAAGCGACTATTTATATCCTATCATATAAAGGGATATTTTACAATAAAATTAAAAATACTTCAATATAGTATTTTTTATTATTTTTTATATTTTTAATAAAACACATAAAAAAGCCCCATATATTTGTATTATACCACTTACAAAATATATGAGGCAATATAAATTATATCAAATTAATTATATTAGATTACATCATACCCATTCCTGGAGCCTGTGGCATCATATCGTTACCTTTTGAAGGAAGTTCAGCAACAACAGCTTCAGTTGTAAGGAATGTAGAAGCAACAGATGTAGCATTCTGTAAAGCACTTCTTGTAACTCTAGTAGGGTCAATAATTCCTGCTTCAACCATATCAACATATTCTTCTGTAAGAGCGTTGAAACCTGTACCCATAGGAAGTTCTTTTACTTTATTTACAATTACAGAGCCTTCAAGACCTGCATTTGTAGCAATCTGACGCATTGGAGCTTCAAGAGCTTTAAGAACGATTTCACCACCTGTTTTTTCGTCGCCAACAAGTGTATCAACAACTTTTCTTACTTCAGAAACAGCGTGGATATAAGCAGTACCACCACCTGCAAGAATACCTTCTTCAACAGCTGCTCTTGTAGCTGCAAGGGCATCTTCCATACGAAGTTTCTTTTCTTTCATTTCTGTTTCTGTTGCAGCACCAACTTTAATTACAGCAACACCACCTGCAAGTTTTGCAAGTCTTTCCTGAAGTTTTTCTTTTTCAAACTCTGATGTTGTTTCTTCAAGAGATGCTCTAATCTGTGCAATTCTTGCCTGAATAGCAGCTTTATCCCCTGCACCGTCAGCAATAATTGTGTTTTCTTTTTCAACTCTAACTGTTTTTGCTGTACCAAGCATATCTAATGTAGCTTCTTTAAGGTCAAGACCGAGTTCTTCAGAAATAACCTGCCCACCTGTAAGAGCAGCAATATCAGCAAGCTGAGCTTTTCTTCTGTCACCATATCCAGGAGCTTTAACAGCTACACAAGTAAATGTTCCTCTTAATTTATTTACAACAAGTGTTGCTAAAGCTTCGCTTTCAACATCTTCAGCAATAATAAGAAGTTTTCTACCTGTCTGCATAATCTGTTCAAGTAAAGGAATAATATCCTGAATATTTGTTATTTTTCTATCTGTAATAAGGATATATGGGTCATCAAGTACAGCAACCATTTTTTCCATATCTGTTGCCATATAAGCTGAAAGATAACCTTTATCGAACTGCATACCTTCAACAAGTTCAAGTTCTGTGTTCATTGTTTTTGATTCTTCAACAGTAATAACACCATCGTTTGTTACTTTTTCCATAGCGTCTGCAATCATAAGACCAACTTCGTCATCAGCAGCAGAAACAGCAGCAACTCTTGCAATATGATTTTTTGTAGAAACAACCTGACTCATTTTTTTGATTTCTTCTACAGCAGCAGCAGTTGCTTTATGCATACCTTTTCTTAAAATAATAGCATTTGCACCAGCAGCAATATTTTTAAGACCTTCCTGAATCATAGCCTGTGCAAGAACAGTAGCAGTTGTTGTACCGTCACCAGCAACATCATTTGTCTGTGTTGCAACTTCTTTTACAAGCTGTGCACCCATATTTTCGTATGGGTCTTCAAGTTCGATATCTCTAGCAATAGAAACACCGTCATTTGTAATAAGTGGAGAACCAAATTTTCTGTCAAGAACAACGTTTCTTCCTTTTGGTCCAAGTGTTACTTTTACTGTATCTGCAAGTTTATTTACACCGGCTTCCATAGCTTTTCTTGCGTCTGTGCCGTATTTAATTTCTTTAGCCATAATTAATTTGCCTCCTATATTTTGTTTTTATTTATTATTAGTCTTCAATAATAGCAAGAATATCATTCTGTTTTAAAACAATATATTCTTCACCTTCAAATTTTACTTCTGTTCCTGCATATTTTGTATATATAACTTTGTCCCCTTCTTTAACAGTCATTTTAACTTCATAACCGTTTACTTCTCCACCAGGGCCAACTGCAATTACTTCTGCCATCTGTGGTTTTTCTTTTGACTGAGTTGTAAGAATAAGACCACCTTTTGTTTTTTCTTCTGCTTCAATCTGTTTAATAATAACTTTATCACCTAATGGTACTAATTTCATATATAAAAGCCTCCTCTTGATACTCTATTTTGCTTATTAGCACTCACTTAATACGAGTGCTAACTGTTAATATTATATTAGTCATTGTTGGGATTTTATGCAAATATCATTTTTAAAATATATACGTTAAATTTGGTTTATATATTACAAAAATATATGATTTTTTAATTTTTCTTTTATTTACTCTATTTTTCTTTAATTTGCTCTTATTTTTACTTTTTAAACTATTATTTTATTGACAAAAACAAATTAATTGTATACCCTTTTAGTGGTACTATATGTATTTTATGTATGAAGGGTGGTATATATGCTTAAAACAGATACAAAACTTATTATTTTTGATATGGACGGTCTTATGGTAGATACAGAAAGACTTGTAATAGAAGCTTGGAAAATGGCTTTTGAAAAAAGAAACATACCTGTTGATATGGATTTCTTTTTAAGCCTTATGGGTACAACTCATTTTAATATTCGTGATAAATTCAATGAAAAATATAGCAATTATTTTGACTATGAAAGTGAATTTCACCCTGAATTTATAGAAAAGAAATTTGAATTATTATTTAATACAGAGCCTTCATTATTGAGAAAAAAAGGGCTTTTGGAGCTTATAAAATTTGCAAAAGAAAATGGTATAAAAATCATAGTTGCAAGCTCTACATTCAGAAAAGATGTATTAAGAATATTAAAATATGCGGAAGTTTTAGATTATTTTGATTTTACAGTTTGTGGTGATGAGGTTAAAAATGGCAAGCCTGACCCTGAGGTATTTAATAAAGCTATTGAAAAATCTGGTATAAAAAAAGAAAATACAATTATACTTGAAGACTCACAAAATGGTCTTTTGGCAGGACATAACGCAGGTATAAAAACAATATTTATAAAAGACCTTGTAACACCTATAGATGAAGTACTTAAAACTGTATGGAAACAAGCAGATAGTCTTTTAGATGTAATTGATATACTTTAATAAATAAAAAACAGCTTGAAATTATCAAGCTGTTTTTTTATTATTATTCCAATAAAGGCAATAATTGATTTTTGCAAATCCATTCTATGTTATATTTATTTCTTATTATATTTTTACTGTTAAGGCTTCTGTCTTCTCTCATAAGATTTACTATAATTTTACCGTTTTCCTCATAATAATCTTTTTCGGAAGGGTTATATTTTTCTTTTGTGTCATATCCAAAATTTCTTGCGTCCCAACGCATAAAATATGCACCTAATGAATTTCCAAGCTCTTTTAATGCAGGTACAGCCTCATTAAGTACTAAAAAATTACCTCTGCTTCCGGCTTCCAAAACAGTTAAACCAAAAGACTCTGAATATGAAGGACATATAAAAAGATTTGAAAGTGTAAAAAGCTCCAAAACCCCTTCTCTTGGAAAGCCTTCACTATATCCAATATCGGAAGTAAAAAGCATATCATCATCAGAAAGACCGAATTTTTTACCTTCCATTTTTATAATTCCTTTATATACATTACTTGGTATATCGGCACTTTCAAAGTCACAGAATATAACTTTTGTATTTTTTTCTGTACTTCTTTTTATTGCACCGGCAAGGGCAGAAACTTTTTCAAATTTCTTACCTGTTGTAAGTCTTGCAGGGTATACAATTAGAATTTCTGCATTTATAATATCTATATTTTTAGCCACATTTTGCACAGGCTCACTCATAGACTCAAGTAAAGGCAATGTATTATATACTACTGCACATTTACCTTCCGGAATATTATACTGTTTTGCAAGGGCAGAAATACCGGAATATGTTGGGTATACAAATTTTGTTTTTGGCATATCAGAAAATCTTGCAGAAAAAGGATATTCTGTTTTAATCGGTCTATTTACAGGTAATGAATGTGTAAACTCAATAAATCTTAAATTAGGCAATTCCTTTTGTGCTTCTCTTATGGCTATATTATGGACTAAATGCCAACCTTGATAAAGTATATCGTGCATTATACATACATCTACATCTTTAAGATGTTTTACAAAATCTTTTGAAATTACATCAACCTCATCAAAAAAACTGTCATGTACTTTACCTTCACTTTGGGAATAATCATACCATTTAATATTTTCACCATTAAGTTTATTTGTAATTTTAACCCACTTGATATTTTCATTGGCAAAAACGCCTTTTCTGTCATCATCAGGGCAGTTTTCACTTACAAGCACTTTTATATTTACATCAGCTTTAAGTAGCATTTTTATTTGGTCAGCAACCACATTTACAAGTGAATAAGTTGAAGATAATCCGTTAAACATAGTTAATATAGCAACATTCATTTTGCTATTCCCTCCTTCATTATCATAATTTTGGCGTAACCCAAATATGTTACGCCAAAACCCTTTATTTTTTACAACTGCACTTACAATCATTAAACAAGTCCATTTTATCTTTTAATATTGCTTCTAAACCTGAAATTGTATTAACCATAGATTCAACAGATTTATTTGTAGCTATTAATACGTCCGGTGTAACATCGTCCATAGCAACAACTTTCTGTATTTTTTCACCTTCTGCATTTAAAATATGAGATAATGCTGTTTGCTGCAATGCTATTGACTGGAACAAGTCTGAAATAGCCTGACAACGTGATATAATGGCGGGTGTAGTTGTTGTTGTAGTACTTGTTGTTGATGTTGTTGTAGAAGTACTTGTTGTAGTACTTGTAGTTGTACTTGTAGTAGTGCTTGTTGTAGTGCTTGTTGTAGTACTTGTAGTTGTACTATCTGTTGTTGTACTTGTAGTTAAAAGACAAACAGTAGGCTCAGGCAATTCACCTATGAATAATTCATTATGGCTTTCTGCATTTCCTAAAAATGTATCAAAAACAATATTACCGTTTATCTGGCTAAATGTTGTATTAGCTGTTGCATATGGAGCTAAAACAGAACCATATATAGCAGTAGTACTGTTTGACCAAGTTAAAGCCTCAGGATAGTTCCATAAAATTCTTTGGGCATCAGTTCTTGTTGCAGCAGTACCATTTCTAAAAATCTGATAACTACCATACTGTATATTTGTTCCTCTAACATTAATCAATATTGTTGAATTTATTGGAGCAACAATATTAATACCGTTTAAAAGGCTTAATGATATTCCTGTACCATAAATATTTGTGCTATCAAAATTAAAAATATTTAAATTTTCATCCGTACCTGTTAATGTAAGCTGATTAAAAAGCACCTCTCCTGTACCATTAGCCTCAAGAGTATTCCAAAAGGCTGAAGCACATTTCAAATATTGCTCCTCAGCAGCAAAATCTATTGGTGTTCCTGTAATCAAAGAACCGTTAGGGTTACCCATTGTATAGTTTATGACTGTACTTGTGGGATTTATTACAGTATTACCACTGGCATTTGAACCTGCCGATACGTTAATATCTCCATTAACAACAAATGAAGGGTCAGTATTTGCAGGTGGCAAAGGTGAAATACTAGCACCAACGCCATAGTTACTTAATGTAGCGTTACCGCCAACAGCAACTCTACCTTCAGCATCAGTATTGCTTAGGCTCATATCATTAAAAACAAAAACGTTATAAATATTAGCCAAACCGAAATTTGTAGCCATTTATACTCCTCCCATTACAAAATGATTATTATAAAATAAGGCTTCAAAATGAAGCCTTATAAATTGTTTTATACAATTGGTTCTGGTGTTGGTTCTGGTGCTGGTGTTTCTTCTTTTTCACATAAACAACCTTCAAATGTTGTTAATTTTGAATGAAGTATCATTTCAAGTCTTGATATAGCATTAACCATTGATTCAACTGATTTATTTGTAGCTAATAAAACTTCTGGTGTAACATCATCCATAGCAACAACTTTCTGTATTTTTTCACCTTCTGCATTTAAAATGTGAGAAAGTGCAGTTTCTTCAAGAGCTACTGACTGAATAATATCAGTAACAGCTTGATTTCTTGTAGTTGTACTTGCAGTAATAACAGGCATTCCCATAGTTATTTCAGCTCCCTTTTTTTATTATTTTTTATAATTTTTTTATTAAGCTTTCGCTCAATACATAGTATGTAAATTATAAATATGTTTTACAAAGTAATAAAAAATTATTTTTACATTTATATCACTATACCATTCCCATTCAAGCACTAAGCGATATAGCTTTATAAAACCAATTTATAAGTTTAACACCTCCTTTCACACTTTTTATATTTTTATAATAAATAGTAATAAGTCCAAAAAATTCTAAGTTTTTTAAATAAAAAAAGCAGATTTTTATAAATCTGCTTATGTTATATAAATAATATCACTTTTTACATTATATTCATTATTATCTTTATAAATCGTAAGACTATTAAAGCCTTTTTCATTAACAACAGCCATATAATTTCCTGTTTTTTCTCGTATACACTGAAAATTACTTTTAAGAGCAAGGCTTTCTTTTTGTGTTTTACCATCACATACAATAAAAAGCCTATTTAACATATGCATACGCCCTTCTTGTGACTGGTGGATATAAAACCATTCTATCATTTTATTTTTACCTTCTCTTTTTCTAAGATTAAAGGGGTGGTCTTTTAGAGCCATAGGATATACAGTTAATTTTACATCAAAGGGTACACCGTTAATATATATATCAACACCTCTATTTTTTCTATTTTTTTCTTTAACAGCACCAAACTCTGTAAAAATATACTCACATCTTATAGAGGTATGGTAATTATACCACCTATGAATTGCATATTTAACATCAATACCGTATTCAGAAGAACGACTTATAACTTCATCAAGACTTTGTGCATTATATATAAAACTGCTTTTATAATCCTGATAATCACTTTGCATTTTCCAATATGGTTCAATATAATCTAAGGCTAATTGTAACTCTTTTTCAATATTATTCATAAATATTCCCCCTTTTATATATTTTATGACAAAAATATATAAAAAACAATTAAAAAAGCGGTTTTAAATTTCTTATTAAGAAACAAAACCGCAAAATAATTTTATTTATGTTTATTTATATAGAAACAATCTTTGCCTTTATTTTTTGCAAAATACATAGCTTCATCAGCAAATTTATATGCTTCTTCAAAAGTTTTAATACTTTCATCAATGTATGCAATACCGATACTTGCAGAAACATTCATATTTTCATAGCCTTCATTAAGCTCTTTTTTTATTATTTTAAGAAGGTTATCTACTTTTCTAATAACAGTATCTTCAGATATATTATTATTTATAAAAATAAGGAATTCATCGCCACCTAATCTTGATATAGTATCAGTATTTCTAAACTGCTTACACAAAATAAGTGCAAGTTTTTTTAATACATTATCACCTTCCAAATGACCGTATGTATCATTAACCATTTTAAAGTTATCAAGGTCTAAAAGCATCATAATACTTTTATGTGCATTTTCAGAACTAATAAATTCATTTACTACTTCCTCTATTTTCTTTCTGTTATAAAGCTCTGTCAAAGTGTCTTTTATGCTTTCTTCTTTAGTAATTTTAAGCTCTTTACTTAATCTTGTATCTCTTTCTTTCTGCTCTGTTATATCCTCCAAAAAGGCATAAACAGTATTTTTATAGAGCTTTCTTCGTATTTTTAATATTTTATTATTAGCTGTAGAATACTCATCTTTTTCTTCAAAAATACCGCCATATTTTTCTATTCTTTGATTTTCTGCATCATAAAACTTTTTAATTATATCTTTAGTTTCTTCTTCTGACATACCCATTAAATCAGGTAAATTTTCAGACATATAAATTTGATTAAGGTCGTGATAATATTCATAAGCACCAAAACCTTCACCCATCATAGAAGCAATACTACTTATACGTTCATTTTTTGTTTTAATAGCATTTATAACTTTATAAAGTTTGCCTATAAGCTGTGACATTTCACAAGTTTTTGCTTTACCAAACACAATATCATTTTTACCTTCACAAAACTCAGTAAGCTTTTTACCAATGCCCTCAATATCATTAAGTATTACATTTTTAACACTTCTGTATAAGCAAATACCTATTACAATACATATAATAAATATAATAATAATATACTGGACAATATTAGCCTTTACATATGACATAATCTGAGCCATAGAAACAGCCATAACAATATATTTATCATCTAATATTTTTGATAAAACAAATAAATCCTCTCCATGAACGGAAATAACCTTAGGGTCATTTAAAGTCATTTTAATATTTTTAATCATATTTTCAGATTTTACATTATAAAGCCTTTCATCAGAAGAGCCAATAACAATACCTGTATTTTTATCAACAACAAAAAGCGTTTCTTCATATCTAATAGGTATTGCAGTAACAACCTCTTTTATACTGATAGATTGTTCATATTCATGTAATATTTCTTTATCAGCATCAACCACAAGTATTCCACCATCTTTACCATTACCAATGCCGATATATACTCTTTCTACACCATCAACCATAGAAATACCATCATATATAACAGTGTATCCCTTTTCTTCTTTACCCTCTATAAGTGGTATAAATTTTTCAAATGTAATATTATCATAAAAATTTATACCAATAGCTTCATTTTTACTACTTTGAGTAACAATACCATTTTTATCTACAATATAAATTGCTCTTACTTCTGTTAAGCTTATAATTCTATTCCATTCGTCAGAATTTAAAATACCGTCATTATCCTCTTCTATAAGGTATGAAATAAAATTCAACCTATTAATATAATCTGTGCGAAAAAGTTCACGTGCCTTTTCAAGATTACTTTTATTACTTTCGATATTTTCTTTAATCTGTTCAATGGTAATATTAATATACTCTGCTTCCATTTTAATTCTTTCGTTTTTCATTATATGCCACGATAATATAAGTAAAAATACAGAACTTATCAATATAGTTGTGGCTATATTAATAAGCAATTTTTTTCTCATTACATCAGTCCTCCGTATAAAAACAATAATACTTGATTTTATAAGCCCTCTTTATGCAATAAATTCAAATGACATACAGCTTTAAAAAAGAGTACCTTAATATAAGGTACTCTCTATTACACAATTTGCTATAAATTTTACCATTATATTACAAATACGTCAAGACATTTATTAAATTTAATATAAATGTTATTTTTTATTAAAAACTGTGCAATAATTACCTTCTGGAGTTCTACACTTAGAACAATGTACACATTTAGCAGAGGTTAAGTCACCATTAAGCCACTTATTAACAATATTAGGCTCTGTAAGTAAAGGACGGCTCAAACCAAAGCCAGAAATTTTAGTTTCAGAAAGTATTTTATTCATATTTTCAGGGTTTCTAAAACCACCAGTAACATAAACAGGTATATTTAATTCATCTGCAATAACTTTGCCATATTCCAAGAAATAACCTTCTTTTAATATAGCTTTTCCGTCAAAAATTTGACCTGTCATTTTTTCGGCTTTTCCATGGATATTACCGGAGATTTCTATTCCGTCAATACCTTTTTGTTCAAGTATTTTACAAAGTTTTATACAATCTTCAAATGTAAATCCATCCTCTGTAAAATCACTACAAGTAATTTTAATCATAACAGTAAAATCAGAGCCAACAGCATTTCTAACTTCATCATAACATTCCAAAATGGCTCTTATACGATTTTCAAAAGAACCACCATACTCATCAGTTCTTCTGTTATAATAAGGGCTTAAAAACTGATTTAAAAGGTAATTATGACCTGCGTGTATTTCAACAGCATCAAAACCACTTTCTTTAACACGTTTTGCAGCCTCACCATGAGCTTTTGCAACAAGTTTTATTTCATCAATAGTCATTTCTTTACCCTGAGTACCAGTTGACACCTCAGGAACACCAGAAGGACAGTATATAACATGTTCACCAACTTTATATGTTGTTTTAGAACCACCGTATGCAATTTGCATCATAATTTTGCTTTTATATTTATGGACAATATCAGTAAGTTTTTTATACTGTGGTATAAAACAATCATCATAAATCCCCATCATACCTGCATTTGGACAATCACTTTCCAAAATTCTAGCATAACCTGTAGATATAAGCCCAACATTATTTTTTGCAAGTTCTTCATAAATATCATATTGTTTTTGGCACATAAAGCCTTTTTCATCAGAAATACCTTCCCAAGTTGCACTTCTTAAAATTCGATTTTCACAACAAATATTACCTATATTTATTTTATCAAAAAGAGAATTCATAATTCATTACCTCCATTCTCTTTTATTCTATCACAAATTATATAATACCTGTTATAAAAATTTCAAATCCAATAAATACAAGTATACAACCACCTAAAATTTCAGCTTTATTAGAAAATTTTGTGCCGAATTTTTTGCCTATACCGATGCCGCCCATAGATATGAAAAATGTTACAATAGCAATAATTAAGGCAGATGATAAAGCCATAACAAATTTATAATCGGCAATAGTGAAACCAACAGATAAAGCGTCTATTGATGTTGCAACACCTTGTACAAAAAGAGCTATAATACCAACAGAAGGTGAACATTCATCGTCACCATCACATTTTATACCTTCAATAATCATTTTTCCACCAATAAAAGCAAGAAGTATAAGAGCAATCCAAGGTATAAATTTTTGAAACTCATTAAAATACTGAACAATAGTATGTACACAAATCCAGCCAATCATAGGCATTAAAGCCTGAAAAAAGCCGAATGTTCCTGCAATACCAAACATTTTACCTTTACTCATAGAAGGTTCATTAAGACCATTTGCAACAGAAACAGAAAAGGCGTCCATAGCAAGCCCCACCCCAAGCAAAACACTGTTAAATAAAAATACTAAACTCCACTCCATTTTTTACTCTCCTTTAAAAATATAAATTAATAAAAACAAATAAAAAAACTCAAGTTAACTGAAAAGCTAAACTTGAGTTTAATAATCATTTATAAACAAATAAGCAAATAAATGGATAGACTTATAGTATAGCTAAACAGTTATACATAAGTCTCGCAATTTAAAACAAGCCAGACCATTATAATGGTCAGTATGTTGACTTGCTACACAATAAATATGTGCTTGCTACTCCCTTACAAAGTTTTTTTACATTATAACAGATATGTTTTTGAAAATCAACAACAAAATAATTTAATTTTTACCTTGCATTTTACCTTTACCCTGTCCGTTACCTTGTCCTTTGCCAAAGTCAAAATCACTATTTCCAGAAAGACCTTCTATTAAATCTCTTATTTCTCTCATAGTCATTTGACTTACTTCATCAGTAGTAATATCAGGGTTTAAAGATTGTAGCTGTAAAAATGCATTATATTTACCACAGGAAAGACCGATTTTATGAGCCTCCAAAATATCACTTTCTTTCATAGAATAGCAGTACATATTATTTTTATTTTCAGTATATTTTTCAATATCGTATAATATTTTTTGGCATTGTTTTGTATCCATTTCAACAACACCAATATAAAGTAAGCCATTTTCAGAAATACTTTTTGAAATTTCATTACTGTTTATAATTTCATAAATTGCATCATTATAATTATCAAAAGTAACATCAATATTATTTAATAAAACTTCACCGTCATCATTATAACTTTTTGCCAAAATAACCTTATCAAAGCAATTAATTTCAAGCTCCACAGAAGGATTTATATCAATACTTATAATAGAAGTAGTATTAAAATATATTTTATATCCACCAATTATAAATATAAAAAGACACACAACAATAGAATATATATATTTCATAGTATTTATTTTTTTATTTATTTTTTTATCTTTTTTTTCAATTTGTTTAAGTACGTATTCTTTTGTATTTTCTTTAAGCTGATTTTCGGCATATATTTCACCGAAAGCACTTTTTATTTTTTCACTCATAAAACTCACCTCCCAACTTATTTTTTAACATTTCTTTCGAGCGTTTAAGAAGTGTATATACTGTATTTACGTTTTTATTTAAAATTTTGCTTATTTCGGGAGCAGTATAACCTTCATAATAATGTAAATATACAACATTTTTATATTTTAAAGGTAATGAAAGTACAGCTTCCAAAATAATTTTTTTATCATCAGAAATATTTTGGGAATATGATAAAAGTTCATCTAAAGGAACAGTTTTACTTCTGAAAAAACTTTTTATCAAATCTTTACAAGCATTAATAGTAACACGAATAAACCACGCTTTTTCGTGTTCATCATTTTCAAATACAACAGAATTAAGGACATACTTCAAAAATACATTTTGAAATATGTCCTCTGTATCATAATAATTTTTAAGATGTATCATACAGAGCCTTCGAACAGTATCTGCATACTTTTCTATGGCTCTGTTAAGTTCTTGTTCACTTCTCACAATGAACCCTCTTTCATAATTACTTATTAAGTCCTAATTTTCTACCCATACCGTTTCTAGGACATACTTTATTTCCGTAGTTATCGCACACTCCGTCGCCGTCTGTGTCTATATAATTTACACCGTTTCCATTTACTCCGTAGTTGTCGCATACTCCGTTTCCGTCTGTATCTACATAATTTACTCCGTTTCCATTTACTCCATAGTTGTCGCATACTCCGTTTCCGTCTGCGTCTACATAATTTGCACTATTTTTAAAAAACTGATTGCCATAGCCTGCAAAAGCATATGTTGCCATACTAATACCTACTATTGTTGTTACAGCCATAATTTTAATTATTCTTTTCATATTAAATTCCTCCTATATTATAAACCTGTTTTAAATCCTTTTCACTTATAATACGATTGGGAATTAAAAATCCGTTCAAAAATTTTAAAAAAAATAAAAAAATTAAATTACCACGGGATTAAATTATATACAACAACAGCCAAAACAGCACCAATTATAGGAGAAACAAGTGTAACAACAGCATAATCCCAATGAGAACTGCCTTTATCTTTAATAGGAAGTAAGCTGTGGGCGATACGAGGTGCAATATCACGAGCAGGATTTAAGGCATATCCTGTGAGACCACCAAGGGACATACCAATAGCAACAATAATTCCAAAAACAAGAAATTTATCAAAGCCACCAGCAATACCACTTACATTTCCTATAGCCTTAATAGAAAACACAAGAACAAAAGTACCCACAACTTCGCTTAAAATATTTCTACCTATATTATATATAGCAGGAGAAGTTGAAAACACACCTAATTTTGTAGCTTTATCCTCTGTTGCATCAAACTGGTCTTTAAAAAGTATATATACAAGTACAGCACCTAAAAAAGCACCTAAAAACTGAGCAATAATATAACCTAAAACCATAGACCAAGAAAAAGAGCCTTCAAAAGCCAAAGCAATAGTAAGAGCAGGGTTAAAATGAGCACCTGATGCTTCGCCAAATATAAAAGCTGGTATCATAACAGCAAATCCCTAAGCAATACAAATCTGTATAGCCCCGCCACCTTTCATACCTGATTTTTCAAGTGTTACATTGGCAACTACACTATTACCCAAAAGTATAAGCATAAAAGTACCAATAAATTCTCCAATATACGGTAACATAATTCATCTCCTTTAATTTTTAAACTTTTTAAAAAAACAGCAAATACCCCTGTAATTATACAGGGGTTATTTTGTACATTTTTTAATATATTATAAATTCACTGCTGCGTTTTCTTTATTGATTCTTTCTAATTCATACATAATTTTTTCCTGATATTCGCCGTGAAGTTTATATCCTTTACAATAAATTATGAAACCTAAAATTGTAATTATAGAAGGAATAGCAATCATAATAACTCTCATACCTAAAAGAGTAGTTCCTGTCTGAGCAACATTTGGAACATAACCAACGATTGTTAAACCAACACCGATTAACCAAGCAGCAACAGCAGAAGCTGTTTTAACTAATAAAGTCTGGAAAGAAGCTATAATACTTTCATTTCTGCTACCAAATTTAACCTGACCATAATCAATAATATCAGCTAACATAACAGTTGTAGCACCTAATGTAAATCCAGAACCTAATTTAAGAATAATACCTGATAAAGCAACTAATAAAGCATTTTGAGGTAAAATAAATCCTGCGATTAATAATAAAACTAAACCGATTGCAGGTAAGAAACAAGCTAAACCGAATACAGCTTTTTTGCTTAACATTTTAGAAAGTATTGGGAATAAAACGAGTCCTGCGATTTCGGCAAGTCCTGCAAAAGCAGTAAATACAGGATAAAGATTTTCATTTCCAACAACATATTTGAAGTAGTATATAGCCATACCACCAGAAATCTGAGCAACTAAGTTATAAGCAAGAACAACACCGATAAATACTAAAAGCTGGTCATTCTGAGTAATAAGTTTAATTGCTTTTTTAACACTTGTACCTTCGCCTTTTTTCTTTTTAGCAACAGCTAATTTAGAGCTACTATCTTTAACATTAACTACAGTAATAACAGTTGTAATAACGAATACAATAGCTATAGCAGTTGCAAGACCTTCATAACCTTTTGTAACATCGCCTTTACCAAAGAAGTTAACAGCGGCAAGACCGAAACCACCCATAATTAACCAAGCTAAACTAGCAAAAATTCTAGGGATAACTGACATTTTAGCTCTTTCTTCAGGAGTTTTTGAAAGAGAAGGTAACATTGACCAATAAGGAATGTCCATTACTGTATAAGTCATACCCCATAATATGTACATAACTGAGTAGTAAGCATTTAATGAAGTACCTTCCAAACCGTCAGGTTTTTTGAATAAAAATATTAATACGATTGCGTTTAAAACAGTACCTATAAAAATCCAAGGTCTGAATTTACCCCATCTGCTTCTTGTATTATCAACAACCATACCCATCATAGGGTCATTAACAGCGTCCCATAATCTGGCAACTAAGAAAAGGTTACCTACAAATAAAGGAGCAAGACCAATAGAGTCTGTAAAGTAAACCATTAAGTAATAGGACACAACTGCATAACATAAGTCTTTACCAAGTGCCCCAATTCCGAAAGAATACTTTTGTTTAAAAGATAATCCCATAAATAAATCAATCCCTTCTGTTTTTTATGAATATATAATAGCAAATTAAATTAGACTTTACAATTTGTATATTTACTTAAAATTTAGTAAATTTTTTATTAAATTTTACTATATACCCATTTATATTAAAGCTATATTTTACTAAAAATATAGATGTCTTTTTAGGCAAAAGTTTACTTCAATATATTTACATTGTTGAAATTTAGGGAATTTTGAATGTTTTTGTAATAATAAAAAAGCGTCCAAAATGGACGCTTTTCATTTTTTAATTATTTTACTTTATTTACTTTAATTATAACACTTGCGTAGTCCCCTACTAATCTTGTGTCTAATCCAAAGTTCATTAAATATTCACCACTTTTTACAAACTCTGTATCGTTAATTTTAACAGTATATTTAGCAGTATTATCAAGGTGTCTTAATTTAATATTTACACCTCTATGCCCAAGTTTGCTCTGTGGCAAGAATAAGAATACAAGACATTCATCATCTTTAATATACTGATATGCTTTATAATCGTTTTTAGAAGTATTTTCAATTCTATAAAAATCACCTTCCTGAACGATATGTCTTATATCTTTATATTCAGCTATTAATTTTTTAGATAATTCAACATCTTCAGGGCTAAATTTCAATATATTACAGCCTATACCAAGTGTACCCATCATAGCACTATGATATCTGAATTCCATAGGAATTACCCTCTGAGAAAGGAAGTTTGGACAGTCAGTAACCCAAGCTCTCATAGCTTTTATAGGATAAACATATGAATATGAGTCCTGTATAAATAATCTGTCATAAGCATCTGTATTATCACTTGTCCAGAAATCATCAAATATACCTAAAATACCATAGTCTGTTCTACCGCCACCAGAAGCACAAGCTTCAAACAATACATTAGGGTGTTTAATTTTCAATTCTTTAACTATATCATATATAGCCATAATATGTTTATACCATAAATCTCTATTAAGATTTGTTTGAGAAATAGGTCTGTTAGCGTCCCATTTAATATAGTCAATATCATATGAAGATAATAAATCATCAATCATATTATAAACAAAATCTTTTACTTCTTTTTTAGTTAAATCAAGTACATACTGACCTCTTGAAGTGTCACTTTCTCTTGTATCAAAATGATAAATCCAATCTGGGTGTTCTTTATAAAGATTTGCTAAAGGATTAACCATTTCCGGCTCAATCCAAATACCAAAAAGCATATCCATAGATTTTACTTTTTCAATTAAAGGATTTAAACCGTTAGGGAATTTCTGTTCATTAACGTACCAATCCCCAAGACCGTTTTCAATGCTGTGTCTTTCACCAAACCAGCCATCATCAACAACAAAAAGCTCAGCACCGATTTCTTTTGCTTTTTCGGCAAGTTTAATCTGTTCGTCACAATTTACTTTAAATTCAGTTGCTTCCCAAGAATTATATAATACAGGTCTTAAACCTTCTCTTAATACAGTATCTTTAGCAAAGTTATGGATACTATTAGTCATAGTTTCAAAACCGCTGTTGCTATAACCTACAATAACACTAGGAGCAGTAAATTCTTCACCGGCTTTAAGTTCAAGTAAAAAGTCGTGAGAATTAATACCCATTTGCACAAGCGTTTCACCATACTGAGTTTGTTCAACAACACCGCTAAAATTTCCACTTAATTTTAAAACACCAAAATAAACATCACCAGTTGTTTCTGTTGCATTATTATGTAAAATAAAGTGTGGGTTATGATTATGTGTAGATATACCACGTCTGTTTTCAAAAACTATTTTGCCATAGCTTACATTTTGATTAAATCTCTGCTGTTCAGCACCCCAATGACCGTGAGTATTAGAAAATACTAAGTCTTCTTTATTAATATGGAACTGACCACTATGTATTTTTTCAATATTTATTGTTTCACCACTATTATTTTTAAGTGTTACAAATCTTTCAATTAAATCATAGTTTTCATAAACAACATAATGAAGGTCAATATTAAAATCATAATGAGCATCTTTTAATTTTATAACTAATTCATTATCATTTACTTCATACCCTGTATATTTATATACTACTTCTCTGCAACCGTCGCTGAAAGTTGCTTTTAAACAATGCTCTTTATATCTTAAGCTACCGTAAACAGGGAATTCCTCTTTAGTAATTTCAAAAACAGGGTCATTAGTAGAAACCTCATTTAATTTAGGCATATCAAAATCAGTAATAGACTCTATTTTGCTACCCCAATATAAATGTCTAACTAATCCCATATCATCTATACCAAAAGCATATGTATTATTATTAGTTTGTAAAGCAAATACATTTTCATTAACACAAATTCCCATAAAAGCACACTTTCCTTTCATCTATTTTATTTTATATTATTTTACATTCAAAAGCCTCTAATGTAATATCATTTACATTTACGCTATAATCGTTATGATTTATTAAGAAAGTTATTTCATCGCCACGTTTTACAAGTTCAACACCAGAAACAACAAAATTAGGCTCAATTCCTACTTCTTTCATAACATTTTCCATAAATTCTTTAAGAATATTTTCATCAGGAGAGCAACCTAAATAATAAGCCTTTCCTTTACCATAGCTATTTTTAGTTATAGAAGCATATTCATTATAGAATTTATCACCATATTTAAACATAACATCAGCAGTAGTAGGAACAAGCATATCTCTAAATATACCACCAGTACCCTCTTTACCTTCACAGTTTCCACAGCCTACAATAGGGAATGCATTTAAATCCTGAAGGCTTTCTGTTTCCTCAACATAAACACCTGTTAAGTCATCATATCCAACAGGAATAACAGCACCTAAAGTAAGATTATTATTTTTATCTTTTACAGAATTTCTATAAGTAAATACAGCAGTTCCACCGTTATTTACATATTCTTTAACTTTTGCTCTAAATTCATTTTTTCCTACAATCATTTGAGGAAGTATAATAACACTGTATTTTGAGAAATCAGCGTCAGAAGGTATAACATCAACCATTACATTATTATCATAGAATGGTTTATATAATTTTTTCATTTCGTTATGGCAATCAAGAAGAATACTCTGTTTCTGAATTCTAAAAGAAGCTATTGAATCATAATCGTAAATTATGGCAACTTTACTTTCAACAGGTTTCTGAAGAACATCACCATATTTTGATATTGTTTTAAAGAAATCCTGTACTTCATAGAATTTTCTTCTTTTTTTGTTATCAGCGTCAATTACACCATAACAGAATTGTTCAGCACCCTTTGTAGCACCTCTATATCTAAAATACATAAGTGATGAACAGCCTCTTGCCATACCCTGATAAGACCACATTTTAGCCTGATTTGGTCTAGGTAAAAATCCAGTAACATCGTGACCTTGAGCACCCATAATAGCTTCAGTAATCCAGAAATTTTCACATTTTAAACCTCTTATATAATCAAGACCGAAAGCAATTTCGTGTGGTGGAATAGGTTCTTTCTGCCCACCCCATACAGGATAGTTATTATAAGCAACAACATCAAGATGTTTTGCAACATCAGAGTAATCACAATGTTTATCAAGACCACCACCTGGGAAGTCGTGCATAACAACAGCATTAGGAGCAATTTCTTTAATAAGTTCTGACTGGAATTTTGCAAAGTTTACAATACTTTCATTTCTAAATCTTTCCCAATCAAGTCTTAAAGCTGGGTTATGAGTTGTAATAGTTTCTGTTGGAAGTGGAATTTCGTCAAAATCGTTATATTCCTGTGACCAGAAAGTAGTTCCATATGTATAATTTAAAAGTTCAATATCCCCATTAAATTTATTTTCAAGGAATTTTTGAAAAGCCTTATGGCATTGTTCACAGTAACAAATATCACTACCTTCGTGACCAAGCTCGTTATCAATCTGCCAAGCAACAATGGCTTCTTCATCTTTATAATGTTCAATAAGTTTTCTTATTATTTTTTCTGAATATTCATACATATAGTGGCTATTAAAGCAATAAACGTGTCTACCGCCGAAAGTTCTTTTTCTGCCATTTTCAAACTCTGAAAGAATTTCAGGGTGTTTTTTAGCAAGCCACGCAGGAATAGTAGCAGTAGGAGTACCCATAATAACTTTAAGACCTTTTTCTTTAGCCTTTTTAATTACGTAGTCAAAGAAAGAGAAATCATATTCCCCTTCTTTTTTCTCCATAATATGCCAACAGAACTCAGCAATTCTTATAACATTACAACCAAGTTCCAAAATATTATTCATATCTTCGTCAATCATAGATATGTCCCATTGTTCTGGGTAATAGTCAACACCTAACCACATATCATCACACCTAACCTTTCTTTGCTGTCTTAATTTTTTACCATATTATTTAGTATATATCAAAAAACTCTGTTCCATATATCTCCCCAGATATTTTCACGTCAAACTCCAGTAATATTTTTACTTAATTATTTCCTAGGAATTAAGTACCACATTTTAGGTTATTCTGTATTTATAATAGGCTTACAAACAAACTTTATTGTGGTTTATGACATAATATTACCATATGAAAGTTATATGGTCAATGGATTTACTATAATTTCGGCTGTTTTTTAAGTAAATTTTTTACTTATTTTTTTATTAAGTTTCACAATAAAAAATGAGTATTATATCCTATAAAAAATATATTTTTTAATATTTTTGGATATAATACTCATTATAATTTAATATTTTTTATTAAAATTTAACATTAAACTCATAAAATCAAATATTTTTAACACTACCTCTATTAACAAGCTCACAGGATATAACTATTTTTTTTGCGTGGCTTTCACCGCTCCAAAGTTGGTCAAGACATAAAAGACCTGCTTTAACATTTTCACGCATATAAACTTCAATAGAGCTTAATGGTGGATTTGAAAACTCTGAAAGACTTGTATTATTAAAAGTAATAATACTAACATCTTGAGGTACTAAAATATTTTCCTCTTGTAAAGCCTTCAAAGCCCCTGGAGCAACAGCATCACTGGCAATAAATATTGCAGTAGGCATTTTTTGACCTGTTTTAATATATTCTTTCATTTTTTCATAACCGCTTTGAGAATTCATTTCACAGTCAATAACATATTTTTCATTAAATATTTTTCTGTCTGTCATAGAATTTCTATAATAATAAAATCTAGGGTCAAGAGCAATTTCTTTTGTATCGCCGAAAGTATAACAGCTACCCATAAAAGCAATATCTTTATGCCCTTTATTAAGAAATTCAGTTATAGCAATACGTACTGCTAAATGATAATTAGGTATAATACTATGATATTTTTGCTGGTCAGGAGATGAATCAATAAAAACAATATTATGAGTATATTTTTTAAAGCTTTCTATTTCATCATTTGTAAATCTACCTATGGCAATAATACCATCAAGTTTTTCATCATCATTTTTAATAAATTTTCTATCACTATTACGAAAAAGAGTAACAGTATTAATTTGTCTTGAGAAACACTCTTCTTCAAGAATATTTTTCATAAGCAAATAATATATATCCTCAAGCTGTTCTTTAAACTCAAACATTTGAGCAATACCAATTCTTTTATTACTGAATATATCATCATTATATCTTTGACCAACAGTTTTATATCCCAATTCTGATGCAACCTTAAAAATTTTCTCTCTGGTCTCGTCGGAAACACTAAGACTTGAGTCCCTATTTAAAACTCTTGAAACTGTAGATTGGGACACTTTTGTTTTTTTCGCAATATCTTTTAACGTTGCCATAATAATTCTCCTTCTGTCAATACTGTTTAATTTATATAATACAATCAATTTGTAATATATTCTGTTTTCTTTTTAACATCTTCTTTCAAAATTTTATAAAATGTAGCAGTTAAAGGAACAGCAATAAGCATACCTGTAATACCACCTATACCTCCTCCAACAGTTACAGCACCAAGAACCCATATCCCTGGCAAACCAATAGATGAACCAACAACTCTTGGATATATTAAATTTCCCTCAAGCTGTTGTAAAACAACTATGAATACCAAAAATCCAATAGACTGTATAGGATTTACTGTAAATATCATAAAAGCACCTATAAAAGCACCAAGGTATGCACCAACAACAGGTAAAAGAGCTGTTGTACCTATTAATGTACCAATCATTGTTGCATAAGGGAATTTTAAAAGCATCATACCAAGTGTACATAAAACACCTATAATAATAGCCTCTGTAAACTGACCTATAATAAACTTTTTAAATGTATCATTAGCAACATTTAAAAAATACATAACTTTATTATAAATTTTACTATTGACATATGTTTTAAAAACAATATTAAATTGATAAGCAAGTTTATCTTTGCCACCAAGTATGTATATTGCAAAAATAAGAGCAATAACAAAATTCATTACAACACCAGTAACACCGTTTACAATTACAAATGTTGAAGAAAGAACACCACTTAAACCTGTTGTTAAATATGTTGTTACCTTTTGAATAAGAGAAGGCCAGCTTATATCAAGAGAGTTTACAAAATTTCCAACCTCTGGAACAGAAACTGTATTAACCAACCACTTACTAAACTTATCAATTATTGGTGGCACACCTGCAATAACAACGCTAAAAGCATCAACAATTTGAGGTATAATAATTTTAACAAGTAAAGTAATTACTAAAAATATTATAACAAATGATAATAATATACTTATAGGTCTTCTATATTTATAAAGTGGTGATGATTGAGATTTAAAAACACCAATATTTTCAATCATTGATGTTAAAATATTTATTATGTAGGCTATAACACAGCCTATAATAATAGGTTTAAATATTAATATAATCATACCTGCCTTTGAAAAAATAAAGTCACTATATTTAACAATCATAACAAAAATAAGAGCAATAACAATGTAAAAAATATTTTTCTTAAAATTCATATATTCACTTCCTTTTTAATGTAATTAACATATAAAATTTTATCACAAAGAAAAGATATTGTCTATTTTATATAAAAAAAACCTCTGTGTATATTTAAACACAAAGGCTTTTAATACTAAACTTTTTACTTTTATTCAAAAGGATACTTAATACCCCATTCATTTCTTATACTATCCATTAATTCCATCATTTTTAATATTTCACTATGTGAAATTTCATCACATTCTATTTTACACTCTTTTATAGCTTTAATAGAAGAACGTATTTCATATTCAAAGCCTGTAATTTGCTCAGGCATTTTTATTTCTTCCAAAAGCTCTCTATCTTCTGAGTATATACAAATTTTATCAACGTTATTAATATTTTCAGCAACCAAATATCCTTTTGTACCATATACAATACCATTTTGTTCAGTAGCACTTAATATACTACTATGGGTAATAGCCATAGCACCATTTTTATATTTTAAAGTAACGCTGTTTTGACCGTCAACACCTGTTTCTGTTTTAACACAAGAAGTTGTAAAAGACTCAATATCCATTCCCAAAACCATAGCAATAAAAGTTAAAGGATATATACCTACGTCCAATAAAGCACCACCAGCCAA
The DNA here is from genome assembly GCA_019415525.1 of Tyzzerella sp. Taxonomy (GTDB): domain Bacteria; phylum Bacillota; class Clostridia; order Lachnospirales; family Anaerotignaceae; genus Fimicola. Next base: position 20,937 of record DXZA01000040.1, on the reverse strand, counting down.
ATTAGGATTTATCAAACGGTCAATATGTTTAATATTATACCCTAAATTTGCAGATACAAAATTCACCTGACCGATTTTGCCAGAATTTATAATATCCATCATAATTTTAGCCGAAGGCATATATCTTGTCCAAATAGCTTCTGTAACAAAAACCCCCTTTTCTTTTGCTAAATCAAAAATTTCTTTTGATTGTTTAGCATTTACAGTAAAAGGCTTTTCGCATATAACAGGTTTATTATTTTCAATACATAATTTCACACAATCATAATGAACAGAATGAGGTGTAGCAACATAAATAAGTTCTATATCATTATCCTTTACAATATCCTCATATGAACCATAGGCTTTTTCTATATTAAATTTATTCGCAAAATCTTTTGCTTTATCAATATTTCTTGATGCAACACCATAACATACAGCATCTTCCATAGAGTTTAATGTATATGCCATTTTTTGAGCAATTCCGCCTAAACCAATAATACCCACTTTCATAAAATTTTTACCTCCCATATATTTTAGGACATTATAGCATAATAAGTCTAAAATGTATACAACAGTTAATATTGCAGACATACCGAACATACGTTATAATATTCATAGAACAAAGGAGGAAAAAGAAATGACTAAAAAAGACGTTTTGGAACTTAAAAGACGATTAAAAAAAGATAAATGTACATTTACAAAAATGTGTGGCTGTTATGTAGATACAAATAAAAACAAGGTTCTTACATTTTCAGAAACATTTTTAAATATAGAAGAAGAAGAGCTTTTCAAATATCTTGAAATTGCAAACAAAACTCTTTCAGGAACAGTTGGAAATAATATACTTGAGCTTCCTTTTAAACCAGAAGAAGAAAAACAAGAAAGCAAACAAGGTCTTCTTATGGCAATCAAAGATACAGGACTTAATAACGAAGATATATTAAATGTATTTTATGATACAGTAATAGCAGACTACCAAACAGAAAAAAGCTATCTTATACTTTTATTCAAAGATGCATATGATGTAATCACAAAAACAAAGGATAACAATGCCCTTGACGAGTCAGAAACAGTTTTTGACTACATACTTTGTGGAATATGCCCCGTTGATGTATCAAAGGCAGGTTTAAGCTATATTGAGGGAGAAAACAGAATAGGAGCAAGAATAAGAGATAAAATAGTAGGCTTACCAGAAATAGGCTTTGTATTCCCTGCTTTTTCAGACAGAGAAACAGACATACATTCATTAATGTATTATACAAAGAACCCAAAAGAGCCACGTGCTGATTTTATGGAAAATGTTTTAGGCTGTGAACCAAAACAGACATCAACAGAGCAAAAAACAATATTCAAAAGTATAATTTCCCACGCTTTTAATGATGATGAAGAAGCAGAAGATATATTTATGGAAATACAAGAAAGTATAAATGCCATTGTTGATGAAAACACAAATATATATAACAAAGATGATGTTATGCTTACATCAGATACAATAGCCGATATTGTAAACGATATGGACATACCAAAAGAAACAGCAGAAAAAATAGAATCAATATATAAATCAGAGTTTGGCGAAAACATACCCCTTGCAGAAAATATACTTGATAATAAAGCCCTTGCTCTTGCAGAAAAAAGAAGAAATGAAAAAGCATTACAAAATCAAGTTGTAAGCCTTTCAAAAGAGCTTGACCAAATAAAAACAGAAACAAAAGAAAACAATATTGTAATAAAAACATCGGAACAAAAAGAATTAAAAACAGAAATAATTGATGGTATAAAATATATTATGATACCTGTTTCTGATAATGAAAACGTAAGTATAAACGGAGAGCAAAAAGAAATATAAAGAAATATAAAAATAAGGCTGTAATATACAGCCTTATTTTTTTGGGATTTTTTTATATGTTTAGTTTAGTGAAACTTACAAGCAATATAATTATTTATTTCCGAAGAATAATTCAATATCATCTTCAACATTTGTAATACCTGCAATACCGAAGTTCTCAACAAGAACTTTAGCCACATTTGGTGAAAGGAAAGCAGGAAGTGTTGGTCCAAGGTGAATATTTTTAACTCCAAGGTAAAGGAGAGCAAGAAGAACGATAACAGCTTTCTGTTCATACCAAGCAATATTATATATTATAGGAAGCTGATTTATATCTTCAAGACCGAATACCTCTTTAAGTTTAAGAGCAATAACAGCAAGAGAGTAACTGTCATTACACTGACCTGCATCAAGTACACGAGGGATACCACCAATATCACCAAGGTCAAGTTTATTATATTTATATTTAGCACAGCCCGCTGTAAGTATAACAGCATCTTTTGGAAGAGCCTTAGCAAATTCTGTATAATAATCTCTTGATTTGCTACGACCGTCACAGCCTGCCATAACAACAAATTTCTTAATAGCACCACTTTTTACAGCGTCAACTATTTTATCAGCAAGGGCAAGAACCTGATTATGAGCGAAACCACCTATAATTTCACCTGTTTCTATTTCAGTAGGAGCTTTACATTTTTTAGCATGTTCAATAATAACAGAGAAATCTTTTTCCTCACCAGTTTTACCTGCAATATGTGTACAGCCTTCAAAACCTACTGCACCTGTTGTATAAACCCTATCTTTATAGCTTGCAAGAGGTGGCACAAGGCAGTTTGTTGTAAGAAGTATTGGACCGTTAAATGATTCAAATTCTTCTTTCTGTTTCCACCAAGCATTTCCATAGTTACCTGCAAAATGGCTATATTTCTTAAATGCTGGATAATAGTGAGCAGGAAGCATTTCAGAGTGTGTATAAACATCAACGCCTGTGCCTTCTGTCTGTTTAAGAAGCATTTCAAGGTCTTTAAGGTCGTGACCTGAAACAAGTATAGCAGGATTATTTCTTACACCAATATTAACTTTAGTAATTTCAGGATTTCCGTAAGCTTCTGTATTAGCAGAATCAAGAAGAGCCATAACATCAACACCGAATTTACCTGTTTCGAGAGTAAGAGCTACAAGGTCATCAGCAGAAAGGCTGTTATCAAGAGTTTTTGCAAGAGTACTCTGTAAAAATGCGTTTATTTCTTCGCTGTCTTTACTAAGAGCATTAGCATGTTTAAGATAAGCAGACATACCCTTTAAACCATAAACAATCATTTCTCTAAGGCTTCTTACATCTTCATTTTCAGTAGAAAGAACACCGATTTTTTCAGCCTTTTCCATAAGTTCAGTATCATTTGAACATACAAAATTACCGGCAACAAAATTTTCATTAATATTGTTTTCTTTAATAAGTTTCTGACTTTCTTCTATTGTTTCATAAACTCTATTTTTAATAACTTCATCGTCAAAGTTAGCATTTGTAATAGTGATAAAAAGATTTTCACTTACAAGTCTATTTATATAAGTAGGAACTTCAATTCCTTTTCTTCTGAAAAATGTTGTTACTTCTGAAAGACCCTTAGTAACAAATATAAGCATATCCTGAAGTTTAGCAGTTAAAGGCTTCTTGCCACAAACACCTGAAATCGTACAGCCTTTGCAACCTGCTGTTTCTTGACATTGAAAACAAAACATTTTATTATTTTCCATTTTAATTCTCCTTATTATATAATTATTTTTTTATTGGAAATACAACTGTTAAAAGCATTTTAAAGTTTTCCACACCATAAACGGCGTGAGGCTTACCCGCCGGCATAACTATTGTTTCACCCTTATTTAAAATATATTCCTTACCATCAATAGTAAATTTTCCACTACCTTCAATAACAGTAACCATAGCATCACCCTCTGATTTATGAGTGCTTATTTCTTCACCTTTATAAAAAGCAAAAAGAGTAAGGCTTACAGCACCGTTTTGTGCCAAAGTACGGCTAACAATCTGACCTTCTTTAGTTTCTACAAGGTCACATAAATTAACAATACTTTCGTGAGTTATATTTTTAATATATTCCATAAAATCAACCCTTTCAAGTAATTAACTTATGTTTGTATTATATACAAATCAAAAATATAATTCCGTTGTATTTACAACAAAAATAAAATTTTTGATAATTTTTTTAAATAAAAAAGAAGCCACATTACTGTGACTTCTTTTAGTATTAAATTAAATATTCAATATGTAAATTTATTGAAATTATGCCTCAAGTGTTGCATTAAATTTTACAGTTATTGTTAATGTATCATTATCTGTTCCACCAACCTGTGCACTTATTCCATTATCTACAACAATAGAGCTATTTAAATCATCTTCTGAAATACTATAAACTTTACTTGTTGCACCACTTGCAAATTTATATCCGTCTTTTGCTTTTAATGTTATTGTTGCAGTATATGTTGTTGTAGCTCCAAAGTTACCTACTACTGGTGAACTATCATCTGTTGTAGTCCAAGCAATACTTTCTACGCTGATATTATCATTGCCAGCTATGCTTAAAGTCTCTTTTGCAACTGGTGTTGCATCTTTTACAGGTGCTACTAAACCTTTTACTTTTGCTTCACTAATTTCAGCTTTTGCTACATTTACAGTTACTGTTACTGATAATTCTTTAGCTGCATATCCTTTATCTGCTGTAATAGCTCCTGCTGGAATTTTTACTGTAAATGTCTGTGGTGCTGATGCTGCTGCTGCATCTGGAGTACCTTCTAAGCTAATTTTAACTGTGCCATTTGAATCAGCTGCTACTACCTTAGCTGTAATACCATTTTTTGTTGAGCCTGTTGAACCAGTCTGGTCATCAATAGTGATATTATCTGTAGTAATTGAAGCACTTGAGTTTGCACCTGTTATAGTAATAGTTGCACTTTTACTATTTAATTCTTCTCCAACTTTTCCTTCAATAGCTTCTGGATTTTCTGCTGTTACATCTACTTTTTCTGCAACTGCAAATTTTGCACTTTCACTTGGTGTTATTACAACCTGTGCATCTTTTGTTAATACACTTGAAGGTATTGTAATAGCTATCTGTGCTGTACTTGCTGTATCTGGTGTTCCTTCAAATACAAGTTCAACCTGTGTATTTGTCTTCTTAACTGCTTTTACAGTTACTGCATCTGTACCAGCATCTATATCACTAAGATTTGTTACCCAAGATTTTGCATCATCGATTGTATCACTACTTCCGCTTGTAAATGCTTCTGCTTTAAATGTATCATTTGTTAAATCTATTGTTACTTTTTGTTCACTAGCAAATGCTGTACCATTTGTTCCTGTTATAGTACCGCTTGCTGTTGCACTTGCAACTACTGGTTTTGCTGCAATTTCAAATTTAGCATTTTCATTTGTTGTTACTGTTATAGCTTTCCCACCTGTAAGCTTATCTAACGGAATTTCAATTGACATTGCTTCTGTTTTTGCTTCCGCTGGTGTTCCTGCTATTTTTATTGTAACTGTGTTTGCTCCTGAGTCTACCTGTGTTTTAACTTTTGCTGTTAATCCACTTGGAAGATTTTTAAACCAAGATGCTACATCTGTTTCTGCATCTATCTGTCCATTAAATGTATCATTTGCTAATGTTATTGTTACGTCTGTTTCTGAAATTGCACTTTCTGCTGTTCCGCTTACAGTAACGTTTCCTACTGTTGCACTTCCTTCTACTTTTTCTGCCTCTGCTATGTTTACAGTTACTGTTGCTGTTAATTCTTTAGCCACATATCCTTCTTCTGCTGTAATAGCTGATGCAGGAATTTTTACTATAAATTTAGTAGCTTCTTTTGCACTAGGTGTACCTGTTAAATCAATTTTAACTGTACCATTTAAATCAGCTGTGCCAACTTTTGCTGTAATACCATTTTTTGTTGAGCCTGTTGAACCAGTCTGGTCATCAATAGTGATATTATCTGTAGTAATTGAAGCACTTGAGTTTGCACCTGTTATAGTAATAGTTGCACTTTTACTATTTAATTCTTCTCCAACTTTTCCTTCAATAGCTTCTGGATTTTCTGCTGTTACATCTACTTTTTCTGCAACTGCAAATTTTGCACTTTCACTTGGTGTTATTACAACCTGTGCATCTTTTGTTAATACACTTGAAGGTATTGTAATAGCTATCTGTGCTGTACTTGCTGTATCTGGTGTTCCTTCAAATACAAGTTCAACCTGTGTATTTGTCTTCTTAACTGCTTTTACAGTTACTGCATCTGTACCAGCATCTATATCACTAAGATTTGTTACCCAAGATTTTGCATCATCGATTGTATCACTACTTCCGCTTGTAAATGCTTCTGCTTTAAATGTATCATTTGTTAAATCTATTGTTACTTTTTGTTCACTAGCAAATGCTGTACCATTTGTTCCTGTTATAGTACCGCTTGCTGTTGCACTTGCAACTACTGGTTTTGCTGCAATTTCAAATTTAGCATTTTCATTTGTTGTTACTGTTATAGCTTTCCCACCTGTAAGCTTATCTAACGGAATTTCAATTGACATTGCTTCTGTTTTTGCTTCCGCTGGTGTTCCTGCTATTTTTATTGTAACTGTGTTTGCTCCTGAGTCTACCTGTGTTTTAACTTTTGCTGTTAATCCACTTGGAAGATTTTTAAACCAAGATGCTACATCTGTTTCTGCATCTATCTGTCCATTAAATGTATCATTTGCTAATGTTATTGTTACGTCTGTTTCTGAAATTGCACTTTCTGCTGTTCCGCTTACAGTAACGTTTCCTACTGTTGCACTTCCTTCTACTTTTTCTGCCTCTGCTATGTTTACAGTTACTGTTGCTGTTAATTCTTTAGCCACATATCCTTCTTCTGCTGTAATAGCTGATGCAGGAATTTTTACTATAAATTTAGTAGCTTCTTTTGCACTAGGTGTACCTGTTAAATCAATTTTAACTGTACCATTTAAATCAGCTGTGCCAACTTTTGCTGTAATACCATTTTTTGTTGAGCCTGTTGAACCAGTCTGGTCATCAATAGTGATATTATCTGTAGTAATTGAAGCACTTGAGTTTGCACCTGTTATAGTAATAGTTGCACTTTTACTATTTAATTCTTCTCCAACTTTTCCTTCAATAGCTTCTGGATTTTCTGCTGTTACATCTACTTTTTCTGCAACTGCAAATTTTGCACTTTCACTTGGTGTTATTACAACCTGTGCATCTTTTGTTAATACACTTGAAGGTATTGTAATAGCTATCTGTGCTGTACTTGCTGTATCTGGTGTTCCTTCAAATACAAGTTCAACCTGTGTATTTGTCTTCTTAACTGCTTTTACAGTTACTGCATCTGTACCAGCATCTATATCACTAAGATTTGTTACCCAAGATTTTGCATCATCGATTGTATCACTACTTCCGCTTGTAAATGCTTCTGCTTTAAATGTATCATTTGTTAAATCTATTGTTACTTTTTGTTCACTAGCAAATGCTGTACCATTTGTTCCTGTTATAGTACCGCTTGCTGTTGCACTTGCAACTACTGGTTTTGCTGCAATTTCAAATTTAGCATTTTCATTTGTTGTTACTGTTATAGCTTTCCCACCTGTAAGCTTATCTAACGGAATTTCAATTGACATTGCTTCTGTTTTTGCTTCCGCTGGTGTTCCTGCTATTTTTATTGTAACTGTGTTTGCTCCTGAGTCTACCTGTGTTTTAACTTTTGCTGTTAATCCACTTGGAAGATTTTTAAACCAAGATGCTACATCTGTTTCTGCATCTATCTGTCCATTAAATGTATCATTTGCTAATGTTATTGTTACGTCTGTTTCTGAAATTGCACTTTCTGCTGTTCCGCTTACAGTAACGTTTCCTACTGTTGCACTTCCTTCTACTACTACTGGTTTTGCTGCAATTTCAAATTTAGCATTTTCATTTGATGTCACTGTTATAGCTTTCCCACCTGTAAGCTTATCTAACGGAATTTCAATTGACATTGCTTCTGTTTTTGCTTCCGCTGGTGTTCCTGCTATTTTTATTGTAACTGTGTTTGCTCCTGAGTCTACCTGTGTTTTAACTTTTGCTGTTAATCCACTTGGAAGATTTTTAAACCAAGATGCTACATCTGTTTCTGCATCTATCTGTCCATTAAATGTATCATTTGCTAATGTTATTGTTACGTCTGTTTCTGAAATTGCACTTTCTGCTGTTCCGCTTACAGTGATATCTCCTACTGTTGCACTTCCTTCTACTACTACTGGTTTTTCTGCAATTTCAAATTTAGCATTTTCATTTGTTGTTACTGTTATAGCTTTCCCACCTGTAAGCTTATCTAACGGAATTTCAATTGACATTGCTTCTGTTTTTGCTTCCGCTGGTGTTCCTGCTATTTTTATTGTAACTGTGTTTGCTCCTGAGTCTACCTGTGTTTTAACTTTTGCTGTTAATCCACTTGGAAGATTTTTAAACCAAGATGCTACATCTGTTTCTGCATCTATCTGTCCATTAAATGTATCATTTGCTAATGTTATTGTTACGTCTGTTTCTGAAATTGCACTTTCTGCTGTTCCGCTTACAGTGATATCTCCTACTGTTGCACTTCCTTCTACTACTACTGGTTTTTCTGCAATTTCAAATTTAGCATTTTCATTTGTTGTTACTGTTATAGCTTTCCCACCTGTAAGCTTATCTAACGGAATTTCAATTGACATTGCTTCTGTTTTTGCTTCCGCTGGTGTTCCTGCTATTTTTATTGTAACTGTGTTTGCTCCTGAGTCTACCTGTGTTTTAACTTTTGCTGTTAATCCACTTGGAAGATTTTTAAACCAAGATGCTACATCTGTTTCTGCATCTATCTGTCCATTAAATGTATCATTTGCTAATGTTATTGTTACGTCTGTTTCTGAAATTGCACTTTCTGCTGTTCCACTTACAGTGATATCTCCTACTGTTGCACTTCCTTCTACTACTACTGTTTCTTCTTTTTCTGTTACAGTAATTGTCATTTCAGCTGTTGTTGCAGTATTTTTTTCATTAGCTGTTTCTTTAATTGTTATTGTACCTTTCCAATTAGGTGTAGAATAACTATCAGCTGTTGTCGCTTCAACTGTATATTCTGCTCCAACTAACTTACTAGCAGCTGCTTTAATAGCAGTTTCAACATCACTTTGATTATCATGTCCATTTTCTACTTCAACAGATTTTAATTCAGCTAATTTTTTAATTGCTTCTTTTGCTTCTGCTGCTGGGTCTACTACTTTTACTGTAGTTGATACAGCTATATCTCCACTAGTAGCACTCTTAGCTGTAATTGTAAGTGTACCAGTTTCTTCATCTGCTGCAACTGTTAATTTATTATCGCCACCAAAAGTTGTTCCTGCTTTAATTTCTTTTTCGTCACTTCTTGTAGCTTCCCAAGTAATAGCTTCTTCTGCCATTTCTTTTCCATACTGGTCTAATACTCTACCTGTAAATTCAACATCTACTGCACCCTGTTCAACTTCACTATGGCTAGATGTAATTTCTACAGATGTTACCTTAGAAGCTTCTAATACATTTACTGTTGCTTCTCCAAAAATTTCTCCGTCAGTAACAGTAGCTTTTACTACTAATTTTGCTGAAGTTTCATCTGCTGCCACAGTTAATGTACCTTCATTTATCTGTGTACTACTTTCTTCACCTTTACCTTCAACTGACCAAGTTACAGTTTTTCCTGAAATAACAGCACCTTCTGCTGTCTGTACTTCTGCTGTAAATTTCTGTGTATCACCTTTTTTAACATCTGCTGTTTGTGGTGTTAAAACAACTTTACCAACAGTAGCTTCTTCATTTTTTAATGTAACAGTAGCTATTGCAGGATTTTCAATTCCATCAACTTTTGCTTCAACTGTAATTGATGTAACATCAGCTAAATTAGCATCTGCACCTACTGTTAATTTACCATCAACTAATGTGACATTTTCATTGTTATATTCGTCAGCACCATTTTTCATAGTCCAAGTTATATTCTGACCTTCCATAACCTGTTCATACTGGTCTTTTACAGTCGCAACAAATGTAACTTCTGAACCTTTAGTTAAAGTTGCCTCTGTTTTATCTAATGTAATAGATATTGCTTTTGAAGACTCAACAGTAATTTCAGCAGTAGCTTTTTTTGTATTATCCCCAACTGATGTAGCTGTAACTACTAATTTTGTAGCCTCATCTTCATCACCTACAGTTAATTCTCCTGTTGCTTTATCTATTTTTGTTGCTTTACCACCTTCAACTGACCATTCAACATTTTTATTATAAGAACCTGTTCCTGTTACATCTGCTTTAAGTGTAACTTTATCATTAGGTTTTATTTTTGATGGTGCATTTGTGATTTTAACTCCTGTAACTTTTGTAGTTGTTGAGCTTGATGAACCACCGCCACCACCGCTGCTTGATGAACCTGTTGTTGGTTTGCTAACACCATTAGCAACCTCTGTATTTGTTACTGTTGTACTTCCAGAAACAGTAATACCATCAACATTTGCTTGAAGTTTTTCAATTTTACCAGAACCGGAAATTGCAACCTTACCATCTGCTACCACAGTACCTACTTTTGCACTACTTGATATAGATAATTTTGAACCTTCACCATCTTTATTAATAGTTACTTTTTCAACATTACTATTTATAGTAATACTTGCTTTTGAAGATATTTCAAGAGCTTTTGCAGGCACATTAATAGTAACAGTATCACTTGTTCCAATATTTGAAGCTAATGTAATTGTACCAACTGTACCATCAAAGTCTTTTTGTGTAATATTGCATACAGCTTTTATTTCAATATTTGGTAATTCAGTTTTACCAGAAACCTGTAATCTTACATTCTCTTTTTCCATTGAAACTTTGCCTTTTGCAACAACATTTGTAAGGTATATAGAGTCATCTCCGCCACCTTTTACAATAATATCGCCTTTAACAGTTGTATCTTTAACATAAACTTCGCCGTCACCAACAGCTTTATCAATTATAAGATTACCTTCTATTGTCTGACCTTCTATTACTGTATCATCTTTTGTTACAACAACATCTTTGCTTTCTTCTTTTATAGAAATAGCTCTATCTAAAGAAGAAACAGCCTCTGCTCTTGTTATTGTTTTTGCTGGGTCAAATGTATTATCAGGACGACCACTCATATATCCTGCTCCAACAACAGCTCCAACATAGCCTTTTGCCCAAACTGGTATATTTGTTGCATCGCTAAATTTATCAGCAGCACTTTCATTTTTATCTAAACCTTTTGCAAGTGCAATCATAACAGATGCTTCTGCTCTTGTTATAGTTGCATTTGGTTTAAAAGTTCCGTCTGTATATCCAAAGCAATATCCTGCTTTTACAGCAACTGCAACTGCATCATAAAACCAGCTGCCTTCTTTAACATCACTAAAGTTTACTTCACCTTTTTCTGTTAACCCAAGAGCTTTATTTAACATTAAAATAAACTCCGCACGAGTTACACTATTATTTGGTTTAAAAGTTCCGTCTTCATATCCAGAAATTAAACCTTTTTCCTGCCAAGATATAATTGTATTTTCTGCCCAATGGCCTGAAATATCATTTGATGATGCAAAAGCCTGCACAGGTGCTAAAGCCATTGCTGCTGCTAAAGCCATTGAAATTGCTTTTTTTGTGACTTTTCTTTTCATAAAAACCTCCCATAATTATTTTTATAATATTATATATTATTTACTTTTAGAATAAAAAACATAAAATTGTTATTTATATTTTTACTAGATTATATATTACATTTTAAAAATAATCAATAGAAAAATAAAAAAATATGTAATCTTTTTTAAGGATTACATATTTCAAATTTAGTTATTTATTATTATGTTTTGTTAGAAAAAAGCCACTTGTTACAGCAGTAAGAGGAGCAACACTTACAAGGCCAAAGCTTCCTACTATTGTATCTATTATTTCAGCAGATACATACTTAAAATTAAGTATATTATATATAGGTGTTCCCTGTGCCATAAATACCATAAGCATAGCCAAATACCCACCGGAATATGCCAAAAGAAGAGTTGTTGTCATGGTACCCATTGCAGCTTTACCTACATTCATACCGGATATAGATGCTTCTTTCCAAGAAATATCAGGTTTTTTATCAACAACCTCTGTTACAGCAGAAGTAATATCAACAGCCAAATCCATAACAGCACCAGAGGAACTTATAAATATTCCTGCCATAAATATATTTGTAAGATTAAGGTCTGAATATCCGGAATATAAAAGGCTTTCAGAGTATGCCATAACAGCACCGTGTATTTTAAGTGTTTTTGTAAATATAATACCAAGTATACAGGTAACAATAAGACCTGCAAAAGCACCTGTGGATGCAGAAATAAATCTTTTATCAAAACCATATACAAGAGAAATTATAACTACAATAAGTATCGCTGTTATAATAAGACCTATAATAACAGGGTCATAACCTTTAAGATACAAAGGAATAAGAACTTTCCAAAGCATAAGTACAGTTACACCAAATGAAACAACAGCCCTTACACCTGTTTTTCCTGCAAATATTATAAGAAATATAACAAATATACCGGCAAGAACAGCTTCATAATTTATTCTATAATGGTCAACCATACTTACAGATAAAACTTCATCACCTGTATAGCTTATAAGAATAAGTGCTTTATCGCCAATTTCAAATATTTTATCATTTTCCAAGGAGCCATTTAAAGGATTATATCCTTCTACAGTTTCACCTTTAAATTTTCCATTAAGTACTTTAAGTTCACAAGTTTGTTCACCAGAACGAACAAGGCCTGTATCAATTATTCTATCATTATTTACTGATATAACTTCAGCCTTACATCTTTCGGCCTCTTTATATATAACAGCATCTTCAAATCCTGTTGGTATAAAAATAAGTATAGCAAAAAGTATTATACTTATTATAAGTGGCATACTATAATTTAGGTTTTTAAGCTTCAAATTTTGTCTTCCTTTCATTAAAAATAAACGGCCATTTATATGACCGTTTATTTTCCTAGTATTGGGGTATTTTTAGGTTTTTATGTTAGAGGTTTGTTTATATTAATCAAGGTTTAATAACCCTGCTAAATTTTTATAGATATCTGTGTTATCATAAAATCCTTCAAAAAGTGATTCTCCTGCACCTTTTGCAAATACTGCAACAGGAAGACCTGTATGTGAGTAAGAAGCAAAGTTGATACCTGATTTGTTATTTAATATATGAGTAATAGTTACAGTAAGTGGTTCATATGTTCCATAAAGTACATATTCAGCCTGATTTTCTTTATCTGCTTTTTCACCTTTAAGTGTTTTTTCATATGCAGTTTTTAATTTGTCATATTCATAATCTGTAAGAATAAGTTTTTCATCTGTTGTAGCTGTTGCATTTTCCTTTGCAACAAGACCGAATTTTGATTCTATATCTTTAAGAACAACATCAAAAGGTGTCTGGAATTCTTTATATTTAGCTACATAATCACTATCATATTTAGCATATGAAATTTCCTGATTTTCAAGGTTTTTAAGGTATGTATCATAGTCTGTACCTGCATATCCTATTGTAAGTCCACCTGTTTCGTGGTCACCAGTTACAAGTATAAGAGTTTCATCTGGATGTTCATTATAGAATTTGATTGCTTCATCAACAGCATTACTTAAAGCTATTGTATCAGAAATAGCTGAACCGGCATCATTAGCGTGACAAGCCCAGTCAATTTTTCCACCTTCAACCATCATAAAGAAACCATTGTCATTATCAAGAACTTCAATACCTTTTTTAACATAATTAGCTAAAGCCCATTCATCATTTGCTCTATCATTTTCATATGAAAGAGAATCGCTATCTGCAAGAGTTTCACCTATAATAATAGCTTTATCAGTATCAGCATTAATTTTATCAGCTTCTTCCTGTGTAGTAGCTACTGTATATCCTGCTTCTTTAGCCATATCATAAATACTTTCTTTTGTTCCATCAGAACCATTTGGGCTTAAAAGTCCACCACCTGCAAAGTAATCAAAATCACTTTCTACCATTTCAACACCTATTTCATAATAGTTATTTCTTGAAGGCTGATGAGCATAGAAAGCAGCAGGTGTTGCGTGGTTAAGGTTAACACTTGAAATAACACCTATTTCATAACCAAGCTGGTCTTTAAGTTTTTCAGCTACTGTTTCATAAGAAATTGTTTTTGTTTCGTCCATATTAATTACACTGCTATATGTTTTATGCCCTGTTGAAATTGAAGTTGCTGTTGATGCAGAGTCTGGACAGAATGAACTTGAATCATATGTAGTTGCAGAACCTGCTACTGGGAAGTTCATAAAGCTTAAATATTCTCCACCTTTAAGAATTTCAGGAGAATTTCCCTGTTCTACAGCTCCAAGGTAGTCAGAAGCAGCCTGAAATTGTGGATAGCTCATACCGTCACCAATAAACATAAATATATATTTAGGTGTTTCTTTTACACCAGCAAGTTTTTCTTCTAAAGTTACTCTTGTACTTTCAGCCTCAGCAGTATTATTATTTCCATTATATATAACTGCTGATGAAACAACTGCTGTACACATTAATAATGATAAAATTGCTTTTTTTAAATTAAATTTCATTTTATACTCCTCCCATATGCATATATTAATTATTGCAAAGACAAGATACCATATAAAAAATTGAATATCAACAGACTTTACAGCCTTTTAACCCTACTTCAAAAAGTATTAACAAACTTAAAATTAATTAAAAAAAGCTCTGTGTTTTTTTACACAAAGCTTTTAAAAAATTATTTTTTTATAAATTCATTTAATATTTTACATAATACTGAAACATCAATAGGCTTTGATATATGACCGTTCATACCTGATTTTGTTGTTTTATTTATATCTTCTGCAAAAGCATTTGCTGTAACAGCAATAATAGGAATAGTATTAGCATCTTTTTTATTAAGTTTTCTTATTTCAATAGTAGCCTGACAGCCGTCCATTATAGGCATATGCATATCCATAAGAATTGCATCTATATAAAAAGCATCACTTTGACTGAATATATCAAAAGCTTCTTTACCATTAACAGCCTGCAAAACTTCACAACCATACATTTGTAAAATTTCTGTTATGATTTCCATATTAAGTTCATTATCCTCAGCCACAAGTATTCTATAACCTGATAAATCAAAATTTTTATTTTCAGAATTTTCTTCATTATCAAATTCTTTATCATACACAACTTCCAAATGTAATGTTATTGTAAATGTACTACCCTTTCCGAGTTCACTTTCTACAGAAATTTCACCATTCATCTGTTGTATAACACTTCGTACAATAAACATTCCAAGACCTGTCCCAACTATTTCTTTATCAAAAAACTCTGTTTCTCTAGCATATTCCAAATAGAGATTTTTTATAAACTCCTCAGACATACCTATTCCGGTATCTTTAACAATAATTTGATATTTACTGTGCTTATTGAAATTAAATTGTCTTAGGTCAACAGAAATTTCAGCACCTTCATTTGTATATTTAAAAGCGTTAGACAACAAATTATTTATAATCTGACTTATTTTAAATGAGTCACCTATAACAACCTCATTTTTTATATTAATATTAACATTCATATATTTATTTTCTCTTAATGCCTGTTCTTTAAACATATCAATATGTTCTAATATATGGTCTTTAATATTAAATTTTTTATTATTAAGTGTATCTTTACCGGACTCAATTTTTGATATTTCCAAAATATCGTTTATTAGTTTTAAAAGCTGTTTACCGGAAAACTCAATTTTATCTAAATAATATTCTGTTTTTTCTTTATCATCAATAGTTTTTCTTGACAACTCTGTAAAGCCCAAAATAGCATTTAAAGGTGTTCTCATATCGTGTGACATATGGCTGAAAAAATCAGATTTTGCCTTTTCATTTTTTTTAGCCAAATCAAGGGCATTTTTTAAAAAAATCATAGTTTGAAGCTGTTTTTTCTTTTCGTTATCAACCTCTTTAAAACAAAGTACAACTTCATCTTTTGTTATTTCACGATTATAAATAATATGTACATTAACCCATTTATAATCCTTATCCACTAAAAGCTTATAATCTCCACTATAATCTAAAACACCGTCATTAATTCTTTTTTTAATACTTTCTATTGAATAATTTAATTTTAATTCCTCATATGTTTGTTCGGAAGCCATTTCTGCCATTTTTTCAGTCAATATATTGTAAGAGCCTATAAAAGGAAAATCTTTATCAACAGTATTAGCTTTTTTAATAGCCTCATATGTTTCTTCAATAAAATTTATTTTATATATTGCAGTATAAGAATTACTTAGTGCCTGTATTGTACTATCAGCGTTTTTAATAATTCTACTTTGTTTAAAATCACGTATAACAAAAAATGTAAGTACAATAAACAGTATAATCCAAACACTAATAAGTAAACACATTATATAATTATCAGAATTCATAAAAATTGAATTTAAAGGCATAGTAAGTATTATTGTCCAGCCGTTACTCATTTCTTTATAATAAAGACATCTTTTATTACCTAATATATCATCAAATTTTAAACCGGAACTTTTATTTTCTATATTTTTAAGTATACTTTCAACATATTCTGGCATATCATATATATTTTTACCAGTATATGAATAAGCATATACAATATTATCACTATTATCACATATATAAAGAGAACCATTTTCCGGTAATGTTTGTGTTGTACTTTTCATAGTATTAGCATCAACAAATATATCAACAGCAAGAACATTACCTTCTTGCTTAAGTTCCTTTGATATTGTATATATATGTTTATTTGTTATAACATCAGAGTATATATCGCTATATACCATTTCACCATTAGCCTCAACAGCATCTATATACCATTCTTTTTTAGAATAATCATATGTTTCGTCACCTTCCCAAGGTGTAGCAGCAACGATTTCACCATTAATTACAGCATATGGTGAAATAATATTTTTACCTATTATTTTTTCTATTTTAATAAAATACCCTTCAAGCCACTGTTGTATTTCATCAGTATTATCCTCTCCTATTTTATCAATTTCATCTATATATTCCGTAGCAAAGGAAACTATATTTTCATATGTATAAAGTCTAAATTCTTCCTCAATAGCATAGCTTTCTACTAAAGATTCACCTAAATCATCTGTATTTTTTGCTAAATTGGATTGAACAAATGCTATACAAAATACAATAATAACAGAAACTATAATAAGCATTATTGTTCCCAAAATAGTATTTATGGATACAAATCCTCTTTTGTACCTCAAAAAAATCTCCTCCTATATATATAAGTAAAAAAGACAACTTTTAAAGCTGTCTTTAAGTATTATATTTATTATATATATTAATATCTTTATATATAATACTTTCATTTGGATATATACCTTTTAATATTATATCAGCCAATATAAAAGGCGGTTTATATCCTTGGAAATAAAAATCCTGACCTATTATAAAATCAATAATATTATTATTTAAAAGTTCTCTATTTTCTTTTGTATTATCATATACAATAACACATTGTTTTTTATTATGCGATAATATATTTTTAATACCCTTTTGACCATTTGAAACAATAAATATACCTTTCAAGTCATCATATGTTAAAATACTATTTTCAACTATTTTTTCCAAAGCTTCACTATCATCAAAAGAGCTTTGAACACCTACAATTTTAATATTAGGATAATTTAATTTCATTTCTTCAATAAATCCATCAACACGCTTACCTCTTGTTGTATTACTGAAATATCCTGTAATTACAATAACACTACCGTTGTTACCTAAAACTTTACCCATAACATCAGCTGATACTTTTCCACTTTTAAAGTCATCAAAGCCAACGAAACAAACTCTTTTTGTGCCTATTATATCACTGTTAAATGTAACAACAGGTTTATTAAAGCTATTTATAGCATTTCTTATTTCATCACATTCAAAAGGCATTATAGCCATAGCAGAAACATATTCATTTAAAATATCATTTATACACTTTTTCTGTTCTGAAATATCGGAACAATATTTTATTATAAATTCAAAATTTCTAAATGACAATATTTTTTCAGCATCTTTAATTCCTTTTAATATTTCATCATCAGCAGAAGAATTAAGCCTTTGAAGAATTATACCTATTTTTATTTTACTTAAATATGTTTTTACATATTTAAAATCTGTTTTATTACTTTTATATTCAATATCAATTTTTTTATCAATTTTACTATCAACTTTTTTATTTGGCTTTTTTTGATGTTTAGGCACATAACCAAGTTCATCTGCAATTTTCAAAATTTTCTTTGCAACTTCAGAATCAATTCTTCCTCTATTATTAATGGCTCTATCCACAGTACCTCTAGAAACACCAGCAATCTCGGCAATTTGTCTAATTGTAACCCCCATAAAAATCATTCTCCAATAAATTTATATTATGGTTTATTATATCATAAAATAAGACCATCTGAGATGGTCTTTAAATTTATTTATTTATCTTTATTTTTTTCTTCGTTATCAAGTACAACAGGTATAAATGAAGAAGCAAACTTGCCTTTTCCTCTTGTTTTGACATAAGCAAAGCCTATTATAGAGAAAATCACAGCACCAACAAAATTAACCATAAGGTCTTTCATTGTATCTATTATACCAATATCAATATAACCTCCAGGGAATTCCATCCAGTCTTTACCGTTTACAACAAGACTTGTTATAGGCTCTCTTACAACACTATTAAGTCCACTTGGATTTAATAATACAGAGTTTACACTATTTATAATAAAATCTTTCTGCATATCAGTATGGAAAAAGAAATCCATAGTAAATTCAAAAAACTCCCAAAGTACACCAACAGTCATTGAAAAACAAAATGCTACTATTGCAAGAAACAAAGGTGATAATTTAAAAGTCATTCTTTCACTTCTATTAAACAAATCCACAAGTGAAAAACCAACAGCAGCAACCAAAAATCCATTTATAGTATGGAGCATAGTATCCCAAACGTGTATAACAGTATAGAAAGAATTTATTTCACCAAGTATTTCTGCTGCAAATATAAAACAATATATAAAAGCTTCCATAACAGGTGGAATATCTATTGCAAGTCTTTTTTCCAATATCATAGGCACACAAAAAAGTATAAGTGATAATATACATACAAATACATTTTCATATAATCCCATAAAAGCAGAACGTATAAGAGTAATAAGTATAAGTGCTGATAAAACTCCTCTAACAGTAAGCCTTCTTTTTACCTTTTTAGGCATTTTTTCTTTTTTTGTTTCCATAATATATTCCCTCCTCTATTATTATCATTAAATATACGTAAATAAGGGAATATATTCTTATTTACGCTTTATAATTATATAAAGGTTTTATAAATTTTACAATATCTGCTGTATCACCTATATTTTTTATAATTTCATCAGCATTTTTATATGCCATAGGGCTTTCATCAAGTGTACTTTCGTTAATAGATGTACTATAAATACCTTTCATACTATTTTTAAATTCATCAATATTAAATTTTTCCTTTGCAACTCCACGACTAAAAAGTCTACCTGCTCCGTGAGGTGCAGAATAATTCCATTCACTATTTCCTTTACCTATACAAATAAGACTTCCATCTCTCATATTTATAGGTATAAGTAATTTTTCGCCTTTTTGAGCAGAAACAGCACCTTTTCGTACAATATTTGTTTTAATATCAATATAATTATGAATTGTTTCAAAATATTCAAAATCACATATATTTTTATCAAATAATTTTTCAAGTATAATATCTGCTATTTTAATTCTGTTTATATTAGCGAATTCTTGACATATAGCCATATCATTAATATACATATCTTTATATTCACCATAAAGATAACAAAGTTCTTTAGGAATATTTATTTCTTTTTCCAAAAAGCTTTTTTTAAGTTCAACTATTGCTTTTTGTATTTCGCTTTTACGACCGGTAGCTTTGTATTCCTCAATAATTCTTTTTTGTTCTTCAAATATTTTATCTTTTCCTCGCATAATATCATAGGCCATATTTATATAATACTCAGCCACTTGATGACCAAGGTTTCTACTACCTGTGTGTATAACAAGATATTTATTATTTTCATCATCTTCATCAATTTCAATAAAATGGTTTCCACCACCTAATGTACCTATACTTCTTTCAATTCTTTTTGTATCTTTAAGACTTCTATAACACTTTAAATTTTGAAGTTTTTGAAAACGAACCATTCTGCCTTCATGTACAGAAGTTCCGGAAGGTACATATTTATGTATTATATCATCAAGTTTTTCAAAATCAATTTCTATATTTCCAAGGCTTACAGTCAACATTCCACATCCTATATCAACACCAACAATACTAGGAATTACAATATCACCTATATCTGCTGTAAATCCTATTACACAGCCTTTTCCTGCGTGTACATCAGGCATTATTCTTATTTTTCTGTCTATTGATGATTTTTGATTACACAATTCTTTTATCTGTTCTTTTGCAGTATCATCTACTATATCACCATAAATTATTGCTTTATTATATTTTCCTTCTATAACCATCATAATATCATTTCTCCTTTCATATTGTTTATTTATTTATATATTATCATTATAAAAAACAATATTCTCGGAAAAAAATTTGCGAACTTTCTAAATATATCTTTTTTGCATAATAAGTCTTTTTTTTATTAAATTAATAAAATCAAAAGGTTCAATAACTTTTACAAGAGGGCCAAATGATATAATTCTCATTATAATTTCTGCTTCATCACTTTCATAGTAATATATTTTTACTTTATATAAGTTATTTTCAATACGTTCTGTTTCTTTCTCAAAATTTGCAAAAGAAATAAGAACTCTTTCAAGAGCATTTCTTCTTTTTGATGTTTTTATTACAAAATATTTTTTATTATCATAATTTTGTTTATTAATAACTCTTTTTGTATCAAGTACTTTACAGCCATATATTCTTCCTATATTAAAAACATTTCCAAATTTTGAGCCACATACAAAAAGTCTAAATTTATCATCTTTTTCAGAATATTCTATTTTAAAAGGTGAACATATTGT
>DXZA01000004.1 GCA_019415525.1 Tyzzerella sp. | reverse complement strand
TTCATGTGCTGCATGTTGGTCTATATAATATATACTACCACTTTGTTCTATAATCCAATAAGTATTAAAAACTTGCCCTACTATTTTATAATTATTAAAAAATGGTTGTATTTCCTTTTCTTCTATACAATCTTCTTTAGTAGATTTTGAAATATATTCTTCTTTATCTTCATTTACTTTTACTATATTCAAATCATTATTATTAATAAGAGAATCTATTTTTGAAATAGTTTTTTCTTTCTTAGGTATTTCTTGTTTAAAGAAAATCTCTTCATCATTTCTTACCATAGAAGGTACAGGCTCAAATGTTTTATTTTCTATGCATCTATCAGAGTCTATTTTTTCTTTTTTCGAATCAAATATTGTATTCTGAACATATTCATTTTTCTTAAATTCATCAAAAGTTTCTTTCTGTACAGAATCCTTAATAATACTTACCTCTGGAATAAGAACCATATCCTTAAATACATTTATAGCTGACTCATATATAAAATTATATATATTATCTTCATCATCAAAACGTACTTCAAGTTTTGTAGGATGAACATTAACATCTACACTTGAAGGTGGTATAGTCATATTTATAACGTATACAGGAAACTTTCCAACTAAAAGACGTGTTTTATATGCATCTTCCATAGCACTTGAAACTATAGTACTTTTTATATATCTACCATTTATAAAAAGATTTTCATAATTTCTGTTGGCTCTTGAAAGCTCAGGCTTTCCTATAAGACCACTTATTTTATAATCTCCTGATACAGAATTTATTTCAACCATTTTTTTAAAAGCATCTTTGCCATAAATACTAAATACAACTGCTTTCAAATCATTATTTCCTGATGTATGAAGTATTGTTGTATCGTTATTTATAAATTTAAAAGATACTTCTGGATGACCAAGAGCTATTTTGTTTATCATATCTGATATATAACCACTTTCTGTAGCTGGTTTTTTCAAAAACTTTCTTCTTGCTGGTACATTATAAAAGAGATTGCTTACTGTTATAGATGTACCTTCTGTACAACCACATTCATGAAAGTCTTCTATCTCTCCACCATTTATAGTTATACGTGTACCTTCTTCTTCTAAATGTGTTTTTGTTATCATTTCTACTTGTGAAACAGCTGCAATACTAGCAAGTGCTTCACCCCTAAAGCCAAGAGAAAATATATTATCTAAATCTTCTATATCTGTTATTTTACTAGTAGCATGGCTTAAAAAAGCTGTTTTTATATCATCTTTTTCAATACCTTTTCCATTATCACTTACACGAATAAAAGTAGTTCCACCATTTTTTATTTCAATAGTAACAGCACTTGCTCCAGCATCAATTGAATTTTCAACAAGTTCTTTTACAACAGAACTAGGTCTTTCAACAACTTCTCCGGCAGCTATTTTATTTATAGTATTTGTATCAAGAAGGCGGATTTTTCCCATTAATTACATCACCTTACCTCTGTAAAATATCACATTCCTCTGGATTTCTTTTGTAATTCAAAAAGTGTTTGTAAAGCTTCTATTGGTGACATTGACATTATATCTAATTTATCAAGTTCATCTAATATTTGATTTTCTTTAATATTAAACATATCAAGTTGAGAACCTGTATCTACCATAGAATTTTGTGATTCTTCAGCTATTTTCTTTGCTTTCTTTGTTATATCTGCTGCATTTAACTGCTTTAATATTTCTTTAGAACGTTTTATAACCATATTAGGTAAACCTGCAAGCCTTGCAACCTGTATACCATAACTATGGTCAGCTCCACCTCTTTTTATTTTTCTAAGGAATATAATATCATCACCATTTTCCTTTACGGAAATACAATAATTTTTGACACCTGAAAGCTTTCCTTCAAGCTCTGTAAGCTCATGATAATGTGTAGCAAATAATGTTTTTGCACCTATTTTCTTTTTATCTGTTATATATTCAAGAACAGACCAAGCTATACTAAGACCATCAAATGTACTTGTTCCTCTTCCTATTTCATCAAGTATAAGAAGACTATTATTTGTAGCGTTATTAAGTATATTTGCTACTTCTGTCATTTCTACCATAAATGTACTTTGTCCAGAAGCAAGGTCATCAGATGCACCAACCCTTGTAAATATTCTATCCACAACACCTATATGTGCAGATTTTGCTGGTACAAAACTACCTATTTGTGCCATAAGAACAATAAGTGCAGTTTGACGCATATATGTTGACTTACCAGCCATATTAGGGCCTGTTATTATAGAAAGTCTATCATCATTATTATCTAAATAGGTATCATTAGGAACAAATTGTGCACTTGTTAACTTTTCAACAACAGGATGTCGTCCTTCTTTTATATCTATAATATTATCATTTGAAATTTCAGGTTTTGCATAATCTTGAAGCTGTGCAACCTCTCCAAGTGATTGAAGTGAATCTATAACAGATATTATATAAGCACAATATTGTATTCTTTCAACCTCTTCTGCTATTGCATTTCTTATTTCTGTAAATATATCATATTCCATATCTACAATTTTACTTTCAGCACCAAGTATGATTTCCTCAAGTTCATTAAGTTCTGGTGTAATATATCTTTCGCAATTTGCTAAAGTCTGTTTTCTTATATATCGTTCTGGTACTTCTGAAAGATTTGATTTTGTTACTTCTATATAATAACCAAAAACCTTATTATATTTTACTTTAAGATTTTTAATTCCTGTTTTCTCTCTTTCATCTGTTTCTAAACTTTCAAGCCATTCTTTACCTTTACTTTTAGCTTGTAAAAGTACATCAAGCTCATTATTATAACCTTCTTTAATCATTCCACCCTCTCTTACTGTAAAAGGTGGGTCATCTATAATAGATTTTTCTATAAGTGTATATATATTTTCAAGAGTATCTAATTTTTCATATAACTCTTTCAAATAATTACTTTTACATTTTTTTAATATATTTTTAAGTAAAGGAAGGTTTTCTATTGAAGTTTTAAGCCCTATAAGGTCACGACAATTTGCACTTTGATATACAACTTTACTCATTATTCTTTCAAAATCACGAACTGTACTAAGAACTTCTTTTATCTCTTCCCTTATAAAAAATTCAGTTTTAAGTTCTTCAACAGCATCAAGTCTTTTTTGAATATCAGATACATTTATAAGAGGCTGTTCGACCCATTTTCTTAAAAGACGAGCACCCATTGCCGTTTTTGTTTTATCAAGCACCCATAAAAGAGAACCTTTTCTTGATTTTTCACGCATTGTTTCTGTAAGTTCAAGGTTTCGTCGTGAAGATACATCAAGAAGCATAAAATCATTATAGGTATAATTTTTTATTGATGATATATGATGAAGGTCATTTTTTTGTGTATCATATAAATATTGCATAAGTGCCCCAGAAGATTTTATAGAATGTATACTATCATTTATACCATAACCTTCAAGATTTATAACATTAAAATGCTCACAAAGTATTTTATAGGCATTGTTTTTTTCAAAAGTCCAGTTTTCACATACATTTATTTTTATATCAAAGCGGTCTTTAAAATCCTTTACACCACCATAATTTTTAAAATATTCATTGCATATTATTTCTGCAGGATTAAATCTTGCTGTTTCATCAAAAATTTTATTATATGCATTGACACTTATAAATTCTGTTGTTTGAAATTCACCTGTTGTTATATCACATATTGATATACCAAATCCAGCTGTATCACCATAAATGCACATAATATAATTATTTTTTGTTTCATCAAGAACAGAATTATCCAAAACTGTTCCAGGAGTAACTATTCTTATAACATCTCTTTTTACAATACCTGTTGCTTTTTTAGGGTCTTCAACTTGTTCGCATATTGCTACTTTATATCCTTTTTCTACAAGTTTTGCTATATAACCGTCTGCAGAGTGAAAAGGTACTCCACACATAGGAGCTCTTTCCTCTTGACCACAATCTCTTCCTGTCAATGTTAAGTCAAGTTCTTTTGAGGCTATTATGGCATCATCAAAAAACATTTCATAAAAATCACCAAGTCTGAAAAAAAGAAGACAGTATTTATATTTATTTTTTATTTCAAAGTATTGTTCCATCATTGGAGTTAATTTTGCCATTTTTATCTCCTTTTGCTATATAACACCACTACCCCAAAACTATATAATTTTGGGGTAGCAACAATAAAACTATTCAATATCAAAACAACAATTAGTGGCAACCACTGCATCCACTACAGCAACCTGAGTCACAGCCACCACCACACTGGTCTTCACCTGACATTGTTGACTGTATAATTGCAAATACAGAACTAATAAAATTATTGTATTCATTTTCTGCAGTAAATAAATTTATTGCAGCCTGATTTTTCTGTATAAGCTGGCTTTTTTCTGTAAGAACTTTTTTTGTTTCTTCTTCTTCTTCAAGACTTAAATGACCTGATGCCATTTTCATCTGCATTTCCTGCTGAAGTTCTGTATATTCGCTAAGAAGCTTTACAGCTTCTTCATCTGCATCAAAAGCTTTTTTTGCTTCCATAAGCTTTTCTACTTCTTTAGTTTTTAATAACTCATTTCCTAATTCTCTTGCTAAATCATATACTCTTGTCATATTCTTTAAATCCTTTCTCCTATTAAATAGAATGTTTTATTGTCAATTATTTTGACTTTTATAATTTGACCTATAAGGTCTTTTGAGCCTTCAAAATGTACAAGACTATTATTATCAGCACGACCTGTCATAATTTTATCATCTTGTTTACTTACATCTTCTACAAGAATATCAAAAACTTGTCCAACTTGACTATTGTTTACTTCATGAACGATAGGATTTAATACATCTAACATTCTATCAAATCTATCCTTTACAATATCTTCATCAACTTGGTCTTCCATTGTTGCAGCAGGAGTGCCTGTTCTTTTTGAATATATAAATGTAAAAGCTGTACTGTATCTTACTTTTCTAATAATATCAAGAGTTTCTTGGAAATCCTCTTCTGTTTCACCAGGGAAACCAACTATTATATCAGTACTAAGCATTATATTAGGAATTGCAGTTTTAATTTTGTCTACAAGCTCAAGATACTGTTCTTTTGTATATTTTCTATTCATTCTTTCAAGAACCTTTGAACTTCCTGACTGTACTGGAAGATGGAGATAATTGCATACCTTATCACAATCTTTCATAGCTTCTATAAGCTCATCTGAAAGGTCTTTTGGATGAGAAGTCATAAATCTTATTCTTTCAAGACCTTCAACTTCATTTATAAGTCTTAAAAGATGTGCAAATGAAACAGGTGTTTCAAGATTTTTACCATATGAATTTACATTCTGACCAAGTAACATTATTTCTTTAACACCATCAGCAACAAGCTCTTTTATTTCTTTTAATATATCTTCTGGTTTACGACTTCTTTCTCTTCCTCTTACATATGGAACTATACAATAAGTACAGAAATTGTTGCAACCATACATAATATTTACACTTGCTTTATAAGAGTGTTCACGTATTGTAGGTACATCCTCTACAATTTCTTTATATTCTGTCCATATGTCAATAACATTTTCTCCTGTTTCGATACGATTAGAAAGTAATTCTGGAAGTTTATATAAATTATATGTTCCAAATAAAATATCAACAAAATTATATGTTGCTTTTATCTTAGACACAACTTCATCTTGCTGTATCATACATCCACATAATGCAATTATAACATTTGGATGTTTCTTTTTATATGTTTTTAACCAACCAAGACGACCGTATACTTTTTCTTCTGCATTAGCACGTATACAGCAAGTATTATATATAATAAAATCAGCTTCTTTTTCAGTTAAAGTGATTTCATAACCCATTTCTTCTAACATACCTATAAGTTTTTCTGAGTCATGAGCATTCATTTGACAACCCATTGTAAAGCAAAAAGCTTTTCTAGAATAACCATTTTTTTGTCTAAAATCATCATTCCATTTTTTTACTTTTGAAATATAGGTATTTTGGAAATCAAATTGTAAATTATAATTTATTTCACTCATACAATATCCTTTCTTTATTTATCTACAATATCGAAACATAGTATATCATAAAAAAAACAGTTCTTCAAGTTTATAACAAAGTTTATAATTATTAAAACTAAATATGTACCAATCTAGTCTAAAACTTTTATTTATAATTAAAAAGCGATGTGATTTTAAATTCACATCACTTAAAATATATTTCTAGATTATGATTTAATATTCTCTGTAGTAACCTCTATTTTTCTATATTATGACAAAAATCTTTTAGAATTTCTTTTGCTACTTGAATAAACTTTGCATCTTTTGTTATTTTTGTTGTTTGGTTTACAACAGGTTCATTAATATTTGCATCAAATATGCTTTCACCTCTTACTGCCACAAAAAGATTTTTGTCATAAAATACAAGTGATATCTGACCATTAACAATATCTGCAAAGTACATTATTTTTTCAATACGCTGTGGTGTCAAAATATAATAAGCATTATGCTCATCACTAGCATAAACGTTAAAACGTTTATTAAAAGTTTCATTTTCAGTATGTATTTTATGTTCAGCCTTCCATCCACCCATACTAAACAAAAACTCTTTTTCAAAAATCTGTAAATATCCTTTGCTAATCTTAATATCATCAAATTGAAAAAGACATAAAACTTGACCGCTAAATATTTCTTTAATTCGTTTTTTA
Organism: Tyzzerella sp.; assembly: GCA_019415525.1. Lineage (GTDB taxonomy): Bacteria > Bacillota > Clostridia > Lachnospirales > Anaerotignaceae > Fimicola. The sequence goes on along the minus strand of DXZA01000004.1, from coordinate 684 downwards.
TTATTTCTATGTACTATCTTTTTTGTAGTTACATCACTTATCTTAAAACGAACATTTTCATATACACCAAAGAGTAAGTCTTCATTTTCAAAATATTTTTTATCTCCACAGTCAACAACAGTCATATTCCTTATATCATCCCAGCTAAAACCGTTTTTTTGATAATATCGTAAATCATCAAAACCATTTATTTTGTTTATTGTCTGTAAAACATACTTTGATTTAAAGGTTTCATTGAATTTATCATATATATTTTTTATAATTATAATCCATAAAAGCATAAATGTTCCTATTGATAAAATAGCTGATACAGTAATTAATTTTGCAATGAAAAGTACACATAATTTTTCTTTTTGAACCATGATAACATAAAAAATCCATGCATAAATTGGAAATGAAATTACAGACATAATAGTAACTATTTTGTCAAATTTTTTTGCCTTCCTACGCATTTTTTCCAATTGTTCTTCATTTATAATATTTTCCATAGAAAAGCCTCACTTTCAGTTAAAGTTTATTTTATATTATTTTTTTCTTTTAATTAATCTCATAAAAATATGCTTTATGCATACTATGTTTTATTTTTATTATATAATTACCTATATTGTTCTGTCATTAAAAATATAGTTTACTTTTAGTTATTTTTTATAAATTACAATATAACTTTATATATCTTATATAAAT
>DXZA01000039.1 GCA_019415525.1 Tyzzerella sp. | reverse complement strand
AAAAAGTCTTAAAATATATTTTATAATATATATAATCTTTTCACTTAGGCCTATTACTATTGGACTTACAGTAAGTATGTACAAAATCATTCCAGAAAATATACCTATTATATTAAAAAAACGTATGTCGCCAAAATCTCTACTTATCATAACAGTAAATGAAAAAAAAGTTATACTTATCCAAAACAAAGCATCTTCTAATTGAATTATAAAATTACTATGCTTTATTGCTATTCTCAATATTTTTATGCAATCATAAACAATTCCAGAAATAATGCCTATAACAACAGATGTTATAAATATAATAAATTGATTACTTAATGAAAGTATCATTTACATCCACCTCATTATCTGAAAATTTTTCCAAAAAACGAGTTTTTATTTTTACTTGCCATACCTGCTTCTGTATATTCAATACTTTCAACTTCTCCATCTACACTTAGACTTCCATCATCTACATTAAGTTTTCCTACATGCATTCCTCTACCCTTTATTATTAATATTCCCATTTCTGTATCTGCAATAACACCTTCTTCATCAAAAGAAAGTACATCTGTAACACCTGTAATAGTAAGCTTATTTCTCTGTTCCATAAAAACACTGTGATTTGTATTTTTTCTTCTTGAGTCATCTGCCATATATTTACCTCCGTAATAATTACTTACAAACAATATATGACTTATAATAAAAACTTAGACTATACTTTTAATTCAATTATTTTGCAATAAAAAAACAGTCATATGACTGTTTTTATTGTACACTTCTGTACATATTTGCTGCTTCATCTTTTTTCTGTGTTTCAGCAACAGCAAGAACTTCAATTTTTGTTGTGTTGCTTCCAAAGCGTATTTCTATAATATCACCAACTTTTATATCAACACTTGCTTTTGCTTGTTTGCCATTTACAGAAACTCTACCTGCATCACAGGCTTCATTTGCAACAGTTCTTCTTTTTATTATTCTTGAAACTTTTAAATATTTGTCAAGTCTCATACAATCTCCCTTTCATAAGAAAAAAGGCTGCCCAAAAAGAACAGCCCTTACTTATTTTTAAAAGAATTATTTATTGATAGCGTCTTTTAAAGCTTTTCCTGCTTTAAATCTTGGAGCTTTTGAAGCAGGGATTGGCATAGCTTCACCTGTCTGTGGGTTTCTACCTTCACGAGCTGCTCTTTCAGCAACATCAAATGTACCAAAACCTACTAACTGTACTTTTCCACCGTTAGCTAATTCTTCTGTAACTACTTCTTCAAATGCTTTTAAGAATTTTTCTGCATCTTTTTTGCTCATTTCAGATTTTGCTGCGATTGCTGATACTAAATCAGATTTATTCATTTTATTTCCTCCTTAAAAAACCATTAAAATGATAACTTTTCAACTAACAATTTTAAATTAAACTGTTAATTATTTTTTTCGGTCTTTTTAGCATCATTCCAGAAACTGTCAAGTTCTTCCAAAGTCATATCAGAAAAACTTTTACCCTCCGAAATTATAGCCCTTTCAACGTACTCAAATCTATTTATAAACTTTTCTATGGCTTTTGTCAAGGCAAACTCGGGATTTATTTTTAAAAATCTTGATATATTAACGATTGAAAACAAAATATCCCCAAATTCTTCCTCAATATTGTTACTTTTGCCCAAAAGAATTTCTTGGTAAAGTTCGTCAATTTCTTCATGTGCTTTTTTAATTGTATCCTCTGTACAGCTAAATTCAAAACCTACATCTGCTGCCTTTGACTGTACTTTTGCTGCTCTCGTAAGAGAAGGTAATGCCTTTGCTACTCCTCTTAATACATCTGTTTGTGTATTATAGTTTTTCTCTTTCTTTTTAAGCTGTTCCCAGTTCAAAAGAACTTCCTCTGCAGTATCTGCTGTTTTATCAGAAAAAATATGCGGGTGTCTATATATCATTTTTTTGCATATTCCATCTGTAACATCATCAATATCAAATATATGATTTTCTTTTTCAATTTGTGCATGAAAAACAGCCTGTAAAATAACGTCTCCAAGCTCTTCACATAAATTTTTCATATCTTTGTTATCTATCGCTTCAACAGTTTCATAAGCTTCTTCTAGCATAGATTTTTTAAGACTTTCATGGGTTTGGACTTTATCCCAAGGACAACCATTTTCACTTCTTAATTTTTCTATAATATCAACAAGGTCATAAAAATTATATTTTTTGTTCAATTATCTACACCTCTTTTATATAATATTTATATTTAAAGTATATCATAAAATACATTATAACATCTTATTTTAATTACTTTTGCCATATTATAAATTTATTAGTCCTATTAGAACGTTTTAACTCAAAAATATCGTTTAAATAGTTGATAAATCAACATAGTATTGATATAATCATATTTACTAAAACTTTAAAATCAGTGGTTTTATATAAAAGAGGACACCGCCGGCCCCCTTTTTTACTATAATAATTATAATATCAGGCGGAGAACAGGAGTTTTGAAATGTTTAAAATAGTAACTAAAAGAAAACTTAATGACGCAGTTACACTTATGGAGATTGAGGCTCCTTTTATTGCCAAAAAAGCAAAAGCGGGACAGTTTATTATATTCCGTATTGACTCATTAGGAGAAAGAGTACCTCTTACAATAGCAGATTATGATAGAGAAAAAGGTACTGTAACTATTATTTTCCAGAAAGTTGGTCTTTCAACAAAAATGCTTGCAGAAATGAATGAAGGTGACTTTATATCTGACTTTGTTGGGCCTCTTGGTGTACCTACTGACTACGAAGACTTTAAAAAAGTTGCTGTAATTGGTGGTGGTGTTGGTAACGCTATTGCTTATCCTCAGGCTAAAGCACTTCATGAAATGGGTGTTGAAGTTGATGTTATTGCTGGTTTCAGAAATAAAGATATTGTTATTCTTGAAGATGAAATGAAAGCTGCAAGTACACATTATTACATAACAACAGATGACGGCTCTTATGGTGAAAAAGGTTTTGTTACAGACAAACTTAAATCACTTATTGATGCTGGAAATAACTACGATGCTGTTATAGCAATAGGACCTATCCCTATGATGAAATTCGTAAGCCTTACAACAAAACCTTATGGTATTAAAACAATCGTAAGCCTTAACCCTATTATGATTGATGGTACAGGTATGTGTGGTGGATGTCGTGTTACAGTAGGTGGAGAAATAAAATTCGCTTGTGTTGATGGCCCTGACTTTGATGGACACCTTGTTGATTTTGACGAGCTTATGAACCGTAACTCAATATATAGAGAACGTGAAGCTGAAACAACAGAAACACATATGTGTAGAATGGATAAACTTGCTAACGAACTTATAAAATAAAATAATACTGGGGGATAAAAGAAATGCCAAATATGAGTTTAGAAAAAGTTAAAATGCCTGAACAGGCTCCTGATATAAGAAACAAAAACTTTAAAGAAGTTGCAACAGGATATACAGCTGAAATGGCTATCGAAGAGGCAACAAGATGTCTTAACTGTAAACATAAACCTTGTGTTAACGGCTGTCCTGTAAACGTAAGAATACCTGAATTTATAGCAGAAGTTGCAAAAGGTGATTTCCTTGCTGCATATAAAGTAATAACAACAACAAATGCTCTTCCTGCTGTTTGCGGACGTGTATGTCCACAGGAAAGTCAGTGTGAATCTAAATGTGTAAGAGGTTTAAAAGGTGAACCTGTTGCTATTGGACGTCTTGAAAGATTTGTTGCTGACTGGTATATGGAAAATGGCAAAGATGAAATTGAAAAACCTGAATCAAACGGTAAAAAAGTTGCTGTTGTAGGTTCTGGTCCTTCTGGTCTTGCTTGTGCTGGTGACCTTGCAAAACTTGGATATGATGTTTCAATATTTGAAGCATTCCATACAGCTGGCGGTGTTCTTGTTTATGGTATCCCTGAATTCAGACTTCCAAAAACAATTGTACAGAAAGAAATCGATAAACTTTCAGCTATGGGTGTAAAAGTAATGACAAACATGGTTATTGGTAAAGTTCTTTCTGTTGATGAACTTATTGATGATATGGGATTTGATGCAGTATTTATTGGTTCTGGTGCAGGACTTCCATCATTTATGGGAATTGAAGGTGAAGCACTTGTAGGTGTTTATTCAGCAAACGAATATCTTACAAGAATTAACCTTATGAAAGCATATATCGAAAATTATGATACACCAATCAAAAACAGTAAAGCTGTTGCAGTAGTTGGTGGTGGTAATGTTGCTATGGACGCTGCAAGATGTGCAAAACGTCTTGGTGCTGAAGTATATATTGTTTATAGACGTTCTGAAGAAGAAATGCCAGCTCGTCTTGAAGAAATTCATCATGCAAAAGAAGAAGGTATTCAGTTCAAACTTCTTACAAACCCTGTAAAAATCGTTAATGACGGAACAGGTAAAGTTTGTGGTATAGAATGTCTTGAAATGGAACTTGGAGAGCCAGACGCATCAGGAAGAAGAAGACCTGTTGCAAAAGAAGGTTCAAACTTTGTAATTGATGTTGATACAGTAGTAATGAGTATAGGTACATCACCTAACCCACTTATTAGAAGTACAACAAAAGGACTTGAAACAAACAAAAAAGGTTGTCTTATTGTAAATGAAGATACAATGCAGACAACACGTGAAGGAATTTATGCAGGTGGTGACGCCGTAACAGGTGCTGCAACAGTTATACTTGCTATGGGTGCAGGTAAAAAAGCTGCTGAATCTATTCATGAGTATTTAAAAAATAAATAATACATAAAATATAAAGGAGGTTTTTAAACCTCCTTTTTTTATTTTATTGATAATATAATTCAAGAATGTATATATGAATATATAGACAAATGTAATCTATACTATATAATATATTAGAGAAAGGAGCGATTTTTTTATGTCAGATAAATTAAAAGGTTTTGAACACCTTAAAAAAAATATATATGATTATATTTATGAAGGAATGGTTAAACTTGGATATGATAAAAACAAGTCTGTAAGTATATTTTATGAAAAAGGTCTTCTTGCTTGGCTTTTAAATACAGATATAAACTCAATAGATTTACTTATACCGGAGTTTATAGATTATAGTGAAAAATATCTTGGTATAATATCATTTGAAAAAGGTAAAGACAGATATAAAATAACTGTACCTTATGAAGGTGTCTTAAAAATAGCAGAGGCTTATAAAGACCACACATTCCTTAAAAAACTTATATCTGCCCTTCAAAATAAAAATTGTACATTAGATGATATCGAAAATGTATTTAAAGAAATATCACCTGAATATATAAAAGAAGAAGTTGACAATTCAGAATTTCAATATGTATTCTATTTTAAAGATAAAACAATAGACGAATTTAGATATTGTTTCTCTTTTGATTGTCTTGGAAAATATTATCATAGACTTCTTGATTATGACTATGAAAATGTTGTACACGAAACTTGCATTCTCCACAATCACCACAACAGGGGGTAAGTTATGAAAATTATTAAAAAAATACTTCTAATTACAACAGGAGGTACAATAGCTTCAAAGGAAACAGCTGAAGGATTAGTTCCTTCACTTTCTACTGAAATATTTTTTAAAAATATAAATACAAAAAATAATTTTAAATTTCCACCTGACTGTATACCTCTTTTTAATATAGATAGTACAAATATAACTGTTGAAAATTGGCAAAAAACAGCCCAAACAGTAGCTGAAAACATAAATAAGTATGATGGCTTTGTAATTACTCATGGAACTGACACAATGGCTTATACAGCTGCTGCTTTAAGCCTTATGCTTGAAAATATAAATAAACCTGTTATTATAACAGGTTCACAACTTCCTTTAGAAGTAGAAAATACAGATGCAACAAAAAATCTTTCAGATGCTTTTACTGTAGCTACTTCAGATATAAAAGGTGTTTATATAGTATTTAATGGAAAAATAATATGTGGAGATTGTGCTAAAAAGCTATATACAGAAAATTTTGATGCTTTTCATAGTATAAATAAGGACTATGCCGGAGAAATAATAAATAACATAGCTTTTATAAAAGATGAATATAAAAAGGCTATAAATGGCGATTTTAAGCTTAAAATTAATATGGAAAAAAATATTTATATACACAAAATAACACCTTTTGATAATATATCTATTATTGAAAATATAATAAATTCTGGTATAAAAGGCTTAATACTTGAGGGCTATGGTATGGGTGGAATACCAAATACAAAAAATCTTAATTTTATTCCAATTATAGAAAAATGTGTTAAAAAAAATGTTCCTGTAATAATTTCTACACAATGTATATTTGATGGTGTTGATATATCTACATACGAAGTTGGTGTAAAAGCTGAAAAAGCTGGTGCATTGTCTTCAAAAAACTACACTATTGAATATGCAGCATTAAGACTTATGCATTTTTTAGGTAATAATATAGATTTAAAACAATATTAAAAAAAGTCCCATAAGGGACTTTTTTTATATTTCATAATCAACAGATGCTCTATCTTCTCTCAACTTTTTGCAAAGTGCTGAATATTCTTTATGTTTTGGGTGTGAAAGATAGCTTTCCATTTCTTCTTTTGTTTCAAATTTTGTAAATAGTATAGTATCAAAGTTACCATCTTTTTCTATAATATTTTTCTTTATATAAGCATCTTTTATTTGAGGAATATGTTTTTTAAGCTCTTCATATCCATTTATAAGAATTTCAATATTTTCTTCTTTTGTTCTACCTTCTGCAAAATCTTTAAGCTTCCACATTACAATATGATGTATCATTTTTTATCCCCCTATTTTATTTCAATATTAAAATCTATATAACACTCAAAATTTCTTTTCCAAGGGAAATTATAATCTTTAAATGTTATATTTTTTATTGTAACAGAATTATCATTTTTTGTAATGGTTTTATTAACCATATATCTTAAAATATCTTCATCTATAAATATTTTTTTAAGTCTTTCGCTTTTAATCATATCATCATCAGTTATTAAATAACCTTCTGATATAATTTCTCTCTTGCCTGATGAAGTATATACACCATCTTCAAAAATATGTCTTAAAAGTAATTTTGTATTATTAATTATATTTTCACTTTCTTTATCAGAAATATTATAAACCTCTCCTTGAGCAATTCCAAGACCTATTGCATTTGCATTTGTATTCCAAGCACTATAACAATCAAGATTTAATATATATCCATCTTTTACAAGAGTATCAAAAATAATATTATTAATTTCTGTTTTCGAATAATCAAAAAGTTCTATAAGACCTACATTTTCACCTAAATCTATAAGTCTTTTTATTTCATTTACAATATCATTTTTTGATGTATTATTTTTATAGTCGCATATAAACATATGTAAAGTTTCGCCTTTTTTACTTCCATTTCTCTTTACATAGTTACTATATATTTTCAAAATCTCATTAGCATCTTTTACATCATAGCTATCTACACTACTTAAATTCTCTGTACCATAAAATTTTATATCTGTATAAATATTATTTCTTTTTACAACATCAGAAGCATATATAAGTTGTGGTATTTCATCCATACCACATAATATGTTTACATTTTGACTTATACCTTGTTCTGCTTTTATTGCTTCATCTTTTCCATACTGTTTTTCAATATTGGCATATATACTTTCACTATCTGATTTTATATACTGTCTTGAAAAACTATATTTTATAGGACTTCCATTTACAGAGTTAATCCACTCTGTATTTTCACTGTTATTATACATATAATTTATAAAATCTGGAAGTTGTAAATCATCATTTCCTATAACTATTTCTGTTAAAAGACCTACTCTTTGCCATCTCATAATACTTTTAAATATTTCTGCTGTACTTTCAAAAGTCCTTTTATAATTATCCATATAAACCTTATATTCTTCATTTTCATAAAGCTCATTACAATAATCTAAGAAATTTTTTTCCCACTTAGAAAGGCTTTCTTCACCATTTTCAAAAGCTTTATTATAAATATATCCCCATTCAAGAAGAAATTCTTCAGGTTTTACTGTATCATAATTATTCTTTATATATTCTAATACATTTTTATTATCATTTTCATTATAAAAATGACCAATACCATAAATAGTATTATTATCATCGCTCCATATTGCTCCACCTCTAGAGTCCGGAAGATTTCTTGGCATTGCAATATTAATATAATATGATGGATTTTTATATGTATTTATAAGATTATAAAGTTCATCTATTCCATTTTCAATATCATTATACTGGCTGCTGTTTCTACTACCTACAAGACCACCTGTAAAATATGTAGATGAATTTATTATAACTGTTGTATCTTCATTATTATTTTTAGCAACAAAATCTCTTATACTTTTTCTAACTTCATCACTATTTGCAAAATGGTCATTTTCACCACCTGAAAAAATATCAAGATATTTTTCATTAGGATAAAGCAATGTATCACCATTTATATTAACAAGATTTTCAAGATATTCAACACTTACAGGTCTACTGTCTATTGGTGCTGTTATAACAGTACCAGCAAATACTTCTATTCCTGAAAAAATTATAAATAGTGTAGAAACAGCTAATGTTTTTAATAGTTTCATAAAATCTTCACTCCTAAAATATAAAGGTGCCTTAATCGGCACCTAATCATTAAACCTTTGTCCATTTTAAACTTACAAGGTCTTGTCCCCTTATAGTTTTAACAAGTATATCAGAAAAATCATGGCTTTTTATATCTCTCATATCAAGAAAAGCTATTCCTAGTTCTTTAGCTCTTTTATATGTACCAGAATTTTTCTGTTTATCTTTTCCAAAAGCTACCATAATATTTTTTGAGAACCAACCACCAAGACGTTTTCTTGCTATTACAAGTTCATTAAGTGCTGCTGTGTCAGCCTCTCTAAGTTTACAACTTATAAATATAGGCATTGAATTATCCATAATTATTACATCTATTTCATTGCCTGCAATACTAATACCATCATATGCATTCCAATCTATAACTGAACCAAGCTTAACGTCATCAAAAACACCTGAAATTTTAGCACTTATATAAACATATAATTCTAGCCATAAACCAAAGCCTATCATATACTGCTTATATTTTTTATTTTTAAATTTAAAACGAATATTTTCTTTTGTCATATTAAGGTCTTCAATAAAGCCTAACTTAAGAAATCTATTTAACATATCCTTATTGGGCGAAACCTTTTTACCATTTTTAAAAGATAAATACATTCTACTTTTTAGACTAAGCTCTTCAGATGCCATATTAGAAACAGCTATCTGAAAAAATGAACAAGTTGATTTCCATTCGTTAATATTTTCAAATATATAGTGACACATTTCCATAATCTTTTTAAACTCCCATTCTTCTGGCTCAGAATGAGAATTTCCTAAAAAACAAGCACCCTTAGCATCTATAAAGTCTGATAACGTAAGTCTTGCTGTTTTTATAAAGTCTTTTTTATCATGTATATTTATTATCTTACCTTGAATTATATCTGTGTATAAAAGTTTTGTATTACTTCTACTTCCTGCCATATACCCAGCTATCATCATAAGTTCACTACCACCAGTAAACTCTATTATACAATCTTCATTTTTATCAATAGCTTCTAATGTTTTATAGTATATATCATCAATACTTGAAACATTAACAGGCATTTTTTCTATAATAATATTTGGCATATGATTTAAAAAACATTTTTTTATACTAACAAAATAATTCATATCTTTTAAACCATTATCATATATAAAAATAATTTTATCCGGTTTTAAAGATATTGGAGCAAGTATATTTTTCAAAGTATCCTTGTCAAAAAACTTTATAAGGGTAACCATAGTATCACCACCATAAAATAATTAAAAATAGTAAAATTATTCCACTACTGTTTTTTCTTCAAAATCTACTGTTTCTTTTTCAGTAGTATTATTTTTTTTACCAAAACCACCAGCAAAATTAAGTTTTGAAACAGCTCCCGGAACCATATCTATAAGTCTGTTTATTGCATCTTGATTTTTAACACTTACAAGTCTTACATTATCTTTTGTTATTACAAGTATTGCACTTGGTATAATTTTTGCACCCATACCTCCTGCACCTTCTTTATCACCTCTACCTCCTGCACCAACTCCAACAGAAACTTCTATTATAGGAAGAAGTGTTGTTTCACCCATTACTATTGGGTCACCTACAACAGTTTTTGAGGATATAAAGTCCTCCATTTTTGAAAATATTGTTTCTATTGCTTCGCTATATCCGCCATTAGCCATTTTATATCACATTTCCTTTCAATATATTTTTTATTAATCTAAATACAGGCTTTGTAAGAACAAATCTCGCTGTATCAAATAAAAGCTTACCTATTATAATTCTTCCTTTAGCCTTAAAAATACCTTCTATTTTAAATCCTTCAAAATATGGTTTTATATTTATACTATCACCATACTTAGATTTACCAACACCATATATACCCATAATATACCCTGTCAAAGAAGGCTCTCCTGCACCTATTTCCATATTAGCATAAATATTTTTAGGAAGTATTCCTTTAAATATACGTTTTATAAACAATATTGTAGCTTTTAAAATCTCTTTTTTATTCTCAATAGCATTTATTTTTTTTATAATACTATCTTCTTTTTCGTCTTTTTCATCTTTTTCATATTCTTTTTTACTATAATTTTCATTATATTGTTTTTGATTATTCTCAATAGTTTTACTTTCAATATCAGAAACATTAACTCGTCTTATATTGTTTGAAGCTTTAATTTCTTCTTTTATAACAGTTTTTTTAGTTTCTTTATTTTCAGTATTATTATTTTCAACTTTAGAAGTAGTTTTATTTTCATCAACTTTTTTAGTTTCTGAATTTTTTTTAATTTTTACATTATTTTCTTTATATTCTGTTTTTTTCTCCATAGTCTCTATAGGCTTAGAATTATTCTCAATTTCTTCTGCATTACTAATTTTTTTATGGAATATTCTAACTATATATTTAACATCAAAATCAGATGTAATATAAACAACGGCTTTTATAATACCAAAAAGCCATTTAACTTCTCCTGTTCCACTTATATTTTCATATCTTTCTACCTCTATACGGTATCTTATGGGAGAAAACATAATAACCATAAGTATTATAAGTATTAAAGCAAGTATAATACCAATTATTATACCTATAACCTTTAAAATACTAAGGATAAATAAAAGTATACTCATAAAATTCTCCTTTTTCTGTCTATTAAAATTATAATGACAGATAAAATAAAGCATATAGCCATTATAAAACCAAATACAACAGCTATTCTAATTGCTGTATCAATAAAAAAAGGCTCTGGCACTATATTTATTAATAAATCTGTTTTTGGATTAAGTATCCATAAATCATTATTAAAAAATATCTCATGAAATATTGTAAAATACTTTGTAAAATTAGTTTGTATAATACATATAAGAACCACGGAAATACAAATAACAACAGCAGAAACAGAAATAAAACCTTTTGATAATATATTTTTTATATTTTTATATCTAAATGCAATTAAAGCTAAAGAAAAAGCCCCAACAATAAAAGCAATTATTCTCAAATTTTTTCCTGCTGTAAAAAGATTTTTGACATCTATCATATGTTGCTTTTCACGTTCATTAAAAAACTCTCTTTCTTCACCATCAACATATGTATAAACAACTAAATCTTCTCTTTTATTATCAAGATAATCCATCATTTCATATGTAACATACATAAGGTTATTCATATCCATTGAAACCTTTTCAGTAATGTTATATTTTATATATTCCCTTTTAAAATACCCTTCCATATCATAATAAACGGCAATTTGAATAGAAGATATTAATATTATAATAATAAAACATATTGAAAAAATTGCTGAAAGACCATATTTTATAATAGTGTTCAAATTATAACTCACCTTCTTTTAAGGCTTTTTTTATATCTAAAATATTAATACCTTTTTTTATAGTATCTTCAACGATATATGTAAGTAAACTTAAGGCTTCTCTTTTACCCATGGCTATACCTACAATTATATAATCTTTTTTAATATTTCTTTTTGAAAAAAGCTCTTTAGTATTCATAATTTCAAATGTATTTTTTGGATTATTATTAATGCATATACAATATATATTAAAAACAGGAATTTCTCTTTTGAGAGAATAATAAACTGTTTCCAAATCATCAACACTTTCTCCCACATATATATTTTCTATAAAATTCATAAAAAGTCTTCCCTCCAAAAAGATGTATATTTTGATTATACCATAAAAAATATACAATTAATATAAATGCAGAAATTTGTATACTATTTTCTAAATATTTCAACAACTCCCATAACTCCTATAAAAAATCCAAAAAGCTTTCTCAAAAGCATCTCGTCAATTATTGAAGCAATAAAAGCACCACCTAAAGCACCTAAAACACCATATAATATAAGTGGTTTTACAACAGATTTTTCTATATTACCATTTTTATAATGCATAAAGAGTGCTGATATACCAGTAGGTATAAAATATATTAAATTTATAAATTGTGCTTCTTTCTGTGTCAATCCACAAAAAAGTACAACAGCAGGTATCAAAACTGCTCCCCCACCTATACCCATTCCACTTATTATTCCTGAAAATATACCTATTAAAATACACATTATCATAATATCATTTTCACCGCCGCTACAATCATAAATACTCCAAATACTACATGCAGTATTCTTGAAGGAATTTTATTTAAAAACTTTGCACCTATAACTCCACCTATTATTCCCCCAATAGATATAAAAATAGTTTCTTTAATTGCTATTTTCATATTAAGCATATAAATAACAGCAGATATTATAGAAAGTGGAAGTATAACAGCTATTGCAGTTGCATGGGCTTTATGTGGTTTTATATTCATAAGCTTTTCCATAAAAGGTACTATTATAGTTCCTCCACCACTACCAAATATGCCATTTGCTAAACCAGTTAAAATTCCTGAAAAAATTAATTTTATATTTTTCATTATATAAAATTCTCCTTTTATACTTTTTTATAGTATCTGCCATTTTAAGGTAATAATATTCATTAATTTTTTAAATAAAATAAAAAAGGTATCATTATTAAATGATACCTTTAAAAAATTATTATTTCTGTTTTATTACATAACCATCTTTACGAATAAGATTTAAAATTTCTTTTACATGATTATGATTTCTTGTTTCAACAGTAAGATTAACAAGACATTTTCCAACATTTAAATCCATTTCTGTACGGTCATGAATTATTGATGTAACATTACCACCAGATTTTGCAACAAGTCTTAATATTCTATTAAGCTGTCCTGGTTTATCTGGAAGTTCAACTGAAAAATATGTTACACGACCTGTATTTAAAAGAGCCTTATCTATTATTCTTGAAAGTATATTAACATCAACATTACCACCGGATACTATACAAGCAACATTTTTTCCTGTTATATCAACTTTATCAAACATTGCAGCTGCAACAGAAACAGCTCCAGCTCCTTCTGCAACTAATTTATGGTCTTCTATTAATGAAAGTATAGCTGTAGCTATTTCAGGCTCTGTAACAGTTACTATTTCATCAACATATTTCTGACATACTTCAAATGTTTTATCACCTGGTTCTTTTACAGCAATACCATCAGCCATTGTAACTACTGAATCAAGTCTTTCAATTTTTCCATCTCTTATTGAATTATACATAGAAGGTGCACCGGCTGCTTGTACACCATAAACTTTACATTCAGGTTTCAATTGTTTTATTGCATAAGCTATACCGGATATAATTCCACCGCCGCCAACAGGAACAAATACAGCATCTAAATCTGGAATTTGGTCAAGAACTTCAAGACCTATTGTCCCTTGACCTGCCATTACATAATCATCATTAAATGGATGAATAAAAGTATATCCATGTTCTTCCTGAAGTTTCATTGCTGTTGCATATGCATCATCATATACACCTGGACAAAGAACAACTTCAGCTCCATAACTTCTTGTTGCCTCAACTTTTGATACTGGTGCACCTTCTGGTATGCATATAGTTGCTTTTATACCTCTTTTTTGTGCTGCTAAAGCTACACCCTGTGCATGATTTCCGGCAGAGCAGGCAATAACTCCTTTTTCTGCCTCTTCATCTGTAAGCTTTGCAATTTTATAATATCCGCCTCTTAATTTAAAAGAGCCAGTAACTTGCATGTTTTCACATTTAATATACACATTTTTTGCTTTTAAATTTGTCTTTGGTGATGCCAAAACAGGAGTTTTTCTTGCTACTGATTTTAAGACCTGAGATGCGTCATATACCATATCGAGAGTAATCATTTATATATCCTCCATTTCTCAACTTATTAATTTTAGCTTTTGTCCACTCACCAAATACATTTATATCATAATTATTTTCCACCAAACACATCTAAATTATATGTTAATATATATTATATTTCAACACAAATTAAAATAGATTTTTATAATATATCATATAACCATAAATATGTAAATATAAAAAATAGTATAAAATTATTGTTCATATTTAATGATATAAAATTATACAAAAAGGTGTTGATTTCTCAACACCTAATAAAAAATTTAATATTTTTTTAGCATATTACTAAATTTAGTATATTGACCAAGCCAAGCAAGGTCAACTGTACCTGTTGGGCCATTTCTCTGTTTTGCAATTATAAGTTCTGCTTGATTTTTCTTTTCAGTATCAGGGAAATAATACTCATCTCTATAAAGAAATGCAACAACATCTGCATCCTGTTCTATTGCTCCAGACTCTCTAAGGTCTGAAAGCATAGGTCTATGGTCACCTCTTTGTTCACAGGCACGTGAAAGCTGGGAAAGTGCAATTACAGGTGCTTCCATTTCTCTGGCAATAGATTTTAAAGCCCTTGATATTTCAGAAATTTCTTGCTGTCTTGAATCATTTCTACCACTTCCACTCATAAGCTGTAAATAGTCTATTATTATAAGTCCAAGACCTTTTTCAAGCTTAAGTCTTCTACACTTTGCTCTCAAATCCATTGGTGATATACCTGGAGTATCATCTATATATATTGGTGCATCTGAAAGTGGTCCCATTGCAGATATAAGTGTATTCCAATCTTCATCATTAAGGTCACCTGTACGAAGTTTTTGGGCATCCATCATAGCTTCTGAACAAAGCATACGATTTGTAAGCTGTTCTCTTGACATTTCCAAAGAAAATATTGCTGTTGGAACATTATGTCTTATAGCTGCATTTTGAGCTATATTAAGAACGAATGCTGTTTTCCCCATAGAAGGTCTTGCAGCTATAAGTATAAGGTCTGACTTCTGAAGCCCTGCTGTTTTTGCATCAAAATCAACAAAACCTGTAGGAACACCTGTAAGCTTACCTTTATTTATATATACTTCTTCTATTTTTTCAAATGAAGATACTGCAACCTCTCTTATATGATGGAACTCGTCTGTATGCCTATTTTGCATTATGTCAAAAATTCCTTTTTCAGCTTTTTCGACTATATTTTCAACAGGTTCAGCTCCTCTATAACTTAATGATGATATATCAGAACTCATTTTTATAAGACGTCTGAGTATTGATTTTTCTTCAACAATTTTTATATAGTGCTTTATATTAACAGAGCTACCTACTGCTGAAGCAATATTGGCAAGACCTTGTATTCCTCCAACCTGTTCAAAAAGATTTTTTTCTTCAAGCTTATTTTTTACAGTTATCATATCAATAGGTATTCCACTATGATAAAGCTCCTCAGATGCCTCAAATATTATTTTATAATCAATATTATAAAAGTCATCTCCCCTAAGATTTTCCATAGCTACTGATGCAGCATCTCTATCCATAAATACAGAGCTTAGTACTGCTTGTTCTGCTTCTGTATCATGTGGAGGTACGTTCTGAAATTGGGGAGTATTTTTTAATTGTTCTTCCATTTTTGTGCCTCCTAATCTATAATGGAAAATTAAGCTTCAACTATTTTAACTGTCATTTCAGCAGTTACTTTTGGGTGGATTTTAACTTTAAGATTTCTTGTTCCAACCATTTTTATTGAATCACCAAGAACAATTTTCTTTTTATCAATTTTTATACCATGCTGTTTTTCAAGAGCTTCTCCAATTTCTTTTGTTGTAACAGAACCGAAAATTTTACCATTATCTCCTGTTTTTACAGCAACTTTAACTTCAAGCTCATTTATTTTTTCAGCAAGAGCAAGAGCTTCTTCATATTCTTCTTTTTTTCTTTTTTCATCAGCTTTCTTTTTAAGCTCAAGGTCATTTATATTTGTTTTTGTTGCTTCAACAGCAAGTTTTTTAGGAAGAAGGAAGTTATTACCATATCCTTCACTTACATTAACAAGTTCACCTTTTTTACCAACACTTTTTACATCTTGTAATAATATAACTTTCATAATTATTATTCCTCCTGTAAATATTCATCTATTTTTTCTTTAAGCATATTTTTTGCCTCGATAATATCAATATCCCTAAGCTGTGCTCCGGCAACACCAAGGTGTCCACCACCACCAAGCTTTTCCATTATAACTTGAACATTTATATCACCAAAACTTCTTGCACTTAAATATATAATTGATTCTTGCTTACACATTACAACAGATGCTTTTATACCAGTTATATTCAAAAGGTCATCTGCTGCTTGTGCAGCTGTAAGAATTGAATTTTCAACATTTGACGGACATACAGATATAGCTATATTATCTTTGTATATCTCTGCATCTTTTACAGTTATAGCTTTTGCCTTATATGCTTCAAGGTCATTTTGGAAAAGAAGCCTTACTCTTACACCATCAGCTCCATTTCTTCTTAAAAACGCTGCTGCTTCAAATGTTACTGCACCTGTCTTTACAGCAAAATTCTTTGTATCAACAGTTATACCTGCAAGAAGTGCATCGGCTTCAAGATTTTTAAGTTTTACACCTATATATCTTATCATTTCAGTTACAAGTTCTGATGTTGATGAAGCATATGGCTCATGATATATAAGCACTGCATTATCTATAAAATCTGTACTTTTTCTATGATGGTCAAAAACTACTACTTTTCTAGCATTTTCAAGAACTTCAACACTTTCAACCATACTTTGTCTATGAGTATCCATTATTATAACAAGACTTCTATCTGTTATATTCTCAATAGCCTCTTTACTATTTATAAACATATCATCATATATACTCTGTTCTTTTATTCTTTGATAAAGTCTTTTTATTCCTACTGATACATTATCTATAACTATATGACATTCCTTACCAACATCCCTTGCTATAGAATATATACCAATAGAAGACCCTAAACTATCTAGGTCACCATTCTTATGCCCCATAACATATATATTAGAAGCATCTGACATAAGTTCTTTTAAAGCATCTGCTTTAACCCTTGCTCTTATTCTGGCATTACGTGATATTTCACCGCTTTTTCCGCCATAAAAAAGATATTTTTCACCTTCTTTAATAAGAACTTGGTCACCACCTCTACCAAGTGCAAGGTCTATTGCTGTTTTCGCATTTTTCATAGCCTCATCAAGGCTTTCATCACTTATACCAATACCAATACTTAATGTAACCGGTATATGGTCTCCTGCTTTAATATCTTTTATTTCATTAAGTATTTCAAATTTTTTTTCTTTAAGTTCTTCAAGACTTTTTCTTGAAAACATAAATACAAATCTATCTTTTTCTATTTTCTTTATTACTCCACCTGTTTTTGAAGCAAAATCATTAAGACGTTTTTCTATAAGTGCAGTTATTATAGGAATTCTTGAATCATCAATAGATTCCATTACTTCCTCATAATTGTCTATATATATAAGACCTGCAACTGTTCGTATATCTTCTATAATTTTAAGAAGCCTTCTGTTTTCTGTAACTTCAACAAGCGTTATTGAATATACATCCTTTATACCTGATGCCTTTGAATCATCAATAACCTTGCATTTTTCAGTATATATTTCAAAATATCTGTTTTTAAATGTTACTATCTGCTTATTTATATATGTTTTATAATCTTTAAAAAGTTCTGTTATGGATATATCTCCTATTTCTATATCACCAAAAATATCTCTAAAACCAGTATTATAAACCATAATTTTTTTATTATTTCCCATAATTGCATAGGGTAAAGGCATATTTTCCGGTACTGCTATATTAGATAATATTGTATTGTTAGAAATAATTCTGTATTTTTCTTCTTTTGATTTATAAATAGCATTTTTTATAGTTTTTACCAAAAGAAATATAATAACAGAAAGTGCTGCAAAAATACAACCAAATATAGGTGAAATAAAAATAAGGCATAATATCAGAATTCCGGCAGTCATAACAAAAACAAGAGAATCTCCTTCTAATTCCAAAGGTTTCTTATCATCTTTTTCATTTTCTGTTTTCATACCATTTCCTCCGAGTATTTTAATATACCTCTATACACCCGTATATGAGCCCAAAAGCCTAAAAAATGATGTTTTTCTTTCTACCATTTTAAGTGCATCTTTTAAATCATCTTTATTTTCAGATTCAATATCTATAAAAAAGCAATATGTTCCCAATTTATGTTTCATAGGTCTTGATTCTATTTTTGTCATATTTATATCCCATATTGCAAAAATATCAAGAATTTTATAAAGCTCTCCTGGTTTATGACTTGTTGTAAATACTATACTTGTTTTTTCACCATCTAATGATTTAGGAGGTTCTTTTGTAACAATAACAAATCTTGTAGCATTGCTATTATCATCTTGTATTTTTTCATATAATACTTTTAAACCATAAACCTCTGCTGAACGTTTAGGTGATATACTTGCAATAAACTTATCGCTTTCTGAAACAAGTTTTGCTGCTTCAGCAGTAGAACTTACAGCCTCACATAATGTATCCTTAAAATTTTCACGTAAAAATTTATCACATTGTGCTATACCTTGTGGATGAGATATTATCCTTTCTATTTTTTCACCATTATAATCTTCTCTTACAAGAAAATTTTGGTTTATTGATAATATTATCTCACCTTTTATATAAAGTTTCTTATCATCAAATATAAGTCCATCTATTGTTGTTGTAACAACACCCTCTATGGAATTTTCAAAAGGTACAACTCCCTCATCTACTGTTCCATTTTCGACAGCATCAAGTACAGCTCGTATTGTAGGAAAAATTTTAAGTTCTATATTTTCATATTGATTTGTATAATTTAAAGCTGCCTGTTCTGAAAAAGTACCAACAGGCCCAAGGTATCCAACCTTCATAAAAACACCCTTACCTTTTATAAGATTATTTTGTATCAATTTTATATTTTACCATAATAATCGGCTTTTTTACAAGTATTACTGTTAAATTCTATTTTTACAAAAAATAACTCTTTATTTATAAAAAGTACATAATATTAAAATTTATTTTTTATGAGGATTATATAATATAAATTTTACTTTTTTGTGAAAAAAATAAAATTTATAACTTTATATAAACTATTTTTTTACAAAAATATATTTAATACATTTACAATATGTGGTATATTATATATATAATTTATAACATAAGGAGGTAATGATATTATGGATTTTCAGTTAAAACCAGAATATAACTCAGAAAAAAATTGTTGGGAAATTGCAGTGAAAGGTGAAATTGATATTTACAACTCTTCAAGCGTAAAGGATTATCTTTCAAATATTATTCAAGAACGTCCTTGTGATGTGTACATGGATTGTACAGACCTTGAATATATTGACAGTACTGGTCTTGGAGCTCTTGTTGCTATTGTTAAAAAAGTTAAAAACAATGGTTCAAACATTTATATTTTAAATACTAAACCAAACGTTGAAAAAGTATTCAAAATAACAAATCTTGATAAAGTATTTATTATGAAATGAGGTGAGCTTATGCAAGAAAAAAATATTACTAAAGAACCCGAAATAATAGAATTGACACTTCCTGTTAATTCAGCATATGTTTCATCTGCCAGACTTACAGCCTCATCAATAGCAAATAGACTTGGATTTAACATTGATGAAATCGAAGATATTAAAGCAGCAGTTTCTGAAGCTTGTATACTTATGATTTCACAATGTATAAAAGCAGCTGAAACTAACTTTCATTTAGAATTCAAATTATATAATGATTATATATTAATAAATCTTTCATCAAATATAGAAAACGTAGATATTTCAAGTATTGACAGCGAAGAATTAGGAATGAAAGTTATTCAGACACTTATGCCTGAAGTTGAATTTTCATCTGAAGATGGCATTTTCAAAATATCTATGAAAAAAATCAAATAATATAAATTTAAAATTTGAATTTCTCAGGTAGGTGGATTTATGGCTATTAAAAGCATGGAGAAAAATTTAAAAAGTTCTCTGGAAAATGTAAAAAAAGCTGTAAGTGAAATACTTGAATTTCTTGACAGCAGTATAATAAATTTATCAAAAGAAGATTTTTTGGATTTAAAGCTTGTTTTAAACGAACTTATTATAAATTCTGTAATTCATGGTAATAATAATGATATAACAAAAACAGTAAAAATTTATATAGAAATATCTCCTGAAAATATCATTCAGGTAACTATCTCTGATGAAGGAAAAGGTTATAACTATAATAAATATATGGTTAAAGAACAGGAAGAAATATCATTTGACGAAAATGGACGAGGTATAACTCTTGTTTCAGCTCTAATAGATACAATCACCTTCAATGATATTGGTAATACAGTTAAATTTACGAAAAAGGTGAGTATTAATGAAAAAAATTCTTATTGTTGATAATATTCAAGAAAATTTAAAAATAATGAGTACATATTTTGCTGAAAGTGAATACGAAATACTCACCTCAAGAACAAGTAGCTCTGCTATAAGAACCGCTCGTGTTCTTAGACCTCATCTTATAATACTTGAACTTAATATGCCCGAAATAAGCGGATATGAAATATGTAAAATTTTAAAAAATGACCCTGAAACAAAAGATATTATTATTCTTGCAGTTACTGCTAGAGATAGTAAAGAAGCTAAAAGTCATGCTTTCTATGTTGGTGCTGATGACTATATGGTAAAACCTTTCTATGGAACAGCTCTTATGAATAGAGTAAAAAGTCTTTTTAGGGTTATGGATTTAAACGAAGAACTTGAAAAACAGTATGGTGCTGTTAAAGAAAAAAATCTGCAACTTGAACTTCAACTTAAAATGGCAAGACAGATACAACAAGCTCTTGTTACAAAATATGATGATATAATAAATGGTATAAGCTTTAACAGTAAATACATGCCTGCTTTCGATATTGGTGGGGATTATTATGAAGTATATAAAATTAATGATTCTATAACTTGTGTATTTATGGCAGATGTTTCGGGACATGGTATATCAGCAGCTCTTTTAACATCTATGATAAAAATAATGTTTAAAAAATATATTGCTGAAAAACTACCACCTAATACTCTTTTAGAATATATGAATAATGAATTTTGCAGTATATTTTCAGACAGTGATATAAATGTTTATACTTGTGCATTTATTGCATATATAGATACTAAAAACCGTATAATAACTTGCAGTAATGCAGGGCATGCTCTTCCTTTATTTATAGATAATAAATCTTTAAGTATGGAAGAAATAGATATTAGCGGAACACCTCTTGGTATGATAGATAAAATGACATATACTCAAAAAATTTTTCCATATAATCTAAACGACATGATTTTATTCTATACTGATGGTCTTTCAGACTCATTTTATAAAGATGCACCTGATGAATTTCTTTATCATATACAAGAAATTCTTACCCTGATGAAAGATGAACCTTCTGAAGACATATTAAATACAATAATAGAACAAATGTATAATTTTGATGAATCAGCAAAATATCAAAATGATGATGTAAGTATAATACTTTGTAAATTACAAGAAAATGGAACATCTTAAAAAGATGTTCCATTTTTATTAGTTTTCAATTTCTACTGTTGTTATATATATAAGAACTCCGCCATTTTCTGAATCTGCTGCCGCTGCTGCTGCAAAAAGCTTTACATTTTCAATATTATCATGTGTATATAACAAACGACTTACAAGCTCCCCCTTTACACCAGTTGATGAAATTCTCTTTATATTCTTTTCTATAAAATCACCATCAACAAAAAATTCATATATACCCTTACCTCTTATTTCTGTATTTTCAGGGGCTATTATACTTCTTGATAGCTTATTTGTATTGAGTATTATACCATTCTTATCTGTAAGAACTAATGCTCGTGTACTATTTTCAATAAGCTGTTCATTATATGCTCTTTCAGTATTAAGATTTTGTTCAAGTATTTTTATATCTGTTATATCTTTTGTTATATTTGTAAAACCTTGAAGCTCTCCAGAATTATCATATACAGGGGTTATCGTTGTATCTGCAAAATATTTTGTACCATCCTTTTTAAAGTGCCAACCCCTTGAAGAATAAATACCCTCTTGTCTTGCGGTTTCATAATAACGCCATATTCTATCTATTTCTTCATCATTTATACCATATAATGATGATATATGTTTTCCAATAACTTCAAAAGCTTTATATCCATTTGTGTTTTCTGCACCCTTATTCCATGTTGTTATATATCCGTCTTTATCAACAGATATTATTGAATATTCTTCTATACAGTTTATTATTGTATTTAAGAACTCAGTTCTATCATTAACTTTCTTTTCAAGTTCATCATTCATATTCTGTATAAGCTGATTTTGAAATTTAAGTTCATTTGCCATTCTTTCAGTTCTTTCATAGGCAATACAGTTATTAAGAGCATATCCTATATATTTTCTTAATATTTTAACAAGCTCAATTTGCTCATCATTATAATCATACATAGAACCAAAAGCCATTACAGCTTTAACATCATCACCTGTTACAATAGGTACAGTCATAATATTTCTTGGAACTATTTTACCTATAAATGTCTTATTTTCAAAAACAGTATCTTCTGGTATTTCAGTATATATTTTTACATTTTTTAAAAGTGCTGATATACCTAAAAAACCTTCACCCATTTCAACATCAAATTGTTTATATATATTTTTAGAAAGACCTATGGATTTTTTTAATTCAAGTTTTCCTGTTGTACTATTATATATATAAAAAACACCCCAATTACTATTAGTTTCTTCTATAAGTCTTGATAATACCATATCAACAAGTCTTTCTGTTTCTATATTAAGAGCAAGTGTATTAACAAGGTCTAAAACTGCTTGAAGTATTCTATTTTTTATTTTTAATCTATCTCTTAAATCTTCTACTGATTTATAAAGTTTATCAACAAATGGTTCTTTTTCTTTTTTATCGTATCTTATATTTCCATATGCATTTGCATTTTTTATATTTTCTGTTATTACTTTTATTTTATGCTCATATTTCATTCTGTAACGTATTCTTTCATATAAAAATATAATGAAAACAATAAACATTACAAATAAAATTAGCAAAAATATTTGCATTTTAGGATATCTATTATAAATATAGAAAAAAGCAAATCCTGAAATTGCACCCAATAAAACGAATACAAATTTCATTATTATATCTCTTATATCGCCTTTTAGCATATTGTTACCGTCCTTTTATAAATTTTATAATGCTTTCAGGACTATTTTAGAAACCTTATCTTTAGTATATGCATAAGTATACTTTATACCTTTTTTACGGCAAAATTCACTAAATTTATTTTTGAATTCATAAAGTTCTTTTTTATAATTTTCAATTATTATAGGACTTATAAAAATATCTGTGTCTTGGTTTATCCCTTCACTGTCAATAAGTCGTACATTACCATACATTTCAGGTTCTGTGTCCATTTTCGAAAGCGTATGTATACAGGATATTTCCTGCTTTTTATAAAGCATATATCCTAATGCTTCTGCATATCCATCATCAGAAAAAAAATCTGAAATTACATATGCAATACCTTTACCTTTTATATCCTTTGAAGCTTCTTTTACAGATTTTAAAATATATGTAGTACCATTATTATCTGCATTATCAAGGAAATCTACTATTTCATAAAATTTTGATATAGAAGAAACTTTTAATTTTTTATAGCTAACACCATCACCAAATGTAAATATATTTACTCTGTCTGTATTTTTTAAAGCAATATATGCTATGGAAAGTGCAATTTGCTTACTAAAAACAGATTTTTCAAACTCTTCACTCATCGAATTACTTATATCAATAAAAATATTAATATCAGCTTGTTTTTCTTCTTCAAATATCTTCATAAATAGTTTATCAAATCGTGCGTAACTATTCCAATCAATTCTTCTTATATCATCACCAAGAGTATATTCCCTAAAATCAGAAAATTCAAGAGAACTTCCCTTTGCATGAGATTTTCTCGTTCCACTTAAAGCTGTATTATTCATTCTTCCTGAAAGCAATAAATTTATGCCTTCTAAAGATGAAATAAATTCTTTTGTTATACTCTTTTTAAGCTCTCCCATATTATTTGCCCTCTTCTATTATTTTATCAATAATATAATCTGAGCTTATTCCATCAGCATATGCTTCAAAATTAAGATATAATCTATGTCTTAATGCTGGTTTTATAACCTCATTTACATCTTCATATGATACATTATATCTTCCATTTATAAGAGCAACTATTCTTGCTGATGTAACCACAGCCTGAGCTCCTCTAGGGCTTGAGCCATAGTTAACATATTTTTTTACAATATCTAAAGAATTTTCACTTTCTGGATGACACTTCATAATTAAATCTATTATATATTCATATACAGAAGAAGCTATTGGAACTTCTTTTGCTATTTCTCTCATTTTTAATATTTTTTCACCATTAGAAGAAATATTTATATCTTCCTGTTTTGTACCTGTTGTAAGAGTTATTATTTTTAAAAGTTCTTCTTTTTTTGGATATTCAACATTAAGTTTAAACATAAATCTATCCATCTGTGCTTCTGGAAGTGCATATGTACCTTCTTGTTCAACAGGATTTTGTGTTGCAAGAACAAAAAAAGGTTTTGGCAATTCATATGTTTCATTACCAACTGTAACAGTTCTTTCTTGCATAGCCTCAAGAAGTGCACTTTGAGTTTTTGGTGTAGCTCTGTTTATCTCATCTGCAAGTATTATATTTGAAAATATAGGTCCTTCTTTAAATTCAAATATACTTTTTCCATCTTTGTCTTTTGTAACAATATTTGTACCTGTTACATCAGCAGGCATAAGGTCTGGTGTAAACTGAATTCTTGAAAAATCTAATCCAAGAGTTTTTCCAAAGGCTTTTACAAGCTGTGTTTTTCCAAGACCAGGAAGCCCTTCTAATAGAACATTGCCTCCACCTATTATAGCAATAAGAACATTTCTTATTATATCTTTTTGTCCTATTATCATTTTACCTATTTCATTTTCTATTTTCAAAAAATCTTCCGAAAAACTTCTTATAACTTCATCATTCATATTAAAACTCCTTTCATATACAAACCATTCTTAAATTTGATTATAGATTTCAAAATAGAATAATTCAACTTTCTAATAATTTATGTAAAACAAACTTAAGAAGATTTTAATAAATTCAGAGTATAATAATATCTTAACATAGTTTATCATAAAATAACATCAATATTTTAGCGTAAATATAGAATTATTTATTATTTCATAGTATTATGTTTAAGTACAATACAAAATAATTCTTAAGAGGTGATATTTATACTAAAAAAATTTTCTTTTGACAAAAAATACTTAAAAATATCTGTTTATGTATTTATTGTTTTAGCTCTTTTAATTATAGTTGCTAAAACTGTTGATAATCTTACAGGTGTTGTTGTGGCTGTAAAGACATTCTTATTAAGCGGGAAAAAAATTATTTCTCCCTTTATATATGGGTTCTGTATAGCTTATTTAGTAAATCCTTTAGTTTGTTTTTTTGAAAAAAAACTTAAATCAAAAATAAAATCTCAAAGGATTTTAAGAAATATTTCTATACTTATAACTTATATAGCTTTATTTGGCTGTATATTCCTTATAATGAAATATTTTATACCAGAAGTTATGAATAGTGCTTATAATTTTATAAATACATTACCACAAAGTCTTGCTTCATTTGAAGACAATTTATATAAATTCTTTGATAGAATAGAATATATTGATTCTGATGATGTAGTTTATGCCTTTAATATAGCTTCATCATATATGATGGATTATACAAAAAATATCCCTCTTACAATTTCAAAGTATTTTAATGGTAATACAATAACAGCTTTGCTTAGTGGCACATATAATATAGCATCTTATCTTATTAATATACTTCTTGGAATTGTTATAAGTCTTTATCTTCTTTCAGGTAAAGAAAAATTTATAGCATACCTAAAAAAAATAATATATGCATTTTTCGCTGATAAAAAAGTAACATCTTTTATACATAATATGAGAAGAATAGATAGCATATTTAAAAATTTTATTGTAGGTAAAACAATAGACTCAACAATAATTGGTATACTTTGTTTTATAGGCCTTAATATACTTAATACACCTTTTATAATGCTAATAAGTGTTATTGTAGGTGTTACAAATATGATACCTTATTTTGGACCTTTTATAGGTGGTGTTCCTGCTGTATTTATTGTTCTTCTTACAATGCCTTCAAAAGCAATATTTGTTGCTATATTTATACTTATACTCCAACAGTTTGATGGTATAATATTAGGTCCAAAAATACTTGGTCAAACAGTAGGTATAAGTCCAATATGGATTATTCTTTCAATAACAATAGGTGGTGCTATTATGGGACCTTTAGGAATGTTTATAGGAGTTCCTGTATTTGCTTCTATAAAACTTTTCTTCTGCGAGTATGTTGATATGACTTATAGCACAAAATACGGTAATATTGATGTTGATAAACTTCTTGAAAAAGAAAACTAATATTTTTTTATTGGAGGTATTCAATGTATAGTATTAAAAGGGCAAATACATTTTTAGTTTATTTATTTATCTGTCAGTTTATATTAGCTATAATATGGCAATTTTTAACATCAGCATTAAATATTGGTTATGCATATGATATGATACTCAGTCAATCATTTGTATTTGGAGTTCCTGCTATTATATATTTCTTAATTACAAAGCAAAATGTTAAAGAGGTTTTAAGTATTAAACCTATAAGCATTTTAAATATACTCATAATTATAGGTATATCAATATTTGTACAGCCATTTATTGGTTTGATAAGTGGAATTACAAGTTTATTTTTTCAAAATGCTGTTTCTGCTATGATTTCAGAAACAATAGATGTACCATTATGGCTTATGATTGTATCAACAGCACTAACTCCTGCTATATATGAAGAAATAATATTTAGAGGCATTATATTTAATGGATATAAAACAACAAGTCTTTTAAAAGCTTGTATTATGTGTGGTTTTCTTTTTGCTATGATGCATATGAATGCACAACAGTTTTTATATACATTTGTAATGGGTATTTTATTTAGCTTTTTTGTTTATAAAACAAAATCTATATTTTCTTCTATAATATCCCATTTTACAATTAATGCATCTCAGATTATTTTGTCAAATATTGCATTATCAAATTTGACTAAAGCTGAAGCTATTGAAGCTTCATTAAATCCTTCTATATCTGATGCAATTGCTTCTATATTTTCAATGTTACTTATTTTTGTAATAACATTACCTATACTAATATTACTTATATGGGCATTTTTAAAAGTAAATAAAAATAGTAACGAAACTACTACAGATATTATCTATTATAATCTTCCAAAAGAACAACAAGAGCCTATATGCAATATATCTCTTGCAATTATAGTCGCAATATTTTCTATTCAAGTAATTATATTGCCATTATTAATTAAAGTTCTTACTATTATTTCATAAAAAAAGGTATGCCATAAGGCATACCTTTTTAATTGTTTTTTTTCTCTTTAAGTAATTTTTCAAGTTCATCTATAAAAGTATTTATATCTTTAAACTGTCTATAAACAGAAGCAAATCTTACATATGCAACTTCATCTATATCCTTTAATAGATCCATAACCATATTCCCAAGTTCTTTGCTTTCAACCTCTTTTTCCATTCTATTCATAACTGTATTTTCTATATCATCAGCTATTTTTTCAATCTGATTTAATGTTACAGGTCTTTTATTACATGATTTCATCATACCATTAATAAGCTTATTTTTATCAAAAATTTCTCTTGTACCATCATTTTTAATAACAGTTATAGGAATTGTATCTACTCTCTCATATGTTGTAAAACGTTTTCCACATCTTTCACATACTCTTCTTCTTCTTATGGCTGAATTTTCATCTTGTGCTCTTGAGTCAACTACTTTAGTGTCAGGATTATTACAAAAAGGACACTTCATAAAGAACCACCTTTCTTATTCTTTGGAATTTATTGTCTGTTTTAAGTATACTTTATACATTTTTTAAAATCAAGTAAATTGGTTAAATATATAGTTATTTATTATTATTTTGGTGTATTTTGTAGTATTTCTTCTGTATTAACATCAACTAATATTATATCTTCCCCTATTTTTACAATACAACACCAAGGAATTCTATATTCTTCTTCCGGACAAAAAAATCCCCACATTTTTCCTTCAATGGGTACTATTACAGCAATTATTTTTGCACATTGTATATCTATTTCCAAATCTCTTATATATCCATACCTAGTTCCGTCACAAATATTTATCACTTCTTTATTTTTTAAATCAGAAAATCTCTCCATATATACCCCTCCAAAAAAATTTTTTATATTATAAATACTATGCTTATGCTGTTTTTTAAGTACTGCTCAAAAACTGAATATTGACTTTAAAAATCCATTTTAGTACAATATATTCAACATTTCAGGAATATAATTACTATATATTGTGGTTATAAAATTTTATAACACTATAAAAATTATTGGGGGTTAGGACATATGGTTAACTGTATTAAAAAGCGTGATGGAAGAATTGCTAAATTTGATATAAATAAAATTGCTGATGCAATATCAAAGGCATTCGAAGCTTCAACTGGTGAAAAAGAATATTCTCAATGTCTTTCTCTCGCTGAGAATACTATTAAAATATTAGAAAAAGAAGGTACAGAAGAACCTAATGTTGAACAAATTCAAGATGCTGTTGAAAAGGTTCTTATAGAAAACGGTTTTACTGATACTGCAAAAGCCTATATACTTTATAGAGCCGAAAGAACAAGAATAAGAAATATGAACGGAAGACTTATGAAAACTTTCGAAGATATTACTTATAAAGACGCTACTGATAGTGATATAAAAAGAGAAAATGCTAACATTGATGGAAATACAGCAATGGGAGCTATGCTTAAATATGGCTCTGAAGGTGCAAAACATTTTAATGAAATGTATGTTTTAAAACCAGAATTTTCAGAAGCACATAGAAATGGTGATATACACATTCATGACTTGGACTTTTATACACTTACTACAACTTGTTGCCAAATTGACCTTTTAAAATTATTTAAAAATGGTTTCTCAACAGGTCATGGCGTATTAAGAGAACCAAATGATATTGCAAGTTATTCATCTCTTGCTTGTATAGCAATACAGTCAAATCAAAATGACCAACATGGTGGTCAATCAATAGTAAATTTTGATTATGGTCTTGCTCCAGGTGTAAGAAAAACTTATAAGAAAAGATATTTTAATAATCTTATTTCTGCATTAGAACTTTTATGTAATAATATAGATACTTCAAAAATAGAAGATATACAAAAAGAACTTGTTGAAAATGGGTTATTACCTACTCTTGATTATAATGAAAAATATATTGAAACTGAAAAACAAAAACTTAATAGTATAGGTATAGATATTGAAACTATTGAAAAATGCCAAAATTTCGCTCGTAAAAAAGCAGAAAAAGAAACTGATAAGGCAACATATCAGGCTATGGAATCTCTTATCCATAACCTTAATACAATGCATTCAAGAGCAGGGGCTCAGACACCTTTCTCTTCAATAAATTATGGTATGGATACTTCAACAGAAGGTCGAATGGTTGTTAAAAATGTTCTTCTTGTTACTGAAGCAGGTCTTGGAAATGGTGAAACACCTATATTTCCAATACAAATATTCAGAGTAAAAGATGGTATAAATTTCAATCCTGATGAACCAAACTATGACCTTTTTAGACTTGCTTGTAGAGTTAGTGCAAAACGTCTTTTCCCTAACTTTTCTTTTCAAGATGCACCTTTTAATCTTCAATATTATAAAGGTACTCCAGAAACTGAAATTGCTTATATGGGATGCCGTACAAGAGTTATAGGTAACACATACGACCCTGAAAGAGAAATTTCAAACGGTAGAGGAAATTTAAGTTTTACAACAATAAATCTTCCAAGATTGGCTATACTTGCTAATAAAAATATAGAATGGTTCTATAATGAACTTGATAAAAAAATTGACCTTGTAATTGAACAACTTCTTGAAAGATTTAAAATACAATGTAAGAAAAAAGTTCATAATTATCCTTTTCTTATGGGTGAAGGTGTATGGATTGATAGCGAAAAACTTGGTTATAATGATGAGGTAGGAGAAATTCTTAAACATGGTACTCTTTCTGTAGGATTTATAGGTCTTGCTGAGTGTCTTAAAGCACTTATTGGAGTTCATCATGGTGAAAGTGAAATGGCTCAAAATCTTGGTCTTGAAATAATTGGACATATGAGAAGAAGAATGGATGAAATATCTGAAAAAACTCATCTTAACTTCTCACTTCTTGCAACACCAGCAGAAGGGCTTTCAGGTAGATTTATAAGAATGGATAAGAAAAAATTTGGTATTATAGAAGGTATTACAGATAAAGAATACTATACAAATTCATTCCATATACCTGTTTATTTCCCTATAAGTGCTTTTAAAAAAATACAGCTTGAAGCACCTTATCATGCACTTACAAATGCAGGTCATATTTCATATATTGAACTTGATGGTGACCCAACAAAAAATATTGATGCTTTTGAAAAAGTTGTAAGATATATGAAAACACAGGGTATCGGATATGGCTCAATAAATCACCCTGTTGATAGAGACCCTGTTTGCGGTTATAATGGAATAATAGGTGATACTTGTCCTAAATGCGGAAGAAGCGAAGAAAATGGACCTTCATTCCAAAGAATAAGAAGAATTACAGGTTATCTTGTAGGTACTCTTGATAGATTTAATGATGCAAAACGAGCTGAAGTTCGTGATAGAGTTAAACACTCTACATCAATAAATAGTATAGAAAAATAATTTTATGGGTATGCTTATATGCATACCCTCTTTTATAAAAAGGAGCTTTTTATGGATATACGTATTTCAGATATTATAAATGATTCAATAGTAGATGGCAAAGGTATACGTCTTACAGTATTTACTCAAGGTTGTCCTCATAACTGTAAAGGCTGCCATAATCCTCAAACTCATGATTTTAATGGTGGTAAAATTGTCGATACAGACACCATAATAAATATTGCAATAGAAAATCCACTTCTTGATGGTATAACTCTTTCTGGTGGTGAACCTTTTATACAAGCTGAGGCTTGTTTAGATATTGCTATTAAAGCAAAAAAACATGGTCTTAATATATGGACATATACAGGATTTACTTTTGAAGAAATAATAAATTCTAATGATAATAAAAAAATAGAACTTTTAAAAAATACAGATATTCTTGTTGATGGAAAGTTTATTGAAGAACAACGTTCTTTAGACCTACTTTTTTGCGGCAGTTCCAATCAAAGAATAATAGATATTAAAAAAACTTTTGAAAATAATACTGTTATTATAAAAAATTTTGATTATTAAAATACATAAAACACTTTATTTTAATATTTTAAAAATTTTTTAAATTTTTTTGAAAAAAAAGTGTTGACAAAAATCAAATTAGTTAATATAATATATTTGTTGTCACGCAAAAGGAACAAAAAAGATACGGGTCATTAGCTCAGTTGGTAGAGCACTGGACTTTTAATCCAGGTGTCCCGGGTT
>DXZA01000038.1 GCA_019415525.1 Tyzzerella sp. | reverse complement strand
ATTCTATACAATATTAAAATTATTTTTCATTTGCTATGTATACAATATACTCCTCTTTATGAAAAATTGCAATATGATTAATTTGTTTTCTATTTTTCAAACACTATCTTAATAAAATATTTATATATAACCACTAAATATATATATTAAAAATCATCTAAAAGCTATGTTTTTTATTTATTTTGAACAATATTTACCATTGTAT
Organism: Tyzzerella sp.; assembly: GCA_019415525.1. Taxonomy (GTDB): domain Bacteria; phylum Bacillota; class Clostridia; order Lachnospirales; family Anaerotignaceae; genus Fimicola. The sequence goes on along the minus strand of DXZA01000038.1, from coordinate 4,558 downwards.
ATTTTGTATATATTGTAATTTTTATTTTATGTGTCTTTCATTATCAACATCAAACCATTTTACTTCATAGCCCGCACCATGAGAACAAAAAATTGAACTAGATGTATTTTCTATATCTCTATCTTTATCGTATCCTATTTTTTCTATAATTTCATCACTATTATGACATTCAAAATAACCTGCTGATGAAAACTGTACTATTCCTTTTCCCTTTGAATAAGAAGCAACCTCTAATGGATAATCCATAAATAATATAACAGGTCCTTTTCCTGTTACAATAGCAGTTTCCTCTGTCATAACAGGTGTATCAAATTCCCCTTTAAGCTTTGTCATATCAGATAAAACTCTGCCCAAACAATCAATAGGTACTTCTATTTTAAAATTATAATAAGGCTCTAAAAGAATATTCTCAGCTTTTTCAAGACCTTGTCTTATTGCTCTATATGTGGCTTCTCTAAAATCTCCACCTTCTGTATGTTTTAAATGAGCTTTTCCTACAACAAGTGTAATTATAACATCTGTAAGTTGTGAGCCTGTAAGTATACCTCTATGCTCTTTTTCGAGGACATGAGAAAGTATAAGATTTTGATAATTTTTATCAAGCATATCTTCACTACATTCACTTTTTACAATTATTCCACTACCTCTTTCACCTTCTTCAATTTTTAAATGAGCTTCTGCATAGTGTCTTAAAGGTTCAAAATGTCCATATCCTACAATAGTTCCTTTTATTGTTTCTTTATATATTATTTCACAAGGACCAAAATCTATATCAATATTAAATCTTTCTTTTACTGTATTTTTAAGTATTTCAAGCTGTATAATGCCCATTATATATATTTCTATGGTTTTAGAGTCTTTATTAAAATGTACTCTTAATTCCGGTTCTTCTTCTTCAATTATTTTAATAGTTTTTAAAAGTGTAGAAATATCAGTATTATCACAAGAAATAACTTTTACAGAAAGTACAGGAGCTATAAAACCTGTAAACTCATCATCATCAAATGATTTTCCTGCTTTTGTTTGACTTAACCCTGTAAAGGCACATATACCACCAGATTGTACACTTTGAACAGTTGTATATTTATCACCATTATATATTCTTATTTGATTTATTTTTTCAGTAATATCATCATAGTAAACAGTATCTTTTACATTCCAAATCCCACCTGTAATTTTTACAAATGTAAGTCTGTTTCCTTGTTCATCATGAAGTATTTTAAATATACGACATTTTTTATTATCATCATAATTTTTATAAACTGTAAAATCATTTATACCTTTTATAAAATCATCAATACCAATATCATTAAGTGCAGAACCAAAAAAACATGGAAAAAGTTTTCTATTTATTGTATATTCACAAATTATTTCTTTTAAGTTTAATGTACCTTCAAAATATTTTTCCAATAAAACTTCATCTGTTGAAGCAAACGTTTCTGTAAACTCATCAGAAAGCATATTATTTTCATACTCAACAGGTACACATTTTTCAGAAAATCGTTTTTTTAAGTTATTTATTATATTTTCTTTATCAAAACTTTCTCTATCTGTTTTATTTACAAAAAATATAACAGGAATATTATAACCTTCAAGTATTTTCCATATAGTTTCTGTATGAGATTGTATACCTTCAGCACCATTTATAACTATAATTGCATAATCAAGTACACGAATGCATCTTTCCATTTCCGGCGAAAAATCTATATGTCCTGGAGTATCAATAAGAGTATATTTATTATCATTTATAAAAAACTCTGCTTGTTTTGAAAATACAGTAATTCCTCTAGAACGTTCAATATAATGTGTATCAAGAAATGTATCTTTATGGTCAACACGCCCCATTTTTCTTATTGTACCTGTTTTATATAAAATTGCTTCTGTAAGTGTAGTTTTTCCTGCATCAACATGAGCAAGAATACCTATTGTACAATTTTTGGAATTTATCATAATATCACCCTTCAAATTTTGCTGAGTATATTATATTACAAAATAAAAACATCTGCAAAAAATTGCAGATGTTTTTATAATTATACCATTTTAAAGGCTTCTTCCATATCTTGTATAATATCGTCTATATTTTCAGTACCTATTGATATACGTATTGTGTTAGGTTTTATACCCTGTTCTGCCATTTCAGCTTCATTAAGCTGTGAATGTGTTGTTGTTGCAGGGTGAATAACAAGAGATTTCATATCAGCAACATTAGCAAGAAGTGAGAAAAGTTCAAGGTTATCAATAAATCTTTTTGCTTCTTCTTCTCCACCTTTAATTTCAAATGTAAATATTGAACCTCCACCATTTGGGAAATATTTTGAATATAATTCCTTCTGACGTTCATCAGTTGCTAATGAAGGATGATTTACTTTTTCAACTTTATCATTTTCAGAAAGATATTTTGCTACTTTAAGAGCATTTTCAACATGACGTTCAACTCTAAGTGAAAGAGTTTCAAGTCCTTGTAAAAGCATAAATGCATTAAATGGTGATATAGCTGCACCTGTGTCTCTAAGTAAAACAGCTCTCATTTTTGTTATAAATGCAAGGTTTCCGGCTGCTTCTGTAAAAGTTATACCATGATAGCTATCATTTGGTTCTGAAAGTCCTTTAAACTTTCCAGATGCTTTCCAATCAAATTTTCCACTATCAATAACAACTCCACCAAGAGATGTTCCATGACCACCTATAAACTTTGTAGCTGAATGAACAACAATATCTGCTCCCCATTCAATAGGACGAATAAGATAAGGTGTACCAAATGTACTATCTATAATAAAAGGTATATTATGTCTATGGGCAATTTCAGCTATCTTTTCTATATCTGTAACATCTGAATTAGGATTTCCGAGAGTTTCTGCAAAAATAGCTTTTGTGTTTTCTTTAATTGCATTTTCAACTTCTTCAAAATTGCTTATATCAACAAATGTTGTTGTTATTCCACATTCCGGAAGAGTATGAGCAAGAAGGTTATAACTTCCACCATAAATATTATTTGCAGAAACAATATGGTCACCAGTTGACGCAATATTTCTAAATGTATAGTATATTGCTGCTGCACCTGAAGCTACTGCTAAAGCTGCTGCACCACCCTCAAGAGCTGCTACTCTTTTTTCAAATACATCTTCTGTTGGGTTTGTAAGTCTACCATAAATATTTCCTGCTTTTTTTAATTCAAATCTTTGTGCTGCATCATCACAATTTTCAAAAACATATGAAGTTGTTTGATATATTGGTACAGCTCTTGCATCTGTTGTTGGGTCTGGATTTTCCTGACCACAATGTAACTGAAGTGTTTCAAATTTAAATTTTCTTTTATCTCTTGTTATTTTTTGGCTCATAGACATTCTCCTTATCTTTTGTATATTTTTTTATTCAGTAAATAAAGGTGTTGAATAGTATCTATCACCTGAATCAGGAAGTATCACAACTATTGTTTTACCTTCATTTTCTTTTTTCTTAGCTTCATTTATAGCTGCATAAAGTGCTGCACCTGATGAAATTCCTGTAAGTATGCCTTCTTTTTTTGTAAGTTTCTTTGAAGTTTCAAAAGCATCTTCATTTCTTACTGTTACCATTTCATCAATTACTGTTTTATTTAATGTATTAGGTATAAAACCAGCTCCAATGCCTTGAATTTTATGTGGACCACTAATACCCTTTGATATTACAGGTGAATCAAAAGGTTCTACACCAATAACTTTTATATTCGGATTTTTTGATTTTAAATATTCACCTGTTCCACTTATTGTTCCACCAGTGCCTATACCAGCAACAAAAATATCAACTGTTCCTTCTGTATCTTCCCATATTTCAGGACCTGTTGTATTTATATGTGTTTCAGGGTTTGCAGGATTTTCAAACTGACCTGCCATAAAAGAGTTTTCAATATTTTTTGAAAGTTCTTCTGCTTTTTCGATAGCACCTTTCATACCTTTACTTCCTTCTGTAAGGACAACTTCAGCACCATAAGCTTTAAGTATATTTCTTCTTTCAACACTCATTGTTTCAGGCATTGTAAGAATTACTCTATAACCTTTAGAAGCTGCAACAGCTGCAAGTCCTATTCCTGTATTTCCAGAAGTAGGTTCAATTATAACTGAATTTTCTTTTAAAAGTCCATCTTTTTCTGCTTTTTCAATCATATTTAAAGCAATTCTGTCTTTAACACTACCTGCTGGATTAAGATATTCTAATTTAACTAATAATTTTGCTTTTAAATCATATTCTTTTTCTATATTTAAAATCTCAACAAGAGGTGTTTTTCCAATAAGTTCTTTTATACCATTATATATTCTCATAAAAATCTCTCCTTTGTTTTATTTCCTATTAAATATATAGGAATTATATGTTTTATTTTATAATATGTCAATACCTTTTTTTAAATTATTTACATTTTGTTCATAAATTCTACATAACGTCTTCATATTTTTACTGTATATTATGAATATGCAATTGATATTGCATAAATTTCATAATATACTCCAACCATAACCCTTCCCTATAAAGGGAAGGCAGATAAAACATATGATTTATTCATATTTTAAATATTATTTATGTC
>DXZA01000037.1 GCA_019415525.1 Tyzzerella sp. | reverse complement strand
ACAGATATTGTATGTAATTGATTTTATAACAAATATAATGTAAAATATAAATATTAATATTATAATATATATTATTAAATTTTATTTTCATATTATTTTTTAGGAGGAGTATTGATATGAAAAAACAATTTGCTAAAAAAGGTCTTGCATATATGCTTATGATGGCTATTGGTACAACATCAATACCAACAGTTGTATTTGCGGAAGATAATGTAAATGATATTGTATCAGAAGTTAATCCAAGTTATGAAACAGAAAATTCTTTAGAGGATACATTAAAGGAAGATGAAAGTACTTTAACAGAAGATACATTAATAGAAGATGATAAAAATATTTTAGAAGAAGATACGTCTAAAAATGAAGTTATTAAAGAAGAAGTTATATCAGATAAAGTAGAAAATAAAAATAATGATATAACAGATTCTGTTGAATTAGAAAATGCAGTTGTACAAGTTGGCTCTCAATATTATAATTCTTTAGCAGAGGCTTTAAATAATGCAAACTCTGGTTCAACAATTATTTTATTAAAAGATACTGTATTAGATAAACCAGTAGATATCATAAACAAAAATTTAATTTTAGATATGAATGGATATACTGTTAATCTTACAGGTTCTGCTGATGAAACAAATGCTGTCATAGATATTTCAGGAAGTAGTAATATAACTATTACTGGAAATGGTGAAATTAACTATGATGATGATTATTTAACTTATAATAAAATAGGTTATATATTTAGACTTGATGGCAATACTAAATTAGTAATTGAAAATGGTACATATAATGCAGGATTAACATGTGTACAAGCTGGTGATGATGCAATAGTTGAAATAAAAGATGGAAAATTTTCAGCATCTACAGATTGGAAAGATAAATATTGGTTATTAAATTTAATTGATAATAGCAATGCTAAAATAGTAGTATATGGTGGTTCTTTTGTAAACTTTGACCCTAGCAATAGTAAAACAGAAAATCCTCCAATAAATTTCCTTGGAAATGGATATAAAGTAACAGAAAATAATAATATTTGGGAAGTTTCTGTTGATATTGAAAATGTTGTAGCTAAACTTGGAAATGAATATTATAATTCTTTAGCAGAGGCTTTAAATAATGCAAACTCCGGTGATACAATAGAACTTGTTAAAGATATTACAGAAGATATTACTATAAATAAAGATATTATTATTGATGGTAGTAATGAATATTCAATTACAGGTACTACAAAATTACAAAATGGTAAATTACAAAATATTACATTAACAACAAATTCAAACTCATTACTTACAATAGGTAGTAGTGAAACTAACACAATTTCTATGGAAAATGTTATTGTAAAATATCCAGTAACAGGTACAACAGCAGGTACAGTTTCTATAGCAGGAGGAAATAATTCTAATATTAAAATTACAGAATGTAAATTTATTAATAATGCCAATAATGGTGAAACAACAGTAGGTGCACCTGAATGGTCTTACGGTATATATGTAAATAATCAAGGAGTTAACGGAAAAATTATATTTACAAAAAATACATTTGAAGGTGCTTTCCGAACAATGTTAGCTAATATAGATGGTAAAATGGAAATTACAGATAATGTATTTAAAAACTCAATTTATAGTAATAATAGTGGTTCAACAAGCGGTTCTGGAGAAGAAGCAACTTGTATTACAACATCTAATTCAGTAAACAATAATTTTATAATAACAGGAAATACATTTGATAATGCAGGTGCATTTTATTTCCAACAAACAAAAAATGTAATTGCTGAAAATAATAAATTCAAATTTGATGTATTTGAACATTATATACAAACTAGAGGAAGTGCAGCAGCAAAACTTGATTTATCAAATAATACATTTGTAACTGGTGAAAATAAGTTAATTATAATAGATGTTTCTTTATCACAAATTATTTTACCTACAGGTCAAAAGGCTGTAAGTTATTGGGCTTGGGCTGATACAGATGGAAGCATACGTCCAGCTGATTATAGTAGTTATGTTTATGCATATAACTCTGATGGAAGTATTACATTTTATCCAGAAACAAGTGAGGCATTAAATGCTTTTGTTAATCCAGCCGAAGGAAATATAGGTGTAAAATCAGGTGATACCGTAAATATTCAAGGTGACCTTACACTTGATTATGCTATTCCTTCAGGTAGCTTTTTAGTTGTATCAAATAATAAAAAACTTACAATTAAATCAAATGTAACTTTAAATGAAAATATTAAAATCACAATGAACGCAGGTTCATCAATTATATCATCAAAGGATATAAGTAAATTAATAGAAGTTACATCTGGATATAAACTTGTTGTAAGTGGTGATGAAACAAATGGATATATATACAATAAAAAAGAATTCTTCAAGTAGCAGTTCATCTTCAAGTAGTTCATCTTCAAATACAACAACAGAAACTACAACAAATCCTGATGGTTCTGTAACAACAACTGTAACAGATTCAAATAATACAGTTACAGAAACAACAAAATATGATGATGGTTCAAAAGTAATTATAGAAACAACAAAAGAAGGTGTTGTTACAACAACATTTGAAACATCAGATGGTACTATATCAAAAACAGTAAAAAATAAAGATGGTAATGTTGAAACAAATGTAAATGTGTCAAAAGATGCTGTATCAAATAATACAATAGTATCTATTCCAATGCCTTCTATAAGTTCAGAATCAACATTAGTTAATATTAATATTGATGATAATAAAACATCAAAAGTAGAAATACCAGTTGAAGATATGACAATGGGAACAGTAGCTGTTATTGTAAAAGAAGATGGAACAGAAGAAATTGTAAAAACATCATTAAATGGTGAAAATGGTATTATTGTGTCTGTTGATGGAAATGCTAAATTTAAAATTATTGATAATAGTAAAAACTTTATTGATGTAGAGAAAGAACACTGGGGCAATAATGGAATAACATTTGCTACAAGTCGTGAGTTATTTGCAGGTACAAGTGAAAGTACATTTAGTCCAGAAGATGATATGACAAGAGCTATGGCAATAACAGTTCTTGCTCGTTTTGATGGACAAGATACAACAGGTGGCAGTACATGGTATGAACAATCTACAGCTTGGGCTATTGAAAATAATATATCCGATGGAACAAATCTCAATATGTCAATAAGTCGTGAACAATTAATTTCAATGCTTTATCGTTATGTAGGAAGTCCAGAAGTTACTGGTACAATAACAGGTTTCACAGATATTGAATATATAAGTGATTATGCAAAAGATGCTATGATTTGGGCAATAGAAAACAATATTATAAATGGTATGAGTGATAATACAATTAATCCAAAAGGAAATGTAACACGTGCTCAAGTAGCAACAATAATGATGAATTTTATCCAAAATATAAATAAATAATACTGCTTTAATAAATAAAAGAACCAATATATATTGGTTCTTTTATTTATTATGGTTAATATTTTTAATTTTTAAAATTATTTGTGAATTAAATGAATAGCATAAAAATGGTATAATAATATATAGGGGGGATAAAATTGGAATACTTACTTAGAAATATTTCTGAAAATATTAAAAATATAAGAGAAACAAAAAATTTAAGTCTTGAACAAGTATCTGAACAAACAGGTGTAAGTCGAAGTATGCTTGCACAAATTGAAAGAGAAGAAGCAAATCCATCAATAGGGACATTGGGGAAAATAGCAAGTGGATTGAGAATAGATGTAAAAGATTTAATTTCACCACCGAAAAACTCTTTTTATCATCTAAGAGAATATGAGATGACAGTAACCAAAAAAAATGATAATAATTATACAGTATATACTTGTTTTCCTTTTGGCGAAAATACAAATTTTGAAATATATAAAATAGTTATTGAACCAAATGGAGAATATAAAAGTGATTCTCATGGTGAAAATACAAGAGAATATATATCAGTTTCAGAAGGTATTCTTACAATACAAACTAAAGGCAAGGAATATAATATAAGAAAAGGTGATATGTTTAGATTTGATACAGATAAAGAACATACATATATAAATAATGGTAAAAATATAGTTTCTTTTGTTTGTGTATTTACTTTTAAATAAAAATTCTTATATAATGTATTTAAACTGACAATATAATGGAAAGTTTATTTATAACATAAAAATTTATTGACAATATTTTAAATCTAGTAATATAATAACCCTATCAACAGGAAAATATATTTAATTTATAAGCAATGGAGCTTTGTATTTATTATTTTTATAATAATGCAGGCTCCTTTTTTATTACATAAACTGTTGTAATTTAAAAATTTATAAAACTATAATTTTTAAAATATAGGGGGAATTATAATGAAATTAGCAAATACAGGATATACAAAAGAACAAATTAAAGGACTTGTTGACAAATATATGATTGAAACTTATGAGAGATTTCCAATGTTAGCAGAGAAAGCAAAGGATATGTACTTATATGATGAAGAAGGAAATGAATATCTTGATTTTTATGCAGGAATTGCTGTAAATAGTGCAGGTAACTGTAATGAAAAGGTTGTAAATGCTGTTATTGAACAAGTTCAGGATATAATGCATACATTTAATTATCCATATACAATACCACAGGCACTTCTTGCTGAAAAAATATGTAAAACAATAGGTATGGATAAGATTTTTTATCAGAATTCAGGTACAGAAGCAAATGAAGCTATGATAAAAATGGCAAGAAAATATGGTGTTGAAAAATATGGTCCACATAAATACAATATTGTTACTGCAAAATCATCTTTCCACGGAAGAACATATGGCTCAATGAGTGCAACAGGTCAGCCTGATAATGGTTGTCAGATAGGATTTAAACCAATGGTTCCTGGATTTACTTATGCAGAATTTAATAACCTTCAATCATTTAAAGATGCTGTTACAGAAAATACTATTGCAATAATGATTGAGCCTGTACAGGGCGAAGGTGGTGTAAATCCTGCTACACAAGAATTTATGGAAGGTTTAAGAAAACTTTGTAATGAAAAAGGAATGCTACTTCTTTTAGATGAAGTACAAACAGGTTGGTGCAGAACAGGTGCTATTATGTCATATATGAATTATGGAGTTAAACCTGATATTGTATCAATGGCAAAAGCTATGGGTGGTGGAATGCCAATAGGTGCTATTTGTGCAACAGAAGAAGTTGCAAAAGCATTTAATAAAGGTTCACATGGTACAACATTTGGAGGGCACCCTGTATCTTGTGCAGCAGCACTTGCACAGATTGATGAGCTTATTGATAAAGACCTTGCAAAAAATGCAAAAGAAATGGGCGAATATTTTATGAGCAAACTTGCTCTTATACCACATGTAAAAGAAGTAAGAGGTCAGGGACTTCTTGTAGGTGTTGAATTTGAAGAAGGAATTAATGCAGTTGATGTTAAACACAAATGTTTTGATAAAAAACTTCTTATTACTGCAATAGGTGGAAGTATTATTCGTATGGTTCCTCCACTTATATTAACAAAAGAACATTGTGATAAAGCAGCTGAAATTATAAAAGAAGTTGTTTTAGAACTTAAAGCATAAAAAGAATATTGATAAATACTAAAGAACAATGGCGTTCATTAAATATTAAGAATGTCATTGTTCTTTTTTATATTGATAAATAAAGGAGGAATAATTTATGAACCATATGGTTATTACAATAGGCTGTGAATACGGAAGTGGCGGAGCTGAAATAGGAAAGATGATAGCTGAAAAATATAATATTCCTTATTATGATAGAGATTTAGTTGATGAAGTTGTTGATAAAACAGGTGTTGAACGTTCTAAAGTTGAAAAAGCAGACCAATCTATGTCAAAAATGCGTTATAAAATAGAAACAAAATTTGGCACAAGATATGCAAATCTTATTGATACTATGTTTTCAATACAATATGAAGCAATTCAAAATATAGCAGATAAATCATCTTGTGTAATCATAGGTAGATGCAGTGATTATATTCTTAAGGAAAGAGAAGATTGTTTAAGAATATTCATATATGCACCACTTGATATAAGAGTTAAAACTGTAATGGAAAAAGAAAATATCTCTGAAAAAGAGGCTTTAGATAAAATTAAAGAAACTGATGAAGCATTACATGCTCGTTATAAATATATGACAGGAACTTACAGAGGTGACCGTAACAACAGACAGATTTTAATTGATAGCAGTATGCTTGGTTGGGAAAAGACAGCAGAATATATTGATATGCTTATAAAGCTTAGGTTTAAAGAATAAAAGTATTGGGGGCGTTTATATGGGAAATAAGAAAAAATCAGAGTTTAATAAAGTATTTAATGCTTGGGATATACTTATGATTGCTTTTGGAGCTATGATTGGCTGGGGCTGGGTTGTTTCATCTGGTAACTGGATACAGAATGGCGGCGTATTAGGTGCAATACTTGGATTTATAATTGGTGGTATAATGATTTTCTTTGTGGGTTTAACTTATGCTGAACTTACAGGAGCTATGCCACAATGCGGTGGAGAGCATGTATTCAGTTATAAGGCTATGGGGCCTGTAGGTTCTTTTATATGTACTTGGGCAATTATACTTGGATATGTAAGTGTAGTTTGTTTTGAAGCTTGTGCTTTACCTACTATTATTCAATATATCTATCCTAATTTTTTAAAAGGATATATGTATACAATAGCTGGTTTTGATATTTATGCTTCTTGGGTTGTAGTTGCAGTTATTGTTGCAATATTTATTACTTATATAAATATAAAAGGTGCAAAAACAGCAGCTATTTTACAAACAGTACTCACTGTAATAATAGGTGGTGTAGGTATACTTCTTGTAGTAGGTTCTGTATTTAATGGAAGTACTGCTAACTTTGACGGACAGCTTTTTGTAGGTATTGATACAGGTTCTATGTTTGGAAATGTTATAAAAGTTGCTATTACAACACCATTCTTTTTTATAGGTTTTGATGTTATTCCACAGGCAGCTGAAGAAATTAATGTACCTCTTAAAAAAGTAGGTAGAATTCTTATTCTTTCTATTGTAATGGCAGTAGTATTTTATGCTATGGTTATATTTGGTGTAGGTTATGTAATGAATAAGGTGGAAATTGCTAAATCTGTTTCAGCATCAGGACTTGTTACAGCTGATGCAATAGCAAAGGCTTTTAATTTAGATATTATGTCAAAAGTTCTTATTATAGGTGGTATGTGTGGTATTGTCACAAGCTGGAACTCATTCCTTATAGGCGGAAGTCGTGCTATGTATTCAATGGCAGAATCATATATGATACCAAGGTTATTTACAAAATTACACAATAAATATAAAACACCTATAAATGCACTTATTTTAATAGGTATACTTTCTGTTATAGCTCCGTTTTTTGGAAGAGCAATGCTTGTATGGATTATGAATGCAGGAAACTTTGGTTGTTGTATGGCATATTGTATGGTTGCTATATCATTCCTTATTCTTAGAAAAAAAGAACCTGAAATGGCAAGACCATATAAAGTAAAAAACTATAAACTTGTAGGTTGTCTCGCAGTTATTATGTCAGGTTTTATGGTTGCTATGTATATTATACCTACTTCAAGTTGTGCATTAACTTTACAAGAATGGATAATTGCCGGTGGTTGGTCAATTATGGGAATACTTTTTGCATTAGGTTGTAAGGCTAAATATGGAAATCAGTTTGGTTCACATATTGATGTTATGACAGAAGAAGATGAATTAAACATAAATGGTATTCAGGAAGGAAGCTTTGTATGAAAGAAAAAGTTAAATTAGTAGTGATAAAATCTTTTTGTCCTGCATATTCTGAGGGTGACCAAATTATTTTTGATGGACCTAATATAAATAAAGAAGAAAGTAATAACTTATGTATGACAGCATTAAATGCATTATATCCTTTTATATTTGCTGCAAGAAAAGGATATATACATGAAAGTGTTATACAATGTCCTGATTGTGAGGAAAAAGTTTTATTTTATATTGAAAAATATTAAAAATTTAGGAGGACATTTATATTATGCTTAAAACAGATTTACCTAAAATTATTACACAGACACTTCCATGACCAAAAGCAAAGGAAATTACAGCAAGAAGAAATGAAGCAGTACCATCTGCTATATCTTGTATATATCCTGTTGTTATTAGTAGAGGAGAAGGTGCAATTATAGAAGACGTTGATGGAAATAAATTTTTTGATTGGGTTGGTGGAGTTGGAGTTTTAAATATAGGTTACTCACACCCTGAAGTTGTTGAGGCTGTAAAAGAACAGTCAGAAAAATATTTCCATGGAATGTTTAATATAGTTACACATGAAGGATATGTATCTTTAGCTGAAAAACTTGCAAGTATTTCTCCAGTAAAAGGTGAAATAAAGAAAGTGTTTATGGCAAATAGTGGTGCTGAAGCGAATGAAAATGCTATAAAAATAGCAAAGGCATATACAAAACGTGAAAATATTATTGTATTTTCAGGTGCATTTCATGGAAGAACACATTATACAATGGCAATGACTGCAAAAAAAGCTTATGCAAAAGATATGGGAACACTTCCTTCTGGAGTATTTAGAGCAAAATTCCCTTACTATTATAGAACACCTAATGGTATAACAAATGATGATGCTCTTGAATATTATTTAAAATCAATATATGATATTTTTGAAGAATGTTGTCAGGCTGATACAGTTGCAGCGATAGTTGTAGAACCTGTACAGGGTGAAGGTGGTTTTATACCAGTACCTATTGAATGGATTAAAGCTGTTAGAAAAATTTGTGATAAAAACGATATTCTTCTTATTGCTGATGAAGTTCAGAGTGGTTTTGTAGAACAGGAAGAATGTTTGCATCAGAATATTGGAAAGAAGCTGATGTTGAACCAGATATAATTTCAACTGCAAAATCAATAGCGGCCGGTGTACCATTATCAGCAGTAATAGCAAAAGATGAAATAATGGAAGCAGTACCAAAGGGTACTATTGGTGGAACATATGGTGGAAATGCTCTTGCATGTGCTGCTGCTCTTAAAACAATAGAAATTATGGAAAGAGATAATCTTGCAAAACGTGCCTGTGAAATAGGAAAAAAAGTTATGGAAAGATATAATTCTCTTAAAGAAAAAATTGAAGAAATTGGTGATGTAAGAGGACTTGGAAGTATGATAGGTATTGAGTTTGTAAAGGATAAAGATACAAAAGAACCTAATGGAGAACTTACATCAAAAATTATACAAATATGTGCAGAGAATGGCTTGATTGTTGAAAGTGCAGGGGCATATAATAATGTTATAAGATTTTTATCTCCTCTTGTAATAACAGATGAGCAACTTGAAGCAGGACTTGATATTTTTGAAAATGCAGTTATTTCTGCAAAAAACAGAAAGTAGGAGGAATTAAAAGTGGAAATACGAGAATTTGAACATTATTTACCTGTTAGAATTATATTTGGAGCTGGAAAGGTTAATATTCTTGGAAAAGAAACTTTAAAATATGGTAAAAAAGTTATGATTGTAACAGGTCAAGGAAGTACAAAGCGTTCAGGTCTTCTTGATAGAGCTAAAAAACTTATTGAAGCTGAAGGTGGTGTTGTTGAAATATTTGATGAAGCAACACCAAACCCTCTTGCTTCAACTGTAATAAAAGGTGCTAAAATAGCTAAAGAAAACGATATTGAAGTAATAGTTGGACTTGGTGGTGGAAGTATAATGGATTGTAGTAAGGCAATTGCATTTGCTACAATTAATGAAGGAAATATATTTGATTATATATACGGAATAAAAAAAGGAGATAAAGCTCTTCCTCTTATACTTGTTCCTACTACATGTGGAACAGGTAGTGAAGGTAATTGTTTTGCTGTTCTAACAGATGATGAAACAAAAGATAAAAAATCTCTTAGAAATAATGCTGTAATTGCAAAGGCTTCTATTGTAGACCCTGAGGTTATGAAAACAATGCCTAAAGGAGTACTGGCTTCTGTTGGATTTGATGCACTTTGTCATTGTATGGAAGCTTATTTAAGTAAAATATGTTCTCCAGTTACAGAAATTATGGCTATTGAAGGAATTAGACTTATTGGTGAAAATCTTGTAAAAGCCTATGAAGATTATGATAATATTCAGGCTTGGAGTGCAGTATCTCTTGCAAGTACATATGGTGGAATGGTAATAAATCAAGCAGGGGTTATAGCACCACATGGACTTGAGCACCCTGCAAGCGGACTTCGTAATATTACTCATGGTAGAGGACTTGCAGCACTTACACCTGTTATATATAAAAGAACTATTTCAAGTGCACCTGAAAAATTTAGTGTAATATCAAAACTTCTTGGTGGAAAAGATGAAAATGATTGTGTTGAAAAAATAACTGATATTTTAGAAAAAATTAATTTAAAAACAACACTTAAACAAGAAGGGGTTAAAGAGGAAGATATTGATTGGATGACAGAAAATGCATTCAAAGTGTCTGCTGTAAGTATTAATAATAATCCAAAAGTGTTTACAAAGGAAGAAGTTAGAGAAATATATATAGAAGCTCTTTAAAAAATAAGCCTTCGTTTTATAAAAAGCGAAGGCTTATTTTTTATATTATGCATAAATATTATAGACAAATGTTTTTTTTAGTGTTATAGTAATTTTTGGATGGTATTCGGAATGAAACTATACCTTGATTATTTATTTTTATTTTTGTTCGTATCAGTTATTGAACGGACTTTTTGTGTTTAGATTTTTCATACTGTCATAACTTTGAAAGGAGTGAACGGTATGAACATAGGATTTATTGGTGCAGGGAAAGTGGGTTTTTCTCTTGGAAAATATCTAAAAGAGCATGGTCTATACATAACCGGCTATTACAGTAAATCACAAGACTCAGCCAAATCGGCAGCAGATTTTACAGAGACTAAAAATTATATCTCTATTGAAAATCTTTTAAAAGATAGTGATACTATTTTTGTTACAACACCTGATAATGCTATTGGTGAAATATGGAGTTATATGAAAAATCTAGATATAAAAAATAAAAACATTTGTCATTGTAGCGGTTCGATATCATCGGCCGCTTTTTTTGATGCTTATAAATATTGTGCATGTGTCTATTCCGTACATCCGCTATATGCCATAAGTAGCAAATTTGAAAGTTATAAAGAATTGAATAATGCATATTTTACAATTGAAGGTTCTACTGAACATATTAATGATATTGTAGAAATATTTGAAAGGTCAGGAAATAAAGTTATATTAACTTCTTCTGAAAACAAAAGTTTATATCATTGTGGAGCAGTTGTTGTAAGTAATCTCGTTATAGGGCTATATTCTATGGGTGTGGATATTTTAGAAAATTGCGGTTTTGAAAGAGAAATTGCAACAAAGGCTCTTACAAATTTATTTATAGGTAATGCAAACGCTATTGTTGAAAAGGGGTACATTGAAGCACTTACAGGCCCAATAGAAAGATGTGATATTTCAACAATAGAAAAACATATTTATTCAATTCAAAATAGTGATAATTTAAAATCTAAAGAAAATTTGCTAAAAGTATATCTTCTTTTATCAGAAAAACTTATGGAAATAGCAGGAGAAAAACATCCAAACAGAGATTATTCAAATGTTGCGGAGGTAATTAAGAATGAAAAACACAGTATCAACCTTTAAAAATAAAAAAATTAAAGGCGAAAAAATTTCAATGCTTACAGCTTATGATTATTCAACAGCAAAGCTTATGGACGAGGCCAATATAAATGGTATTTTAGTTGGTGACTCTCTTGGAATGGTTGTTCTTGGATATGATGATACATTAGCTGTTACTATGGAAGATATGATTCATCATACAAAAGCAGTAAGTCGTGGTGCAAAAAATGCTCTTGTTGTAGGTGATATGCCTTTTATGTCATATCAGGTATCAGTTGAAGAAGCTGTACGTAATGCAGGAAGATTAATAAAAGAAGGTGGCTGTCAAGCGGTTAAACTTGAGGGTGGAGCTACTGTTTGTAATCAAATAAGAGCAATAACAAATGCATCTATTCCTGTTATGGCACATATTGGGCTTACACCACAGTCTGTAAATGCATTTGGTGGCTTTAAAGTTCAAGGAAAAAGCGAAGATGATGCTAAAAGATTAATTGAAGAAGCAAAAGCTGTTGAGGAAGCAGGGGCATTTGCTGTTGTTTTGGAATGTGTTCCTGAAAAACTTGCTGAAATAATTACTAATTCAATATCTATACCTACTATTGGTATCGGTGCAGGTAAAGGCTGTGATGGACAAATACTTGTATATCAAGATATGTTAGGTATGTTTTCAAACTTCACTCCTAAATTTGTAAAGAAATTTGCAAATGTTGGTGAAATTATGACAGAAGCATTTAAAGAATATATTAAAGAAATAAATGATGGTACATTTCCTTCTGTTGAACATACATTTGCAATTTCAGATGATGTAATAAATAAGTTATATTAAGGAGTGTTATATATGAAAATAGTAAAAACAATTTCAGAAGTACGTAACGAAGTTAAAATATGGAAGAAACAAGGACTTTCAATAGGTTTGGTACCTACTATGGGTTATCTTCATGAAGGCCATAAAAGTTTAATTGAAAGAGCACATAAAGAGAATGATATAGTTGTAGTAAGTGATTTTGTTAATCCTGTACAGTTTGGTCCAAATGAGGATTTAGCTACATATCCAAGAGATTTAGAAAGAGATGCTAAACTTTGCGAAGAAGCAGGAGCTGCATTATTATTTAATCCAGAGCCTGAAGAAATGTATTTTAAAGATTTTTGTACATATGTAAATATGGAAGTTTTATCAGATGAGCTTTGTGGCAAAACAAGACCAACACATTTTAGAGGAGTTTGTACAGTTGTTTCAAAACTTTTTAATATTGTTACGCCAGATAGAGCATATTTTGGACAAAAAGATGCACAACAGCTTGCTATTATAAAAAGAATGGTAAGAGATTTAAATTTTGATATTGATATAGTAGGTTGTCCTATTATAAGAGAAGAAGATGGTCTTGCTAAAAGTTCAAGAAATACATATTTAAGTAATGATGAAAGAAAAGCATCACTTATATTAAGTAAAGCTGTTAAACTTGGTATGGATTTAGCTAAAAATGGTGAAAAAGACGCTAATAAAATTGTAAATGAAATGAAAAAATTAATAGAAACAGAACCATTGGCAAAAATAGATTATGTAAAAGCTGTTGATGCAAATTCAATAGAGATTGTGTCTGAAATGAAACCACCAGTACTTGTTGCAATGGCTGTTTATATTGGTAAAACAAGATTAATAGATAATTTTATATACGAATGATAAGGAGAAATAAAAATGAATCTTACAATGTTAAAGGGAAAAATACATAGAGCAACTGTTATTCAGGCGGAACTTGATTATGTAGGAAGTATTACTGTTGATGAAGACCTTTTAGATTCAGCAGGAATTTATGAATATGAAAAAGTGCAGATTGTTGATGTAAATAATGGAAACCGTTTTGAAACATATACAATAGCTGGAAAAAGAGGTAGTGGAATGATATGTTTAAATGGTGCAGCAGCAAGATGTGTACAAACAGGTGACAAAGTAATTATTATGTGTTATTGTCAAATGAATCCTGAAGAAGTAAAGGAAAATCCTCCTAAAGTTGTTTTTGTGGATGAAAATAACAAAATTAGTCGCATTACAACATATGAAAAACATGGTAAATTAGAAGATATGGAATAATAAAAAATAACTTAATATTATATAGTATATATAAACCTCCTAAAAGCTCTATTTTTAGGAGGTTATTTATATATTAATATATAAAATAAATTGTTTTTTATATTGAAATATATTTTTTAAAACAGTAGAATTATATAAATAGAATTTATATATTTTATATTAGTTTGTATTAATTAATTTTATAATATTTTGAGCTATAAACTGGAGGATAGTTATATGAAAAAATGTTTAATAATGCCTGATTCTTTTAAAGGAACACTTAGTGCTATTCAAATATGTGAGATTATGAAAAATCAGATTAATATACATTTTCCACAATGTGATGTTATATCTATTCCGGTAGCTGATGGTGGAGAAGGTACAGTTGATAGTTTTCTTTATGCATCAGATGCAAAAAAAACAGAAGTTATTACTTTGGGTCCTTATGGAGAAGAGCTAAAAACATATTATTGTACAATAGGAGATACTGCAATTATAGAAATGGCATCAGCAGCAGGTCTTCCTATGGTTGAAAATAATAAAAATCCGATAAAAACAACAACTTATGGTGTTGGTCTAATAATAAAAGATGCTGTTGAGGCTGGCTGTAAAAATATTATAATTGGATTAGGTGGAAGCTGTACAAATGACGGTGGTGTTGGTATGGCAAGAGCTTTGGGAACAGTTTTTTATGATGAAAATGGTAACGAAATAATACCATACAGCAATGAGTTTTATAAAATATCAAGTATTGATAATAGTTTTACGGAAGAATTTTTGAAAGATTGCAAAATAACAGCTATGTGTGATATAGATAATCCTCTTTGTGGTAAAAATGGAGCTTCATATATTTTCGGACCACAAAAAGGTGCAGATATTAAAATGGTTGAAGAACTTGATAAAAACCTTAAACATCTTTCTAATATTATTTTAAACAGCCTTAGTAAAGATGTTTGTAATATGTCAGGAGCTGGAGCAGCTGGAGGAATGGGAGCAGGAATAGTTGCTTTTCTTAATGGAAATCTTAAATCAGGAATTGATACTATACTTGATTTTATAGGATTTGATGAGCTTGTTCGAAATGCTGATATGATATTTACAGGAGAAGGAAAAATTGATAGTCAAAGCCTAAGAGGTAAGGTTGTAATAGGTATTGCTCAAAGAGCAAAAAAACAGAATATACCTGTAACAGCTGTTGTAGGTACTATTGGAGAAGGTGCTGAAGGTGCTTATGATATGGGGGTTTCATCTATATTTAGTATAAATAGACAGGCTGTTGATTTTGAAAAATCCCGTTTCCAAAGTGCTGAAAATTTAGAAAAAACAATGGATTCTATTCTTCGATTTTATAAATCAATAAAATAAAAGGTATGATTAAAAAGTTCTAGCGTAGAAGTTAAATAAAACTTCTACGTTATTTTTATATTGGTATATAATACAAGCTATTTAATTTTAATAGTTATTTTATTTATAATTATGAAATGAAAAATAATAAATAAATTGAACTATATATTGTGTCATAGATAAATATAATTATATTTAATGCTAAATATTATATATACATATATAAATTAAAGTAATGTCGAATATTGCATATAGCTGTATAT
>DXZA01000036.1 GCA_019415525.1 Tyzzerella sp. | reverse complement strand
GAATTATTATTATGTTTAAAAAGTTTTTCTTTATAAATATAGTGTATTAAATAAAGAAGTTTTATTTTTAATAAAAGAAGTTCATTAGGATTTTTTTTATTAATATCTATAATTTCACTTAAAATACATTTTATATATTCTTTTTGTCTTTTAGAATAATCATTTGAAATAATAAATTTACCATCTATAAATGGCTGTAAAATATCACTTTGACATTTGTCGTATAATGAAAAGCCTAACATTTCAATATTAAAAACTAGTGCATGATGAATAGATTTTGTTTTTCCAGATAATGAATGAATTTGTTTTGAGTTTACAATATAAATATCACCATTAGAAAAAGTCATAGTATTTTGATTTGTGTAAAGTTCCATTTCACCATACTCAAAATATATAATTTCAAATTCGTTATGCCAATGATGTGAAACATAATAATTACCATTAATATCTTTATGAGAATATATATGAAAAGGAAAATCTGGAGTTCCATGACTTCTTTTTTCTATTAAATTATTTTGTTTCATAAATACCTCCTTATATTAAATCGTAATTTTGTGTTATAAAATATTAATATTATGCAAGAAAAATATTTCTATAATCATTATAATTTAACTTATAAAATAAATAAAGAGGAGGCATAGAAATGACAGAAAAATGGTGGCATAAGAGCGTTGTATATCAAATATATCCAAGAAGTTTTTATGATAGTAATGGTGATGGAATAGGAGATATACAAGGGATTTTACAACATATTGACTATATAGAAAAACTTGGTGTAGATGTAATATGGCTTTGCCCAGTATATGATTCCCCAAATGATGATAATGGCTATGACATAAGAGATTATGAGTCTGTAATGTCTGAATTCGGTACTATGTCAGACTTAGAAAATCTCATAAAAGAATGTGGAAAAAGAGATATAAAAATCATAATGGATTTAGTTGTAAATCATACATCAGATGAGCATTTTTGGTTTAGGGAAGCAAAAAAATCAAAAGATAACCCATATCATGATTTCTATATTTGGGCTGACTCACCAAATGAATTAAAATCAAATTTTGGAGGTTCTGCTTGGGAGTATGTAGAAGAATTAGACCAGTATTATTTACATTTTTATAGCAAGAAACAGCCTGATTTAAACTGGAAAAATGAAAATATGCGAAAAGAAATATATAAAATGATGAATTTCTGGTTAGATAAAGGTATAAGTGGTTTTAGAATGGACGTAATAGACCTTATAGGTAAAGAACCAGAAAAACTTATAAAAGAAAATGGTCCTAAACTCCACTATTACATAAATGAAATGTACAATAATACCTATGGAAAAAAAGACTTACTTACAGTAGGAGAAACTTGGGGAGCTACCATTGATAATGCAGGTCTTTTCTGCAATCCTGAAAGAAACGAACTTAGTATGATATTCCAATTTGAACAAATACAGCTTGATAAAGAAAAAGGGAAACATAGATGGGATATTAAAAAACTTGATTTAGTAGAACTTAAAGAAGTTTTAAGTAAATGGCAATATGTCATGGAGGATAAGGGCTGGAATAGTCTTTTTTGGAATAATCATGACCTTCCAAGAATTGTATCAAGATGGGGTAATGATAAAGAATATAGAAAAGAATGTGCAAAAATGTTTGGAACACTTCTTCATGGTATGAAGGGGACACCTTATATATATCAGGGTGAAGAAATAGGAATGACAAATTTTTATTCTGACAATATAGAAGATTATCCTGATATAGAAACACAAAATGTATATAAAGAACGAATTGAACAAGGTTTTAACAAAGAAGATATAATGCACTCAATACATATAAAAGCTAGAGATAATGCCAGAACTCCAATGCAATGGAATAATAGCGAAAACGGAGGGTTTACAACAGGTAAACCTTGGATGAAGGTTAATGAAAATTATAAATATATTAATGTAGATGAAAATCTTAATGATGAAAGCTCTATATTCTATCATTATCAAAAACTTATAAAATTAAGAAAAAACAATAAAGTTATACAGTATGGAAAATATATTCTTTTAGATGAAAATAATCCTTCTGTTTATGCATACAAAAGGGTTTTAGGTGATAAATATATTGTTATAATTTGTAATTTTTACGAAAAGCCTGTTACATTTGAATTTGATGGAATAGAAAAACTTAATGTAGTTTTAAACTCATATAAAAATACAAATATAGAAACAGGAAAAATACATTTAAAAAGTTATGAAGCTGTTATTTTAGAGAATTAATATAGAAAGGAATAATGTTTATAAATTAAATAGATATTAAAACTCATCAATATTTTAATTAATAAAAATAAATTATTATTTTATAT
>DXZA01000035.1 GCA_019415525.1 Tyzzerella sp. | reverse complement strand
GATATACACATATCATTAAATCCTACTCTGATTAATTACATATATTTTTATTATAAACTATATATATCATTAACACTTATATCTTTAGGACTTTCCATATGTAAAACTATACTTTCATATGCATTTATAGCATTACCTTTTTTAATGTTATTTAATATTTCTAAATGTTCTTCTATTGTAGTTTCCATACGCCCTTCATGACCTAATGAATGCATAGCAAAATTTCTCATTCTATATATATATGAACTAAAAAGCTTTTTAAGCTCATTATTATTTATATGATTAACAATAGTTATATGAAATAACATATCAGCCTCAAAAAAATCCTCTAATGAAATATTTAAAGATTTCTTTTGCATTTCTATAAGCTCTTCAAGTTTTTTAAATGTATCTTTAGCCTTTTGGCTTTCATATTCTTTTGCAATTTGTCTAACACAATACCCTTCTATAGCTGTACGTATTTCCATTGTATCTATAAAGTCTTGCATTTCCATTTTATGTAAACAAAATCCTTTATTAGGTATAATATCTATATATCTTTCTTGAGAAAGATACTGTATTGCATCTCTCACAGGTGTTCTTGAAATACCTAATTCTTTAGCTATTTTTGTTTCTGAATATATTTCATTATATAACATATCATTATTTAATATTTTATTTTTTATGTATTCATAAGCCTGTAATTGCAATGTTTTTTTATATTCCATATACTAAAACTCCTTAACTATAATAAATACTATATTTATTATAGTTCTTTTTTCTATCCAAAACAATATTTATTTTACTTTCAATTATTTTATACTATATTATAAAAATATAAAAAATCTGATATCTATAAAAAGATATCAGATTTTTTATTACTATATTTTATTAAATTTAAAATGTTTACTTTTTGATTCTATCTCCCAAGCAATTCTTGTACTTTCTTCCAATTCTTCCAAACAATAAAAAGCATCAAGCAAACTTTTTCCACCTACAACAGGTCCATGATTTCTAAGTAAAAAACCATCACTTTTTTCTACACATTTTCTAAATTCCTCAAAAAGTTCATTTGAACCAGGTTTTGCATATGGTACAAGACCAACTGTCCCTAATTTCATTTTTAAATATGGTGTATATTCTGGTATACAATCTATTTCGTTTTCATGTTCAGCACATGACCATAGTGTTGAATAAAAACTATGAGTATGTATAACAGCTTCTATTTTTTCATCTTTATCATACATAATTTTATGTAAAGGAAACTCTTTACTTGGTTTTGGACCAGAAATAAGTTCGCCATCTAAAGAAAGAATTGAAAAATCTTCTTCCCTTAATGTACCAAAAGATGTTCCGCTACCTGTAATATATATTTTGTTATCATATTTAAAACTCATATTGGCTGAAGAACCTGTTGCTTTTCCTCTTTCAAAAAGACTATGAGCAATCCATACAGCAGTTTTTAATATATCTTCCAAAAGAAATTACCCCCTTGTAATATTTAAGGCTCTTTCAAAAAAGTCTTCTTGTCCAAAATTTCCAGATTTTAAAACAATACGCATATTCATATCTGATAAAGGTGCCATTACAGGAACACCTGGTGCAATGCTTTCTCCTATTTCAAAACTATTATATCCAAGTTTTTTGGCAACAGCACTTGATGTTTCACCACCAGCAACAATAATTCTTGTATAACCTTTTTCAGATGCTCTTTTTGCAATTTCTGCTGTCATACCTTCAAGAGCTTCTGCAACTTTTTCTTTTCCTTCTTTTTGTATTTCAATAACATTTTCTGCACTATCTGAACTATATATAAGAACCTCTTTATCACTATTTTCTAATACAAAATTCCATACATTATCTATTGTTTCTTCACCTTTAATAAGTTTAAGAGGTTCTACCTTATATGATAAATATCCTTTGCTTTTAAAATTATCAATTTGTCCTAAAGTAGCTTTTGAACAACTTCCAGCAAGAACAATACCTTTTCCCTTTGTACTGCTTGAAACTATTTTATTATCTGAGTCACCAAGTAATTCTTTGTATTTTGCAGAAAGCGGTGCTAATATTCCAGAACCACCTGTAAGAACTCCTATATCACCAAAAACTTCTGAAATTTTTATACCATCTTCGTCAGTAATATAGTCAGGAACAATATAAAAATGTTCTTTATCTTTTCCAAAATCTTCAACGATTTTAAGTATTTCTTCTTTAGATTTTTTAAGTGTATCCTGATTTATATTAAGAGTTTCATATTTACCCTGTGGTTTCATAAGTTTTGCTATTTCAGATTCCCACATAGGAGTAAGTGGATGATTTTTCATATGAGTTTCTGCAAGAGGAATATCATCAACATATAATATACCATCTTTTACAGTTCTTTTATTTACAGGTAAAGCCGGACAAAGTATTGTATATTTTTCATTAAATTCTTCAAGGACTGCATCTGTTACTGGACCAATATTACCTTCTTTTGTAGAATCAAAAGTTGAACAATATTTAAAATATACATGCTCTGCTCCATTATCTTTAAGCCATTTAAAAGCAGCCATAGAATCTGCAACAGCACTTTTTGTTTCTTGAGTTCTGCTTTTTAAGGCTATAACAACAGCATTGCAATCTGCAATATTCCCATTTGGAATTCCATTAAAAAGAAGAGTTTTAAGTCCTTTACTTATAAGAAATGACGCCGCATCACTTGCACCTGTAAAATCATCTGCTACACAGCCCACTAATATTCTATTGTTCATATTAAATCTCCTTCTCTATTTCAGCAACAATTTTTTTAAGTAATTTTATAGAACGTTCTGCACCTTCTTTGACATCTCCATCAAATGCCTCTGTACATATAGCTTTATCATATCCTGATTTTATAACAGGTGTTAATACACTTTTATAGTAATCATAAAGATTTTCTGAAGGATATCTTCTTTCTGCTCCAACTCTTTCTGCTATATGAACATGATTTATATAAGGAAGAGAATATATAAGGTCTTCAATAGGTTCATTTTCCATATGCATATGATATATATCAAAAACTATTTTAAGATTTTCTTTTTTCATATCAGCAACAAGGTCTGCACCTTCTTTTATTTTTAAACCAAACTGGCTTTCTGTTCTATTGAGAGATTCATACATAATTGTAATATTATATTTATGTGCTATATCAGAGAATACATCTAAAAATTCTCTTACCTGTTTCCAAGCCTTATTAATATCATCGCCTTCTTTAAAACAACGAGATTTAGGAGAACCTATACCTATTGCAGATATATCAAGTTCCTTGCCTCTTTTACATAAAGTTTCTGCATATTCTTTTACTTTTTCAATATCAAAACCTTCACCTACAAAAACTATATCAGGTGTTAGTGCAGCATTAAAGCCACAACATTTAACTTTACCATTTCTAATAGTTTTTTTAACATTTTCAAACTCTTCATTTGTCATATTATAAATTTGATTTCCTGGAAGTTCTATATAATCAAATCCAAGTTCTTCAAGTATGTTATAATTTCCTATTGTTGTTCCACAACCATATTTCATTTTATATCACCCTTTAATCATTTTACTTTTTTAACTTCAACACCTGCAAGTTTTTCAAAATACTGAACAATTCCACAATGGTCATCATCAAAATGTCCTGTTATTTTTAAGTTCTGCATAATTTCGAAAAGCTGACTTGTTAAAGGCATTGGAACATCAATGTCATGAGCTGTTGCCATAACATTTTTAATATCTTTATGGTTGATTGAAATCTTTCCGCCTGGTTTAAAATTACGTTCAATTATCATAGGAATTTTTGCATCAAGAATAACACTTCCAGCAAGCCCACCTCTTATAGCCTGATAAACTTTTTCTGGGTCAGCACCTGCTTTTGTACATAATACAAATGCTTCTGACACAGCTGCTATTGTCATATTAACAATAACCTGATTTGTAAGTTTTGTAACAGAACCACTTCCGCTTTTTCCTATTAATAATGCAGAAGAACCCATTATATCAAAATATGGTTTTAATTTATCAAAATGTTCCTCTTCTCCTCCAGCCATAAAAGCAAGTGTTCCATCAATAGCTTTAGGTTCTCCTCCACTAACAGGTGAATCAATAAATCCAACACCAATTTCTTCTAATTTTTTAGCACAAGTAACTGATTCAGTTGGTGTGACAGAACTCATATCACAAACAACTGTACCCTTTTTTAAATAGTTTGCTAAACCATTATCACCAAAAAGAACACCTTGAACAATAGAACCGTTTGGAAGAATTGTAAATATAACATCACATTCATTTCCTATTACTTCATAACTTCCTTCTTTTGCACCTGCTGCAACAAGCTCTGCAACTGCATTTTTATTAAGGTCATTTACATAAAGTTCACAACCACTTTTTATAAGGTTTTTTGCCATTGGTTTTCCCATAATTCCTAATCCGATAAATCCTGCTTTCATAATTTCATTTCTCCTTTATTATGTATTTTAGTAGTATATTTTTAAAGTATTATTCCATAAATTATTGTTGAAGCTATTGTTATTGTTAAACCTATAATCAAATCAATAGGTAATAACTTCATTCTCTCTGATACACTCATACCAACAGAACCTGCTGAGGCATGAAAGAATGAACCATGAGGAAGTGTATCTAAAACTATTGTTCCTGCATGAAGCATTGCTGCTCCTGCTAAAGGTGTAACAACCTGTGTTATTGTACCTGCAAATGTTGAAGAAGCAATTGTTGCTCCTGCTGAAGATGAGGCAGTTGCTGCTCCCATAAGCGTACCTGATATTGGAGCTAATAAAAACTCTGGTAAATTCATAAATTCAAGTACTGCTGTCATATCATATTGAAGTTGTGATGTTTTTATAATTCCTGATATTGTACCTGTACCCATAAGAAGTATTGCAACAGGCATCATTTTTCCAAGACCAAATGATAAATAATCTTTTGTATACTTTGTTTTATTCATACAAAGAATTCCTACAATACCACCTATCGGAAGTGCTACAAGTGGGTCAACTGTAATTCCTACAATAGGTCTTAACATAAGAAGTATTATTACAACAATAGGACCTGCTATTGCACCTAATAACGAAGGCATATCAACTTCAGTTTCTTCATTTGATAATATATCTACAGTTTTTCCTTTGTGTTTTTTAGAAAGTATTGTTGTTATAACAACTGTTATAATAAGACCAATAATCCCTGGAATTAATCCAGCAATCATAAGAGATGAAAGACCAACACCAAAATTTTCTGCTGCTGCTATTGTATTTGGATTTGGCGAAATAACCATTCCGGCCTTTTCCCCTCCAACCATAGCTGCAAGAAGTACAAATTTTGAATATCCAAGTTTATTTCCAAGAGATATTGCTATTGGAGCAACCGTTATAACTGCAACATCACCAAAAACGCCAACGCCTGTTAAAATCATAGTTGATAATGCAAGTGCAAAGAGAGCTCTTTTCTCTCCAAGTACTTTTATAATCTGGTCTGCTATTTTTGCAGCTGCGCCTGATTTTATAAGTGTTCCAGCAAGAACTCCAGAAGCAATAATTCTAATTACAGCTGTCATAATATCTTGAGCCCCAACAATCATACAACTTACTGTGTTTTGAAGTCCGGCACCTCCAACAATACCACCTATTAGAGCACCCAAAATCATACTGTATGCCGGTTCAAATTTTTTAATAATTAATATTATTGCTACTGCTAAACCAATTAACGCTCCTAATGTTGAAATTTCCATTTAAAATCCTCCTATATTGTTTTTATGTACCGGTATGCTAGTATTATAACGCATACCGGCATACCGGTCAATATTGTAATTTATTTTCGCTAATATATATATTTTTTTAGTATTTTTTTTGTGCATTATATATAATAATATTTTTATTTATATTAAAATAAAAATAAATAATTACTTAATTCATTATAAAATACAAATATTTAAAATAATAAAACTTTTGGGATTTCTATGTTTCTAATCATATATCA
>DXZA01000034.1 GCA_019415525.1 Tyzzerella sp. | reverse complement strand
ATATTATATTTTAGAAGTAGTAAAAAATAAGTCTTTTATTATAAATTATAATAAAGAAAAATTTCAATATAGTAAAGAAATAGCAAGTGAATTTATAGAATATATATGTGAAAATTTAGAGGAGAAATTTTATTTTAATGAGAGTGAGCTTTTAGGTTTTGAAAGTTATATTTCATCAATGCTAAAACTCTTTCAAAAAATATTCATGAAGATGTATATAATGAATTGGTTGTAAAAAATGAATATCCATTATTTTATGATTTAGCAGAAAAAATTCAGTCTATAATAAATAAATATTATGATTTTCAACTTACTGAAGGAGATATAGAAACCATAACATTATATCTTGTTATGATGATAAGATATCAAAAATCTATTTCAAAAATACTCCTTGTAAGTGATTATAAAAATATACTATTGTCTCTTTTTATAAAAAAATTTGAAAGATTTTTTGGTGAAAATATGGAAATAGTTAAAATAATTGATACAACGACATTTATAGATAATTATGATAAATTTAATTATGATTATCAAGAGATTTTTTAATATCCATAAGACCAAAGTTTCCACTTTCACCTTCATCTAATACTTTTCATAGTGTAGTAGCTTTTGTATTCTCTACTGAACATGCAATAGGTTTAAAATCAAGCTCTAGGGTTGAAGTGCCTGTTATACTAACAAATTCAGATAACTATACATATGAAAATATTAATACAAAAGTTATTGATTTAAAAGATGTGAAATCATATTTTAAAAAATTTATTTGTGAAATATTAAGCTGTACAATTATAATTGCAGTAGCCTGATGTAATACAACACAAGAAACTATCAAAAATAAAAATGAAACCATCCCTATTGCTACAACAAAGTTCGGACAAGTTTCTGGAACTGTTGAGAATAATGTTGTAACATATTATGTAATACCATATGGAAAAATCCAACAGGAGAACTTAGATGGACTACCCTTCTGACCCCGATAATTAGGAAGATGTCCTTGATTGTAGTAAAGAACAAGAAATTGCTATACAAATGAAAATAACGTATGGTGAAGATGGAACCCATTCTATTGGACTTGCTGGTACAACAGATTGGTTAAATCTTGATGTATATACAAAAAAGTAATAGTAAAAATCTTCCTGTTATACTATATATGATGTAAATAATAAAACAGGAACATATTTAGAAATTTGTGGTTACGATATAGTAAAAAAGAAGATGTTGTATATGTTTCTGTTAACTATAGACTTGGTTTATTAGCATTTAATTGGTTTATTAGCATTTAATTGTCTTCCAAAAGGTGTATAAACAGTACCTTCAGAAGATAATATTAAAACACCTTTTCCAAGTAATTAATTTGCAAAAGTTTCATTACTGCAAGATTTTAATTCTTTTACTTCATCTTTAATAGGAGAGTAAATAGAGGTTTCAGTATTTGTTATTTCTTCTAATGTTGTATCATCAATGTTTTTATTTGTAATAAATGTTAATATAAAAGTTGCAACCATAGCAACACAAACTGCTATTATAACATATATAAGCTGTGTATTATCTGAGTTAGCAGAAATAAAGTTCAAAAAACCAGTAACACCCATTCTGCCTAAAAAATATATTTTAACTTGTGAAATACAAATTACTATACAACCAATATCACTTGTAATTACTGGAAATATAACCCTTTTTTTGTTTGGTAATGTAACACCATATATAGCAGGCTCTGTAATACCAAAATAGCAGATATAGCAGCACTCATTGTTTTTATTATACTATAGTTTCTGGATTTCAATTAAAAATTTTTGCGAAGCTTTTGTAAAAATCTGATATTTTTTCCATACAAGGCTTGTTTTAGGGCGAATTTCTATAGAAAGAGGTCGAAAACAAAGATTACTATTTCCTGTTGTATTAATAATATTATCAAAGCATATTGCATATCCAAAGCCTTCTTCTACCATAAGAGAACCATTAAATAGTAAATTATAACTTCCTACAATATCAAGTTGCTTTTCATTACAGCCAAATAATAAATGAAGGTCGTTATCTTTTATAATTTGTCTAGAAACAATTAAAGGTTTTCCTATTAAATCTTCTGGTGTGATAACTTCTTTTACGGATAATGGGTCATTCTTTTTCATCATAACACCAAAGCAATCTACAGATGGAAGAATGATACTATCATAACGATTATTATCAATATTTCCAAAAATAAGAGCAAAATCAATTAGGCCATGTTCTAAATCTTCTAAAACAGCAGATTTATCACCACTTATTATATGAAAATGTATTAATGGATAATTTTTTCTTAATTGGTTTGCTATTTTTACAATATTACGAACACCTTCTGTTTCTCCAGCACCAATATATATATCACCTGCAATAGTTTCATCAGAAAGAGAGATTTCACTTTGTGTTTTTTGTATTAATTCTATAATTTCTTCAGCACGTTTACGAAGAAGTATACCTTCTTCTGTAAGGATTATTTTTCTATTACTACGTATAAATAATTTTTTACCTAGTTCTTCTTCCATATCTTTTAATTGTCTTGATAAAGTTGGCTGTGATAAATGTAAAGATTGAGCAGCACCAGAAATACTTTCTTCTCTTGCAACTGCTAAAAAATATTGTAAAACACGAATTTCCATATTTATACCTCCTTTATATATAAGTATATCATTTTTGTATATGCTTTAAAAGCATAATTATATATTTAATATAGGTATTTGTTATATTAAATATCTCTTGATATAATTATCATAAATAATAAAAATATAATTTTTAAATAATAGGAGGTATTGATTTGACTAGTTCAATTACAAATACTATAAATTTATCAAAAGTATATAAAATATGTTGTTAGGTTTAAGAGGTGAGATGTTTATGATAAATCAGGGGATTTCTATTTTAATGAGTTTAGTGACGTCAGCTTCTATGATAGGTTGTTCAAGTAATTTATCTGAGAAAAATAACAATGTAAATACTGATAAAGAAGTTGTATCCCAAATACAGACTACATATTCTGAAGATAAAATTATATTGGAGGATAATACTGTGGAAAAAATTCAAATTATTATAAATGGTGAAATTTTTAGTGCTACTATGGAAAATAATGAAGCAGCAAATGATTTTATTTCAATGCTGCCTATGACATTAGATATGCAGGAATTAAACAGAAATGAAAAATATTGTTATCTTTCAAATTCTCTACCAACTAATACTTTTTTACCAGATAAAATAAATGAAGGTGATTTGATGCTTTATGGTTCAGATTGCATTGTATTATTTTATGATAATTTTTCAACTTCATATAGATATACTCCATTAGGTAAAATTGATAACCCAAAAGGATTAAAAGATATTATTAGTAAAGGAAATATAGAAATTACTTTTAAAGCAGAATGAGAGGTTTTATATGAATATTATAATTTTAAATGGAAGTCCAACAAAAGATGGTAATACACAATTTATGATTGATGCTTTTATAGATGGAGCTAGTCAAAATAATCATAATATTAAAGTTATATCTGTATGTCATAAAAAAATTTCAGGATGTATTGCTTGTGAATATTGTCATAATGAAGGTAATGGAAATTGTATCCAAAAAGATGATATGCAAGATATATATCCTATTTTACAAAAAGCTGAAATGCTTGTATTAGCATCACCTATATATCATCATGGTTTTAGTGGTCAGTTACAATGTGCTATTAATCGTTTATATGCAATAGATAAACCCCAAAAATTAAAGAAATCAGCATTATTTTTAACTTCAGGTAGTGATAATGTATATGGTGGAGCAATTTATGAATATGAAAATTCTTTTTTAGATTATATGGGACTTGAGAATATGGGTATCTATACATCGTATGGTAGTCAAAATAAGTCAGCTGAAAAAAGAAAAGAATTATTTGAATTTGGGTGTTCTTTGTCTGATGCCAGTGAAGAACATTATAATATGTCTTTATCAGATTTTATAGCTGAAATGAATAGTTGAAAAGAAGTTATTGCTAATTCGGATGTCCATAAGTATATGCATAAATTAGCACAAGAAGCACTTCATATTACTTCAATATTAAATAATGGTTATCATACACCACAAGAGATTAGAGAGCTTTTTTGTCAGTTAACAGGTAAAAATATTGATGAAAGTTTTGCTGTTTTTCCACCATTTTATACAGACTGTGGAAAAAATTTGACTATTGGAAAAAATGTATTTTTTAATAGTGGTTGTAAAATACAAGACCAAGGTGGTATTACTATTGGTGATGGAACTTTAATTGGACATAATGTTGTTCTTGCTACATTAAATCATGATATAGATGCTTCAAAAAGAAGTAATATGCACCCAAAACCTATTAATATTGGAAAAAGCGTATGGATTGGAGCAAATGCAACAATTTTATCAGGAGTGACTATTGGTGATGGTGCTATTGTTGCAGCTGGTGCTGTTGTAACAAATAATGTACCTGCATACACAATAGTTGGAGGAGTACCAGCAAAAATAATTAAACAAATTGAAAAAATAGGAGGTAATAAATGATGTTAGGAAATTTTTGTTATTCAAATCCAACAAAATTATACTTTGGTGAAAATTCTTTAAATTTTTTAATAGATGAATTAAAATCATATGGTGATAATATACAACTTATATATGGTGGAGGTTCTATTAAAAAAAGTGGTTTATATGATGAAATTATAAATATACTTAAACAATGTGGAAAAACAATAATTGAAGATGGTGGTGTAATGCCAAATCCCACAGTAGAAAAGCTATATGAAGGTTGTAAAATTGCAAAAGAAAATAAAGTAGACCTTTTGCTTGCTGTTGGAGGTGGTTCTGTTTGTGATTATGCAAAAGCAGTATCAGTATCAACATGGTGTAATGAAGACCCATGGGATAAATATTATTTACGTATGGAAGATGTAGACAACGAAATTATTCCTGTTGGTTGTATTTTAACTATGGTTGGAACAGGTTCAGAAATGAATGGTGGAGCTGTTATTACAAATCATAGTCAAAAATTAAAAATTGGTCATGTATTTGGAGAAAATGTATTTCCTAAGTTTTCTATATTAAATCCTAAATTTACATATACTCTTCCAAAATATCAAATGGTTTCTGGTATTTATGACATTATGAACCATATAACAGAACAGTATTTTTCTGGTAATGATGATAATACATCTGATTATATTGCAGAAGGATTAATGAAATCATTAATTCATAGTAGTAGAATTGCTATAAAAGAACCTGAAAATTATGAAGCACGTAGTAATATTATGTGGATTGCAACTTGGGCACTTAATACACTTATTGCAAAAGGTAAATCTACAGATTGGATGGTACATATGATTGGTCAGTCAATAGGAGCGTTTACAGATGCCACTCATGGTATGACACTTTCTGCAATATCTATGGCATATTATAGAAAAATATGTCCTTATGGATTACAGAAATTTAAAAGATTTGCTATAAATGTGTGGAATGTATCACCAAATGGAAAGAGTGATGAACAAATTGCTATTGAGGGACTTAATTGTATGGAAAAGTGGATGAAAGAAATAGGTCTTGTAATGAATATTAGTGATATAGGTGTAACAGATGATATGATTGAAGGTATTGCTGAAGGTTCATTTATTCTTAATGGTGGTTATAGAGTATTAACAAAAGATGAAATTATTGAAATATTAAAAGAGAGTATGTAAAGAAGGTGATTTTTTGAAAATTAAACAAACAGCAGGTAGAGATATATTAGGAAATTTTGCACCTAAATTTGCAGAATTAAATGATGATATTTTATTTGGACAGATTTGGAGTAGGGATAATAAGTTGTCATTACGTGACCGTTCAATTATAACTGTTACTGCACTTATGGCACAAGGATTGACAGATTACTCTTTTTAGTATCATCTTATAAGTGCAAAGAATAATGGTATTACAAAAACAGAAATTGCTGAAATTTTAACTCATGCTGCTTTTTATGTTGGTTGGTCAAAAGCTTGGGCAGCATTTAATATGGCAAAAGAGATATGGAAAGAGTGTGAAGAGGCTGATGAAAAAACTATACATGCAAATAGTATGATTTTTCCTATTGGTCAACCAAATGATACATTTGCTAAATATTTTATAGGACAAAGTTATTTAGCACCACTTTCTACAGAACAAATAGGAATTTATAATGTAACATTTGAACCAGGTTGTCGTAATAATTGGCATATTCATCATGCAAAAAATGGTGGAGGACAAATACTCATTTGTGTTAGCGGACAGGGATATTATCAAGAATGGGGAAAAGAAGTACAGAAACTGAATGTAGGAGATATTATAAATATTCCGGCAGGTATAAAACATTGGCATGGTGCAACATCAGATAGTTGGTTTTCACATATTGCAATAGAAGTTCCCGGTGAGAATACATCAAATGAGTGGTTAGAGCCTGTTGATAATATAGTATATCAACAAATATGTTACTAGATTTATTATAAAACCGGTAAACTTTATTATAGTTTACCGGTTAATATGTATATATTTTTAAAATTAGTGATTTTTAATATAATATTCTGTAAATAATTTAATAAATGAATCTAGATTTTTACAAGATTTTATGTCTTCAATAAATTTAGGGTCTGAGACTGCATCTACAAATGATAATGTAAATATATTTGAATATTCTAAATAATTTTCGTTATTAGCATACATAAATACTATTTTAACTTTATAATTATCCCATACTATAGAATTTTTTAAAAAAGCTATTGCCATACCATTTCTATATGCTGTATTTTTTATAGAATGAGGTAATGCTATACCTGTTTCTATTTCGGTAGGAACAATTTTTTCACGTTCAATTACATAATTTTTAAAGTTTTCATCTACATATCCATTTTCTTTAAGTACATTACTCATATATTCAATAACTTCATATTTATCTTTTGCATCAATATTATACATAAATATATTTTCATTAAAAAATATAGAACATATTTTTTTGATTTTATATTGTTCAAATAGTTTTATTTCATTATTAATTATATCCTTTATTTTTTCTCTTTCTATACTATCAAAACGCTTATTAATAATATGAATTTTATTATTTTCCATATTAAGTCTGTTTGATGTTGTAATTATAAGGTCATATTCCAAAAGTGCCTCTATAATCATATTTATATTTGTTGTACCATCAATTATAATTTTACTCTTATTTATAAGTTTTTCTATTTGATGATGAATAAGATTAAGATTTCCTATACCTTCAGGAATATATAAAAGTATTTTGAAACGGTCAGAATTTTTCTGTTTATCATATACATTATGTATTGCAGTAGCTAAATATATTCCTATATATGATATTTCATTAAAATCAAATTTAATATCATATTCCTCATATATCATATCAGCAACCATAACAGCAAGGTCAATAACATAGGTATATTCTTTTGTAAGCTTATCTGCCAAAGGATTATAAAGTTTTATACCAAGTTCAATACGTTTCATAGCAATCTTTAAGTGATATATAAAATTTATTGTTAGATTATCATTTTCTATAAATTCAATACCTTTTTCATTTTTTAGCTTATTAAGAATATTAACACAGAAATAATAAAAATCATCTTTTACAATATTTTCATTTCTTATTTCATCTTCTATTATTTCCATTTTTCCTTTTATATAAAGAATATATGCTATATAGTTTATATCATATTGTGAAACATTTAATCCAAAATGCTGATATAACATGGTACTTATTTTTAAAGCCATATTAGTATATTTACCTTGTATTTCATCAACATATTTTTCAATAAATTCTTTATATTTTTTACCATAGCTTTCTCCATAAATATAATTACATTCTATAATTAATGAAATATCAAGTAAAAATCTTGAAAGAGAAAGATATCTTGATTCATATTTAAAATCATTAAGTATTCCAATAATAAATCCCTTTAAATAATCAATATTTATATTAGTGAAAAATTTTTGATATTCAGATGATTCCAAATTTTCATTTGTATATTTAATAATATCATAAATGAGATTATTTGATATATTCTCATAGCCACTAAGTATTATATTATCTTCAAAACGTTTAATATAAACACTATCTAATGAAAGTGTATTAAATATTTTTTTAAGTCGTTGAATATCTGTTTCAATACTTCTTTCAGAAATAGAAAGTTCCTCTGATAAGTCAAAAATATTGACTGGTTCTGGATTTAATATAAGCTTTTTTAATATATATATAATTCTATTTCCGGAATCGGTAATATCAATATCATAAAAAAATGTATTATGAATATCTACTTCAGAATTATATTTATATCCTTTTGTTCTTATAGCATCAATAATGTTTTCGCCATATACATCTTTTATTGCTGAAATATCATTTCGAATTGTTCTATCTGTTACACCAAATACCTTTGCAAGCTCACTTCCTTTTACAAATGTATCTTTGTTTTTTAGATATCGTAATATTTTAACCTGTCTTCCAATAAGATACATAAACATTCACTCCAATATAATTATAAAAATATATTAATTTATTATAGTATAGTTTACCTAAAAAATCTAATCAAACAAACAATTTCCTAAAACAAATAGGAAAAAGTTTGCTGGATATTTCCTAAGGGATTTTATAGAATGTAGTTACAAACGAAGGAAAGACACAAATAAATACAAAATAAGGAGGAATTAAAATGTCAAATGTTAAAAAAGTTGATGAAGAAACAATAGTTACTATTATTGCATCAGCAGGGGCAGCAAACGGAATGCTTCAACAAGCATATATGGAAGCAGTATCAGGAAACTATGAAGCAGTTGAACAGCTTCTTAAGGAAGCAGACGAAGCACTTGTAAAAGTTCATGAATCACAAACAGAACTTATACAGGCGGAAGCAGGCGGAGACAGAGTTGAAATGAGTCTTCTTATGGTACATGCTCAAGACCATCTTATGAATGCAATGCTTTCAAAACAGCTTATATCAAATATGATTGAAATGCAGAAAACAATCAATGAGTTAAAGAAAGGGGATAAATAATTATGATTAAAGTAGCAGTTTTTTGTGCAGCAGGTATGTCAACAAGTTTATTAGTTAAAAAAATTAAAGATGCAGCAACTAAGAAAGGTATTGAACTTGATATTGCAGCATATTCAGAAACAGAAATGGTTAAACATACAGATGTTAATTGTGTTCTTCTTGGACCACAGATACAGTTCTTAACAGCTAAAGCAAAACAAATTTTTGACCCTCATAATATACCAGTTCAGGTTATAAATACTGTTGATTATGGTATGATGAACGGAGAAAAAGTATTGGCTACAATTCTTAAACTTACTGAAAAATAATTATTAAATAAAATTTACGGGGGTATTAATTATGTTACAAGAAACTATGCAAAAGATGATTCCTTTTGTAGTAAAGTTTTCAAACTTTAAAATTGTAAAAGCATTAAAAAGCGGTTTTATTAGAACAGTTCCATTTACACTTGTAGGTTCAGTATTCCTTCTTATTGCAAACCTTCCAATACCTGGATATAATGAATTTATGGCAGGAATTTTTGGAGCAAACTGGGCTGCACCTCTCAATCAGGTAGTGGGTGGTACATTTAATATAATCGCAGTATTTGCAGCATTTGCTCTTGCTTATGAATATTGTACAGAAGAAGGTATTGATGGTGTTCCATCAGGACTTTTTGGAGTAGCAGGACTTTTTATTATGACAGGTTCTTCAGTAGAATTTAACGGAGAGCTTATAAATGGAGCAATACCTAGTGTTTGGCTTGGTGGTCAAGGTCTTATAGCATCTGTTATATCAAGTCTTCTTTCAGGAATTGTATATTCTTGGTTTATTAAAAGAGATATAAGAATTAAACTTCCAGAAAGTGTTCCTCCAGCTGTTGCAAACTCTTTCTCAGCGTTAATTCCGGGTGCAGCAATACTTACTATTTTTATGATATTACATATAGTTATAAATGGTCTTACAGGTCTTTCAGTAACAGAGGCAATTTATAACTGGCTTCAGATACCTTTACAGAATTTAACTGATACATTACCTGGTATTATAATTGTTTCAATACTTATTTCTGTATTCTGGTGGTGTGGAATACATGGGGATGCCATTATATTAAATATATTAGCTCCTATTTTACAGTCAAATATGCTTGCAAATCAGCAGGTTGTTGAAGCTGGAAAAGAACTTGTTGTTGGTGAAAATGCAAGAATTATAACAGACCAGTTTACATTATTCCTTAAAATGGGTGGTGCAGGTTTAACAATAGGTCTTGTTATAAGTATGTTTATTTTTGCAAAATCAAAACAGATGAAACAGCTTGGTAAACTTGCTATTGGTCCAGCTTTCTTTAATATAAATGAACCTATTATATTTGGTACACCAATTATATTTAATCCAGTTATGCTTATTCCTTTTATAATAGTACCAACTCTTTCAGTTATAATTGGATATTTTGCAATATCAACAGGTATTGTTCCACCATTTACAGGAGTAACAGTTCCTTGGACAATGCCACCTGTTTTAAGTGGTCTTATAACAGGAGGTTGGAGACTTGCTCTTTTACAACTTGCTATTGTTGTTATGAGTGTTGCAATTTATGCACCTTTCTTTAAAATACAGGATAAACTTATATGTGAACAAGAAAAAGAAGCAGAAGCAGAACTTGATGCAGAATAATTTTAATAATATGAAAGGTATGATATTATGAAAAGTATTTTATCTGAAAATTTCCTTTGGGGTGGTGCTGTTGCCTCAAATCAGCTTGAAGGAGCATATATAGAAGATGGAAAAGGTCTTTCAGCAGTAGATATTCTTCCAGTTGGAGAACAGA
The DNA here is from genome assembly GCA_019415525.1 of Tyzzerella sp. Lineage (GTDB taxonomy): Bacteria > Bacillota > Clostridia > Lachnospirales > Anaerotignaceae > Fimicola. Next base: position 5,063 of record DXZA01000034.1, on the reverse strand, counting down.
GAACACAGTATTTCTGTAATCCACCAAGTCTTGAATTTAATGAAGATTTCTTTTATCCATCTCATGAAGCAATAGATTTTTATCATAGATATAAAGAAGATATATCACTTCTTGCAGAAATGGGATTTAAATGCTTTAGACTTTCAATAGCATGGTCAAGAATTTTCCCTAATGGTGATGACACAACACCTAATGAAGCTGGACTTAAATTCTATGATAATGTTTTTGATGAATGTAAAAAATATGGTATAGAACCTCTTGTTACAATACAACATTTTGATACACCATTAGAACTTTGTAAAAAATATGGTGGTTGGAAAGACAGAAAACTTATAAAATTTTATGAAAATTATAGTAAAACAATATTTGAAAGATATAAAGATAAAGTAAAATATTGGCTTACATTTAATGAAATAAACATAATACTTCATGCCCCTTTTGTTGGTGGTGGACTTACAATAAAAGAAGGAGAAAATGACCTTCAAATAAAATATCAGGCAGCACACAATCAGCTTGTGGCTAGTGCTCTTGCTGTAAAAGCGTGTCATGAAATTATACCTGATGCAAAAATTGGTTGTATGCTTGCAGCAGGAGCAACTTACCCATATTGCTGTGACCCAGCCGATGTAATGGCTGCTATGGAAAAAGATAGAGAGTCTTATTTCTTCTCTGATGTTCAAGTAAGAGGATATTATCCTTCTTATGCAAAAAGATTTTTTGAAGAAAATAATATAAAAATAGAAATGGGTGCAGATGATATTGAAATACTTAAAAAATATCCTGTTGATTTTGTAAGTTTTAGTTATTATTCTTCAAGATGTACAACAACTAAGAAAGAATTATTTGAAAATACTTCAAAAACAAATATTTTTGATGGTATAGAGAATCCATATCTTGAAAAATCAGAATGGGGTTGGGCTATTGACCCAATAGGTCTTAGAGTTACATTAAATCAGATATATGACCGTTATCAGAAACCTTTATTTATAGTAGAAAACGGACTTGGTGCAAATGATACTCTTGAAAATGGGGAAGTAAATGACGACTATCGTATAAAATATCTTCGTGACCATATAGAACAGATGATTAAAGCTGTAAATGATGGTGTTGAACTTATGGGTTATACAACTTGGGGGCCTATTGACCTTGTAAGTGCTGGTAGTGGTGAAATGAAAAAACGTTATGGTTTTATATATGTAGATAGAGATAACTATGGAAATGGTACTCTTGAAAGATATAGAAAAAAATCATTTTATTGGTACAAAAAAGTTATAGAAAGTAACGGAACAGAATTATAATAATAAAAAAGACCTTTAGACTGACATAATCTAGTTTAAAGGTCTTTATATTTTAAATTTGGAGGTTTATTTTATGAAAGATAAATGTATCTGTATAGATGTAGGTGGTTCTTCAATAAAATATGGTCTTATTGATAATGAAATTAATTTGTATGAAAAAGATAGTATAAAAACACCATTAGATAGTTTGGAAAGCTATATAAATTGTCTTTGTAATATATATGAAAAGTTTAAAGAAGAAGCATATGGTATTGCACTCTCTGTTCCAGGTGTTATAGATAGTAAAAATGGTATATGTATTACAGGTGGTCATTTAAAATATATAAATAACTTTAATATTGTAAAAGTACTTAATGAAAAGTGTGGTGTGCCTGTATCCGTTATGAATGATGCAAAATGTGCAGCTTTAGCAGAAGTAAAATGGGGTGCACTTTCAGATTGTAATGATGGAATAGTAATGGTTTTTGGAACAGGCATAGGTGGGGCTATTGTTAAAGATAGAAAAATTCATGAAGGTAAACATTTTTCAGCTGGAGAATTTAGTTCTATTGTGCTTAATAATGAATTTGATGGTTATGAAAATCAATGGTTTAATGTAAATGGAAATCCTCGACTTATAAAGCTTGTGGCTAAAGCAAAACACATTGATGAAAATTCTATAAATGGATATGATATTTTTGAAATGGCAAATAATGGTGATGAAATAGTATTAAAAGTTATTGATAAATTTACACGTTCAATAGCTAATATGATTATGAATTTACAGCTTATATATGACCCAGATAAATTTGTTATTGGAGGAGGCATAAGTAAACAACCGCTTTTAATTGAATATATTAATAAAAATCTTGATTTTTATAATTCAATATCAGACTTTATAATTCCAAAGGCAGATGTTTGCACTTGTAAATTTTATAATGATTCAAATTTAATAGGTGCATATGGTAATTATATAGATAATATTAAAAATATATAATATAAATATTATTTATTTAAAGTTTTATTATTATTTATAATTTAGTATAAATATAAAAAATAGCATGGTAAAAATGATTATTTTGGCCATGCTATTTTTTTGTTTAATAATATTCTTATATTAATTTATAAAAATAATACTTGAATTTTTAATTATGTAGTAGTAAAATACATCGTATACGAAACATCGTATGCGATGTATTGAGGAGGAAGTAAAATGATTAAATCTACACAATTTAAAACGGCATCTTTAATTGTTAAACTTGGAAATGCTGTAACCTATTATAGAAATTTAAAAATGAAAGATATCGAACTAACATCAGTACAAAGTGATGCTATTATTGCTACTTTGAGAAATCCTCAAATTACGGCTGCACAGTTAAAAGAACATCTTTTGTTATCTCAATCAACTGTGGCAGGAATAATTTCAAGACTTGAAAATAAGGGATTTATAAAAAAAATTGCTGATGAAGAAGATGCAAGAAAATCTATACTTATGCCAACAGAAGAGGGGTTACTTTTAGAAGAACCATTAAAAGAGATTGCCATAGAAACACAACAATTTCTTGTTGAAGGTATGAGTGAAAAAGAACAAGAAGAATTTGCTAGTTTATTACAAATAGCTTTAGACAATATGAATAGAGTGCGTATGAATAAAAAATAAAATATCACTCTATTTAAAAGCTATAATAAATTGGTTTAGTTTGGAGGAAAATAAAGAATGAAAAATAATAATGAATTATTTACAACGATGCCTGTAGGTAAAGCAGTTGCAAAGCTTGCTATACCTACAGTAGTAAGTCAAATTATAGTTATTCTTTATAGTTTGGCAGATACATTTTTTATTGGTCAAATAGGTGACCCAAATCAGTTAGCAGCTCTTTCTATTACATTTCCTATATACACACTTTTAACTGCTGTGGCTAATCTTTTTGGTATTGGTGCAAATAGTGTAATTTCAAGAAGTATGGGACAAAATGATGAGGCTACAGCTAAAAAGGCATCATCTTTTTGTTTTTGGGCAAGTATTATTGTAACTGCAATTTTATCTATTATTCTTGCTATTTTTATGAAGCCTATTTTACTTTTCTTTGGTGCTGATGAATTCACATTTGGCTTTACTGCTGATTATTTGTTTTGGGTATTTGTTATAGGTGGTATTCCTACTGTTGGTGGACTTGCATTAGGACATTTAGTGCGAGCAGTAGGTAAAACAAAAGAAGCGGGTATTGGTTTAACTATAGGTGGTATTATGAATATCATTCTTGACCCAATATTTATTTTTGTTTTTGATATGGATGTTGCTGGTGCTGCTGTTGCAACTATGCTTTCAAATACCATTTCTCTTATTTATTTCTTAGTTATATTATTAAAAATAAGAAAATCTACTGTTCTTACTCTTTTACCAAAATATTTTTCTTTAGAAAAGAAAGTTTCTTTAGGAACATTATCTGTTGGATTTCCAGCGGCAATTGCTGTTTTATTAGTTTCTGTTTCAATTTCTCTTTTAAATGGACTTTTATTACAACATGAAGGTGGAAATATTCTTTCTGCAGCTTATGGTGTTACATCAAAATGTGGTACTATAGCGTTACATATTAGTATTGGTATTGCACAAGGTGTTATGCCTTTAATTGGATACAGTTATGGTGCAAAAAATCATAAACGTGTTCATGAAGTATGCCGTTTATCATTTATAATTTTAGCTGTTTTTTCTGTAGTATTCCTTATTATTGTTCAGATGATACCAGAAACTATTGTGCGAATATTTACACCAGATGCACAAACTATTGAAGTAGGTAGTGTATTTATGCGTTGTTGGTCTTGGTGTGTAATAGGTATGAGTTTATTTAATATGTATAACTCAATTTTCCAAGCAGTAGGTAAATGGAAAACATCACTTTTATTAGCAGTACTTCGTCTTGGTATAATTTTCTCTATACTTTGTTTTGTTCTTGATTATCTTTTTGGAACAACAGGTTTAATGTGGGTACAGGCAATTACAGATACATTATCATTTTTAATTGCAATGGTACTTTATATACAATTTAAAAAATCTATTGTTAAAGAATTTAATATTAAAACTGAAACTCTTGTTAAGGAAGAATTTATATCTAATAGAGTTATTACTATAAGTCGTGAATTTGGCAGTGGTGGTAGAACAATAGGAAAAGAAGTTGCCGCAAAATTAGATATTCCTTGTTATGATAGTGAGTTAATTGAAAAAATATCTATTGAAAGTGGTCTTGCTAAAGAATATATAGAGAAATATGGAGAATATGCTCTTTCTGATAAATTATATGAAAATGCAGTTGCTGTAAGAGGTAGAGATGGTCAGTCAGCTTTAGATAAAATCTGGCTTGCTCAGAAAAAAGTTATTACTGACTTAGCAAAAAAAGAATCTTGTGTTATTGTGGGTCGTTGTGCTGACTATATATTACGAGATAGTGCTGATTGTTTAACCGTATTTATTCATGCATCAGACGAAAAAAGAGCAGAACGTATTGTATCTGTTTATGGTCAACGTGAAGAATCCCCAGTACAAAGACTTCATGATAAAGACAAAAAAAGAAGAGCTTATTATGAGCTTTATACAGACACAGCTTGGGGTGAAGCTTCTAATTATGAATTATGCTTAGATAGTGGTAAAATAGGTATTGATAGATGTGTTGATATTATTACAGATTTGTATAAAAATAAAATATAATAAATTTAATTTTAGTATTATAAAATATTAAAAAACTAACTTCTTATATTTATATGAAGTCAGTTTTTTATATTAGTTTTAAT
>DXZA01000033.1 GCA_019415525.1 Tyzzerella sp. | reverse complement strand
GATTCTATTATAGTCTTATATTACATATTGTTGCATCAATATTTGCTGACTTATCAGCAAAAAATTCAATTCCACAACTTTCTCTTTTAGCATAAATTCTTGATGTAAAAACTTCTAAACCATCATTTACAAAAATCTCTACACTTGAACTATCCATAAAAATTTCTAACTGTAATTGTTTTTCATTAAATGAACATTTTCTAATACTACCATATTCAATAGCATATTGAATTCCTGAATTGCTTCTATCAAATACAAGTTCTGAGTTTAAAGTATCATAATAAAATAATGTTTCTTCATTATGGCCTACTCTTAATTTGATACCAACTTTTTCTCCAATTATGTCTGTGAATTTACAATTCAAATAATAAATATCACCTTCAAATCCATCAAACTTAGCAGTTCCTTTTATTGTATCACTAATAGTTATAGGATTATATTTAATATTATCTAACTCAGAAATTGGTTTTTGATATAATCTATTATTTTTAATTATTAATTCTCTTGGTAATGTAAGACAATGTGCCCAATTATTTTTTTCTGTTACACATTCTATACCTGGTAATCCAAGCCAACCTATAAGAATTCTTCTTCCTTTATTATCTTTCATTGTTTGTGGTGCATAAAAATCAAATCCACGGTCAAATTCATTGTATATATCACTTGTTACAACTGGATTAGAAAAATCAATTTTATCTGTCAAAATATATCCTGATGGAAATATATTATTATATTGATTTTCCAACTTTTCTTGACCTTGTGAACAAAACATTATAATGCCTTTATCATCAATTTCAAAATAATCAGGACATTCCCACATAAAACCGCCTTTATATGGAATATCAATTTCACCCATTAACTGCCAATCAAATAAATCTTTTGAACGATAATAAACAATTCTTCCTTCATTGTTTATATTTTCAGCACCTATTAAACAATAATAATATCCATTTTGTTCAAAAACGTTAGGGTCTCTAAAATTATCTGTATATCCTTCTGGTGAGTCTATAATTAAAGGTTTATTATATTTATTAATATTTCCGTACTTATTCATTGTTGCCAAGCATTGATATGGTTTTCTTATCCAATCTTTATCTCTTGTATTTCCTGTATAAAATAAATATAATAAATCATCTTTTACAAAACCACTTCCTGAAAAAACTCCATGACTTTCATATTCAGTATCAGGAGATAAACCTATACCTTTATCTATCCAATGAACCAAATCTTTACTAACCATATGATACCAATATTTTATGCCGTGTACAGGTCCGATAGGAAACCACTGATAAAATATATGATATTCCCCATTATAGTACGAAAATCCATTAGGGTCATTAAGCAATCCTGTTTTAGGCTGAATATGATATTTTTGTCTATAAATACAAGAATTAACGCTTTCCATTAAATCCTCATATTCTTTTCCTGTAATATCTTCCAACCTTCTATATCTTTGTTCTCTTGTCCACTCCATATTACATAAATCTCCTAAATATAATTAAGAATTACTATTTTGTTTTCTACCAATTGTTTTAGCAAATATAATAGTTATTATAAATGAAGCAACCATAGCAACAACTGTTGAAATTAAGAACTGTAACATACAATCTGGTCTTATACAAATAACACCAATAACTCCACAAGGTCCCTGTGATACTGATAAAACCTGCATGAATGTTGCATATGCTGCACCAATACCTCCACCTAATAATGAAGCAAAGAATGGATATCTTAATTTAAGATTAACACCAAATATTGCTGGTTCTGTTATACCTAATAATGCAGATATACCAGATGCAGATGCAACACTACGTAATTTACTATCTTTTTTCATTAAATACATAACCGCAAAGGCTGCTGCTCCTTGAGCACAGTTTGCACAAGCAACAACTGCGAATGTAGGAGAACCTCCTAAAGTCTGAATATTTGCAAGAATTTGTGTTTCTGCTGTTACTAAACTATGATGCATACCTGTAATAACTAATAAAGGATATGTAACTCCATAGATAAATCCACCTATTGCACCTAAGTCAAAGAATAACCAAATGACAGCATTTGTCATTGCATCACCTACTGTACGCATAATAGGTCCTATTGCAACAAATGTTAAAGCTGCTGTAATTAAAACAGCTAAAAATGGAGTAAGTATATTATCTAACATTGCTGGAACAATTTTACGTAATCTTTTTTCTATTACAGCTAAACAAAATGCTGCTACGATAACAGGTAAAACTGTACCTTGATAACCAACTTTAGCAATAGGTAATCCAAAAACATTCCAATATGGAACAGTACCATCAATAAGTGCTTGACCATAGCTATATCCATTTAATAAATCTGGGTGTATCATAATTGCACCAATAACTGCACCTAATATAGGTGTACCACCAAAAATTTTGGCTGCTGAAAATCCAATTAATACTGGTAAGAAAGTAAATCCAGCATTAGAAGCTAAATTTATTATTGAAGCAAGGTCTGCAATTTGAGGATATGCTTCAACTAATGATTTTCCTGCTATAAACATACCTTGTGCAGTCAATATATTATTAATCCCCATCATTAAACCTGAAGCAACCAAAGCTGGTAATATAGGTACAAATACATCAGCTAAAAGTTTTAATACTTTCTGTACAGGGTTCATTTTTTTATCAGCTATTTTTTTAACTTCATCTTTTGTCATACTTTCAATATCAGCAATTTTAATAAATTCATCATATACTTTATTTACAGTACCAGTTCCTAAAATAATTTGAAATTGTCCACCATTATTAAAACTACCTTTGACTGCATCAATTTCTTCAATTTTATCTGTCTGAATTAAATCATCTTGTTTTAAAACTAAACGCAATCTAGTTGCACAATGTGCAGCACTAATAATATTTTCTTTTCCACCAATGTGTTCAATTATTTCTTGTGCTATTTTTTTGTAATCCATAATTATCCTCCTTTTTATAAAAACATTTTTAAAACTTAATAAACACTATATTTTATATCTCCTCCCAATATATTTATTTGTAATGATTTATAAATGATTTAAAATTACATTCTAATTGTTTTAAATATATATTTCACTCTTATGAACATATAATTAATACTATATTAATATTTTAAGTAACCGATTAAGTAACCGGTTACTTTGCGATATAATAGTACTACATGTATTTTTTATTGTCAATATCTTTAATACATTAATTTTAAACAAAAAAATACCATAACCAAATATGTAAAAACTAACTAATCGGTTATGGTATTTTATTAATCTGTTGTGTTTCTTTTAACAAGAATAGGAGTAATTTGTTTGTGAATAGGTTCTTTTAAAGGAGTTGGTTTTCGCTTTTTCATTTCATTCATTTGTAATACAAGTAATTCCATAGCTGTATCAGCTATTTTATCTATTTGTTGTGCTATTGTAGTTATAGGAACTATTGCTTCACTAGCAATGGGAGAATTATCAAAACCTACAATACGATAATGTTCTGGTAAATTGCCATATTTTTGAATAATTAAATTAAGAAATATATTAGCATAGGTATCATTAGATAAGAATATTCCTTTTTTTTGGTCTATATATTTATTATCTATTTCATTAAATATACTTTGCATTTTTATAAATACTTCTTCGTAACTATAACCAAAATTTTCTTTAATCAATTCATATTTTATATTATTGTAATTACATATATCAATAAATGCTCTTATTCTATCATATGCAGGAACATACTCCGGAAAAATATTATTAATATGAATTAAAATATCACAATCATTTTTTATAAGCAACTCAGTTGCTTGAACTGCACCAGTATAATTATCTGTATCAACACTACATACATATTTTGCCTCACGTTCAATAGTTACTACTGGAATATTGTATGATTTAAGTTCTTCTGAAGATATAGTATTGCTTAAAACAATAAGACCTTCTATTTTATATGCTAAGAGTTCTTGTATATATTTTCGTTCAACTTCTTTTTTATGATTTCCTACAAAAACAAGGAATTTGTAATTATACTCTTCGTAACTTGCCAAAATTTTATTTAGCATTTCAGAATAATAATGAAAATAAAGATTAGGAACAATAATTCCAACAAATTCACTTTTTCCATTAGCTAAAACTTTTGCTAACTTATTTTTTTGATAACCTAATTCTTCTAATGCTTTTGCAATTTTTTCTTGATTTTCCAATGTAAGTGAATCAGGATTATTAAAATATCTGGAAATAGTTGTTTTTGAAAAATTAGTATATTTTGCAATATCTGCAAATGTTACTTTTTTCTTTTCCATTTATATTACCTCTTTTAAACAATTTTAGTATAGTATATCAATTTTAAACAACAAAATCAATGTTTGAAAAATTATATTAAATAAATATATACTGGTGATGTTTTGTATAGTCCATAAATCCAATTCTCGTCAAAGTCAACGATTGCTATATCTTCTAGTTTCATTCCTTTATAAGGTATTTGCTATTACATCGTCTACATCATCTCTAAGAGCAATATTTCCAGATATACCTTTTATAAGTCCTTGTTCTACTGTCTCAAGAATTGCTTTAAATACTTATTTTCTAATATTTTCATATTTTATTAATTTCTTGAATTTATACTGTAATTTTAATTCATATACTTTTTGATATCAAACGACATTTTTCCATTTTAATGTGTAAAAAAATTATTAGATTATGCATAATAACTTATGTATTAACTTTTATATAAATTGAACATTATCATGTTGTAAAATACAAATAAAAGGGGTTAATATCTGTCTCTTATACA
>DXZA01000032.1 GCA_019415525.1 Tyzzerella sp. | reverse complement strand
AAACACCTGTAATTAAATTGCAAATAGATAGTGAAAATGAATATAAATTTTTACAAAGGGTATTAAATAATTTAACAAAATTTGATTAATAAATAAAGTTGAGTTTTATTAAAATAAGGAATATAATTCTGAATTGAATGGTTAGAAATTTTAATAAAGAAAGGGGTAAAAAAATGGAGTCCTATGATTTTTTACTATTAGCAGCAATTATACTTTTATCAACAAAGATTTTTGGAGTTATGTCAGAAAAGGTTCATATGCCACAGGTTGTAGGAGCACTTTTAGTTGGTGTACTTCTTGGACCAAGTTGTTTTAACATACTTCATGATACAGATTTCCTCACAAAATCAGCAGAAATAGGTGTTATATTCCTTATGTTCCTTGCTGGTCTTGATACAGATATGGAAGAGCTTAAAAGTACAGGAAAAGCATCATTTATAATAGCTATTATAGGTGTTATAGTTCCGCTTATAGGTGGTTTAGTAACATATATGATGTTCTTTGGTAAAAATGAAGCAACAGATATTGCTATGCTTGAATCGGTATTTGTTGGTGTTGTATTAACAGCTACATCTGTTAGTATTACTGTTGAAACACTTAGAGAAATGGGAAAACTTAAAGGTAAAGTAGGTACATCAATACTTGGTGCAGCTATTATTGATGATATTTTAGGTATTATAGCACTTACTGTAATTACAAGTTTTGCTGACCCAAATGTAAATATTATAATAGTTCTTCTTAAAATAGTTCTTTTCTTCATTTTTGTTCTTATTTGTGGTGTTATTATCTATAAATTATTTAAAATTATGGAAGAAAAATATGGAAGAAAAAGACGTGTTGCTATATATGGTATTGCATTTTGTCTTATAATGTCATACTGTGCTGAAGAATTTTTTGGAGTTGCCGATATTACAGGTGCTTATTTTGCAGGTCTTATACTTTGCAATGTTTCTGATACAAAATCATATATTGCATCAAAAGTAACGATTGCATCATACTCATTCTTTACACCAATGTTTTTTGCAAGTATGGGTATTAAAACAGTCATTACAGGTCTTACACCTACAATTGTTATGTTTTCTTTAGTTCTTCTTATTGTTGCCATAGTAACAAAAATTATTGGTTGTGGATTAGGTGCATTATTATGTAAGTTTACTAAAGGAGAAGCTCTTGCTGTTGGTATTGGTATGGTATCTCGTGGTGAGGTTGCTCTTATTGTTGCTCAGAAAGGTTCACAGGTTGGACTTATATCAGAAAGTCTTTTCCCTGCTATTGTAATTGTTGTTATTGTAACAACTCTTATTACACCTATACTTCTTAAACTTAGTATGGGAAGTGATAAAGATATTGAAGGTTCTAAGGCATAATTTACCTTATATATACAATTTTCTATTGCATAAAAGAGATTATGGTGTTATACTAAATATGTATTTAATATCAGTTTTGTGTTAAGAGTGGGTTTTTTGCCCACTCTTAAGTTTTGTAAAGAAATAATTTTAATTGGTTAGGTGAGATAATGGCAAAAGCAAATAATTCTGAAAAAAAAGTTGAAGCATTAGTTCTTCCTATTGTTGAAGAAAAGAATTTTGAACTTGTTGATGTTGAATTTGTTAAAGAAGGTCCAAACTGGTATCTTAGAATTTATATTGACAAAGAAGGCGGCGTTGATATTAATGATTGTGAATATGTAAGCCGTACACTTGAAGCTAAACTTGATGAGTCTGACCCTATCGAGCAGGCTTATATACTTGAGGTAAGCTCTCCTGGAATTGACAGACCCCTTAAAAAAGAAAGTGATTTTGTAAAATATGCGGGAGAAATTGTTGATGTAAAACTTTACAAGGCTTTTGAAGGCTCAAAGGAATATCAAGGTGCTTTAAAAGGTCTTGAAAATAATATTGTTACAATAACAGACGAAAATGGTAAAGACATAAGTTTTGACAGAAAAGATATTGCAGGAATTCGTCTTGCTGTTATTTTTTAATTTATAGAATGGAGGAGTTTGAAAAATGGATAATGCAGAATTTATTGATGCTTTAAATCAGATTGAAAAAGAAAAAGGTATTGATAAGGAAATAATATTTGAAGCTATTGAAACATCTCTTGTTACAGCTTGTAAAAAGAATTTTGGAACAAGCCAAAATATAAAAGTAGTTATAAATAGAGAAACAGGTAATGTTGCTGTTTATGCACAGAAAGAGGTTGTTGAAGAAGTTGTTGACCCAATGCTTGAATTATCTCTTGAAGAAGCAAAAGAAAGAAATCCTTATTTTACAGTAGGTGACGTTATTGATATTGAAGTTACACCAAGAAACTTTGGAAGAATTTCAGCTCAGACTGCAAAACAGGTTGTTGTTCAGAAATTTAGAGAAGCAGAAAGAGAAATACTTTTCAATCAGTATATAACAAAAGAAAAAGAAATTATGACAGGTATTGTACAGCGTAAAGAAAAAAGAAATGTAATTGTACAGCTTGGAAAAATTGATGGTATACTTTCTCCAAATGAACAAATTCCAGGAGAAGAATACAATTTTATGGATAGAATAAAAGTGTATGTTCTTGAAGTTAAAAACACAACAAAAGGTCCACAGATTTATGTTTCAAGAACACATCCTGAACTTGTAAAAAGACTTTTTGAACAGGAAGTTCCAGAAGTTCATGATGGTACAGTTGAAATTAAAAGCATTGCTCGTGAAGCAGGTTCAAGAACAAAAATCGCTGTATACTCAAAAGATGAAAATGTTGATGCAGTAGGTTCTTGTGTAGGTCCAAATGGTTCAAGAGTAAATGTTATTGTAAATGAACTTAAAGGTGAAAAAATTGATATTATCAACTGGAGTGAAGACCCTAAAGAATTTATTGCAGCAGCATTAAGTCCTTCAAAAGTTCTTGCTGTTTCAATAAATGAAGAAGAACAGAGTGCAAAAATAGTTGTTCCAAATCATCAGCTTTCTCTTGCTATTGGTAAGGAAGGTCAGAATGCAAGACTTTCTGCTAAACTTACAGGTTGGAGAATTGACATTAAGAGTGAAACACAGGCTAAAGAAACAAACTTTATTTCTGAAGAAGAATTTGCAAATAGTGAATTTGAATGTTCTCTTGAAGAAGAAGTTAATGATGATGTATTTATGGAAGATTTTGAGTCTGAGGAAGTTATTACAGACGAGGAATAATTTAGGGTGAGGTGTTTTTATGAAACAAAGAAAAATCCCTTTAAGAAAATGCACAGGCTGTCAAGAAATGAAAAATAAAAAAGAGCTTGTGAGAATAGTAAGAAATGATGAAGGAGAATTTTCTGTGGATTTTACAGGCAAAAAACCTGGTAGAGGTGCTTATGTATGTCCAAATGAAGAATGTCTTTCAAAAGCTCATAAATCAAAAGGTCTTGAAAGGTCTTTTAAATCAGCTGTTCCTGCTGAGGTTTATGAAGAGCTTAAAGCACAGCTTTTAAAAGAAAAGGAGAATTTACATGAATAAGTTATTAAGTATTCTTGGACTTTCTATGAGAGCAGGTAAAGTTGTTTCAGGAGAACAAGGTGTTGAAATTGCTATTAAAGGCCAAAAAGCATATCTTGTTATTATATCTTCTGATGCTTCAGCTAATACTCTTAAAAAGTTCAGAAATTCATGTGAATATTATAAAGTACCTTTTATTATAATATCTGATAAATATACTCTTGGTTCTGCTATAGGCAAGGATACAAGAGCAGTTATCGGTATAACTGATAAAGGCTTTGCAGATAAAATAAAAGAGTTGGCGGAAAATATAAATTAATATAGAGAATTTTGGAGGTGGAGCGTTTGTCAAAGACACGTGTACATGAATTAGCAAAACAATTAAATGTAAACAGTAAAGACCTTATGGAAAAGCTTGAAGAATTTGGGATTGAAGCAAATAGCCATATGAGTACAATAAGTGAAGATGACGCAGCACTTATAATTGAATATTATGAATCAGAAGATGGAGCTTTGGAAGGTGCATCTAATGATGAAAAAGATATTGAAACAGTATGTATAGGTGAAAATATTACAGTAAAAGAACTTGCTGAAAAGCTCAATATGGGTGGAACAGACCTTGTTAAACACCTTATGAAAAAAGGTATTATGGCAGGTATAAATCAGTCACTTGATTTTGATACAGCTGTAAAAATCGGTGAAGATTTTGATGTTATAATTGAAAGAGAACCAGAAAAAGATATTATGGAAGAAACTTTCAAAGAAGAACCAGATGATGAAAAAGATTTACAGGAAAGACCTCCTGTTGTAGTTGTTATGGGTCATGTTGACCATGGTAAAACATCTTTACTTGACTCTATAAGACATAGTAGTGTTACAACAACAGAAGCTGGTGGTATTACACAGCATATAGGTGCTTATACTGTACAGATTGATGGAAAACCTATTACTTTCCTTGATACACCAGGACACGAAGCCTTTACAGCAATGCGTATGCGTGGTGCACAGGTTACAGATATTGCTGTACTTGTTGTTGCTGCTGATGACGGTGTAATGCCACAGACAATAGAAGCTATTAACCATGCAAAAGCTGCCGGTGTTGAAATTATAGTTGCTATTAATAAAATAGATAAAGTTTCTGCAAATCCTGATAGAGTTAAACAGGAACTTGTTGAATATGGACTTCTTGCTGAAGACTGGGGCGGAGAAACTATCTGTGTTCCTGTATCAGCTGTTAATAAAACAGGTATAGATAATCTTCTTGAAATGATTATACTTACTGCTGAAATGAAAGAACTTAAAGCAAATCCTAACAAAAAAGCAAGAGGTGCTATAATTGAAGCACAGCTTGATAAAGGTAGAGGACCTGTTGCAACAGTTCTTGTACAGAGTGGTACTCTTCATGTAGGTGACCCTATTGTTGCAGGTTGTGCATATGGTAAAATTAGAGCTATGACTGATGATAAAGGAAGAAGAGTTAAAAAAGCAGGTCCTTCAACTCCTGTTGAAATACTTGGTCTTTCTGAAGTTCCTTCAGCAGGTGATAGTTTCTATGTTGCAGCTAACGATAAACAGGCAAGACAGGTTGCTGAGTCTGTTATAGCTAAAAACAGAATGGAAATGATTAAGAATACTCCAAATAAAGTATCTCTTGATGACCTCTTTACACAGATACAGTCCGGTAATGTTAAAGAGCTTAACATAGTTGTTAAAGCTGACGTTCATGGTTCTGTTGAAGCTGTAAAACAGAGTCTTGAAAGACTCTCTAATGACGAAGTAAGAGTAAGAACAATACATGGTGGTGTAGGTGCAATTACTGAATCTGACGTAATGCTTGCATCAGCATCAAATGCAATTATCATAGGCTTTAACGTAAGACCTGAACCAGCTGCAAAAGCTTTTGCAGATGAAGAAAAAGTAGACCTTCGTCTTTATAGAGTAATTTATAATGCTATTGAAGATGTTGCAAATGCTATGAAAGGTATGCTTGACCCTGTATATGAAGAAAAAATTATTGGTCATGCAGAAGTTCGTCAGCTTTTCAAAGCATCTGGCGTTGGTACAATCGCAGGAAGTTATGTTCTTGATGGTAAATTTGTACGTAACTGTAAAGTTAGAGTTACTCGTGAAGGTGAAAAAATTTACGAAGGTGAACTTGAAAGCCTTAAGAGATTTAAAGATGATGTTAAGGAAGTTGCTGCTGGATACGAATGTGGTCTTGTTATGAAAAAATTCAACGACCTTAAAGAATTGGATATTGTTGAAGCATATATAATGGTTGAAGTTCCTAGATAATTGGAAAAAAATCAAAATAATGCATAGCAGGTGAAATATATGAAAAACAATAACAGAATGACAAGAATTAATGATGAAATATTAAAAGAACTTTCACAAATTATTAGAGGAGAAATTAAAGACCCTCGTGTGGGAGTAATGACAAGTGTTTTAAGAGTTGATACAACTCCTGACCTTAAATATTGTAAAGTTTTCGTTTCTGTACTTGGAAATGAAGATGAAAAAGACGGAGTTATGAAAGGTCTTAAAAATGCAACAGGTTTTATAAGAAGACTTCTTGCACAGAGAGTAAATTTAAGAAATACTCCAGAACTTATATTTAAACTTGATGACTCTGTTGAATATAGTATAAGAATGTCTAAACTTATTGATGAAATTAGTAAAGGAAATACTGCTTCTTCAGGAGATGAAGAATAATGAATAATAGCCTTAAAGAAATAAGAGAAGCTATTGATAATAGTGAAAATATAATTATTGCAGGACATACAAATCCCGATGGTGATGCTATCGGGGCTGTTCTTGCCTTTGCTTTTGCACTTAAGTCTAAAAATAAAAATATTTATGTACTTCTTGAAGAATATGGACAAAAATATAATTGTATAGCCGGAAAAGAGTTTATATATAAAGAAGATTATTCAAATATAAATGCTGATTTATTTATTTCTCTTGATTGTGGCGATACAGAAAGACTTGGTAAAGCTAAAGAATTATTTGAAAATATGTACAGCATAAATATTGACCACCATATAAGTAATAAATATTTTGGTAAACTTAATTTTGTTGATGCTAATGCATCTTCTACATCTGAAATAGTTTATAAAGTACTTATAGATTGGATTGATATTGATAAAAATATTGCTTCTTGTCTTTATGCCGGACTTGTAAATGATACAGGAGGATTTAGACATACAAGTACTACACCAATAACTATGAGTATTGCTTCAGAACTTATGAAATATCCTTTTGATTTTTCAGGTATATATAACAGCATATATCATAGCCATACTTTTACAGAAGTAAAACTTATGGGTGAAGCTCTTATGAATTCTGAACTTTTATGTAATGGTAAATTTGCTTTATCATATATTTCTATGGATACAATAAAGAAATATAATGGAACACCTAAAGATGTTGATGGTGTATCTGAATATCTTAAAAATATACCTAATACAGTTGTTTCTGCATTTCTTTATGAAAAAGGAGAAAATCAAGTTAAAGCAAGTTTAAGAAGTGAAGATGGCTTTGATGTTTCAGAACTTATGTTGCAGTTTGGTGGTGGCGGTCATAAAAAGGCTGCCGGCTGTACTTTTGAATGTACTCTTTTTGAGGCTTTGGATATTATAAAAAATGCAGTTATCAGTAAATTTGAAAAAGGAGAATAAACCTTTGGACGGAGTAATTAATATTTATAAAGAAAAAGGTTTTACATCTCATGATGTGGTTGCTGTTGTGAGAAAAACCATAAATCAGAAAAAAGTAGGGCATACAGGAACATTAGACCCAGATGCAGAAGGTGTTCTTCCTATTTGTCTTGGTAAAGGTACAAAACTTGCTGATTATATTATGTCAGATAAAAAAGGTTATCGTGCTGAGGTTACTCTTGGTATTACAACAACTACAGAAGATTCTTCCGGAGAAATTTTGGAGGTTAAGCCTGTTGATTTTAATGAGGAAAAAATAAAAGAGGCTGTATATTCTTTTATAGGAGAATATGACCAAGTTCCACCTATGTATTCTGCAATAAAGGTAAATGGTAAAAAACTTTATGAGCTTGCAAGAGAAGGTAAGGAAATTGAAAGAAAATCAAGAAGAATAAAAATTTATGATATTAAAATACTTGAATTTCTTCCTCCAAACAAAATAGTTATAGATGTTATTTGCTCAAAAGGAACTTACATAAGAACACTCTGTTCCGATATTGGTAAAAAACTTGGCTGTGGCGGAAATATGTCTTATCTCTTAAGAACAATGTCCGGAAGATTTAATATTGATACTGCTATTAAACTTGATGAATTGAAAACTATTGTTGAAAAAGGCAGTATTGATGATATACTTATAACAATAGATGATGTTTTATGCAATTATAAAAAAGTTAAAATATTACCAAAAGGAACAAAGCTTCTTCATAATGGTGGCAAAATGTATGAGTACTTTTTTGATGGAAAATATGACCTTAAAAAAGGTGAAGAAGTACTTGTATATGATGCCGAAGGAACTTTTATAGGAATTTTTCAGTATAATTATGATAAATCAAAAGAAATGTATTGTGTAAAACCGGTAAAAATATTGTTGTAAAACCTTAAAATAGGAGTAGTTAATAATGGAACATATTACAGATGGAAATATTGAGCAAAGTGTACCTACTGCCGTCACTATAGGCAATTTTGACGGTCTTCATATGGGACACAGAGCTCTTATAAATCTTACAAAAGAATTTGCAAAAGAGGAAAATCTTAAAAGTGTTGTTTTTACTTTTAATCCTCATCCTATGTTTCTTTTAAAAAATAAAGTTCATTCAGCTCTTGTTATGGCTCCACAAGAGAAAAAATATATAATTGAAAGCCTTGGTGTTGATATATATATTGAATATCCTTTTGATATGGAATTTGCTTCCACAGAGCCAGAAAAGTTTGCTAATGAACTTATATTTGATAAACTTAATTGTAAAGTTCTTATTGTAGGAGAAAATTACAGATTTGGTAAAAAACAAAGTGGAGATTATGAGCTTTTAAAAGAACTTGGAGAAAAAAGAGGTGTAAAGGTTATATATGTACCTTCTGTTCTCTATGAAGATGAACGAGTAAGTTCAACAAGAATAAGAAATTGCCTTGTAGATAAAAATTTAGAGCTTGCAAATAAACTTCTTACTGTACCTTATTTTATACAAGGTGAAGTTATGCAAGGTAAAAAACTTGGTAGAACAATAGGTTTTCCTACTATTAATATAGTTGCTGACCCTGTAAAACTTTTTCCGCCAAATGGAGTTTATGCTACAAAAACAATATACAATGGAAAAGTATATAGCGGTGTAACAAATATAGGAATAAATCCTACTGTAAATGGTACATTTAAAGTTATAGAAACTTATCTTTTTGATTTCCATAAAATGGTGTATGGAGAAACTTTAAGAACTCATTTCTTTAAATGGATAAGAGATGAAAAGAAATTCCCAAGCGTTGAAGACCTTCGTCAGCAGATGGAAAGAGATGCCGAAACTGCTAAGGAATACTTTGAAAGCCATGATTTTGATAAATGGCGTAAATTATATTAAAAAACTATTGTAAAACATTAATTTATGTGATAAACTTTAATAGCTGTTGAACCCAGACCCAGAATACGGAATCTCCAACCGTTTGCTTAGTCTTGGGGGATAGCAAAGTAATTTTTATTTATATATTCTAAGGAGGATTTTTAAAATGGCAACAATTAACAAACAAGAAATTATCGCTAAATATGGTAGAACACCATCTGACACAGGTTCACCAGAAGTTCAGATTGCTCTTTTAACAGCAAGAATTGAGCTTCTTACAGACCACTTAAAATCACACAAAAAAGACCACCACTCAAGAAGAGGTCTTTTAAAGATGGTTGGACAGAGAAGAGGTTTATTAAACTACCTTAAAGCTAATGATATCACAAAATATCGTGAACTTATCGCTGAGTTAGGTTTAAGAAAGTAATTAATAGACAAGCGAATAGAGAGGATTTTTCCTCTCTATTTTTTTAAAATAATGAGTTTACACTATAGATTTCCAGTTTTGTATATATAAAATAATGTATACTATGTATATAAAACTGAAGATCTATGGTGTATTGTCCTAAAGGTAGGACTTGCTTGTCTTAAGTATTATATTAAAAAGGAGAATTACTATGGAAAAAAAATACAGAAGTTATTCTATGGAACTTGCCGGACGTACTCTCACAGCTGAAATAGGCAGAGTTGCTGAGCTTGCTAACGGTGCAGTTATATTACGTTATGGTGATACAGTTGTTCTTTGTACTGCAACTGCATCAGAAAAACCAAGAGCAGGGATTGACTTTTTCCCATTAAGTATTGATTATGAAGAAAGATTATATTCTGTTGGTAAAATACCAGGAGGATTTATAAAAAGAGAAGGTAGACCAAGCGAAAAAGCTATACTTACATCAAGATGTATAGATAGACCTATTCGTCCTCTTTTCCCAAAAGATTACAGAAATGATGTTTGCATCGTTGCTACTGTTCTTTCAGTTGACCAAGATTGTTCACCTGAAGTTGTTGCTATGATTGGTGCATCAATAGCTCTTTGCATTTCTGATATTCCTTTTACAGATGCAGTTGGTTCTGTAAGTGTTGGTCTTGTTGATGGTAAACTTGTTATAAACCCTAATGCTGAAGAAAGACTTGTTTCTGACCTTTCTCTTACTGTATCTTCAAAGAAAGATAAAGTAATGATGATTGAAGCTGGTGCAAATGAAATTCCTGATGACCTTATGATGGAAGCAATAAGATTTGCTCATGAAACAAATGTTAAAATTGTTGAATTTACAGAAGAAATCGTAAAAGCAGAAGGTAAAGAAAAGAAACCTTATGAAGAACATATCATTCCTGAAGATATGTATAAAAAAATCACTGAATACATTACTGATGAACGTATGAAAGAAGCTGTATTCACTGATATGAAACAGGAAAGAGATGAGAAAATAAGCCAGATTACAGAAGAAGTAATCGAAAAATTCAGTGAAGAATACGCTCCTCTCTTTGAAGAAACAGAAGATACTTTCGAAACAATGGTTGGAGAAATTATCTATAAATTTGAAAAACTTACAGTTAGACATATGATTTTAAGAGAACATAAACGTCCTGACGGTAGAGCTATTGAAGAAATAAGACCTCTTTCAGCTGAAATTGATATTCTTCCAAGAACTCACGGTTCAGCTCTTTTCTCAAGAGGACAAACACAGGCTCTTACTGTAACAACTTTAGGTGCTTTATCTGAAATACAGAAACTTGATGGACTTGATACAACAGAAGTTGCAAAAAGATATATTCACCACTATAATTTCCCAGGATATTCTGTTGGTGAAGCTAAAACATCAAGAGGTCCTGGAAGACGTGAAATAGGTCATGGTGCTTTAGGTGAAAGAGCACTTCTTCCTGTAATTCCAAGTGAAGAAGAATTCCCATATGCAATAAGACTTGTTTCTGATATTATGAGTTCAAATGGTTCTACATCACAGGCAAGTATTTGTGGTTCTACACTTTCACTTATGGCTGCTGGTGTTCCTATTAAACGTCCGGTTGCTGGTATATCTGTTGGTCTTGTAACAGGTGATAATGATGATGATTTCATTGAAATAACAGATATTCAGGGTATCGAAGACTTCTTCGGTGATATGGACTTTAAAGTTGCCGGTACACATAAAGGTATTACAGCAATTCAGATGGATATGAAGATTAAAGGTCTTACATTCCCTATGATTGAACAGGCACTTGCACAGACAGGTAGAGCAAGAGCTTATATACTTGATGAAGTTATGGCAAAATGTATTGACAAACCAAGAAAAGAACTTTCACCATATGCTCCTAAAATTGCTTCAATGCAGATTGAAGTTGATAAAATTGCAGAAGTTATTGGTGCAAGAGGAAAAACAATTAAGAAAATTATTGAAGAATCAGGCTGTGAAATTGATACACAGGACGATGGAAAGATTTATATTAAAGGTGTTGACCCAGAAGGAATTCAGCTTGCAATCGATATGATTTCAGCTATTGTTATGGAGCCAGAAGTAGGTAAAATTTATAAAGGTAAAGTAACAAGAATAATGAATTTCGGTGCATTTGTTGAAATTGCTCCAGGTAAAGAAGGTCTTGTTCATATTTCAAAAATTTCACAAAAACGTGTTGCAAATGTTGAAGACGTTTTAAAAGTTGATGACCAAGTTGTTGTAAAACTTCTTGAAATTGATGCACAGGGAAGACTTAATCTTTCTATAAAAGATGCTGTTGAAAAAGAAGAAAACAGCGAAGAGTAAAAAAGATTGATAATAGGTATAAGTAAATTTATATTGCAATTTACTTTAATATACTTTATAATTCTTTTTGTAGTTAAATAAATTCAAATTTTATATAGGGTTATATCTGTAGAGTAGCTTTCTACTCCAACAAAGGCGTTGAGAATATACCATTCATAATCGACAATTTTGGGGAGAACTATGCACTTTTGCAGTATAACCCTATTGTTGTATATAAATTTAAAAAAATGTAATTATATTAATATATATTTTTTTGAGGTGAGTTGAATGGTTAATATAAAAAAGCTTAGTAATGGAATAAGAATTGCTATTGAAGAAATACCCTATGTAAGAAGTGTATCTTTCGGTATATGGGTTAAAAATGGTTCAAGAGATGAAAATACAGAAAATAACGGTATTTCACATTTTATAGAACATATGCTTTTTAAAGGCACAGAAAAAAGAAGTGCAAAAGATATTGCAGAAGAAATGGACGCTCTTGGTGGTCAAATAAACGCATATACAACAAAGGAATATACTTGCTATCATACAAGAGTTTTAGATAAACATTTTAAAAATGCTGTTGATATATTAAGTGATATGTTTTTAAATTCAAAATTTGATGACAATGATATATCAAGAGAAAGAAATGTAATACTTGAAGAAATAAATATGTATGATGATGCACCGGAAGAAGTTGTACATGACAAACTTCAGGAAAGTATATGGAAAGATAGTAGTATCGGTATGCCTATACTTGGTACAGAAGAAACAATATCAAATTTTAATAGTGATATTATAAAAGACTACTTTAAAAAACGTTATACAAATGAAAATACAGTTATTTCCGTTGCAGGAAATATAAAAGAATGTGAAGTAATGGCTCTTATGGAAGAATATTTCGGACATAAAAAGCCACTTGAAACATTTAATGAAAAACAAAATAAAACTGTCTACTATCCGTCATTTATAAAGAATAAAAAAGATATTGAACAAATTCATATGTGTATGTGTTTTCCGGCTCTTAAAAGAGACCACGAAAATAAATATGATATGGCTGTTTTTAATACTATATTCGGTGGTGGTATGAGTTCAAGACTTTTTCAAAAAATAAGAGAAGATAAGGGACTTACTTATTCTATATACAGTTATATTTCATCTTTTACAGATACAGGTATATTTGCTATATATGCAGGTATGAACCCAAATCAGACAGAGAAAGTTGCAAGACTTATTTATGACGAGATAGAAGACATAAAAAACAGCATACTTTCAGAAAAAATAATTAAAATTACCAAAGAACAGATAATAAGTAATTATATTATAGGAACAGAAAGTACAGTAAATAGAATGACTGCTTTAGGTGGTTCTGTTCTTTTAAGAAATTCTGTACAGACACAGGAGCAAATAATAGAGAATATGGAAAAAGTTACACCTCAATCTGTTTTTGATATAGTAAATAAAATTTTAGATTTTGAAAAACTCAGTATATCTCTTGCAGGAAATACAGATAATATTGATTTCAAAAAAATAATGCCATAACATTAGAATAAAATTTTATTTTATACTAATAATAATAATGAACTTATAATTTATTTTATGAGAGGAGTTATTATTATGAGCAGATTTATAAATTTCTTTGCACTTACAATAATGATTATAGGTGCTTTAAACTGGGGACTTATTGGACTTTTTGGTTTTGACCTTGTAACAACATTGTTCAATGGTTCATTATTCTTTATTACCAGAGTTATATTCTCTCTTGTAGGTCTTGCAGGATTATATGGACTTACTTTCTATTCAAAAATAGGTTCTGAAGAAAGATATGGTAATGCTAATTAAATAAAATACATTATTACAAAGGACAGCTGTTTAATTATATAAATTACTGTCCTTTTTTTAATTTTTTGGGGGGAATATAATGAAGTTCACAAAAATGCATGGTTGCGGAAATGATTATATTTATATAAACTGCTTTGAAGAAAAAGTTGAAAATCCTTCAGAACTTGCAGTTAAAATGAGTGAAAGACATTTCGGTGTAGGTTCTGACGGTATTGTTCTTATTTGTCCTGATGAAAAGGCTGATTTTAGAATGAGAATGTTTAATTCTGACGGTTCAGAAGCTGAAATGTGTGGAAATGCTATAAGATGTGTAGGTAAATATGTTTATGATAGAGGGCTTACAGATAAAACAAATATTTCTGTAATCACTCTTGCAGGTATGAAGTATCTTGATTTACATATTAAAGATAATGTTGTTGATACAGTTACTGTTGATATGGGTGAACCTATACTTGAACCGGAATTAATACCTTCATCAGATAAAAATGTAAATATACAAGTTTATGATAAAAACTTTGACTTTACTTGTGTATCAATGGGAAATCCACATGCAATTACATATGTTGAAAATGTATCTGATTTTGATGTTGAAAAATATGGTAAAGTTGT
This sequence comes from Tyzzerella sp., assembly GCA_019415525.1. Lineage (GTDB taxonomy): Bacteria > Bacillota > Clostridia > Lachnospirales > Anaerotignaceae > Fimicola. Next base: position 11,591 of record DXZA01000032.1, on the reverse strand, counting down.
TGAGGTTGATAAAAATTTCCCAAGAAAAATAAATGTTGAGTTTGTTGAAAAGGTTTCTTCTAATATGCTTAAAATGCGTGTTTGGGAAAGAGGAGCAGGAGAAACATTTGCTTGTGGAACAGGTACTTGTGCAACAGTTGTTGCTTCTGTAATAAATGGTGTTTGTGAAAGAAAAACAACAGTTGAGCTTCTTGGAGGTAACCTTAAAATAGAATGGAATGAAGAAAATAATCATATATATATGACAGGTCCAGCAAGATTTTCATTTGATGGTGTTTGGCTTGGAGAATAAGGAAGGAGATTTTTAATTATGGCAGATAGTTATATTCAAGAATTAATAGCAGAGAGAATTGGTGGAAATAAATTCGGTAAAGATACAGTTCTTTATAAATTTGAAAAAATCAAAAGAGCAAGAAGAGCAGCTATGAAAGAACATCCTGATATGGATATAATAGATATGGGTGTTGGTGAACCTGACGCTATGGCTGATAATGGTGTTTTAGAAACACTTGTTAAAGAGGCTTATAAATGGGAAAACAGAGATTATGCAGATAACGGAATTGAAGAATTTAAAAATGCCGTTTCTAAATATATGGAAGATGTTTATAATGTTAAAGGAATTAATGGTGCAACAGAAGTTTGCCATTCAATAGGTTCAAAACCTGCTCTTGCAATGATGGCACAAGCTTTTATTAACCCAGGTGATGTTACACTTATGACAGTTCCAGGTTATCCTATTATTGGAACAATGACAGAGTGGCTTGGTGGTGAGGTTTATAAACTTCCTTTAAAAGAGGAAAATAACTTCCTTCCTGACCTTAAAAGTATACCTAAAGATGTACTTAAAAGAGCAAAACTTCTTTATATAAACTATCCTAACAATCCAACAGGTGCTTCTGCAACAGTTGAATTTTATAAAGAAGTAATTGAATTTGCTAAAGAAAATGATATTATTGTTGTTCAAGACGCAGCATATGCAGCACTTACATTTGATGGTGAAAAACCTTTAAGTTTCCTTTCTGTTGAAGGTGCAAAAGAAGTTGGTGTTGAAATTCATTCAATGAGTAAAGCATTTAATATGACAGGTTGGAGAATGGCTTTTGTTACAGGAAATGAACTTGTTGTAAAAGCTTTTGCAGCTGTTAAAGATAATAATGACTCAGGACAGTTTAAAGCTATACAGCTTGCTTCAAAATATGCCCTTGAACATACTGAAATTACAGAAGAAACAGCTAAAAAATATTCAAGAAGACATTCAATGCTTGTTGAAACACTTAATAAACTTGGATTTAATGCTAAAAAACCAAAGGCTTCATTCTATCTTTATGTAAAAATTCCTAAAGGCGTTAAAAATGGTCCTGAATTTAAAACAGCAGAAGATTTCAGCCAGTATCTTATAAGAGAAAAACTTATTTCTACTGTACCTTGGGACGATGTTGAACCATATGTAAGAATGTCTGTTACATTTCTTGCTTATGGAGAGGAAGAAGAAAGAAAAGTTATGGACGAAATATATAGAAGACTTTCTGATGTTGAATTTATATTCTAAATATTGTATTATTTAAGACGGATAGTATATCCGTCTTATTTTTATGTAATTAATTTTTTTAATATATGGAGGTTTATATGGCAAAAGAAACTCAGCTTCATATAACAGAAGAAATGAAAGAAAGAGTAATTCTTGTTGGTGTCGACCAAGATACTATTGGAATGGATACTGAAAGCTGCCTTGATGAACTTGATGAGCTTGTAAAGACAGCCGGTGCAGAGTCAGTAGCAAGAATTATACAGAAAAGAGAAAGGGTAAATCCTGCTCATTATCTTGGAAAAGGTAAAATAGAAGAATTACAAGTTATGATAAATGCTTATGATGCAACAGGTATTGTTTGTGATGATGAACTTTCACCGGCACAAATTAAAAATCTTGAACAGATGCTTAATACGAAAATAATGGATAGAACAATGGTTATACTTGATATTTTTGCTTCAAGAGCCATATCAAGAGAAGGTAAAATTCAGGTTGAACTTGCTCAGCTTAAATATAGACTTTCAAGACTTGCTGGTATTGGTGCATCAATGTCAAGACTTGGTGGTGGTATTGGTACAAGAGGACCTGGAGAAACAAAACTTGAAGTTGATAGACGATATATAAAATCAAGAATAGCAGAACTTAATAGTGAACTTAAGGAAATTGAAACTCATAGACAGCTTTTAAGAAATCAAAGAGATAAAAATGGAAAACCTGTTGTTTCTCTTGTTGGTTATACAAATGCAGGAAAATCAACACTTATAAATTATCTTACAAATGCAGGAGTTTTGGCAGAGGACAAACTTTTTGCTACTCTTGATACAACTACAAGAAAAGTAAAGCTTACAAATGGCTCTGAAATACTTCTTACAGATACAGTAGGTTTTATACAAAAATTACCTCACAATCTTGTACAGGCTTTTAGAGCAACTCTTGAGGAAATGAAATATGCAGATATACTTCTTCACGTTGTTGATGTTTCAAATCCTCAAAGAAAAGAGCATATGAATGTAGTTTATAATACACTTAGAGAACTTGGTTGCGAAGAAACACCTGTAATAACTGTATTTAATAAAGTAGATAAAGAAGATGTTGAATATCCGCTTCCTTTAGATACAAAGGCTAGAAGTACTGTTAAAATATCTGCAAAAACAGGTAAAGGTACAGATGATATGCTTACTACTGTTGAGGAACTTTTAAAATCTTTTAGAAAATCAATTAAAGTTCTTATACCTTATCAAGAAGGTAGTCTTATAAGCTATATACATGGAAAATGTGAGATAATTTCAGAAGAACATACAGAAACAGGTTATCTTATAGAAGCTTATGTAAATGATGAAACAGAAAATAGATTAAAACTTTATATCTGCTAATAATATTAATTTTCGACAGTATATAGTATTTGGTTTGTATATTGGCAATATATATTGTTTTATGGTGTCGAATGTTTTAATTTATGTGGTTTAAAGGTCGATATTGTTTTATAGAAATATTTATTTTTTATTGATATAATCTTTCTTGTGTGGGAAAAGGGGGATATATCGTGAAAAAGAAAATGTTTTTGGAAAAAAATATAATGCTTGAAAATGGAGAAAATGTATTATTACAATATTTCATAACAAAAACAGATATAAAGTATAAAAATATGAACTCACCTGTATATGGAATTGAAATATCAAAATATTGTGATAATAAATTTATGGAAAAAGAAGGTGATTATGGTATAACAGAAAAAGAAGAGGAAATTATTAATTTAATAAATATTGTTTCTGAATATAATGTTATGCCTTCTTCACTTATTAATATAATAGATGATTTTATTTCATAGTTTGAGTGTGTCTAAAAAGTCGACACACTCTCGTCAAAATCAGAATTTTGACGAAATAGACAGAGGAATAAACAGACGAGTTCCATCAGCACAAAGTGCCTTGAAACCCGCTGTTTTCCTCGACGGAAGTCAATTCCATCTGCGGATTTAAAAAGGGAAACAATGCACCAACAAGAAAGTCGGTCAGCCATTTATGGCTGAAGTTTGCATAGCAAACTTGCTGACCATTCGTTTCCCTTTACCCTTCAGCGGTGTCTAAAAGTCTAAAAAATAGGTTTTTTGACAGTCTGAAACTGAATTCTTAATTTAAGAATTCAGTTTTCTTTTTTTTATGCTGATTTTTTGATAATATAATAATAGGTGGTGATTAATATATGAAATATGATTTTGAAACAGTATTATCAAGAGTAAATACAGGTTCTACAAAATGGAATAGCATGTATAAAAAATATAAAAATATACCTGATGGTATAGTTCCTCTTTCTGTAGCTGATATGGAATTTAAAAATCCTCCTGAAATAAATGAAGGATTAAGTGAATATTTAAAAACAGCCATAATGGGTTATACTATGGGTGAAGACAGTTATTATAATTCAGTTATAAATTGGCAAAAAAGACGTCATAACTGGAATATAGAAAAAGATTGGATAGTAGAATATCCAGGAGTTGTTCCTGCACTTTTTAATATAATAAAAGCTCTTACAAATGAAAATGATGGTGTTATTATATTTACACCTGTATATTATCCTTTTTATAGTGCGATAAAATCAAATAATAGAAATATAGTTGAATGTGAACTTATAAATAATAATGGTAGATATGAAATTGATTTTGATGATTTTACTAAAAAAGCAAATAATATTAAAAATAAGCTTTTAATACTTTGTAATCCTCATAATCCTGTTGGTAGAGTATGGACAAAAGAAGAACTTATAAAAATAGGTGAAATATGTATTGAAAATGGTATAATTGTTGTTTCTGATGAAATACATAATGACCTTATTATGCCAGAATATAAACATACTGTTTTTGCTTCAATATCAGATGAATTTGCAAAAAATAGTATAATATGTACAGCACCAAGTAAGACTTTTAATTTAGCAGGTCTTTCGCTTTCAAATATAATAATACCTGATTATAATATAAGAAAGAAAATAATAAGAAGTAAGCGAGATAGTGGTATTTTTCATTGTAATATAGCTGGGTATAAGGCTTGTGAAATAGCTTATAATAATTGTGAAGAGTGGCTTTTACAGCTTATAGATGTATTAAATGAAAATAAAATTTTTGTGGAAAACTATATAAAAGAAAATATACCAGAAATTAAAGTCACACCTATGGAAGGAACATATCTTATGTGGCTTGATTTTAGAAAACTTTTTGATGATTATAATGAACTTGAAAAATTTATGACAGAAAAAGCATATATATTTGCTGACGAAGGTTATATATTTGGTAATGGTGGAAGAGGATTTGAAAGAATAAATATTGCATGTCCTAAATCTGTGTTATTTGATGCTCTTGAAAGAATAAAAAATGCTTTAAAATTATAATTTTTGAATTCAAAATACACACAAATATAAAAAATAGTTGAAAATTAACATAAAACATGTTATTTTGTTTATGAATGTTTTTTTAAAAATACAAAAAAATAAAAAGGAGATTAATATATATGAATGGAACACCACATAATAATGCAAAATTAGGAGATATAGCAAAAACAGTACTTATGCCAGGAGACCCTCTCCGTGCAAAATTTATTGCAGAAACATATCTTGAAAATCCTGTTTGTTTTAATACAGTAAGAAATATGTTTGGATATACAGGAACATATAAAGGTAAAAAAGTATCTGTAATGGGCAGTGGTATGGGTATGCCTTCAATGGGTATTTATTCATATGAACTTTTTAATATGTATGATGTTGATAATATTATAAGAATTGGTACAGCTGGTGCTATTTCTGATAGTGCAGACTTAAGAGATATTGTTATTGCTATGGGTTCAAGTACAGATTCAAATTTTGGTAGTCAGTATAACCTTGGTGGAACATTTGCTCCAATAGCAGATTATTCACTTTTAAGAGCAGCTGTTGATTCTGCTGAAAAATTAGGAATTGAACCAAAAGTAGGAAATGTTTTCTCATCAGATGTATTTTATAACGATAACAGTAAAATAAATGAAGGATGGGCAAAAATGAATGTCCTTGCTGTTGAAATGGAGTCAGCAGCCCTTTATATGAATGCAGCTCGTGCAGGTAAAAAAGCTCTTTGTATACTTACAATATCAGACCATGTTGTAAAAGGTACAGCACTTCCTGCTGAAGAAAGACAGACAGGTTTCCGTCAGATGATGGAAGTTGCTCTTGAAACTGTTTGTGCAATAGCTGAATAATTAAAATATTTATTATTTATAAATAAATAATAGGGCGGTTCTGTTTCTGTATTATGGAATAGAACCGCTTATTTAATACTTTGTAATAGGAGGAATAATATATGAAATATAAAAGAATATTTACAATAGTTGTAGACTCTATGGGTGTAGGAGCAGATGAAACATCACCGAACTATGGAGATATTGGAGTTGATACTCTTGGACATATTTCTGAAAAAATGGAAGAGTTTAATATACCTAATCTTCAAAAACTTGGTATTGGAAATCTTCATAAATTAAAACAAGTTAAACCTGTTGAAAATCCTATGGGATATTATTGTAAACTTAATGAAATTAGTACAGGAAAAGATACTATGACAGGTCATTGGGAAATTATGGGGCTTAAAATTGATACACCATTTAAAACATTTACTGATACAGGTTTCCCAAAAGAACTTATTGATGAACTTGAAAAACGTACAGGACGTAAAATTATAGGAAATAAAAGTGCAAGTGGTACAGAAATACTTGATGAACTTGCAGAAGAAGAAATTGCAACAGGTCATATGATAGTTTATACTTCTGCTGACTCTGTACTTCAGATTTGTGGCAATGAAGAAACATTTGGACTTGATGAACTTTATCGTTGTTGTGAAATAGCAAGAGAACTTACAATGAAAGATGAATGGAAAGTGGGAAGAGTTATTGCTCGTCCTTATGTTGGACGTAAAAAAGGTGAATTTAAAAGAACAAGTAACCGTCACGACTATGCACTTAAACCATTTGGTAAAACAGTACTTGATTTTATGAAAGAAAAAGGCTTTGATGTAATATCAGTAGGTAAAATAAATGATATATTTGATGGAGAAGGTATTACAGAAAGTAATAAGTCAAAAAGCTCTGTTCACGGTATGGAGCAGACAATAGATATTACAGAAAAAGATTTTACAGGGCTTTGTTTTATAAATCTTGTTGATTTTGATGCACTTTGGGGACATAGACGTAACCCAATAGGCTATGGAAAAGAAATTGAAAAATTTGATGAAAATTTAGGTATATTACTTACAAAACTTAAAGAAGATGACCTTCTTATAATAACAGCAGACCACGGAAATGACCCAACATATACAGGAACAGACCATACAAGAGAAAAAGTTCCTTTTATAGCATATTCACCTTCGATGAAGGGTAGTGGAAGAATTGAAGATGGAGAAACATTTGCAGATATTGGTGCAACTATTGCTGATAACTTTGGAGTAAAAATGCCTAATATAGGTAAATCAAGACTTTCAGAACTTAAATAAAAATATTAAAAAAGCCTCTTGTAAAATTACAAGGGGCTTTATATTTTTTATTTAACAAAAACTAATGTATTTTTATTTGAAAAGTTTTCAGAGAAAGTATAATCATTTTCAGAGAAATTTTTAATTTCTTCAACAGTATCTATTTTGTTTTTTACAATATATCTTACCATTTTACCACGAGAAATTTTTGCATCTGTTGCAAATGTTTTATATTTTCCTTTTGAGTATTTCATAAATTTTACAGTTATAAAATTATTTCCTTCTGAAATAAAAGGAGTTATAGATTTTGAATATTCATCTGATGCAAGGTTTATAACTGTATCTGTATCAGAAAAAAGTTTACTATATATTTTATTATCCCAGAATTTATAAAGATTTTCTGGTATTTTGCCACCCATTTCAAGACGATAAGGCTGTATAGGCTCTGTTGCATTGATAATACCATATAAAGCACTTATTATAAATATATGTTCTGAAGCAAAAGAAATATCATTATTATCAAAATCATTTAATTCCATATTTTTATATTGTATTCCATTATATGAAAATATAGCAGGAGTTCCCATACCTTCAAAATTCATATCTTGATAATATGCAAATGTTTTTAAAGCTATTTCACTATTTACATTCATATATGCACTAAAATCTGATGGTGAAAAATTTTTTAATTTATTATATAAAATTATTGTATTTTCATCTAAATCTGATATATTCATAGGTTTTAGAATATTTTTATCAGTAATCATATTTTTTGCTGGAGATATTATAGTTTTCAAAAAATCACCTCTTGTGTTTAATAATATCATAATATTAAAGGTATTGACAATTATATTTAATGTACTTAATATAAAAATAAATTGAGTTTTATATTATAAAGGAGTAAGGTATGATAAAAGCAGTTATATTTGACATGGATGGAGTTTTAATAAATAGTCAAGAAACACATTATAAAGCTGATATTAAAGCTATTAAGGAAGTTGGATTTGATGTTGACCTTTCTTTTGTAATGAAGGGTGCAGGAACAAGTACATTTGAAAGATTTTCAAAATGGAAAAATGAATTAGGATATAAAAAAGATGTTAAAGAAGTTTCTGAAAGAAGAGAAGAAATAATGAAAGAACTTCTTATAAATGATGGTGTTGATGGTGTTGATGGAGCAAAAGAGCTTCTTATTGATATAAAGAAAAATAATATAAAAACTGCTGTTGCTAGTTCATCATCATACGAACTTATATATACAGTTATTGATGCACTTGGAGAAAGAGAGCTTTTTGATAAAATATTAAGTGGTGAAGATGTGGAAAATGGTAAACCAGCACCAGACGTATTCTTAAAAGCAGCAGAAATTCTTGGTGTTAAACCTTCAGAATGTATAGTTATAGAAGATTCAACAAACGGTGTAAAAGCAGGTGTAGCTGCCGGAATGAAGGTTTTAGGATATATAAATCCTACAAGTGGAGAACAAGACCTTTCAAAGGCAAGCTGTATAACTGATGATTTTAAAAAATATAATTTTGAAAAGCTTTCATTAATATAAAAAGGAGTAATAGTATGGAGCTTATAGATATTATAGTTATAGCATTAGCTGTTTTTGTAGTTGTAGCAGTTATACATTATAGCATAACAAAAAAGAAAAAAGGAAAATCAACAGGATGTGGTGGCGGTTGTATGGGATGCAGTATGAGTGCTCAATGCTCTGCCAATAAAGAAAAGGAAAACAAGAAGTAATGTAAAAAAGGAGTTTAAAATCTATGAGAATTTTTTCTGATAATACTTTAGCTATTGCAGTAGATTTACAAGAAAAATTAGTTCCATCAATCCATAACAATACTGATATTTTGAAAAATAGTGCAAAATTTATAGAAGGACTTAATATTCTTGGTGTACCTGTTATTGTTACAGAACAGTATAAAAAAGGTCTTGGTGATACTTGTAGTGAAGTAAAAAATGTACTTAAAGAGTATAAGCCATATGAAAAAATAACATTTAGTGCATATGCTGATATGGATATAAAAGATGCAATAGATTCTTTTGATGTGAAAAATATTTTAGTTTTTGGTACAGAATGCCATATATGCGTATTACAAACAATAATAGACCTTGTAGATGGAGATTATAATGTATTTCTTGTAGAGGATTGTTCTGGTTCTAGATATGAAAATGATAAGCAATATGGTATAAAAAGAGCTGAGTTTGAAGGTGCTTGTTCAGTAACTTCAGAGGCTATTCTTTTTGAGCTTACTGGTATTGCTAAAACAGAAAAATTTAAAAAAATACTTAAAATAGTTAAATAAATAAAAAAACGTAAATCTTTTAAGATTTACGTTTTTTATTTTATATTCCCAAAAATTCTTTTGCTTTTTCAAGTTCATCATTAAAAATACTGTTTTTTCTAGTTACAAAATTTATTGTATGATTTATTGGAAATCCTTCTATATCTATTTTTTTAATTGTTCCATTTTGTATTTCATCTTCAACAACAGCTTCAAATAAAAATGCTATTCCACAGCCTTGTTTTACTAATTCTTTTTGAACATTTATATTATTAACTTCAATTCTTTTCTTAAAATCAAGTATATTTATATTATGTCTGTGTAAGCTGTGTTCAAGTATTGCTCTATTTCCAGAGCCCTGTTCTCTTACAATAATAGTTTCTTTTGTAATATTTTCTATTGAATTATCTTCTATTTTCAGATTTGATGAGCAAACAGGAAAATATTTTTGTGTTGAAAAATGTATATAACTATAATCATCTTTTGGGAAATTTCCCTCAACTACTGCAAAATCAATTTCACCTTTATCAAGCTTATCTAAAAGAAATTCTGTATTACCTATAACCATATGTATTTCATAAAAAGATTTGTTACTAAAGTATTTAGCTATTTTTTTTGGAAGCATAAATTCAGCTGGTGTTGGAGTAGAGCCAAAACATATTTTTTTAATACTTTGATTTTTCAATTCATTTTTAAGTCTTTTTTCATCAGCTTGAGCTGTTCTTGCTGCTCGTATAAGTTTTTTGCCTGCTTCTGTAAGATACATTTTTTTTCCTTCATATCGAAATAACTGTACATCATAATATTCTTCAAGACTTTTCATTTGTCTTGATACAGCAGGCTGTGTAAGATTAAGAGCCTCTGCCGCATGAGTAAAATTCATATAGTCACATACGGCTATAAATGTTTCTATTCGTATATCTATCATTCATATCACCTCTTATTAATCATAACATAAATGCATAGTTAAATAAAGAATAATTATTTTACTTTATGGTTTGGCAATGATATACTTATTTCAACAAAAGGAAAACGGAGGAGAAATTATGAAGGAAAAAAATAAATTTAAAATTTTATGGCAACTTTTTAAAGCAACTTTTACATTAAGTGCTTTTACATTTGGTGGCGGATTTGTAATCGTTTCACTTATGAAGAAAAAATTTGTTGAAGAACTTGGTTGGCTTGAAGAAGATGAAATGCTTGATATAACAGCTATTGCACAATCATCACCAGGGCCAATTCCTATAAATGCTTCTGTAATACTTGGATATAGAATGGCTGGAATAGCAGGAACTCTTGTGGCTATACTTGGAACAGCCCTTCCACCTATGATAGTTATTTCACTTATATCTGTTTTTTATACACAGTTTAGAGAAAATCAGGTTATAGCAACTGCATTACAGGTAATGCGTGCAGGTGTTGCAGCAGTAATATTTGATGTTGTAATAAATCTTGCAAAAAATGTTGTTAAAACAAAAAGAGCTCTTTATATAGGACTTATGACAGTAGCATTTGTTGCAACAGTAGTGTTTGATGTAAGTGCTATGCTTGTAATTCTTGTATGTCTTGCAATAGGAATAGTTGATGCAGTTATACCGGTGATTAAAAGAGAAGCAGCAGTAAAAGAGGAGGCAAAAATATGATATTACAGCTTTTTTGGAGTTTTATACAAGTAGGAATGTTTAGTGTAGGTGGAGGATATGCAGCTATACCACTTATACAAAATCAGATTGTAGATATACACAAACTTATGACACTTCAGGAATTTACAGACCTTATTACAATAGCAGAAATGACACCAGGTCCAATATCAATAAATTCAGCAACATTTGTTGGTACAAGACTTGCAGGTCTTCCAGGAGCTATAATATGTACAATAGGTTGTATTTTACCATCATTCTTTATATGTCTTGCTCTTGCATTCTTTTACTATAAATATCGTCAGCTTGATGGAGTACAGAAAGTTCTTTCAGCTATGCGTCCAGCAGTAGTTGCTCTTATAGCATCAGCAGGTATTTCAATACTTGTACTTGGACTTTTTGGAAGCAGTACAATAGCTTTAGGTGATATAAGAATTGTCGAACTTGGATTATTTGCATTAGGTTTATTCCTTCTTAGAAAATATAAATTAAGTGCAATACAGATTATATTCGGAACAGGTGTTGCAGGAACATTAATATATTCATTCATATAAAAATAAAACAGTTACTTTATAGTTTATAAAGTAGCTGTTTTTTTATTATAAATAATATGCTGTAAAATATTGTAGAATATATATTTAATAATT
>DXZA01000031.1 GCA_019415525.1 Tyzzerella sp. | reverse complement strand
GCTGACCACGAATAATTATTATACACACTTTCAGAAATAAGTCAACACTTTTTTTAAAGTTTTTTAAAAAATATTTTAAACAATATAAAAAGCATTCAATTTCATTGGTATATATAAATTTATTATATCATTTTTTATATATAAATACAATATTTATATTGATATAATATTAAAAAAATTATATAACAAGTTTATTTTTATACTATTCTTTCCTATTATATGCAAAAAAACACGCATTGTAAAACAATGCGTGTTTTTAATCTTATTCAGATAGTTTACACTATTTTATCTTGGGAACTGAATCTGAGCCTGAGCTGCAGCAAGTCTTGCAATTGGCACACGGAATGGTGAGCAAGATACATAATCAAGACCTATTCTATGACAGAATTCAATTGAAGATGGGTCTCCACCATGTTCACCACATATACCAAGATGAATATCCTGACGAACTGGTTTAGCTTTCTTAACAGCTATTTCCATTAACTGACCAACACCTGTCTGGTCAAGTTTAGCTGTTGGGTCGCCTTCATAAATCTTTTTATCAATATAATCAGCAAGAATCTTACCAGCATCATCACGAGATAAACCATATGTCATCTGTGTAAGGTCATTTGTACCAAATGAGAAGAATTCAGCTTCTTTAGCAATTTCATCAGCAGTAAGAGCTGCTCTTGGAATTTCAATCATAGTACCAACAAGATATTTCATGCTAATTGGAGCTTCATCAATAAGTTTATCAGCAACTTCTGTTATCTGTTTTTTAACATACTGTAATTCTTTAACATCCCCAACAAGAGGAACCATAATTTCAGGAACAATATCATATCCATGTTCTTCTTTAACCTGTATAGCAGCTTCAATTATAGCAGTAGCCTGCATTCTAGCTATTTCAGGATATGTTACAGCAAGACGGCATCCACGATGTCCCATCATAGGATTAAGTTCATGAAGTCCACGACCTTTAATCTTAAGTTCTTCTACTGTTTTACCCATTTCTTTAGCAAGAACTTCATATTCCTCATCTGTCTGTGGAAGGAATTCATGAAGTGGTGGGTCAAGAAGACGTATTGTAACAGGTCTTCCTTTAAGAGCTTCATATATACCAACAAAGTCTTGTTTCTGATATGGTTCAATTCCAGCAAGTGCTTCTTCTCTTTCTTCAACAGAATCAGAGAATATAACTTTTCTGAAGTTAAGAATTCTTTCAGGTTCAAAGAACATATGCTCAGTTCTTGTAAGTCCAATACCTTCAGCACCAAAACCAACAGCAATACTTGCATCTTTTGGTGAATCAGCATTTGTTCTTACTTTAAGACTTCTAGCCATATCTGCCCAACGCATAATTTTTGCGAAATCATTTGAAAATTCTGGTTCAACAGTAGGAATATCCTCATTATAGATTTTACCTGTAGAACCATCGAGTGAGATATAATCTCCTTCTTTTATAACAATACCGCCAAGTTCAAATGTCTTAGCTTCTTCATTCATTTTTATTTCTTCACAACCAGATACACAGCAAGTACCCATACCACGAGCAACAACAGCTGCATGGCTAGTCATACCACCACGAACAGTAAGTATACCTTGAGCAACAACCATACCTTCAATATCTTCTGGTGAAGTTTCAAGACGAACAAGAACAACTCTTTCTCCAGCTTCTGCCCATTTTTTAGCATCTTCTGCAGTAAACACAACTTTACCAGCAGCAGCACCAGGAGAAGCAGGAAGTCCTTTTCCTATTTCTTTAGCAGCTTTTAATGCAGCAGAATCAAAAGCTGGATGTAAAAGCTGGTCTAACTGTTTAGGGTCAATTTTCATAAGAGCTTCTTCTTTTGTAATAAGTCCTTCATCAACCATATCAACAGCAATTTTTATAGCAGCAGTAGCTGTTCTCTTACCATTTCTTGTCTGTAAGAAATATAATTTACCTTCTTCAACAGTAAATTCCATATCCTGCATATCTTTATAATGTTTTTCAAGTCTATCAGCAATAGACATAAACTGTTCATAAACTTCAGGCATATCTTCTGCAAGTTTAGCAATAGGTTTAGGAGTTCTAACACCAGCAACAACATCTTCACCCTGAGCATTAACAAGGTATTCACCAAGCATAGCTTTTTCACCTGTTGCAGCATTTCTTGTGAAAGCAACACCTGTACCTGATGTATCACCCATATTACCGAATACCATCATCTGTACGTTAACAGCAGTACCCCAGCTATATGGAATATCATTCATTCTTCTATAAACAAAGGCTCTAGGATTATCCCATGAACGGAATACAGCTTTTGCAGCTTCATACATTTGTTCTTTAGGGTCCTGTGGGAATTCCTGACCTTGGTCTTCAAAATAAACTCTCTTAAATTCTTGAGCAACAGTTTTTAAATCTTCTGCTGTAAGGTCTGTGTCATATTTAGCACCAACCTTTTCTTTATATTCATCAAGAAGTCTTTCAAATTTAGATTTTGGAACACCTATAACAACGTCAGCAAACATCATTATAAATCTTCTATAAGAGTCCCATGCAAATCTTGGATTACCTGTTTTTTTAGCAAGACCTTCAACGGAAATATCGTTAAGACCAAGATTTAAAACAGTATCCATCATACCAGGCATAGAAGCTCTTGCTCCAGAACGAACAGAAACAAGTAAAGGATTTTCTGTATCGCCAAGTTTTTTTCCTGCAATTTCTTCGAGTTTTACTAAAGCTTCGTCAATCTGTTTTTTCATTTCAGGCGTAAACTCTTTACCACCTTCATTATACTCTGTACAAGTTTCAGTAGTAATTGTAAATCCCTGAGGAATTGGGAGTCCTAATTTTGTCATCTCTGCGAGGTTAGCGCCTTTACCTCCAAGTAAATTTCTCATAGAAGCGTCGCCTTCGCTGAACATATAAACATATTTTTTGCTCATTTCTAAAACCTCCTAATGCATTATAAAAAACTTTAAAGCCAAAACCATTTTTGTAAGGTAGTTACCACTAAAAAGCTCTTTATACAAAAAAATACTATTAAATTTATATAAAACTTTTAAATAAAATGTATTTATCAATCATAAAGAGTACTAAAATAATTTTTCAACCTAAAAGGTTTTGTCTCTATTTCATCACTAATGATAACACCTTTTTGTTAAAATCTCAATATTTTAACATTAATATTGTATTAAATTATTTTTAGCAATATTTTTGTCAGTAAATTTGTACAATTTTAATTCCATTTTATGCATATATATAAAATAATATGCATAAATTTTATTTTTTAACCTTATTGCCTTTTTAGCTCTTTTTACATTTACATAAAATATGCAACTTTTATATGTTATATACATATATAAACAAATTCAATATGCAAGTTGCCTATATAAGTGTTTAAAAATTTATTAAAAAAATATTGTTGAAATATGTCAATTAAATAATAAGACTTGTGATTATTACTTGCGTAAATAGAATTTAAAGTGATAAAAACGAAAAGGAGTGTTCAAAAATGGGAATCTTAAAAAATTTCACAAATATTTTATGTGGTGAATTTGATAATAGCATACAGCTTAAAAATCTTGAAAAATCATTATCAGAAAACTTTCCTTATGCAAAACATATAAATACAATATGTAATAATAAGATACAGAACATACCTAATAATTTTGAAGGTATATTTATGTTAGAAGAAAGTTACTATACAGTAAAGGGTCGCACAAATCCAATGCCACATCTTTTCCTTTTTACAGAAGATAATGGCAAAGTTATACTTAACTCATATGAAATGCCAGAAGGCTATACAAAAGATACATTTACATACAAAAACATAGAAAACATAGACTTTAATAACCTTAAATTATCAGAAAAATTCACACCTGCAATATATGAATATAAAAATGGAGTTTGGGAAGGTGGAAGTGTTAGTAACTTTACACCTGTTATGAAATTTACTTTATTTGAAAAATTTTCAGAAGAAGTTCTTGAAGTATCAGAATCAATAGAAGTAAATGGAAAAAGAACTTTTGGATATGATATACCAATAGAATATAGAAGAATATAATATAAAAAAGCAGAAACATTAAATGTTTCTGCTTTTTTTGTTTAATTAAAATTCCATTTTTTCTTTAAGGTATCCTTCAAGTTCATCAATACCTATTCTTATCTGTTCCATTGTATCTCTATCTCTTACTGTAACAGTATTGTTTTCAAGAGAGTCAAAATCATATGTTATACAGAAAGGTGTACCAATTTCGTCCTGTCTTCTATAACGTTTACCAATACTTCCTGCTTCATCATATTCAACATTAAAGTTTTTAGCAAGCATCTGATATACTTCTGTAGCTTTTTCTGAAAGTTTCTTTGATAAAGGAAGGACAGCAGCTTTTACAGGTGCAAGAGCTGGGTGGAAATGAAGAACTGTTCTAACATCTCCTTCTCCAACTTCTTCTTCATCATAAGCAGAGCAAAGGAAAGCAAGTGTTACACGGTCTGCACCAAGAGAAGGTTCAATAACATATGGAATGTATTTTTCATTAGCTTCTTGGTCAAAGTATGACATATCTTCTCCAGATGTATTCTGATGCTGTGTAAGGTCAAAGTCAGTTCTGTCTGCAATTCCCCAAAGCTCGCCCCAACCAAATGGGAAAAGGAATTCAATATCACTTGTAGCTTTGCTATAATGTGAAAGTTCTTCTTTTTCGTGGTCACGAATACGCATTTCATCTTCTTTAATACCAAGATTTTTAAGGAAGTTTACGCAATAATCTTTCCAATATCCAAACCATTCAAGGTCTGTATCAGGTTTGCAGAAGAATTCAAGTTCCATCTGTTCAAATTCTCTTGTTCTGAAAGTAAAGTTACCTGGTGTAATTTCATTTCTGAAAGATTTACCAATCTGACCAATACCAAAAGGTATTTTCTTTCTTGATGTTCTTTGAACATTTTTAAAGTTTACGAATATACCCTGTGCAGTTTCTGGACGAAGATAAACTGTATTTTTAGCATCTTCAGTAACACCTTGGAATGTTTTAAACATAAGGTTAAACTGTCTAATATCTGTAAAGTTATGAGCACCACAGCTAGGACAAGGAACATTGTTGTCTTCAATGAACTGTTTCATTTTTTCATTTCCCCAGCCATCAACAGCTTCAGCTTCCATACCTTTTTCAGCCATAAAATCTTCAATCATTTTATCAGCACGAAATCTTTCTTTACATTCTTTACAGTCCATAAGAGGGTCACTAAATCCTCCAACATGACCTGATGCAACCCAAGCCATAGGGTTCATAAGTATAGCACAGTCAACACCTACATTGTAAGGGCTTTCCTGAACAAATTTTTTCCACCAAGCTTTTTTAACATTATTTTTAAGTTCAACACCAATTGGGCCATAATCCCAAGTATTAGCAAGACCTCCATAAATTTCAGAACCTGGATATACAAAACCTCTTGCTTTTGCAAGTGCTACAACTTTTTCCATTGTTTTTTCCATTATTAATAACCTCCACAAATATATATTTTCGGGAATTAAAAAAAGCTTTCAATCCCCTACAACAAATAATATTGTAAGGGACGAAAGCTATAAACTTCCGCGGTTCCACCCTTTTTGACATAATATAAATTATGCCCTCTCTTAAAATACCACTCCGAAACGCCTTCATATCATTCAACTACCAACTTACACCAACCGTCAGCTCTCTTAAAGTACTCCTGATATTACTACTTTTCATCAATGCAGTTTATTTATTTGATTATAAATCTACCAAATGAATTAAAATTTGTCAAGTACCTAAAGGCTTTCGGCAAAATCAAGTGTTTTAAAACGCATATTTATATGAGATGATATATAATCTCTTGATATAGCAGACATTTCAAAAAGAACTTCATCAGAAACTCTAAAAGAAAATATTTTATGAATATCATTAATAAGTATATACTTTATAGCCGAAAGAGTTCCTCCAGATATAAACTGTCCATCAATACCTTTTCTTTTACAGTCTTCACACATTACTCCACCTTCATTTTTTGAAAAATATAAAATACCATTATCATTTCCACAAAAAACACAATTTTCTGTTTCAGGCATAAATCCCATAAAAGACATATATTTTATTTCAAATATAACAGAAGCAAGTTTAGGGTTTATATCAGTCTTAGACATAACATAAAGTGTTTTTAATAAAAGAAGCATAATATCATCACATTCCATATTTTCAGGGCAGGTTTTTTCTGTAAGCTCCATAATGTAAGAGGCATAAGCAAGTTTAAATATATCTGTACGTATATTATAGAAATTCTCTATTATTTCAGCTTGGTTTATATTATAGAAATTTTTATTTTCATAAGCTACAAAGTCGCAATATGAAAATATTTGACTTGATGCCATAAGGGGACTTTTAGACTTTCTTGCACCTTTTGCAGACATAAATATTTTACCAATACCTTTTGCAAGTACAATAAGATTTTTACTTGTTTCACCCTTATTAATTTCTTTAAGCACTATTCCACGTACTTTATCTATTGCCATAAAACCACTTCCATTATGTAAAAATAGGCGGAAAAATCCGCCAAAAAAATTAAAATATGTTCATAACCTTGTTTTCACCGAAACCGGCTGACTCTAAACCACTTTTATTAAGGCTTTCAAAATCATTTTTCTCTCTAGCCTTATATTTTAAATAAATTTCAACATTTCCACTTTTCTCAAACATATTCCATAATAAATCCATATACCGCACCTCTTTCATATAAACTTAATTATATATTTATATGTTTTCCCGATAACAGATTTATATTCTATGGAAATTTTTTTAAATATTTTTTGAATCGTATCCGAAATTTTTAAGTAAAAAATCACTATCTCTCCAGTCTTTTTTAACTTTTATCCAAAGCTGAAGATTAATAGGTGAACCAAGAAGGTTTTCAATATCCTGTCTTGCATAAGTACCTATTTTTTTAAGCATAGAACCTTGTTTACCTATTATAATTCCCTTATGGGAATCTCTTTCGCAATATATAGTAGCTTGTACATCAACAAGATTTTTATCCTGTCTTTTTTTCATTGATGTTATTTCAACAGCAATACCATGAGGTATTTCATCTTGTAAAAGTCTTAACGCTTTTTCTCTTATAATTTCAGAAGCAATTTGTCTTTCCGGCTGGTCTGTAACCATATCAGCAGGGAAATACTGTGGTCCTTCTGGAAGATATTTTTTAATTACAGAAAGAAGTGTTTCTGTATTTTCACCTTTAAGAGCAGATACAGGAACAATCTCTGTAAAATTATAAAGACCTCTGTATGTGTCAATTACTTTTAAAAGAACTTCTTTTTCAACAGTATCAACTTTATTTATAACAAGAACAACTGGAGTTTTTACATTTTTAAGTTTTTCTATAACATAGTTGTCCATTTCCCAAACTTTTTCACTAGGTTCAACAAGCATAAGTACAACATCAACTTCATTAAGACTTGTTTCTGCTGATTTAACCATATAATTACCAAGTTTTGATTTTGGTTTATGAATACCAGGAGTATCAATAAAAACAACCTGATAATCGTCTTTTGTAAGTATACTTGTTATTTTATTTCTTGTTGTTTGTGGTTTATTTGAAATAATAGCAATTTTTTCACCTATAAGACAATTCATTAAAGTAGATTTTCCTACATTAGGTTTTCCTACAAGTGAAACAAATCCTGAATAAAATTTTTTTGCCAAAATATTCTCTCCTTAAATTATATACTATCTAACATTTTTCTAATACTTTTAAAGTCCTCCCAAGCAGGACGTTTTTTAGTTTCATCACGAAGAAGTGCAGAAGGGTGATATGTAGCTGTTATTTTATAGCCTTTTCTATCAATCCAAGTACCTCTTTGACGAGTTATTTTAAAATCTGGTGATATTATAGCCTGTGCAGCAATCCTACCAAGACACACAATTATTTTAGGCTTAACAAGCATAAGCTGATACCTTAAATAATTAAGACAAGCTTTTTGCTCATCATCATGAGGGTCTCTATTTCCTGGTGGTCTACATTTAACAATATTAGCAATATAAACATCATCTCGTGTAAGATTTATAGCATTAAGCATTTTATCAAGAAGTTGTCCAGCAGGGCCTACAAAAGGTATACCCTGCAAATCCTCTTGCTCTCCTGGACCTTCTCCTATAAACATTATATCTGCATTTTTATTACCTACACCAATAACAACATTTTTACGTGTTTCCCAAAGCCTGCATTTTTTACAGTAATAACAAGCTCCTTCGAGTATTTCCCAACTTTTCTCCGGCAAAAAATCACCTTCTATTTCGAAAGATTAAAGGCAAATGGCAAAAGCTCTCTTACCTTAAATATTTTTATATCTTTGTTATTATCCTCAAGTATTACCTCTTTGTCAATCATAAATTCAGCTATAACCTGAAGACATATTCCACAAGGGAATGTTAAATCGCCACTACTACTAACTATTGCTATTTTAGAAAAATCCCTTTTACCTTCTGAAACAGCTTTAAAAATAGCAGTTCTTTCTGCACAATTTGTAGCACCATAGCTTCCGTTTTCAATATTACACCCTGTAAATACAGTTCCATCAGAACATAATAAACAGGCACCTACTTTAAAATTAGAATATGGTGAATAGGAATTTTCCATAGCTTTTTTTGCTTTTTCAATAAGTTCTCTATTATCCAAAAAATCCCCTCCTACAAATTATAATTTATACTCTAGGTATATCTGCAATATTAAGAATTTCTTTCTGTTTTGCAAACATAACTTCTTCTTCTTCTTTAACCATATGGTCATAGCCAAGAAGATGAAGCATACTATGAGCAGTTAAGAAAGCCATTTCTCTTCTTAAAGAATGACCATATTCAACAGCCTGTTCTTTTGCTCTTTCAACAGATATTATAATATCCCCAAGTATAATTTCATCATTTTCATTTACTTCTGCAATTTCATCTTCTTCAAATGTAAGCTGAGGAAAGCTTAATACATCTGTTGCAGAATCAATCCCTCTAAATCTTTTATTTATATCTCGTATTTCTTCATTATCAACAAAAGAAACACTTATTTCACAATCTGTATCAAATTCTTCATACTGAAGGCTTATAAGAGCAACTTTTTCAATCATAGAAAAAAATTCATTGTCAAATTCACCTTCATATCTATTATCAAAAAGAACTGTCATTTATTTTCCTCTTTCTCTTTTTCTTTTTTCTCATGCAATTTTTTATTATACTCATCAGCTTTTTTAATTTCCTCTGTTTTAGGATAAGCTACTCTATCATGATACATACCTTCAAAAACCTTAACAAAAGAATTTTTTATAATATCAAGGTCTTTTATTTTAAGGTCACTTTCATTAAGCTGACCATCATCAAACTTGTCCTTTATAAGAGTTTTAATTATTTTTTCAGCTGCTCCAATATCATTTCCACCTTTAAGTATACTTCTAACAGCAGCTTCAACAGTATCAGCAAGCATTACTATTGCAGACTCCCTACTTTGAGGTATAGGACCTTTATATCTAAAATCAAGCTCATCAACACCTTCATCAGAGTATTGTTTAATAGCCTTAACATAAAAGAATTTTACAAGTGTTGTACCCTGATGTTCTTTTATAATACTTTTTATAGACTTAGGAAGTCTTTTTTCATTAGCAAGTTCAACACCTGCTTGAACATGTTGTATTATAATTTTAGCACTACTATGAGGTTCAAGGTTATCGTGAGGATTTTCACCCATTTGGTTTTCACTAAAATATAACGGATATTTAAGTTTACCTATATCATGATAATAAGCTCCTACCCTTGCAAGAGTTGCATTTGCACCAATATCAAGAGCAGCTCTTTCAGCAAGATTGGCAACCATAAGTGAATGATGATACGTTCCTGGAGCTTCAATCATAAGTCGTCTTAAAAGCTCATTATTAGGATTTGCAAGTTCAAGAAGTTTTATTGTTGTATTAGCTTCAAAAACAGCCTCCCATAATGGTAAACTACCAATAGTTATAATAAGTGAAACAACACCAACTACTGCTGATGTAATACTATCTGTCAAAATGCTGTTATTAAATCCATTCTGAAAAAATAATCCTAATGAAAAGCGAGTGATAAAATTTACTAAGGCAACACCAACTGCAACAATTATTATTCTATTTCTCTTATCTGTATATTGCATAAAAAGTGAAGCAAATGTACCTGTAATTACAAAATACAATGCATACTGCATATCACCATTAAATATAAATGTACCTATAATACTTAAAAACATATTGAATATAACTGCAACCTTAGTATCTATAAGTATAGAAATAAGCATTGCAAAAATAACAGTTGGTATAATAGAAAAGTTATTCATATTAGCAGTAAATCTAAGTATTATAACCGTAATTACATATATAAAGAAAAGCATAAGCATTTCATTTGTATGATATACAGCATATTTTCTTTGACTTATAAAATAAATCGCAACACAAGAAAAAATTAATAGTGTAATAATAATACTTCCCGCTAATGGTATAACATTATTTACAGCTTCATTATCCACAAAATTTAAAAGAACAAGTTTATCATATATATCTTGTGTTATAACTTCTCCTTCATCAACTATCTTTTGATTTTTCTTTATAACAACATCTGATACTTCAGAAGCTTTTTTCTCTCTTGCAGCTTCCATACTTTCTTCATCAAGAACAAGATTAGGTGTTATAGCACCTGACATTATTGTAATTGCCATATCTTTAAGGTTAGTATTCCAATCAAGTGAATTTATTCTTTCAGCAGCAAGTTCATTAGCCTTTTCTTTAGTATCATCAGTAACACCTTGGTCATACACATATTGTATTATCTCTTGTATATCACTTACAAACTGTTCTCTTTCATCAGCACTAAGTGAATTATATGTAACATACTGAGTATATGAAAGAGCAACTGGTAATTTAAAACTTGTTAATTTTAAAAGATTATCAATGCTTTCGCCCTCATCATATTTTTTAAGCATTTCATCAAGCTCATCAAAATATTCAGAAACAGATTGTATACTTTCTTCTTCAATTTCCGGATTATGTTTATATAAAGGGCTTACGCTGTCTCTTGCCTTTTCTTTAAGATTTTCCGTTGCAATAGTATCAACAGTATCGGCAGGAGCAATATATTTTTTAGTAGCAATAGAACCTACTTGTATATTTTCTTTTTCCTGTACATAAGAACCGGTTGTTATTGATAATAAAGTAATCATAATAGCAGCAACCATAAGTATTGTATTAAGTATTAATACTGCTTTTTTGCTAAAATTTTCAGAAAAAATCATTTAATCACTTCCGCTTCTTATTTTCGTATTTTTCATAAGCATTTATAATCTTCTGTACAAGAGGGTGTCTTACAACATCTCTATTTGTAAGAGTAATCATACCTATATCTTCAACACCATCTAATATTTTAGCTGCATCAATAAGACCTGATTTTTTACCCTCTGCAAGGTCAATCTGTGTAAGGTCACCTGTTATAACAGCTTTTGAACCATATCCTATTCTTGTAAGGAACATTTTCATCTGTTCTGGAGTTGTATTTTGTGCTTCATCAAGAACAATAAAAGCATTATCAAGAGTACGACCTCTCATATAGGCAAGAGGTGCAACCTCAATAAGACCTTTCTCCATATTTTGCATAAATTTTTCAGCACCCATTATTTCATAAAGTGCATCATATAACGGTCTTAAATAAGGGTCAACTTTCTGTTGCAAATCACCTGGAAGAAAACCAAGTTTTTCCCCTGCTTCTATGGCAGGACGTGTAAGAATAATCCTATTAACTTCATTATTTTTAAAAGCAGTTATAGCCATTGCCATAGCAAGATATGTTTTACCTGTACCGGCAGGACCAATGCCAAAAACAATAGTATTTTCACGTATAAGGTCAATATATTTTTTCTGACCAAGAGTTTTTGATTTTACAGGTCTACCATTTACAGTAAGACATATTGCATCATCATATATTTTTTCAACTTGAGAAAATTCTTCCTCTGCACTTTGCATAAAATATTCTACGTTTTGGTCACCTATCACTTCACCCTTTTCAGCAATATGATTTAGTGCCAAAAGAACATTAGCAGCCTTAAGGCAAGGTATTTTTTCTCCAACAACCTTTATACCTTCTCCTCTGTTTACTATTTTTACATCATATTCTTTTTCAAGCTTTTTTATATTTTTATCAAACTCTCCAAATACATTTGATATATTTTCATTCTTTATTTCAATAATTCTTTCAATTTGTTCCAAGTCCATAATCACTCCTTACAACTTGTTTATCAATTCTTTCAATTGCAGTAATAGTAGTTTTTGAATACAAAACATTGTCTTTTAGTATATATTCTGTTTTCTTATCAATAACATTACAATCTGAAGTTTCTTCCATAATTTTTTCTTCAATTTTATATTCTGTTATTAGTTTAGCCTCATCTTCAGTTCTTTGTTTTTCAACAATATTATATTCATTATATATATTCTTAACAATCGAAAAAGGAAGTATGTAATCTCCTAAAGAAAGATTTTTTTCATATACTAATTTTGTATCATAATTTTTATAATCTATTTTAGGAATTATAATATTAAACATAAAATCATTTAATGTTATATATATATCGGTTTTGCTATTACCCGTATAAACATTTTCATTATATATAAGAGGAACTTCATTATAAAATTCATACCATACTTTTGCAAAAACCTGTGCCTTTGATGCAGTATATTCTTTTCCAACCTCTTCTTCACCA
This sequence comes from Tyzzerella sp., assembly GCA_019415525.1. Lineage (GTDB taxonomy): Bacteria > Bacillota > Clostridia > Lachnospirales > Anaerotignaceae > Fimicola. The sequence continues at coordinate 57,038 of DXZA01000031.1, read as the reverse complement.
TCTTTTAATATAATTTCACCACTTACAAGAGTACTACCTTCATAAACAACATCACCTATTTTTACAACAGGTGTACCAGAAGATACTGCTATACCTTCTATTATTCCATCTTTTGATGATATAATATCACTTGGTGTATTATCTTCTACGGTTGTTTTTTCTATAGTTTCAGAAATTTTTATTATAAGCTCTGTACCATTAATAGCTACAGATGCCCAAGAAACATCTGGAAATTCTTCTATAATCTTTTTTGCTGTTTCTTTAGTATCAATATTAAATTTTAAAACACCAGCCGAAATTCCATTGTTATCTAACATTTTTAGTATATCTGATTTACTGACCCTATCATTGCCATAAATATTTATTTTCCATAAAAAAGAAGATAAAATATATATGCATACAATAAATAATGGAATACCTAAGGCAAGTACTTTTCTCTTTTTATATCTACTTATAAAAAAAGGTAAGCCACATCTTTTAATAATTTCAAATTTACAGCCTGTTTTTTTAGCACATTCCTTAAGCATTTTAAAATGTGAAAGAGATACTTTTATATAAACACAGCCCTCTTCTATATTCATATCCCATATATGAATTCCTCTATATGAAGCCATATTTATAAACCTTTCAGTAGAAAAACCATACACTTTTATAATAACATATCCCTGTAAATAATTCCATAATGCCAAAAACATAAATTCCCCCTGCCTTCCCTAAGAAATAAATTCTATTGAACACAAAGTTCCCTTTATGCTTAAACATTCTGATGTTATTTGACCTAAAAGAAGATTTTTACCTGTTATTTTTATAATGCCACTTTTAGTATTTATACGTATTTTTTCATCACTATATTCAAGTATACCTTTAAAATTTTCTATAATAAGCTCTTCTCTGCCTGTAACAGATATAAGAGGCAAATCAAGTATAACTTCCCTTGGAAGTTTTAATGTTTCAGTAAAATTTCTTTTTATATCAAAGCCCAAAAGGGTTACCTCCTTAAATATGCCTTATATAAAATAATATGCAAAACAATTTATATAATGCTTATTAAGGACATGAAAAAAGGGTACAGATATTAATCTGTACCCTAAAAATTCTTTATTTTTGTAATAATTTTTTAACGTATCCACTAACGATTTTGTTATCAGCACGGCCTTTCACCTTAGGTGTAACTGCAGCCATAACTTTACCCATATCTTTCATGGATTCCGCTTGGACTTCTTTTATAGTTTCTTCAACAATAACTTGAATTTCTTCTTCAGTCAACTGCTCTGGAAGGTATCCCAACAGTACATCAATTTCTTTGTTGAGATTTTCTATTAAATCAGTTCGTCCGCTTTTCTCAAACTCAGGTAAAGAATCACGACGTTTTTTAAGCTCTTTAGCTATAACATCGAAAACACCCTCGTCATCTAATTCAATTTTATTATCTTTTTCAATCTGAAGTACGCCTGAACGTATAAGTTGCACCGTGTTTTTTCTAACAGTATCCTTAGCTTTCATAGCGTCTTTCATATCTTGCAAAAGTCTTTCTTTTAAAGACATAATGGTCATCTCCTGCAATTATAAATTATCTGAATTTACGTTTTCTTGCAGCTTCTGATTTCTTTTTGCGTTTTACGCTAGGTTTGTCGTAATGTTCTCTTTTGCGAACTTCTCCCATAATACCATCTTTTGCACAGCTTCTTTTAAAGCGGCGAAGAGCACTATCTAAGGATTCATTTTCTTTTACTTTTACCTCTGACATGAATTTCCCTCCCTCCAGGTGCGAGATTCGTTGGCGGAAAGAAGAATATATCTCTCACCACACATTATAGAATTATACACAAAAAAACAATGAACGTCAATAATAAAAATTTCTTAAGCTGCAAAAGTTTTTCAATGATACATATCCATATTATTTGTTTTTGTTCTTTTGAAAATAGCAATTCCAAGAGGTGGTACTTTTATTCCTATACTATTTTGACGTCTATTCCAGTCAATTCTTTCACTATTTATTTCCTTACGGTTTACAACACCGCTTCCACCGTATTTTTCTTCATCACTATTAAATACTTCTTTATATGTTCCAGAAACAGTAACACCAACTCTAAAATCAAAGTATGTTTCAGGTGTAAAATTACATACAAAAAGAAGTTCTTCTTCAGGTTTTTTACCTTTTCTTACGAATGAAAGAACACTTCTGTCAGCATCGTCACATTCTATCCATTCAAAACCTGTATAATCAAAGTCTTTTTCCCACATAGCAGGATTTTCAATATAGAATTTATTAAGATCTTTAATATAATCCTGAAGTTTTTTATGGTGTTCATATTCAAGAAGATGCCAGTCAAGACTTCTTGCTTCACTCCATTCAGAGAACTGACCAAATTCATTACCCATAAAGTTAAGTATCTTTCCTGGGTGTCCATACATATATCCGTATGCTGTTCTAAGGTTTGCAAATTTCTGCCAAAGGTCACCTGGCATTTTAGTAGCCATAGAACCTTTCATATGAACAACTTCGTCATGTGAAAGTACAAGCACAAAGTTTTCTGTATATGCATAAACAAGGCTGAATGTAATATTATTTTGATGATATTTTCTATAAATACAATCTTTTTTAAGATAAGTAAGGAAATCGTTCATCCAACCCATATTCCATTTCATTGTAAATCCAAGTCCACCATACTGTGCAGGTGCTGTAACTCCAGCCCAAGATGTACTTTCTTCAGCAATCATCATTACACCAGGATGAGCTCCTGTTATAACAGAGTTCATATGTTTAAGGAATTCCTCAGCCTCAAGGTTTTCTCTACCGCCTCTTTCGTTAGGAATCCACTGTCCTCCACTCTTACCATAATCAAGATAAAGCATAGAAGCAACAGCATCAACACGTAAACCATCAAGATGATATTCTTCAATCCAATAAATAGCATTAGCTATAAGGAAGTTTCTTACTTCATTTCTTCCATAGTTAAATATAAGAGTTCCCCATTCTGGGTGCTCACCTTTTCTTGGGTCAGCATGTTCATAAAGAGCTGTACCATCAAATTTAGCAAGACCATGAGCATCTTTAGGGAAATGAGCAGGTACCCAGTCAAGGAATACACCTATACCATTTTTATGACATACATCAATAAATTCTTTAAATTCTCTAGGTGTTCCATATCTACTTGTAGGTGCATAATATCCTGTTACCTGATATCCCCAGCTTCCGTCAAATGGGTGTTCTTCAATAGGAAGAAGTTCTATATGTGTGTATCCCATTTCTTTTACATATTTAACAAGCTTATCTGCTGCTTCTTTATATGTAAGAGAACGATTTTTTTCTTCTGGAACTCTCATCCAAGAACCAAGATGAACTTCATATATATTCATAGGACTGTTATAAACGTCAGTTGTTTCACGTTTAGTAATCCAATCTTCATCGTTCCATTCATAGTTATTTATGTCAAATACAATAGATGCAGTAGCAGGTCTTAATTCACTATAAAAACCATAAGGGTCTGATTTAAGGCAAGTATCATTATTTTGTGATTTCACATAATATTTATATTTATCACCTTCCTGAAGTCCTGGAATAAACATTTCCCATATACCAGACTCTCCAAGAATTCTCATCTGATTTCTTCTTTCGTCCCAACTATTAAAATCTCCAATAATACTTACACTTTTTGCATTTGGTGCCCAAACAGCAAATGATACACCTAAGACACCATCTACTTCTTTTATATGTGCACCAAGTTTTTCATATATTTTATAATGATTACCTGCATTAAAAAGGTATCTGTCATACTCACTTACAGTAGGAGCAAAACTATATGGGTCATATGTTTCCCATTCATTTCCTTCAAAATCTGTAACAGATATATAATATTTAAACCACTTGTCCCTGTCTGGTATAATAGCTTCAAAAAATCCATCTTCATGAATTTTTATCATTTCATATTTATTTGTCTCATCTTCTGCATCAATGACAAATATAGATTTAGCCTGTGGTATAAATTCTCTTACCGAAATGATAACACCATTTTCTCCTTCATTAATTTCATGCATACCAAGTACATGGTGAGGGTCACTGTGTTCCACATTAACAATTTTTAAAAGTTCAGTTACACTTGTTGTTGTAATCATACTTTCGCTGCAAAAGCAGCTTCACCCCTTTCTGTTAGTACTACACCTTCTCAATTAATACATTTATTTAGCACATTCAAAAGCTTGCTCAAAATCAGCAATAATATCATCAATATTTTCTATTCCAACAGAAAATCTTATCATATCTGGTGAAACACCACAGCTTATAAGCTCTTCGTCAGAAAGCTGTCTATGAGTTGTACTTGCTGGCTGTAATACACAGCTTCTTACATCAGAAACATGTGTAACTAAAGCAACCATTTTAAGTGCATTTATAAATTTTCTTCCGGCATCACGTCCACCTTTTACACCAAAAGTAAGAACGCCACTTACACCTTTAGGAAGATATTTTTTTGCAAGGTCATGATATTTATCATCTTCAAGTCCTGGATATTTAACCCAAGAACACATTTCATGGTTTTTAAGATATTCTGCCATTTTCATAGCATTTTCACAATGTCTTTCCATTCTTAAATGAAGTGTTTCACAACCTAAATTTGTAAGATATGAATTAAATGGGCTTGGAGTCATACCCATATTTCTCATTACATTTGCTCTTGCTTTTACAATAAATGCAGCTGCACCAAAATTTTTAACATAGCTTACACCATGATAGCTTTCATCTGGCTCAACAAGGCAAGGAAATTTACCATTATCCCAATTAAAGTTTCCACCATCAACAATAATTCCTCCAAGACAAGAAGCATGTCCATCAATATATTTTGATGTTGAATGAATAACAATATTGGCACCAAGCTCTAATGGTTTACAAAGAACAGGTGTTGCAAATGTATTATCAACCATAAAAGGAATATCAAGTTCTTTTGCAACAGCAGCAAATTTTTCAAAATCAAGTATATTAACAAGAGGATTTCCTATTGTTTCACCAAAAATAAGCTTTGTATTAGGCTTTGCAAGTTTAATAATTTCATCCTTTTCAATATCAGGGTCAAACATTGTAACTTCTATGCCTAAATCTTTAAATGTTGTTGTAAAAAGAGTGAATGAACCACCATATATTGTGCTAGCAGCAAGAATATGGTCACCTGATTTAAGTATATTAAGTACAGCAATAGATGTTGCAGCCATACCGCTTGATGTAGCAAGAGCCCCAACTCCGCCTTCCATCATAGCAATCTTCTTTTCAAAAGCATCTGTTGTAGGATTTGCAAGTCTTGTATACATAGGTGTATCTTGCTCAAGGTCAAATACACTTGCAAGCTCCTCACATGTATCATATCTATAAGTTGTACTCTGGTAAAGAGGAAGAACTCTCGCTTCTGCGTTTCCTGCTTCATATGCCCCCTGTACAGCCTGTGTTTCTATTTTCCAGTTGTTTTTCATATGTACCCTTCTTCCTTATAAAACTTTATAATTTCATTATACTTTATACACATAAATTTTTCCAGTACATACTTATTAACACTTTATGCCATATAACTGTTTATTATTAACAAATTTTACATAAAAAAAATATGAAATTACTCTAAAGCTAAACATATATTATATGCTGCTCTCTTGTGAATATAAATAAATAAAAGTTTAATTTTAAATTATGTAAAGAGTTGGTATAATAATATTATAGTATACAAAAGGAAGTGATATTTTATGAATAGTATATATGAATGGAATTTAAGCAATTTATATACAAACTTTGATGACCAAAAATTTAATAATGATATTAATTATATTAAAGAAAAAATAATTGAGCTTACAGAATTTACAGAAAATCAGCTTAATAATGAAAATATAATTGAAAATATAGAAAAATATATAAACTTACAAAATGAGTTTGGAGATGTAGCAATAAAACTTTCAAGTTTTGCTAATCTTACATTAGCAACAAATTCATCAAATGAAAAAGCATTAAAAAGTATTGATTTAATAGAAAATATATTTACAAAAACAGCTATTCCAGAAACTAAGTTTACAAAATGGTTTTATTCATCAGTAAAAAATATTGATGAATTATGTGAAAAATCTGAATTAATAAAAGAACATAAATATTTTCTTCAAAATATACTTGATAATGCAAAACATACACTTTCAGAAAATGAAGAAGATATAATATCTAAATTCAAAACAACAGGTTCATCATCTTGGGAAAAATTATGGGATACAATAACATCAAACCATACTGTAGAATTTGAAGGAAAAAACATACCTCTTGCAGAAGCAAGAAATATTGCATATTCAGCAGATGCTATAAAAAGAAAAACTGCATATGAAAATGAAATAAAATCATATGAAAAAATAGCACAAGTTTCTGCTTCTTGTCTTAATTCAATAAAAGGACAAGTAATAACAGAATGTGAATTAAGAGGATATAAATCACCTCTTGAAATGACTGTAAAAAATTCCGGACTTGATATAGAAACTCTTAATTCAATGATAGAGGCTATGAAAGAATATATACCTTGGTTTGAAAAATATTTTATTAAAAAAGCAGAGATTTTAGGACATAAAAAAGGATTACCATTTTATGACCTTTTTGCACCAATAGGCAAAACAGATGCTACATTTACATATGAAGAAGCTATGGATTTTGTTATTAAAAACTTTAGCAAATTTTCAAAAGACCTTGGAGAATATGCAGAAAAAGCATATAAAAATCATTGGATAGACGTATATCCAAAAGAAGGAAAACGAGGAGGAGCATTCTGTGACAATATACACAGTATAAAAGAAAGTCGTATACTTACAAACTTTACAGGAAGTTTTAGTGATGTAATAACACTTGCCCATGAACTTGGACATGGTTATCATGGTCAATGTCTTGATAATGAAACATTTTTAAATAGTGATTATCCTATGCCTATTGCAGAAACAGCCTCAACATTTTGTGAAACAATAGTAAAAAATTCGGCACTTGAAAATGCAGACAAAGAAACATCACTTATGATACTTGAATCTGATTTACAAGATAACTCACAAGTAATAGTTGATATATTAAGTAGATTTATATTTGAAGATACCCTTTTTGAAAAAAGAAAAAATGAGCCTCTTTCTGTAAATGAATTATGTAATATTATGATAGATGCTCAAAATAAAACTTACGGAAAAGGTCTTGATAGTGATTATATGCATAAATATATGTGGGTTTGCAAACCTCATTACTATGATGCAGAATATAATTATTATAACTTCCCATATGCTTTTGGACTTCTTTTAGCAAAGGGACTTTATGCACTTTATGAAAAGTCACCTGAAACTTTCCCAGAAACATATAAAGAGCTTTTAAGTAAAACTGGAAAGGGTGACCTTAAAACTATTGCTTTAAGTGTTGGAATAGATATATCAAATATTGAATTTTGGCGTTCATCTCTTGAAATAATAAAAAGAGATATTGAAAAATTTATAAATCTTTAAAATAAAAAAATCGGGCATATGCCCGATTTTTTTTAAATCTTTTCAATATTAAGTAAATACTCTTTTTTATCAATTCCGCAAGCATACCCTGTAAGACTTCCATTTTTACCAATAACTCTATGACAAGGTATACATATAACAATAGGATTTTTATTATTAGCATTTCCCACAGCTCTACAAGCTTTTGGTTTTCCTATATTTTTAGCTATTTCACTATAACTTTTTGTTTCACCATATGGTATTTTAATAAGCTCATTCCATACCTTTTTTTGAAATTCTGTTCCTTTAGGATTTAATTTCAAATCAAATACTTTTCTTTTACCATCAAAATATTCTAAAAGCTGTTTTTTACATTCATTTATATAATCAAGACTTTCAATTTCAATATATTCATCACAAAGTTGTATTTTTGTTATATATCCTTTTTCACCTTCAATATAAATATATCCAATAGGTGATTTAAAATATCCAATATCCATATTACATACCAGAAACAGACATTTTTCCAACAAATACAGAAGGTGCACCAAATACACCCATACCACTTGGCATACTGAATTTCATATCATTAGCCAAAGCTTTCACATTTTTAAGTATATCATAAAAATTTCCGGCAACAGTAATCTGTTCAACAGGTTTTGTTATTTCACCATTTTCTATTAAAAATCCTTCTGCTGAAAGTGAAAAGTCACCTGAAATTATATTTGCTCCTGCATGCAAACCTGCAACATCAGTAATAATAATTCCATTTTCAACAGATTTTAAAAGCTCACTTTTTGACATACTTCCTTCTTCAATATAAAAATTTGTACAAGTAGTAACAACAGGAGATTTAAGACCGGCTTTAAAACCATTTCCTGTTGACTGTGTATTATCTTTTGCTGCAGATTTAATATTATAAAGAAGTGTTTTAAGAACACCATTTTCTATAACATTTTTATTTTTTACAGCAACACCCTCACTATCAAAAGGTATTGAATATCCACTTTTTTCACATATTCCATCATCTTTAATTGTAAGTATATCAGAACCTATAACTTCACCTGTTTTACCTTGAAGTAATGAAAAACCTTTCTGTGCATTTTCTGCAAAGAAAACACCAGAAAATGTAGCAAGTATATCGCTCATAGCTTCATTTTCAAAAACAACATTCATATCTCCTGAAGGAATAGATTTTGCTCCAAATTGAGAAACTATTTTTTCTCCTGCTTTTTTACCTATTTCTTCTGGTGAAAAATCATTAATATCAGTACCATACCAATATTCTCCACCTGTTTTTATATCTCCATTATTTTCGCCAATTCCACTTACATATCCAAGAGCCATATTTTGTTTAAAGGAAAGATTAAGCCCTTTACTGTTTGCCATACAGCTTTCATTACTACTTTTTCCACAAAGACAATAATCAGCTGATTTAATATGTTCAGATGAATTAAGAAGTCCTTTTTCCATATTAACAGCAGTTTCTATAAGTTGTTTCGGTGTAATAGCTTCTATATCTTCATAAAAACCTTTTACATCTGGATAACTTTCACTACCTTCAAAAAATATTTCTGGTTCATCTTCAATAAGTTCTGCATTTTCCATAGCTTCTTTAACAAGATATTTAACTGCGTCATCATCTATTTTTTCAGAATAAGAATATCCTGTTTTACCATTTATATTTCCTCTAAAAGCAATACCTCTTTGAGTACTGTTTTCAAAATGGTCAACATCACCACATCTAACCATAAGTTCAGTACCTTGAGAACCTGAAAAAGTTATTTCCCAATCTGTAAAACCAAGATTTTCAGCTTCTTGTTTTACTTTCATTCTAAGTTCTGAAAAATCCATATTATTCACCTCTTCCACCTACTGTAATTTCACTTACTCTAATCATTGGCTGACCTACATCAGTAGGTATTGAGCCACTTATACTTCCACACATACCTTGTGCACGAGAAAGATTATTTCCAACCATATCTATTTTTGTAAGCACTTCAGAACCTTTACCTATAAGTGTTGCACCTCTTACAGGTTCACAAATTTTTCCGTTTCTTATTATATATCCTTCAAGTACTGCAAAATTAAAAGAACCTGTGGCAGGGTCAACAGAGCCACCACCCATTTGTTTTGCATAAAGACCATATTCAGTATTTGAAATTATTTCATCAGGAGTACTTTTTCCTGCTGCTATAAATGTATTTGTCATACGTGATGTTGGTGCAAAACGATAACTTTCACGTCTTCCAGAGCCTGTTGAACTCATACCCATTTTAATACCATTAAGTTTATCTATAAGATATGATTTCAAAACACCATTTTCTATAAGTACATTTCTTTGACAGAAGTTTCCTTCGTCATCAATATTGCCAGAACCCCAACCATTTGGAATTGTACCATCATCTATTGCAGTAACAACATCAGAAGCTATTTTTTGACCAAGTTTTCCGGCAAAAACAGAAGCATTTCTTGCAACGGCAGTTGCTTCAAGACCATGACCACAAGCCTCATGGAATATGACACCACCAAAACCGTTATCTATTACAACAGGCATTTTACCAGAAGGACAATTTTTTGCATTTAACATTGTAACAGCAGTTTTTGCTGCTTCTATTCCTAATTCTTCAACATTTATTGTATCAAAAAGTTCAAAACCAACAGAACCTCCAGGACTAAATCTTCCACTTTGTTTTTCATTTTCTGATGAAGCTACTGCTTCTATTGAAAAACGAGTTCTTACTCTTCTATCAGTCACCCAAAGTCCTTCGGAATTAGCTATAAAAACATCTTTACAAACATCAGCATAACTTGAACGAGTTTGAGATATCAAGTCACTATAACTAAAAGCTGCATTTGAGGAACTTCTAAGTATTTCAGCTTTTCTTTTTTTATGGATAGTTTCAGGAATTATTTTTATTTGATGACGATTATCAAACATTTTCTTTGTAAAATCCATAACTTTTCCGTCACCATTGCCATCTTTAATTACTGCCGCTGCACTCTTAGCAGTTTCAATAAGACTTTTTTCACTTGTATCATTTGTAAAAGCATAAATTGCATTTGTACCATTAAAAATTCGTATTCCAACACCATAATCTATACCTGAAAAAGCTTTTTCAACTTTTCCATTTACCATTGAAATACTACTTCTTTTTGTATCTTCCATAAAAATTTCCGCAAAATTTCCACCTGTGGAAAGTGCTGCTGATATTGTATTTTCAACAACTGATTTTTTTAGCATACATAGACCTCCCTTATATTTTAATTATGAGATATTATACCAAATATTATATATTATGTCCTGAAAAAAATACTCATAAAACCTATATGAAATAAAATACGTATAAACCTTTAAAAAAGTATTTTTTATGATATACTTTAATGCTGAAAGGAGTGAATATTTTGGGATATTGGAATTCAAGAGGACTTAGAGGAAGTGGATTTGAAGACCTTATAAATTTTTCAAATGAAATATATAGACAAAAAAACATAGCACTTATACAGAAAATACCTACACCCATAACACCTATAGAAGTTGATAATAAAAAGCATACAATAACATTAGCATATTTTGAAAAGCAAAGTACAGTAGACTATATTGGTGCAGTACAAGGTATACCTATTTGTTTTGATGCAAAAGAAACAGCACAGAAACATTTACCTCTTCAAAATATACACTCACATCAGATGGAATTTATGGAGGATTTTATAAAACAGCAAGGAGTTGCTTTTCTTTTAGTTAATTTTTCTAAAATAAATGAAATATATTTTTTGCCATTTGAAGTTTTAAAAAAATATTGGCAGCAGGCACAGGCGGGAGGAAGAAAATCTATTCCTTATACTGCATTTCAACAAAAGTACATATTAAATTTAAAAAATGGTACTATTAATTATCTTGAAGCTGTAAATGAATATCTTAAATCGAAAAATAATGGGACGGCGTAGCCGTCCCATTTTAATTTTTTTATCCTCAAATGTTTATAAGTTATCAACAAAATTCAGTATTTATATACATATTTGTTGATAAATATATTTACATGCCTATTTTTTCAACAAAACTTAATATTGTATGACAACAATATTATACACACAATATATTGTTTTTCTGTGGATAAACCTGTGTATAATGTTGATAACTTAAAAACACATGTGTTCTTTCCATATACAATATATTGTTTATATTTTTATTTTTATGCATAAATAAAGAATAATATTCAATTCAATTTATTATTTTTAAAAGCTCAGTAAGTGTGACAAACTCTATATTTCTACCTTCCATTTCACTATAAATTTGTTTTATTGCATTAACAGTCACATTTCCACCATCTGGCCCAACATGACCTATTGCAATAGCATATCCTTTTTCATTAGCTACCTTTTCAGCTTTAAGTAAATTTTCTTTTATTTTATTTATATCATCTGTACTATCAAGAAATACATCTCTTTTTAAAAGCTGTATACCTTTTTCAGAACAAATTTCATCAGCTTTAGAATTAGCTGTTGTTACACTATCAAGAAATAGAATTCCTTTATCTTTCACACAATCCAAAACTGCCGAAAGAGCTCTTTTATCTTCCATAATTGCAGAACCCATATGATTATTCATACCACTTGCTCCACTTACAATATTAAAAGCATCATTAACTACTGTTTTTATATCTTCATCACTCATATTTAAAAATACACCTTTATCTCCAACCCAACTTTTAGGTCCTGTAAGACTTTCCATAGGCATATGTATAATTGTTTCTTTACCTGCATTTATAAGTTTTTCGGCATCTTCTTTTGATGATTTAGAAAAAGGCATAACCGCACCTGTAAACTTTATAGGCAAATTTATCATATCATCTGTACCTTCTCCCGAATATCCAAAATCATCTATAACTATGGCAATATAATATTTTTTATCTGACATAGTTTTTACTGTTTTAATATTTTTTATGTAGTCAAAGCCCATGTATATAATCAAACCTAATAATCCATAAATAGCAGCTTTTTTCATAACTTTTTTTAAATTAAACACTAAAAACATTAAAAATGCCCTCCTGCTTTTTATATATAATATTGCAGGAAGGCTTATTTCTATTCACTATTATTTAATTATTTTTAAAGATAACCCATAGTTTTTAATATAAATATCCACATTGTAATACTAAAAGAAGATAAAAATGTTGAAGCAACCACTATACTTGAGGCAAGAACATGGTCATTACCTAGATTTTTTGCCATAACATAACAACTTACAGTTGATGGTGCTCCAAGCATAATAAGTATTGCTATCATCTCTTGATTTCTAAATCCCATATAAACAGCAATAGGAATAAAAACAGCAGGTATTATAAAAAGCTTTAATGCTGTTGCAACAAGTGTAGGTTTTATTTTTGAAAGTGCCTTTTTACCTTCAAAGCCTGCACCAAGTACTATAAGAGCAAATGGTGTTGCCAAAGAAGCTACATTTTCCACTGCTTTATTAACCATAATAGGCAATTTTATTTCCAAAAGTGAAAATAATAAACCTACAACAATTCCCCATATTATAGGATTTTTAAGTATATTTATAAAAGAATCTCTAAAAAGATTTTTACTATTTAAACTATTTTCAGATTTTACAGTAAGTATAATTACCGAAAAAATATTATATAATGGCACAGCCCCCAAAACCATCATAGGTGCCATTCCTGAAGCACCATACATATTTTGTACAAATGCAATACCTAATACAGCCGCACTTCCTCTAAAACTACCTTGAACAAAGCTACCTATTGCTTTTTTATCTTTCATAAATATTTCAGATAATATCCATATTACAGCAATACTTATAACAGTAGCTCCCATACAAAACAGTATAAATTTAATATCAAAATTACTTTTAACATCAGTTTCTGAAATATCTTTAAATAATAATGTAGGTAAAAATACAATATATACTATCTTATTACCAACATTTACAAAATTTTCATCAACAAGTTTCTTATATCTTAAAAAATATCCAAGAAATATTATTATAAATATAGGAACTGTTGCATTAAGACTAAATATAAAATTATCCATAACTACCCCCAAAAAAATAACGGCTTATGAAAAGCCGTTATCAATTTTAAAATATACTATTAATTATTTTTAAAAGTTCAAAAACACTTCTAAAATCTTCTGTCTTTCCACCTTCAAGCCAAGTTATACTTCCTTGCCATGATGAATTTTGTCTAAATCTTATTTTTATATAAAATGTGGCTATTTCACCTTTTTTATTGTACTCATTAAAACCATTTGATTGTACTAACCTATTAATTGGTAGTTCAACATGACTATTAATATTACTTTCCTGTTTATCTGAAATAAAGCTTCTGTCCTTTTCATATTTTTTCGGACTTCCTATTTTATTCATTAATTCTTCCATTTTAAATAGCATTTCAACAGTAGAATTATATAGAAACTCCTCACCATAGTAATTATTTACAAAACTACCTCTAATATTTTGGTTATCATAACTATCAACACAAACTGTGTACACAGATATATCATATGGCATTCCTGTACTCATTGATATAAGCATATACTTCAACCTTTCAATTTATTCATATACATAAGGTTCTACTGCCCTTATGTCATAGTTCATTTCAATATTAGACTTAGGATATTCTTTTTTATATGTTTTCTTAATTCTTTCTATAACGATATTACCGTCTTCTACATTTACCATAGGAAGAAGAAGCACTATTTGATTTGGACTATATCTTGAAATAATATCGCCTTTTCTTAAAACATTAGCAGATATATCTATTATATCATTAACAATTTTATCAAGTTTTTCCGATTTAATAGACCTATATCCTTCACTTTCAACACTTATAAGTGCCATAAACATAGTGCCTCCAGAACGCTCAAGACATCTTGCTTCAAGATGATATATTTCTTTAAATATTCCATACTCGCATACAAATGCACCTTTTCCGTCGCTTTCTTCATTAAGATTTTTTTGAATTATGTCTATATCTGTTTCTTGCTGTTTTTGTATAGACATAATTTTTCCATAAAGATTTCTTATTTCTTCATCAATTTGTACGCCAAGCTTTGAATAATAAAGTTTTGTTATATAATTATAATGTCTTAAAGCTTCTTCATATCTACCAAGCTCTATATAAGTATTAATTAATTCATAATTAAAATATTCATCATAAATATCAATACTAAGAACTTTTGTACATACTTTAAGTATTTCTTCGTTATCATTATTTTGTTTTAATAAATATACAGCATTTCTCATAGCTGTAAAAAACATATTTTTATAGTAATTCTTTTTAGGCACTAACCAATTTTCGTCACCTGTTTTAGGAAGAAGGTCACCTTTATATATATGAGCTGCTTGTTTATATATATCAAGGCATTTTTCAGGATTATCAAAATATTTTTCCGCTTCAATACAAGTAAGCTCAAAATTTTCAGCATCAATATTATATAAAAGCTCCGGATTTAATTGATAACAGCCTCTTTTTGTTACTATAATATTATCAAGTTCCCATATATTATATTTTTCAATAGAATTTCTAAAACGACAAAGCATTGTTTTTAATGCTCCCGCTGATTTTTCAGCTTTATCAGTTCCCCATAAATTTTCTATAAGTTCAGAAAATGGAACAGGACGTTCTCTGTTAATTATTAAGTATTCAATAAACATACGCATTTTCTTACTATGATTTATAAATTTATTAAAGTCTTTATTAGCATTATTAAGACTGAACTCACCCAACAACGTAATATCTATAACCGTATTGCTAGTCATTTTATTTTTCACCTCCATAAGTTATGTTAATTAAATTTTAATATTATAATTATACTTTTAATATTATAAACTTGTCAACAAAATGGTAATTCCTTAAGATAAACGTATAATATTATTAATTAAAATTTACAATTTATATTATTTTCTTACTTTTCCATACTCCACTCTTCCATCTAAATATAAATATAACACCTCTTATACATTCATCTGCCATCATAGCCAGCCATATACCTATAAGCCCAAGATTAAATACTTCAGATAATATAAAACCTCCTAAAACAGCAACAAGCCATACATTTATTATACCCAATGTAATAGGAAATTTTATATCTCCTGCAGCACTTAATGCCCTTACAAATATCATATTACAAGCTCGACCAAGTTCAAGGAATATATCTATAAACATAATCTTTTTACCTAATTCTATAACTTCAGCATTATCAGTAAAAAATCCAAAGCAATAATCACTTATAAAATATATAATTACAGATATTACAAAAGCAGTAGCCATAGCTATTCTTAAAGTTTGCCAAACTCTTTTTTCTGTGTTTTCAGTATCATCAGCACCAATAAGATAACCAACCATTATTTGACCTGCCTGTGAAACAGCCATACCGTAAACATATGAAAAATTTGCAAATATACTAGCATATGCTTTTGTTGATATTACAGCAGAACCTAATATATTTATCATTCTTTGTATTACTATTTGAGAAAGATTATATGAAAGAGATTCTCCACCTGAAGGTATTCCTATACCCATAAGTTTTTTAAATTCATCAAAAGGAAATGGGTGAATATGAGAAAGTTTTAATTTTGCACCTATTTTCTTTCTAAATATTATATATATTACAATAACACCTATAAAACGGCTTATATTACTTGAAATAGCAGCACCAGAAACGCCAAGAGCAGGTATACTTCCAAATCCATTTATAAGTATAAAGTTCCCAAAAATATTTATAAGATTAACAATTATAGAAACTATCATACTATGTTTCATAAGAGTGTTACTTCTTAATATTGCTCCAAAAGTAAGATATGTAGACTGTAAAAACATACAGCTTCCTATAATTTTAATATAACTTTCTGTTTCTCCTATAATATCAGAAGGAACTTTTAACCACTCAAGAATTTCTCTACCAAAAACAAAAAATATAATACTTATTATAAGACTGAATATAAAATTAACAAACACAGAAAGTGTATATGTTTGTTCAACCTTTTTCTTATTACCTGCCCCCAAATATAATGAAACTATTATTGTTGTGGCAGTACATATAACACTAAATATAATTATAAGTAAATTCATAATCTGGTTTGCATTAGCAATAGCACCAACAGAATTAGCCGAATATTTTCCTACCATTATCTGGTCAACATTACCTACAAGCATTTGAAGTATAAGCTCAATAAATATTGGCCATATCATTTTTTGCAGATATCCTTTTTGATTTATTTTTTCATAATCAGTCATTGTCTATTCTCCTTATTTTTATTATTTTTACAAATACAAATTATCATTATATTAGACATTATAAGTATGTCAATAAATTGAAAAAATGTTTTTATAAAAATACAGCAAAAATTTATTTCAAAATTCTTAATTTCATTGACATATATAATTTATATTTGTATCATTGTATTAAGATATTAATACAATTCAGGAGGTGATATATTTATGAAATTTGATGATAACTTACCTATTTATATACAAATAATGAACGAAATAAAAATAATGATAGTTTCAGGTGTATTAAATACAGGGGATAAACTTCCTTCGGTGAGAGAGCTTGCACAAAAATTCGGTGTAAATCCAAATACAATTCAAAGAGCTTTTTCAGAACTTGAACGTGAAAATCTTGTTTTTGCAGAAAGAACATCTGGACGATATATAACTAATGATGGGGGCATTATTATGGAATTAAAAAATAATCTTGCAGAAGAAGAAATTATAAAGTTTTTAAATTATATGAAAAAGATTGGTTATAACCAAAAAGAAATTATTGAAAAAATAAAAACAATGAATAGAGGTGAAAAATAATATGGCAAATATAGTAGAAATTAAAAATCTTTCAAAAAACTATAATAAAAAAGAAGTCCTTAAAAATATAAATCTTAATATTGCTGAAGGTCAAATTGTAGGGCTTTTTGGTCCAAATGGTAGCGGAAAAACAACACTTTTAAAAACAATAGCAGGCCTTTTAAAAGAATATTCTGGAGAAATATTAATAGGTGGACAAAATATTGGAGTATATACAAAGTCAATAGTATCTTATTTGCCAGAAAAAACATATTTTCACAAAAATACAACAGCAAAAGATGCAATTTCAATATTTAGTGATTTTTATAATGACTTTAATGTAGATAAAGCAAAAAGCATGTTAAAAGAACTTTCTCTTCCAGAAACACAAAGAATAGGTACTATGTCAAAAGGTATGCAAGAAAAATTGCAACTTATAATGGTAATGTCAAGAGAAGCTCGCCTTTATCTTCTTGATGAACCACTTGGTGGTGTAGACCCTTCCTCAAGAGATTATATATTAGACACAATAATAAAAAACTATAACGAAAAAAGTTCAATTTTACTTTCCACTCATCTTATACATGACGTTGAAAGAATATTTGATAAAGCTGTATTTATAAAAGACGGTAATATAGTTTTAAATGAATATGTTGATATTATAAGAGATGAAAAAGGAATGTCTATTGATAAACTTTTCAGGGAGGTGTATAAATAATGTTCTTTAAACTTTTAAAATATGATTTAAAATCAATATATAAATCAATACTCATAATAGATATTGTTATGATTTTAGCTTGTGGTTTAACTCTTATGACATTAGATAATATTGAACCTAATAATATTTTAGTTGGCATAATGGGTGTAACAACATCATTTATAATAATAGGTGCAATAGTAGTTTATTTCTATACAATATTTAATAGATATAGTAAGAGTATTTATGGTAGTGAAGGTTATCTTATTAATACATTACCTATTAAGCCTTGGCAAATTGTGCTTTCAAAAATAACTTCATCAGTTATAATGGGTATTTTCACTATGATATGTGGAACAATTTGTATTTCTTTTTTCTTTATAAGCAGTGGTATACATTTTTCAGATATTTTAAATGTTATAGAATATTATGGCAGCGAAAAATCATTACATATAATATCATCAATTATACTTTTTGGTATTGTAATGACATTTTCAATAATAACAGAAATAATAAAAATATATTCTATAATATCAATATCCCACATAAGTATATTTGAAAGATATAAAATTATATTTGGAGTAGTTTTATATTTTATAATATCACAAATAGAAAGTATAGCAGTAGAGTTCTCTTTTGGTAAAATATTAGAAAACGCATATAGTGTAAATAATTTTGCAGAAGCTTCAAGCAGCATATTATCATCTTTTAATTCATATAATATATATTCACTTATTTATACAATAATAATGGGTATAATATGGTATTTTATAGCTGTAACAGTTATAAACAAAAAACTTTATATAAAATGAATAAGTATATCGGTTTACTAAATCAGTATACTTTTATAGTAATGTAAATTATGCATTTTTAACAAAAAAATCACTCTTATTTTATTGACACATCCTAATAAGTGTGATAAATTAACTACTATAATTTATATGAAAAACACTGTGAAGAGGAATAGTAAATTCATAAAGGATTTCAGAGAGCTGTCGTTTGGTGCAAGACAGTATTCCAAAATGTTTTGAACTCGCCTTGGAGTGGCAGGCTGAAAGAAATTATAGGCTATGACGGAGGTTCACCGTTAAAAGAACAAGATATACGATTTTAAAATCAAGTATCTATTAAGTGTATTCCTTTTTAGGAATAAATAAGAGTGGTACCGTGGAAGATTTTTAGCCTTTCATCTCTAAATAAAGAGATGGAAGGTTTTTTTTAACTTTAATTTTGGGGAAATTAAAAGGGGAAAGGAAGATTTTTAATATGAAAAACTATCAAAAATACAGACCATATGAAACAGTGGATTTAAAAGACAGAACTTGGCCAAATAAAAAAATTGAAAAAGCACCTATATGGTGTAGTGTTGACCTTAGAGATGGAAATCAAGCTCTTGAAAATCCTATGGGTCTTAATCAAAAACTTAACTTTTTCAACTTCCTTGTAAAAACAGGATTTAAAGAAATAGAAATCGGCTTTCCTGCCGCATCTGATACAGAATATGAATTTACAAGAGAACTTATTGAAAATAGACTTATACCAGAAGATGTAACAGTTCAAGTTCTTACACAATCAAGAGGACATATTATAGAAAGAACTTTTGAAGCATTAAAAGGTGTAAAAAAAGCTGTTATTCATCTTTATAACTCAACATCAACACTTCAAAGAGATGTTGTTTTTGGTAATAATAAAGAGCAGACAATAGAGCTTGCTGTATATGGTGCAAAACTCGTTAAAGAAATGGCTGCTAAATATCCAGAAACAGACTTTACTTTTGAATACTCACCTGAAAGTTTTACAGGAACAGAAATGGATTTTGCAGCAGAAATTTGTAATGCAGTAATAGATATATGGGAACCAACTCCAGAAAAGAAAGTTATTATAAACCTTCCTTCAACTGTTGAGATGGGTACACCAAACCTTTATGCAGACCAAATTGAATATATGTGCAGAAATCTTAAAAACAGAGAAAATGTTATTGTAAGTATTCATGCTCATAATGATAGAGGAACAGCTGTTGCTGCAACAGAACTTGCTATGATGGCAGGAGCAGATAGAGTTGAAGGAACACTTTTCGGAAATGGTGAAAGAACAGGTAACTGTGACATTATGAATGTTGGTATGAACCTTTTCACACAAGGAATTGACCCTGAACTTGATTTCAGTAATATTAATGACCTTATAGAAATATATGAAAGTTCAACAAGAATGAGTGTGCATCCAAGACACCCTTATGCTGGTGAACTTGTTTACACAGCATTCTCTGGTTCTCATCAAGATGCTATAAGAAAAGGTATGGAAGCTATGAAAAAACACCCTGATAGATGGGAAGTTCCTTACCTTCCAATCGACCCTGTTGATGTTGGAAGAACATATGACCCTATTATTCGTATAAATAGCCAGTCAGGTAAAGGCGGAGTTACATTTATACTTGAACAAAACTATGGACTTCATATGCCAAAATCATTCCAGAAAGACGTTGGAGCTGTTATAACACATGTTTCTGATGAAATGCAATCTGAAATAAGTCCTGAAAAAATTTATGAAATATTCAAACAGCAATATGTTGATATAAGAACACCATTCCAGCTTACAACATACCGTTCAACAACAGTTAATGCTGATTGGGATATAGTAAATATTGAGGCAGAAATACTTTATAAAGGAGAAAAACACTTCATTACAGGAGAAGGAAATGGTGTTGTTTCTGCATTCTGTCGTGCAGTTGAAGATTTCCTTAAAATACATATTGATATTATTGATTATCGTGGACATTCAATGGAACTTGGTACAAAAGCAAGAGCTATATCATACATTGAAACACGAGGAGAAAACGGCAAAAGATATTATGGTGCTGGTACATCAAGCAGCGTAAGTAAATCTTCACTTCGTGCCGTTGTAAGTACATTAAATAAAATGCTTAGAGATATGGAAAATACAGAGGAGGAATAAAAAATGGGAATGACAATGACACAAAAAATACTTGCTCACGCAGCAGGTCTTGAAAGTGTTAAAGCCGGAGAGCTTATACAGGCAAAACTTGATATAGTAATGGGAAACGATATAACAACAGCTGTTGCAATACCTGAATTTAAAAAAACAGGTGCAAAAGATGTTTTTGATAAAGAAAAAGTTGTAATTGTACTTGACCACTTTACACCAAATAAAGATATTAAAGCAGCAGAACAATGTAAATGTAGCCGTGAATTTGCTTTTGACAAAGATATCAAAAATTTCTTTGATGTTGGAGAAATGGGCATTGAGCATGCACTTCTTCCTGAAAAAGGAATTGTTGTACCTGGAGATGTAATAATCGGTGCTGACTCTCATACTTGTACATATGGTGCTTTAGGTGCTTTCTCAACAGGTATAGGAAGTACAGACATGGCAATTGGTATGGCAACTGGAGAAGCTTGGTTTAAAGTTCCTTCTGCAATAAAATTTAATATTGTTGGAAAAATGCCTAAAAACGTAAGTGGTAAAGATATAATACTTCATATTATAGGTCTTATTGGTGTTGATGGTGCATTATATAAATCAATGGAATTTGTTGGTGAAGGAATTAAAGAAATATCAATGGATGGAAGATTTACAATAGCAAATATGGCTATTGAAGCTGGTGCAAAAAACGGTATTTTCCCTGTTGATGACCTTACAATAGAATATGTAAAAGAACATTCAAATAAAGAGTATAAAGTTTTTGAAGCTGATGAAGATGCTGAATACGAAGCAGAGTATACAATAGATTTAAGTACATTAAGACCTACTGTTGCATTCCCTCACCTCCCAGAAAACACAAAAACAGTTGATGAAGCAGGAGATGTAAAAATCGACCAAGTTGTAATAGGTTCTTGTACAAATGGACGTTTTGAAGATATGAAAATAGCTGCCGATATATTAAGAGGAAGACATGTTGCAAAAGGTGTTAGAACAATAGTTATACCTGCAACACAGCAGATTTATCTTGATTGTATAAAAGCTGGCTATGTTGAAGACATAATTAAAGCTGGTGCAATATTCTCAACACCAACTTGTGGCCCTTGTCTTGGTGGACATATGGGTATACTTGCAAAAGGTGAAAGATGTGTTTCTACAACAAACAGAAACTTTGTTGGACGTATGGGACACGTTGAAA
Organism: Tyzzerella sp.; assembly: GCA_019415525.1. Classification (GTDB taxonomy): domain Bacteria; phylum Bacillota; class Clostridia; order Lachnospirales; family Anaerotignaceae; genus Fimicola. The sequence continues at coordinate 34,936 of DXZA01000031.1, read as the reverse complement.
GTGAAGTTTATCTTGCAAGCCCTGCTGTTGCAGCAGCATCTGCAATTACAGGAAAAATAACAGACCCTGATAAATTGGAGGTAATTGAATAATGGAAGCAAAAGGAAGAGTTTTTAAATACGGTGACAATGTTGATACAGACGTTATAATACCTGCAAGATATCTTAATGTTTCAACAGGTGAAGAACTTGCAAAATATTGTATGATAGATATAGATGCAGACTTTGTAAATAAAGTGCAAAAAGGTGATATTATTGTTGCAAAGAAAAATTTTGGTTGTGGTTCATCTCGTGAACATGCACCTCTTGCAATAAAATGTGCTGGTGTAAGCTGTGTAATAGCTTCAACATTTGCAAGAATTTTTTACAGAAATGCAATTAATATTGGTCTTCCAATACTTGAATGTGACGAAGCATCAGAAGATATTGAAGAAGGAAATGAAGTTTCAATTGACTTTACAACAGGTATAATTACAAATATAACAAAAAACAAAACATATCAAGCACAGGCATTCCCTCCATTTATACAGAAAATAATGGAAAATGATGGACTTGTTGAATATACAAAGAAAAAAATCGGTGACTAATAAAGAGGTGTAATACATGGCAGAATTTAATATAGCAGTTGTTGCCGGTGATGGTATCGGCCCTGAAGTTACAGGTGAAGCTGTAAAAGTACTTGAAAAAACAGGAGAAAAATTTAATCATAAATTTAATTTTACATATGTCAAAGCAGGTGGCTGTGCCATTGATGAATTTGGAAAATGTCTTCCTGAAGAAACACTTGAAGTATGTAAAAAATCAGATTCTGTAATGCTTGGAGCAGTTGGTGGACCAAAGTGGGATAATGTTGAAGGTGCAAATCGTCCTGAAAAAGCTCTTTTAGGACTTCGTGAAGGACTTGGACTTTTTACAAACTTAAGACCTGCTACAATGCATAAAGCTCTTGCTGATGCCTGTCCTTTAAAACCTGAAATAGTTGAAGGTGGACTTGATATAATGATAGTAAGAGAGCTTACAGGTGGTATATACTTTGGTGACAGAGGATATAGACAAGGAAAATATGGTGAAGAAGCTTATGATACAGAAGCTTATAGCGAAACAGAAGTAAAACGTATTGCAAAAAATGCTTTTGAAGTTGCAATGCAAAGAAATAAAAACCTTGTAAGTGTTGATAAAGCAAATGTTCTTGAAAGTTCAAGACTTTGGAGAAAAACAGTTGATGAAATTTCAAAAGACTATCCAGAAGTTAAAGTTTCTCATATGTATGTTGATAATGCAGCTATGCAGCTTGTAAGAAATCCAAAACAGTTTGACGTAATTGTAACATCAAATATGTTTGGAGATATACTTTCAGATGAAGCAAGTATGATAACTGGCTCTATTGGACTTTTACCATCAGCAAGTATGGGAGCAGGAACACTTGGAATGTATGAACCTATACATGGTTCTGCACCTGATATTGCAGGACAAAATAAAGCAAATCCTATTGCAGCAATACTTTCTGCTGCAATGATGCTTAAATACTCATTTAAACTTGATAAAGAAGCAGAAGCTATTGAAAATGCAGTAACTGAAGTTCTTGAAGCTGGATACAGAACTCCTGATATAATGAGTGAAGGTATGAAAGCAGTAGGAACAAAAGAAATGGGCGAAGTTATTGCAAACGCAATAATAAAATAAAAAACCAATTCTAAAACCAAAACAATAAATGCCGGATATTTGAAATATCCGGCATTTATTGTTTTATTATAATTCTATTTCATATTTTTTTAGTTTATTATAAAGAGTATTTCTACTTACACCAAGTATATCTGCTGCTTTTGAAATATTTCCTTTTGTATATCTAGTTACCATTATTATATGTTTTTTCTCTAAATTCTCAAGAGTTTCATAAGTATTGGCTGGCATTAATCCAAGTTTATTACTATTTTCTCCATCTTTTATAGTTGCATTAATATAATTAGGTATATGATTTTCTGTTATTTTTTTATCCTCACATACATTTACAGCTCTTTCTAAAGCATTTTCAAGCTCTCGTACATTACCTGGCCAATCATATTGTCTAAGAATATTAAGGGCACTTTCATCAAGCTCAATATTACCCTTACCAAGCTTTTTATTCATTCTATTTACAATATGTTTAGATAATTTATCAATACTATCTTTCTGTTCTCTTAAAGGTGTTGTTTTAATACTTAAAACATCTAATCTATAATATAAATCTTGTCTGAAACTACCATCTCTACATAATTCAGATAAATCCTTGTTAGTAGCACATATAAGTCTTACATTAACATCAAATACATTTTCGCCACCAATACGACTTATTTTCTTATCTTGTATAGCCTTCATAAGTTTAACCTGAAGGTCTAAAGGTAATTCACTTACTTCATTTATAAAAAGAGTTCCTCCATTAGCAAGTTCAAACTTTCCTGGACGTCCTTCTATAAAGTTTTCCATTCCATATTTTCTTTCAACACCAAAAAGTTCACCTTCTAAAAGCTGTCTTGGTATACCAGAACAGTTTAATGTTACAAATGGCTGACCTGCTCTTGTTGATGCATTATGTATTGCATTTGCAAAAAGTTCTTTACCTGTTCCACTTTCACCTTGTATAAGTACATTTGATGTACTTTGTGAAGCTATTCTTGCCATTTTAAGTGTTTCAATAAATTTGGTATTTGAATCATTGCCTATTATATCTTCAAAAGTAAATTTTGCATAGCTTCCAACCATGTCATTTACCATTTTCTTAACTTTTTTAATTCTTCTAAATGTATCAACAACACCGGCAACTTTTCCCTCTTCATCTTTTATAGGATAAGCGGTTTTTTGTAAATGCATTATAGCACCAGTAGGATTTCTTACAATGAGTTCCTTATCCACATAACCTACACCTGTTTTTAAAACCTCAAGTATCATAGGATTAAAGCTTACTATATCACACATATGCTTTCCTATTGATGTATTTCTATTTACATACAATATATCCGCTGCTTCAGAATTCATATATGTTATAACACCATTTTTATCAACAATTATCATACCATCATTTACAGCCTCAACAATAGCATCTTGAAAGTTTTGTTTTATAATAAGCTGATTATTTTTTTCTTTAACAGTAAGTATATTTTCTATTGCATAGGCTGCTGCAACAACCATACCTAATGTATGAGGATAAACTTTTTCTTTAGGTCCCGTTATACTTATAACTCCTATAACAACACCATTAAGCCATATAGGACTTGCAGAACAACCCCAAACTTTTAATTCATCACAATAATGCTCATTACCTGTTACTTGTATAGCGATTGCTTCATTAAGTGCAAGAGATATAGCATTAACTCCGGCATTTCCTTCAGACCAGTCGATACCTTTTCTTACACAAGTATTTTCTATATCACTTTCACCTATAACTTCTATAACTCTTGCATTTTCATCAGCAAGAGATACCATAAAGCTTTTATCTTCCATAAATTTATATATTTTTTCCATAAAGGGTCTTGCACTACTTAAAAGAAATTCTTTTTTTGCAAGTATATCTTCAAGTTCTTTATCACATAAAATTCTTCTATCTATTTTTCTATCTGAATTAAGATTTCTTTCTTTACATCGCCTATATGCTTTTTCAAGTATTATTTCTTTATCTTTATACATTTCTAACCTCCGTATAAATAAATAAAAGTCATATATTAAAACTTCTAAATTCTATTTTATTTATAAAATATTTGAAAGCTCTTTTTCCATCTTTGATAATTCATCTTCCATTTTTGAAATTTTATCAATATTTTTAAGTTCTGACATCATCATACTTGGTGAAGGGTCTGAATATACATTTGGTTTTATATATCTTGATAATATAGGATACATAACAATTGAAACTATTCCTCCAGCAAAACCATTGTTATATAAATTTACTCCTGAATATCCAAGACCTGCATGAAGTGTAACAGAAGAATGTATAAACCCTGCAAATACACCTGCAATAAAGCCATATGTTCCTGCAACAGGTGCAAGTGTTGTTCCAAAAAGAGCTGCAAGTTGAGCTGTTGGAGAATTTGGTGTCCATTGCTTTGTAATTCCACCAATAGCAATACCTAACATAACAGGAATAATATTTTTAGCATGCTTTCCTTTTGCACCAAATCCCATTACCGTAAGTATACCACCTATTGTAGGTCCATTAAGGTCTCCACCTATAATAATAATATATGTTGTAGCTATTATACCATTAATTCCTATATTTATTAATACCGCAGGCATACCATCAAGTACTGTAAAATCATGTGTTGGACTTCCTGGACGTTTAAGTATGTTTTTATAATTATTCCATGCATTTTTTTTATCACTTAATAATCCCCATACAACAATCATAACACATACTGTATACAATACAATGCTAATTTGAAAATTATATCCTGTACTCCATTTAAGTACTGTATTAAACTCATAACCATAGGATTTAAGAAGAGGAACCATTATAAGTGCTAAAAGCCCAATGGCAAAACCACCGTTATATAAACTTAATCCATGTAATAATTTATCTGTATGGGCTGCCAAAAGAGGCATAACAAACCCAATTATTATTCCACAAACAACAGATGTCACTACATGCTCCAATCTTAAATGTCCTTCATAAAAAAAAGTTGTACTTATAAGTGGTGCAAGTGCTGTTGATAAAAGACTTATTATAGCATATTTTGAAAATTTTTCTTTATTAATAATACAAAATATAAAAGTACCAAGTATAATAAACCACATATTAAAAATGTTTTTCCCAAAAAATGAAAATCCTGACATAAGGCCAATAGTCAGAATACCTCCACCATTTAAAGAAATTTTGTTTATATACATTATAAATACAGTTGTAAATGTTACTACTCCAACATTTACAAGGGCAGGACCTATACCTACAATATAAAAATAATCTGTTATAAGTATATCATTAGCCCAAAAAATTTCCATAAATCCGCTAATAATTTCTTCTGGTTTTGAAAGCATACATCCAATTAAAATAAAAAAAATTGCGTAAGCAAAAGCAAATTTATAAGTCTTATCTAACGTTTTGTTCATTTAGTGGTTCCTTTCTCTATATTTTTTATAGAATAAGTATATCACTATATAATTTATTTTTCAATTATTAGCTAAAATATATAAAAAATTATTTAAAAAACCGAACAATATTTTAGAAATATCTATATTAATATATTGTATTCAAAATAAAGAATTAATAATTTTTAACAAAATTTCTAAATTTATTTGTATATATACAACAATATTAATAAAAAATTTTACATTTTAATGTTGATATGTTATAATTAAATATAAAAAATGAATATTTTTTTAATTGACACTATATTCTTATTTTAAAATTAGAATATAATGACTGGAGGGATTTTTATGACAAAATCTATTATAACTATTGGAAGACAGTATGGTAGTGGTGGTCGTGAAATAGGTAAAAAACTTGCAGACCAGCTTGGTATTCCTTTCTATGATAACGAACTTCTTGATATAGCAGCTAAAAAAAGTGGTATTTGTGAAGAATTATTCGAAACAAATGATGAAAAGCCTACAAGTAGTTTATTATATTCTCTTGTAATGGGAAGCTATGGTGGCGACAGTCTTCCTTTTAACCACAAAATATTCCTTGCACAGTTTGATGCAATAAGAAGTATTGCTGATGAAGGACCATGTGTTATTATAGGTAGATGTGGTGATTATGCCCTTGAAGATTATCCTAATTTAATAAATATTTTTATACACGCAGATTTAAAATTAAGAGTTAAACGTGCAGTAGAAAATTATGGTATAGATAGTGCAAAAGCAGAAGATTTTGTTTTAAAAACTGATAAAAAACGTGCAAGCTATTATAATTTCTATTCTAGTAGAAAATGGGGAAGCCTTGATAACTACGACCTTACAGTAGATAGTGGATTTCTTGGTATAGATAAAACTGTTGAACTTATTAAAAACTTTATAGAACTTAAAGAATCAGAATAATTATAAAAAGGTGGAAAGTTAAACTTTCCACCTTTTTTACTTGATTTTTACAACTTTTTTTTGTATATTAATTTAAGTATTTACAGGTGGTGATATTTTGGATAACAAAATAAAAATAATACTTACAGCAAATACAGGAGTTCTTGTTGAGTATAATGGCGTTAAATATCTATTTGATGGAATACATAAAGAAAAAAATCATTATTTCAGTATACTCTCAGATTATACACTTAAGCTTATGACAGAAGAAAATAGTATATTTAGAAATATAGACTATATTTTCTTTAGTCATAATCACCCAGACCATTTTACTCCTAAGTATACAGAACTTTATCTTGAACATAATAATATAAAAAAAATATTTCTTCCATTAGATTGTGCAAATAAATTTGAGTCTTTTAAAAAATATATAGAATTAAAAAATATCAAGCATAAATATTTAAAGCTTGATACCGGAAAATGTTTTATTCAAATTTTTAAATCAAATTCAGCTATAACAGCATTTAATTGTATGCATGTTGGGAGAGATGATTTTGCAGATATAGAAAACTATTGTTTTGTACTTACTGTAAATAATAGAAATATATTATTTACATCTGATGCAGATTATGTGGAAGAATATTTTTCAAAACCTTTAAAAGGTGTATCTATTGATACAGTTTTTGTAAATCCTATATTTTTTAATAATCCAAAGGGCAATAGTATTATAAAAAATATAATTAAACCTAAAAATGTAATAATATATCATATACCTTTTGAAAAAGATGATAAAATTAATTATAGAAAAATGGTTAAAAAAGATATAGAAAAAAATAAGGATAGTAATTTTAAAACATATATACTTTGTGATGAACATCAAACACTTTTCATTTAATATAAGGAGGTAACAATGGGAGAAAGCGTACTTGAAAGAATAAACGAACTTGCAAAAAAAGCAAAAACAGAAGGTCTTACACCAGAAGAATTTGAAGAAAGAGAAATTTTAAGAAAAAAATATCTTGAAAACTTCAGAAAAAATTTTAGAGAAAGTATTCTTGAAAAAACATATATAATGGATGAAGACGGAAACAAAAGAAAACTTCAAAAGAAAAAATAAAAGTGGATTTTTAATCCACTTTTTTTATTTGAATATATTCTATTGGTACATATTCTGTAAGCCAAACACCATTGTCAGAAATAAAAAACTTAATACCATTATCACTCATAAGCTTTGCTTTTATTTCTAAAACTACAGGATTTCCATGTCTTCTTCCAACTTTAAAAGCTGTATCATAATCATAAGATAAATGGACATGGTGTCTTTTCATTTTTAATATTCCTTCTTTAAATATCTTATTTAAAACATTTGTACTTGTACCATGATAAAGTATTTCAGGAGGAATTTTTTCTTTAAATTCTAATTCAATATTTATACTATGTCCTTGATTAGCACGTATTTTTGTTTTATCTTCATTATAACTATATCTTTGTTTATTGTTATTATATACTATTTCATCAAGTTCATATTTTGAAATATTAAGACCCTTTAAAATATCTTTTACATTAGCATATCCGTTTTTCTCTAATTTTATATTTATCAATTCTGGTTCATGTCTTAATATTTTACTTAAAAATCGACTTTTTCTTAAAATTTTATCATTCAAAAGTATCACTTCCCAAAAATCTCTTCAAATATGGCTTTACCAGTAGGTGTATTTGCAATTCCACCTTTTGCTGTTTCTTTAAGTTCCATAGGTAACATTTTTCCAACTTTATACATAGACTCTATAATCTCATCAACAGGTATTATACTTTTCATGCCTGCAAGAGCCATATCAGCACTTATAACAGCATTAACAGCCTGTGATGCATTTCTTTGGGCACAAGGCACTTGTACAAGCCCTGCAACAGGGTCACAAACAAGCCCCATTACATTCATTAAAGCTATAGAAACAGCCTCAACACTTTGGGCTGGTGTTCCACCTTTCATTTGTACAGCTGCTGCTGCAGCCATTGCAGCGGCTACTCCACATTCTGCCTGACAACCTCCTTCAGCACCGGCAACAGTTGCATTTCTTGTTATAACAGCACCTATTCCAGAGGCACAAAGTAATCCTTCAATACTATCCTTTTCAGAAAGTCCCAAATCTTCTTCCATACTTATTATAACCGCAGGAATAATCCCACAAGAACCGGCTGTTGGTGCAGCACATATTTTACCCATAGATGCATTAACTTCGCTACAAGACAATGCTCTAGACATTACCATATTTATAAAATTTCCACTTATAGTATCATTTTTTTCAGTATAATCAAAATGTGTTTTTGTTATGCCCTCAATAAGTCCTCCTGCTGTTTTTCTCTTTTCAAAAAGAGCATTTTTAGCAGAGCTTTTCATAACATCATATCTTCTTTTCATTTCATTATATACATCTTCTTTTGAAAGTTCCGAAAGACTCATTTCTGTTTCAAGTACAATTTGTGATAATAAAACATTTCTTTCTTCTGCCATAGAAAGAAGTTCTTTTATTGTATTATAACTCATAAAAAACACTCCTTAAATGTTTATAGCTTGCACACTTATTATATTTTCAACTAGACGTAATTCATCAACAACTTCTTTTGATATACTGCTATCTGTTTCTATTATAGTACAAGCATTTTTACCTCTTGCAGTTCTACTAAGTTTCATAACAGCAATATTTATATTGTAATCAAAAAGGACTCTTGATATATTACTTATAACACCCTTTTTATCATACTGATTTATTATAAGAGTTGGTGCTGTGGCATTAAACTCTGTATCAAACTCATTTATTCTTACTATTTTTATTTGTCCTCCACCTATTGAAGAGCCAAACACATCACATTTTTCACCATTTTCAAATTCAAATGTAATCTTAACAGAGTTTTCATGCATATCATCAAGGTCTATTTTATAAAATTCATATTCTATTCCTTGTTTTTTTGCAATATCAAAGGCCTTTGCAAGGTTTTCATCATACTCATAAATCCCTAATGCACCAGCAACAAGAGCAATATCTGTTCCATGTCCCTTATAAGTATCTGCAAAAGAGCCATGGAGTCCAAATGATACTTTTTTAAATGGCTTTTCTGCTATAAGTCTTGCAATTCTTCCAAGTTTTGCTGCACCTGCTGTATGAGAACTAGATGGTCCTATCATAACAGGGCCTGTCACATCAAATATACTTATATTCATATGAGTCTACCTCCTCACAAATTTTATACCATAACAATATAAATATAATCTATTTTTATAATAAAATAAAGGCATAGTAAAATATAATTTTACTATGCCCATTTATTAATTAAAATAAGAATGCAAGTTTTTGGAATATTCCTACAAAGAATATAATAAGAACTATTAAAGGAAGTATCCAAGTAACATAAAATCTTGCCCCTTTAGGGAATTTTATACCTATACCAGAGTCAGCCTCTTTTATGAAGTTATCCCAACCCCAGCCATATCTTGATGTACAGAATGCAAGATATATAAGTGAGCCAAGAGGAAGAAGACAGTTACTTATTATAAAGTCTTCAAGGTCAAGTATAGCAGAACCTTCTCCAAGTGGCTGGAATGATGATAATACATTATATCCAAGTACACAAGGAAGTGAAAGTATTATTATTCCAATTAAATTTACAATAACAGCTTTCTTTCTTGACCATCCCCAAAGGTCCATTGCAAATGAAATAATATTCTCAAATACAGCAATTACTGTTGAAAGAGCTGCAAATGACATAAATACAAAGAATAATGCTCCCCAAAATCTTCCACCTGCCATAGAGTTAAATATATTAGGAAGAACAACAAATATAAGCTTTGGTCCTTCAGTAGGGTTAAGACCAAAAGCATAACATGCTGGGAATATTATAAGACCTGATGTAAATGCAACAGATGTATCAAGTATAGTAATATTTATAGCTTCTCCAGTAAGTCTATGACTTTTATCTATATAACTTCCGAATATTGCCATAGCACCTATACCAAGACTTAATGTAAAGAAAGCCTGACCCATAGCGGCAAATATTACTTCTTTAACACCATGCTCCATAATTTTATCAAGGCTTGGCACAAGATAGAATTTAAGTCCTTCAGAAGCCCCTGGAAGTGTTACCGAACGAACAACAAGTATTATCATTATAAAGAATAAACAAGACATCATTGTTTTTGTTATTTTTTCAACACCATTTTGAAGTCCCATTCCGCATACTGTCATACCTATTAAAACAGCAACTATCATCCAAAATATCATTGGTACAGGTTCTCCAAGCATATTTGTAAATACATTTCCTACGCCCTCAGGATTAAGACCTACAAATTCGCCCTTTACCATTTTATAAAAATAGTAAAGCATCCAACCTGCTACTGTTGTATAAAACATCATAAGCATATAGTTACCAAGCATAGCAAAGTAACGATATACATGCCATTTTGTTCCTTTTGGTTCAAGAACATTAAATGAAAGTGCGGCACTTTTTCTACTTGCTCTCCCAACAGAAAACTCCATTACCATAATAGGAAGTCCTAAAACAAGTAAGAAAAATAAATAAATAAGTACAAATGTTGCTCCACCATAAAGACCTGTTATATAAGGAAATCTCCAAACATTACCTATACCAATGGCACAACCAGCAGATATAAGTAAGAAACCAAGTCTTGAAGCAAAGCTTTCTCTTTTCTCCAAAATCTTTTCCCCCTTTTTTTATTAAAGATACTGCATATTTATACTATGCTATATCAAATGTTATCTTTTAAATAATATATTGTTTGCAATTCTTTGTAAATAAAAATTTATTAATTATTGTATATTTTTTTACAAAATTCAAAAAATTCGTAATAATTATCTTTAAACATTGAATTTTTAAGACATACAAAGTTAAATTCACGCTTAATTGAATAATTTTTTATATTAAGCTCACAAAGCTCACCTTTTTCAATTTCATTCTTTACAACAGCCTTATAAACAAATGTAATACCTTCATTATCTTTTACAAGACTTTTTATTGTATTAAGGTTTCCTATTTCAATATAGCTATTAAATCCTTGTATACTTCTATTATACTGCTTTAAATAATCTTCAAATATACTTCTTGTTCCTGAACCCTCTTCTCTACATATAAGCCTTTCGGAAAATATATCAGATAGTTCTATTTCTCTATTTGCAAACCTATGATTAGGAGAAACAACTCCTATAAAATCTTCTAATGAGAAAAATTCATAATCATAATTCTTTTTATCAAAATTCCCCTCTATAATAGCAAAATCTATTTTACCATTATTCATCATATCCATAAGTATTGATGTATTTTCTACCTGCATAGTAATATTAATATATGGATTTTCTTTTATGTACTCTTTTATAGGTTTTGGCATAACATATTCACTTATTGTAAGGGTTGCACCAAAATTTATTTTATGTTCTCTTTTACTTTCAATCCTAATCATATCTTCTATTTTTATACAATCATTATATAATGTTGTAATAAGCTTTCTTATATATTCACCTTTTTCTGTAAGAATAAGTTTTTTACCTGTATATACAAAAAGCTTTATATTATAAAGATTTTCTATGTAATGTATATGGTGTGTTACAGCAGGTTGTGTTATATGAAGATTTTTAGCTGTTTTTGTATAATTCATAGTTTTACATAAATCAAGAAAAGTTATAAATCTTTGGTCAAGCATATTTATCACCTTCAAAAAATATAGTTAATCCATTTGTCTTTCAATTTCTTCATATATTGTATATCTTCCATTTCCTTTTTCTATGGCACTTAAAAGAGCTGTTTCTGCCTTTTGATAAAGTACTCCAAAATTTTCTCCATCTTTAGGATATCTACTTATACCGGCACAGCTTTGTATACTACATATAACATCATTATTTCTATACTCACTTTTAAGTATATCCATAGTTTCATTAGTTTTTATTATAACCATACTTTTTGACATGGCAGAATTAGTAAAGACAGCAAATCTACTTTCATTTATTCTAGAAATGACATCACTTCTATCAAAAGTATGAGAAAGTTTGCCTGCAATATCACTTATAACAGTTTCGGCAAATTTTATACCCATTTTTTCTTTGAGCATATTAAATCCTCGTATATCAAAAATTATAAGTGCTTTTTTAAAGTTTTTATTGTCCTTCGAAATACTGTCATTAACAACAAGCTCCATCCCATCTTTTGTATAAAATCCTGTAAATAAATCTCTTCTACCTTTTATTATATTTTCATGACTTTTTATATTATCTATATCATACATTACACCTATTATTTTATATACTTTATCATCGTCTGTACGAATTACACCAGCTTTTATTTTAAACCACACATATATATTTTCTGGTATTTTTTTAAGACGAATTTCTTCCTCTATACCTGTTTCACCATTTTTAATTCTTTCAAATATAGAATAAAATTTTTCTTTATCATCTGGGAATATATTTGATATTTTAATATTTTTCCCATCTGCTGAAAGTTTGAGAGGATTATATCCAAGTTTATGTCGTATAATATCAGAAATAGCAACAGTACCTTTTGCACTATCCCATTCAAATATAATATTTTCAGACCAATTAACAAGCTTTGAAAATCTTTCTTCTCTTTTTTTGAAGGCATTTTCATGTTCCTTATCTTTTGTAATGTCTATAAGAATTATATACATCCATGGTTTGCCTTCAGCATCACTTACAACTCTACTTTTATCTTTTACCCATATTATAGAATTGTCAGGACGTCGTACTCTATATTCAACTTCTATAACGTCACCATCTTCTTTAATATTTCTTATAATATCAACTATATAATCAACATCATCTTCATGTATTATTTGTATATAGCTACCATTATAAACATATTCAAGGTCTTCTCTTGTACATTTCATAAGTTTCAAAAAACTTTCACTTACAAAGTCAAATTCACAAACCTCATCAACAGAACATCGTATCATACCACCTGGTATATTTGATGTAAGTATGCTGAAATCATTATTAAGATTTTTAAGCTTATTTGTGTTATATTGTATATTATCCATAAGACTATTAAAAACTTGAGATATTTTCCCAAATTCATCATCTTCTGTATAATCAACTCTTACACTATAATCACCTTTATTTATTTCCTCTGTTGTAGCTATCATTTTATTTATAGGTATTGTTATACTTTTTGTATATAAATAAAATGCAACTATATCAAATATAAGCATTATAAATACAAAGAAAACTACTATTGTACCTGTATTATTTAAAGGAAAAAACACTTCATCTATATCTACACTACCTAAAACAAACCATTCTGTTCCATTTATGTTATTAAAAAAAGCTATTTTATCCGTTCCATTTATTTTATATCTAAAAAATCCTTCACTATCATTTCTAGAAATAGCATTTTTCCATTCCTTAGGAAATGTATTTTCATTATCTATTTCAACTTCATTTATATATTCACCAACATAAGGACCCTTTGAAGCAACTGAAAAATTATTTCCATCTACAACAGATACATAACCTGTATTATAAAATTCAGATTGTTCAGCCATAATTTCAATATATTCAAGACTTGTATCCATAATCAGACAGCCTATATAATTTCCATTTGAATATACAGGAATAGCAGTAGAAAAATATGATATATTGTTTATTTCATCTAAAATAACATTTGAATATATAACATCTTTTTCATCTATGGTTTTAATATTTTCAATATATTTAAAATTAGATAATTTATTTTCTCTTTTAGTATCGTTTGATATTATAACATTGTTATTTTTATCTATAATATCTATATTTAATACATATTCTCCATTACTGACACAAGAATATAAAAATTCTTTTATATCCTCATATTCTGATTTATCAAAATAATTTGTATTTTCATTTTTATTATGCATATATTGTCGTACTTGCTTTATGTTACCTAATGTATTTAACTCTGTTCTTTTATGTTGAAAAAAAGAATTTACATTACTTTCATAAATATCAACAGATGAAGCAAGATTATCAAGCAATGTTTGTTCAGTATTCTTATTATAAGTATAATTTATTACATAAGAAACAAGAATAAGGGGTATAATGGAAAACATTATTATTATAGCAAATATTCTATTTCTAATATTCAACAACTTTCACCTTCTTTATATATATACATTTTGTTTTTAAATATATCATAAAACGCTTTTTTTTTCCATAACAAGTAAAAATAAGTATATCATTATACTATTTTTTATGGTATCCTCTAATATGAAAATTATTTAATACTAAGGAGGTCAAAAAATATGGGAAATCCATACTCAAAAAAAGTTATTCAAGTTGAAGATAAAGTTCCTTTTTCATTATTAGTACCTTTAAGTCTTCAACATATGTTTGCAATGTTTGGTGCTTCAGTGCTTGTTCCTTTTTTATTTGGTATAAATCCTGCTGTTGTACTTTTTATGAATGGTATAGGAACACTTCTTTTTATATTCATAACAAAAGGTAAAGCACCTGCATATCTTGGTTCAAGCTTTGCATTTCTTGCTCCTGGAATAGCAGTTATAGAACAATTTGGTTATAGTTATGCATTGGGCGGATTTATAGCAGTAGGTTTTTTAGGATGTATAATTTCATTTATAATATATAAATTTGGTTCTGATTGGATAAATATAGTTTTACCACCTGCAGCAATGGGTCCTGTTGTTGCTCTTATAGGTCTTGAACTTGCAGGAAGTGCAGCATCAACAGCAGGCCTTCTTCCTACTGATGGTTCTCCTATACTTTCACAAAATGTAATAATATTTATCATAACATTAGGTTTTGCAGTATTTGGCTCTGTACTTTTTAAGGGATTTTTATCTGTAATACCAATACTTATAGCAATAATAGCAGGATATATATCAGCACTTATTCTTAATGTTGTTGATTTTTCTTCTGTTATAGATGCACCGTTTTTCAAATTACCTAATTTTTCAACACCACAGTTTAATTTACAAGCAATAATAATGATACTTCCTGTTATACTCGTTATTGTTTCAGAACACATAGGACATCAGATAGTAACAGGTAAAATAATAGGACGTGACCTTATAAAAGACCCAGGACTTCATCGTTCACTTTTTGCAGATAATTTTTCAACAATGATTTCAGGATTTATAGGTTCTGTTCCAACAACAACATATGGTGAAAATATTGGTGTAATGGCAGTAACAAAAGTATATAGTGTACGTGTAATAGGTGGTGCAGCAATACTTTCATTAATATGTTCATTTATAGGAAAACTTTCAGCATTAATAAATACAATTCCTGGTCCTGTAATAGGTGGAATTTCATTCCTTCTCTATGGAATGATAGGTGCAAGTGGTATAAGAATTCTTATAGACTCACAAGTTGACCTTGGAAAATCTGAAAATCTTGCTCTCACTTCCGTAGTATTTGTTACTGGTCTTTCTGGTATAAGTGTAAACATTGGAGGAATACAGTTAAAAGGTATGATTTTAGCTTGTATAATAGCTATGATAATGAGTATTATTTTCCATATTTTTAGAAAAATAAATATACTTGATTAAAATTTTTAAAAAATTTTAAAAAATAGGGAACCAAATATTTTTTCTCTCGTCTTAAATAATGTAAAGGTTGAAATTTAGATTAAATATTTATTTATAAAGGAGAAATCATTATGAAAAAGAATATAGGAAAATTATTATTAACAACAATTATTGCAGCTTCTGCACTTTCAATGTCAGCTTTTGCTGAAGATTCAACAGTAGTAGGTTATGGTGACCCTGTATCAGCTGAAGTGGCTGCAAATGCTGCTGAAGATGGAATTATGCTTATAAATGAAACAGCTGAAACAACTCCTGTTGAAGTAGCAAATGGATACACAACAAAAACTGGAAAAATTACAGCAATAACAACAGAAACAACAGAAGAAGGCGAATTCTTAACAATTACAACTGGAGAAGGTGTTGATGGTATAGTATTTACAACATCAGCAGCAACAGTTGTTTATGATGCAAAAGACGGAAGTATAAAAACAGCTAAAGACCTTACAGAAGGAATGGAAATTACAGCAGTTCTTCCATCTAACGCAATTATGACAATGAGTATTCCTCCAATGACACCATCTGCTATGGGATTTGTTATAAATGCAGAAGGAACATCTGTTATGGTAGGAAAATTCAATGATGAGCTTGTAAACGAAGAAAACAAACTTGCTCTTAATGTATCAGAAGAAACTTCAATTGTTAGTATCACAGGAACAAAACAGATATTAACAGCAGAAGATATTAAAGGAAATGACTGTCTTGTAATTTATGGTGCTACAACAAAAAGTATTCCTGCACAGACATCTCCTATTAAAGTAGTTATACTTCCAACTGCTGAAAATGAACTTACTGTTAAAGAAGTAGAAACAAAAACAATTTCTACTGTTGCTTTAAGAGATGCAGCTGTTGAAGCAGGTTTTGCAGTAAAATGGACATCAAATGAAGCTCCTGTTGTTCTTGAAAAAGATGGTGTAGCAATATCTGTTACTCTTGGAAGCACAGCTTATACAGTAAATGGTGAAGCTAAAAACTTTGCAACACCAGTTGCTCTTGAAAACGGAAGCATGGTAGTTTCTTCAGAAATTTCTGAATTTTTAAAATAATTAGTTTACCTTAAACATAATTATATACATCACAACAAACAAAAAAGCACTCTTAATAAAGAGTGCTTTTTTGCGTCATAAATAATACAATCGGGGAATTGCTTATATTATGACCATTAAAAAGTCATATATCGGGATAAATATATAACAAACTAAACCATTACATATGTAATTATTTTTTCGGGCAAATACTGTTTTCAGGAGAAAAAACAGCATAAAATAATTACATAGGGCTAAGTAATGATTTCGGCTAAAAAAGATTGGAGGTTCTTTTTTATATAATAAGCAGAGATTTTGTTCTGCATATTAACGTAATAAAAAAAGGCGACAGACATTAGCATATTAAATAATATGTTAAAATCCGACGCCATTGTCGCTTTTATTAAATTTATACATATATATTGCACTATTTTCGTCTTTACGTCAACAGCCAAAATATATAAAAATATGTTTTTTTATCCATTTTATTTTTTATGTTTTTATTATATATTTTTTATATTTATTCATTGTATACAAAAACAATAATTTATAAAAATACCATTTTATAAAAGCTGATTATTCTTCAGAAGCTTTTATCATTTCTATAAACTGTTTTGCAATTCTTGGAGAACGTCCATTTCTTCTTATTGCATAAGACTCTGCCTGTTTTGCAAGTTCTTCTCTATCCATTTTAATTTCATAATTATCAGCAAGACCATTTATAACTTCAATATATTTTTCTTTATCTGGTTTTTGGAAAGTAACTGTAAGACCAAAACGTTCACTTAAAGATACAAGCTCTTGTATAGTATCGTTTACATGAAGGTCGTCACCATCTCTGTCACCAAATGTTTCTTTTATAAGATGTCTTCTGTTGCTTGTTGCATATATAACAAGATTTCCTGCTTTTGCAGAAACAGAACCTTCAAGTATAGCCTTTAATGCTGCAAAATCATCATCATTTTGTGTAAATGAAAGGTCATCTATAAAAAGTATAAATTTTAAAGGATTTACACTTAATGCATCAAGAAGTGAAGGCATAAGTCTAAGCTGATTTTTTCTAAGTTCTATAAGACGAAGACCTTTATTTGCAAATTCATTTGCAATAGCTTTAACACTAGATGATTTTCCTGTTCCACTATCACCATAAAGAAGAACATTTGCGGCTGGTTTTCCTTCAAGAAGTGCTATTGTATTATCAATTACTGCTTTTCTTTCTCTCTCATATCCTCCAAGGTCTGAAAGTCTTGTATTATCTGGATTTTTAACAGGTACAACAGATACACCATTAATATTACCATCTATCATAAATGTATGATATTTAGCAAATATGCCATAACCATGAGAATGTATATTTTTTATTCTTTCATTATATACATCAACAAAATTATAATCACTATTTCTCCAGTCTGGCAAGAAACCATCATATGATATATTGCTTTTTATTTCTTCACTTTTTACTACACTTAATTTTTCAAGTATTTTAAGTTCATTATAAAGACATTGTTCAAGAATTTTATCTGTATCTGATTCTTGAGATTTTTTAAGCATATATATATTTTCATTTTCAAGAACTATATTAAGTATATAATCACTTAAATTCATATTACTTTCAAAAAGCTTTGAAACGAAATCAGAATATGATTTTACAGCCATATTAATATCTTTATCCATATAATCAACCATATTAATAAATTTATCAATTACAGGGTCTTCAATAAGATTTCTAAATATAACCATTGAATATAATCCTGTTTTTATATTTTCAACATTAAACACTATAATTCCCCCAATATATAAATATTTATTCTATTTTAAACCATTAAATATATTTTTAAAAGTATTCTTTTAAATGCAAAAAAATAAAACAACTCCGCTGTGAGGAGCAGCGGAGTTGCTTTATTGGTGTGATGGAGTATTGCTAAGATATAAAATCTTAACAATTATACTAATTATTATAATAGTAAAATATAATTATGTCTATATATTTAAGTAATATTTAAGATTATAGTAATATAAAAAATTTATATTAATGCTTTTAATTTAGCTGTATATAAATTTCTTATGCTCTTATATTCCCCAAGACCTTTAACTATACATTTAACATTAAATCCTTGATTTTTAAATATATTTTCCCAAGAGTCTTCTTCACCTGTCATATCATTATTTGCATGGTCACCGGCAACAAGCATAAATGGTGTTAAAATTATATTTTTATATCCATTTCTTTTAACTGTATTAACAACAGACTCTATTTCTGGATAGCCCTCAACAGTACCCATAAATCCATTTTCAAATCCTCTATCTTTCATCATATAGTCTATTGCTGCATAAATACTGTTTGAAGGATGTTCTGTACCATGTCCCATAAATACAATAGCACTTTCTTTATACTCTTTAAATTCATTCTTAAGACAATCAACAATATTTTCATTATCTTCTGTACCAAAAAGTAATGGTTCACCTATAACTATATCTTTAAAAAGATGTCTTTTTGACTCTGCCATTTTTACAAACTTTTCATATTCAAAACCATTCATAATATGAGTAGGCTGACATATAACTTTTTCATAGCCATCATTTGAAAGTTTATCAAGAGCAGTTTCAACATTATCAATTTCAATATTCATTTTTGTTTTAAGTTTATTAATTATAAATCCACTTGTAAAAGCCCTACGAACTTCATATTCCTTAAAACATTCTTTTATATCATTTTCAAGAGCAGTAATATTTTTCTTAAGTGTGTCTTCATAGCTTGTACCAAAACTTACTACAAGTATTGCTGTTTTCATATATAACCACCTTTAAATAAAATTTTATTTTAGATTATATCAGAAAAAATATATAAAAAAAAGAAAATCAAATATATATTTGATTTTCTTTAAAATATTATTTTGAAATTTTATCTAATATTTCAATAACTTCATTTATTTTATCATCTCCGCCACCTTCAGAAATAGCATTTTTAACACAAGATTTCATATGTGCTTTAAGTATCTCTTTATTGGCACGTCTTAAAACAGCTTCTGTTGCAAGAATTTGGTTTGAAATATCTATACAATATCTATCATCTTCAACCATTCTCATTATACCTTCAAGCTGTCCATAAGCTGTTTTAAGGAGTCTGTTAATCTGTTTCTTATCTGCTTGCATAGAAACCTCCAAAAAGCTTATTTTATATCAATTACTTTATATCAATTACTTTATATCCTGCATCTGTAACAGCCTGAACAAGTACTTCTTCATCAATATCTTTTGAAAGTGTGCAATAAGCAGCTTTATCATCAAGACTTACCTTTGCTGTTACTCCATCAATATCATTAAGAGCCTTATCAACTCTACCTGTACAATGGTTGCACATCATACCTTCAATAATCATTGTTTTTTCCATAAATATTCTCTCCTTTTCTTCTTTTTTATTTTCAACTGTATTTTTATTATTTTCAATCTTTCCAAATGAAGGCTTGAAAAACTTTAATCTTAAAGCATTTGATACAACAAAAACCGAACTAAGGCTCATTGCTGCTGCTCCAAACATAGGATTTAATTTTAATCCAAATGAAGCATAAAATACACCTGCTGCCAAAGGTATACCTATTGTATTATAAAAGAATGCCCAAAATAGGTTTTCTTTTATATTTTTTATTACAGCCTTACTAAGCTGTACTGCTGAAACTGCATCAAGAAGGTCACTTTTCATAAGCACAATATCTGCTGACTCAATAGCTATATCAGTTCCAGCACCAATAGCTATTCCAACATCAGCTCTTACAAGAGCAGGAGCATCATTTATACCATCACCAATCATAGCAACAACTTTTCCCATAGATTGTATTTTTCTTACTTCACTTTCTTTATCTTGTGGTAAAACATCTGAAATAATATGAGATATGCCTGCTTGTTTTCCTATTGCTTCTGCTGTATTTTTATTATCTCCTGTAAGCATATAAACTTCAATACCCATATTTTCAAATTCTTTTATAGCTTTTGCACTTGTAGGTTTTATTACATCTGCAACAGCTATAATACCAAGTATCTTTTTATCTTCTGCAAAATATAAAGGTGTTTTTCCCTCTTTAGAAAGTCGTTCACCTTCTATTTCAAGACCTTTTGTATCAATATTATTTTCTATCATCATTTTAATATTGCCTGAATATATTTTTTTACCATTATAATAAGCAAAAACCCCCTGTCCGGCAATAGCTGTAAAATCTTCTATTTTTCCAAGCTCAATATTATTTTTTGAACAATATTCAGTTATAGCTTCTGCAAGAGGGTGTTCAGATACATTTTCAATAGCATATGCTGGTCTTAAAAGTTTATTTTCAAATACCCCACTTGCTGTTATAATATCTGTTACTTTTGGCTTTCCTTCTGTTACAGTTCCTGTTTTATCAAGTATTACTGTATTTATTTTATGAGCAGTTTCAAGGCTTTCTGCCGATTTAACAAGTATACCATTTTCTGCTCCTTTTCCAGTACCAACCATTATTGCAGTAGGTGTTGCAAGTCCTAAAGCACACGGACAAGATATTACAAGTACTGATATACCTATTGAAAGAGCAAAAGCAAAGCTTTCACCAACAATAAGCCATACTATTGCAGAAATAAGAGCTATTGTTATAACAACAGGTACAAATATACCACTTACTTTATCTGCTAATTTTGCAATAGGTGCTTTTGAGCCTGATGCCTCCTCAACAAGTTTTATAATTTGAGAAAGTGTTGTATCTTCTCCAACTTTTGTTGCTTTAAATTTAAAATAACCTGATTTATTTACAGTTGCACCTATAACTTTATCACCAATATTTTTTTCAACAGGTATACTTTCTCCTGTTATTGCTGACTCATCAACTGATGAACTTCCCTCTGTTATAACTCCGTCAACAGGTATTATTTTTCCGGATTTAACAATAACTATATCACCAACAATTATATCTGATGATTGAATTTCTATTTCAATACCATTACGCTCCACAATAGCTGTTTTAGGTGTAAGATTTATAAGTTTTGAAATAGCCTCTGATGTTTTACCTTTAGAACGTGCTTCAAGATATTTTCCAACAGTTATAAGAGTAAGTATCATTCCTGCCGACTCAAGATATAAATCCATACCATAACTATGAGCAGCTTCCATATTTCCATGCCCCATATAATAACCCATACTAAAAATAGCATATATACTATAAATTGCTGCTGCTGATGAACCAAGAGCAATAAGTGAGTCCATATTAGGTGATTTCATAAAAAGAGTTTTATACCCTACCTGAAAATATTTTCTGTTTATATACATTATAGGAAGTGTTAAAAAAAGCTGTGTAAGTGCAAAAATCATAATATTTTCATGGTCTGTTAATATATTAGGCAAAGGGAAGCCCATCATATGCCCCATAGAAATATAAAAAAGTGGAATTAAAAATAAAAATGATAACTTAAGTCTTTTTTCCATATCTTTCATTTCATTTTCAACAGGTTTTTTACTTTCAATATTTGATTTTCCTTTTACAGAAGCACCATATCCACCTTCAATAACGGCATTTATAATTTTATTATCATTACAAATATTTTCATCATACTCAACAGTCATTGAATTTTGCAAAAGATTTACATTTACATTTTCAATACCCTCAAGCTTACAGACACTTTTTTTAACATGTGCAGAGCAAGCACTGCAAGTCATACCTGTAACATCAAATTTTTGTTTCATATCTATCCTCCTTATATACCCTAGGGGGGTGTAGTGTTTTATAATTAAATTATATACAATTATTTTTTAGTGTCAATATATTTTTTAGATAAAATTTATCATATTTATTTTTTGACGGATTTTGACCGTTTTAGTTTTGAAACTGTCAAAATAACCTAAAACTATGATATAATTTTATTATAAACGTCAATCATATTAAATTTGTATGCACATTATATAATTATCCTGACTGTTTTTGATTGTTTTATATCAATTTATATGATTGATTTTGATTGTTTTTGATGATATATTATTTTTAGGGAGAGGATAACATGTTAACCGAAGAAAGATTCAATAAGATTTTAAAAATTATCAGCGAAAAGAAATCAGTTACAGTACAAGAACTTACTGAATTATTAAACTCCTCAGAATCAACTATACGAAGAGACTTAAATGCTCTTCATAGGCTAGGAAAACTTATAAAGGTTCATGGTGGAGCTACTGCCATAGATATGGACTATACTACAAAAGATGATGCAGTATCTGTAAGATATGATATTAATAAAGAGCAAAAGAAATTAATAGGAAAATTTGCAGCTTCTCTTATAGAAGAAGATGATTTTATATTCATTGATGCTGGTACAACAACAGAATGTATAATCGACTACATAACAGAGAAAAATGCTATTTTTGTTACAAATGCTATAAATCATGCAATAAAACTTTCAAAAAAAGGGTTTAAAGTATTTGTTACTGGGGGAGAATTTAAAAATACAACAGAAGCACTTATAGGTAATGAAACACTTGAAAGTCTTAAAAAATATAATTTTACAAAAGGATTTTTTGGTGTAAATGGTGTTACAAAAAAAGCTCAATTTAGTACACCTGATTTAAATGAAGCACTTACTAAAAAAGGTGCTATGGCACAATGTGGAAAATGCTATATACTTTGTGACTCATCAAAATTCGGAAAAATTTCCTCTGTAACATTTAGCAAACTTTCCGAAGGAATAATTATAACAGATAAACTTACAGATGAAGATATAAAAAAAGAAACTGAAGTAGTGGAGGTAATGTAATATGATTTATACTGTTACTTTTAATCCGTCATTAGACTATATTATAAACGTTGAAAATCTTAAACTTGGTGAAACTAACAGAAGTTCATCAGAGATGATTTTAAGCGGAGGAAAAGGTATAAACGTATCAACTGTACTTAAAAATCTTGGTTATGACAATATAGCACTTGGTTTTGTTGCAGGTTTTACAGGAAAAGAAATTGAAAATGGTGCAAAAGAGTTTGGTATAAATACTGATTTTATAACATTAAAAAATGGTCTTTCTAGAATAAATGTAAAAATAAAATCAGAATTAGAAACAGAAATAAACTGCACAGGGCCTTCAATAGATAAAGAAGAACTTGAATTACTTTATAAAAAATTAAATGACCTTAAAGAAGATGATATTCTTGTTCTTGCAGGAAGTGTTCCTACTTCACTTCCACAGGATATATATGAAAAAATAATGGAAATGCTTCATTTAAAAGGTATAAAAATAATAGTTGATGCTACAAAAGATTTACTTTTAAATGTTCTTAAATATAATCCATTTCTTATAAAACCAAATAATCATGAACTTGGTGAAATGTTTGGTGTAACATTAAAAACAGAAGATGAAATAGTAGAATATGCAAAAAAACTTCAAGATATGGGTGCAAAAAATGTACTTATATCAAGAGCTGGTGATGGTGCAATAATGATTACAGAAAAAGGTGAAGTATATAAAAGTCCTGCACCAAAAGGAAAAGTTGTTAACTCAGTAGGTGCTGGAGATTCAATGGTAGCCGGATTTATTGCAGGTTATCTTAAAAATAAAAATTATGAAGAAGCTTTTAAAACAGGTATTGCCTCTGGTAGTGCAAGTGCTTTTTCAAAATATCTTGCTACAAAAGAAGAAGTTTTGGAAATCTTAAACAGATTATAAAAAATAAGGAGGAGTTATTGTGAAAATAACTGAATTACTTAAAAAAGAGTCAATTATGTTAAATGCCTCTGTTCAATCAAAAAGTGATGCTATAAACACACTTGTTGACCTTATGGATAAAGGTGACCACCTTTTTAATAAAGAAGAGTATAAAAATGGTATTCTTGCAAGAGAAGCTTCTGGTACAACAGGAATAGGTGATGGTATAGCAATACCACATGCAAAAGTTGCTGCTGTAAAAACACCAGGTCTTGCCTCTATGACAGTTCCTTCCGGAGTAGATTATGAAGCACTTGACGGACAGCCTTCAAATCTTTTCTTTATGATTGCAGCTCCTGCTGAAGGTGCAGACCTTCATATTGAAGTTTTACAGCGTCTTTCAATGCTTTTAATGGATGAAGATTTCAGAAAAAATCTTATGAATGCAAAAAATGCTGATGAATATCTTGAAATAATAGATAAAGCTGAAAGAGAAAAATTTAGTGATGATTATAAAGAAGAAACTTCTGTATCAACAAATGAATACTTTGATGTACTTGCAGTAACAGCTTGCCCAACAGGTATTGCCCATACATTTATGGCAGCAGAAGCCCTCACAAAAAAAGGCGAAGAAATGGGAATTAAAATAAAAGTTGAAACAAATGGTTCTAGCGGTGCAAAAAATGTACTTACTAAAGAAGAAATTGAAAATGCAAAATGTATAATAGTTGCAGCTGATAAAAAAGTAGAAATGAATCGTTTTGATGGTAAAAAAGTAATTGTTACAAAAGTTGCTGATGGTATTCATAAAACAGAAGAACTTTTAACACGTGCTATGAAAGAAGATGCTCCAATATTCCATGCTGATAATACAGCTGATGAAAGCACAGAAAAAGCAAATGGAAGTATAGGACATCAGATATACATGCACCTTATGAATGGTGTATCACATATGCTTCCATTCGTTATTGGTGGCGGTATACTTATTGCATTAGCATTCCTTTTTGATGATTTTACAATAGACCCTTCAAACTTCGGAAGCAACACACCATTAGCTGCATTCCTTAAGTCTGTTGGTGATGGTGCATTCTCATTTATGCTTCCTGTACTTGCAGGATTTATAGCAATGAGTATAGCAGATAGACCTGCTCTTGCAGTTGGTTTTGTTGGTGGTTATTTAGCAAATAGTGGTGGTAGCGGATTTTTAGGTGCACTTGTAGCTGGTTTTATTGCAGGTTACCTTATGTTATTCCTCAAAAAAGTATTTGATAAGCTTCCACAAAGCCTTGATGGTTTAAAACCAGTATTACTCTACCCTGTATTTGGTATACTTCTTATAGGGGCAATTATAATATTTATAGTAAATCCACCTGTTGGTGCTTTAAATACATTACTTTTTGATACATTAAATTCTATGGGTTCAGGAAGTAAAGTTTTCCTTGGTATAATTCTTGGTGCTATGATGGCAATAGATATGGGTGGCCCTATAAATAAAGCAGCCTATGTATTTGGTAGTGCTTCAATAGCAAGTGGACAGTATGATATTATGGCAGCAGTTATGATTGGTGGTATGGTTCCACCTCTTGCAATAGCTCTTGCAACAACATTCTTTAAACATAAATTTACAGAAGCAGAAAGAAAATCTGGCCCTGTAAACTATATTATGGGACTTTCATTCATAACTGAAGGTGCAATTCCTTTTGCAGCTTCTGACCCATTAAGAGTAATTCCTTCTTGTGCAATAGGAGCTGGTGTAGCAGGTGGACTTTCAATGTTCTTTGGTTGTACATTAAGAGCTCCACACGGTGGTATATTCGTTGTTCCTGTTATAGGAAATAGCATAGGATATCTTATTGCTCTTGCTGTTGGTGCAGTTGTAGGAATGGTTCTTTTAGGAGTATTAAAAAAGACAGTTAATAAATAAAATAATTCATATAAAATACCTTACCTTATCTAAATATTACCTAAAAAATGGTGTCTTTAAAAGACACCATTTTTATTTATATTTTGAAATAATATAATATGGTAAAGCAACAAAAATACTTCCCCCAACAATATTCCCTAATGTAGAAAATATAATATTATGTATAAATCCATAAACTGTTGCACCTTCTGAAAAATTTGAAATTAAAACAGAAGTCATAAGTGTCATATTAGCTATACAATGCTCATAACCTGAAACAACAAATGCAAATATACATAAAAACATCATTATTATTTTACCAGACTCACTTTTACATCTCATAGCTGCCCATACAGCAAGACATACAAGCATATTACATAATATAGCTTTAAAAAATATATGGTTACCACTCATAAGCATTTTTGAAACAGCAGAATTATTCATAAATAAAGCTATACTTTCATTTTCTAATATACCACCCATAAAAACCAATATAGAAACAATTACAGAACCTACAAAATTTCCTATATAACATACAAAAAGAAGTTTTATACCACTAAAAACATTTATTTTTTTATGAAAAGTTCCAGAAGCTATAAAAAATACATTACCTGTAAAAAGTTCTGCTCCACATATTACAACAAGACATAAACCTAATGAAAAGCCTGCTCCCATAAGTATTTTTGCAAAGCCATTATCTATATATGTACCTATTGTATTCACAAGTATAACAGCAAGACCTATATACATTCCAGCCATAATAGAGCTTATACAATACCCAAAAAATGATTTTTTCATAAATTCAATTTTATTTTTACCACTATCTACACATTTTTCAAAATCATTATAATACATACAAAAACCCTTTCTTAAATAATAATACACATAAAAAAGTCGACAATCCGGACTTTTAGCCCAGACGGTCGACTTTTATATGTTATACTTCATGTGGTTAATTCCACTTCCGTCAGTTGTATAACTTATTAAAAAATATCATTTTTTAATAGCTATGTCAACAATTTTTATTTTAATATATTTTCCCATTCAGCCTCTTTAAAACCTACAATAACTGTATCATCAGTAATAACAACAGGACGCTTTACCATTTTACCATCACTAGCAAGAAGTTCTATTTGCTCATCATATGACATATTAGGTAATTTATCTTTAAGTCCCATTTCTTTGTAAAGAACTCCACTTGTATTAAAAAATTTTTTTATAGACAGACCACTTTTTTCTATCCACAATTTTAGCTCATGGGCTGTGGGTTTGTTATCAACTATATGTCTTTCTTCAAATTCAATACCATTTTCCACAAGCCATTTTTTAGCCTTTCTACAAGTACTACATTTAGGATAACAAATAAAATTTACTGACATTATAAAACACTCCTTTAAAATAACAATATATTCATTATTATTTTACTCTAATGTTAAATAATTTTCACTCTGTAAATCTTCTGCTAAATCATCACTTATAATTTGAACTCCTTTTATATCATCAAGATTTGATATAAATTCCCCTTCATTTAAACTTTGATAACCATCAGCTGTATATTTTAATTTAATATATGGTTCTTTTCCATCTTCTGAATCAGAATTGGATACAATAATTTCTTTCATTCCATTTTCTAAATTATCACTAATTATTATAGGTTGACTTATAAGATTAAGTGTCTGTTTTACATTCCAATTATCATCTTGTTTTTCAGCAATAAGAATACTACTTCCACCAGTTCCTGTTGTACTAGGTCCTATAACATATGCAATTAATTCAGCAGAACCATCATTATTTAAGTCAACATAGTTATAGTAATATTTTGTATCTTTCTTTATATCATCAGTTATTTCAAATGTATCCATAATAAGTTTTTCTATATCAGTATTTTTTTCTCTTTCTGAATATTCATTTTCAATATTAATACTAAGTTTATCTAATTCTCCTCCTGTTGTATTTTCATCATTTTCAGATGTAACAGTTGTATTATTAACATCTTTATTATTAGCAGCTTTATTATTTGTGCCATTGCTACAACCCATAATTCCAAATATAAGAGTACCTACTACAATTCCATATATCAATTTTTTCATAAATATCTTGTCTCCTTTTTATAATAATTAATTTAAAGAAATTATAGCATATTGTATATTAATAATAACGAAATTAAGAAATATATAATAAATTAGTAATAAATTAGACAAAATTCAAAAAAATAAACACAGTATTTTTACTGTGTTTATTTTTAAAAATTATATAAAGTTAACTTAAATATTATTCAACAATCTGAATTGTACTTCCAACACTAAGACTTGGCATTGGTTTTGCCTCTACATATATTGTTCCTGGAAGTTCAGCTTCAGTAGCACCATCAAAAGCAAATGTTACATGTCCAAGATTTTCAAGGTTTCTCATTGCTAAGTTACCTACTGCTGTAATAGCAAACTCTTCTCCATCAATTATTGCTTTCTGACCTACTTTAATTTCTCCATTTATAGGAAGAACATCTATTGAATAACAGAAATCTTTAAGTGTGTCTGGAGCACTGTCTCCGAATAATATAAACATACCAGAATCCTGAAAATCGTTTACACATGCACCTAAGCTTTTTACTTTGTTTTCATAAATTATTTTCATAGTCTTATTATGTACCGATTCTTCGAAGAATCAGCACCCTCCTTCTTTATAAATTTTAATTTTTTATTACTTTACCTATATTATATATTAATTATGAATATAAACCAATACTTGCTAACCAACCTACAAGTACACGAGGAACACCTGTAAGGAAACGTGAATATAATACTGCTGGAACACCAACTTCTACTGTTTCAGGTTCTGCTTCTGCAAGACCAAGACCTACAGGTACGAAGTCACAAGCACACTGTGTATTTATAGCAAAGAGTGCTGGAAGTGCAAGGTTTGGAGGTATATTTCCTTTACCGATTTCAACACCTATAAGAGTACCGATAACCTGAGCCATAACAGCACCTGGTCCAAGAAGAACTGAAAGGAAAGGTATTGAACAAATGAAACCAAGTATTACAAGACCTACACCAGTTCCTGCAAGTGGAATAAGGAGTTTAGCAAACCAGTCACCAAATCCAGAACCCTGAATAAGACCTATAAGGAGTGAAACAAATCCCATGAAAGGTATTATTGATGTAATCATTGTCTGAACAGCATCTCTTGCAGCCTGATTAAATGTGTTTATAACTTTACCGGCACCCATACCGATTTTTGTTACAATACCACCTTTTTTATTGTCAGCAAGTGTCTGTGATACTTTTTTATCTGCACTATATTTAAACTGTCTTTCTTCTGTTTTTGGAGCTTCTGCTTTTGCAGGTGCAGCTTCTCCATCAGCAAGTGTAATCTGGTCTACACCTACTGCTGAACAATAAATATCTTCTACAATGAATTTTGCAAGAGGGCCACTTTTACCTACTGGCATAACATTTATTGTAGGAATTCTTTTCTGAGGATAAATACCACATCTTAATGTTCCACCACAGTCAATTATTACAAGGAAAATTTCTGATTCTGGAACAGATGTTTTAAATCCATTAACAGCTGTACAGCCTGTAAGTTCAACAATTTTATCTACTATATCAGGTTTTGCACCGCCACCTGTTATATATACAAGTTTATCTTTTTCAGCAGTTGGTGCTACTACAAGAGGGCCACCAAATCCGCCACTTCCTTTAACAATCTTAATAGCTCTATATTCTGACATATTGTCTTACCTCCTTATTTTTAAATACAAATATTCAAAATCACACTTTAAGCTCGTTACTAAGTTCAATACCCTGCTGTTTCATAACGATTTTTGTTGTAAAGTCTGTTGCCCAACCACTTACAAAGTTCATAACAAGACCAACTACCATATAACGAATTGCAAGAGGCATTGTGCTTAATCCAAGTGTTGATATACCATTTGCTATACCAAGGAATATGAAAACTTCACCTGGGTTAATATGTGGGAATACACCACTTGATGTGTGACAGAAATATGATGCTGAAGCATAGAAACTTGGTTTAAGTCTTTCTGGCATAAAACGTCCAAGTGAAAGAGCTGTTGGGTTACCAAGCATAAAAGCTCCAAGGAAAGGTAAAATCATATATCTTAATACTGGATTTTTTGTAGATACTTTTGCAAGTTTATTGATTTTTTCTTCACCAATAAGGTTAATAAGTGTATTCATTGCTATTAAGAGCATAAATACTACTGGAACGATGCCTGTCATCCAACTTATGAATGTAGCTGCACCTGTATTAAAAAGGTTCATAAATCCTTCTGCAAACTTTATAATATAATCCATAATAACACTCCTTTTCTAATTAGAGAGAAACTTCCTTTTTAGGAGTTTCTTTGCTGAATTTTTTTCCGATTTTTTGGAAAAGGCTAAGTCTTGGAGGTATCTCTCCGCCACTCATAATTGTATTATAATTAAATTTAGCATCCATTATTGCACGTCTTAATGGTTTTGGTAATCTTGCAACATCTTCATCTGTTATAAGACCTACATTTTTTCCTTCAAAACCTTTAATTTCTTTAAATTTGGCAAAGATTGTTACTCCCATCATTCTTTTACCTTCAATAATGTTGCCTTCTTCATCAATGGCAAACATAACAATGGCACCGGCTCTTAATATACCACTTTCTCTGCCAATAGCAACTCTACCCTTTTTTCTTAAAGGTGAAAAAGCTTTTGAAAAATTCTTTATCTGCATAAGTCCAAAAAGACACTGTAACAAATATCCCGCCAAAAGCAGACCGGCAATTAACCAGAAATTCATTGTTATTCCTCCTTATAAATTATATATTACTACCTATTCCAAGCTTTATAAAACTCTTAATCAAGCTTTTAAAGTCTTTTATATGAGATAACTCTTTTACAATATTTTCATCTTGTGCTATTGATATTATTTCATCATAAATCCTTACAAGCACTGTGTCATCTTGACTTTCACTTTTAGGAAGAGCTAATAAAAATATTAGTTTTATATTACTTCCATCTTCATTATTAATTCCTTTTTCAGAAATACCGATAGCAATAACTATTTTATCATCAATAAAATTTACTGCATGTGGAAAACCAATTGACTTATTAAACACCATTGTAGATTTTTGTTCTCTTTTAATTACTCTATCTTTAAATTCAGAATCAACAAATCCTTCTTCATATAAATTATCTATCATATAACAGGTATTTTCCATATAAGTTTTATTGTCATCAAGTATAAAAAATTTATATTCATCTATAAGTGCTGCTATAATAGAAACACCTCCTGTTTTTGCAACAGGTATTGATAATTTTTGAAGTTGTTTTGCTTTTTCTATTTCAAGAAGTATTTCTTTTTCATCAAATATATCTCTTACTTTAATTATAGGAGTATCAATATCATATCCTAAATTTAATGTTGTAAATACTATATCATATTTATTTAATATATCTGCATTAACTTGATTATCTGCAAACAAATCAAATTTTGCATCTTTATCAAGTACTCTTTTAAGCTGTGTTGATATAAGCCTTGCAGTACCTCTACCAGTTCCACATACAAGAGCAATTTTATAATATTTCTGAGATGTTTTATATTCTAACATATAAACACCAAAATATGCTGTTATGTATCCAAGCTCATCTTCTGGAACTTCCACATTATACTCTTTTGATATAATTCTTCCAGCAATACTAGCCATTTTATATGCAAGAGGATATTTTTCTCTTATTTCTTCAGATATAGGATTTTTAAGAAGATAACCAAACTTAAGTCTATTTATCATAAATGATATGTGATAAAAAAATTCATCATTAAGATTACTTTTATCAATATATAGATTAAGTTCATATTCTATTTGCTCTATTATCATATCTATTGTTTTATTTATATCATCTGTTATATCTATTGGATAAACAGCTTCTATATTAGTAGGAGTTCTCATTCCAACAATAGGTATTGAAATAAAAATTTTTTCTTCTATAGGAAAAGATATATTTAAAATATCTTGTAACTTACAGACAGCATCTTTAGCAGGTTTAAATATATTACTCTTTTCTATATCATAATATTTATCTGGAAGTTTTCCTATAAAGTTACCAGACATAACTCTGTCTATCATAATAACAACAGCTTTTTTAAAAGCTAAAGTTGTCATTGTTTCAAACTTATATTTTTCAGATATATTAGAAATTAAATTCTCTATAGATTGCTCTATATCATTTTCTCTATATATAAAGCTATATATATTTTCTAATATAAATAATCTTTTATTAAGTTCTGCACCACAAAGGCTTATGCCTGTATTCGCTTTACCTTCTATAAAAATACCATACGGACTTAATATTTCATTAAGTTTTTTAATATCACCATTTACAGTAGACCTACCAACATTCATTTCATATGCTAATTCATCTGTTATATATGGTGTATTACTTTTTAATAATGTTTTAAAAATGTAAGCCATTCTTTTTTTAGGAGAGTCAAGATATCCATTTAATTTAAAAATACCTTCTCTTTTTTCTTCAAAACCTTCCATATCTATGATATATAATCTATAACTACCTTGTTCTCCATCAATAAAGGCTGTATCACCAAATATATCATTAAGGTTTTTTATGTCATTTCTTACTGTCCTTGTACTTACATCTAATCTTTCGGCAATCTCTGTAAGCGTTATGCAATTCTTATTTTGAATTAGTTTCAAAATTAAAACTAAACGGTCTTCCTCAAAATAGTGTTCCATTTTCTTCATTCCTTTGAATTATGCACTTAACAGGGATGTAAATAAATAATTAACCTCTAGTTTTTCCACCAGCAACGTTAAATGTAACACCATGAACATAGCTTGCTCTATCACTAGCCATATAGCAAACAAGGTCAGCAACTTCTGTAAGTTTTCCGCTTCTTCCTAATGGAGTTGTTGAAGTTTTGCTATAACCAGCTCTAAGTTCATCGATAGTTATTCCTCTTGTATAAGCAAGGGCTGTTTCATATGAAAGAGTTCTAAGACCTGTTGCTTCAAGGATTCCAGGAGCTACACCAACTACTCTTACATTATGTTTTCCAAGTTCTTTAGCCCATGAACGTGTAAGAGAATTTACAGCATTCTTAGTAGCTGCATAAACGCTCTGTCCTTCTGAACCTTCAAGACCACTTTCAGATGACATATTAATAATAACACCGCTACCAGCCTTAACCATTTCTCTTGCAGCAGCCTGTGCACAGAAGAATACGCCTTTAAAGTTTACATTTACAACTTTATCCCAAACAGCTTCATCAAGTTCATACTGTCCTTTAGGGTCTTTAGGGTCAACAAGAAGTCTTGGAATATTAATACCTGCATTATTGACAAGTATATCAACTTTTCCAAATTCAGCTATTGTTTTGTCCATCATATTCTGAACACTTTCAGCACTTGTAACATCTGTTACAACATAAAGCATTTTTCCACTTTCTTCTCCCATTTCAAATGCTGGAGTTTCAGGATTCATATCACATACAACAACATTAGCACCATTGTCAAGTAATTCCTGAACAACTGCTTTACCTATACCGGAAGCACCACCTGTTACAATAGCCACTTTTCCTTCAAGTTCTAACCAGCTTTTTCTCATTATAAATTCTCCTCCTTTTTAATAACGTACTTTGTTATGACACATCATAGTTGTCTTATTTGTAATTAAATTATATTAAAAAGATAATTTATAATTAATACAGTTATTTTCACAGCTATGGAAAACTAATTTTTTTATACTTATTTTTACTCCTGTCTTTTGTGCGTTTTTTATACTATAAAAATTTTTTATTTAAAATATTATACATTATATCATTAAAAATGCTATATTTATATAAAAAAACAATAAAAAAAAGCATGTAAAAACATGCCTTTTAGCTTTAAAATTACTTCCATCTATTGCTCCAATATTTTAAATTAAGTGTATAAATAAATAAACAGGATACTACATTACTTATAATAATATTTATAATCTTTGAAAATGGTAATAAGTTAGGTAACAAAAAAATAGAAAAAACCATACATAAATCTAAAATCATAAGATTTCTATTATATTCTTTTTCCTTATAATAATCTTTTGAAGTAATCCAAATCATAATAAATCCCGCAACAATAACTGCACCCCATAATAATTTATAAAAATCACTTAAACTTCCATTTATATAAAATCCACTATAACAACCATATCCTACCATTAATAATAAACTTCCTATTATTTTGAACCTATGCATTAATTTATTAATTTTATCTGACATATAACTTAACCTCCTATTTATATAATTATACTAAAAATATAAAAATAAAAGTATTATTAAAATAAACAATAAAAAAATAAAACCACTATTTTTATAGTGGTTTTAAGAAATTGCGGAGACAGGATTTGAACCTGTGACCTTCGGGTTATGAGCCCGACGAGCTACCGAGCTGCTCCACTCCGCGATATTAAATTAAAAATGGTGGATGGGGAAGGATTCGAACCTTCGAAGCTATCGCAACAGATTTACAGTCTGCCCCCTTTGGCCACTCGGGAACCCATCCACAAATAAAAAAACAAGCCGATGAACGGACTCGAACCGTTAACCTGCTGATTACAAGTCAGCTGCTCTGCCAATTGAGCCACATCGGCGTAATGTTTATTTTATTAAGTACATTCTGTACCTTCAAAACCGAATATTGTAACAAAGTCTTCGAGATAATATATTTGGTCAAGCCCTCGACCTATTAGTATCTGTCAGCTGAACACATTACTGTGCTTA
>DXZA01000030.1 GCA_019415525.1 Tyzzerella sp. | reverse complement strand
ATAATATACAGTATGTATCCATATATTTTTTCATATTTTCAAGAACTTCACCATAAGTTCCCTGTTCTTTAAGATATTCATAAATATCAACAACAGATATTATTGAATGTACATTTATACCAAATTCTTCTTTAACTTCCATAATAGCTGTTTTTTCACTATTCTGACCAACTTCACAACGGTTTACAGATATAAACATATCTTTAACTTTTACATCAGCACTATCAAAAAGTATAGGCATTGTTTCTCTTATAGCTGTTCCGGCTGTAATAACGTCTTCAATTATTATAATTCTGTCACCATCAACAGGTTTATATCCTACAAGACTTCCACCTTCACCATGGTCTTTAACTTCTTTTCTATTGAAGAAATAAGCTTTGTCAATATCATATTCTGTTGCAAGTGTAGCTGCTGTTGCTGCTGCAAGAGGAATACCTTTATAAGCAGGCCCAAACATAGCATCAAATTCATCACCACAAGTTTCTTTTATAAGTTCAGCATAAAATTTTGCAAGTGTAGCAATCTGTTTACCTGTTTTATAGTTACCTGTATTTACAAAGTATGGTGTAAGACGTCCACTTTTTGTTTTGAATTCTCCAAAACGAAGTACATCAGCACTCATCATAAATTCAATAAATTCTTTTTTCTTTGCTGTTAACATATTTAATACCCTCCATTAATCTATAATACCACGTATCTCAGATAAATCTTTAATACCATATTTTCTCATATAATTTTCAATTCCTTCAACAACTTCAATAGTAGCAAAAGGATTTGCAAAGTTAGCAGTACCAACAGCAACACCTGTTGCACCAGCCATAATAAATTCTATTGCATCATCACCGTTTTGTATACCACCCATACCAATTATAGGTACATCAACAGCTTTTGCAACCTGATAAACCATTCTAACAGCAACAGGTTTTATTGCAGGACCAGAAAAACCACCTATTTTATTTGCTAGTACAGGTTTTCTTCTATGAATATCAATTCTCATACCCATAAGAGTATTTATAAGAGAAATAGCATCAGCACCACCACTTACAGCAGCTCTTGCTATTTCTGTAATATCTGTTACATTAGGGCTTAATTTTGCTATAAGAGGACGTTTTGTATATTTTTTAACCTCAGAAACAACTTTTTCAACCATAGCAGGCTGTGTACCAAAAGCAATACCACCTTCGGAAACATTTGGACAAGATATATTAAGTTCAAATAAATCTATATCAGCATCAGAAAGTTTTTCTGCAACTTCACAATATTCTTCTATTGAGTGACCACATATATTTACAATAATTTTTGTATCAAACTGTCTTAAAAATGGAATATCATTTTCCATAAAATAATCTGCACCAGGGTTCTGAAGACCTACTGAATTAAGCATACCACCATATGTTTCAGCAATACGAGGTGAATTATTTCCCTTCCAAGGGTGTGCAGCAACACCTTTTACAGTAACAGCACCAAGTCTGTTAAGGTCAACAAACTCTCCGTATTCTCTACCAGAACCGAATGTACCGGAAGCTGTTGTAACAGGGTTTTTCATTTCAACACCACATATATTTATACTTGTATTAATGTTACTCATTCCAAACCACCTCATTACTTAAAAATACAGGGCCATCTTTACAAACTTTAAGGTTTGACCAATCACTTTCCCCTTCTTTTTTAATTTTTACAGCACAGCCAACACATGCACCAATTCCACAAGCCATTCTTTCTTCCATAGAAACTTGTGCTTTAATTCCTTTTTCTTCTGACCAATCAGCAACAGCTTTAAGCATTATTTTAGGACCACAAGAATATATTGCATCAACATCAGGATTAATTTCTCTTACAAGCTCAACTGCATTCCCCTTAAATCCTTCTGAACCGTCGTCAGTAGCAACATACACATCAGCACCAAGTGCTTTAAATTCATCAATAAGTATAGGTTTTGTTCTTGCACCTATAAAAACTTGTTTTTTACCTTTAAGTCTTTTAGCAAGCTCAAGAAGTGGAGGAACACCGATACCACCACCAATAAGTACATTATTTGTACATTCTTCGGATATATCATAGCCATTTCCAAGAGGACCAAGAACTTTAACACTATCACCTGCTTTTAAAGCTGAAAAAAGTTCTGTTCCTTTTCCAACAACTTGAAACACCATTCTTATTGTACCTTTTTCCTCATCAATACCACATATACTTATAGGACGAGGAAGTAAATGTTCACTTTTTCCTGTATATACATTTATAAACTGTCCGGCTTTAGCTTCTTTAGCTATTTCAGGAACAGATATAATCATATCATATATATTTTCGGATATATTTTCATTTTTTATAATTTCAGCAATACTAACCGATTTCATATATTTCCTCCAAAAAATTTAGTTTAAAACAGGGAATAATACTATTCCCCGTTTTTAAATTTATTATTTTAATCTATATTTATTAAGGTCATCTCTCATATCAATTACAGCTTGTCTTGAAGCCTTAGCAAAATCTTTTTCAGAGAACATATCTTTATATTTATCATTTTTATATGCAGCAATAATTCCTCTTGATGAATTTATAATAGCACCAAGACCATTTTCGTCAAAGCATACAGCAAGGTCTTCAGCTTTTCCACCTTGTGCACCATATCCTGGTACAAGGAAGAATGTATGTGGCATTAATTTTCTTAAATTTTCAGCCTGACTTGGGTGTGTAGCACCAACAACAGCACCTACACTGCTATATCCATATTCTCCCCTAAAATCTTCTCCCCATTTTTCTGTAAGCTCTCCAACTTTTTCATAAAGCTTCATACCGTTTACATCAAGGTCTTGAAGTTCGCCGCTATTTGGATTTGATGTTTTAACAAGTACAAACATACCTCTTTCATATTCTTTACAGTTTCCGAAATATGGCTCAATGGAATCAATACCAAGATATGGATTTAATGTTATAAAATCTTCATAATATATTTCAAGTTTTTCTCCACCAATGTCAACACGTCCAATATGTCCATCAGAGTAGCTTTCAGCTGTTGAAGCAATATCACTTCTTTTAATATCACCGATTATAATAAGACCTTTGCTTTTTGCATACTGAATTGTTCTGATATAACAATCCATACCTTCTGGTCCAAACATTTCATACATAGCAACCTGTGGTTTAACAGCAGGTATAAGGTCATATGTTGCATCAATTATTTCTTTATTAAACATAAAGAAAGCTTCAGCAACAGCCTTAGGAGTTTTTCCAAACTTTTCATAACATTCATTAACAATATGCTCAGGAACATATGAAAGACGAGGGTCAAGACCTACAACAGTAGGGTTATTTGTTTCTTTAATTTTTTCAATAAGTTTATCTATTATCATTTAAAATCCTCCGAATTAAACAAGTTCGCCTTTTTCAACAACAACTTTTCCGCCTACTATTGTATATTCAACTTTACCTTTTACTTCATATCCGTCAAAAGGACTGTTTTTACTCTTAGACGCAAATTTTGAAACATCAACTTTATATTCAGCTTCTGGGTCAATTATTGTAATATCTGCAACTTTACCAACTTCAATAGAACCTTTATCTATACCAAGCATTTTTGCTGGATTAATAGTCATTTTTTCAATAAGCTGTGAAGGTGTAAGCCAACCTTCTCCAATAAGAACTTTAATTCCAAGAGGAAGAGCAGTTTCAAATCCTACAATACCAAAAGCAGCTTTTTCATATTCACAATTTTTCTCATCAAGACTATGTGGAGCGTGGTCTGTTGCAATAATACCTACTGTACCGTCTTTTAAAGCCTCTTTAAGTGCTAAAACATCTTCTGCTGAACGAAGTGGAGGGTTCATTTTTGTATTTCCGTCATAATCCATAACAGCTTCATCTGTAAGTGTAAAGTGATGTGGACAAATTTCAGCAGTTACACTTTCACCTCTTGCATGAGCTTCTCTTAAAAGCTGTATACTTCCTTTTGTACTAACATGACAAATATGAAGTTTTGAGTTTGTACTTCTAGCAAGTATTATATCTCTTGCAACAATAACTTCTTCTGAGTCATTTGAAATGCCTTTAAGTCCAAGAAGCTGACTTGCAGCACCTGCATTCATTGAACCACCACCGACAAGGCTCATATCTTCACAATGTGAAAGTACAGGAATATTAAACATTTTAGCATATTTCATAGCTGTTTTTAAAAGACCTGATGAAAGAACACTTTTTCCATCTTCACTTATGGCACAAGCACCAGCATTTGCCATCTGACCAATATTTGCAAGTTCTTCACCACTTTGTCCTTTTGTAATAGCACCGATAGGAAGAACATTTACAACACCGTCACGAGCAGCTTTCATTTTTATATATTCAACCATAATTTCACTATCAGTAACAGGGTTTGTATTAGGCATACAACATATTGTTGTAAAACCACCTTTTGCAGCTGACCTTGTTCCTGTTCCTATTGTTTCTTTATATTCATATCCTGGGTCTCTCAAATGAACATGAACATCGATAAATCCAGGTGTTACCCAACATTTATCAGCATCTATAACTTTATCAGCATCATCATTTATGTTTTTTTCAAGTTTTTCTACAATATCATTATTAACAAGCACGTCCATAACTTCATCAATGCCTGTTGCCGGATTTATAACTCTACCATTTTTAATAAGAATTTTCATTATTTTCTACCTCCTTCAATAAGAAGTTTAAGTATAGCCATACGTACAGCCACACCATTTTTAACCTGTATATTTATAACAGAATGTTTACCATCAATAACATCTGTACTAAGTTCAATACCTCTATTTACAGGGCCTGGGTGCATAACAAGAACATCATCTTTAGCATATTTAAGAAGCTCTTTATCTATACCAAAAAGCTCTCTATATTCATTAAGTCCTGGGAAAGCTGTTGTTTTTTGTCTTTCAAACTGTATACGAAGACCCATAACAACATCTGCTCCTGTAATAGCTTCTTTAACATCAGCTGTTGTTTTTACTCCAAGAAGACCACTTCCACCAAGAAGAGTTGAAGGACCTGCAAGAGTAACATCAGCACCAAGTTTTGTAAGACCAAAAACATTACTTCTTGCAACACGACTATGAGAAATATCTCCGATAATAGCAACTTTTAAGCCTTCAAAATGTTTTTTATAATCAAGAATTGTATAAAGGTCTAAAAGAGCCTGTGTTGGGTGTTCATTTGAACCATCACCAGCATTAACAACGTGTGCATCAACATTTTTAGCAAGTACATGAGGTGCACCTGTAAGACTATTTCTCATAACCATAATATCAATACCCATTTGGTCAAGAGTTTTACCTGTATCTATAAGGCTTTCACCTTTTTTAACGCTACTTGTAGCAACACCAAGGTCTTGAACTGTTGCACCAAGGTATTTTCCGGCAAGAGCAAAAGATGTTTTTGTTCTTGTACTATTTTCATAGAAAAGAGTTACCATACTTTTACCTTTAAGTTCACCTTTTCTAAGAGAACCATCATCTATTCTAAGTTTCATTTCTTTAGCAGTCTCAAGAACTGTAAGTATCTCTTCTTTACTCATATCCTTAAGACCAAGAATATCTTTTCTCTGTAACATTTTATACCTCCTAACATATATACAAAAATAAAGGCAACAAAAAGAAATACTTTTTATCGCCTAAATATTAACCATAAAAAAAGAGAAATAACAATAAACTTTTTTACTATATTTTGCAGTTTTAAAAGTCATTGATATTCCTCCTCATTTGTTTAATACACATTGTTGAAAATTTTAGCATTTTGTATCTATTTTGTCAATATTATAAACCAAAAAACATACTATTAATACTAAATATTATTTTATCATAAAATTATAATTTTTTCATCAATTTTATTTAAAATTTATATCAGAATTATATTTTTCAAGAACAACATAATTATCATTTACACTAATCATTGTATATGTTCCATGTTCTATTTTAAAACGCCAAAAACTTTTTTGTCCCACATCTAAAGCAGAACATAATAAAGATGATAATGTACCATTATGTGACACAATAAGAATATTTTTTAAATGACTATATTTTTCAACAACATTAAAAAAAGCTTTTTCTATTCTATTAGCAAACTCCATATAGCTTTCACCGTTAGGAAACTTTATATCAAGCCAATTTTCAGTCCATATTTTATAATTTTCAGTATCATTTTCCATAATATCTTTAAATGTTCTGTCTTCCCAGTCACCAAAATTTATTTCCCTAAAACCTTTTTCTTTTATAATATCAATATTTTTATTTCCTTTTATAATTTCTGCTGTATGATATGCTCTTTTTAAATCAGAAGATATTATTAAATCAATATCTATATTTTTAAAAAAATCTCTTAAATTTTCTGCTTGCAAAATACCTGTTTTATTTATATCACAATCAGTACTACCATAATAAACTCTTTTTAGATTTAAGTCTGTCTGACCATGTCTAACCATATATATATTCATAATAAATTCATCTCCATAATATATACTATCATAAATACTATTTCTGTAAGTTCACTACCTGCCCCAAGAGTATCTCCTGTCATACCACCTATTATTTTTTCACAATGCTTTCTAAATAAAACAGCAAAAACCATACATATTATTATAGGCAAAATAGAATATTTCAAAAGAAATAATACTATTATAGCCATTCCTAAAATCATTGTTAAAACACTTCTAAAATCATATTTTTCTCTTAAATATATATTTCCAAGTCCCTCACCTGTTCTTGCATATTTACTGTTAAAAAGTAAAGGTGTAGCCATTTTACCTGCAACAGGTGCAAGTATAACAGCAAAAATACCTTTATCAAAACCAAGAGAATATATTATAGAAACTTTTATAAGTATATCAAAAACAATAGCAATAGCACCATTTGTACCAACTCGGCTATCTCGCATAATTTCAAGTATTCTTTCTTTTTTTCTTGATGAATATAGTCCGTCACAAGTATCAGCAAGTCCATCAAGGTGAAAACCGCCTGTTACAATTATTCCCGAAAGCACAGCAAACACAGAAGCAACAAGTATACTACCACTTAATGAAAAAAGCATAAAAAATAAACAATTTATAATACCAACTATAAGTCCTATAATTGGATAGTAAATTATACCTTTTGCAAACTCCTCATTTGAAAGTATTGTATCATCATTAAAAGGTACAGGAATTCTTGTTAAAAATCTTAATGTAAGTATAAAAAGTTTCATATTAAACCTCACTTTATTTTCATAGGTATACCGCATACTGTCATATAAACCTCATCACTTTCTTTACCTGCAATTTGGTTTATTCTTCCTGCAATATCCCTAAAATTTCTACTTAATTTATTTTCAGGCACTATTCCCATACCTATTTCATTTGTAACAAATACTATTTCTTTTCCTGTTTCTTTTACAGCTTTAACAATATTTTTAAAATCATCAATAATTCTTTTTTCAGTATATAAAAAATCATCACGTGTCATATTTTCAGGATTTTTTGCATATTCAAATATAAGATTTGTAATAAAAATAGTTATACAATCAAAAAGTATACAATCCTCTTTGCTTTCATATATTACTTTATCAATATTTTTAAAACCTTCATATGTATACCA
The DNA here is from genome assembly GCA_019415525.1 of Tyzzerella sp. Classification (GTDB taxonomy): domain Bacteria; phylum Bacillota; class Clostridia; order Lachnospirales; family Anaerotignaceae; genus Fimicola. The sequence goes on along the minus strand of DXZA01000030.1, from coordinate 29,671 downwards.
ATTTTTAGGGCGTCTTTTTTTATGTAATTCAATACGAAGTTTCATCTCATCATCAAAAGGTATTGATGTTGCAATATAAAGTATATTTTTACCTTTTTCTGTTACAATTTCTTCTGCAAATTTACTTTTTCCACTTCTTGCACCACCTGTTACAAGTATCATAAATTATTCCTCTCTTATGTCTATATATTTACTTTTGTCTATTTCAGTATCATCAAATGATATCATTTCATTTACAATTTTAACAGCTGACTCTGCAACATACATAGCAAAAGGACAGCCGGAACCTTCACCCAATCTCATACCAAGGTCAAATATAGGTTTTATGCCTATTTCATTTGATGCAACAATAAAACCTTTTTCTGCTGAAATATGTGAAGGCACCATAAAATCTTTTGTTATATTACATAATTTATAAGCTGCCAAAGCTGCTGCCATAGATATAACACCGTCTATAACAATAGGAATTCTAAAATAAGCACCACCTACAAAAACACCCATAAGCCCTGCAATATCAAAGCCACCTACTTTTTGAACAACTTCCATAGGATTTTCAGGATTTGGATTATTAACCTCAATTATTTTTCTAACTACATTTACTTTATGATTACGACCTTCTTCTGTAAGACCTGCACCTTTTCCTACAATATTTTCAGGATTTTCATTACAAAGTACAGATATAACAGCTTCAGAAGTAGTTGTATTACTTATACCCATTTCACCAGTACCTATAATATTATATCCTTCTTCTCTAAGTTTACCAACAATATTAAAACCTATCATAAAAGCTTTTTCAAATTCATCAACAGTCATAGCTTCGCCCTTTGCACAATTTTTTGTACCATAGGCTATTTTTTCACTTATTATACTATCTTCATTAATATCAGCATCTATACCAATATCAACAACTTTCAAATCAATATTACCTTGTTTTGCAAGTACAGCAACACCTGTAACACCTTTTATAAAATTAATTGTTTGTATTTTAGTTACTTCTCTTGGTGAAGTACTAACACCTTCAAAATACACCCCATTATCAGCACACATTATAACAATAGCTTTTTTATCCATCGAATTAAAAATATTTCCTGTTATACCTGAAAATTGTATAGCTAACTCTTCAAGTCTTCCAAGACTGCCAATAGGTTTAATAAGATTGTCATTATATATTTTTGCTTTTTCAACAGCTTCTTTATATAGTGGTTTTATATCTTTTAAAATATCCCATATATTCATAATAAATAAATCTCCCCAAAAAAGTTTTTTATTATTTTACTATAAAATTACGTAAAAAAAAAGCATCATACAGATGCTTTTGATGTGTCCATATTATATATATTATTTCTAATAAAAACACTTATTAAAACACTAACAACAATTTTTATAACATCAAGAGGAACAAAAGGTATTACAGCAAGAGAAAGTGCTTTATAAAGTGATATATTTGAAATAAACATAAATTGTATTGTCCCTATAGCATATAATACAATAAGTCCTACAATCATAGATATAAATATTTTTATATTTTTAATAAATTTATTATCTGTATTTTTTACAAATTTCTCAACACCATATCCAGTTACAAAAGCCTCTGCTATAAATCCTAATATATATCCACCAGTTGGGCCTGCAAGTGCAGTTACTCCACCTTTCATTCCTGAAAATACAGGCAAACCACAAAGACCTATAAGAACATAAATCAAAACTGATAAACCACCGTATTTTTTACCTAAAACAGCACCTGCAACACTTACACCTATAACTTGTAATGTAATTGGAATTGACGTAAAAGGTAAATATATTGTTACTGCTGCAAAACAGCATAATATTGCTGCAAAAAGACCGCATAATACTATATTTTTTGTTTTCATAATTATTTCCCCTTTCTTTTATGATATTATATAAAAACAAAAAGATAATGTCAACCTATATTATTATTTAGGTTAACATTATCTTTTTTATTGGTTAACTTTCATAAGGAAGGAGAATAACAAACTTTGAACCTTTTCCTATTTTACTTTCAACCCACAATTTTCCGTCATAAAGAAAAACTATATGTTTAACAATAGAAAGTCCAAGACCTGTTCCACCAGCTTTTCTGGAACGACCTTTATCCACTCTGTAAAATCTTTCAAATATTCTTTCTTTTGATTCCTCCGGTATTCCTATACCTGTATCTTGAACATTTATTTCAATATATCTTCTATTTTTTCTACAAGAAATTTTTACACTGCCTTCTTCAGTATATTTTATACCATTTTCAATAAGATTAATAAACATTTGAGATATTCTATCTCTATTACACTTAAATTTTGGTATATTATCGGCAAATTCCTTTATAAGTTGTATATTTTTAGCTTTTGCTTGTGGTTCTAAAACTTCACAAACACTATCAACAATTTCTTTTAAATTGGCATACTCAAGATTAATATCTTCTTTTCTTGTTTCTATTTCAGAAAGAGAAAGTATATCTTGTATAAGTCTAAAAAGTCTTTTTGACTCTATATCTATAATATCAATAAATTTAAGAGCAGTTTCTTTATTTTCTATTGCACCAGCTTTAAGAGTATCAGTAAATCCCATTATTGAAGTAAGAGGAGTTTTAAGCTCATGAGTTACGTTCGAAACGAAATCACTTCTCATCTGTTCAAGTTTTCTAATTTGTGTTACATTTTGGAAAACAATAACACTACCTATTTTTTCATTTTCAAAATGATTACCTAAAATAGGAGCAGCATATATTCTTAATATTTTTGTTTCTTCCATAGCTGCTTTAAATGTTATTTCATCAGATACATAATGATTTTTCTTTTGTACCTCATCAACAATTCCATATAACTCTTCATTTCTAACTATATCATAAAAATTACAACCTATAACATCTTCCGGAAGCTTAAAAAATTTTCTGAAAACAGTATTTATCATAAGAATATTATTGTTACAGTCAATAGCCACAACACCATTCATAAGACTGTTTAATATAGATTCAAGCTTAACATTTTCATTTTCCAAAGCGTTTATTGTATCTGTAAGTCTTTCACTCATATAGTTAAAAGAATCTGTAAGACCGCCTATTTGGTCATTACTATTTTTTATAACAATTCTTTTTGAATATTTACCTTCTGAAATTTCTTTTGCAGCCTTTGTAAGCTCATCAATAGGCTTTGATATTTTATCAGAAAGAAAATATGCATAAATAAATGCCATTCCTGCTGCTGCAATTATACCTGCCACAATATATATCATTATTTGTCTTTGCATATTATGAAGTGCCGTAAGCGGAACAGATATTCTTAAAACAATTGTTTCACCATTTATCACAACAGGAGTTGCCGAATATATATATTCTATACCTAAACTATCACTATAACGTATTTCTATATTTTCCTGACCATTCAAAGCTTTTTCAACTTCTGATCTATCTTTATGATTTTCCATTTGTGTTTCATCAGCATCAGAGTCTGCCAAAACTTTACCATATTCATCTATAAGTGTAATTCTAAAATGTAATTCTTTTCCATAACTTTCAACAAAATTGTCATAATAATCTTCATCTATTATATTTTCATCAGAAACCATAATATCAGAAAGCATATGACTTTCTTTTAAAAGATGATTTTTATATTCATTTCTATAAAAACCACTATACATATGTATAGAAACAAAACCTGCAATAGCTGAAATAAATAAAATTATAAGAATATATGATAATATAAGTTTTTTCTTCATTTTATCAATCCTCTCTAAACTTATATCCATATCCTCTTACAGTTTTTATAAATATAGGATTACTATCATCTTCTTCTATTTTTTTTCTAATATGTCTTATGTGAACGTCAACTGTACGTGTTTCACCTATATATTCATAACCCCAAATTTTTTCCAGAAGAATATCTCTTGAATACACTCTACCTGGATTTTCTGCAAGAAGTTTCAAAAGCTCAAATTCCTTATGTGACATTTCAATTTCTTTGCCATTTATTGTTACTGTACGTGTTTCAAGACCTATTTCAAGACCATGTGTTGATATTTTTTTAACTTCATTTTTACTATCATTGCTACCACGTTCTTCAACTCTTCTTAAAACAGCCTTAAGTCTTGCTTGCATTTCACGAACACTGAAAGGTTTTGCAATATAATCATCAGCACCCATTTCAAGACCCAAAACTTTATCAAATTCTTCACCTTTTGCAGTAAGCATAATTACAGGTGTTTTTCTTTTTGTAGGATTTGTTCTTATTCTTCTTAAAACTTCAAGTCCATCAATTCCAGGAAGCATAAGGTCAAGAAGAACTGCATCTATATCTTTATTTTCCAATATTTCAAGACCTTCTTCACCGCTCTCAGCCTGTAAAACATTATAACCTGCATTTTCAAGATTATATCTTATAAGCTCAAGAATATGTATTTCATCATCTATTGTTAGTATTGTTTTTTTTGACATTATTATTCCCCTTTTTTTATTATACTTAACATTATAATAACAATTACTTTCTTTTTGGTCAATTAAGCCAACACAGTAAAAAAGGGCAAAAACCCTATATATTAAGGTTTTTTACCCTTTGTAAAATTTAAGTTAATCTTTCTTTTTATTTTCTTCAATATATTTTGATGCACTTAAAGCTGCAACAAGTCCTTCACCAACAGCTTTTGATACCTGATAAGGAGCACCAACACAATCTCCACATGCATAAACTCCTTTTATATTTGTACACATATCTCTATCAACTTTTATTGTATTATTTTCTGTTTCAAGACCAAAAATAAGGCTTGTAACAGGCATTGTTTTTTTTGCAAAAAATACAGCATCACAATTTATTTCTTCACCATTAACAACTATACCTTCAACAAAATTTTTACCAACTACTTTTTGTGCCTTACCTGAAAGCAACTGTATATTACTATCAATATTTATTAAATCTTTATATAAAGGAAGGTATTTTACATTACAACCTATTGATGCAAGATAATTAGCTTCTGCTTCACCTTCTGTTGTTTCACCAACAACAACAAGATTTTTATTTCTGTAAAGCATACCGTCACAAGTAGCACAATAGCTTACACCTTTTCCTACAAGTTTTTCTTCACCTTCAATATTTCTACTTCTACTTAAACCAAGAGCAAGTATTATTGTTTTTGCCTCAAAAAATTCATTTTCTGCATTTATTGCAAAATAGTCACCCATTGAAAGTATCTGTGATATTTTACATTCTTTAAACTCTGCACCTTTATCTATTGCATGTTTAAAAAATGAGTTAAGCATGTCCTCTCCTGTCATATTAGGCATACCAACATAGTTATCTATTTCTTTAGCCAATATAAGACTTGCATCTATACTTCTACCAAATACCATTACACTTTTATTTCTCTGACGAGCTGAAACAGCAGCAGAAAGACCTGCTGGGCCTGCACCAATTATTGCTACATCTATCATTAAAATCATCTCCTATCATAAATAATTTACAAATTTATAATAACATAAAAGCGTACCAAAAGGTACGCTTTTATTATTTTATTATATATTATTTATTTTTTTCTACTTTCTATTATTTTTTTCTGAACATCCATAGGAGCTTCTTCATAACGTTCAAAATAATATTCATATGAACCTCTGCCCTGTGTCATAGAACGAAGGTCAGTAGCATATTTTTGCATTTCAGCAATAGGTACTTCTGCAACAATAACTTTCTTTTCATTTTCAGGGTTCATACTGAGTATACGACCTCTTCTCTTATTAATGTCACCCATAATGTCACCCATATATTTGTCTGGTATTGTTACTTCAACATGAGCAATAGGCTCAAGTATTACAGGTTTAGCCTGTGGAAGACCTTCTTTGAAAGCAACAGATGTAGCCATTTTAAATGCCATTTCAGATGAATCAACAGGGTGATAGCTTCCGTCTACTAAAGTAGCTTTAAGTCCAACAACAGGATACCCTGCAAGAACACCACTTTGAACACATTCCTGAAGACCTTTTTCAACAGCTGGGAAATACTGTTTTGGAACAGCACCACCAAATATTTTTTCTTCAAATACATAATCTTTTGTCATATCAAATGAAGGTTCAAATTCAATCCAAACATCACCAAACTGACCATGTCCACCGGACTGTTTTTTATATTTACCTTGAACTTTAACTTTTGATTTAATAGTTTCACGATAAGGAATAATAGGGTCAGAAAGTTCAACATCAATTTTATATTTTGTTTTAAGTTTATTTACAACAACATCAAGCTGGTTTTCTCCAACACCTGTAATAATAGTTTGTTTTGTTTCTTTATTTACATCTACTTTTAAAGTTGGGTCTTCTTCTTTTATTTTTGTAAGAGCATTTGAAATCTTATCCTCATCACCTTTTCCCTTAGGAGCAATAGCCATTGAGAGAACAGGTTTTGGAAGGTCGATTTTTGGAAGAAGAACAGGGAAATATTTTGAACAAAGTGTATGTTGTGTTGAAGTATTTGTAAGTTTAGCTAAAGCACCAATATCACCGGCATTAAGCTCATCAACTTCAATCTGTTCTTTTCCTCTCATAACATAAAGATGTGCAACTTTTTCATATGTATCTGTTTCAGGATTATAAACAGTTTTTGTATTATTAATTGTACCTGAAACTACTCTAAATAAATTAAGTCTTCCTACATAAGGGTCAGATATTGTTTTAAATACAAAACAAGCAAGATGTTCTTTTTCTGAGTTATAACGAACCATACCTGTATTTTCACCATTACGAAGGTCGATACATTCAAATGAAGGACGACATTCTTCTGATGGTGGTACAAACTTAACCAAAGTACTCATGAGAAGTTTAATTCCATAACCTTTTGTTGCTGAACCAAATATTGCAGGAGCTATAGAGAACTGTCTTATACCTTTTTTAAGTCCAGAATATATTTCTTCTAAAGTAAGCTCTTCATCATTAAAGTATTTTTCAAGAAGTTCATCATCACTTTCTGCTGCAACTTCAACAACCATACCACGAAGTTCTTCAACTTCATCTACTTTATCTTCAGGAATATCACATTTTATAAGTTTTCCTGTTGCTACATCAAGCATTCTTGCATCTCTTTTAATTACATTTATAAAACCTAATATTCCATTTTCATCTCTAAAAGGAACTTGTAAAGGAGCAACTGTTTTTCCGAATTTATCACGAAGTTCTTCAAGAGTTTTACGGAAATCTGCACTTTCATCGTCCATTTGGTTTATAAAGAACATTCTTGGGATTTTCATTTCTTCTGTATATTCCCAAGCTTTTTCTGTTCCAACTTCAAGACCGGATTTTGCAGAAACTACGATAAGGGCTGTATCGGCTACACTCATAGCAAGTTTAACTTCGCTTACAAAATCAAAATAACCTGGAGTATCAAGGAAATTAATTTTTGTATCTTTCCATTCAATTGGAAGCACAGATGTACTTATAGAAACTTTACGACGAATTTCTTCAGGGTCATAATCGCTTATAGTATTACCGTCTTCTACTTTACCTTGACGATTTGTAGCACCTGAATGAAAAAGTGCGGCTTCACCTATAGTTGTTTTTCCACAACCACTGTGCCCCAATAAAACAACATTTCTAACTTCATTAGCTGTATAACTTCTCATATATATGTACCTCCCTTATGTAGTTAAGTCTTTTTTGTGTTTATAATATATATATTCTACATTTGTTATAATTCTCCTTCTTTTACTATTAAATTCAAAAAATATTATGCATTATATACAATAAATACTGTCATTTTTTGTGAAACAATAAAACCACTCTATGTTTTTATACAAAGAGTGGCTAAAACTAAACAATTTTTATGACAGTAATTTTTTATAATTTTTATCTATAAGTACCGCTCCCAAAGGTGCAGTTATTATTATTGCAGTTACAGCAGCAGTAAGAACGATATTCCCACAAGAAAGTCCCATAGCAAGTGGAACAGAACCTATTGCAGCTTGTACAGTAGCTTTTGGCATATATGCAATCATACAGAATATTTTTTCTTTTTTATTAAATGGTGTACCTAAAATACTTATAAACACTCCAACAATTCTAAAGACAAGGGCTAAAAGTATTATTATAACAAAAACAGCACCTGACATAAGAGCATATCTTATATCAACGGCAGCTCCAACAAGTACAAAAAGCATTATCTCACCGGCTACCCAAAGTCTATTAAATTTATTAGAAATACGTTTAGCAAGGTCTTTATTTTTAAAATATAACATACCATTAAGTGACATTATAGCTAAAAGACCTGAAAATGGTATATAATTTGATATAAAATCCTGACTATCATTTAATATAAATGATACACTTAATATTATAAGTACTTTTACAGTATCACGCATATGAACACTTCTAAAAAGTTTTTCTAAAATATAACCTATAATAATTCCTACCAATATTCCTATAACAATAGAAAATGGCACTTTAAAAAGTGATGATACAGAAAAGCTTCCACCTTGTGCCATAGATGTAAATGATGAAAAAAGTACAATTACAAAAACATCATCAACAGAAGCCCCAGCCATTATAAGCTGTGGTATACCTTTTTTTGTACCCACTTCTTCTTCTATAAGCCTTAACATTCTTGGAACAATTACAGCAGGAGATACTGCTGCAACAACACTACCCATAATGGCTGCATCAAGTATACTTATATTTAATATACGTGGTGCAATAATAATAAATCCTAAAATTTCGAAAACAGCAGGTACAAAACACATAAGTATTGCAGGACGACCTACTTTTTTAAGGTCATCAATATCAAGAGCAAGTCCGGCACGAGTAAGTATTATTATAAGTGCAATTCCTCTTAATTCAGAAGAAATATCAAGTATTTTGGGGGATATTAAATTTAATGCATAAGGACCAAGTATAATTCCTGATATTAACATTCCAAGTATAGGTGGAAGTTTAAACCTTGAAAAAATCCCTCCCAATATAATTCCAAGTATAAACATAAGTGCAAAACTAAATAACAATTTAAAAATTCCTCCTTTTTTATAATTTTGCCAAATAAAAAAGCTGATAACCCTGTGAAATTCACAGAAGTCATCAGCCATTTATTCCGGCAGTTCCGATATACAATATATCGTGGGAGAACCTCATTCCCGTTTATTATTATATTTAAAAATAAAATCTCTGTCAATAAAAACTAATTAAAAATAGGTAAAATACTTCCATAATCACTTGATGTTGTGAAAATTTGTGGTACATCATCATTCATACCAACTTCTATAGTAATTGAATTGCCTATATCTGCATATTTTATACCACTATTTGTATTCACCTCAAAATAAATAGAATAAGTTCCTTCATTTTTAATATAACTACTTAAATCTAAAGAAGATACAAGTTGATAGCCTTCTTTTGTATCTGTAAAATTAATTTTTACTTTTTGTGGACTTTCCCCTTCTTTTGATATTGTCAAATATGAATTATCAGAACTTTTTATATCTTTAATAAGCTCTTTATTGTTATCATTATAAACATAAATATCCAAAGTGTTTTCATCAGTAAAATACATATCATAATTCAAAATAAAATAATCCTGAATATAAACAGTTTCAAGGGTTTCACTACGTTTTCCAGTAAGACTTTCAAAAGTAATAATTGGAACAAATTCAGAAACCATAGGAATTTCCATAGAACATTTATATTCTGAATTTCCATTAGGTTCTACTAATTCTTTGTACACTTTACCATCTATATTTGCAGATACATATACAAGTTCATCGCTTGCTACCTCTTTAGCAACAAATGAAATTTCAAAAATAACTTTTTTATCAGAATATTTAATATTTGTACTTACACCAGAAATAAGGCTTTGAGAAAATTTAAGCTGTTCATTAACATCATTTTTGAAAGCACTTATACTTGTTTCAATATTATTTTGTGATATTTCAATCTCACTTTTAATATTATTAAGTTTTGTATTCATTTGGTCAACATCAGAATTAATATTATGTATAACAAAAGTATCATATACAATTACTACTAACAATATACCTATTATAATATTTTTAATCTTGTTAATTTCCATAATATACGCCTCCTTTTCTAGCTATATTTTAACATAAAAAAATAAAACGTGCTATCATGAAGATTAACACGTTTTACCAAAAATTAAGCCCTGCCTAAAATATCATCTAATTTATTTCCGACTGCTTCAAATACTGCACAAAGTTTATCAGCAAATGTAACAACATATGATTCTTTATATCTTGGTGGAACAAGAGTACAAGGCCACATATGTTTTAATATAGCATCTTTTTCTATTTCATTTACTTCAGTAATTTTTCTTGCATTATCGTATGCAACCCTTGGGTGCCAAGCAGCATGATTAGATTTTCTTATTGGTTTTTTAACTCTCCAGTCATAATAAAACATATCATGCATTATACCGGCTCTAGCTGCTGAACGATAATCCCAACCAAAGAATTTACATACTATAAAGCTATAATATGCTACATTAATACTATGCTGTAATCTACTTGTATGACAATGTTGTTCATAATCATCAAGTTTCTGTATTTTTTCATTGTAATATATATCTGAAATACAATCCATAAATTCTATTGCTAACTCATGTTCAAGACTTTTAAGGCTAATTTTTGAACCTATAGCTCTTTCCATAATTCCTCCTTAATAATAAAAACAAAATATTATTTATTACATAGTGAGTATAACATATATAATCAAAAAAAACATTAAATTTTTTTAATATTTTCTTTAAATTTATATGATGAAAAATTAACCATGTCCATACATTATTTTTGATGAGCCAAGAAATTTTGGTGATTTATCATTTATTATATTATAAAGTTCTTTTTCCAAAGATTTTGGCAATATACGTATATCATTAAGTGAATTTATATCAATCCATTCAGAATAAAGCTGCATACTATCTTTTTCAGATATTTCTACTCTGTCTGTATTATTAAGCTTACAAACAAATATATGATACATTTTATGCAAATATTCATCATATTCCTTAGGTAAATCAGTATTTATACATATTTCTTCGAAAAGAGCAGCAAATCTTACAGGAATAACATTATAACCTGTTTCCTCAAGACATTCTCTTACAATAGCTTCTTCAAGTGTTTCAAACTTATGCTGTCCTCCACCGGGTAACGAATAATAATGGCCATTATTCTCATCATAACATTTATTCAAAAGTATTTTATTATCATTAAGTATTATGGCTTTAGAAGTACTTCTTATTTCCACAAAATCAACTCCTTTTATTAATTATAACACTAATAAAAAAAATCTCAAATATCAAAAGATACTTGAGACTTTTTATAATTTCTATATTAACCGTGGAATAATTTCTTTGTCTGATATTTTGGTTCACAAGTAAGATTTACTCCAAGTTTACCGAATACAGTTTCATCAACTGATGAAAGTATAACAGATGAATGAACTTCACATGTTTTAAGTTTTTCAAGCTGTTTCATAGCAAGTTCAGCATTTTCATCTGTTGCAGCACTCATACAAAGAGCAATAAGCACTTCATCTGTATGAAGTCTTGGATTATGATTTCCAAGATGAGTAACTTTTAATTTCTGTATAGGTTCAATAACAGTTGGTGATATAAGTTTAATATCATCTGGAATATTAGCAAGTTTTTTAAGTGCATTAAGAAGCATAGCAGAAGATGCACCTAAAAGGTCTGTTGTTTTTCCTGTAACAAGAGTTCCGTCTGGAAGTTCAATAACAGCTGCCGGATTTCCTGTTTCTTCAGCAAGACGATTTGCTTCTGCAATAACAGGTCTTTCAGAAACTCCTGTTCCTGCCTGTTTCATAAGAAGTTCAAGTCTATATGTTGCATCTGTATCATCGTTACCTTTTCTCTTTTCACAAAGAGCTTTATAATATCTTCTTATAATTTCGTTTCTTGAAGCCTCTTTTGTAGCCTCATCGTCAATTATACAGTTTCCTGCCATATTTACACCCATATCTGTTGGTGATTTATATGGAGACTCTCCATAAATCATTTCAAACATAGCATTAAGTACAGGGAAAACCTCAACATCTCTATTATAGTTTACAGTTGTTTTACCATAAGCCTCAAGGTGGAATGGGTCAATCATATTTAAGTCATTAAGGTCAGCTGTTGCAGCCTCATAAGCAAGGTTTACAGGGTGCTGTAAAGGAAGGTTCCAAATAGGGAATGTTTCAAATTTAGCATAACCTGCTTTAATACCTCTTTTATTATCATGATAAAGCTGTGAAAGACATACAGCCATTTTTCCACTTCCAGGCCCTGGTGCTGTAACAACAATAAGTGAACGTTCTGTTTCTATATAATCATTTTTTCCGTATCCTTCTTCACTTACGATTAAAGGAACATTGCTTGGATATCCTGCAATAGGATAATGTTTATAAACACGAATACCTAATGCTTCAAGTTTTCTTTCATAGGCAATAGCACTTTCCTGTCCGTTAAACTGTGTAAGAACAACGCTACCAACATAAAGACCATAGCCTCTGAAAGCATCTATAAGACGTAAAACGTCCATATCATATGTTATACCAAGGTCGCCTCTAACTTTGTTTTTCTCTATATCGCCTGCATTTATTGCAATAATAATTTCGGCATCATCTTTAAGCTGTACAAGCATATTTATTTTACTGTCAGGTTTAAATCCTGGAAGAACTCTTGATGCATGGTAATCATCAAATAATTTTCCTCCAAATTCAAGATAAAGTTTACCTCCAAACTCACCTATTCTTTTTTTAATACACTCTGACTGTGTTTTTAAATATTTGTCATTATCAAAACCTATTCTTGTCATATTTTTTCTCCCAATTCTATAAATAACCAACAACTTACGGTATAAAATTATACTATTACTTTATAAAATTTACAAAGATTATTTTATATAAAATATAAAAAATTTATTATATTAACTATAAAAAAATTATATAGCACTTTTACCTAAGCTTTTTTTATCATTAAATACATCTTTATCACAAGCATTATCCTGACAAGCAACTATTGTTGTACAAATAGCATCACCTGTAATATTAACAGCAGTACGTGACATATCAAGTATACGGTCAATACCCATAATATAGCCTATTCCCTCTATTGGAAGACCTACAGAGTTTAATACCATTGTAAGTGTTACAAGACCAACTCCAGGAACACCAGCTGTACCTATTGATGCAAGTGTAGCTGTAAGAACAACTGTTGCAAGCTGTGTAAATGTAAGAGGTATATTATAAATCTGTGCAATAAATATAACTGCAACACCCTGCATAATAGCAGTACCGTCCATATTTATAGTAGCACCAAGAGGTATTGTAAAAGAAGAAATTCTTCTTGAAACACCCATTTTTTTAGCAAGTGTATCTATTGATAATGGAATTGTAGCATTTGATGTTGCTGTTGAGAAAGCAAAACCCATTACCGGAAGGAATTTTTTAATAAATTTATATGGATTAAGGCCTGTAAATAATTTAAGCATTCCTGAATATACACCGGCACACTGTACAAAAAGTGCAATAAGTACAGAAATCATATAAAGTGCCATAGGTTTAAATCCATCAAGACCAATCTGTATAAATGTTTTTGCTATAAGACAGAAAACTCCAATAGGTGCAACTTTCATAACCATCATTGTCATTTCCATCATAATATCATTTCCTTGCTGGAAAAGATTAAGCATTTTTGTAGTACGTTCTCCAAGTTTTGCAAGTATAATACCTACTAAAAGTGCAAAAACAATTATTTGAAGCATATTACCGTTTGCAAATGCAGCAAAAGGATTTGTAGGTATAATATCAAGAAGTGTTTGTGCAAGACTTGTTTTTGTAGCTGTTCCAGTAGTTTCCTGTACAAGAACACTTTCAAGATTAAGTCCTATACCTGGATTAATTATTTTAGCTACAATAAGAGCAACTGTAATAGCAAAAGCTGTTGTTACAATATAAAAACCTATTGTTTTAACACCAACTTTACCAAGTGTTTTTGTATCACCAATAGCTGCTGCACCACAAACAATAGAACAAAGTACTAAAGGTACAACAAGCATTTGCATAAGTCTTAAAAAGCCTTGTCCTATTACATTAAAAAGCCCATTCATAAGGAAAGTATCTCTAATATAATTACCCTCTGGTAATGCATAGTGAATTATAAGACCTGCAATACAACCTAAAATAAGAGCAATAAATATACGAGTTGTTAAACCAAGGCTTTTTTTATTTTTGTTATTTTTATTCATCTTAAAGCCTCCCTGTTATTATAAAATTCCTTTAATGCTTCTTTCCATTCAGGCATTTTATAAATTCCAGTCATACGCATCATAAGGTTATCAAGCATTGTATTCACAGGCTTTTCCAAAACAACAGGTATAACTTCTGCATCTATACCTTCATATTTAAGAACTTCTTTTGCAAATTCATATCTTGAACATACACCTTCACAAGAAGCATGATAAATTCCATATTCTGTTGTATCTATAAGCTTTATTATAAAATCAGCAAGAGCTTTTGCACTTGTTGGAGAACTAAGCTCATTTACAGCAACTTCAACTTTTTTATCAGCTTTTGCTTTTTCAATTACAGTATGTGCAAAATTATTTTCTGTATGTCCATAAATCCAAGATGAACGTACAATAAGATGTTTTGGGCAAAGTTCACGAACAAACTGTTCACCAGCAAGTTTGCTTTTACCATAAACAGAAACCGGCTTAGGAAAATCAAATTCATTTAAAGGATGTCCATCTAAACCATCAAAAACATCATCTGTTGAAAGATAAATAAGTTTAGCATTTACACGACGTGCAGCAATAGCAGCATTTCTTGCACCTAGTGTATTTACTTTATAAGTTGTTTCAATATCGTTGTTATTAGAACCATAGTTTGAGCTTGCAGCACAATGTATAATAACATCTGGATAATCTATATCGCAGAAACTTGTTACCTGAGCAAGGTCTGTTACATCAATATCCATATCAGAAGCCATAACCTCATATTCTGTACAGTCTAAAGCCTCCACTATTGCTTTTCCAACTTGTCCGCTTGCTCCATTAATCCATACTCTTGTAGCATTTCTCAACGTAAAGTCCTCCTTTCTTATTTTCAAACACCATATATGGCAAAATTTATACTTAGTATACCATATATATGATAATTTCTGCAAAGAGAAACATTTTACTTAAATTTTGCTTGTTTTGTATAAATTACATAAATATATTTTTATGTAAATAATTATAAATATGTAAAATTATCTAAAATAAAAAATCCGATGCAAAAACACCGGATTTTTTATTAAGTTGTTTGGAGAAAGGTATATCAGTATGAAATCTGATATATAGTATCATTTATTATAATTATTCATTATAACCATTTGGATTTTTTGACTGCCAATTCCAAGAATCAGCACACATTTCATCAATGCCATATTTAGCTTCCCAACCAAGTTCTTCATATGCTTTTTTAGAGTCAGCATAGCAAGTAGAAATATCCCCTGCTCTTCTTGGTTTGATTTCATATTTTATTTCGTGACCACAAGCTTTTTCAAAAGCGTGGAGAACATCCATAACACTATAACCATTACCTGTACCAAGGTTATAAACCTTAACACCACAGTTTTCATCAATTTTCTTAAGAGCTTTAACATGACCATCTGCAAGGTCAACAACGTGGATATAATCACGCACACCTGTACCGTCATGTGTATCATAATCGTTACCAAATACACCAAGGCAATCAAGTTTACCTATTGCAACCTGTGCAATATATGGAAGAAGATTATTAGGAATACCTTTTGGGTCTTCTCCTATAAGTCCACTCTTATGAGCACCAATTGGGTTAAAGTAACGAAGAAGAACTACATTCCATTCAGAATCGGCTTTATTAAAGTCTGTAAGTATCTGTTCAAGCATCCATTTTGACCAACCATAAGGATTTGTACAAATTCCTTTAGGGCATTCTTCTGTAATAGGAATAAATGCAGGGTCGCCATAAACAGTTGCAGAAGAACTGAATATTATGTTTTTAACACCATGATTTCTCATACTATCGCAAAGAGTAATTGTTCCACTTATATTATTTTCATAATATTCAAGTGGTTTTGCAACAGATTCACCAACAGCTTTAAGTCCTGCAAAATGAATAACTGCATGGATATCTTCTTTATCAAATATTTCATCCATTTTTGCTCTATCTCTTATATCAGCTTCATAGAAAGTAACTTTTTTACCAGTTATTTCTTCTACTCTATCAATAGCTTTTTTATTTGAATTATAAAGGTTATCAACAACAACAACTTCATAACCTGCATTTAAAAGTTCAACGCAAGTATGACTTCCTATGTATCCGGCACCGCCTGTTACTAAAATTTTATTCATGAATATCTCTCCTTTTCTTATAATATATATTGAGAATTATAATGAATTAACAAATTTCATAAATGCTTTTCTGCCTTCTGGTGTACATTTATATACACCTGCATCTTCAAGAACGTGTACAAAAACTTTGCCAACTTCTTTCTGTATTATCTCTGTTATATTATCTTTAGTAAGATTATCGTACTCTTTTATAAATCCGTCAACCCAATCAGCATGTTTTTCTATTTTTTCAGAAGTTCTTAAATCTTTTCCTGCTAATATATATTCTTCAATAAGCTCAAGTTCTTCTTTTAATCTTGCAGGAAGAACGGCAAGTCCCATTACTTCAATAAGACCGATATTTTCTTTTTTGATGTTATGCCACTGGCTGTGTGGGTGATATACACCAAGAGGGTGTTCCTCTGTTGTAATATTATTTCTTAATGTAAGGTCAAGTTCAAACATATCGCCTTTTTTTCTTGCAATAGGAGTTATTGTATTATGAGGTTCTCCCTCTGTTTCTGCAAATATAAATGCATCTTCATCTGTATAATCTCTCCATTTATCAAGAATATGTTCGGCAAGGTCAACAAGATGTTTATCATCTTTATGTCTAATTCTTATAACAGATAAAGGCCAGTTTACAATTCCTGCTTCAACATCTTCAAAACCTTTTATTGTTATTTCTTTTTCAATAGGAGCTTCTTCCATAGCAAATGTATAATGTCCACCTTGGAAATGGTCATGGCTTAAAATTGAACCACCAACTATTGGAAGGTCAGCATTTGAACCAAGGAAATAATGTGGGAACTGTTTTACAAAATCAAATAATTTTATAAAAGCAGAACGGTCAATTTTCATAGGTGTATGCTCACCATTAAATACTATACAATGTTCATTGTAATATACATATGGAGAATACTGAAATCCCCAATTACTGTTATTTATTGTTATAGGTATTATTCTATGATTATCTCTTGCAGGATGATTTAATCTTCCTGCATATCCTTCATTTTCCATACAAAGAGCACATTTTGGATAACTGCTTGCTTTTGCATTTTTAGCAGCAGCTATTGCTTTAGGGTCTTTTTCAGGTTTTGAAAGATTTATTGTAATATCGATTTTTCCGTATTTTGAATCAACTTTCCATTTTTTATCTTTTGCAATACGATAACGTCTTATATAATCGCTGTCTTGGCTAAGTTTATAAAAATAATCAGTTGCTTCTTCAGGAGATTTTTCATATTTGCTCCAGAATTTATCTTGAACCTGTGAAGGTCTTGGCATAAGACAATTCATTATTTTTGTATCAAAAAGGTCTCTTTCTGTTATTGTATCTTCAATAAGACCTCTTTTTACAGCTTCATCAAGAAGATTTTTTAAAACATCTTCAAGCTGTGTATTAAGGTATTGACCAACTGGTTCTTCATAACTATCTTCTTTAAAAAGACTTAAAAGCTGGTTTGTTGTATAAATTCTTTCACATTCAGGTACAAGACCTGTTGATATACCATAATCTACAAGTTTTTTAATTTCTGTATTAAACATATTTAAACACTCCCTACAATTATTCTATAATTCCTGCACCATCACCAATTTCTGCAATATAGAATTCTGCTGTAATTCCTGTTTTTTCTTCGTATCCTTTTCCAACTTTTTCAATAAATTCATCAACACTATCATTTTTTACTATACTTACAGTACAGCCACCAAAACCGCCTCCTGTAATTCTTGAACCAAGAACTCCAGGTATTGACCAAGCTAAATCTACAAGTATATCTATTTCTTTACAAGAAACTTCAAAATCATCTCTTAATGATATATGTGATTGATTCATAAGTTTACCAAATTCTTCAATATTATTATTTTTAAGTGTTTCAACAGCTTTTATTGTTCTCTGATTTTCATAAACAGCATGTTTTGCTCTGTTTCTGCAAACAGGATTATCTATTATGTATTTAGCATCTTCAAATTCACTTTCAGTAAGGTCACCAAGTGTTTTTATATTTTTTATTTTCTGTAAGCATTTTAAAGCTTCATTACATTCATTTCTTCTATCATTATAAGCTGAATCAACAAGGCTATGTTTTACTTTACTGTTTGTTATAATTATTTTTGCATCATTAAGTTCAACTTTTGAATATTCAAATTCAAGTTTTGCTGTATCAAGGAAAACTGCACAATCTTTTTTACCCATAGCAACAGCAAACTGGTCCATTATACCACAGTTACAACCATTGTAATTATTTTCAGAATACTGACTTATTGAAGCAATACTTTCCATTGTAAGTTCTTCAAATTTAAACATATCTTTTAATATAACAGCTGTAAGAACCTCAAGGGAAGCAGAAGATGAAAGTCCTGAACCATTAGGTATTGTTCCATAAATAAGAACATCAAGACCTGTATCTATTTTATATCCATGTTTTTCAAGTGCCCATATAACACCCTTTGGATAAGCTGTCCAACCTGTATCTTTCAATGGTTTCATATCATCAATAGTTGTTTCTATCATTCCATCTTCCTCAAAATTCATTGAGTAAAAACGAATAATATTATCTTCTCTTTTTCTAGCAATTCCATATGTTCCAAGAGTAAGGGCACAAGGGAAAACGTGACCTCCGTTATAATCTGTATGTTCGCCTATAAGATTAACTCTACCTGGTGAAAAATAAGATTTTATTTCTCCTCCATCTCCATAAAGTGATACAAATTTTTCAATAAGTTTTGTTTTCATTTTCCTACACGTCCTTCTTATAATAAATATGAATTGATTATTTATCAATAATTTAATATAATTATAATGCTTAGATACAATTAAAATCTACAAATATAATATGATATTTTATAACTATATTGAGGTGTTTTTATTGCAATTAAATATTAACAAAGAAAAAAAAGAACTTAAACCCCATGGAAGTTATGGTTTTCCTGTAAATATAAGTAAAGAAATTTTATCATCATATGAAGGCGGCACATTTTTGTGGCATTGGCACCCTGAAATAGAACTTACATATATTGTAGATGGCCAAATAGAATATAATATTAATGAAAAAAGCTATATTCTAAAAAAAGGCGATGGTGTATTTTGCAATAGTAATACAATGCATAGTGGTAGAATGATAGAAAACAAAGATTGTACATATCTCTCAGTAACATTTCACCCAAGATTTATATATGGTTTTGAAAATAGCATAATACACACAAAATATGTAAACTTTATTACAGGTAATCATAAAACTTCTTCATTAAAACTTACTGATGATATACTATGGCATAAAAATATATTGACTTTTCTTAGTAATTTATATAATCAATATTTTATATCAAACCAAAACATTGATGAACTTACATTACACATAGAATTTTCAAAATTTTGGCTTGATATATATAATTATTTTTCATCAATACCAGATGCAGGATATAGAGCTGAAAATAATATTAATCGTATAAAAGATATACTTACATTTATACACCATAACTATTCAGAGCCTATAACTCTTGATGATATAGCAAAAAACGTTAATCTTTGCAAAAGTGAATGTTGTCGTTTTTTCAAAAAACATATGAAAACAACGCTTTTTGATTATCTCCTATTTTATAGAATACAACAAAGCCTTTCACTTTTAAATGATGATATATCAATAACAGAAATATCTGAAAAATGTGGATTTTCAAATTCCTGTTACTATGGAAAAATATTCAAAAGATATATGAAATGCACACCAAGTGCATACAGAAAAAATAAAAAATCATAAAATAAAGTGTCATTTTGGCACTTTATTTTTATACAAATAACTCTAATTCTCTTGGATTTAAAAAGTTATCCATAAGTCTTTTTGTAAGTGGTTCACAGTTATAAGATATACAATTATTTGGACAGACAACACTACATCTCATACAATTTATGCAATTTTCATTTTTAAACTCTATTTTGTCAGTAATAACTATATCTGAAACTGGACATTCTTTAGCACATTTTCCACATAATACACATTTATCAATATTAACTATTTTAGGAACAGGTATGCTCTTTTTAGGTTCTACAAATGGATTACCTTTAAACTCTATATTTTTATAATTTTTATTATCTATTTTATTTTTAATTTCACATATCCATTTTTCTATTTTTTCCATATCATTTTCATTTGGTCTATTTTTACCAAGTTCATTTGCAAATGTATGTTCAATAATAACAGCTCCACCACCTACTATTATAAAACCTCTTTTTTGTAATAATTGGTTCATCTGTGCAAGAGTATCGTCATAATCTCTATTACCATAACAAGCAATAATTACACAAGGTGTATTATTTCCTTTTAAACAGTCAATAATATTATAAACTGATGGAATTTGTCCTGCATATACAGGCATAGCTACAATAACAGTATCATTTTCATTAAATACATATTCTTTTTTTCTACTTTCTAAAGATGTTATATTAATATAATTTACATCATCTTTAAAAAGTCCTGTTATTTTTTTAATACAATTTTCTGTTTTTCCTGTTCCACTAAAATATATAGCTGTAACCATAAATAAACATCTCCTTTTTTATTTAATTATACTATTTTTATTAACAAATATAAAAGCCGAAACTAAATAGTTTCGGCTCTAATTTTACTCTTCAGCAAAATTTCCTGTATAAAGCTGATAATATTTCCCTTTTTCTTCTATAAGCTCGTCATGAGTTCCTCTTTCTATAATTCTTCCTTGTTCAAGAACCATAATACAATCAGAGTTTCTTACAGTAGAAAGTCTATGAGCAATAACAAATGTTGTTCTTCCCTGCATAAGTCTATCCATACCCTGTTGAACAAGAGTTTCTGTTCTTGTATCGATAGAAGATGTAGCCTCGTCAAGTATTAATACAGGAGGGTCAGCAACTGCTGCTCTAGCTATTGCAAGAAGCTGTCTTTGTCCCTGACTTAAATTTCCACCATCACCTGTAAGTAATGTGTTATATCCATCTGGAAGACGTCTTATAAATCCATCAGCATTAGCAAGCTTTGCTGCTGCAATACATTCATCATCTGTTGCATCAAGTCTACCATAACGTATATTATCCATAACAGTTCCTGTAAAAAGATGTGTATCCTGAAGAACCATTCCAAGAGAACGTCTTAATGCTGATTTTTTAATTTTGTTTATATTAATATCATCATATCTTATTTTACCATCTTGAATATCATAAAAACGGTTTATAAGATTTGTAATTGTTGTTTTACCAGCACCTGTACTTCCAACAAAGGCAATTTTCTGTCCCGGTGTAGCAAAAAGTTTAATATTATGAAGTACAATTTTCTTATCATCATAACCAAAGTCAACATCGTTAAATGTTACATCACCTTCAAGTTTTCTATAAGTAATTGTACCTTCTTGTTTATGAGGATGTTTCCAAGCCCATATTCCTGTACGTTCACTTGTTTCTGTAAGATTTCCTTTAGAGTCTTCTTTAACATTTACAAGTTCAACATATCCTTCATCAGTTTCAGGTACTTCATCAAGAAGTTTAAATACACGAGCTGCACCTGCCATACCCATTATAATACTGTTCATCTGCTGACTTATCTGTGTTATAGGCTGTGTAAAGCTCTTATTAAGTGCAAGGAATGATACAAGTTTACCAAGAGTAAGACCTGTAATTCCTGTAAGTGCAAGCATAGAACCTATTATTGCACATATTACATAACTTATATTACCAAGGTTACCGTTAATAGGCATCATTATATTTGCAAATTTATTGGCATTATTTGCACTTTCTCTAAGCTTGTTATTTAATTTTTTAAATTCTTCAATACTTTTTTCTTCATGACAGAATACTTTTATTACTTTTTGTCCTTCCATCATTTCTTCAATAAATCCATTTACTTTACCTAAATCTCTTTGTTGGTCAGCAAAAAATCTTCCTGTTTTTTTACTTATTCTTGATGTTGTAAACATCATTAATCCTACCATTAATAAACTTATAATTGTAAGAGGAATATCAAGTACTATCATACTTACAAAAGTCATTATAATAGTAACAGCAGAGTTTATTGTTTGTGGTATACTTTGACTCATAAGCTGTCTTAATGTATCAACGTCATTTGTATATACAGACATTATATCTCCATGAGCATTTGTATCAAAATATTTTATAGGAAGTGATTCCATATGAGTAAAAAGGTCTGTACGAAGTTTAAGCATTGTACCCTGACCAATATTAACCATAATTCTGTTATAAGCATATGAAGATATAACACCAATAATATAAGTAGCCACAAGGCTTAAAATAGCATTTTTAAGAGGAGCAAAATCAGGATTTGCTACTTTTGTCATTGGAAGTATATAGTCATCAATAAGTGACTGCATAAAAAGCATACCTCTTAAAGTTGTACACGCAGTAATAATAATACATACAACAACTATAAAGAACTGTATTTTATAATTTTTAAGCATATAGCCTAAAAGTCTTTTCATTACTTTACCAGGATTTGCAACTTTAGGTCGAGAACCTCTCATACCCATAGGTCCTTTCATATGTCTTGTATTTTCAGCCATTATAATACACCTACCTTTCAGTCTTTAGTTGGCTGGTCAAAATCTCCGCCACCTTTTACCTGTGTATCATATATTTCACGGTAAATTTCATTTGTTTCCATAAGATTTTTATGTGTATCAAATCCACATATTTTTCCATCATCTATAACTATTATTCTATCTGCATTTTCAATACTGGAAACTCTTTGTGCTATTATAATTTTTGTAACACCAGGAATTTTTTTAGCAAAAGAATCTCTTATTTTAGCATCAGTTGCAGTATCTACAGCACTTGTTGAGTCATCAAGTATTAATACTTTAGGACTCTTAAGAAGTGCTCTTGCAATACATAATCTTTGTTTCTGTCCACCTGATACGTTAGAACCACCCTGTTCAATATGTGTATTATATTTATCTGGGAACTGTTCTATAAAATCATCAGCACAAGCCTGACGACATACTTCAATACATTCTTCTTCTGTTGCATCTTCTTTACCCCATCTAAGGTTGTCAAGTATTGAACCTGAGAAAAGTACATTTTTCTGAAGTACAACAGCAACTTTATTTCTAAGCTCTTCTATATCATATTCACGAACATCTCTGCCACCAACATATACAGAACCACTAGCAACATCATAAAGACGACTTATAAGATTTACAAGACTTGATTTACCGCTTCCTGTTCCACCTATAATACCTATTGTTTCTCCAGATTTAATATGTAAATCAATATCTGTAAGAGTTTCTTTATCATTTGCATGTTTATAGTGGAAATTAACATGATTAAAATCAATACTTCCATCTTTTATTTCCATAACAGGATTTTTAGGATTTACAATATCAGGTTTTTCATTTATAACCTCTGCAATACGTCTACCACTTGCAGCACTCATTGTAATCATAACAAAAATCATTGAAAGTATCATTAATGACATCATTATACTCATAATATAAGTAAACATTGATGTAAGTTCACCTGTTGTAAGATTTCCAGCAATAATAAAGTTTGCACCAAACCAAGAAAGAGCTGTTACACAACCATATATAACAAACATCATTATAGGGCTGTTAAATGCAAGTATACTTTCTGCTTTTACAAAAAGTTTATATAATTCATTTGCAGCATGTGTAAATTTTTTATTTTCAAAATCTTCTCTTACAAATGCTTTAACAACTCTTATTGCTGTGACATTTTCCTGAACACTTGCGTTTAATGCATCATATTTTTTAAATACAACATCAAATATTTTTATAGCACCTTTCATAATAAATATTAATCCACAGGCAAGTATGGCTATTGCTACAACAAATACAATACTAAGCTGTGCATTTATTAAAAAGCACATAGCTAAACTACATACAAGCATAAGTGGTGCTCTAACAGCAATTCTTAAACACATCTGGTATGAGTTTTGTACATTTGTAACGTCTGTTGTCATTCTTGTTACAAGACCTGCTGTACTAAATTTATCAATGTTTGAAAAAGAGAATGTTTGTATATTATCATACATAGCATTTCTTAGATTGCAGGCAAATCCTGAAGAAGCATCTGCTGCATATTTCCCTGCAAGTATACCAAAAAGAAGACTGAGCATTGCTATAACAATCATTATTCCACCATAGAAATAAATTTTTCCCATATCCCCTCTTTGAATACCTTGGTCAATTAAAGCTGAAGTAATAAATGGAATAAGAACTTCCATAAAAACTTCTAGTGATGTAAAAACAGGTGTAAGAATAGAAACTTTTTTATATTCTTTGATTTGACTCATTAATGTTTTTATCATCTTTATACCTCCTTTTATGTAAAATAATTATGTCAAAAACAAAATGTTTTTTTCAATCTAATTCTTTACTATTTCGTATATTCTGTTTTATTTTCTCCATTAAAATATTAAAACTTTCTTTTTCTTCTTCTGAAAACCCTTCATATATTATATTTTTCATTTTTTCAAAACATAACTGTATTTCTTTTTCTATATGAAGTGCTTTTTGTGTAAGAACAATGTACTTTCTTCTATCATCATAAGGTACATCTTCAAATAATATAAAATCATTATTTCTAAGTTTTTTAAGAGTTGCAGAAACAGAAGCTCTTGAAAGACCTAATTTAACATGAATATCAGTTGAACATATTTTTTCATTTTTATGTCTTATTAAATATCCAAGAATATTGCCCTGAGATGCAGTTAAATCATGTTTGCTTACATTATCATTTATTATATTTTCAATCTCAATATTTATTCTTCTAAAAAACTTCATTACGTCATATTCTTTATCCACAACTATATCACACAATTATATCACCTCTCTTTTTTGTTAATATCCTAATTATTTTTACCCTAATAATTTACACTATTTTATATTGAATGTAAAATTCAAAAATGTTATTATTAATAAAAAACATTTATTAATAATATTGTATAAAGGAGTATTAATATGAATACAGTACAACTTGAATGTTTTCTTGCTGTTGCAGAAAATCTTAATTTTGCCCGTGCTTCTGAAATATTACATATTACACAACCTGCTGTAACACATCAAATAAACTCTTTGGAAAAAGAACTTGAAGTTAAACTTTTTAAACGTACAACCAGAACTGTGGAACTTACACATGCAGGTTGGAATTTTATAGAAGATGCAAAAAATATATTAGGAATTGCACATATGGCAAAAATAAAGCTTACAACAAATACAAAAGATAAAATGATTCCTTTTTTAATTGGTTGCCATAGTATGCTTGAATTTTCATTTCTTCCTGAATTACTTAAAGAATTCATAAAAGAAGAAGAAGGTATACACCCTATTATAAAAACGGCTATACCTCAAATATTAAGAAATATGATGGATACAGAATCTCTTGATATAATGTATGGAATTAAAACTGATGATTTTGCAACATATACAGAATTAATAAAACTTAAAATAGTATGTGTATGTCCTAAAAATCACCCATTTTCAAATAAAAAAATAATAACAGGTGATGATTTATCATATGGCAAAATTGTACTTTCCGACCCAAGAAGAAACTATCCAATAACAGCCCATGTAAATCAAAAAGTTATAGGACAAAGATTACCTAATGATGTTTATATATGTGAAAATATAGAATCAACATTTGCACTTATAAAAGGACTTAATGCATTTACAATATTACCTGATATACCAATAGCCAGAGATAACTCATTGAATTATATACCAATAGAAAATTCTGAAACTATTTCTTATGGTATGTATTATAAAAACACAGAAAATAATATGCCTCTAAAAAAACTTATAAGAATTTCAAAAGAATTTTTTGAAACACAAAAAAACAGACAGTTATAACTGTCTGTTTTTTATAAATTTATAAATTAACTTCTCTAAAACCGCCTTCCGGCTTGAGTATAAGTGATGTTTTAAAACCACATTCTTTTGCAATGGCAGCTGCCTCATCAAATTTATAACATATATTTTCAGTACTATGGCTATCAGAATTTATAATAATCCTTCCACCCATATTATAAAGTTCTCTAAGAAGTATTTTATTAGGATATGGCTCTTTTCTATATCCCCTTGAAATTGCACCTGTATTTATTTCAAAAGGTATGCCATAAGAATTTAATTTTTTCATAGCATTATATGCCTGTTCCAAATATATATCGTTATTTTCATCAAAATGTCTATTATCTTGATTAAACTTTGTTATTAAATCAAAATGACCTATAAAATCACATTTTGTTATATCATATGTCTTTGAAACAAGTTCATAATAATCTTTTGTCATACTGTACCAGTCGCCATTCCAAAGTCTATTTACAGCATCACAAAGCTTTTCTTCTGTATCATCAACTATTACATATTCACCTTTTTTTTCTATACAATGACAAGAACCTATTGTATAATCAGCTTCATGTAAATATCCTAGTATATCAAGCTCAACACCCATATAAATATTCATTTTGCCTTCATATTCTTCTTTGAGCTTCATTATTTCAGATTTATACTTTTCAAAAACTTGAGGGTTCATTCCAAACTCCTCACCTGATGTAATATATCCATGACCTGATATACCATAATCTGTAAGACCCATAGCATATGCAGATACAACCATTTGTGCAGGAGTATTTTTACCATCACAAAAATTTGTATGTGTATGAAAATCAGCTTTTATCAAAATTTATCACCTCTTAAAAATAAAGAGAACATAAATATATGTTCTCTTCATAAATATATTATATTTTTAATGCCTCTATTGCAACATTTCCTCCACGTACAACTTCTATACGATTAGGATAGTTTTTATTTAAAATTTTTATTATATTATTATTTTCTTCTTCACTCTTAGTACATTCTATTATAAAAGAAGACATATCATAATCAATTACTTTTAAATCATAAACTTGAGCAATTCTGAAAATATCTGTTTTATCATTTTTTGAACAATCCCATATTTTTATAAACATAAGCTCTTTCATATGTATTTGAGTTTCTGTAAAGTCAACTACTTTTATAACTTCAACACTTCTATTAAGCTGTTTTTTAATCTGTTCAAAAGTTTGGTCGTCACTTGTAAGGCATATTGTCATACGAGATATAGTACTATCTTCAGTTGTACCAACTGTTAAACTATCAAGGTTATATGACTTTCCAGAAAAAAGTCCTGAAATTTTTGCAAGTACACCAACTTCATTTTCAACGTATAAACTTATACATCTTTTCTTCAACATATTAATCCTCCTTTACTTTTCAATAATCATTTCATTAAGCGGATTTCCAAGAAGCACCATAGGAAGTACATCTTCTTCACGCTCAATCATAAATTCTATTATTGTAGGAGTTTTTGTATTTTTTGAAGCCTCATCAAAAGCCTTTTCAATATCTTCTTCATTTATAACACGAATACCTTTTGCACCATAGCTTTCAGCAAGTTTTACAAAGTCAGGTGAATAAGGTTTTTTAGCACAACCTGCTTTAGGCACATTTTTTGCCACAGTACAATCACAATTTCTATCATATTTCAAACATACACAAGAATAGTGTCCTTTACTGAAAAATTCTTGAAGCTGACGAACGTTTCCAAGATATCCATTATTAAATATACATAATATAACAGGAAGTTCATAAGCAACAGCTGTTGCCAATTCCTGTATATTCATTTGTACACCACCGTCACCGGATATTGAAATAACAGTTTTATCAGGATTTCCAAGTTTAGCACCTATTGCAGAAGGGAAACCAAATCCCATTGTTCCAAGACCACCGGAAGTGATAAGTTGTTTATTTTCATCAAGCTCAATATATTGTGTTGTCCAAAGCTGATTTTGACCAACGTCTGTTGTAACAATAAGATTATCAAATTTTCTGTTTATAGTTTCAATTATTTTCTGTGGAGTAAGACCTTCACTTTTCATTTTTAAAGGATATTTTTCTTTCCACTCTTTAATTTGTTTAAGCCAATCATCAGTATTTAATCTATCTATTTTTTCTGTAATAGCCTGTATAGCAACTTTAGCATCAGCAACAATAGGAATGTCAACAACAATATTTCTTGATATAGATGCAGGGTCTATATCCACATGTATTATAGTTGCATTCTTAGCAAATTCACTT
This sequence comes from Tyzzerella sp., assembly GCA_019415525.1. Classification (GTDB taxonomy): domain Bacteria; phylum Bacillota; class Clostridia; order Lachnospirales; family Anaerotignaceae; genus Fimicola. The sequence continues at coordinate 1,216 of DXZA01000030.1, read as the reverse complement.
ATTTTACCTGTTATACGGTCATTAAATCTTGTACCTATTGAAAAAAGTACATCTGCCTCACTTATAGCACTATTTGATGCAAAACTTCCATGTATACCAATATTACCTACAAAAAGTTCATGATTTGTAGGTATAGCACCTTTGCCCATAATTGTAGTAATTACAGGAACATTACTTTTTTCAGCAAGTTTTCTCATTTCTTCATTGGCATGTGCAATATTTACGCCACCACCTATAAGAAATACAGGTTTTTTGGCTTTTTTAAGTATATCAACAGCTTTTTTAATTTGACCAATATGTACGGAAGTATTAGGCTTATAACTTCTTATTTCGATACTTTCAGGATAATGTCTATCTCCAACTTCCATTTGAATATCTTTAGGAATATCTACAAGAACAACTCCTGGTTTACCATTTCTTGCAATAAAAAATGCTTTTTTAATTATAGAAGCAAGGTCACTTCTTTTTCTTACAGTAACAGCATATTTACATATATGTCTTGTAATACCTACTATGTCAACCTCCTGAAAAGCATCATTTCCTATAAGATGTGTAGGAACTTGCCCTGTAAAACAAACCATAGGAACACTATCAAAATTAGCAGTTGCAATTCCTGTAACAAGATTGGTAGCCCCTGGTCCACTTGTTACAAGACAGACACCAACTTTACCAGTTGAACGTGCATACCCATCAGCGGCATGAGAAAGAGCTTGCTCATGTCTTGGAAGTATAAGCTCAATATCATTCTGTTTATATAGAGCATTTAAAATATCTGTTATATTTCCACCTGGATAAGCAAAAATTTTATCTACATTTTCTTCTTTTAAAGCTTTTACAAATAATTCTGCACCTGTTATACTCAAATTGATGCTCCCCCCTTAAATTAATAATATATACAAAGTGAAGTACATACTTTGTATTTAAATAATGCTTTTCCCCTATATTTTATCCTGCTAAATCAAAAAAGCATTAATATTTTTATATATTATATGTTTTAACTTTTATTGTCAATATTAATAATAACGAATTAAAATATTGTAAATTAGCATAAAAAAAATATCCTGATAAATAATCAGGATATTTAAAAATTATTTATTTAATTTTTTAATACAACTTTCACTCATAACGAATATAGCTGGTGTATTGATATAATCCATAAATATTTTTTTGATAGTTTCTTTACTCATATTAAAAATCTCCTTTTATAAATATATTC
>DXZA01000003.1 GCA_019415525.1 Tyzzerella sp. | reverse complement strand
TGATAATTTCGATGTTTAAATTGAGTATTTCGCAATAAGTGTAAATTAAAATTATTTATTTGTTAAAATAAGGTTAAATAAATATGGGAAAATATATAGGAACATTTTATATAAATAAAGTTTGAGGGACTAATTTTAAGGAGAATGTTTTTATGGAAAATATTGAAAATAGAAAAAAATTGCTTAAAAAAAATAAAATTATAACAATATTAGGAACTATTATATGTATCTTTTTAAGTATTATGCTTATTTTAAATATTACTATTATTATTAAAGGAACTATTGATTCAGAAAAGCCACCATCGATATTTGGTATTACACCTATGGTTGTACTTTCTGGTTCTATGAGTGGAACACAAGAAGGACATATTGAAGTTGGTGACCTTATATTTACAAAAAATATTGAAGCGTCTGAATTAAAAGAAGGTGATGTTATTACATATATGACAGGTGGTACTACTGTTACACATCGTATTACATCAGTTGGTACAGATGATACAGGTAGTCTTAGTTTTACTACAAAGGGTGATGCTAATGATTCGGAAGACACAACACCTGTATCAGAAAACCAGTTAGTAGGGATTTATATAGGTAGATTACCTAAAGTTGGAGATTTTGCTATGTTTCTTCAAAAGCCTTTAGGTATGATGTTTTTTATAGGTGTACCTTTAATATTATTTATAATTTATGATATTATTCGTAGACAGAAATATGCAAATATTGAAAGAAAAAGAACACAAGAATTAGAAGAAGAAATTGCAAGGCTTCAAGCGTTGGAGAGAAAGAATAACGACGCATAAGCCTTTAATTTAATAATAAAAGACTTTGAGGAGGGGTATTTATGAAAAAAAATTATTTATCAAGAATAGGTGCATTTTTATTAATGTCTACAATGATTACTTCTTGTTTTGTTGGTAGTACTTTTGCTAAGTATACAAGTCAAGGTGAAGGTGGAGATACAGCTCGTGTTGCTAAATGGGGTGTAGAAGTAGTTGTTGAAGGCGATAATCTTTTTAGTAATAGTTATTCAAAAGATGATCTTAATTCTAAAATAGTTGGTGATACTGTAGTATCTTCTGAAGCTGTTGTAGCACCTGGTACAAGAGGAACATTTAATAAAATTAGTATTACAGGAACTCCTGAGGTTGCCGTAAAAGTTACAGCAACTCCTGAATTAGCATTAACAAACTGGAGGGTAAATGGAGAAGAGTACTGTCCTATTGAATTTACCATAGGTGAAGAAGTAATTAGTGGTTTAGACTATGGTAAAACACAAGGTGGAATAGGTTCATTTGAAACTAAAGTAGAGTCAGCTATCAAGGATGCTATTAGTGGTGAGTTTGCAGCAGGAACTGATTTATCAATTATAAATGAAGATATTGCAATTAGTTGGAGATGGCTATTTGAAGATGATACAGGTACAGGATATAATCAAGATAATGAAAAAGACACTGCTCTTGGTGATGCTGCTGCTGCTGCTACTGGTACTGGTACAGCTCCTACAATTAAATTAGATCTTGGAATAACAGTAGAACAGGTTGACTAATAAAAATATAAATATAATAATAGCCCCGAGCCCGTCTATCGGGGCTATTTTACTATTATGAATAAAATATATATTTTGCAAAAATGAAAGTGGGGAATTTAATATGTATATGGCTAGCAAAAAATATCAATGGCTATTGCCTATGATGTTAATTTTGTTTATTTTACAAGTACTCCTCTTTCCTTTTGCTATGGGAGTTACTTATTCCGGAAGAAGTGAAAGTCCAAATCATATTTTAACATATACTACAGGTCAACTAACTTGGGATAGTTCTACAGGAATAAATGAATATGGTGTGGCAGAATTAAGTCTTTTTAACGACGCATATGAAAATGTAATTTCTAATAATGGTGATAATATTATTGCACCAGGTACAGATGGTTATAATATTATCCGCTTAAGAAATCGTATTGATTATTCAATAGATTATGTAGCAGTAATGTATCAAATAAAAAGCAACGAACAATTACCTATAGAAGTAAAATTTTCATCAGAAGGTTCTAAAGATACAAAGGTTTATCCTTTACCTAAAGGTGTAGATAAATCTCAAGTTATTAGTGCTGTTACAGGTACAGTAGATAAAAATGAAATACAGGATTTTGATATACAATGGCTGTGGGAATACTATATAGATGATGAACAGGATATTTATGATACAGAATTTGGGAATAAAGCTGCTTTTGATAAAGCTGATGATATAACCATAGGTATTTATATTGTTATAGAAGAAGGTGACCATGAAGATGGAGGTTCTACAGAAATTATTCCAGTAAATCCTGTAGACCCAGAAGAACCGGAAACAATACCAGACCCTGATATTCCTTTAACTGGAGAGATACCGACAGAGATAGAAGAAACAGAAATAATAGTTGAACCTGAAATACCTTTAGTAGAAAATATTCCAGAAAATAATACTAATGAATATATAAAAGAAAATAATATTAATGTATTTGTTTCTGATAAAAATATTAATGATAATAAAAATTATATATATCCTGAAATTCCAAAAACTAGAGATAACAGTAATATATCTGTTTATATTACCCTTATGATAATAAGCGGAATTATTTTACTGTTATTAATTGTAGAGAATTGGAGGGATAGAAAATGCTCAAAGTATTTAAAGTAGTATTAAGGTTTACACAAATTATTATAACTTTTATTTTGGCATTTTTATTGCTTTGTAATATGTATATAATTATATCAAAAAAAATTACAGGTAATATACATCCAGATATCTTTGGATTTTCAATAGCTGTTGTTGCTTCTGGCAGTATGGAGCCAGAAATTTCTGTAGATGATATTATTATTATTAATGAAAAAGATACTTATAATAAAGGTGATATAATTACATTTCAAAGAGAGAATAGTATTATAACACATAGAATTGATAAAAAAATACAGTCTGGCTTTATAACAAAGGGTGATGCAAATAATGTATCTGATAAAGATATAGTAAATATTGAAGACATTTTTGGCAAAGTAGTTTTAATAATTCCTAGTGTTGGAAAATTTATAAATTATATAAAAACTCCTTTGGGAATGACAGCTATTATTTTTATAGGAATTATTGTATTAGAATTACCTATATTGTTAAATAAAAAATATGAATAATTTATAAGAGGAGGGACTACAAAATGAAAAATATATTTAATAATAAAATAAATAAAAAATTTCATTTTTTACCTCTTTATGTTTATATATCATATCTATTTATTTGTACTCTACTTTTTACAGGACTAACATTTTCAGGATATATTTCTGAGTCTTATGGAAAAGATGAGGCTGTTGTAGCAGGATGCTATATAATTACTGAAGGAGATAATAGCAATGCTTTAATAGAATGTGGTGATGGTAAAAGTAATAGGTATATTTATATATTTTCTGTAAATAGTAAAAGTGAAGTTGCTTTAGAATATGATATTATGGTTGATTTAGGTGGAAATTTGCCAGAATGGTTAACTATGAAATTAGATGATAAAAATTATTCTTATTATATAGATGGTAAATATGTGTTTGAAAATGTTGATATATTTAAAGCAGGAGAAAATGAAGAATATAATCATAATTTAATATTTGAAGTAGATTCTGAAAGTAATATTGATACTTCACTTAATGTTTCTGTTTTAGTATATGCACAACAAATAGATTAGGAGGTGGCGAAGTATGAAATACATAGTAGTTATTTTATTTATTTCTGTTGCAATTACGCTACCTGTTGGAATGACACAAAGTAAGTATGTAGTTGAAAAAGAAATTGGTCGCTTCACTTTAAGTATTAAACAAGAAGATAAATCTCTAGACCTAATACCTACAGGGTCTATAGAATCTATGATACCTACAGAATCTACAGAGAATACAGAAACTACAGAATCCATAGAGAGTATAGAAACTACAGAATCTACAGAGAATACAGAAACTACAGAATCCACAAAGAATACAGAAACTACAGAATCCACAGAGAATACAGAAACTACAGAATCTACAGAGAATACAGAAACTACAGAATCCACAGAGAATACAGAAACTACAGAATCCACAGAGAATACAGAAACTACAGAATCCACAGAGAATACAGAAACTACAGAGTCTACAGATAATATAGAAACTACGGAGTCCACAGATAATATAGAAACTACGGAGTCCACAGATAATATAGAGTCTACAGAATCATCAAATATAGATAGTTAATAAATTCTTTTTAGATTAAGATATATAATTTATAGCAAAGAATATTAAAAGCTATAACATGTAAAAAATTAAAAATATAATAAACCCTATTCATTATATATTATAATAAATAGGGTATTTTTTATTATAAACAAATATATTTACAATTATTTTATTAATCATAAATCATTTTTTTAGTCATTCCACCATCAACAATTATATTTGAACCATTTATAAAATCATTATCTTCTTTTGCTAAAAAGAGACAAACATTAGAAATATCTTTTGGTTTTCCAACTCGACCAGAAGGGTGTTGTTTATGGTCGTTTTCGGAAAGAAGATTATATTCTTGAGTTTCTATCCAACCGGGACTTATAGCATTAACTGTTATACCACTATTAGATAAGGATACACAAAGACTATTAGTCATAGAAATAATAGCACCCTTTGACATACCATATGCTTCCCAGTCAGCTTCATTTTGATGAAAACGAGTCGAAGAAATATTTATAATTCTTCCAAAATTAGCACCTTTATTATATTTAACAAATTCTTTGCAACACATAAATGCACCTTTTAAATTTGTATCTATAACAGAATTAAACTCCTGAATTTCTATATTATATATTGATTTATGAAATTTACTTATAGCACCATTATTTATTAATATATGAATACTTCCATATTTTTTATATATATCATAAAATGATTTCTTTATATAAGTGTAATTTGATAAATCAGTATAATAATAATATATATTTTCTATATAAAAATCAGGCTCTTTAATATCTAATATAAAAATTCTATATCCATTTTTATTAAATTCTTCAGCTATACATTTACCTATACCAGAACTACCACCTGTAATAACAACATTTTTCATTTCATACACTTCCAATCCAATCTATTTATAAAAATATATGTGCTGTATATTAGATTATATATTGCAATAAGTATTATATCAAGTATACAAAATTTATATATAAAAATATGATAACTAAAAATTTAAACTTATTAAATATAAGTTATAAAATAATTAAATATTATATTTTTAACCACTTATGTAATATATTTGCAAAAAAATTAAATAATAATTATAATAAAATTAAAGATTAAAAACTTATTGGTTAAGGAGGAGTATGTATGAAAAACTTTTTTATTAGTATAATAAGAAAATATTTTTTATTTATAGTATTTTACACTTTAATAAGTAC
>DXZA01000029.1 GCA_019415525.1 Tyzzerella sp. | reverse complement strand
AGACAGATATGAAACGTATTATAATATAATAAAAAAATTATAAAATATATTTGGAGAAAAGATTAATATGAAACTTATTACATTAAACATACATAGTATTGTTGAGAAAGATTATGAAAAAAAACTTAATAAATTTATTGAAACTATATGTAAATTAAAACCTGAAATATTTGTTTTACAAGAATGTAATCAAACAAGAGAGGCCAAAGAAGTTCATGTTGATAAACTTTTTGGTTGTGTTGGTATAGATATGCCAATAAAAGAAGATAATAATGCATATATTATATCTAAACTTTTAAGAGATAAAGGGTTAAGCTATAATTGGTACTGGAATAGTGTAAAAAAAGGCTATGATATTCTTGATGAAGGTTTAGCTGTATTTTCTCTTAAGCCTATTAATGATTTTGAATATTTTTATTTATCAGATGTAAAAGATTATGATAATTGGAAAACAAGAATAGCTGTTGGATGTACAATTAATTATAATGGTAATAAAAAAAGTTTTTATAGTGTTCATTTTGGATGGTGGAATGATGAAGAAGAAAATATAAAAGGACAATGGAAAAATTTGATGAAACATTTTGAAAATAGAAATGATGAACAAATATATATAATGGGTGATTTTAATTCACCTTCGCATATAAAAAATGAAGGTTATGATTTTGTATGTTCAACAGGTTGGTATGATACATATGAAATGGCTAAAATTAGAGATGATGGTATAACAGTACTAGATGTTATAGATGGTTGGAGAGATAAGGTTGTTGAAGAAAAAGGTATGAGAATAGATTATATTTTTTCTAATAATCCTGTTAATATTAAATCACATAATATTATATTTAATGGAAAAAACGAAGATGTTGTATCAGATCATTTTGGTATAATAGTAGAAGAATAAACAAAAAACACCAATAAATATTTTAGTATTTATTGGTGTTTTTTAATTATTTATTTTTTAATCTATATTCTGTTGGAGAACAACCTTTTTTATTTTTGAAAATTCTTGAAAAATATAATGAATCTTCATATCCTATTGAACGTGATATAGTTGATATTGGATAATCAGTATTTATAAGTAAATCACAAGCATTTTTTATACGAAAATTTATAATATAATTTTTTAATGATAATCCGGTTGTATTTTTGAATAATCTATGTAAATAAGAACGGTCTATACTTAAAAATTCTGCTATACTATTAACATTTATATCAGAGGAATAGTTTGATTCTATATATTTTAAAGCCTCCTCAACATATAAATCTTTTTTTTCGCTAACAGTAATATTTTGTTTTGGAAATTTACTTACTAACATAAATAAATACTCATATAATATACTTGTCATAATTAAATCTTTATTTTTAAAATTTTGATTTGCTTCATACATCTTTTCATGGCAAAGTCTTATTCTATCATCATGTTCATAGTGAAAAACAGGGCAGTCTAATAAAGATGTACGACTTAAATATTGCTTAATTTTAATACCTTGAAATCCTATCCAAGTATATGTCCAAGGATTTTTTGCATCAGCTTCATAATATATTAAGTTTCCAGGAGTAATTAAAAAGGCATCTCCTTTACTAAGTCTATAAATTTTACCATTAGTTTTGAAAATACCTTTTCCGTCAATTATATAATGAATTATATATCCACTTCGTATTGCAGGACCATAGCTGTGAAGTGGAGCACAAGATTCATATCCACAAGTATAAACAGTTGCATCAATATTTTGAAAATATTCATTTGAAAAAATATAATCCTTCATTTTTAAGATACCTCCTTTAACTTGTCACAAAACTTAATAAAAAAACAACATATATCCATATATTATTTATTTTATCAGTATATAATAAACTTAACAAGTAAATAAGTAAATGAAAGGAGGAAAATAATATGTCTATTATTTATGATGACAACAAAAAGATTTTCCACTTAAACACAGAAGAAACAAGTTATGTTATTAAAATTATAAATGATAAATATTTAGCTCATATATATTGGGGAAAAAGAATTAAAAACTATTCAAAAAGCAGAGAAATAGTATGGAAAGATAGGGGATTTGCACCTAATCCAACTTTAGATGATAGAACATTTTCTTTAGATACACTTCCACAAGAATATCCTCAAACAGGAAATGGAGATTTTAGAAGTTGTGCATATGGAATAAAAGATTATAAAGGAAGAAGAATAAGTAATCTTGTATTTGAAGATTATGAAATCATTAAAGGAAAACCTAAAATACCACATTTACCTGCATCATTTGATTCTGAAAATAATGTAAACACACTAAAAATCCATATGAAAGATAATATTTTAAATCTTAATGTATATTTATATTATAGTGTTTTTGATAAAAGAAATGTTATTACAAGAAATGTAGTATTTGAAAACAAATCAGATAATGCTATAACATTAACAAAAATGTTAAGTATGTCTGTTGATATTAGAGAAGATGATTTTGATATAATTACATTATATGGTGCTCATAATAATGAACGTAATATGGACAGAAGACCTTTAACAAGTGGAACTGTACAGATTGAAAGTATAAGAGGAACAAGTTCACCACATCAATCACCTTTTATGGCATTAGTAAAAAAAGATGTTACTGAAGATTTTGGAGAAGTTTTCAGCTGTAATTTTGTTTATAGTGGAAACTTTATTGCAGCTGCACAGGTTGACCCTTATAGAAATGTTAGATTTCAAATGGGTATGAACCCTTGGAATGGAGAATGGGTTCTTGATAAAGATGAAAAGTTTTACACACCAGAAGTTGTAATGGTATATTCTGATAAAGGATTAAATGGTATGTCACAAATATATCATAAATTTTATCAGAATAACTTAATACGAAGCAAATTTGCTTTTAAACCACGACCAATTCTTATAAATAACTGGGAGGCTACATTTTTTGATTTTAATGAAGAAAAATTATTGGAGCTTGCAGATAAAGCCTCAAAGGCAGGTATAGAATTATTTGTACTTGATGATGGTTGGTTTGGACATAGAGATAATGACGATAGTTCTCTTGGAGATTGGTTTGAAGATAAAAGAAAATTACCTAATGGATTGAAAAGTTTATCTGAAAAAATTCATGAAAAGGGTATGGATTTTGGTTTATGGTTTGAACCAGAAATGATTTCAGAAGATAGTGAACTTTATAAAAAACACCCTGAATATGTGTTACATACAGAGGGTAGACCGTATACATATGGTAGAGGTCAACTTGTTCTTGACTTATCAAAAGATGAAGTTTGTGATTATGTTATAGATAGTGTTTCACAAATATTAGAAAGTGCAAATATAAATTATGTTAAATGGGATATGAACAGACATTTAACAGATGTAGGAAATTTTGAATTAGGAGAAGAACGACAAGGAGAAGTTTTCCATAGATATGTTTTAGGTTTATATAAAATTATGGATGTTTTAACATCTAAATTTCCTGATATTTTATTTGAAAGCTGTTCAAGTGGTGGTGGAAGATTTGATGCTGGTATGCTTTACTATATGCCACAAACATGGTGTAGTGATAATACAGATGCAGTTTGTAGAATGAAAATTCAATATTCTACATCTCTTATGTATCCTCCTATATGTATAGGAGCTCATGTTAGTGTTGTACCAAACCAGCAAACAGGAAGGGTTACTCCTTTACAAACACGAGGATATGTTGCTATGAGTGCAAATTTAGGTTATGAACTAAACTTAAATGAATGTACAGAAGAAGAATTTGAAGAAATAAAAGAACAGATAAAATTTTATAAAAATATAAGAGATATTATACAATTTGGTGAATTTTATCGCATAAAAAATCCTTTTGATGGTAATTTAGCAGAATGGAATTTTGTATCAAGTGATGGTAATGATGTGGTTGCTTTTTACTTTGAAATATTAAGTCAGCCAGCTTCACCAGTAAAAATCATGAAACTGAAAGGGCTTGAGAAAGATGCTCTTTATCAGGATATAAAAAGCGGAGAAATCTATGGAGGGGACGAACTTATGTATAGCGGTATTAGTATTCCATTGAAAAAACAAGATTTCAGAAGCGAATGTTATCATTTTAAAAAAATTTAAGGAGGAAAGTAAAATGGATGCAAAGAAAAGAGAAAGATATGAAAAAATATCTGATAGCATTACTGAACTTGTAGGAGGAAAAGAAAACATACAAGGTGTAGCTCATTGTGCAACAAGATTGAGAATTGTTTTAAAAAATAATGATTTTGCCAATTTAAAAGAAATCGAAAATGTAGACCTTGTAAAAGGTGTATTTGTTGCCGGAGACCAGCTTCAAATAATTTTCGGTGCAGGTTTAGTAAATGATGTATATGAAGTTTTTACTGAAAAAACAAATATGAAAAATATGAGCCTTAGCGATTTAAAAACAGAAGCTAATAAAAAATGAATCCAATACAGAGAATTATAAAAGCTCTTTCTGATGTATTTATTGAAATTATGCCTGGTATACTTGCTGCTGCATTACTTACTGGAATATCAGGTGTACTTGGTAATTTAGGATTTGTTGAAAATAATGAAACTCTTTATGGTATTAATAAATTAATAAATATTTCATCAGGTGCAATATTCGGTTTTCTTCCATTAGCTGTTTCATATAGTGCATGTAAGAGGTTTGGTGGAAGACCTATACTTGGTATTGTAATGGGTTGCATTATGCTTTCTTCAAGTCTTGCTGATGCTTATGCTGCTGCTCAAGGAACTGTTGATGTTACAACATTACATATATTCGGTATTGGTATAGATTTAGTAGGTTTCCAAGGTGGTATTATTGTAGCATTGCTTATGGGAGCTATTACAGCTAAACTTGATATATTCTTTGAAAGAAAAGTTCCGGAAGTAATAAGACTTCTTGTTTCACCTCTTTTAACAACATTAGTTGGTGCAATACTTTTATTTGTAATTGTAGGACCTGTTGGTAGAGGTCTTGCATCTGGAATAATAAATGGTCTTGTTTGGATGACACAGAACTTTGGATTTGTTGGATATGCAGTATTTTCAGGTTTACAGCAGTTAATTGTAATTACAGGTTTGCATCATATATTTGGTGCTATTGAAGCACAGTTACTTGTTGATACGGGTAGAAATTTCTTAAATCCTTTAATGTCTGTTGCCATAATTGCTCAGGGTGGAGCTGTTTTAGGATATCTTATGTTAAATATAAAAGATAATAAAGTAAAAGAACTTTGTATACCAAGTTTTATATCTGTCTTATTTGGTATAACAGAACCAGCGTTATTTGGTATAAATGTAAGATTTAAGTTTCCTTTAATTGGTGGTTGTATTGGTGGAGCTGTTGGAGGTATTATAGTATATTTTACAAATCTTGCTGCATTAGGATTTGGAACAACTGTTGTACCTGGAATTGCCCTTGCCGACCCTACTAATAATGGATATATGTGGTATATAGTTGCACATATAGTTGCTTTATCAGTTGCTTTTTTAACAACAATAGTTTTAGGTTTAAAAACAAAATTATCTAATTAATATTTTTTTGTTATTATATTAATTAAAATTTAGTCATAGCAATTTTGCTATGACTTTTTTACTATTTATCAATAAAACTACTAGTTATGCTGATAATTAGTATATAATAAAACTTACAAATAGATATTACCTATAGCAGTATGAATAAATTTATTACAATTGAATTTTTTAACAGATGTATAACTAAGAATAATATCAAAAAAATAAAATAACCAATCAACAACTGAAAATAATACCATATAAAATCCATTATTAGAAAAGAGTAGCACAGTTATTTAGTTGAAAAAAGAGTAATTGGGGAGATTTGTAAAATCTTGTACAGCTAATCATATCGAACTAATTATTTCAAAAAGTATGATAGATAATAGTCATTGTGTAATTGGTACATATTGACACTTAATTATTGAGATGATAAAATCGAGATGTGCTTTTTATAAAATAGGTAAAAATATTAATTTAAAATAACAAAAAAAATTATTTATTAAAAAAAGACTTCTTATTTGACAATATGGAGCCATATTAATAAAATTGAAATTCATGCTAAATTAGCAAAAATAAGATATAATTCTAATCAAATCGATTATTAATATTTATATTGTACTTGTGAAATAACATGGTGCTAGATATTATAAGCAATTTGTTGGTAAAAACAGGTACAATTATCTTTTGTGAAAGGAATTTTATTATGAAAAAATTAATTATATGTTTTATTTTATCAATATCAATGCTTACAGCATGTACCCAAGAACAAACACAGACTAGTGGTACTAATGTATCAGAAAATGTAAAATCTAATTTCACAGATGAAATGAAAATTCCTTATCAGAATAATCTAGATATTGAAGCTGGTGCAGATAGTGTAGAACGAGAAGGAGATTATAAAAATAGTCCATATTTTACAAGCTTAGATTATTATAATATGGAAAGTACAGATACATTAACAATCATTCCACATTTCAAAACTCAACAACAGACTAGTGAATGGTCTTGTGGTTTAAGTGCTATGGTTATGCTTTTAGAACATTATGATTTATTAGGTGATTATACAGAAGAATCTCTTGCACAAATGCGTTCTAATGGTTTAGAACCAGAAGGAACTACATTAAAAGATATTGTAAATATTTTAGAAACTGTTACTGGTAGAGAAACAGAAAGTACTTATGATTATCCAGATGATAAAATTTATGAGTTTATGACTTTAGATCAGATACAAACATATCTTAAAAATGATCAACCAATTATGGTGGCTTGGAATGATTGGGGTAGACATTGGCAAGTAATTATAGGATATGATACAATGGGTACAGAAACATATTCAGATGATGTTATTATTGTTGCGGATTCTTATGATACAACTGACCATAATCAAGATGGATATGGTGTTTATCCTGCTGAGAGATTTTATTATAACTGGGCAATGTATGACTTTTTCGAAGATTATGGTGTAGATGAAAGAGATATGTTGTTTTGTGTTTTAAAATAATTTTTATATAAACCTCTTTACAAATTAGCATTCAATTATAATATATTTCAAAATGATATATAAGTTTTTTTTACAAAATAATATTACAGAAAACTATTTTTATTATTTTTTACTAAGAAAATTATATGATATAGTTACTAATTTAAGTTGTTATATTATATGATTTATAGCATTACTATTTATAATATAAATTTAACATAATGGAGGATATAATGAAAAAAAATATATTTAAAACTTTTTCGTTTATAGTATCTTTTTTTGCAGTTACAACACTATGCCCTTTATCTGCCTTTGCAATAGATAAAACAACAGAGAAAGATACAAAAATTCAAATTGTACATACTAACGATATACATGGTTATTATACTAAAACAGAAAGTGGAACTCTTGGATTTGCAATGTTAAAAAGTATTGTAGATAAAGAGGGTGCTGATATTATATTAGACATGGGAGATACTTTTCATGGTCAAGCTTTTGCAACTATAGACCAAGGAAGCAGTATTGCACAATTAATGAAATATATTGGCTATGATGCAGTTACACCAGGTAATCATGATTGGAGTTATGGGGCTGAACGTCTAAAAGAACTAGAAAAAATAGGCGGATTTAATATTTTAGCCGCAAATGTAACTACAGATAATGGTACGGATTTCTTTGAACAAAATTATATTATAAAAGAAGTTACAGCAGATGATGGTACAAAGTTAAAAGTTGGTGTAGTAGGAGTTATTGATGATACATTTTATTCATCCACAGCTTCGGACAATATAAAAGGGCTAAAATTTGAAGAAGAAGCACAAGAAGCTACGAAGATAGCAACATATCTATCTGATGTAGAAAAATGTGATATAATACTTGCAATTACACATCAAAGTAATTGTAAAGAATTTATTGCAAATATCAAAGGTATTGATGCAGTTCTTGCAGGCCATGAACATATTGTTATGAATGAAAGTTATACTGATAGTGAAGGAAAATTGATACCAGTTGTAGAAGCAGGATATTATATGAATAATATAGGTGTTATGGAATTAACACTAGATGCTGATAGCAAAAAAATATTATCTGTAGATGAACAATTTTATACAATTGAAAATTTAAATGGTATTATAGAAAATGAACAAATAAAAAATAATATTTCTCAAATAGAAAATCAACAACAAGTAATACTGTCTCAAGCAATAGGTTATACAGAAAAATCATATCCATATACTTGGGAAGATATACGTATATCTCAACAGGATATTGGAAAATTTATAACAGATAGTTATTTAGAATTTACTGGAGCAGATGTTGCTTTTGAAAATGCAGGAGGAATACGTGCTGGACTAGAAGCAGGAGATATTACATATCAAGATGTTATTAGTATTTCACCTTATGGCAATATAGTTATCACAAAAAAGTTAACTGGAAAGGAAATTATAGATATACTTAATCAATCTATTGAAATAGGAAAAGCATGTGATGATATTTATACTATACAAAAAGAGGCAGTAAAAAAAGGTGAAGACCCATATCAATATTCTTGGCCAGAACATAGTGGTTCATATCTTCAATTCTCAGGAATTGAAATAAAAACAAACGAAAATGGTCAAATTATTTCTGCTAAAATCAATGGAACAGACGTGAATGATAATCAAATTTATACTGTGGCAATGAATAATTATTTAGGAGAAAGTAATGTATATACAGCATTAGCGAAAAATAGTTTAGAACAAGAATTTGGAACTTGTGAACAGGCATTACTTAAATATATTAAAAATAGAACTGATATGAATATTAAAGAAACAGAAGTATCTGAAGAAATAACACAGTATAAAGTTTTAACACGAGGAGATGTAGTTGATATGTTAATGACATCAGCAAATTCATATCAACCAAATCTCCAGAAGACAGATATTATAAAAGGATATGAAGATGGCTTGTTACATGAAGATATGAAAGTAACAAAAATAGAGGCATTAATTATGCTTAAACGTGCATTTGAGCCATTACCAGAATATTCAATGGATAGTGATTTTCAACCATTATCAGTAGATATGTTTACAGATATACCAACATGGGCAACAACAGAAATAACAGATGTATTACAATCTGGTATTGTGGAAAAAACTTCAGAAAGTTTATTTTATCCAAATGAACATATGTATTTAGAAGAAATGGAAATATATATCAATCGTATGATTGAATTGTTTGAAACAAATGAAGTATAATCAATTTATAGGACATTACATAATATTATATAAAAATTATAAGTTTTAATTAGTAAAAGTTAATTTCTGATTTATATTTCTATATCTCTATTTCTGAAAAATTTTTATGAAGATAAGCTTTGACAAAAGGGTGTCGATTTTTTCGACACCCTTAATTATATATCTAATTTTTTAGTATATTTATCAAATTTTTAAATGTATTGCTAAACAATTCTTTATGGCTTGATTTATTCAAATATATAGAGA
>DXZA01000028.1 GCA_019415525.1 Tyzzerella sp. | reverse complement strand
CTCTTTCTTAAATATACTATAAATATAATTATGCAAACAGAGAATATTTCTATCATAACCCATTTTAAAATATTAGAGTTATCACCTGTTTTTGAAGGTTCAAAAGTTTTATCTTTATCAGTTGGTACTGAAACATTTTCATCTGTTATATTTTCAGGTTCTCCTGGTTTTGGACCTTCTTCCCAAGGTACTAAAGGAAAATCAGGTTCTTGTATATCTACTATTGGTTCTTCCGGATTTGTCGGCTCTTCTGGATTTATCGGTTCTTCTGGAAGTTCTGGGTCTACTAAAGGAACATCTGGGTCTTCTATATCTATTGGTGGTTCTTCCGGTTCTTCTGGGTCTACCGGTGGTTCTGGCTCTTCTGGATCTACTGGTGGTTTGCCACCTCCACCTCCGCCACCACCTGGAGGAGTAGGCTCTTCATCAACAGCTACAAATGTCATTGCAAAGCCAAAATCCATTTCTCTTAAATCATATGCATTTGGAAGCTGTGCAGCAAATTGCACATTATCAAGAGTTTGGCTTTGACCTTTATCAATTGTCATATCTTTGAATATATCTGTTACAGACTCCTTTGCTTTACCTAGATTATAAAGATAAGAATATATTTGAAGTCCACCTGTTTCTGTTTCGTTATCATATGTAAGAGGATATTTTTCAGCGTCAAATGTTAAACGCATACCATATTGATAAAGATACCAATAACCAAGTTTTATAATTTCCTCTTCTGTTTCCATTATTTCATAATCTTGACATACATATTTATTACCACTATCATCAGTTTTTATTGATGCCCAGCCGTATTTTATAAATGAGTCATAATCTCCACTATTCATATCACTTTCTTTTATTGTTCGTGGATATCGTATTTCGGACTGACCTTTAAAATCGTTAACGGAAGAACCTAAAATTTCTGCAATATGTTCCGGTTCAAGCTCCATTAAACTATTTGCATCACTACATTCTGAACATCTTGATTTATAATAATTTAAAAGATAATCAGAATATGAGTCATATCCCATTTTTTTAGCTGTTTCTGTTGCATTTTGCACTTCCGAAAGAGTAACATCGGCAGGGTGATTTTTATTATACATATCCATAAGTGGCTGTGTAACACAACGTAAAACATTCATACCGTAGGGTATTTTATTTCCGTCAAAGGCAGTTGTAGAACAAATTGTTCCTTCATCTTCTGGAGGTTCTACTCTTACAATATCACTTGGATTTTTAGGGTCTTTTATTTTAACATCTCTATCAACGTAATTTTCAGGGTTAAACTCCATTTGTTTGAATACATATGCCCTATTTGAATCATTTACTATTTTTATACTTATTTCACTTGTTTCCCCTGGCTGTGTAACATCAAACATAAGACTTGATGCAACATCATTACAGTCAAAAGTAACAGTATCACTGGCATTTTCTTTTATTGTATAAATTACAGTATTATTTTTTGTATCATAACTTTGATTATAATTCTTTATTAACCCAGCTTCAACTGTAATCGGCAACCTTGCAACAAGGCTGAAGCCAATTACCCCTATAAGCAAGGTCTGCTTTATTCCTTTTTTCATTCTTCAGCCTCCTTGCAAGGGGCTTATGCCTTGCGACATAAGCCTCTTTGTTGTTATTTTATAGATTAGTTACCTTTATATCCTTTTCCAGTATTTAAGATATTAGCTATCATCTGTTTGATTCCTGTAGCATCATTATCAGATACAGTATCTGTTTCTTCCTGAGTATAGCTTAAATCAGTCCAATTACCTGTTACTGCTTCGTGGTCTGCCTGTGTAGCTTCCATTACAGGTGTAAGTTCATATTTAGCACCCTGAAGAGCATTTGCTGCATCTTCTGCAATAGAAACAGACTCAAGAAGTGGAGCAGAAATTGTGTTTCCTGCAAGTTTTTGTGTATAGTAGAAGTATCCATCATCTCCAAGATACCAAGTTGTAGCTTCTCCAAGAGCTCCACCATCTACATCAACATTTGCAGCAAAGTTTAATACAACTGCATCGTGGAATCTTCCTCCATAGTAGCTATCTAATGTAGCATCATCTTTACCATGTATACCTGTAGCAGGTGTAATTCCGTTACCACCATTATCATCAGAGTCTTTATATGTATGGTAAGCGTATTCTGCTTTGAAGCTTTCTGGAGTTTCTTTACTTCCAGTTCCAATAACAGGTGTTATTTTTACAACCTGTTTACCTTCTGTTACATATGCAATATAGCTATAAACTGTATTAGCACCTTCTTGGCTTGCTGTTGTTGTTTTACGAAGTACTGTCACATCATCAGGAAGTGTTGAACTTACCTGTTCTTCACCATCTGAAGCACTAGCATTTGTTAACACTTTATATCCAGCTGTTTTATAAGCCTCTATCATTTCATCACTCATAACAACTGCAACCTGACCATCACTTGCTGAATCACTACTTGTATAAGTAACTTTTAACTTATCATTACCATTGTCTGTATATCTTTCAAGTAACTGTAACATTTCTTCAAGTTTAACACGAACAACAACGTCCATATTTCCACTGTTTGTAACTGTTACGCTTTTTGTAATGTCTGCACCAGGTACAAGTGGTACATCTGGGTTCTGGTCGAAGTCTTCAGTGATGGCTACATCAAATGCATCCATATCAAATTTGTTAGTTACTTTGTCTGTTGTGCTGAACCAAGCAAATGTTCCACCAATTACAAGACATCCTGCTAATGCTGCTGCACTAATTGCAATTCTTTTTTTGTTTTTCATAGTCATTACCTTCCTTTTTTATTTTTATTTTTTAGTTTTAAATTTATATTTAACGTCATATATTAGGCGTTAATGTCTGTATTTTCTTTTTTCTTTTTAATAAATCCACTTCCAACAAATAATACAATAACCACAGCAACAATAATTGCACTTATTACAACATGTCCCTGTATCCAAGCAATAGCACCACCTACAAATGGAATACTGAATGCTACAACACCAACAACTTCATCTGCTGTAATCATTGGGTCTGCTTGGTCAACTGCATCACCTTTTGTTTCAATATAAACTTGACCGTCTTTCATCATTGTATTAATAACACGGTGTGTAACTGTTGTTACATTATCGCCAATAGGATAATATGTTATAACATCTCCTCTTTGAACTTCTTCACCGGATTTTACTTTAACTACAACAAGGTCACCTACACCTATTTCTGGCTCCATACTTGCCGAAAGTACATTATAAACTCTATACCCAAAAATATCTTTTTCAGGGTCTTTGTTTATAGCAAACATAAAACTTCCTGCAATAACTGCTACTATAACAATTACAAAAACTATATCAGAAATAATACTTATTGCTTTTTTCACTGTGTTGTTCCTCCCTGTACAGTTTCTCTATTTATAGGTTCTGTCTGTGTAGATGTTGTATCTGTAGGTTCTGCCTGTTTAGGCTCTACTTCTGTAGATGTTGTATTTTCAACAGGCTCTGATTGTGTAGAAGCTTCATTTGTAGTTTCTGCCTCTGTAGAATTTAACTCTGTAGGCTCTGCCTGTGTACTTGCAGTATTACCTCCCCAGCTTGAATCCCAATCACTAGGTAAATCATCTCCCCAAGCATCATTCCAAGCAAAAGCACTTGCCTGTACTGTTTCAGCATACACATATATTTGAAGATTATATTTTGCAAGCATTGAATTATAATCCTCTATATTTGTTTGATATGTATCCACAATTACATCTGTTAATACAGTAGGCATATCAAGAAGTTCTGTTGTATTTTCACTTGCTATATTAGAGATAGCAGAATTATTTGTTGTATTTTCTATTGTTGAAGTTCCACTTGTTCCTGTATCATTTGTAACTTCTGTTGGAGTTTCATTCATACTTAAAATTCTTGCATTTTCTGCTTCAACATCATTTAAAACAGATGTTTGACTTACATTTGTATTAGCAAGCTTATTGAAATCCTCTGCTGTTCTTATTGTTACTGCATTAAATACAGGAGTTGTTCTTTCGCCTGTTTTTAATATTTTATTATAGTAAAGCCATTCAGAATTTTCACTACTTCCACGATACCAACCATTTTGCTCTGCATTAAGATTTAAACGTAAAGCAAATTGTTTTTGCTCTTCTGCTTTACCTTCATCTTCCTTTAAAATCTCAAGCAATTCCTGTTGTGTTGGCTGAGTTGTTGATGGTACGTATGATAAATAACGAACATAGTCTTTATTTTTCATTGTTTCCAAAGTTGTATCTGTTGTATCCTTTGGTGTCCAAACTTCCTCAATTCGTACTCGTGTTACAAAAGAAATTTCTCCTGTATTTACAATTTGAGGGTCTTTTGGAAGAACATCACCGGGTTTAACCGGTGTGTTTGGCTCTTCCCAATTAGGCTCTTCTATTTCAAATGATAAATCTGAAACATCAAGCTTATTAACTACTTTATCCTTAGCAGAAAAGTATGAATATGTACTTGTACAAACTGCTATTAATAAACAAACAGCAACTCCACCAAGGATTGTATTTCTTTTTTTCTTATTTTCCTTAAAATAGGATATAATCTTATTCAGTTTTGAGTCCTGCTGTTTCATATTCATCCTCTTCCTCTTCCTTTAAAATTATTGCTTCTGATACTTTTGATGTTGTTGTTAATGCTAAAGGCTCTTTTAAATTTCCGTCTGTGGAAGTATCACCACTAGGAATTTCTTCCAAAAGCTCACAAGGATTTTCTATAGGTTCAGGTAATACATCACCTGTCGGAATATTATTAACAACAAATTTTCCACTTGTAGCTATATAAGTAGGTTTATCTTCCGGTTCTGTTTCTGAACTTCCTTCGTCTTTAGGAGGTGCTTTAACAGTATTTGTAATAACAACATCAGTATTACCTGTTGCTGAAACGTCTACATCAATATCTTCTGACGGAATAATATTTCCTGACATAACAGAGTCAGCTCTTTCGCTAATTGTACATTGTCCTGAAATGTTATTAAGTGTTATACTTTCACCGGCTGAAAGATATACAGTTTTAACAACATCGACACCCTGCATTACATCTATTGTATATGTATAGTCAAAATCATTTATATTAGGAATTGCACCTTCCTCATATTTTAACTCTTTCTTTATTGTAAGAGTATTTTGAACAGTTTCCACAAGTAAATCAGCTTCTCTATCACTTACATAATGTGGTTTTTGTAATGTAGTAATAGTATTAGTTGCTGTATGGTTAGTTGGAGTTGTTCCTGAAGGAGTAGCTGTTGAACCATTACGAGTTTCAAATATATTTCCACTAATATCGGATTTACTCCAATCACCATATAATTTAATCAATTCAAGTAATACATCTAACTCTAAATTAGTTAAAAGTGCTGTATTTTCATTTGAACCTACATATGGATTTATTTTTTCTTGGCTACCTTTAACAGTATCGGCATATACAACATTACCATCCGTTACTGTACTACCAAAGTTTAATCCTATAAAGCCACCTGTATAACCCATATCGTTTGTAGCTTCACTTGTTTCAGATGAACCACCACCGTATATATCAAAACCATCCCAAGTATTTACACCTGTTATTGTAACATTTGTTATTTTTGAACGGTTTGCTTTTATAAGGTCTAGGCCTACTGTAACACCTTCAAGTATTTCCTTAAGTAAATCAACTTGTAAATTAAGAAGCATAGCATCACTCATAGCACCCATAAATCCACCGGCTATTTCATCTGATTTAACAAGTTTTGCATTAAAGCTATCACAGTTTTCAATTCTACAAACATCGGCATATGCAACAAAACCACCGGCTATATTATGATAACCCTTTTGTGAAATTACAGAATAACCAGCGTCTTTACCAGTTAACTTAGAATCTTGAATATGAGAACCGAAAACATCGCCAAGTCCCAATCCTAAACTAAGTAAATTACTTAATATACCAAGATTACCGCTTGTAGCAATATTATTAGCCTTTAATATTGAGCTTTTGCCCATACGTCCAACAAAACCACCAGCATAATTTTTACCTGTTACAGTTCCAAGTTTATCAGCCATTGAATAACGAACAATACCTGCTTGTAATAAACCACCGAAACCTCCGGCACAAGCAGCCTTATTTTCATCTTCATTCCAATCGGATGTTTTCCAAGCATATGCATTTAAACTTTCTACTGTATAACCATTAGATATACCTGTTACACTACTGTTATAAATATAGCTTTTTGCAAGTTCGATAGCAGCTATATTACCAATACTTAAAAGTTTTAACAGTGTAAAGTTTTCATTTTCACCAGCTTCGTCTGTACCTTTAACATTTAATGTATTTGCGGCATCAGCATATCCAAAGAAACCTCCGGCATAGTCACCGGCTGTAACGGAACGTAAACCTGTTGCTGTAATATTAGCAGTTTCAGTTTTATCTGTTGGTATTCCGTTAGAACCATTTCCAAGTGCTGGGAAGTCTGCTACTTTTTCTTTCATACCAACTTGTGCACCTTGTAAAAATCCTGCAAATCCTCCGGCACTTCTTCCACCTTCAGAAGTTACTGTATATCCCCAACCATCATTTACTGCTGATACATCAGCATAATAAACAGTAGGAACAGTAGCAGAAAGTAATGTTACAAAGTTAGCCGGTAATTTTACAATATCACCAAGTAATCCAAGACCACCTAAAGATGCTATAGAAGCTGCTCCCATATAACCAACAAAACCTCCGGCATCAGCTGTTGAACCTTTAGAAGTAACACTTCTTAAATTCTTTGTAAAGCAAGTATTAGGTATATCTTCATAAGTTTTTGCAAGCTGTGAAATATCTGTTTTTGCTGCTGCAAGAGATACATTTGCACCTTCAACTGCTTCTGTTGTTGTGCCTTCTCCTGTTTCTGGCACTTCTGTTTTATCTTCTGTAGCTGCTTCTTCTTTCCAAACCGGCTTAGCAGGTCTTGTTCCTGTTGTACCCCAAATCTGTCCACCTTTTGATGTACCAACAAAACCTCCGGCATTTCCATTTGTTGCAGAAATTTGACTACCTGAATAATATCCATAAACACCACTTGTTTTTATAACAGGAACAATAGCATTTAAAACTCCAAGAAGACTTTCACTTACAGCTGATACACCACTTAATAAGCCACCAAGTAATGAATTTTCAAGGTCTGCCTGTGCAACTCCACCTGTAAGTATTGCACCCACAAAACCTCCTGACTGCTCTATTGATTTTGCAGAAATTAAGTCATAGGCAATACTGTTTTCAATAACACCTGTTGTCATAACACCACAATATCCACCTGCGGCTGATGTTGATACATTTACATCATCTTCATCATTACCTACTGTATAACCGTAGTATTTTGAGAAGTCAGCAATATTATCTTTTGCTGCATTTTTCTCATTAAAATAGTCCATTTGAGCCTTAGTAACATTACGAAGAGGCCCTGTAACACCTGTATTTCTTTGAGTAGGTACAACAACTTGACCTACTGAAAGTAAACTACCTAAATCAAGTAAACCATCTAATATATCTATATCACCAAGAGAAGCTAAATCGGCAGCTTTTGTATAACCACTATATCCTCCGGCATATAAATTTGCATCTACTTTTAATAACTGAAGAATATCACAAGTTTGACCTGTTCCATATACTTTTGTTTCATAACCTGCTGAATTTTCGGAATAGTCACCTGTTTTTGTTTCTCTACCTTTAACAATAGCTGTATGTTTTGTAACTTTTTCCCATTTTCCTGTTTCTGAGTTTTTCTCCCAAACAGTTATATTTTTATCGTAGTTACCCCAAATCTGACCACCAGCATTTAAACCGACAAATCCTCCGGCAACTCCTATTTTTGTTGTTACATCTGTTGTATCCGAATACTCTATACCATATGATAATATAGTACCACCGCAAGGCACACATTTTGCATAGCTGTTTTTAACACTTGGAACCATAACCTCTAAAGCACCAAGTAAACCACCGTATATATCAACAATATCATTAATAAGGCTTGTATTATCAGCAGCTTTGGCAACATCTCCGGATACCATTCTACCAATAAATCCTCCAGCATAATTTTCGCCTTGTACTTTATCAATATGGTTCGCATAGCTTCCTTCAATATGGCTTCCTTCAAAGTTACCTATAAATCCACCTGCAATACCTCTATCTTTATAACTATCAAATGAAACAACTCCACTTCCACTTCCACTTCCAGAATTGTATTCATATCTACTAAATGATTTTACAACATATCCACCTGATGTTCCCTGACAATGACTTGTTTTTATCATTGATACAGCACAATCAAGCAATGTTGCAATACCTGTAAGGCTTGCAATACTACCAAGAACTCCGGCATTTCCTATTTGTGCAACAGAACCAATATCTACAAATCCTCCAAATCCTCCAGAGTATGATGTAGAATCAACTGCTTTAAGATTTTCATTGGCACAATTTTCAATCTGTACTACCATACCATAACCAATAAATCCTCCAGCACTACCAAGAGTTCCTTCATTTTCAAAAACTATACGGTTATCATTCAAAAATTGTGGTAAAGCTTTCACAGTATAAGGTAATCCATTATCACCAACATTTACATTACAATTTGTAAAACGGTTAGGTATTGCATTTATAATAGAAAGAACTTTACTAAGTCCAAGAACGCTACCTAAATCAACATCACCAAATGTTTTATCAAGAGCACCTGCAATAGAACCACTATCAGCAACAGCACAAAAACCACCGGCATAACCATCTGCCTCTACTTTAACCAAGTTCTTTACAGTACAATTATCATATTTTGTATTTATACTCCAAGCAGTAAAACCTGCTGCTGCTGAGTCTTTATTATTATTTTTTGCTGTTACAGTAAGCCCAGTTGAAACACCCTTAACACTTGAATCATTTACAAATGTATGTATTGCATCAACTACATTTAAAAGATTATTTATAGATACAATACCAAGAAGTTCAAGACCTTTTCCATCTTGTCCTGCAACTGTTCCTGGTACAATCTGACCACCAAAACCTCCAGCATAATCTTTAGCAGTTACGTTAGATATATCATTTAATTGAACATTAACAATGTCACCACCCATAGCATAGCCAACAGCACCACCAGCACGAGAACTTTCTCCTGTAGCTTCTACTGTATATCCACTATTAATACCGTTACATATAACATTGTTTATTTCAAAACGTTCATACTGTACTGCTGTAAGATTACTTAATAAATCAACAGCTGAACAAAGTTTTGCTTGACCTGCAACTCCACCTACATAGTCAATACCTTTAACAGTTTTAAGACCTTCTATATATGTAATTACAGCTGTTCCCTCTTCTGTTTCAATCATACTGTCATCAACAGCAACCTGTAATGCATAAACAGAAAGATTTTCAGTATTTACTCCTTTAAATTCTATGTATTTACCATTTTCATCTTTAGTATAATATTTATTAGATTTATCTCTATATACTGTAATCTGTTCTGCTTCACCATTTTTAACATAATTATATGTAAACTGAACATATCCTTCTGCTGTTGTTGTCTGCTGATAAACAGGGAAAACTATTCTATTTGAACCTTCTTTTTTAGGTAATTTATTAACATCAGTAATAACATTTCCCTCACCATCTACAACAGAATTCCAATTTTCATCTTTGAAAGATGACATTAAAGTAGCTTTATTTCCATTAGATATATTTATAAAAACAGTATCATACACATTATAAATAGTATCATTATTACCTGCTGTCACCGTACTTACTGTTATTTCTTTGCCGTGTACATCTTCATAAATTACATTTCCATTAGAATCAAGTCTTGCATAAACAGCACCTTTTGCTGTTCCATCAGAATTTGTAACCGCACTTAAATCTACAAATAATGGTGTTCCATTTTTGTCTGTTGCCTGAACACGGTCATAGCTTTCTTCAACTTTCTGTTCAAGAATCTGTCCACCGTGAAGGAACCCTGCAAAACCACCTACGCTACTTCCATCAGAAGAAGTTACTGTATATTCATTTCCTTCTACTCTACAACCAACAAGCTGTGATGCATTTAACCCAATAAGACTTAATATACCTGCATTAAGATTTACACCAAGAATAGTGTTAAGTAAGTCACTTACATTTGAACCAAGAGGAACTTCTATTTTTCCATCTTCACCTGTTTTAAGATTTAACTCTAAATCAAGTAATTCTGAAAGTAAATTCAATGCTTCTGCTAAATCCCCAACACCAGCATAGCCTACAAATCCACCTACATAGCTTTTATTAGCTGTTACACTAGATAAATTCGTAACACCACAAGATTTACCTAATGTACCGTCATATACAATATCACTTGCCATAACAGCACCGGCAAAACCTCCAGCATAAGCAAAAGGATTTTCATCATCACTTGTTGTTGTAGTAGACTTTACTTTTAAGTCATTTCCTGTAACTGTACAGTTTGTAACCTCGCTACCAACAGGGAAGTTTACAAGATTTACACCAAGTCCCTGTAATAAACCAAGTATATATGCATTTGCAATTCTTCCACCAAAACCACCTACATTTGAATTAGCTGTTACCGAACTTATATTAGTAACGTGACAATCTGTAATTTTTGTACCCTGTGCACGTCCTACAAAGCCACCAGCATAATTCTGTGCTGCTTTAACATTATTTACAGCAACAGAACAATTTCCGATTTCAACAGGTTTATATCTTGTAGGAACAAGAGAGTCTATACCAAGCTTAGAAACAAGACCTGTAACTAAATCATCAGTTGGTAAAAGGAAATTTAATGCACCATCAAGCGTTTGTCCAAGACCATCTAATAGACCATCAAGTCCTTTTGTTGTTCCTTCAAGTAAGTAATCTGTTGCACCTACTGTTTTTCCAACAAAGCCACCAACAAATTCTTTGCCACTAACTTCATTTACATTTGTTGTAACATTACAATTTGTAACTGTTACATCACCTGCAAACTGACCAGCAAAAGAACCAACCGGCATAATATTGTCTTGTGTTCCACCGTTTTTATCTTCTGTTTGATATAATCCGTCAGTATCAATATTAACAATTTCTAAATCCAAACCTGTAATCTCAACAGATGACATAGTCAATGTTGTAATATCTTCCCAGCCTGCTATTGAGCCTATAATATCAGTAACAAGACCACCTAATGTACTAAAAAGCCCCTCTATAAGATTAAATAAACCTCCTAAAATATTTCCTATTATATCCCACCAAGGTCTTTCATCTTCAACAGGTTCAACATCTTTACCAGCACCTTTTGAATATACAGCACCGAAGAATCCTACACCCATATTAGTAGCACCTTTTCCTGTTGTATCTTCTTTATCTTCTGATATAGAAATGTTTGAAATAACAGGATTTCTAGTTGTACCATCTGTTAAAGTAACATCACCACGAATTATATTTCCACTATAATTCCAAGGTTTCCAATCAATACCTGAAAGGTCAATATCATTAGCAATAAGGTAATTCTCATTTGTTGAATATGTTTTTCCTGTATCACCATATCCAATATTTACAGTTATGATATCACTATTTGAAGATACATTCTGTCCAACACTTCCATCTGACTGAGTTAGTTTTTCACTTGTCCCTCCCATATCAGATATGCTTGTTGCACCAATATCACCTTCATAATTAGATGTATCATTACTTCTATATTGCAACTCATAATAAGGTGGTAATAAACCTCCAACCCAAACTTTTTCAAATGTTACAGTGACCCAACCACCAACAACAGGGGCATCTGAACCAATAGCTTCAAGTTGTGCTTTATTTGTAATAACTATGTATTCTGTTGTTGTTCCATCTTCATTTATTTCTTTATAAATAGGATTGTATATTGATTGCTCATTATCAAATTTATAATAATAATCTAATGCACCTATATCTATTAACCCACCATAAGAACCCGAAACTTCTGATACATTTTCTTTCGCAAACCTACTCAAATCCACAGTTCCGGTTTCTGCCATAGTTGTAACTTGATTACTAGCTTCTTCTGCTACATCATTTGTTACATCATTCGAAGAATTTTCTTCTGAAGAAGAAACAATCTCTTCCTCTACCATATCATCTGCTATTGTATTTTCATCTTCTGGGGGAATATCTTCTTTTACCTCTTCAAAAAATTCCATATTCTCTTCGTTTATTAATATTTCAGAATAGCTGTCTACACCAAAAGCTACTGTAGGTGTAAACGTCTGAACAATAAAACAAATCACCATCAACAGTGCTATCTTTTTATTAAACCTCGTTTTTATATTAATCCCCCCAATCAATTTAATATTAATATTTAAATAACATTATTGTTATATAAATATTATTATAAAAAATTATAA
>DXZA01000027.1 GCA_019415525.1 Tyzzerella sp. | reverse complement strand
GACCAAATATATTATCTCGAAGACTTTGTTACAATATTCGGTTTTGAAGGTACAGTAAAAGTTACTACCTTATTGAATAGCTATTCCTCGATAGCTCAGCGGTAGAGCACTCGGCTGTTAACCGATAGGTCGTAGGTTCGAATCCTACTCGGGGAGCCAATTTAATATAGGGGTATAGTTCAGTTGGTAGAACGTTGGTCTCCAAAACCAAATGTCGAGGGTTCGAGTCCTTCTGCCCCTGCCATTTGACTTATAAAATTAATATGGCTCAGTAGCTCAGTTGGTTAGAGCGCCGGCCTGTCACGCCGGAGGTCGAGGGTTCGAGCCCCTTCTGAGTCGCCATATGGGAGTTTAGCTCAGCTGGGAGAGCACCTGCCTTACAAGCAGGGGGTCACAGGTTCGAGCCCTGTAACTCCCATTTTTTTAGACAACAATGTTAATTTAATATAGATTTTGGCGGAGTAGCTCAGTTGGCTAGAGCACGCGGTTCATACCCGCGGTGTCGGGGGTTCAAATCCCTCCTCCGCTATTTTTTTATTTTAAGATACAGTTATTGTATCTTTTTTTTATTTTAAAATATATTTAATTTAATACTTGAAAAAAATCATTTTATTATGTAAAATCACTTAAAAGATTAAATATTAAAGGAATTTGATTTTATGAATCATTTATTATTAAGAGAGTACCTTTTAAATAGAAGTTTTAAAGATTTAAAAAATAATGTTCTTATTTTTTGTGATAAAGATATTTTTGATAAAAATAATATTATTAATGAATATGAATTATTTTTATCTGTTGATGGTAGTGATTGTTCAGAAGGTATTTTTGAAAAAGTTGAATTAAATATTAATAGTATAAAAGAAGTTCTTTTATGGTATGGATATAATGAACTTTATGATATATTTGAAAAATGGTATAAGGAAGTGAATTTTTTATGAGAATTGGTTCCGGTTATGATGTACATAAGTTAGTTGAGGGAAGAAAACTTATACTTGGTGGTGTTGAAATAGAACATTCAAAAGGTCTTCTTGGTCATTCTGATGCTGATGTTCTTGTTCATGCTATTATGGACGCCATTCTTGGTGCAGCAGCCCTTGGAGATATAGGTAAACATTTTCCTGATACAGATAATAAATTTAAAGGTATATCAAGTATGATTTTATTAAAAGAAGTTTTCCACTTGCTAGATAATAAAGGTTATTGTATAATAAATATTGATGCGACTATTGTTGCACAAAAACCTAAGTTAGCACCATATATTGATAGTATGAGAAAAAATATTGCAGATGTACTTAATATTTCTGTTGATGATATTAATATTAAGGCAACAACAGAAGAAAAACTTGGTTTTACAGGTAGAGAAGAAGGTATATCATCATCTGCAGTTTGCCTTATAGATAAAAAATAATATTGTAAAAGACTATGATGGAAAGAGTATTTGTATTTGAAATAAAAGAGATAAAGGGTCACAGGCTGAAAGCCCTTTTTATGGGAGAATACAAAGAAGTGCATTCTTGAGTCTAAAAAGTGAACTAAAGTAGCTTTTTACGTTTGGATTGCGTTAAAATCCCAAAAGCGAGGGCTTTTATAAATATTGCCCTAAGCAGAGTGGAACCACGGATTTATTACTTCGTCTCTGATTTTTTTCAGTGACGAAGTTTTTTTATTTTTAAATTTTATTTTTTAGGAGGTATATTTTTATGCTTAAAGATGAAATAAAAACAATTCTAGAGAAAGACCCTGCTATTAAAAGTATTGCTGAGGTATTTCTTTATTCAAGTTTTTGGGCAATAATTTTCCATAGATTTGCTCATAAGCTTTATAAAAGAAAAAGATTTTTTGCAGCAAGACTTATTTCTCAGATTTCAAGATTTTTTACAGGAATAGAAATTCACCCAGGTGCAAGAATTGGAAAAGGATTTTTTATAGACCATGGTATGGGTGTTGTAATTGGTGAAACTTGTGAAATAGGTGATAATGTTCTTATATATCAAGGGGTTACTCTTGGTGGTACAGGTAAAGATGTTGGAAAAAGACATCCTACAATTGGCAATAATGTTCTTATAGGTTCAGGTGCTAAGGTTCTTGGTCCAATAAAAATTGGTGATAATGTTAAAGTTGGTGCTGGCTCTGTTGTTTTAAGAAATGTTCCTGCAAATTCAACTGTTGTTGGTGTTCCTGCTAGACGTGCTGGTGGAGCTTGTATGGTTAATAAAGAAAATCCTTCTGATACAATAGACCAAGTTAGAATAGGTGACCCTGTACAGGTGGAATTTAATAAGATTATAAGTAAACTTAATAGACTTGAAAAGAAAATTAAAAATATGGAAAATAAAAAATAATGGTTTGGAGGAATAAAAATGAAACTTTATAATACACTTACAAGAAAAAAAGAAGAGTTTATCCCTATGGAAGAGGGAAAAGTAAAAATGTATGTATGCGGTCCTACTGTATATAATTTTATTCATATTGGTAATGCAAGACCTTATGTTGTTTTTGATACAGTAAGAAGATATTTTGAATATAAAGGTTATGATGTAACTTATGTTCAAAACTTTACTGATGTTGATGATAAAATAATTAAAAAAGCTAATGAAGAAAATACAACAATGGACGTTATTTCAAATCGTTATATTGAAGAAGCTTTTAAAGATGCTGATGGTCTTAATGTTAAAAGAGCAACAGTTCACCCTAGAGTTACTCAGGAAATACAGAATATAATAAAAATGATTTCTGAACTTATTGAAAAAGGCTATGCTTATGAAGATAACGGAACTGTTTATTTTGATACAAAAGCTTTTAATGAATATGGTAAACTTTCAAAGAAAAATCTTGATGAGCTTATAGCTGGTGCTAGTGAAAGAGTTCAGCAAGATGATGCAAAGAAAAATTCAACAGACTTTGTACTTTGGAAACCACAAAAACCAGGAGAACCAAAATGGTCATCACCTTGGGGAGATGGTAGACCAGGTTGGCATATTGAGTGTTCTGTTATGGCTAAAAAATATCTTGGTGAAACAATAGATATTCATGCTGGCGGTGAAGACCTTATATTCCCTCATCATGAAAATGAAATAGCACAAAGTGAATGTTGTAATGGAAAAACTTTTGCAAGATATTGGCTTCATAACGGATTTATTACTGTTGATAATGAAAAAATGTCAAAATCAGCAGGAAATTTCTTTACTGTAAGAGATATTGCTGCTCATTTCCCTTATGAAGTTATACGTTTCTTTATACTTAATGGTCATTATAGAATGCCTATTAACTTTAGTGATGAGCTTATGAAATCTTGTCAGAATGGACTTGAAAGAATAAAGAATTGTAAAAATAGCCTCGTATATTATATAGAAAATGCAAAAACTGTTGATATGACTTCTGATGAACAAAAACAGCTTGAGGAAGTTGATAAATTTAGAGTACAATTTGAAACTGCAATGGATGATGACTTTAATACAGCTGATGCTATAACTGCTGTTTATGAACTTGTACGTTTTATAAATAAAAGTATTACAGATGAAGTTTCAAAAGCCTTTGCAGAAAAAGAACTTGAAATGTTTAATAAACTTACATCTGTTTTAGGACTTCTTGAAAAAGAAGAAGAAAAAGCAGAAGACCCAGATACAGCTATTATTGAAGAACTTATTGCAAAACGTGCAGAAGCTAAGAAAAATAAAGACTTTGCAACAGCTGATGCAATTCGTGATGAACTTTCTGCTATGGGTATTACAATAAAAGATACACGTCAGGGTGTTCAGTGGTTTAGAGGTTAATTTTTATGGAAAATAATGAAATTAATAAAAGTATGGAAAAAATATTTAAAGCAGAATATAATAATGGACAGGGGCCGAAGGAACTTTCGGCTCTTGCTCTTGCTTATGTTGGAGATGCAGTTTTTGAAATGCTTGTTAGAACAAGAGTGCTTTCATTAGGAAATGCTCCTGTAAATATTCTTAATAAAAAAGCAAGAGGAATTGTTAATGCTAAAGCACAATCTGATATGTATTTTAGAATAGAAGAATTTCTTACTGATGAGGAAAAAGGTGTTTTCCGTAGAGGTAGAAATGCAAAAAGCCATACAGTACCTAAAAATGCAGATATTATGGATTATAGACATGCAACAGGTTTAGAGTCTTTATTTGGATACTTATATTTGTGTGGAAATATGGAAAGAGCAATAGAGCTTTTTGATAAGGGAATGGAAAGGAAATAATATATGTATAATAATAAAAAATCCCATAGAAATTTTGAAAGAGAATTTAACGAAAATCAGCTTGAAGGAAGAAATGCAATTCTTGAAGTTTTAAAAAGTGGTAGAGATGTTGAAAAAATACTTGTACAAAAAGGTAATGTTGAAGGTACAATAAAAAGAATTGTTGGAATGGCAAAAGAAAAAGGAATTGTTATTCAGGAAGTTGCAAGACAGAAACTTGATGAAATTTCACAGACTAAAAATCATCAGGGGGTAATCGCTCTTGTTTCTGCTCATAACTATGTTGAAGTAAGTGAAATAGTTGAAAGAGCAAGAGAAAAAGGAGAAGACCCTTTTATAATAATACTTGATGGTATAACAGACCCTCATAACTTTGGTGCTATACTTCGTACTGCTGAAACAGCAGGTGCTCATGGTGTAATAATACCTAAAAGACGTTCTGTTGGACTTACAGCTACTGTTGGAAAAACTTCTGCAGGTGCTATTGAATATGTACCAGTTGCAAAAGTTACAAATATTGTTAGTACAATGGAATATCTTAAAAAAGAAAATATATGGATAGCCTGCTCTGATATGAGAGGAACAGATTATTTTGAACAAGATATGAAGGGTGGAATAGCTCTTGTTATAGGAAGTGAAGGAGAAGGAGTAAGTCGCCTTGTAAAAGAAAATTGTGACTTTACAGTTTCTATACCTATGTATGGTAAGATTTCTTCTTTAAATGCTTCTGTTGCCGCAGGTCTTCTTATGTATGAGGTTGTACGTCAGAGAAATTATCGCTAAAATATAACCTTTTGGGAGGTATTTATATTGGCAAAAGAATTTTTATTGGTAGATGGATATAATATAATTCATGCATGGGACGAGCTTAAAGAACTTTGTGACCTTAGTTTTGAAAGTGCAAGACAAAAACTTATGGATATATTATCAAACTATCAAGGATTTAAAAAAATTACTGTTATTGTTGTTTTTGATGGATATCTTGTAAAAGGAAATATAGGAACTGTTTATGAGTATAATAATATAAATGTTGTTTTTACAAAAGAGGCAGAAACAGCAGACCATTATATAGAAAGAGTTGTTAATACACTTCCTAAACATTATAAAGTTAGAGTTGCAACATCAGATGCATTGGAACAGCTTATAATTTTAGGAGGAGGAGCAATACGAGTTTCAGCAAGAGAACTTTATAATGAAATAAAAGGGGTTGAAACATCTATAAGGGAAAGATACATAAATAAACGCCCGCCTAAAAATAATCTTCTTACAGATAATGTTGATGAAAAAACAAGAGAGTGGATAGAAATGATGAGAAGGCAGAAATAAGAGGTTTTAATATAAATGAAAAAGGAAACTTTTGTTTTTAATAAATATATAGAAATGCCAGATGAAGAAGTAATATATTGTATAAAAAATGGTGACCAATATGCACAAGATTATATTTTTGATAAATATAAAAGTCTTGTTAAGATGAAATCAAGAGCATATTTTCTTATAGGTGCAGATAGTGAAGACATTATACAAGAAGGTATGATAGGTCTTTATAAAGCTATAAGAGACTATCAAAAAGATAAAAATGCTTCATTTAAAGTTTTTGCAGAGCTTTGTATAAATAGACAGATTATAACTGCTATAAAAACAGCTACAAGACAAAAACATATGCCTTTAAATTCATATGTATCATTAAATAAATCAGCTTTTAATGATGATTCAGAAGAAACATACATGGATATTATAAAGACTGTGGATGAAATGAATCCAGAAGCATTACTTATTGGTCAAGAAAATAAGGATTATATAGAAAGTAATATATCAAAAATATTAAGTGATTTTGAGAGAATGGTTCTTGCTTATTATCTTCAAGGTAAAAGCTATTTAGAAATATCAAAAATAAGTGGAAAACCTGAAAAATCTGTTGATAATGCACTTCAACGTGTTAAGAAAAAAATAGAAAAATTTATTCAGGAAAAAGAGCTTGACACTTAAATTTTAATATGATACGATAATTTGGCATATTTATAAATATGCCTATTATTGCTGATGTAGCTCAGTAGGTAGAGCACCGCATTGGTAGTGCGGAGGTCTCGGGTTCAAATCCCGTCATCAGCTTAAAAAAACACCCTTTTTTAAGGGTGTTTTTTATTTTTATTTATAACAAAAAACAGTTAATTTTAAATTATATAAAATATAGAAAATATATGAAAAATATTTAAAAATATTATGTAAAATTACTTGTTTTTTTGTGTTATATAATTAAACACATATGCTTGTGCTAAAAATTTTTGAAAATTATTATTTGTAATGTGAAATATAGTTGATTTTTATTTAAATATAGTTTGTTATTTTTAATATATACTAAAAATAAGCTGTTTTCCTTGATTTTGCAATTATTGACGGTGATTTGTTTTTTGTGATATAATTCTCAAGAAGAGAGAATGGCTTCTCCCTTGCGGTATTATTGATAAACAGTTAGTATGCCTTGGTTTTTGGGATATTAAGGCACAGCTTCCTAGGCTGACTGTTTAATCCGCAGTATTTAGTATAATTAGAGAAGGAGTGTTTCTATGATTTATTCAGCAGAAGTAAAAAATATGTGCCATGTTAAAAAAGGAGCTTATCACGGTCCTGCTCCAATTCCAGAAGAAGGAAAATGGGT
This sequence comes from Tyzzerella sp., assembly GCA_019415525.1. GTDB lineage: Bacteria > Bacillota > Clostridia > Lachnospirales > Anaerotignaceae > Fimicola. The sequence continues at coordinate 52,338 of DXZA01000027.1, read as the reverse complement.
ACAGGTAAAAGAAGTTAAAGATGTTTCAGGTCTTACACATGGTGTAGGCTGGTGTGCACCTCAGCAGGGAGCTTGTAAGCTTACTCTTAATGTAAAAGATGGTATCATTGAAGAAGCTCTTGTTGAAACATTAGGTTGTAGTGGTATGACTCACTCAGCTGCTATGGCATCAGAAATTTTACCAGGTAAAACTCTTTTAGAAGCGTTAAATACAGACCTTGTTTGTGACGCTATAAATGTTGCCATGAGAGAATTATTCTTACAGATTGTTTACGGAAGAACTCAGACAGCTTTCTCAGAAGGCGGACTTCCTATCGGTGCAAGCCTTGAAGACCTTGGTAAAGGTTTAAGAAGTCAGGTTGGTACAATGTTCGGAACAAAAGAAAAAGGTTCAAGATACCTTGAAATGGCTGAAGGATACTGTACAAGAATGGCTCTTGACGAAGAAGACCAGGTTATCGGATATGAATTTATCCACCTTGGAAAAATGATGGACTTTATCAAAAAAGGTGTAGAACCAGCTGAAGCTTTAGAAAAAGCTAAAGGTAAATACGGACGTTTTGATGAAGCTGCTAAATACATCGATCCAAGACATGAATAAGAAAGAGGGGAAATAGGATTATGGCATTATTTGAAAGTTATGAAAGAAGAATTGATAAAATAAATGGTGTTCTTGCAGAACATGGTATCGCTTCTCTTGAAGAATGTGAAAAAATCTGTAAAGATGCAGGAATTGATGCATATACAATGGTAAAAGATATTCAGCCAATCGCTTTTGAAAATGCTTGCTGGGCTTATGTAATGGGTGCTGCAATCGCTATCAAAAAAGGTTGTAAAACAGCTGAAGAAGCTGCTAAAGCTATCGGTATTGGTCTTCAGGCTTTCTGTATCCCTGGTTCTGTTGCAGAGGACAGAAAAGTAGGTCTTGGACATGGTAACCTTGCATCTATGCTTTTAAATGAAAATACACAGTGTTTCGCTTTCCTTGCAGGTCACGAATCTTTCGCTGCTGCTGAAGGTGCTATCGGTATTGCAAAAAGTGCAAACAAAGTTAGAAAACAGCCTTTAAGAGTTATTCTTAACGGTTTAGGAAAAGATGCTGCTCAGATTATCTCAAGAATTAACGGATTTACATACTGCCAGACACAGTTTGACTACGCAACAGGTGAAGTTAACGTAGTTAAAGAAATCCCATATTCAAAGGGAGAAAGAGCAACAGTTAAATGTTATGGTGCTGACGATGTTCGTGAAGGTGTTGCTATCATGCACTTAAACGGTGTTGACGTATCAATCACAGGTAACTCAACAAACCCAACACGTTTCCAGCACCCAGTTGCAGGAACATACAAAAAAGAATGTGTTGAACAGGGCAAAAAATACTTCTCAGTTGCTTCTGGTGGTGGTACAGGTAGAACACTTCACCCAGACAACATGGCAGCAGGTCCAGCTTCTTATGGTATGACAGATACTATGGGACGTATGCATTCAGATGCTCAGTTCGCAGGTTCTTCATCAGTTCCAGCTCACGTTGAAATGATGGGATTCCTTGGAATGGGTAACAACCCTATGGTTGGTGCTTCTGTTGCAGTTGCAGTTTCTATTGAAGAAGCTGCTAAAGAAGGAAGAATCTAATTTTATTTGATTTTTAAAGCTGTACATTTTATGTACAGCTTTTTTTATTTTATATATACTATATAAAAATTAATGTTATAATATATTAAAACTTATTTATTGTTTTCTATATAAAAGGAGTTGATTTTATGTTTAAAAAGAGTTTTATATTGGAACTTGAAGACAGTCTAAAATATCCTTCTGTTGAAACTATATGTAATATGGTAGAAAAATATTGTAAAGAAAATAATGAATTATTAAAATGGGAAAATAAAAGTGAACCTGTAAGTTTTTATATTGATGATGTGCTATATGGAGTTGAAATAAGAATGATTAGAGGAGGATATGAACTCCTTTGTAAAGAGAAATAAATTTTAAGGGCAGATATTAATATCTGCCCTTTTTTATTACATTCTATCCATTGCGTCTGCAATATTGCCCATGATGTCTTCAGCTTTATAAGCCATTTTTTTACCGTTTTTTACGATTTTTTTCTGTGTTTGTTTATCGTTTAAAAGATATCCCATACCTGCAGCAGCAGCAATGCTTCCTGCAATAAGTCCTGTTGTAAATGCTTTCATAATATCACTCCTTTGTTTTTTGGGATATTGTTATTATGCTTTTTTAAACTTTATTTATACCTGTATTATATTTCAAATTTTTTTGAATAAAATATATAGTAAATATCCATTGGAGGCTTTTTTATTGAAAAAAATTTATATTCTAAAAAAAGAAGGTATATGTGTATTTTTTCTTATAGTAGTTATATGTTCTACTATATTTTATACATATAAAAATACTGTTACTGCAATGCTTCCTATTTCAGGAAAAACGATAATAATTGATGCAGGTCACGGTGGTTGGGACCCTGGTAAAACAGGTACAACAGGTGAAAATGAAAAAATAATAAATCTTGAAATATCAAAAATATTACAAAACTATTTAGAAACAGTAGATGCAAATGTCATAATAACAAGAAGTGATGATGAAGCATTAGGCAATAATAAAAGTAGTGATATGAAAGAACGAAAAAATATTGCAGATACAAGTGAAGGAGATATTCTTATAAGTATACATCAAAATTCATTTCCTAATGAAAGTGCAAAAGGAGCACAAGTATTTTATTATGAAACATCAGAAGAAAGTAAAAAACTTGCTGAATGTGTGCAAGAAAAATTAATATCTGAAGCTGATAATAATAATACTAGACAGGCAAAAGGAAATACAGAATATTATATGTTAAAAGCTATGAAAATGCCTTGTATAATAGTTGAATGTGGTTTTTTAAGTAATATTAAAGAGGAAAAACTACTTAATCAAAGAGAGTATCAACAAAAAATAGCTTGGGCTATTTATATGGGTATTATGGAATATTTTTCTGATAAAGATGCTGTTTAATCTTGACTAAATATTAATAAAATGCTATATTACTCCTATTGAAATGCAAGAAGCATACATATATAAAAAGAATAGAAATTTATAACCACGAAGGTTTTTAGTATATTTTATAGGTGTATTATACACTTTTATACAAAAAATCTTCGTGTTTTTTATTGTAAAAAAGGAGGATAAAATGAAAAAATTAAAATTTTTGTTATCAGGTGTATTAGTATTAACAATGTTTTTTTCAGGTTGTGGGAAAAATAAGAAAACAGTGGAAAATTATAATGAAAATGTTAATAAAGATGAATTAGTAATGGCAATAGGAAGTGAGCCGGAAGAGGGGTTTGACCCTTGTACTGGTTGGGGAAGATATGGAAGTCCACTTTTTCAAAGCACTCTTGTTGAAACAGATAAAGATATGAACATTATAAACGATATTGCTGTTGATTATAGTGTAAGTAGTGACAATATTGTGTGGACATTTGATATAAGAGATGATGTTTATTTTACCGATGGTGAAAAATTAACATCTGAAGATATTGTATTTACATTTAATACAGCAAAAACAAGTGGTTCTGTTGTTGACCTTACTGCAATGAAAGAAGTTGTTGCTGTTGATGATGATACTGTACAATTTACACTTAATTATCCACAATCAGCTTTCATATATACTGTTGCAGCAACAGGAATTGTTCCTTCTCATTTATATAATGAAAATTATGGTGAAAATCCAGTTGGAAGTGGTCCATATATACTTAAACAATGGGATAAAGGTCAACAGATTATACTTGAAGCAAATGAAAAATATTATGGGGATATTCCAAAAATAAAAAAAGTAACAATACTTTTTATGACAGAAGACGCAGCATTTGCAGCAGCCCAATCAGGTCAGCTTGATGTTTCTGTTACAACAGCTAATTTTGCTGATACTGAAATAAAAGGAATGAAACTCACTAATATTCAATCAATAGATAATAGAGGTATTACGCTTCCTGTTGTGCCTGATACAGGAGAAACAACAGAACAAGGCTATAAAATCGGTAATAATGTTACAAGTGATATTGCTATAAGACAAGCTCTTTCTTATGGTATAGATAGAAATATACTTGTTGAAAATGTTTTAAATGGATATGGTAGACCTGCATATAGCGAATGTGATGGAATGCCTTGGGGAAGTGATGATGTTGTTATAGATTATAATTTTGAAAAAGCCGTTAATATACTTGAAAAAGCAGGTTGGATTGATGAAGATGGTGATGGTATAAGAGAAAAAAATGGTGTTAAAGCAGAATTTAAACTTTTATATAATGCTGGTGATTCAGTAAGACAAACACTTTCTGTTGCCGTAAGTCAAGAGGCAGAAAAGCTTGGTATTAATATAATAACAGAAGGAACAAGCTGGGATATAATAGACAAAGAAATGTATAGTTCTGCTGTACTTATGGGTTGGGGAGCACAAAATCCTCTTGAAACATATCTTTTATACCATAGTGATAATGTAGCAAAAGATTATTATAACCCTGAAAGTTATACAAGTGAAATTACAGATAAATATATAAACGAAGCTATGAGTGAAACGGATAATGAAAAAGCTAATGAAATTTGGAAAAAAGTTCAATGGGACGGAGAAACAGGAGTTTCAACAAATGGTGAGTGTCCTTGGGTTTGGCTTGTAAATGTTGATCATTTGTATTATGTAAAAGAAGGACTTAATATAGGTGAGCAGAAAATACACCCTCATGGACACGCTTGGCCTATTGTTTCAAATCTTAAATATTGGGAATGGGAATAAAAATGAATGTAGCAAAAATAATATTTAAAAATTCAATAAGAATGATAACATTACTTATAGCTGTTACAATAGCTTCTTTTATACTTGTAACATCATCACCTATTGACCCTGTACAAAGTTATGTGGGAGAAGGTGTTGCTGTAAGTGCAGAACAAAGAGAAGAAATAGCAAATTATTGGGGACTTTATAACTCACCTATTGAAAGATTTGAAAATTGGGGAAAAAATATATTAAATGGTGATATGGGAACATCTCTTATTTATAGAAAGCCTGTTTCTGAAGTAATTGGTGAAAAATTTCAATCATCTATTATACTTATGTCCATATCTTGGGTTATATCCGGTGTTTTAGGATTTTCCCTTGGTACTATTATGGGAGTGTTTAAAAGTAGTAAAATTGATAAATTTATAAGAACAATTTGCCTTATAATTTCATCTACTCCTTCATTTTGGATAGGAATGATGTTTTTAATAGTATTCTCTGTAAAATTAGGATGGTTTCCTATTGGTTTTAGTGTACCTATTGGAGTAAGTTCTGACAATATAACATTTGGTCAAAAATTATATCATGCAATATTACCAGCGTTAACTATTAGTTTTTCATCATTTTCAAATATTGCACTTCATACAAGAGCAAAAATATCAGAAATTATGGAAAGTGATTATATACTTTTTGCAAAAGCAAGAGGAGAAATTCTTTTTAATATTATAAAACGTCATGTTTTAAGAAATGCTCTTATACCTGCTATTACATTACAATTTGCTTCAATAAGCGAAATATTTGGTGGGAGTATACTTGCAGAACAGGTTTTTTCATACCCTGGACTTGGACAGACAGCTGTTGATGCAGGTTTAAGGGGAGATATACCTCTTTTGCTTGGAATAGCTCTTATAAGTAGTATTTTTGTTTTTTTAGGTAATATAATTGCTAATATACTATATGCTTTCCTTGACCCTAAAATAAGAGAGGGGGCAAAATATAGTGAATAGAAGGAAAAAAACAATATTTTTAATATGTGTTTCTGTTATAGCTATATTTTCTATTTTAATATGTGGTTTAATTATACCAGAAACAGCTTTAAAAGCAGATTTTTCTATTAAAAATTCAGCTCCTTCATTAAACCATATTTTTGGTACTGATTATATGGGACGAGATATGTTTTTAAGAACAATAAAGGGTATGTCTACAAGTATAATTATAGGAATGGTTTCATCTTTTATAAGTGTTGTAATTGCTGTTATTTTGGGAATAGTTGCAGGAACTTTTTCAAAATATGTTGATGGTTTTGTATGTTGGATTATAGATTTTGTTATGGGTATACCTCATATTATACTTCTTATACTTATATCTTTTGCTCTCGGTAGAGGGTTTAAAGGTATTTTTATAGGAATAGCAGTTACCCATTGGACAAGCCTTGCAAGAGTTGTAAGAGGTGAAGTTATTCAAATAAAAAATGAGCAATATATAAAAATATCAAAAAAAATGGGAAAAAGTAATTTTTATATAATGAAAAATCATATGTTACCTTTTATTATACCACAAACAATTATAGGAGGAATTTTACTTTTCCCTCATGCAATATTACATGAGGCTTCTGTAACATTTTTAGGATTTGGACTTTCTCCGGAAACTCCGGCAATAGGAATTATACTTTCTGAAAGTATGAAATATATTACAACAGGTTATTGGTGGTTGGCTTTTTTCCCTGGATTAATGCTTGTTATTGTAGTAATGCTTTTTGATATTCTAGGAGAAAATATAAAATTGCTTATTAATCCGTATACTTCACAGGAGTGATAATATGAATAATATACCTGAAATTGAAATAGAAAATCTTTCTGTAACATTTAAAATTTATGAAAGAGGATTAAGACAAAAAAATATAAAAACTATATCAAATCTTTGTCTTAAAGCCTATAAAGGAGAGATACTTGCTGTTGTAGGTTCAAGTGGAAGTGGAAAAAGTCTTCTTGCTCATGCAATAATGGGAATATTACCTAAAAATGCAACTGTTACAGGTAGTATAAAATATAAAGGTAGTGAACTTACAGAAAAAAGAATACATAATTTAAGAGGAAAAGAGATTTGTATTATACCTCAATCGGTTTCATACCTTGACCCACTTATGAAAGTAGGTAGTCAAGTTATGCTTAAAAATAATAAAAGTTGTTTTGAAAAAATGAGAAATGCATTTAAAAGATATGACCTTTGTGAAAATTCAGAAAAATTATATCCTTTTCAATATTCCGGAGGTATGGCAAGACGTGCTTTGATTTCAACTGTTGAACAAACAGAACCTTCTGTAATAATAGCTGATGAGCCTACACCAGGACTTGATAAACAAATGGCATATAAAACAATGAAATATTTTAGAGATTTCGCTGATAGTGGAAAGGCTGTTATAATAATAACACATGATATTGATATTGCTGTTTCTTATGCTGATAAAATATCTGTTTTTTATGGAGGAACAACACTTGAAACAACAAAAGCAGAAAATTTTATAAAAGGTGAAAAATATCTTTGTCACCCATATACAAAAGCACTTTATAATACTTTGCCACAAAATGGTTTTAAACCTGTTGAAGGTTTTCAACCATCACTATATGATATTTTTGAAGGCTGTATATATTATGATAGATGTAATATAAGATGTGAAAAATGTAAGAAAAATATACCTGTATATAATTTTTCAGATGGAAGTGGTTTTGTGAGGTGTATAAATGGCTATTGAATGTAAAAATATAACTTTTGGATATAGTAAAGATAATATCCTTTTTAAAAATATAAGTTTTTCTGTTGATTATGGTGAGCGTGTTGGTATTGTTGCAAAAAGTGGTTTTGGAAAATCTACATTGGCAAAAATTATTGCAGGATATGAAAAACCTTTAAGTGGTGAAATTATTATTGATGGTAAACCTATTTCAAAAAAAGGTTATAATCCTGTTCAACTTATATATCAACACCCTGAAAAAGCCATAAATCCAATGTGGAAAATTGAAAAAGTACTTTTAGAAGGAAATGTTTTAAATGACTATATAATTAATAGTCTTGGTATAAAAAAAGAATGGCTTAAAAGATACCCAACAGAGCTTTCCGGAGGGGAATTACAAAGATTTTCAGTAGCAAGGGCATTATGTGAAAATACAAAGTTTATTATAGCTGATGAAATAACAACAATGGTTGACCCTATTACACAATCTCAGATTTGGCATTTTTTAATTGAGGAGTGTCAAAAAAGAAATATGGGTATGATTATAGTAACTCATAATATGTATCTTGCAGAAAAAATATGTACAAGAATAATAAATTTGGAGGATATGACACTTGAATGGTACTAAATTATCAAAACTTAAAGAATATATAAGTGAAATTTCAAAAAATGGTGTTTGTATTGCATTTTCAGGTGGTGTTGATAGTACTTTACTTCTTGATATTGCTAATGAGGTAGTAGAAAAAGAAAAACTTATAGCAGTAACATTTTCTACAAAGTTACACCCAAAAGGTGATATTGAAATTGCAAAAAAACTTTGCCAAGAAAGAAATATAAAACATATAATTATTGATATTAATGAACTTGAAAATGATGAACTTATAAATAATCCTGTAAATAGATGTTATATATGTAAAAAGCATATTTTTAAAAAACTTATTGAATGTGCTAATGAAAATAATATGGCTGTATGTATTGAGGGGACAAACTATGATGATTTAAGTTTTTATCGTCCAGGAATTAAAGCTATAAAAGAGCTTTCAATAAAAAGTCCTCTTATGGAATTTGGATTTACAAAAAAAGAAATAAGAGAAATTGCAAAACAAAGAGGAATTTCTGTTTCAGATAGACCTTCTGCTCCATGTCTTGCTACAAGAATACCATATAATACAAAAATGGATTTTGAACTTTTTGAAAAAATAGAAGAATGTGAAAGTATAATAAAGCCTTTAGGGTTTAGAAATGTAAGAATAAGAGTACATAATAATATGGCAAGAATTGAAATAGATAAAGAGTATTTTATTAAATTTATTGAAAATGGTGATTTTATATGTTCTGAAATAAAGAAAAAAGGCTTTGATTATGTTACACTTGATATGGAAGGTTTCAGAAGTGGCAGTATGGATATAGGACTTGGTAAAGGGTGATTTTTTGGATACACGTATATTTCTTGAAAAAGTTAAAAACGGTGAAATAGATATAAATGAGGCTGAAAATATACTTAAAAAACTTCCTTATGAAGATTTAGGATTTGCAAAACTTGACCATCATAGAAAACTTAGAAGTGGTTTTGGAGAAGTTGTTTATTGTAGTGGAAAAACAACAGACCACCTTGTTAAGATATTTAAAAGTTTTTATGATGAAGGTATAGACGTTTTAGGTACAAGAGCATCAAAAGAACAGTTTTTGGCTGTTAAGGATATAGTACCAAATGCAAAGTATGATGAACTTTCAAAAATAATAAAAATTCAAGAAGAAAATATAGAAAGAAAAGGGCTTATTGCAATATGTACAGGTGGAACATCTGATATACCTGTTGCAGAAGAAGCTGCACAAACAGCAGAATTTTTCGGTAGTAATGTTATGAGAGTTTATGATGTTGGCGTTGCCGGTATACATAGACTTCTTTCAAAAATAGATGATATAAGAAAAGCAAATTGTATTGTTGCTGTTGCAGGAATGGAAGGGGCGTTGGCAGGAGTTATTGCAGGTCTTGTTGATAAACCTGTTATTGCAGTTCCTACTTCTGTTGGATATGGTGCAAATTTTTCGGGGCTTTCTGCACTTCTTACAATGATAAATTCTTGTGCTGAAGGTATAGCTGTTGTAAATATAGATAATGGTTTTGGTGCAGGGTATATGAGTACACAAATAAATAGATTGGCGGTTGATAAAAATGAATGAGGATATACTTTATTTTGAATGTTTTTCAGGAATTAGCGGAGATATGACAGTATCAGCACTTTTAGATATTGGTGCTGATAAAGATGTTCTTATTAAAAGTCTTGAAAGTCTTGGTGTTGATGGATATAAAATAAATATATCAAGAAGACAAAAATGTGGTATTGACGGAGTTGCTTTTGATGTAATACTTGATAGTGAACAACATGAACAAGAACATCATCATCACCACGACCATAGTCATGAACATTACCACCACCATGAACATAATCATGAACATCATCACCATGAACACAGAAATATAAATGATGTTTTTGAAATAATAGAAAAAGGAAATATTGCTGAAAATGCAAAAAATATTGCAAAAAATATATTTATGAAAGTTGCAGAGGCAGAGTCAAAGGCTCATAATAAACCTTTAAATGAAGTACATTTTCATGAGGTTGGTGCTATTGATTCAATAGTTGATATTGTTGCAACAGCTGTATGTATTGATAATTTAGGTATAAAAAGATTTGTATTTTCAAAAATATGCGAAGGTACAGGCTATGTTAAATGTCAACATGGAATACTTCCTGTTCCTGTTCCGGCTGTAATGAATATTTTTTCTAATTCAGACCTTATTATGAAAATTACAAATAATGATGGAGAAATGATAACTCCAACAGGTGCAGCTATTGCAGCTTCTCTTTCGAATGAAAAATCACTTCCTGAAAGTTTTAAAATAATAAAAACTGGTATAGGAACAGGAAAAAAAGATTTTAAAAATGCAAATATTTTAAGAGTTATGATTTTAAGAGAAGAAAAAACAACAGAAGAAAATATGGTTATGATAGAAACAAACATTGATGACTCTACACCGGAGGCTCTTTCTTATACAATGGATAAACTTTTTGAAAATGGTGCAAATGATGTATTTTTTACAAATATTTATATGAAAAAAAATAGACCTGCAATAATGCTTTCAGTACTTTGTGAAGAAAATATGGTTTCTGTTATGTCAGATATAATATTTGAAAACCTTACAACAATAGGTATAAAAAAATATATTGTAAACAGAGATATAATGGAAAGAGAAGTAAAAGAATTTCAATCATCTTTGGGAAAATGTAGAATAAAAATATGCAAAAGAAATGGCAATGTTTATAAATATCCTGAATTTGAAGATATTAAAAAAATATGTAATGAAAAGGGTATAGGTTTTGATGAATGTATGAATACAATAAAATATGAATGTAAAAAAGCTGTATTTTAAGTTTATTATAGACAATTTAGGTTTTAATAATATATAATATTTATCCGATAGTTAATGTTTCGTGTTATTAGTAATGAAAGGATTTTTTTCATGGAAAATAGTTTTGAAAAATCAGGAATAAATATTGAACTTATAAAAGGACTTGAAAAGCAAGGTATAACAACACCTACTGAAATACAAAGTATTATTGTAAATCCATTTATGGAAGGTAAAGATATTGTAGGTATGTCTTATACAGGTTCAGGAAAAACTCTTGCATACCTTTTACCTCTCTTTATGAAAGTTGATACAAGTTTACGTTCAACACAGGCAATAGTTCTTACGCCTACTCATGAACTTGCAGTACAAGTTTATAAACAAGCAGAACTTCTTGCTAAAAATTCAGAAGTAGATGTAAAAACAGCACTTATAATAGGTGGTGCAAATATACAGCGTCAGATAGATAAACTTAAAGAAAAACCACAGATTGTAATAGGTTCTGCCGGAAGAATTCATGACCTTATTAAAAAAAGAAAAATACAAGCACATACTGTTAAAACAATAGTTATTGATGAAGCAGATAGAATGATTGATGACTTAAATATTTCCGGTGTTGAGGCTGTTGTTAAAACAACATTGAAAGATAGACAAATTGTAATGCTTTCTGCATCAATAACAGATAAAGCTTCTAAAAAAGCTATATCACTTATGAAAGAACCAGTATTTTTAAATGCATCAAAAGAAGAAAAACTTCCTGAAAATATTGAACATATTTATATAACTGCTGAACAAAGAGAAAAAATAATTGTTATAAGAAAGCTTGTGCATGGTGAAAATATAAAAAAAGGTATTGTTTTTATAAATAATAATGAAAATATAGAAGTTATTGTTGAAAAACTTAATTATCATGGTATAAAAACAGTTGGAATATATGGTAAGGCTAATAAATATGAAAGACGTGATGCAATAGAAGATATGAGAGAGGGCAGAGTCAATATACTTGTATCCTCAGATTTAAGTGCAAGAGGTCTTGATATAGCCGGTGTTACTCATGTAATAAATATTGATATTCCAGAAGAACCTGTTTATTATCTCCATAGAGCAGGAAGAACAGGTCGTGCCGGTGAAAAAGGAAAATGTATTTCAATAGTTACTGAGTTTGAGAAAAAGTGGATAAGAAAGTATGAAAGAACTCTTGGTATAAAGTTTAGCCATAAAGAAATGTCATATGGAAAACTTGTAGATGCAAAAGAGATTAAAAAATCCAATAAAGGAAATAAATTTTTCGATAGTAAAAAAACACTTAAAGTAAATAATAAAAATGAAAATAAAGATGATAAAAAAGGATTTTTTCAAATGAAAGCAGAAAAAGCCTTAAAAAAACAAAAAAATTTAAAAAAATAATTGTTATAAGTCCTATTATGTTATAGAATTAAATTGCATATTAGTGCTTATGCGTCAAAATCTAATAAAAGGAGAGAGGTTAACATGAGCGAAAAAGATTTAGAATGTGGATGCGGCTGTGGTTGTGACCATGACCATGAAGAAGAAATGGAAACAATGTTCTTAACACTTGAAGATGATACAGAAGTAGAGTGTGGAATTCTTGGTGTATTTGAAGTTGAAGGAAAAGAGTATATTGCTCTTTTACCAATAACAGATGAAACAGTTCTTATTTATGAATATAAAGAAGAAGGCGAAGAAATCGAACTTGGTCTTATTGAAAGTGATGAAGAATTTGAAAAAGTTTCAGAAGCTTTCTATGCTTTATATGATGAAGAAGAGGAAGAAGAATAAAATTTTTAAGCACGGCTTCGCCGTGCTTTTTTAAATACAAATCTTTACAATATATTAAATAAGTGTTATTCTAAAAATACAAATTAATATTATGCTGGGGGTGCCGTATATGGACGGCTGAGAAAAATTTCCTTAAAAATTTTACTCCTGAACCTGATTCGGATTATGCCGACGTAGGGAAGCAATAATTTTACGAAAAAGGTCAAAATAAAAGTATACTTTTGTATAATTTTATTTTGACTTTTTTATTTATATTTTAATTAATGGAAAGGAAGAGGTATTATGAAAACAAAAAAACTTACAATTTCAGCTATGTTTATAGCAATAGGTGTCCTTGCAGGTCAGATTATTTATATACCAATAGGTGCTTCAAAATGTTTTCCTATTCAACATGCACTTAATGTAATTTCTGCTGTAATTTTAGGACCTTTTTATGGTGTTGTAAATGCTTTTTGTATTTCACTTTTAAGAAATTTTATGGGAACAGGTTCTATTTTAGCTTTTCCAGGAAGTATGATAGGAGCATTGCTTGCAGGTCTTGTGTATAAATATACAAAAAATAATTTTGCAACAGCTTTAGGAGAAGTTATTGGTACAAGTATTATAGGTGGTCTTATATCAGCACCTATTGCTGTTCTTGTAATGGGTAGTGAAGCTGGAGCAATTACATATGTAGTTCCTTTTGCAATAAGCTCAATAGGTGGAAGTATTATAGGATATATAGTTGTAAAATCAAAAGAAATACTTAAACTTGGTAAAAAAATAGAAAATTAATATTTTGGAGGTAAAAACTTATGAAACATGTACTTACTATTGCCGGAAGTGATACTTGTGGCGGTGCAGGTATACAAGCAGATTTAAAAACATTTTCAGCTCATGGAACATATGGTATGAGTGTTATTACTGCAGTTACAGTTCAAAATACACAAGGTGTTTTTGGCTGTCAGGATATAACACCGGAAATAATAGGTGCTCAGATAGATGCAATATTTGATGATATTGAAGTTGCTGCTGTTAAAATAGGAATGGTTTCACAAATTGATACTATTAATACAATAGCAGATAGACTTGAAAAATATGCACCAGAAAAGGTTGTAATTGACCCTGTAATGGTTTCTAAACATGGCTTTGACCTTTTACAGCCAGAAGCAAAAGATGCTCTTATAAAAAGACTTATACCTCTTGCATATGTTTTAACACCAAATCTTCCAGAGGCAGAAGTAATTACAGGAATGAAAATTGATAACATTGAAGCTATGGAAAAGGCTGCAAGAAAGATACACGAAATGGGAGCAAAAAACGTTTTTGTAAAAGGTGGACATCTTGAAAATGATGCAACAGATATACTTTTTGATGGTGAAAAAATAACTATGTTTAAATCAGAAAGAATACATACAAAAAATACTCACGGAACAGGTTGTACAATATCATCTGCAATAGCTGCAAATCTTGCTAATGGTATGACTGTCGAAGAAGCTGTAATGAATGCTAAAAAATATATAACTACTGCAATAGAACATTCTCTTGATATTGGAAAAGGTGTAGGGCCTACAAATCATTTTTACGCACTTTTTGAAAAAGCAGGTCTTAAATATGAATAATATTATGTATAACATATTTAAAGAAGATTTATTGCTTATAAAACAAAAAAATCCTATGGTTCATCACATAACAAATTTTGTTACAATGCAAGATTGTGCCAATATATGTGTTGCATTTGGTGCATCACCAGTTATGGCTTTTTATAGTGGTGAAGTTTCTGAAATTTCTTCTGTTTCTGATAGTTTGGTTTTAAATACAGGAACACCAGATTTAGAAAGAATAGAGTCTATTATAGTTGCAGGAAAAGAGGCAAATAAAAAAGGTATTCCTATCATACTTGACCCTGTTGGTGCAGGTGCATCACAATTTAGACGTGAAAGTATAAAAACTATTATTGAAAATATTAAACCATCAATTATAAAAGGAAATTCAGCAGAAATAAAAATGCTTTCAGGGTATATGCCTAAAATGAATAAAGGTGTTGATTCTGTTGAAAATTTTGATAGAAATGATAAAGATATAGCAAAAATACTTGCAAAAAATACAGGTGCTGTTATTGCAGTAACAGGAATAGAAGATTATATTACAGATGGTGAAAGAGAAATAACTATATCACGAGGAAGTAAATTTTTAAAAACTATAAGTGGTTCAGGGTGTATGACCTCGACTTTAACAGGAAGTTTTGCTGCTGTTGAAGAAGATATGTTTATTGCTTGTGTTTTTGGAATACTTACAATGGACTTGGCAGGAGAAATTGCTGAAAAAAGACTTCTTGAAAATGAAGGAGCAGGAATGTTTAAAGTAAGACTTTTTGACGCTATATATAACATGTATAAATATGATTTTAAGGAGGGCGTAGAATTTGGTTTTTGACAGTAAGATGCTTAAAGTATATTTAGTTACAGATAATGGACAGCTTAAAGGAAGAGATTTTTTTGATGTTGTAGAAGAATCTTTAAAAGGTGGAGTTACACTTATACAATTAAGAGAAAAGAATATTACATCAAGAGAATTTTATGAAAAAGCTTTAAGACTTCGTGAACTTACAAAAAAGTATAATGTACCTCTTATAATAAATGATAGAGTTGATATTGCTATGGCAGTAAATGCTGATGGTGTGCATGTTGGACAGAAAGATATTCCTGTAAGTGAAGTAAAAAGAATTTCCGGTGGAAAACTTATTGTTGGAGCAACTGCAAATACTGTTGAATTGGCTAAAGAAGCAGAAAGACAAGGAGCAGATTATATAGGCTCAGGAGCGATGTTTGCTACACCTACAAAAGGCGATGCAAAACCTATGACAAAAAACATGCTTAAGAATATAACTAAAAGTGTTAATATACCTGTATGTGCAATAGGTGGAATAAATATTGAAAATGTAATTGAATTAAAAAATACAGGTATAGCAGGAGTTTCTGTTTCTTCTGGTATTATGGGTGTTGAAAATGTATTTGATATTTCGAATAAGTTTTTTGAAATTAAAATATAATAGGAACATTTTGTAAATAATATACGTCTTAAATATAGATTGAATAAAAGTTATATTTAAGGGGGTTAATTTATATGAAATTTAAAGTATTATTTGCTATTATGATGTCTTTAACAATGTCTTTTAGTGGAGTTTCAGTATTTGCGGAAAATGCAACAGAAAATGCAACTTCATCTGAAGCTACAACAGAGATAAAAGACCCAATTCTTACTTATGGAACTGTTATAAGTGTTAATGAAAATTCTATACTTGCTAAAGATGTAAATGATATAGAAACAATTTATAATTTAGATGAAAAAACAATTTTTATTGATAGTGGTAATGGTACAAAAGTTGATTTTAGTACAATAAAAGAAGAGGATAAATTATATTTTTATAATAGCCCAATAATGGCAATGAGCTATCCTGGACAAACATATGTATATGCAGTTGCTGTAAATACACCTATGGATGCAGGTTGTATAAAATATCATGTTATTGATACAATTACAGAAAATAATAGAGAAATATCAATAACAACAGATGAAAGTGATTTAACTTTAAAATGTAAAGAAGATGTTGAAATAACATTTTTTGGAACTAATGAAAAAGCTACTATTGAAGATTTAAAATTAGGTACACGTTTTTTTACTTGGTATCAAGAAGGTACTGATATGAATGGTGAACCTGTTGAAAATGAGGGAGTTTTAAATAAAATTATTATTGCACCATATGTTGACGGGGAAATAAACATATATGCAAACGGTAATACATTAGAACAAAAAGGAATAATAAAAGATGGTATGGCTTTTGTACCTTTAAGAGCAACAGCAGAAGCATTAAATATGAATATAACTTGGGATAGCAAACAAAGTACTGCAAATATTGATGATGGTACAAGAAATATGAATTTTATTGAAGGTGAAGATTTATATGTATCATCTGCATCTAAAGAAGGCATTATTGGTATGACATCACCTTTAAAACTTGGAGTATCTCCTTATATTGATAATGAGGGTAAAATGTGGATTCCAGCAGAAGCTTTAAGTAATATGGTTGGTTATAATGTAAAAATAGAAGGTAATGGATATTCTGTTTCAATAATAAAAGAATAATTAAAAAAAGCGTCTTTATAAGACGCTTTTTTTATGTAAAAATTAGAATACAGTTGATAATAATTGTACGGCTTTATTTTCAATAAGTTTTTCACCATGCTCAATAAGAAAATATTTTGAAACAGCTGTTGAAATATGTTTTTCACCATATTCACTTATAATAGTTTCAATATTTCCTAAATCTAAATTTGAATTTGATAAATCATTCTGTAATATAATGAAATATTTATCATCATATTTATATAAAGAACTTATACCATTAAATGCAGAATTTATTCTTTCACAGGCGTTTGTAACATCATCAATATTTTTAAATGAATATATAATTATACTGTTGTCATCTGTTTTAATTTCTTTATCAAAAGTTGTTATAGATTTTCTTTTAAAACGATTAAGTTCTTTTGTTTGTTTCATAATATTGAATTTATTTTCGCCTTTATTATCCTTGCTGTCCTGAAGTTTTGTAACTATAATCATTATGCCATCCATTGCGGCTGGTACAGCTTCAACCATAAGTGGTGTATTATCTGAACGGAAACCACATTGTTCCATAGCCTGTTCCATTATTTCTTTGAAAAGTGCTGTTGTTTTTTCATTTGTTTTTGTAAGGTCTTCTATTTTAATATCTCTTTCTGTAAGGTCTGATTTAGTAAGAGTAAATTTTATTTGGTTTTCACTGATTTTTTCAATTTTCATAGTATCACTTCCTTTGTTTTTATATTATTTTAAATCAAGAATAATAGACCATATTTACATTATATTATAGTATAATGAAATAATCATTATATGTAAAGGGCATATTAGGTTATATATTTATTTACGTATAAATCAGTCAAAATGTTTTTTATATCGTATAATATATTTAATTAAGTATATGCTTTATGATATGTAAAATAAGGAGGATATTATGAAGAATAAAAAATTTTTACCAGTTATACTTACTCTCATAATATGGTTTGTTATGTTTTATATTTATTTACCACCATTAAATATAAAATCAAATGAATTTTGGAGTTTTGCAGTAGTATGTATAATTGTTGCAGTTGTTCTTAATATGTGGAATATTATTAAGAGTGCTGTTAATAAAAGAAAAAATGAAGAGTTTTATGATGAAGAAAACAAAAAGACGAATAAATTTAAGTATGTTTTATGGCTTATAGGTGCTATTGTTATATTTTATATTGGTGGAACAATACTTTCATCACCTGTTATACGTGCATCTTCATATAGTCAGCTTTTAAATGTTCAAAGTGGAAACTTTAATGAAGATATTGACGAAATAAATTATTCACAAATTCCTATATTGGATAAAGATTCTGCGGCTATTTTAGCAGAAAGAAAAATGGGTAGTATGGTTGATATGGTTTCACAGTATGAGGTAAGTGATTATTATTCACAAATAAACTATAATCAAAAGCCTGTTAGAGTTACACCTCTTGAGTATGCTGATGAAATAAAATGGCTTACAAATAGAAAAACAGGTATTCCTGCTTATATAAAAATAGATATGACAACTCAAGATGTGGAGCTTGTAAAACTTAATGAAGGTATAAAATATTCACCTTCAGAACATTTTAGTCGTGACCTTATGCGTTATATACGTTTTAGATATCCAATGGCAATGTTTAGTGGAATGAATTTTGAAATTGATGATAATGGTACACCATATTGGATTTGTCCTGTAATTGACCATACAATAGGTCTTTTTGGTGGTACAGATGTTAAAGGTGCTGTGCTTGTAAATGGTATAAATGGGGAGCATACTTACTATGATATAAAAGATGTTCCACAATGGGTTGATAAAGTTTATGATGCAGAGCTTCTTATAGAACAATATGACTATTATGGTAAATTAAAAAATGGTTTTATAAATAGTGTATTTGGTCAAAGAGATTGTCTTAGAACAACAGAAGGATATAATTATATGGCACTTGATGATGATGTTTGGGTCTATACAGGTGTTACATCTGTAAGTGGTGACCTTTCAAATGTAGGTTTTGTTCTTATGAACCAAAGAACAAAAGAAACAAAATATTATCAAATTTCTGGTGCAGAGGAGTTTTCTGCAATGTCATCGGCAGAAGGTCAAGTTCAGCATTTAGGATATAAGGCTACATTCCCGCTTCTTCTTAATGTTGCTGGAGAACCTACTTATTTCCTTGCTCTTAAAGATGGTGCGGGACTTGTAAAAATGTATGCAATGGTTAATATTGAAAAATATCAGACTGTTGCAATAGGTGAAACTGTAGAAAGTTGTGAAAAGACTTATAAAGCTTATATGAAGAGTAATGGAATAGTTTCAGAAGAAGTTAAAACAGGAGAAACTATTACTGGTACAATAGAATTTATAAAAGATGTTGTAATAGATGGTAATACATGCTATTTTATAAAACTTAAAGATAATACTAATATGTATAGCGTTTATGTAAAAGATAATATTGATGTATTGACTAAGAATATTGGAGATACAGTTGAAATTGAATATACTTTAACGGATAAAGAAGGTATTTATAATATAGTAAGCTTTAAATAAAATAAAAAACTGCGAATTTTTCGCAGTTTTTTTATTTTATCAAAAATATTTTAATTTTTATTACTATTGAATTTTATAAAATGTCCTATTATTCCGAAAATAACAGTAGGTAGAACCCAACTAAATCCTATACTTGCAAAAGGCATTTTCATCATAAAATGACATGCTATATTATTTATCATAAGTATTTCCATAATACTTGAAATAAGAGCACCTATTGTTGCAAATTTAAATACATTATCATTTTTTATTTTATTACCAAATATAGTAAGAACAATAAGTGTTATTGCTGCTGGATATACTATACTTAATATTGGAGATGCAACTGCTATAATATAATCAAGTCCCATATTTGCGGCTAATGCACTAAATACACATACAAATACTACTATGGCTTTATAAGAAAGCTTGCCTTTTGTAATATCATTAAAATATGCACCAGTTGAACTTACAAGGGCTGCTGCTGTTGTAATACATGCAAGAGCAACTACTATTGCAAATATAATAGTTCCTATGTTACCAAGAAGAAGTTTTACAATATTTATTACAAGTTCAGAACGCTGTATTCTTCCTGTAAACATTTCTGATGATGTAGCTCCAAGATAAGTAAGACCACCATATATTATAAAAAGTCCTATACCTGCAACAACACTACTTGCACCTGTTACAAACATTTGCTTCTTTTCTTCTTTATATCCTCTTTCTTTTACATTTTTAAGTATCATTACACCGAATATGAGAGATGCTAAAACGTCCATTGTTTGATATCCTGATGATATACCTTCAGAAATAATATATGTTATTTGTGGTTCAGGATTAATATTTCCAATAGGGTCAATAATACCTTTTACAATAAGTATTATAAGTCCAATAATAAGTGCTGGTGTAAGAAATTTACCTACAATATCAACAACAGAAGATTCGTTTATACATAAAACAAGTATGAGAACAAAGAAAACCACTGATGTCAAAACAACATTTACATTACCGAAAATAGGCATAATAGTCATTTCATGTACTGTTGCTGCAGTTCTTGGTATAGCAAGAAGAGGACCTATACATAAAACTATAGAAGAAGAAAGTATAATTGATGGATACTTTCCTATTCTTCCTGTAACTCCTTCAATATCGCTTTTGCATTTAAGCATTGCAAATATTGCAAGAAGTGCAAGACCTATATCTGCAATATAATAGCTTATAAATGCACTTATCCATTCTCCACCGGCTTGAAGTCCAAGAAATGGTGGAAATATGACATTTCCTGCACCAAAATACATTGAGAATAAAGCAAATCCTATAATTAAGATGTCTTTAATTTCTTTTCTCATAAAAAATTCCTTTCTTTTAAAATTATTTTTTGTATACAATTTGCAATTATATCATAAAGAAGGTATATAATAAAATAAAAACTTTCTTAAATTATATAATTGTAACATTTTACTAAAACGTTATATATATAAAATACATACAATAAAAGTATAACGTTTTATTGTAAAAATCCTATTTTATTTATAATTTATAAAAGTTATAATGTGTATTCTTGACAAAAGATATTATGAGCTTTATAATCAATTATGCTAAATTCACAATAAAATATGTTTATATAAAATATGGAGGTATATTTAATGTCAGATAACGTAGCCTCTTGCATAGGAAATCAAATTCGACTTTATAGGAAGTCTAATAAAATGAGCCTTGATGAGCTTGCAGGAAAAATTAATAAAAGTAAAGGTACTGTTTCTAAGTATGAAAATGGTACTGTATCAATAGATATATCTACTTTATACAAAATAGCAGAGGCATTAAGTGTGGATATAATAAATTTAATAGACTATACAAGACCCCCAAAAAAGTATAATACAACACCTGCTAATAGCTTTGAAGAATGTGAAAAACTATATCTTTATCATAATTTTGAAAAAAAT
This sequence comes from Tyzzerella sp., assembly GCA_019415525.1. Classification (GTDB taxonomy): domain Bacteria; phylum Bacillota; class Clostridia; order Lachnospirales; family Anaerotignaceae; genus Fimicola. Next base: position 31,044 of record DXZA01000027.1, on the reverse strand, counting down.
TATTTTTGTTCAGTAATGCACTTAAGAAAAGAGGAAACAACAGGTAAGATATATACAACTTTATATTACAAAGTTTCTGATATAGAAAATACCAGTAAATGTAGTTGTATATATCATGGATATATGAGAAGCTATGACCATATTATAAATTTTGTACTTCAAAATTATTATAGCCAATCGGAAGAAGTACTTTTAAATTTTTTTATACCAGCAAGTAATGTATCATCTATAACAGGAATGATGATAGGTTTACAAGAAAGTACTCTTAGACCGGCAAGTTTTAAAGTTGTCCTTTCTAAAAAAAATATTTCAGTTGAACAGCGTAAAGAAATGCTTATGATACCAAAAGATGTTATAAGACGACTTGAAGAAGATGGAGCTCTTATAATTGAATAAAATTATATAATATAAAAAAGTCTTCTATGATAATGTTTAAAATCATAGAAGACTTTTTTAATTATATGTCTTATATACAAAAAAATTAGTATTAATGGAAAAATAAAAAATGTATATATTTTAGTGTTATTATAATTTTTTAAACCCATTTTTTCATACTTTTTAATGCACTTTTTTCAAGCCTAGAAACTTGTGCTTGTGATATTCCTATTTCTTCGGAAACTTCTGTTTGGGTTTTTCCTTCAAAAAATCTAAGACTTAATATTTTTTTTTCTCTATCACTTAATTTTTTCATAGCTTCATTTATTGATATATTTTCTATCCATTTACTATCACGATTTTTTTCATCGCTTACTTGGTCCATTACATAAAGTGCATCGCCTCCTGCATCATGAAAAACAGGTTCATAAAGTGATACAGGGTCTTGTATTGAATCTAGAGCAATAACTATTTGCTCTTTTGGAAGTTCCATTGCTTTTGCAATTTCATCGATTGTTGCTTCTCTTGATTTTTCTTTTGTAATCATTTCTTTTACCTGAAGGGCTTTATATGCTGTGTCACGCATTGAACGACTTACACGTATAGCATTATTATCACGAAGGTATCTTCTTACTTCGCCTATTATCATAGGTACAGCATATGTGGAGAATTTAACACCTTGTGTTACATCAAAGTTATCAATAGCTTTTATAAGACCTATACAGCCAACTTGAAAAAGGTCGTCCATATATTCTCCTCTGTTTGAAAACTTCTGTATAACGCTTAAAACAAGCCTGAGATTGCCGTATATATATTCCTCACGGGCTTTTTCGTCTCCTTCAAGTATTTTTTCAAAAAGTTCTTTTTTCTTCTCGTTGTTTAATACGGGAAGTTTTGAAGTATTAACACCGCAAATTTCTACTTTGTTAATCATGTCAATCGTCCCTTCGGAATTTTTATAAGGCTGTACACCTATAAAAAGATTTTTTCCTAAAGAGTCAAAAATATACTTTAAATTTATAACCAAAATCCGCAATTCTTTGCATTGAAAAAATTTTTGTTATATGCAATACTTAAATAGAGGTGATAATATTATGGAAGAAGATTTTTTTTGTGATGAGCTTTTTGATGTTCTTGAAGCTGTGAAAGAAAAGAAATATGGCGAGATTTTAGAATGGGACGAGATTATTTTTGATAATAAAAGAGGTTTTCTTGTTTGGGATAGAAAGATTTTTAATGAAATAACATTTGTTGATGCTAAAAATTCAGAATATGTATCTTTATATGCTTCTGCAAATCATGAGGAAACTTGGGAAAATTATGAAAAAATACTTAAAGTATATAAAAAATAAAAGACACTCAAAAGAGTGTCTTTTTTATTATGCTTCATAAACTGCTTTAACATCAAGTGCATCAATAAGTTTAACTTCTGGATTTTTTTCCATAAATGTATCAAGTGTATACTGATTTGCAAAGAGTAAAACAGGTCTATCATATGCATCATATACAAGAGAGCATCTTGCACTTTCGTATTTTTTAAGTTCTTCAGCATTTTCAGTATCAACCCATCTTGCTACACTATAATTAAGTGGTTCCATACGAACTTCTGAATTGTATTCGTTTGTAAGTCTATATTCAAAAACTTCAAACTGAAGCTGTCCTACTGCACCAAGTATTACATCATTAAAATCATTTTTATATACCTGTATAGCACCTTCCTGTGCAAGCTGAGTTACACCTTTTTGGAAATGCTTAGCTTTCATTGTATTTACAGGACGAACACGCATAAAAAGTTCTGGTGGGAATGTTGGGAGAGGCTCAAAGAAAAGCTTTTCTTTACTTGTTGTAAGAGTATCTCCTATCTGATAGTTTCCTGTATCATATATACCTATAACATCACCTGCTGATGCAAAATCAACTGTTTCTCTATCATTTGCCATAAGGTGTGTTGACTGTGAAAGTTTTAATGGCTTTCCTGTTCTTGAAAGTGTAACGTTCATACCTCTTTCAAATGTTCCAGAACATATACGAAGGAAGGCAAGTCTGTCACGATGAGCAGGGTTCATATTTGCCTGAATTTTGAATATAAATCCACTAAAGAAGTCATCTGTTGGAAGAACTTCTCCTGTTGTTGTTTTTCTTGGACCTGGACAAGGTGACATATCAAGGAAATGATTTAAAAATTCTGTTACACCAAAGTCTACAAGAGCTGTACCAAAGAATACAGGTGAAAGTTTACCTTTTGATATAAGTTCCATATCAAATTCATTTCCTGCACCATCAAGAAGTTCAACTTCTTCTCTTAATGTATCAAGGTTTGCCTGACTTATTATTCCATCAAGTTTGTCACCAAATACACCATTTGCACCAAGTTCAATTTCAGTATCTTTTCTGTAAAGAGATACTGTATTTCTAAGTCTGTCATATATTCCTTCAAATGTAAGACCGTTACCAATAGGCCAAGTTACTGCAACTGAAGGAAGTCCTAATGCTTCTTCAAGGTCTTCCATAAGCTCTAATGGGTCTTTTGACTGTCGGTCAAGTTTGTTTATAAATGTAAAAATAGGAATACCACGCATACTACAAACTTTAAAAAGTTTCTTTGTTTGTGCTTCAACACCTTTTGCAGCGTCAATAACCATTACTGCACTGTCAACTGATGTAAGAATTCTATATGTGTCTTCACCAAAGTCATTATGTCCCGGTGTATCCATAATTGAAACTATTTTGTCTTTGTATTCAAATTGCATTACTGATGATGTAACAGAAATACCACGTTTTTTCTCTATTTCCATCCAGTCTGATTTAGCATAATTTGATGAACCCCTTGCTTTTACTGTACCTGCATTTCTTATAGCACCACCATGAAGAAGGAGTTTTTCTGTAAGTGTTGTTTTACCGGCGTCGGGATGTGATATTATACCGAAAATACGTCTTTTCTGTATTGCTTCAACTGAGTTTAACTCTGCCATTACTACTATCCTTTCTAACGAAAACTTTTAATTTATAACCAATATTGAATTATATCATATATTATGTGTTTAAAGAAGAATTTTTTGCATAAAAAAGGGAGATATCAATGATTTTGATACCTCCATAAATATTAAACTAAAAAATATTGTATTATGTTAAATATATATCCTGTTATTATTATTCCAATAGTAACTATTGCAACAAAAATTCCAAGAAGTTTTGGTTTTACAACTTTTCTAAGCATAATCATTGATGGAAGTGATAAAGCAGTAACACCCATCATAAAGCTTAATATTACTCCAAGACCTGCTCCTTTTTGGAAAAGTGCTTCTGCAATAGGTATTGTGCCGAAAATATCAGCATACATAGGAACACCTATAACTGTTGCAATTATAACTGAAAAAGGATTTCCTGTTCCAAGAAGGTTCATTATTATTTCTTGTGGTATCCAGTTATGAATTATAGCACCGATACCAACACCAACAAGAACGTATAAATAAACTTTCTTTAGTGTACCTTTTACTACATTAAAAGCATAAGGTATTCTATTTTCTTGTATCCATTTCCAAGACTGAGCACGTTCTTCCGCCTGTTCATCTTTCGCATCTTCTTCAATATATTTTGAAAGAGAAAGTTTATCTATAAGTGTTCCTCCTATAACTGCAAGAATAACACCTAATACAACATATAAAAATGCTATTTTAAATCCAAATATACTTGAAAGAAGTACAAGAGAACCTAAGTCAACAAGAGGTGATGATATAAGAAATGAAAAAGTTATTCCTGTTGAAAGTCCTGCGTTTGTGAAGCCTATAAAAATTGGTATTGAAGAACAACTACAAAATGGTGTTACTGTTCCAAGTAATGCAGCAACTGTATTTGCAAATATTCCTTTATATTTTCCAAGTATTCTTTTACATTTTTCTGGTGGAAAATATGATTCTATTATTGATATAAAAAATATAAGACATGAAAGAAGTATAAATATTTTTAAAACATCGTATATCCAAAATTGTATACTTCCTCCTATACGTGAACTTATATCAAGTCCTAAAGATGTTAAAATGTTTCCTATCAATTCATTAAGCCATTTCATAGCAAGTATTTGATACTGTATAAAATCTATAACTGCTGACATTTGTATTAATCTCCTTTTTAATAATATTTTTATAAATTCATATCGATATATTTATATTTATCTATTTGATATTTTATTACTCATATCGAAAAATGTCAATATGAAATTTATCTATTGACAAATATATATTATATTAGTATATTAGAATAAACTAATATAAAGGGGAAAATATTATGGAAAGAAAATTTAAGCTATGTTATGTTTCAAATGAGTGTGTTGCTTGTGGAACTTGTATGAAAGTTTGTCCTAAAAGTGCAATATCAATAAATAATGGTATAAAGGCTAAAGTAGACCCTGATAAATGTGTAGGCTGTGGGAAATGTGTAAAAGTTTGTCCAGCTAGTGTTATGAGAATAGGAGAGAGAATATGAAAAAACAATGGAATGATTATCTTTATATAGTATCAGCTTTATATTTAATACTTGGATTTTTTAATATTATGTTTGCTTGGCTTGGACTGTTATGTTTTTCAATACCTCTTATAATTTCTATTGTAAAAGGTAATAAGGCATATTGTAATAAATATTGTGGTAGAGGTCAGCTTTTTCAGCTTTTAGGTACAAAATTTAAGCTTTCAAGAAATAAAGATATACCTAAATTTTTACGTTCAAAGTGGTTTAGATATGGTTTCCTTGCATTTTTTATGATTATGTTTATAAATATGCTTTTTAACACATATCTTGTTTTTTCAAATGTAAAAGATATGAAAGAGGTTGTTACACTTCTTTGGACTTTTAAATTACCTTGGAATTGGGTTTCAACAGATATGTTTTCACATTGGATATACCAGTTTGCTTTTGGTTTTTATAGTATTATGCTTACATCAACAGTTTTGGGAATTATAACAATGATACTTTTCAAACCACGTTCATGGTGTGTATACTGTCCTATGGGGACTATGACTCAAGGCATATGTCGTATAAAACACAGAGGAGATGAAATTTAATGGATATTAAGGAAAGAGCAAAGGAAGTTTCAAAAATTTTGAAAACTTTATCAAATGAAAACAGACTTCTTATATTGTGTATGCTTATTGATGGGCCTATGACTGTAAATAATCTTACTAAAGAACTTAATATAACACAGTCTGCTGTATCACAGCATCTTTCCGTACTTTCTTTGGCAGGTATAATTGATTATGAAAAAAAAGGTCAAAATATTTATTATTTTATAAGTGATAACCGTATAATGGAGGTTTTTGAGGTTTTAAAAAGAAACTACTGCCAATAAACATAAGTTATGTTATAATATATCAAAAAAATACTTAGCAAAGGAAAATGAAAACTATGGAAAACACAAAAAAAGTACTTGCAACTGTTGATGGTAAAGAGATTACAAAAGAAAGCCTTAGTGCTATTATTGAAAAATATCCTCCAAACCAGAAAATGTATTTTGAAACAGAAGAAGGTATGAAACAGCTTCTTGAACAGAAAATAGCTTTTATGCTTCTTAAAGATAAAGGTTTTGAAATGGGTATTGATAAAAGAGAAGAATATATTGCTCAAATGGACCTTATTGTTGAACAGCTTATGACAAAATTTGTTATGGACGATATTTTTGCAGGAATAGAAGTTTCTGATGAAGAGGCTATGGAATTTTATAATGCTCATAAAGAAGGATTTGCTGATAAAGCAAGCGTTTCTGCAAAACATATACTCGTAAACACAGAAGAAGAAGCTAATAAAATTAAAAGTGAAATAGCTGAAAACGGACTTTCTTTTGAAGATGCTGCAAAACAATACTCAAGTTGTCCTTCAAATACAGCAGGTGGAGATTTAGGAAAATTCGGAAGAGGTATGATGGTTAAAGAATTTGAAGATGCTGCTTTTGAACTTCCATTAAATGAAGTAAGTGATGCTGTAAAAACACAGTTTGGATATCATCTTATAAAAGTATATGATAGAACAGAAGCTAAAACAAAAGCTTTTGAAGAAGTAAAAGATGAAGTTATTAAAAATGTTAAAACAGCTAAATATGAAGCAAAATACAAAGAAGTTATGGACGAACTTAAAGCAAAACATAATGTACAGGTATTTTAATTTAAAAAAAGGAAAGCCAAAGGCTTTCCTTTTTTATATCATATTAAAAAATAAATTTAATAATCCACATATTGTAAGACCACATATTACAGGTACAATTATAGAAATAACAACCCATTTAATACTTCCTGTTTCTTTTTTTATTGTTAAACAAGTTGTTGAACAAGGCCAATGCATTATTGAGAATATCATTACAGATAATGCAGTTTGAATTGTCCAGCCATTTTCTATTAATATATTTTTAAGGCAAAGTATATTATCCATTTCTGCAAGTGTTGTATTTCCCATATATGCCATTACCATAATAGGTATTACTATCTCATTTGCAGGAAAACCGAGTATAAATGCTGTTAATATTATGCCATCAAGACCAAAAAGAGATGCAAATGGGTCTAAAAAATCACTCATAATATAAATTAGTCCTTTTCCTTCAAATGTTATATTTGATAATATCCATATTATAAGTCCGGCTGGTGCTGCAACAGAAATTGCTTTTCCTAATATGAATATAGTTCTATCAAATATTGAATGTATTAATACTTTTGTTATTTGAGGTTTTCTATAAGGTGGTAATTCAAGTGTAAATGAAGCAGGTAAGCCTTTTAAAAATATATGTCCTAATATACCAGATACTATTAATGTCATTACTACACCGAAAAGTATTATACAGGCAAGTATTGCAGAAGAAGCAATATTTGAATATTTTCCACTACCTACAAAAAATATTGTTATTATCGTTATAAGTGTTGGAAATCGTCCGTTACAAGGTACAAAGCTATTTGTTATTATAGCGATAAGTCTTTCTCTTGGAGAGTCTATAATTCGACAACCTGTTACTCCAACAGCATTACAACCAAATCCCATTGCCATACATAACGCTTGTTTTCCACAAGCATTACATTTTTTAAAACAACAATCAAGATTAAAAGCCATTCTTGGCAAATATCCTAAATCTTCAAGTATTGTAAATAACGGAAAAAATATTGCCATAGGAGGAAGCATTACTGATACTACCCAAGCAAGTACTCTATATACTCCAAATATAAGCATATTACATATAGTTTCAGGAATATTTATATTTAAAAGTCCTAAATATAGCCTATTTTCAAATGAAAATAGAAAATCGTATAATATTGCAGAAGGATAATTTGCACCCTTTATTGTAATCCATAATATAAATATAAGAAGTAAAAACATAATTGGAAAAGCTGTATATTTGCCTGTAAGTATATTATCTATTTTGTTATCTTTTATACTGTAAGAAGATGTGTTTTCACTTACTACACCATTACATATTTTATTAGCTGTATTTATTAAGCCTTCTGCTATTTTATCTTCTATAAAAAAATCTTTAGGTGCATTTTGTTTAATAAATTTTTCTGATTTTTCTAATGCTGATATTAATAAATATTTTTCATTTTCAAAAATATTTATATTATTTTCTAAAGTATCAATAAAATCATATTTTTCTTCTAATAGTCTTAAAGCTAGCCAACGTTTATTTATATTTGAAAAATTTTCATTTTTAATTTCATTTAATATAATATCAATAGCACTTTCTGTAATATTATCATAATCTATTTTTATTTTTTTATTTTGTTTATTATTTTTATATACTGTATATATTTTTTCAAGAAGGGCTTCAAATCCTTTATTTTTTGATGCTGTCATTGGTATAACAGGAATTTTAATCCTTTCCTCCAAAAGAGATATATTTATTTTTATACCTTTTTTTGTTGCTTCGTCCATAAGATTAAGACAAAGTATAGCATTATCTGTTATTTCAAGTATTTGGAGAACAAGATTAAGATTTCTGAGTATACAAGAAGCATCACATACTATTACTGTTATATTAGGTTTTTTAAAATATATAAAATTTCTTGCTTCTTCTTCCTCTTTTGAATGAGATAACAATGAATATGTCCCCGGAATATCTGCAAAAGCAAACCTTAAATCTTTATAATTACAATATCCTATAACATTTGATACAGTTTTACCTGACCAGTTTCCTGTATGCTGATTTAGTCCTGTAAGCTTATTAAATACTGTACTTTTTCCTACATTTGGATTTCCTGCAAGTGCTATAAGAACATCATATGAAGTATTGATTTTTTTAAAAGGATTAGTCATAAAATCACCCCTTTACAGATACCATTATATTTTTTGCATCACTATTTCTTATTGCAATAAGTGTTCCATATATAAGATATGCACAAGGGTCACCTAAAGGGCTTTTTCGTATACATTTTATTTTAGTTCCGTTTATTATTCCTATATCTTGTAGTCGTCTTCTTATAGTGCCTTTAGAGTGTATTTTTACAACATATGCTGTTGAACCTTCTTTAATATTTGAAAGAGGTATTGTATCCATATTTTACACCTACAATTTAAGTTTCATAATATATTATGTTTATTTATTTTTAAGTGTTACTTTTGTAATATGTTAAATACTCTTTCATATTATATAGAAGGGGGTGTGTATATGAATAATGACAATATTTTTAACTTTAGTATTAGTAATAGAAGAACAGGACCATATAATGAAACAAGATTTCAGCCAAGTGAATTTTCTGATATAAAAAATATAATTAGTAATAATTTTGAACCGGCGGCACCAGGACTTGGTCCTATAGGAGGTGTAACACCGGAAGTATCAACAGATGATTTTGAACCGGCAGCACCAGGACTTGGTCCTATAGGAGGTGTAACACCGGAAGTATCGACAGATGATTTTGAACCGGCAGCACCAGGATTTGGACCTATAGGTAGTGTAACACCAGAAGTATCAACAGGTGTTACTATACTTCCTGTAATACCAATATTAAGATATGGGTATATGAGATTTATTAATGGATATGCTGAAAATATAGATATTTATATTGATAATGATAAAGTTGTAAATAATATTAGTTTTGGTGAATATACAAATTATTATATATTTTTAACTGGTAATCATAGATTAAGAGTTTATAAAGCAGGAACAAATAATAAACTATATGAAAAAATTATAAAAATACAAAGTTTTTCAAAATATACAGGTGCTTTTGAGGGAAATAAAAATAATTATTCTATGATTATTACTGAAAGTAGTTGTAATAAAATAAATAGTAATACAGCTAGAGTACGATTTATAAGTGTATCTGAAAATAAAACATATTTAGATATTTATGTTGATGATATTGTTGTAATAAAGAATTTTTATCATAATGATATAAGTGGATATTTAATATTAGAAGAAGGGTATCATAATATAAAATTAACTATGTCAGGAACTATGAGAATTGTTGTGGAAGAACCTCAAATATATTTTGAAGGTGGTAATTGTTATAGTGTTTATATTTTAGGTGATAATATTAATATTCCTATACAATTAAGAGTTTTTAAAGAAAATATTTAAAATAAGGCAGTTATGCCTTATTTTTTTGCAAAAAAAAGAGGAGTTTATAAAAAAATGCAGTATTTATATTATGTAGGAAAAATGTCTTGTGTTTTTAGAAAGGTGGTGCTTATTATGAATATAAGGATTGAACATGAAAATATAGAAAACCATATACTTTCTGAATTTGCTATGAAAAGTGCAAATACAAAAGGTAGGGATTTTTTTGAAGAAAAATGTGATATAAGAACTGAATTTCAAAGAGATAGAGATAGAATATTACATAGTAAGGCTTTTAGAAGAATGAAACATAAAACTCAGGTTTTTATATCTCCTGAAGGTGACCATTATAGAACAAGACTTACACATACTCTTGAAGTTTCTCAAATTGCAAGAACAATAGCAAGAGCATTACGTTTAAATGAAGATTTAACAGAAGCAATAGCATTAGGTCATGACTTGGGGCATACACCTTTTGGGCACTCTGGCGAAAGAATACTTAATAATTTGTCACCATTTGGTTTTGAACATAATGTTCAAAGTGTCAGAGTTGTTGAAGTTCTTGAAAATGATGGAAAAGGACTTAATCTTACTGTTGAAGTACGTGATGGAATATTAAATCATAGAACAAGATTTAATCCATCAACACTTGAAGGGAAGGTTGTAAGACTTTCAGATAAAATAGCTTATATTAATCATGATATTGATGATGCTATAAGAGGTGGTATTTTAAAAGAAAGTGATATTCCAAAAGATATTACTGATGTTGTTGGTAAAAGCTTTGAAGAAAGAATTAATTTTATGATACATAATACTGTTGAAAATAGTATTGGTATAAATAATATAAAACAAAGTGAAGATATGTCAAAGGCTGTGTATGACCTTAGAAAATATCTTTTCAAAAATGTATATATGAATGACCAAGCAAAAAAAGAAGAAGAAAAAACAGAAAATATGATAAAAAGACTTTATGAATATTATTGCGAAAAACCATACAAAATGAGTGATGAGTTTAAAAGATTTATAGAAAAAGGCGTTGATATTGAAAGGGTAGTTTGTGACTATATAGCTTGTATGACTGATAGATTTGCTATTAAAAAGTTTATAGATATTTCTGTGCCTAAGTCTTGGAACATTTATTAAGCATAGATTTATATTATAATACAATTTTATGTATTTTTCAATAATTTTTGAACAATATTTCTGTGTAATCTTAACATAGAATATAAATAGATAATTTTAAATTTGTTGATGTATACAAAGATTAATATATATAGAAGGAAATAAGCCTTAAATGTCGAAATATATATTAAAGAGGGTGATGCCGTTATGAGATATTCTCAAGATTTGATTGAGGAAATTAGAACTCAAAATGACATAGTTGAAGTTATAGGGGATTTTATGCCCCTTACGAGAAAGGGTGGTTCTTATTTTGGACTTTGCCCTTTTCATAATGAAAATACACCTTCTTTTTCTGTGAGTGCAGACAAGCAATTTTATTATTGTTTTGGTTGTGGTGCAGCAGGAAATGTTTATAGCTTTGTTATGCAAACTGAAAACTGTGATTTTCTTGAAGCAGTTGAAATACTTGCAGATAGAGCTCATATTTCACTTCCTGAGCCGGAACAGTCTGAACAGGAAAAAGAAGAAGAAAGACAACGCCAGACTCTTTTCAATATGCATAAAACAGCAGCTAGATTTTATTATGAAAAACTTCACGAAACTTTGGGAGAAAGCACCCTTAAATATCTTAATGAAAGGGGAGTTTTGCCAAATACACAAAAAAAATTTGGTATAGGTTTTGCTCCCGATAGCCGTGATTCACTATATAGGCATCTTTTGGAAAATGGATACCAAGTTTCGGATATGCTTAAAAGTGGTCTTGTAATAGAGAATAAAAATTCTGATGGCTATCATGATAGGTTTTTTAATAGGCTTATGTTTCCTATTATAGATGTTTCGGGAAGAATAATAGGGTTCGGTGGACGTGTTATGGGTAAGGGTGAACCTAAATATCTTAATTCGCCGGAAACTATGATTTTTAATAAAAGCCGTAACCTTTATGGTCTTAATTTTGCAAAGAGTACAAGACGAAGAGAAATTATATTAGTTGAAGGATATATGGATATGATAAGCATATATCAGGCTGGATTTCATAATGTATGTGCATCTTTAGGTACTGCTTTTAATAATGAACATGCAAGAGTTCTTAAAAAGTATGCTGATGATGTAATAATACTTTATGATAGTGATACAGCAGGAACAAATGCAGCTCTTAGAGCTATTCCAATACTTATTGGTAATGGATTTAATGTTAAAGTTTTACAAGTTCCTGATGGTAAAGACCCTGATGAGTTTATAAAGCATAATGGTCCAATGGAGTTTTCAAAACTTCTTGTTAGTGCTGTAAGTCATATTTCTTTCCAAATTAATTGTAAAAGAAAAGATTATAATTTAAACAATCCAGAGCATAAAGTCAAATTTACAATAGATGCTGCAAAAATACTTGCAAGTCTACCAAGTGACATAGAAAGAGATGTTTATATAAAAGAAGTTTCTAAAGAAACGGGAATTTCTGAAGAAGCAATTAAAAAAGAAATTTATAAAATAACTCAAATTGCAGAGGCTGATTTTGCAAAAGAAGCAGAAAGAAAAAGAAGAAGAATACAAAATAATAATGTTTCTAATAATAATATATTAATAAAATCAAAAGGTGTTATGGAAGCACAAAGAGAGCTTCTTTCTGCTATAGCTTCAAACATAAATGTTTATAATGTAGTAAAAAAATATATTAATCCTTCTGATTTTTTAACAGATGTTTATAAAAAGACAGCACTTATTATATATGATATAAATGAAAAAGGTGGACAGATTTTTCCGGCAGAAATAGTAAACCATTTTCAATCTGTTGAAGAACAGAAATATGTTACAGAGATTTTTGCAGTTAATTTTAATTATAGTAAAGAAAATGAACTGGAAAAGGCTCTTAATGAAAATATAAAAATAATTAAAAAAGCGTACCTTGACGAGAAGTCTTCTAATGCCACAAGTATTGAAGATGTTATGAATATCGTTGAGGAAAAAAGAAATCTTGATAGATTGTATATCACTATTACAAATGGTTAAAATAGAGTGTATTAGAAAGGAAGGTCTGCTTTGAAACCAGTAGAAGAAAATACATTTATAACCCGTTTAAAAGAACTTGTAGCAATAGGTAAAAAGAAAAAAGGTGTGCTCGAATATAAAGAGATTATGGACCATCTTGGAGATATAGAGCTTGAAGCCGAACAGATTGATAAAGTATATGAATATTTTGAAGCTCAAGGTATTGACGTACTTGGGGTTATGGACGCAGAGGAAGAAATTGATAAAGATTTAGACCTTTCTCTTCCAGAAGGTATAAATATTGATGACCCTGTTCGTATGTACCTTAAAGAAATTGGTAAAGTTCCTCTTTTAAGTGCAGATGAAGAAATTGAACTTGCACAAAGAATGGAAGAAGGGGACGAATATGCTAAAAAGAAACTTGCAGAAGCAAATCTTCGTCTTGTTGTTTCTATTGCAAAAAGATATGTAGGTAGAGGAATGCTTTTCTTAGACCTTATACAAGAAGGTAATCTTGGTCTTATAAAAGCTGTTGAAAAATTCGATTATAGAAAAGGTTATAAGTTTAGTACTTATGCAACTTGGTGGATAAGACAAGCAATAACAAGAGCTATTGCTGACCAAGCAAGAACAATTCGTATACCTGTTCATATGGTTGAAACAATAAACAAACTTATAAGAATTTCAAGACAGCTTCTTCAGGAACTTGGTCGTGAACCTGTTGCAGAAGAACTTGCTGTTGAAATGCAAATGCCTGTTGAAAAAGTAAGAGAAATTATGAAAATAGCTCAGGAGCCTGTTTCTCTTGAAACTCCTATCGGTGAGGAAGAAGATAGCCATCTTGGCGATTTTATTCCTGATGATGATATTCCTGCACCAGCAGAGGCTGCTGCCTTTACACTTCTTAAAGAACAACTTATAGAAGTTTTAGATACTCTTACAGAAAGAGAGAAAAAAGTTTTAAGACTTCGTTTTGGTCTTGATGACGGAAGAGCAAGAACTCTTGAAGAAGTAGGTAAGGAATTTAATGTAACAAGAGAACGTATTCGTCAGATTGAGGCAAAAGCTTTAAGAAAACTTCGTCACCCTAGCAGAAGTAAAAAACTTAAAGATTTCCTTGAATAATATTTTATAAATTGAACTCCTTTCGGAATATTATATTCTGAGGGGAGTTTTTATTTTATACTCTATGTGATAAAATGATTTTATTGAATTCAAATAATATAGATTTAAGGAGAATTAAAATTGAAATTATCTAAAAGAATGAGTACTGTTGCTCATATGGTAAATAAATGTAATACTGTTGCTGATATTGGTACTGACCATGGATATGTTCCTATATATCTTGTTAAAAACCAAATTGCCAAAAAAGCTTTTGCCTGTGATATAAATAAAGGGCCTCTTGAAAAAGCTCAGATAAATATAAACTCATATAATTGTAATGAAAATATTGAAACAAGACTTGGAAGTGGGCTTACTGTTATAAAGCCTTTTGAGGTTGATACTGCCATTATAGCTGGTATGGGTGGTATGCTTATTATTGATATACTTAAAGACTCAATAGAAACTGTACAGAGCCTTAAACAACTTGTTTTACAGCCACAGCTTGATATTGGTGAAGTTAGAAAATATATACATTCAATAGGTTTTAAAATAGAAGATGAAGAAATGCTTATTGATGAAGGAAAATATTATACTGTTATAAATGCTGTAAAAGGTAATGAAAAATATGAAAATGAAATAGAATATTTTTTTGGTAAATGTCTTATAAATAAAAAATCTGAAGTTCTTAAAAAATATGCTCAGTTTATGGCTGACAAAACTGAAAATATAATTAAAAATCTTTCTGATAATAACAGTGAAAGTGCTATTTTGAAAAAATCAGAGCTTGAAAAAGAAAATAGACTTTATAGGGAGGTTTTGGAATGTCTTTAAAATGTAATGATATAATAAATATTATAAAAAATTTTGCTCCTGAAAATTTACAGGAAAAATGGGATAATACAGGACTTAATGTAGGTGACAGAAATAAAGAAGTAAAAAAAATTCTTTTTGCTCTTGACGCTGTTGATGATGTTATCAATGAAGCAATAGAAAAAGATGTTGATATGATTATTACTCATCACCCTATGCTACTTTTTGTAGATTTAAAAAATATTACAACTGATACTGAAATAGGTAGAAGAATATATAAATTAATACAAAATAATATAAGTTTATATTGTGCACATACTAGCCTTGATGTGGCTTTTGGTGGTACAAATGATGTGTTATCAAATATTATAGAACTTTCTGATGTAGAAATTCTTGAAAAAACACAGTCTGAAAAAATATTTAAAGTGGCTGTTTATGCTCCTAAAGAAAATTGTGAAGAAATTAAAAAGGCTATGGGAGATGCTTCTGGTGGCATTATAGGTAATTATTCACATTGTTCATTTACAGTTGAAGGAGAGGGTAATTTTAAACCTCTTTCAGGTTCAAATCCTTATATAGGTACAGAAGGTGTTATTGAAAAAGTTAATGAAGTCAAAATTGAAATTATTGTTAATGAAAAAAATATTTCAAAAGTTATTAATGCAATACATAATGTACACCCTTATGAAGAACCTGCAATAGATATAATACCAACAAATATAAAAGGTAAAGAATATGGCATAGGAAGAATTGGAAATATAAAAGAAGAAATGACTTTTAAAGATTTTGCGATTTTTGTAAAAAACAGACTTGGTCTTGATAGCATGCGTATAATAGGTAATGAAAATAAATTAGTAAAAAGATGTGCTTTATGTACTGGGGCTGGTACAGATTTCTTTAGTATAGCAAAATTTAAAGGTGCTGATGTATATATTACAGGTGATGTTAAATTCCATGAAGCACAAAAAGCTATTGCCATGGATTTATGTCTTATTGATGGTACACATTATGCTACAGAAAATATTGCTATGCCTGTTTTAGCTCAACATATTAAAAATAATATTGAAAATGATAATATTGAAATATTAATATCAGAATTTGATGGTCAGACATTTAAAAATATATAGTATTGACAGGAGGAATTTTATGGTTGATAAAATAAAGGCTGTTGTTAATAATAAAGAATATATTGTTGATAAAACAACAACATATGAAAATATTTCAGATATTGTATGTGGTAAAAGAAATTATAATAATATAGTTGCAAAACAAGGAAATAAATTAAAAGAGCTTTCAAGTTCTATTGAACATGGTGAAAATATAACATTTATGGGTATTGAAGATAAAGATGCTATGAGAGTTTATCATAGAACAATATCCATGGTTATGGTATGTGCTGTTAAAAAGCTTCTTGGAGATAGAATGCCTGTTGCAATAGAACATTCTATTAATAAAAGTCTTTATTGTGAAATAAGAGATAAAAACATTAATATAACAGATGATTTTCTTAGTACACTTAAAAATAAAATGAATGAATATATAGAAAATGATACTCCTATAATAAAAAGAACTTATAAAAAAAGAGATGCTGAGGAAATTGTAAAAAGATTTGATATGAATGATAAAGCAAAGCTTTTTGAATATAGAAGAACATCAAATGTAAATCTTTATGAGCTTGATGGTGTTTTTGATTATTTTTATGGATATATGGCACCTTCAGCAGGATATGTAAAATTATTTGATTTAAAAGCTTATGAAAATGGTTTTTTAATTATTATGCCTAATGAAAAAAATCCACAGGAACTCAATAAATTTGTGGATTATAAAAAAATATCCTCTGTATTTATGGAACAAATGCGTTGGATAAATCTTATGGGTGTTGATAATGTTTCAGACCTTAATGATGTTATTGTAAATGGAAAATTTAATGAGCTTGTTCTTATAAATGAGGCACTTCATGAAAAGAAAATTGCCGAAATTGCAGATATGATAAATAAAAGACGTGATGAAATTAAGGTTGTAATGATTGCAGGGCCTTCATCTTCTGGAAAAACAACATTTGCAAATAGGCTTATGGTACAGCTTAGAGTTAATGGTATAGTTCCGCATGTTATATCTATGGATAATTATTTTATAAATAGAGAAGATGTACCTTTTGATGAATATGGAAAAAGAGATTTTGAAAATTTAAATTCTCTTGATGTTGAACTTCTTAATTCTGACCTTTTAAAACTTATTAATGGGGAAGAAGTTGAACTTCCTTATTATAATTTTGTTACAGGAAAAAGAGAATATAACGGTAATTATGTACGACTTGATGAAGGTGAAATATTTGTTATAGAAGGTATACATGGTCTTAATGATGCAGTTACAAATTCTATACCTGCTAAAAATAAATTTAAGATTTTTATAAGTGCTATGACACAACTTAATATTGACAATCATAACAGAATTTCAACTTCTGACAGCCGTCTTATAAGAAGAATTGTTCGTGATAATCAATTTAGAGGAACAAGTGCTGAAAAAACTATTTCAACTTGGGATTATGTAACAAGAGGTGAGGAAAATAATATTTTCCCATTCCAAGAAAATGCAGATGTTATATTTAATTCTGCTACTGTTTATGAGCTTGCAGTATTAAAAACATATATAGAACCTCTTTTATTTAAAATTGATAGGTCAAAGCCTGAATATGTAACAGCTGAAAGAATTATAAAATTTATGGACTATTTCATAGGTGCTAACCCTGATATTGTACCTAAAAATGCAATTATGAAAGAGTTTATTGGTGGAAGTTGTTTTGATGTTTGACATATTTTTTTAAATGTGATAATATTTCTTTCGTGAGTAAGCCAGATGGTCGCGCTTTTTAAAGTGAGGAAAGTCCGGGCTTCATAGGGCAGGGTGCCAGTTAACGACTGGTGGAGGCGACTCTAAGGATAGTGCAACAGAGATAGACCGCCTATATTTTATATGGGTAAGGATGGAAAGGCGAGGTAAGAGCTCACCGCTTTTGTGGTAACACAAAAGGCTATGTAAACCCCACCTGAAGCAAGGCCTAATAGAGAGACATAAAAGGGGCTGCCCGTCCCGTCTCGGGTACGGCCGCATGATGACATTGGTGACAATGTACCAAGATAGATGACCGTTTAACACAGAACCCGGCTTATAGACTTGCTCACTTTTAATTTTAATAATAAAAATCCACTTTCAAATGAAAGTGGATTTTTTTGTTGTTTATATTAAAGTTTTTCTGCTTCATCAAGCCATATTCTACCTACTGCATCACTTGGCATTCTCCAATCTCCACGAGGAGAAAGGTTTATTGTACCTACTTTTGGACCGTCAGGAAGACAAGAACGTTTAAACTGTTGTGCAAAAAATCTTCTGTAAAAATTCTTTATCCATTTTATAAGAGTTTCTCTTGTATATTTACCATTAAATGCTTTTTCTGCAAGGAAAAGAATTTTTGCAGGTGTAAAACCAAAACGTACTATATAGTAAAGGAAAAAGTCATGAAGTTCATAAGGTCCTACTATTTCTTCTGTTTTTTGGTTTATATTTCCGTCTTTGTCTGGCGGAAGAAGTTCTGGACTTACCGGTGTGTCTAAAACATCAAAAAGTATTTCTGCTGAACCTTCTCCAAGGGTTTCGTTTTCTGCAACCCATTTTACAAGAACTCTTACAAGTGTTTTTGGAATACCACCATTTACACCATACATTGACATATGGTCACCATTGTATGTTGCCCAACCTAACGCAAGTTCTGAAAGGTCGCCTGTTCCTATAACCATACCCCATTCTTTGTTTGCATAGTCCATAAGTATTTGTGTTCTTTCACGTGCTTGTGTATTTTCGTATGTTACGTCATGTATATTTATATCATGTCCAATATCTTTAAAATGCTGTATTGCTGCATCTTTTATTGATATTTCTTTTAATGTTATACCTAATGATTTCATAAGGTTTAAAGCATTGTTATATGTTCGGTCTGTTGTTCCAAATCCTGGCATTGTTATACCATGAACACATTTTCTATCTAATCCAAGATAGTCACAAGCCTTTACTGCAACAAGAAGGGCAAGTGTTGAATCAAGACCACCGGATATTCCAACAACAAGTGCTTTTGAATTTGTATGAGTTATTCTCTTTGCAAGACCTGTTACCTGTATATTGAATATATCTTCACATCTTTCATTAAGCATTGCATTGTTATCAGGAACAAAAGGAGCTGTTTTTACTGTTCTATAAAGGTTATCAACAGAGTTTTCACCAAGTGTAAATTTTATATTTCTAAAAAATACAGGACCTTCATTTTTTCTAAGCTGTGTCATAAAGCTTGTATTTTTCTTTCTGTCATTTGCGAGAAGTTCTATATCTATATCAGCAATTATAAGACTACCTTCTTTTAAAAATCTTTTTGATTCAGAAAGCATATTTCCGTTTTCACATATCATACTATGTCCGCTAAAAACAGTATCTTGTGTTGATTCTCCAGTACCTGCTGATGAATATATATATCCACATATACAACGTGATGATTGCTGTGAAACAAGATTTCTTCTGTATTCGTGTTTTGTAGCAAGTTCATTACTTGCAGAACCATTAATTATTACTGTTGCACCAAATATGCTTTGATATGAACTTGGTGGAATAGGACTCCAAAGGTCTTCACAAACTTCAATACCTATTACAAGATTTTTAATATTTTCTGCTGTAAAAAGTATATCTGCACCGATAGGAACAGTTTGTCCACATATTGTTATTTCATCTGAAATAAGGTCTGATGATGAAGCGAACCAGCGTTCTTCATAAAATTCACTATAATTTGGAAGACAAGTTTTTGGTATAAGTCCAAGAATTTTGCCTTTTGATATTGCAGCTATACAATTAAAAGTTTGGTTATCACAACATACAGGAAGGCCAACTGTTATAAACATATCTTTGTTTTTTGAACAATCTACTATTCTTTCAAGACTTTTTTCTGCATATTCAATAAGTGTTGTTTGTGCAAAAAGGTCGCCGCAAGTATATGATGTTATTGAAAGCTCTGGAAAAGCAAGTATTTTTATATCTTTATTATTTGCCTCTTCAATAATATTTAAAATTTCATCTGTATTATACACACAATCAGCAACTTTGAGTTTTGGAACTGCTGCTGCTGCTCTTATAAAACCGTACATTTTTTCAACTCCCTTTAATTTTTTATATATTATACCACAAATGAGCAATAAAAAAAGATTGTTCAAAAGAACAATCTTTGAGGTTTTTAAAATTTTCTAAAAAGTCCTATAACTTTTCCAACAACAGAAACATCTCTTACAAGTATAGGTGACATAGACTGATTTTCTGGTTGAAGTCGTATATATTCTTCCTCTCTAAAGAAACGTTTTACAGTTGCATATTCCTCTATAAGTGCAACAACTATATCTCCGTTTTGAGCTGTATTTTGCTGACGAACAAGTATAAGGTCTTTATCAAATATTCCAGCTTCTATCATACTGTCACCTTTTACCTTGAGCATAAATACATCATCATTATGAACATAGTCAACAGGAACTGGGAACATATCTTCTATATTTTCAACTGCAAGAATAGGAGAACCGGCAGTTATACTTCCAATTATAGGTACATTTACATATTCTCTTGAAGGCACTTCAGAAATATGTTCCAAAATTTCTATTGCACGAGGTTTTGTTTTGTCACGACGAATGTATCCTTTTTTTTCAAGACGTGCAAGATGTCCATGAACTGTTGATGTTGATTTAAGTCCAACAGCTTCACATATTTCACGTACTGAAGGTGGATAACCTTTTTCTTTTACTTCTTTTTTCATATATTCAAGAATTTGTTTTTGTTTTTCTGATAAGTCGCCCATAATAGTATCACCTCTAAATTTTAAACTTTATTACAGTATAGCATAAATATATAAGTAATTCAAACCTATGTTCGAAAAAATTTGAAAAAAGTATTGACTTAGAACCTGCGTTCTATTATTATAAATATATAAAAACAAACGGTTGTTCGATTTTTGGAGGTGTATTTATGAAAAATTTAATGTTTATATTTATTACTATTGTAATTGCTTTAAGTTTTTACGGAATGGCTCTTGGATATGGAACAGATATGACTTCTTTTGAAAGACATTATGAAGAAATTGAAATAAAAAATGGGGATACTCTTTGGAGTATTGCAAAGAAATATTCTAATAATAAATTTAGCACAAAAGATTATGTTTTAGAAATTATGAAACTTAATAATATGAATAATGATAAAATAATAAGTGGTCATAGGATAATTATTCCCATATACAAATAAAGGCTGTCAAAGACAGTCTTTTATTTATAGTTCCATAAAATTTTGTAATATAAAACATTATTGACTTTTTTATATATACATTTAAACTTAAATAAATAATAAAAATGAGGAGATGAGTTTTGAATGACAAAAATATATGTTGTTGGTCTTGGACCTGGAGATAGAAAAAATATGACATTAAGATGTATAGATGCTCTTGAAGATAGTGATGTAATAATAGGTTATTCTAAATATATAGAGCTTATAGAAGCAAATTATAGTCATAAAACTCTTATTTCATCACCTATGAAAAAAGAAGTTGATAGATGTATTGAAACAATAAATATGGCTCTTTCTGATGGTGGAAAAACAGTTTCTCTTATAAGTAGTGGTGATAGTGGCATTTATGGTATGGCCGGAGTTTTACTTGAAACTGCTGATAGAATGAATTTTGAAGGAGAAATTGAAATTATACCGGGAGTTACAGCACTTTCTGCATCTGCTTCTGTACTTGGAGCTCCTGTTATACATGATTTTGCAGTTATAAGTTTAAGTGACCTTCTTACACCTTTAGATACTATTAAAAAAAGAATAGAACTTGCAGCAGAAGGTGATTTTGTAATATGTATTTATAATCCTAAGAGTAAAAAACGTACTGATTATGTTGATATGGCTGTTGATATTATAATAAAACATAGGAAAGGTAAAACTCCTGTTGGTATAGTTAGAAATGCAGGAAGAAAAGATGAAAGTTGTGTTATATGTACTCTTGATACATTAAAATCACAATATGTTGACATGTTTTCAACAATAATAATAGGTAATAGCCAGTCTTATGAATCTTTTGGAAAAATTATAACACCTAGGGGGTACAAATTTGACTAAAAATATTGTTGTTTTTTCAGGTACATCAGATAGTGTTGAAATTATAAAATTACTTGTTAAAAATGGTTTTAATGTTATAGCATCTGTTGCAACAAATGAAGGAACTAAAATGCTTTCTAATATAGATAATATAAAAATATCTGAGGAAAGATTAGATAATGAAAAAATGACAGAGTTTCTTATTAAATCAAAAACAAATATTGTTGTTGATGGCAGTCACCCATATGCTGAAAATGTATCAAAGACAGCAATAGAAGTTTGTAAAAATATTGGTATTAAATATATAAGATATGAAAGACCTTCTGAGGGTGTTAATGATAACTGTATATTTGTTGAGAACTATGAAAAAGCTGTTGAGTTTGTAGAAAAAATAAATGGGAATATACTTGTTACTACTGGTGTTAATAATATAGAAAAATATATGGCTTTAAATGATTATAAAAATCGTATTTTTGCTAGAGTTTTAAATAATGAAAAATCATATAGCAAAGCTAAGGATATAGGTCTTTCTGATGAACATATATTACAGGGAAATGGTATATATACTACTTCTGATAATATCGATGTTATACATAAATATAATATTAAAGCTGTTATTACAAAGGATAGTGGAAAAGCAGGTGGTTTTTTGGAAAAAGCACAAGCTGCTAAGATTTGTGATATACCTATAGTTATAATTAAAAGACCTAGTGTTCAATATGGTAATGTTACTGATAGTATATTTGGTGTTTTGGATATTATTAAAGAAGGTGATACACTTTGAAAATATTACCTATATTTATTAATATGGAGAATAAAAAAGTTATTGTTGTTGGTGGTGGAAATGCAGCTTTAATAAAAATAAGAAAATTAGTGGATTTCCAATGTGATATTACTGTTTTAGCTAATGATTTTATTTCGGATATATTTGAATTTGAAAATATAAATATAATTAAAAAGCAGTTTGAAAAAAATGATATTGAAGGCTTTTTTATGGTTATTGCTGCTGCTGACGAAATAACAAATAATTTTGTTTATAAATGTGCTAATGAAAAAAGTATACTTTGTAGTGTTTCCGGTGGAGATTTGGAAGGAGATTTTATATTTCCTGCTCATAAAAAAAATGAAAGGCTTACTGTTACTGTAAGTACAGATGGGGCTTTTCCTGCACTTTCTAAAAAGATATGTCAAAATATTGATGTATCGTTGGGTAGTAAGATTGATTATTTTGAAAATAAAAGACGTAGTGTGATAAAAAATATAAGTGATAAAAATTTAAGAAAAAAAATATTATCAGAAATAATATCTGATGATGTTATATATAGTGATGATTATATTAATATAACAGAAAATATTTTAAAGAGGTATTTTAATGAGTGATGTTATTAAAATAGGTACAAGGGGAAGTATACTTGCACTTAAACAAGCTGAAATAGTTGAAAAATTACTTAAAGAAAAATTTAAAGATGTTGAAACTGAAATAGTTGTTATAAAAACACAAGGTGATAAAATACTTGATAAAACTATAGATAAAATAGGTGGAAAAGGTGTTTTTGTAAAAGAAATTGAACAGGCTCTTATTGATAGAAAAATTGATATTGCTGTTCATAGTCTTAAAGATATGCCGGAAGAAATGCCAAAAGGTCTTAAACTTGGTGCTGTTACAAAACGTGAAAATCCTATGGACGTTTTTGTTTCAGGTGATGGTAAATCTTTTTTTGATATGCCTTCCGGTTCTAAAATTGGAACAGGTAGTTTAAGAAGAAGTGTACAGCTTAAAAATTTAAGAGATGATATAGAAATTATTCCTATAAGAGGAAATATAAATACACGTCTTTCTAAAATAGGAAATGAAGTTGATGGTGTTGTTCTTGCTGCGGCAGGTCTTAATAGAGCTGGTCTTTCTGAAAAAATATCTTATGAATTTTCACTTGATGAAATGGTACCAGCTGCTTGTCAAGGTATAATAGGTATTCAAATAAGAGATAATGACCAATATATTGAAAAATATATGATAGCTTTAAATGATAAAAAATCTGAAATATGCCAAAAAGCAGAAAGAGGTTTTTTAAAAGTTGTTGGTGCTGATTGTCATGCACCTGTTGGAGCTTTTGCAACAGTTGATGGAGATAATATAAAAATAAAAGCTGTTTATTATACAGATAAAATTATTTTTGAAGAAATAGATGGTAATGTTAATGAGGCTTCTGAACTTGGTAGAAAGTTAGCTGAAAAAATTACTAAAATAGACTGAGAGGTAAAATTTTATGAAAAAAGGAAGAGTTTATATAACAGGAGCAGGCCCTGGAGATGAAAGACTTGTTACAGTAAGGTGTAAAGAACTTATAGAAAATGCTGATGTAATAGTTTATGATAGACTTGCTTCTGAAAAACTTCTTAACTATGCAAAAAAAGATTGTGAACTTATATATGCAGGTAAAGAGCCTAAAAATCATACTCTTAATCAACAAGAAATAAATACTGTTCTTGTCAAAAAGGCTAAAGAAAATAAATCTGTATTGAGATTAAAAGGTGGTGACCCTTTTATTTTTGGTAGAGGTGGAGAAGAAGCAGAAAGACTTTTTGATGAAGGTATAGATTTTGAAATATTACCAGGTATTTCTTCATTTTATTCTGTTTGTGCCTATGCAGGAATACCTGTTACTCATAGAGATTATTCTTCATCTGTTCATGTGTTTACAGGACATAAAAAGAATGATGGAGATATAGATTATAAAGCTATTTCAAAGCTTAAAGGAACTCTTGTATTCCTTATGAGTATGAAAAATCTTGAAAAAATAACAGAGGAACTTATTAAAGAGGGTATGGATAAAACTGTACCTGCTGCTGTAATACAATGGGGTACAACTCCAAAGCAAAAAGTTGTTGTTGGAACTGTTTTTGATATAGCAAACAAAGCAAAAGAAGAAAATATAGGTCATGCAGCAGTTGCTGTAATTGGTGATGTTGTTAAAGCTAGAGAAAAAATAGAATGGCAAAAATACAGACCTCTTTGGAAAAAGAAAATAGCTGTTACAAGAACAACTGAAAAATCTGGAGAAATAGAAAAAATACTTTCTGAATATGGTGCATATGTTATACCTTTCCCTACAATAAAAATAGGAGAACCTTCTGACTATTCAAAACTTGATAATGCTATTTATAATATATCAAAATATAATTGGATTGTATTTACTAGTGTAAATGGTGTTGAAAGTTTCTTTTCAAGAATGAAAAAACTCCATAAAGATATACGTTGTCTTTATAATTCAAAAATATTTGTTATAGGTGAGCGTACTAAAAAAGCTGTGGAGGAAAGAGGACTTTTTGTTGATGCTATGCCTGAAAAATATAATAGTGATGAAGGTGGTATTGTTTTAGAAAATAATATTCACGAAAAGGATTTAGTTCTTTATCCAACATCTGATATTGCAGGTGATAATATTGTTAAATCTGTTGAAAAAGTAGGTGGAATTGTTGAAAAAGTAATAGCATATACAAATACTGTTAATGATGATATTAATATAAATGTTCTTAATGATATTAAAAATGGTGGTTATGATGCTATTGTTTTTGCAAGCTCATCACAGGCTAATAATTTTATGAATATAACAGAAAAACAATATGGTAATGCTAAAATATGTTCTATTGGTGTTAAAACAACAGAAACTCTTGAAAATATGGGTGTTAATGTTGATATCACAGCTAAAAATTCAACTGTAAAAGGAATTTGTGATGCTGTATTAAATATACTTTCATAAGGAGGTTTTTAAAAAATGAGAGGTAGAAGACTTAGAACTAATGAAGTTATAAGAAGTATGGTAAGAGAAACCATTATAAATAAAAATGAACTTATATACCCTCTTTTTGTTGTTGAGGGTGAAGGTATAAAAGAAGAAATATCATCTATGCCTAATAATTACCGTTTTTCAATAGATATGCTTATGGAAGAAATAAAAGAACTTTATGAACTTGGTTTGAAAGGAGTTCTTATTTTTGGTATACCAGACCATAAAGATGAACTTGGAACAAGTGCATATTGTGAGGGTAATATAGTTTCTAAAGCAATTATGGCTATAAAAAAAGATTATCCTGATATGTATGTTATTGCTGATGTATGTCTTTGTGAATATACAAGCCATGGTCATTGTGGTTTTATTGAAGATGGTTATGTAAATAATGATAAAACACTTCCTTTACTTGCAAAAACAGCAGTTTCATATGCAAAAGCTGGTGCTGATATGATAGCTCCTTCTGATATGATGGACGGAAGAATAAAATATATAAGAAAAGCTCTTGATGAAGAAGGCTTTGTAAATACTGTTCTTATGTCATATAGTGCAAAATATTGCTCATCTTTCTATGGTCCTTTTAGAGATGCAGCAGATTCTGCTCCTAAGTTTGGTGATAGAAAAACATATCAAATGGACCCTGCTAACAGCAGAGAGGCTTTAAAAGAAATTATGGCAGATGTTGAAGAAGGTGCTGATATTATAATGGTAAAACCAGCACTTCCATATCTTGATATAATAAAATCTGCTAAAGATAATACAAATATTCCGGTTTGTGCTTATAATGTAAGTGGTGAATATTCTATGATTAAAGCTGCTGACAAAATGGGTTGGCTTGATGGTAAAAAAGCTGCTATGGAAAGTCTTGTTTCAATAAAAAGAGCCGGTGCAGATATTATAATTACATACTTTGCAAAAGAATTTGCAAAAGGTGAACTTTATTAAATTTTTTAAAGTACAGATAAATTTTATCTGTACTTTTTTGTTTATTTTTATTTAATATAAATGATTATTGTGATATTATTAAACTAAAATCAATAATATGAATTAGGGAGGTGTTTTTATGTTTCCATGGATAGTATTATTGTTTGTTATAGGTACTGTTCTTCTTATTGCTGAATTTTTCCTTCCCGGTTTTGGTATATTTGGAATAATAGGAATATGTTCTTTTGCAGTTGCAGTTTTAATTACTGCAAATACTTATGGCATTATACATATGTGTATAGCTATTTTGATTGTTATATTAATTTGTATTATAGCTATGTATATTTTGAAAAAGAACAAAGTATATAATAAAATTATTCTTACAGAAACCATAGATGGAAAAGATTTTGACGAAGAAAGTATAAAATATTTAATGGGTAAAAAAGGTATTTGTGTAACACCTTTAAAGCCATATGGGAAAGCTGATTTTGATGGTGTTATAACTGAGGTTTTTTCTAATGGTGGATATATTCAACAAGGTAAAATTGTTGAAGTTATATCTATTAATGGTAAAAATATTATTGTAAGAGAAATTAAAAATTAAATATAAAATACAAAATAGAGGCAGGTGTATATTATGAATGGATTTGATGTTGTAAGTCTTGTTGGTGGTACTTTTGCTATTGTTATAATTCTTATAATAGTAACAGTATTTTTAAGCTTTGTACCTGTTGGTCTTTGGATTTCAGCTATGGCAGCCGGTGTAAAAATAAGTATATTTTCACTTGTTGGTATGAGATTAAGACGTGTAAGACCAGATAGAATTATAAAACCTCTTATAAAAGCACAAAAAGCAGGTATGAATGTAAATGTAAATCAACTTGAATCTCATCTTCTTTCAGGTGGTCGTGTTGATAATGTTGTTGATGCTCTTATTGCAGCACATAGAGCAAATCTTGACCTTTCTTTTGAAAGAGCAGCAGCTATTGACCTTGCAGGTAGAGATGTTTTTGAAGCCGTAAGAATGAGTGTTTCTCCTAAAATTATTGAAACACCTTGGATTTCTGCTGTTGCTATTGATGGTATAGAGGTTAAAGTTATTGCTAAAGTTACTGTAAGAGCAAATCTTGCAAGACTTGTTGGTGGTGCTGGAGAAGATACTATTGTTGCCAGAGTTGGTGAAGGTATAGTAACAACTGTTGGTTCATCAAAAAGTCATAAGGCTGTTTTGGAAAATCCTGATTCTATATCACAGACTGTATTAAGTAAAGGTC
Organism: Tyzzerella sp.; assembly: GCA_019415525.1. GTDB lineage: Bacteria > Bacillota > Clostridia > Lachnospirales > Anaerotignaceae > Fimicola. The sequence continues at coordinate 2,974 of DXZA01000027.1, read as the reverse complement.
TTGATAGTGGTACTGCTTTTGAAATACTTTCAATAGATATTGCTGATATTGATATTGGAAGAAATATAGGTGCACATCTTCAAATTGAACAGGCAGAAGCTGATAAACAGATTGCTCAGGCTAAAGCTGAAGAAAGACGTGCAATAGCTATTGCTATGGAGCAAGAAATGAAAGCTGAAGTTGAAAAAATGAAAGCTAAAGTTGTTGAGGCAGAAGCTGAGGTTCCTATGGCTGTTGCTGATGCTTTAAGAAATGGTAATATAGGTGTTCTTGATTATTATAAAATGCAAAATGTTCTTGCTGATACAAGTATGAAAGATAATATTGCAAAAACAGATTTAGGAAATATTTTCGGTAATAAAATAAACGAAAATAAAAACGGATATAAAAATAATAATGATAAATAAATTTTTAATAGCCGCTATAGTTTTATAGCGGTTATATTTATGTTGACATATATAGATTATCTACATATAATTTATATATAGATAATCTATATATAGGGGTGATATTTTTGAAAATTGATAAAAATGTTATAGGTGGGAATATGACTTTGCTTATACTTGGACTAATTGAAAACAAGGATATGTATGGTTATGAAATGATTGAGGAATTAAGAAGTCGTTCTGATGATACTTTTGAACTTAAAGCAGGTACTTTATATCCACTTCTTCATGGTCTTGAAGAAAAAGGTTTTATATTTTCTTATGAAAACGAAGCTGAAAATGGAAGAAAAAGAAAATATTATGGAATTACTAAAAGTGGTAAAAAACTTCTTAAAGATAAAAAAGAAGAGTGGAAAGTTTATGTTAATACTGTGAATAAAGTTATTGGAGGTGTTAATTTTGGGGGAGCCTACTGAAAAATATATTAAAAGTGTTATAGAACAAATAAGAAGTAAAAAAGCAAGAGATAATATTGCTGATGAGCTTTTAAATCATATTAATGAGCAAAAACAAGATTATATTGATTGTGGAATGGAAGAAAAAGAAGCAGAAGAAAAAGCTATTATTGATATGGGTGACCCTATTGATGTTGGTGTAAATCTTGATAAAATACATAAACCTAAACCACAATATCATTTTATATTAGCTGTTATTTTAATTATGAGTATAGGGGTAGCTATACAATATTTTTGTTATGGGGGAATTACTGACCATTATGTATATGGTGACAGTTATACAAAATATCATTTTCAAAGAATGATTTTAGGTTGTTTAATAGGTCTTTTATGTATGATTGCTGTTTATTTTATAGACTATACTGTTGTTTTTAAAAAACCTAAATTATTATATACTGTTTTAACAATAGGTATAGTTTTTGTTGTGTTAATACTAGGTGTTTCACCTGTGTTTAATGGAAGATATTCTGGTTTATATCCTCAGTTATTAACTATTACAGTTCCTGTGATAGGCTCTATTGTATATAGAATGAAAAATCAAGGTGTTATTGGATTTTTTAAGTTTGTTTTTATTTCAGTTTTTTCAGTTTTATGCTGTTGTGCAATACTTAATATTTCTATTGCTGTATCTATGGCTTTTGGATTGTTTTTTATATTTATACTTATTATGAATGATAATTGGTTCCAATTAACAAAGTCTGAGAAAATTGTTATAGTGTTAGCTTGTGTTATATTAACTTTAATTATTATAGGTTTTATTTTAGGCTCTCCATACAGATTTAGAAGAATTGAAATGTTATTTGATTATGAAAGTGATAAATATGGTTATGGATATCAAATATGGATTTTAAAATCAATAGTTTCTGCTTGTAATAATTTTGGGTCTGGTAATCTTATAATGTTAGATGGTAAAGAATTTTCGTTTAATTATTTTCCGGATATAGAAAATTCCAATGAATTTCTTATGTTTATGTATAGCTTTGGAAAAATTCCTGCTTTTATATTAGCTTTAATTATTATTTCATTTATTATTTTAATTACTATTCGTTCTTTTAAAGAAAAAAATAGAATGGGAAGATTTATAGCTGTTGGTATAAGTGGGATATTTATATGTAATATAATTTTTTATTTTATGAATAATTTAGGATATTATTTAGTACAAGCACAAATTCCGTTTATGAGTTATGGAAAAGTATATATGATTGTAAATGGTATTTTGATGGGCATTTTACTATCTATATTTAGAAATACAAATGTAGTGAGTGAAAAAAATACTTTTTCAAAAAGAAAGTATAGTGATAATAATTTTTTAAATAGTTTTTTTAAAGTTTGTGATGATGAATATACAGAATATAATGATATTTATGAAGAGGCTTATGAGAAAGGATATAAAAAAGGCTATACAGATGGAAATTTGAATTTGCATAATTATGATAAGCGTTTGTTTATTATAGATGATGGACGAATAATTATAAATTTTAAAAATCGTGAATAAAAAATTTAAAAAAAACAATAATAGTATTACGAAAGACAAGTAAGTCTTCGTGATACTATTATTTTATTTTGGGAGGATTTTATCATGGACAAAAATATGAATAAAAACATGAACAAAGGCATGAACTGTACAAAGAAAAGCTCAGAAAAAAATATGAGCAGAACAGAGTTTGCCAATGAATATTCAATGGATACAACAAACAGTATGAAAAAAACAAATAATAAAACAACAAAAAAATCAAGTGAAAAAGAAACTTACTAATTAATAAAAAGAGCATATTCTTATGAATATGCTCTTTTTTATTTTGTTTTTAACTATAATTTACATTGTATTTATGGTATTTTTAAACTCAAAAAATTTTTTTTGAAAAAAATTAAAAAAATGCTTGCCAAATATATTTTTACGTGGTATTATATAACACGTCCCAAAGAGAGGGGACACAAAACATCAAAAAAATAGTTTAAATGACAAAAACTTTTAAAAAAGTTCTTGACAAACTAAAAAAACCTGATATAATAAATATTCGTGACTGCGAAATGTAAGTAACAGCCGATAACATTATAAAGGTTTTGAGTTAA
>DXZA01000026.1 GCA_019415525.1 Tyzzerella sp. | reverse complement strand
TAGAAAAAATATATTGAAATTATAATATTGTTATAATATAATTCAAATAGGTTAATCGATTAACCTTATATTTTTTAATAATAGGTTAAACGCTTAAGTAGTTTAAAGATTTTAAGAATAGGAGTGCAATATAAAATGAAAAAAGTATGGTGGAAAGAAGCAGTTGTATATCAGATTTATCCAAGAAGTTTTATGGACTCAAACGGTGATGGTGTAGGGGATTTAAGAGGTATTATTTCAAAGTTAGATTATTTAAAAGAACTTGGGATTGATGCTGTATGGCTTTCACCTTGTTATAAATCACCTAATGATGATAATGGATATGATATTTCAGATTATAGAGATATTATGGACGAATTCGGAACACTTGAAGATTTTAAAGAACTTCTTTTAGAAATGCATAAAAGAGATATAAAACTTGTAATGGATTTAGTTGTAAATCATTCATCAGATGAACATAAATGGTTTATAGAGTCAAGAAGTTCAAAAGATAATCCAAAAAGAGATTACTATATATGGAGAGATGGAAAAAACGGAAAAACTCCAAATAACTGGACATCATTTTTCGGTGGAAGTGCTTGGGAATATGATGAAACAACAGACCAGTATTATTTACATCTTTTTACAAAAAAACAGCCTGATTTAAACTGGGAAAATGAAACTTTAAGAAAAGAAGTTTATGATATGATGAAATATTGGTTTGATATGGGAATAGACGGTTTCAGAATGGATGTTGTAAGTACGTATTCAAAAGTTCCAGGACTTCCAGATGGAAAAGTATATGGCTGTGAAACAGATTGTGGAATTGGTTCAGAACATTATATGAATGGTCCAAGAATACATGAATTTATGAAAGAAATAAATAAAGAAGTCCTTTCAAAATATAAAGATGTAATGACTGTTGGAGAAGCAGCAGGAGTAACAATAGAAGAAGCAAAAAAATATGCAAATTCTGATGAAAGTGAACTTAGTATGGTATTCCATTTTGAACACATGGGTGTTGATGCAGGAGAAGGTGGAAAATGGGATATTAAAAAATGGAAACTTACTGACCTTAAAAAAATACTTTCAAAATGGGAAACAGAACTTCACGGAAAGGCTTGGAACAGTATATATCTTTCAAACCACGACCAACCACGTATGGTTTCAAGATTTGGTAGTGAAAAATTCAGAGAAGAAAGCAGCAAAATGCTTTTCACAATGCTTTTGACAATGGAAGGTACACCATATATATATCAAGGTGAAGAAATAGGAATGACAAATGTTAAATTCCCTTCAATAGATGATTATAGAGATATTGAAGTAAAAAATATGTGGAAAGAATACGTGGAACATAGAGGTTATAGTCCTGAAGAATTTATGAAAGCTGTTCATTATATAGCAAGAGATAATAACCGTACACCTATACAATGGGACGATAGTGAAAATGCAGGTTTTACAACAGGTACACCTTGGATTGGTGTAAATCCTAATTATAAAGAAATAAATGTAAAAAATGCATTAGCAGATAAAAATTCTATATTCTATTATGTAAAAGAACTTATAAAATTAAGACATGAAAATCTTATTGCTGTATATGGTGATTTTAAAGAATATATGGAAGACAGCGAAAGCCTTTATGTATATGAAAGAAATTTTGAAGGAAAAACAATGCTTGTAATACTTAATTTTACAGGAGAAGAACAAAACTTTGAAATCCCTGAAAAATTTAAAAATATGAACTCAAAACTTTATATTTCAAACTATGAAAATACAGATAAGTTTGAAAAAAATACATTAAGACCATATGAGGCTATTGTTTATATTTATGAATAAACTATAAATTTGAAAAATAAAAGGAAGGCAGGGCATTTAAAATGGCAAGTATTAAATTTGAAAATGTTAAAAAAATATACCCTAATGGAGTAGAGGTAGTTCACAGATTTAATCTTGATATTGAAGATAAGGAATTTGTTGTTTTTGTTGGACCATCTGGCTGTGGAAAATCAACAACACTTCGTATGATAGCAGGACTTGAAGATATTTCATCAGGTAATCTTTATATAGGTGATAAAGTTGTAAATAACCTTACACCAAAAGAAAGAGATATTGCTATGGTATTCCAGAATTATGCTCTTTATCCTCATATGTCTGTAAAAGAAAATATGGCTTTCGGTCTTAAACTTCGTAAAGAAAGTAAAGAATTTATTGAAGAAAAAGTTATGAATGTAGCAAAAATACTTGGACTTACAGAATATCTTGACAGAAAACCAAGTGCTCTTTCAGGTGGACAAAGACAAAGGGTTGCTCTTGGTCGTGCAATGGTAAGAGAGCCTAAAGTATTCCTTTTTGACGAACCTCTTTCAAATCTTGATGCAAAATTAAGGTCACAAATGCGTGTTGAAATCGCAGCATTACACAAACGTATAGGAACAACATTCGTTTATGTTACACATGACCAAACAGAAGCTATGACAATGGGTGATAAAATCGTTGTTATGAAAGACGGATATATACAACAAGTTGATACACCTATAAATTTATATAACAGACCTTGTAATCTTTTTGTTGCCGGATTTATAGGCACACCACAGATGAACTTTATTGATGTAACATTAGTAAAGAAAAATGATGAATATTATATAGCTTTTAGTGGATATGAAGTAAAAATACCACAAGGAAAAGTCAATAAAGACTTTGAAAAATACGTAGGAAAAACAATAATAGCAGGAATAAGACCAGAATGTTTTAGAGAAGAAAGTGTATTTTTTGATGAAGACAAAGGAAATGTTGTTGATGCTAAAATAGAATTTACAGAAGTTCTTGGTTCAGAAGTAATACTTCATCTTAGCTGTGATGAAAACTGCAAATTTATGGCAAAAGTTGCAAATCGTTTAAGAGCAAATGAAGGTGAAAATATAAGTATTGCTATTGATAAAAATAAAATTCATCTCTTTGATAAAGATACAGAAGTTGCTATATGTAATTAATGTATTTGATTATAAGAAAGGGTGGTTTTTATGAAAAAATATATTAAACGAGCTATTTCATTAATTGTTTCTGTATGTGTTTTATCAAGTGTTTTTACAGGTTGTAAAAATACTGATAGTGGAAAAACAGTAATAGAAGTTATGCATAATAAAAAAGAAGCTTTAGATACATTTGCAAAAATAGAAAAAGAGTTTGAAGCACAAAATCCAGATATTGATGTTGTTATAACTTGTCCTAATGATGCTACTGTAATGATTAAAACAAGACTTATTAAAGATGATGCACCTGATATTATAGGAATTGGTGGTGACCGTGCTTTTGCTGATTTTGTTGATGGCGGTGTTATAGAAGATATAAGCGACTTTGAAGGTCTTTCAAATGTTAAACCGGAATATCTTCAAATGACAAAAGACCTTGAACTTATTCCAAAAGAAGGTGTTTATGGAGTGCCTTTTGTATCAAATGCAACAGGTGTACTTTATAATAAAGATATGTTTGCTGAACATGGTTGGGAAATACCAAAAACTTGGGACGAATTTATATCATTGCTTGAACAAATAAAATCAGAAGGTATAACTCCTATATATTTTACACTTAAAGAAAGTTGGACAGACCTTGCAGCTTGGAATTCTATTGACGCATCAATAAATGGTCCTGAATTATTCCAGCAAGTAAATGCAGGAGAAACAACATTTTCAGAAGCATATAGCTTAACAGCAGATAAATATCAACAACTTCTCCAGTATGGACAAAATGACCCATTTGCTTATGGATATAATGACGGTTGTATAGGTTTTGGAAATGGTGAAGCAGCAATGTTCCTTCAAGGAAATTGGGCAATTCCACAGATACTTTCATCAAATCCAAATATAAATATAGGTTGTTTCCCAATACCAGCAACAAATAATGAAGAAGATAATGTTTTAACATCAGGTGTTGATGTTTTATTCTCTGTTATGAAAGGTACAGAACATAGAGAAGAATGTTTAAGATTTATTGATTTTATGATACAGTCAGATACAGTTAAAATGTATACTGAAGAACAAAAAGCTGTTTCATGTATAGAAGGTGATATACCTTATCCTGAATCAATTAAAGAATTTATACCATATTTTGAAGCTGGAAAGGTTCAAGACTTTGCTGACCATCATTATCCAGCCGAAATGCCAGCTAAAGATATGATACAAGGTTTCCTTCTTAATGGAAATAAAGAGTCATTTTTAAATAGTTTTGATGCTCAATGGGTAAAAACTAATCGTGATACTATAAATAAACTTAAAAAACTTGAAGAACAATCATAAGGAGGAATTATATTATGAAAGATAGAAACAAAATATATTTAATGATTGTTTTACCAGTGGTTTTATTATTTTTTACATTCCATACATTTCCTCTTTTAAGAGGCTTTGTGTATAGTGTTACAAACTCAAAGGGATTTGGGACATATGAATTTATAGGAATTAGAAATTATACAGATTTAATTGTTGATGAACGTGTAAGAAACGCTTATTTGTTTACATTTAAGTTTGCTATTATTTGTACAGTAATTGTAAATGTTATAAGTATGATATTAGCACTTGGACTTAACAGTAAAATTAAATTTAAAAGTGGTTTCAGAGGGCTTTATTTCCTTCCAAACATACTTGGAGGACTTATTATAGGTTATATATTCAACTTTATATTTACATTTATACTTCCGAGTGTAGGTCAAGCATTAGGCATTGAAATTTTAAGTAAAAGCATACTTGGCAATATAAATCTTGCTTGGATTGCAATAGTAATCTGTGTTGCTTGGCAAGCAATAGCATTTAATACAATAATATATATATCAGGTCTCCAAACAATACCACAAGATGTATATGAAGCAGGATATATTGACGGAACAACAAAATGGCAGCAGTTTTGGAAAATTACATTCCCACTTATTGCACCATTCTTTACAATAAATGTTGTACTTTGTATGAAAAACTTCCTTATGGTATTTGACCAGATTATGTCACTTACAAATGCAGGTCCAAACCTTTCAACAGAGTCAATATCAATACTTATATATAAAGCAGGTATAGAAGGAAGTCAGTTCGGCTATCAGTCAGCTAACTCTGTAATATATTTTGTTGTTATTGTAGCAATTTCAGTATTCCAAATGAAAGTATTAAATAAAAGGGAGGTACAGTTATAATGGTAAATAGTATGAAAAAGAAGGCTAAAGAAAAAACTAATATTCCTATTACAGCACTTCTTGCAATAGGTGCATTAACAATACTTTTTCCACTTTATCTTACAATAATTATTGCTTTTAAATCACCTGACCAAATGAGTAATAATGCAAAAGCCCTTTTATCACTTCCTACAACTTGGAATTTTGGTAATTTTAAAGAAGCAATAGTAACAACAAATTTTCCAGTTGTACTTTTAAACAGTCTTTTTATTACAGGTTGTACAGTTGTAGCTGTAATAATAATAAATTCTCTTGTTGCTTATGCAATAGCAAGAAATATGCATAAACGTTTTTATAAATTTGTATATATGTATTTTGTAAGTGGTATGTTTGTACCGTTTGCAATATTAATGTTACCTCTTGTTAAACAAACAAGTATGTTTAATATGGATAATATACCAGGATTGGTTGTACTTTATTTAGTATTAAATATGTCTATGAATACACTTCTTTATGTTGGTTATCTTAAAAATATACCAATAGCACTTGAAGAAGCAGCATATGTTGACGGTGCAAGTACTTGGACAGTATTTTGGAAAATAATATTTCCACTTTTAAAACCAATGCACGCAACAGTAGCTATTATGACAGCTCTTGCAACTTGGAATGATGTTATGCTTCCTCTTGTAATATTAAGTGGTAAAGATGCAAGTTCAATGACACTTCCAATGGCACAGCTTCTTTTCCAAACACAGTTTGGTACAAATTATAACGTAGCATTTGCATCATATTTACTTGCACTTTTACCTATGCTTATATTCTATTTATTTGCACAAAAATGGATTATAAACGGTGTTACAAACGGTGCTGTTAAATAATTTAATAAGAAAGGATTGAATTTTTATGGAAAAAACAATTTGTTTAAAAACAATTTCAGATGTAAAACAGTTTGTTGATATAGTTTCAAAATGTACTTATGATATTGAACTTGTGAATGAAAAATATGTTATTGATGCTAAATCAATATTAGGTATTTTCAGCCTTGACCTTTCAAAACCTATTAAAATGGTTATTCATTCAAATGAATGTAATGAACTTTTAGAAGAATTATCAAATTTTATTTGCTAATATAATAAATTTTTAAGATATCTAATAAGTAAATTGCATTATGATACCTAAATTCTTTACCTAAATTTAATATACTAATGATACAAATATATATTGCAGTTACTTACATGATAAATTTAAAGGCGAAGTTTTTACTTCGCCTTTAAAAATAATTTAGTAAAAAAATATATATATAATTCTCTTGACGGTAAAAAATCTATATTCTATTATTTAAAAAAGAAATAAATTTTATATTATAGATTAAAAAGAGGGTGTTATTTTGGCAACTATAAAGGATATAGCATATAAAGCTGGTGTAAGTACAGCTACAGTTTCCAATGTTATAAAAGGTAAGAAAGGTAAGGTTTCTGAAAAAACTATTCAAAAAATAGAAAAAATAATAGAAGAACTTAATTATGTTCCTAGTATGGGTGCCAGAATACTTTCTGAAAAACGTTCAAAAATAATAGGTGTTATTTGTAATTTAATGAATGTAACAGATAATAGTTTTAAAGACCCTTTTACCGCAGAACTTTTAGGAGTTATTGAAAGTGAAATAAGAAATAATGGATACTATATGATGTTATATGCATCAAATAAACCGGAAGAAATAAAAAAACTTATATCTACTTGGAGTGTAGATGGACTTATTTTTGCTGGTATAAATGAAAAAACTTATAAAAATTTAATAAAAATTTCAAATAAGCCTATTGTTGTAATTGATGGATATTATAAAAATGATGATTTTTATAATGTTGGTACAAATGATGAAGAAGGCGGATATATAATAACAAAATATCTTATAGAGAAAGGGCATAAAAATATTATATTTGCTGATGAAACCAATAAAAAAGGTAATATTATAAAAACAGTTGACGGTGAAAGACTTAAAGGTTTTAAAAGAGCTTTAAAAGAAATAGGAGTTAAATATAAAACTGAAAACCATATTTATATAGACCCTTTTAACAAACAAAAATCAGTTGATAAAATATTAGAGTATAAAAATATTACAGCTGTTGTTTGTGCCTCTGACAATATAGCTTTTGAGGTAATCAATGGTTTAAAAAATAGAAATATACAAATTCCTGAAGATATATCTGTAACAGGATTTGATAATGTATATTTATCAAATTTAAGTAATCCAACATTAACAACAATTAATCAGAATATAAATGAAAAAGGCTCTAAAGCTGTAAATATGCTTATTGATATACTTGAAGAAAAAAATATAGAAAATAAAAATATACGTATTTCTGTTGATATAGAAGAACGTAATTCTGTGAAAAATATGAAATAATATGTAGGTGATAAATAGTGACAGAAAAAGAAAAAATGAGAAATCAATTATTATATGATGCCAATTATGATATGGATTTATTAAAAGAAAGAATAGATGCTAAAGAAATATGTTATGATTTTAATAGACTTAGACCTTCAGAGATAGATAAACAGAAAGAGCTTTTGAAAAAACTTTTTGGTTCAACAAAAGAGAATTTATGTATTGTAGCCCCTTTTTGGTGTGATTATGGATATAATATTCATATAGGTGAAAATTTCTTTGCTAATCATAATGTTGTTGTATTGGATTGTGCAAAAGTAACTTTTGGTGATAATGTTTTTATAGCACCTAATTGTGTATTTTCAACAGCAGGTCACCCTCTAGATGTTGAACAAAGAAATAAAGGCTTAGAATATGCATATCCTATAACAGTAGAAGATAATGTTTGGATTGGTGCAAGTGTTACAGTATTACCTAATGTTACAATAGGTAGTGGAAGTGTAATTGCCGCTGGAAGTGTTGTCAATAGAGATATTCCAAAAGGTGTTATTGCTGCCGGAAATCCTTGTAAGGTTATTAGAGAAATTACAGAGGAAGATAAAAAGAAATATTGGAGATAATCTATGAATTTTGAATTAAAAGAACTTGTTTGGACTAGAGAACCAGAGAATTATACTATAAATGAAGATAAAATTGAAATAATTACAAAACCTTTTACAGATTTATGGCAACGTACATATTATAATTTTAGAAACGATAATGCACCAGTGTTGCAAATGGAAACAAATGAGAAATATTTTTCATTTGTTGTTAAAACAGAATTTGAAAGTAAAAATCGTTTTGACCAATGTGGAGTTGTTGTTTATTTAGATAGTGAAAATTGGATAAAAGGTTCTATTGAATATGAAAATGAGAATTTTCAACATTTAGGAAGTGTTGTTACAAATAATGGTTATTCTGATTGGGCAACAACTGAAATTGACGCAAATATAAAAATAATGTGGTATAGATTAAGTCGTAGAGAAAATGATTTTTGTATTGAATGTTCAAGAGATGGAAAAGTATTCAGTCAAATGCGTATTTGTCATATGTGGAAAGCAGATGATGTAATTAAATTTGGCATTTATGCTTGTAGTCCGGAAAATTCATCATTTAAAGCCATATTTACTAATATGGAAGTTTTAGAGTGTCAGTGGTTATCTCATAATGGACAGAAACCAGATTTATAATATATAAAAATAAGGAGTGTTTATATATGAAAAAATATGTTTTTGGAATTGATTTAGGGGGGACAACTGTAAAATTAGGGTTTTTTGAAACTGATGGTACACTTTTAGAAAGCTGGGAAATTCCTACTAGAAAAGAATATAATGGGAAATATATACTTAATGATATAGCAAATTCTATAAAAAATGAAATTAATAAAAGAGAAATATCAAATTTAGACATTGAAGGAATAGGAATGGGTGTACCTGGACCTGTTGGAGAAGATGGAACAGTTTATAAATGTGTAAATCTTGGTTGGAATATATTTAATGTTTCGAAAGAATTAGAACAATTAACAGGTTTAAAAGTTAAATGTGGAAATGATGCAAATGTTGCAGCACTAGGTGAAATGTGGCAAGGTGGTGGAAAGGGTTTTCAAAATCTTGTTATGGTAACACTAGGCACAGGTATAGGTGGTGGTATAATCATAAACGGTAAAATTCTTGCAGGAAGTAATGGAGCCGGCGGTGAAATAGGTCATATTCATATAAATGATGAGGAAACAGAACCATGTGGTTGTGGTAATTATGGTTGCCTTGAGCAATATGCTTCAGCAAATGGTATTTCAAGGATAACTAAAAAGTATATTATAGAAAATAAAGAAGAAACAATACTTAATAATATAAAGAATATAACATCTCTTGAAATATTTAATGCAGCAAAAGAAGGAGATAAGGTAGCTCTCAAGATGATAGACGAAGTTGCTAAAATACTTGGGAAATCTTTTTCAAATATTGCAAGTGTTATAAATCCACAGATTTTTGTAATTGGTGGTGGAATGTCAAAAGCAGGTACAATACTTATAGATAAAATACAATTATATTATAAAAAATATGCATTCCATGCATTAAGAGATACTGAATTTAAAATTGCACAACTTGGAAATACGGCTGGTATATATGGTGGTGCTTATATGATTATACAATGTAGTGATTAATCATTTTATGTTTTCATTGGATATATAAGTAGAAATTTAAATTTTTATTGTATTAATTAATTTTGCCAAGTACAAAATATATAATAGTAATCCATTATTTTTTTATATATTTTACTTAATATTTCTAACAAATTAAAAAATATCATAGATATAATCATGATTTGGTATTAAATAACTGACTCTTAAACACATCTCCAAGCCCACCAGACGCGAAGTCACCTCGTATAC
>DXZA01000025.1 GCA_019415525.1 Tyzzerella sp. | reverse complement strand
TTGAACCCACGGCTTACTGATTACGAATCAGTTACTCTACCAACTGAGTTATTCCAGCATACTTTTATTTTATTATATACTTATAATATTTGTTTTTCAAATTAATATTGATTATTTACTTTTCTTTTTTATGATTATATAATTAAATTATAAGAAAGGGGAGATAATATGAACCAGTTTGATGTTATAGTTGATAATATTATGGAACGTTTCAGAACTTTTAATGCAGTTGATGTTGGAGTATTTAAAATTTGTATTTTAACATTAGGTATTATAATTGGTATATATTCAAGCCAGAAAATAAAGAAATTTACACCTCATATGGCTCTTATTTTTATTTTAGCTTATATATATGTTGTTGTTAAATTAATAAGAGCAGAAGTTGATGACCTTGATTGGGATTAAAAATTTTATGGAATGCTTATAAAAAAGCATTCATTTTTTTGTTAACTTTTTTGTATTTATTTTTTACAATGTATTAACAAATACAATATACGCTTTTAACATAGTATTGTTATTATTACGTTGTAAGTCGGAAGACAATAAAAAATAATAATAAACAATGTAATTCAGGAGGAATTAAAAAATGAAGAAATTAATAGCAGGTTTATGTATATTAGCAATGGCGTTTTCTATGACAGCTTGTGGCGGTTCAAGCACAACTGAAGAAACAACAAATGGAACAACAACAGAAGCAGAAGGAACAGAGGGTACAACAGGTACAGTTTCAGTTGTAGGTTCAACAACAGTTCAGCCAGTTGCACAGAGTATAGCAGATGAGTTTGCATCAGTAGAACCTGGTATCAGTGTTGAAGTACAGGGTGTTGGTTCATCAGCAGGTATCAAAGCTGCAATCGATGGAACAGCAGATATTGGAGCTTCTTCAAGAGAACTTAAAGATGAAGAAAAATCAACTGGAATTACAGAACATGTTCTTGCATATGACGGTATTGCAGTTGTTGTAAATAAAGAAAATCCTGTTAAAGATTTAGATTCTGAAACAGTTAAGAAAATTTTTGAAGGTGAAATCACAAACTGGAGCGAAGTTGGCGGAAATGATGAAGATATTATCGTAATCAGCCGTGAATCAGGTTCTGGTACAAGAGATGCTTTCGAAGAAATGATGGAACTTACAGAAGAAGTTGATGGTGCTACTGTACCTACATTAAGAGAAGATGCTCTTATCTGTGAAGGTAACGGTTCTGTTAAAGCAAGTGTTGCTTCAAAAACTAATGCTATTGCTTACCTTTCACTTGGATATGTTGATGATACTATGAACACTGTATCAATCGATGGTGTTGAACCAAGTGTTGAAACTGTAAAATCAGGTGAATATAAAATTTCTAGACCACTTCTTCTTGTAACAAACGGAGAAATTTCAGAAGCTGCTCAGAAATATCTTGATTACTGCCTTGATGAAGGACAGACAATAGTTTCAGAAAGTTATATTTCAATTAAATAATTAAGTACATATTAAGAACCTGTTATATAGCAGGTTCTTTTTTTGTTTTTTAACATTGATTTAACAATATGTATATTTGATTTAACAAATAACAAATACAGGTTTAACAAATTAATACTAAAATCTACAACGTACTAAAAATAAAGAAGGAGTGTTGATTTACTGTATGAACGGTAATACATTAAGTAGTGGAGTAATACAAGAAAACGATATAAAAGAAACAGAAATGAAACCTAAAAAAGACAGAAAAAAACTTACTGCATCTGATATATACGAAATTATAGCTAAAATAATATTTATGATGTGTGCAGGAGTTGCTGTTTTAGGTGTTGTAGTAATAACAGTTTATATTTTTGCAATGGGATTTCCTGCAATATTTGAAGTTGGTGTAGTTGACTTTATAGCAGGTCAGAAATGGTTACCAAGTGCAAATATATTCGGTATACTTCCAATGATTGTTGGTAGTGTTTATGTTACTATCGGAGCTATTATAATCGGTGTTCCTATTGGAATACTTACATCAGTTTATATGAGTGAATATGCTCATAAAACAGTTCTTAAAATTTTAAATCCTGCTGTTGAGCTTTTAGCAGGTATACCATCAGTAGTATATGGTTTCTTTGGACTTGTTGTAATAGTACCTATTATAAATGATACATTAGGCGGAAAAGGTGCAGGAAGCTCACTTTTAGCAGCAGCAATAATACTTGGAATAATGATACTTCCAACAATTATAACAACAACAAAAACAGCACTTGCAGCTGTTCCAAAAAAATATAGAGAAGGAGCTTATGCTCTTGGTGCAACAAAAGTACATACAATATTTACAGTAATTATACCGGCTGCAAAATCTGGTGTATTTTCTGGAATAGTTCTTGGTATAGGACGTGCAATAGGTGAAACAATGGCTGTTATACTTGTAGCTGGTAACTCTGTAATTATACCAGAATCTATAACAGACCCTGTAAGAACAATGACTGCTAATATAGCAATCGAAATGGGTTATTCTATGGGGCTTCATCAGGAAGCACTTTTCGGAACAGGTGTTATACTTTTCATATTTATAATGTGTCTTAACGTTGTACTTCATTTCATTCAGAAAAGAGAGGGTTAATAAGTAATGTTAAAGTGGTTAGTTATAATTTTGGTTTGTATAGGTCTTTTAAAACCTATAGCAAGTGTTTTAAATAATAGTTTAAGTGTAGAAACTTTAAATAAAATGTCAAGTCTTAAAGATAAATTATTGAAAGTTTTAATAGGAATATCTGCGATTTTTACTTGTGGAATTCTTGTATGGATAATAGGTTATATAGTTATAAACGGAATTGGTCTTGTAAATATTGAATTCCTTACAACTGCTCCATTTAAAGATGAAGGTGGAGTTTTACCAATGATTATAAGTACATTATGGATAGTTTTACTTGCACTTATAATATCTACACCAATAGGTATTGGTGCTGCAATATATCTTAATGAATATGCAAAACCAGGGAAAGCTGTACATATAATAAGATTTGCTATTGAAAGTCTTGCTGGTATACCTTCAATTATATACGGTTTATTCGGTCTTATATTCTTTGTTACAATACTTAAATTAAGTTATTCAATACTTGCTGGTGCAATAACAGTAAGTATTATGGTTCTTCCTGTAATTATAAGAACAACAGAAGAATCTTTAAAAACTGTTCCAAATAGTTATAGAGAAGGAAGTCTTGCACTTGGTGCTTCAAAAATAAGAACAGTAGTTAAAATTGTACTTCCATCAGCAATACCAGGTATACTTTCCGGTGTAATATTAAGTATAGGTAGAATTGTTGGTGAAACAGCTGCAATTTATATGACAGCTGGTATGGTTCCAAAAATGCCAGAAACAATTATGAACTCAGGACGTACTCTTTCAGTACACCTTTATCTTCTTGCAAAAGAGGGTATATCTTTTGAAAAAGCATATGCAACAGCTACAGTTCTTATTGTTATAGTTGCTTTTATAAACTTCTGTGCAAATAAAACAGCTAAGTTTTTAAATAGAAATACAGTAGTCAAATAAAAATTATTGGGGAGAATAATAATGTCAGATAAAATTAAATTTTCTATAAAAAACACAAATCTTCATTATGGAAATTTCCACGCTCTTAAAAACATTAATATGGAAATTCCAGAGAAAAAAATAACAGCGTTTATTGGGCCTTCAGGCTGTGGAAAATCAACTCTCTTAAAAACATTAAATAGAATGAATGACCTTGTTGAAGGTGTGAGAATTGATGGGGAGATTAAACTTGACGGGGAAGACATATATAGAGAAACAGACATAATAGATTTAAGAAAAAGAGTAGGTATGGTTTTTCAGCAGCCTAACCCATTTCCAATGAGTATATATGACAATATTGCTTATGGTCCAAGAACACATGGTATCAAGAAAAAATCAGAACTTGATGAAATAGTTGAAAAAAGTCTTAGAGATGCTGCTATTTGGGACGAAGTAAAAGACAGACTCAAAAAGAATGCTCTTGGTCTTTCCGGTGGACAGCAGCAGAGAATTTGTATAGCAAGAGCGTTAGCTGTTAAACCAGATGTTCTTCTTATGGACGAACCAACATCTGCTCTTGACCCTATATCAACTCTTAAAATTGAAGACCTTGCTGTTGAACTCAAAAAAGATTATACAATTATTATGGTTACTCATAATATGCAACAGGCAAGCCGTATATCAGACCATACATCTTTCTTCCTTCTTGGAGAGGTTGTTGAATTTAATGAAACTGATAAAATATTCAATATGCCTCAGGATAAGAGAACTGAAGACTATATAACAGGTCGTTTCGGTTGATATATATTTATGTAAAGGAGTAAAGAAAAGATGAGAAATGAATTTCAGGGCAAACTTGACGATTTGCATAAAGAAATAATGAAAATGAATACAGCTATCGAAAAAACAATGGATATGCTTATTACAGGTATGGAAACAAGAGATGAAGACATACTTAGAGAAATTATACAAAGAGATAATATAGTTGATGAACTTGAAGTTGAAATAGAAAAAATGTGTATAAGTCTTATTCTTAAGGAACAGCCTGTTGCTTTTGACCTTAGAAATATTACATCTATACTTAAAATGATTACTGACTTGGAAAGAATTGCTGACCATTGTACAGATATAGCTAAATATCTTATAGAAATAATCGAAAATACAGATAAATATTTATTTGATACAAAAGATATTGCTAATATGGCTATGATTGTAAAAGCTATGATTACAGCTACAACTGAATGTTATATAAAATCTGATGCTCCAAGAGCAAGAGATATATCTTTAAGTGATGATAAAGTTGATAAATATTTTGCTGATATTGTTTTCGAAATTGAAAAAGAAATGGAAGAAAACGAAAATAATATTTATCAGGGTATTAAATTCTTATTTATAGTAAAATATCTTGAAAGAATTGCTGACCATACAACAAATATTTGTGAATGGGTAATTTATAGAGTAACTGGCGAAAGAACACAGTATAATTAATATAAAAAGAGGTTAAGTTAGAGTTTATCTGACTTAACCTCTTTTTTTTATTTTTTAAAACCTACAAATTGTAAAATTTCATCTTTTTTAATACATCCTGTGGCAATAAGAAGTAAAATATAAAACATACACATTATAGACATTATTATAACAGTTGATATTTTGTTTGATTGTGTGTTTATAAAAACAAGTCTTAGTGTAAGTGATGATGCAAGTATACAGAGTAAAGGATATACAAAACATTTTAGTATATTTATTTTTGTTTCCGTAATTTTTATTACTCTATATAAACTTGTTACTGTTGTAAGTATAAGGCTTAAAATCCAACCTATAATAAAAGCATTTACACCATATAAAGGTATACCAAAATATATAAAAACTATATTTATTATTGATGATACTACGTTGTTTTTTAATATGTACATATGCTCTCCTAAGCCATTTAAAAGACCTGATAATGTTATATGTAAATATAAAAAAGGACATACTGGCGAAAGTTTTAAAAGAAGTAAATAAAGCCTTTCTTCACCGTATATTGTTTGGCATACTTCTTTTGGGAATACTGCAAATATTGCTGTAAAGCATAATGATACCATTACTGTGAAAAATACAGAAAGATTAACAGCTTCTTTTATTTTTCTTTTGTTTTTTACTGCACAAGCCTCTGAAACAGCAGGTACTAATGTTATTGATACAGCTATAAGAAAAGCTGTAGGAAACTGTATAAGAGGCATTATAAGACCTGTAAGACTTCCGTATATTTTCATAGCATTTTCACCCGTATTTGCAAAAAGCTCAAGTCTTTGGGGTATAAGTATATTTTCCACAGTTGAAAGAAAAGAACTTATACATCTTCCGGCAGATAGGGGAACAGCCATTGAAAGTATAGTTAAAAATGATGTCATTATTCCCATTTGAGGCTTTTTCATAAAGCCTTTTTTAACTTTTGTCTTTTTATAAAAAATTACAACGAAAATAAAAGAAACTATTTCGCCTAATGTTATACCTATTACAGCAGATGCACAAGCGTAGCTTAGACCTAATGGTACAAGCTTTTCGGCTGTAAAAAATACTGCTGTTATACGTACTGTTTGTTCAATAACTTGTGAAAATGCAGGTATTGTGGAGTTTTGTATACCGAAAAAATAACCTCGTATACAAGAACCGGCAGACATAAAAGGAAAACATAGTGCAAGTATTTTTAATGAAAGTGCTGTTCTTTCTTCTTGTATAATATATAGTGAAAAAATATCAGCAGTAAAAAATAATGCTACACCTATTATTATACTTATAACCATACACATAAAAACAGATTGCTTAAGTATCCTTCCCATATTGCCATATTCACGTTTTGCCTTTTCTTGGGCTGTAAGTTTTGATACTGTTGTTGTAAAGCCTGATGATGTTATACTCCAACATAAACCGTATATAGGCATTATAAGTTGATATAGTCCCATACCTTCAATGCCTATTGTGTTGTTCATATATATTCTGTAAAAAAAGCCAGAAAAACGTGTGATTATATTTGCAAGGGTAAGTATTGCCGCACCCTTTAAAACTGTGTTCTTATTCAC
This sequence comes from Tyzzerella sp., assembly GCA_019415525.1. Classification (GTDB taxonomy): domain Bacteria; phylum Bacillota; class Clostridia; order Lachnospirales; family Anaerotignaceae; genus Fimicola. The sequence goes on along the minus strand of DXZA01000025.1, from coordinate 57,330 downwards.
TAAATCACCTTTGTAAAAGTTTTCATTTTATTTTATGGCTTTTTAAAATAACATATGTATATTATCTGTCAAATACAAAAAATTTTATTATTGAAAAATATTCACGTATATAAAAATTAAAAATAAGAGGTTTATATGATGGTGCTCCTAAACCATATGATGTAAATCCACATTTTTTTGCAATAAGTCCTGCTCTGAAAATGTGAAAATCATTTGTAACATATACTGTTGTATAGCTTTTTCCATTAAATATTTTATCAAGTATATTTTTTGAAAAGCTAAAGTTTTCAATAGTATTTGTTGATTTGTTTTCTTCATATATTCGATTTTCTGAAATTCCTTTGTTTATTAAATATTCTTTCATAGCCGAACTTTCTGTACGTTCTTCTCCTTTTCCTTGTCCACCGGATACAACAATTATTGAATTTTTGTTTTCATTTGCATATTTAAAGGCTGTATCAAGTCGATAGGCTAAAGATGTACTTACTCGACTTTTATTAAGACCTGCACCAAGTACTATTATGGCATCACAGTTTTTAGGTGGTTCTTTTGTACCTCTTGTATGTAAGAATATTGTACAGGCTATAAAAGAAATTATAAAAAATATAAAACCAAAATATATTATGTTTCTTATATATAAAAGTAGTATACTTTGGTGTACAATTTTATCTATTGATGGCTTTAATATTGAAAATATAATAAGTATAAATCCTATTATAGCCGGAAGATATGTACCTAGATTTCCATTTGAAACCATAAGAGTTGTAAATGAGTTTATAACTCCTAAAGTACCAATTATAAGTAGAATAAGACGAAATATTTGTTCCATATGATTTCTCCTTAGTTTTCTATATTTATTAATCTGTTTTAATATTATTTTAATGATATAATGGTATTATAATTATAACATAACAAAGAGATATAATAACTCTATAATATAAAGGGGGAATATATTATGAAAAAATATATTATGTGTACAATAGCAGCTGTTTTATCAGCAACAATGGTATTACCTTTATTTGCAGATAATGTTATAGCTACAAAAAGTGCTCAGTTAAGACCAGATTTTACTATTACTGTTGATGGAAGTGAAAAGAATTTTAAATCTGCAACAGGTGAAGCTGCATATCCTATATTATATCAGGATAGCACATACCTTCCACTTAGAGCAATAGGCGAATTAATAGGAAAAAATGTTAACTGGGACGAAAGTACAAAAACAATTACAATAAGCGGTACAAGAGATACAGTTTCTTCAAATACTGATAATCCTAATGTTGGAACAAAAACTATACAAGTTCAGGAAAGACCAGACTTTACAATTATAATTGATAACTCTAAAAAAACATTTTATTCTGCAACTGGAGAAGAAATTTATCCTATATTATATAACGGAAGCACATATCTTCCGCTTAGAGCCATTGGACAGATTATGAATAAAGATGTTACATGGAATGGTGATAGTAAAGTTGTTGGACTTAATAGTGATACAACAGTAACAGATGCAGATAGTTTTGAAAGTCAACAAAGTGGTAATATTATAAGTGGAGATAAAGCAAAGGAAATAGCACTTAACCATGCAGGTCTTAAAGTAAGTGATGTCAAAATAGTTAAAGTGAAACTTAATTATAATAGTAATGTAAAATATTATGAAGTTGAATTTTATAACAGTAATAAAGAATATGATTATGAAATAAATGCAACAACAGGAGCAATAATAAGCTTTGACTATGATATTGAAAATTGGACACATCCAACAACTTCAACTGATACAACAACAGCTATAACAGTAGAAAAAGCAAAAGAAATAACATTAAATCATGCAGGTCTTAAATCAAGTGATGTAAGTTTTATAAAAGCACAACTTGATTATGATGATGGTGTAAAAGTTTATGAAATAGAATTTTATAATAGTAATAAAGAATATGATTATGAAATAAATGCAACAACAGGAGCAATAGTAAGCTTTGATTATGATGTTGAAAATTGGACACGCCCAACAACTTCAACAACAGCTACTATAACATCAGAAAAGGCAAAAGAGATTGCTTTTAATCATGCAGGTGTAAGTGCAGCAAATGTATATGGACTTAAAGTAGAACTTGATACTGATGATGGACAAAAAGAATATGAAGTTGAGTTTAAATCAGGTAGAATAGAATATGAATATAAAATAAATGCAAATACAGGAGCTATAATTAGTTATGATTCAGAATATGATGATTAATTAGCATATTTTAGAGAGTACAGAGTTTTCTGTACTCTTTTTTTATAATTTTCATAAAAATGTTGTTTATAATTCTCTTTGGATATTATAATTATAATATAGTTAAATATTCGGAGGATTATAAATGTTTAATATAGATGAAGAATTAAAAAAGCTACCGGAAAAACCTGGTGTTTATATAATGAAAGATGATAAAGATAGTATAATATATATAGGAAAGGCAAAAATTCTTAAAAACAGAGTTCGTCAGTATTTTAGAAGCCTTAAAAATCAACCACCTAAAGTTGCGGCTATGGTTAAACATATAAAAGAGTTTGAATATATTGTAACTGACTCTGAAATGGAAGCACTTATACTTGAGTGTAATCTTATAAAACTTCATAGACCTCATTATAATATAATGCTTAAAGATGATAAAATGTATCCTTATATAAAAATAACATTAAATGAGGATTTTCCAAGAATTTTTGTTACAAGAGAGTATAAGAGAGATAAGGCTAAATATATAGGTCCTATTACAGATGCTTTGGCTGCTAAAGAAACTATTGAAACTATACACAAGCTTTTTCCTATAAGAAAATGTAAAAAAGTTTTTCCTAGAGATTTGGGCAAAGAACGTCCTTGTCTTAACTATCATATAGGTCAATGTATGGCACCTTGTGACGGTCTTATATCAAAAGAAGAATATAGAAAATATATTAATGAGGCAATACTTGTTATAGAGGGTAAACACGATGAAATAGCTAAAAAAATGCGTATTGAAATGGAAGAAGCAGCAGAAAATCTTGAGTTTGAAAAAGCAGCAATACTTAGAGATAAACTTAAAAGTATAAAAAGTATTGCAGAAAAACAAAAAATGTCAAATACAGGTCTTGGGGATTGTGACGTTATTGCATTTTCAAGGGCTCATAATGAAGGTATTGTACAGATTTTCTTTATACGAAACAGTAAAATGACAGGTAGAGAGCATTTCTTTATTGAAAATGTTGATGGAATGGAAAGAAGTGAAATTATGACTGATTTCATAAAACAGTTTTATAGTGGAACTGCTTTTATACCTAAAGAAATACTTGTTCAAGATGATGTTGAAAGTGAAGAAAAAGAAATACTTGAAAAATTTCTTTCTGATATAAAAGGAAGTAAAGTTTCTATATATGCACCTCAAAAAGGTGAAAAGAAAAAAATGATTGATTTGGCTGCTAAAAATGCAATCATTGTTTTTGAACAGACTGGTGAAAGAATTAAACGTGAAGAAAAACGTACTATAGGTGCTGTTTCAGAAATAGCTAAGGCTCTTGGTATATATAGTGATATAATAAGAATTGAAGCATATGATATATCAAATACACAAGGTTTTGAGTCTGTTGGTTCTATGGTTGTTTTTGAAAAAGGCAAGCCTAAAAAAAGCGATTATAGAAAATTTAAAATAAAAACTGTTATAGGTGCAAATGATTTTGCCAGTATGGAAGAAGTCCTTACAAGAAGGTTTAGAAGAGGTATTAAAAGTGATGCAAAAGATAGCTTTTCAAAAATGCCTGACCTTATTATGATGGACGGAGGTAAAATACAGGTTAATGCAGCAAAAGAAATACTTTCTAAATTTAATCTTGATATTCCTGTTTGCGGTATGATAAAAGATGATAAACATAGAACAAGAGGACTTATATATAATGATAATGAAATATATATGCCTCTTTCATCAGAAGGCTTTCTTCTTGTTACAAGAATACAAGATGAGGTTCATCGTTTTGCAATAGAATATCACAGAAAACTTAGAGAGAAAAAAGCTTTACATTCTGTACTTGACGATATTAAAGGAATAGGGGAAAAACGTAGAAAAGCACTTATGAAATACTTCGGTTCTGTTGAAAACATAAGTAAAGCAGAAGTTTCTGAGCTTTTGGAGGCAGAAGGTATGACTATTAAAAGTGCAGAAGCTGTATATGCTTTTTTCAGAAATATTTGATATACCTTTTGTTGAAAAAACATAATATATGGTTTATTATAAAATAAACATTATATTAAATGGAATATATGGAGGGAATTAATATGATTTATACAGTATCAATGGAAAAGTTCGTAAAAGAGTTTGAGTTGGAAAACCTTACACCACAGGTGGATTTTTCTGAAAAAGTCCTTACAAGCAGCGATGTAAACCGTCCGGCACTTCAGTTAGCAGGATTTTTTGAGCATTTTGACAGCGACCGTGTACAGGTTATAGGTATGGTTGAACATACATATCTTTCAAAACTTAAACCTGAATTTCGTGAAAATGTTTTAAAACAAATTTTTAGTTTTAAAATACCTTGTATAATTATTTCAAGAAATCTTCCTATCTTCCCTGAAATGGTTATGTTTGCTACTGAATATAATGTACCTGTATTCAGAACAAAAGAAAGTACAAGTGATTTTATGGCTGAGTGTATAAGATGGCTTAATGTTGAGCTTGCACAGCGTATAACTATACATGGAGTACTTGTTGATATATATGGTGAAGGTATACTTATAATGGGTGAAAGCGGTATCGGTAAAAGTGAAACTGCCCTTGAGCTTATAAAAAGAGGTCATCGTCTTGTTTCTGATGATGCCGTTGAAATTAAAAGAGTATCTCATAAAACACTTGTTGGAACAAGTCCAGAGCTTATAAGATACTTTATAGAGCTTAGAGGTATAGGTATACTTGATATTAAACAGCTTTATGGTGCTGCTGCTGTAAAACAAACACAGACAATAGACCTTGTTGTTAAACTTGAAATGTGGGACGAAGAAAAAGAATATGACCGTCTTGGACTTACAGAGGAATATACAGAAATTCTTGGTAATAAAGTATTATGTAATTCAATTCCTATTCGTCCAGGTAGAAACGTTGCTATGATTTGTGAGGCTGCTGCTATTAACCACAGACAGAAAAAAATGGGATATAATGCAGCACAGGTTCTTCATGAAAGAATTGCAAAAAGTATAGAAGATAGTTCAAAATAATTATACTTCCAAAATAAAGGAGTGTTGATATGACAGAAGTGAAGGGACTTATAGATATATTGGGAGAAAGTATGGTTCTTTTAGATGAACCTATGAAAAAGCATACATCTTTTAGAGTTGGAGGTAATGCTGATATAATGATACAGCCTTCAACGGTGGAAGAGCTTAAAAGTGCTATGAAATATATAAAAGAAAATAATATACCATATTATGTTATGGGAAATGGCTCAAACCTTATTGTTGGGGATAAGGGCTTTAGAGGTGTTATAATAAAAATATTTAGCAGAATGTGCCATGTAGAAGTTGATGGAGAGTTTATGGATATAAAAGCAGGAGCTCTTATGACTGTTATAGCAGCAAAGGCTCTTGAAAATAGTCTTACAGGTTTCGAATTTGCTTCAGGTATACCGGGAACATTTGGCGGTGCTGTATGTATGAATGCAGGAGCATATGGCGGAGAAATGAAAGATATACTTGTTTCTGTAAATGTTCTTACTAAAGATGGAGAGGTTAAAACCTTAAGTAAAGACGAGCTTGAACTTTCATATAGACACAGCATTATTCCTGAAAAAGAATATATTGTTATTTCTGGAAGAATAAAGCTTGAAAAAGGTGTATATGATGATATAAAAGAGGAAATGTCAAGTCTTTCTGCAAAAAGACGTGAAAAACAACCTCTTAATTATCCAAGTGCAGGAAGTACATTTAAAAGACCAGAAGGTTATTTTGCAGGAAAACTTATTTCTGATGCTGGTCTTAAAGGTTATAACTGTAATGGTGCTGAGGTTTCCGAAAAACATGGAGGTTTTGTTATAAATAAAGGTAATGCCACTGCTAAGGACATTGTTGAAGTAATAAAGCATTGTCAGGAAACAGTATACAAAGAGTTTGGTGTAAACCTTGAAACAGAAGTGAAAATGATAGGTGAATTTTAACTTAAAGGGGGTATACAAATGAGATTTGTTATAGTTACAGGTATGTCCGGAGCAGGTAAATCAACTGTTCTTAAATTTTTTGAAGATATGAATTTTTTCTGTGTGGATAATCTTCCACCAGCACTTATACCAAAGTTTGCAGAACTTTGTTTTGAACAAGATGGTGAAATAGATAAAGTTGCTATGGGTATTGATATAAGAGGAGGTAAACTTTTTACTGACCTTTTCAAAACTCTTTCAAGCCTTAAAGAAGGTGGATACGATTTTGAAATACTTTTCCTTGATGCTTCAGATACAACTCTTATAAAAAGATATAAAGAAACAAGAAGAACTCATCCTCTTTCAAAAGGTGGTTCTATTGAAGAAGGTATACAGAAAGAAAGAGAGATACTTCAGGAAGTTAAGAAAAACGCAACATATATAATAGATACAAGCAATATACTTGTAAGAGAGCTTAAAGAACAAATAAATCATATATTCATTGATAATAAAAAATTCGAGAGTCTTATAATAACAGTAGGTTCTTTTGGTTTTAAATATGGTATTCCAATAGATAGTGACCTTGTATTTGACGTAAGATTTTTACCTAATCCATTTTATATTCAGGAGCTTAAAGAGCTTACAGGTAATGATGCACCTGTGTATGATTATGTAATGAGTTTTGAGGAAAGTAATATATTCCTTGATAAACTTACAGATATGATTAAATTTTTAATACCTCAGTATATAAAAGAGGGTAAAAATCAGCTTGTTATAAGTATAGGCTGTACAGGTGGAAAACATCGTTCTGTTACTCTTGCTAATGCCTTATATAAAAATCTTAAAGAAGATGGTCATAGTATAATTCTTAAACATAGCGATATTGAAAAAGATTCAAGACATAAGAAATAAGTCAGCGGAGGTGTGATTTTTGTCATTTTCGTCTAATGTAAAGAGAGAGTTGTGTCATCATTTTGGAAATGCACGACATTGTAATATAGCTGAGCTGGCTGCTATTATAAATATATGTGGACAAATATTAGAAAAAGACAATAGTTTTTGTATAAAAATACAAACTGAGAATTTTGATGTCGCTAAAAAGTGCTTTACATTATTGGAAAAAACTTTTAATATAGACATTGAAGCAATGGTAAGAAGAAACAGTCAGTTTAAAAATAGCAGAGGGTATTTTATTTATATTAAAAATACTGTTCAAGCAGAGAAAGTTTTATCTGCAACAGGACTTTTATCTGTTGAAGAGGGCAAAAAAGTTTTAAGAAAAAGGATATATCCTTTGGTTATATCCAGTGCTTGCTGTAAGCGAGCTTACATACGAGGAGCTTTTTTATCATCAGGCTCTATCACTGACCCCGAAAAAACATATCATTTGGAATTTGTAAATACTGACCTTCATTATTGTGAGCAGCTTAAAAACTTAATTAGCTTTTTTGATATAGAGGCGAAAATAGTAAAAAGAAAAGATAATTACGTTCTTTATATAAAAGAAGGTGAGCTTATAGTAGACTTACTTAATGTTATGGAAGCACATATTGCTCTTATGGAGCTTGAAAATGTAAGGATACTTAAGGATATGCGTAATAATCTTAATAGAATCGTTAATTGTGAAACGGCTAATCTTGGGAAAATTGTTGCTGCATCAGTAAAACAGGTTGAGGATATAAATTATCTTATGAAAAACTCAGACTTTTCTGAATTACCAGAGAACCTTAAAGAAACTGCAAAATTAAGGGTACAATATCCTGATTTTAGCCTTAAGGAACTTGGACAAATGATGAAACCGCCTGTGGGTAAATCCGGTGTAAATCACAGGCTGAAAAAACTTAGTAGTATTGCAGATACATTGAGAGAGGAGAAAGGTGATATTTAGATGGTAGAAAAAACTTTAACAATCGGTAAATCTTTAGACGCAAGACAGGCAGCATTTTTTGTTCAGACAGCAAGTAAATTCGAAAGCAAAGTTCAGGTTATGATTGATGATAGAAAAATAAATGCAAAAAGTATTATGGGTACAATTTCACTCGGTATAAGTGAAGGACAAGTTGCAGTTATTATAGCTGAAGGTAAAGATGAAGAACAGGCTGTAACAGAAGTTGCAAAAGTTTTGGAATAATACATATTTGATATATTTTTACAAAGCGAGGGGAATATATATGACCCTCGCTTTTTTATATAATAATATAAATAATTTTTTATAATTTTGTGAACTATTTTTTGTAATTTTGAAAATTTTATTAATATTTTACAATTTTATGCGTTATATTTTGTATATAAACTGTTTTTTTAGTTTACCATATGAGAAAAATGTATTATAATAGTTTAAGTATGCTAAATAAATATTTGTTTTTGTGAAGGAGGCTTCCTATGGCTAAAAAATATAGCGGTAGCTCCGATAAATATAATAGAAAAAATAATATAAACAGAAATACATATAGTAATGTTACTCAATACAGTAGTATTAAAAGAAAAAATGGTTATAACCAAAAATCTTATGGCAGCGATATGCGGAATAAAAATATAAATTCCGGTATATATTCAAAAAGACCTGTAAAAAATGTATATAAAAAGAAGAAACCGAAGAAAAATGGACATAGAGCTTTTATGGGTATTATGTTTACAATACTTTTTATATATCTTTTAGGTTATTTTATTGTGTTTTTAACAAAACCTCATATATCTGTTGAGTCTGTAAGCTATGGTAGTATAGATATACCACAGGTTTTTAAGGGCATAATAATACGTGATGAAAAGGTTTTTGAAAGTCCTATTGATGGACAGCCTGTATATGCTTATTCTGAAAATGAAAAGGTTAAAATAAATTCTTCTGTTTGTATAATAAAGAAAGATGATACCACAGATATTATTGAAAAAAAAATAGAAGAAATTGATAAAGATATACTTGAAAATCAGATGAAAAGAAGTGACCTTTCTATATTTAAAGAGGATATTGACAGGATAGAAAGTACAATTAATGATACTATGAGTTTATATGGATATAAATTTTCTGATGGTAGTATGGCAGAGGTATATTCTCTTAAAAATCGTATTGATACTCAAATAAATTTAAGAAATAATATATGGCTTGCCGAGAATAATACAAGCGTTTCTGAGCTTAACGACCAAAAGGCCGGATATGAAAGTCAGCTTGCTGAAAGTATGGCTAATGTGAAAAGTGATGTAAGTGGTATTGTAAGCTATTCTGTTGATGGTATGGAAGGTACTCTTTCATATGATGAACCTGCTAATATTACAGAAGAACAGACTAAAATGAAAGTTGAAACAACTCAAATTTCAAAAAGTCAAAGTGTTAAAGCCGGTGACCCGTTATTTAAAATTGTTGAGTCTAATATTTGGTATTTAACAGCTTATGTTCCTTCTGAGGCTGCTACTGAATGGAAAGCCGGTAGCAGAAAGGTTATGATAACCACTATTGGCGAGGAAGAAGTTAAAATAAACGTTGTTATAAACTCTGTTGAACAACTTGAAGATAAAGCAAAAGTTGTATTTAGGTCAAATGAAAGTCTTGAAAAAATAATAAATACAAGAACTCTTGAGTTTAAAATAGAAGATGAAATATATGAAGGATTAAAAGTTCCTAATAATGCTATTGTTGAAAAAACACTTCTTAAAATACCAGAAGAATGTCTTAGAGAAAGTAATGGAGAAGAAGGTGTTTTAAAAGTTTCAGGAGAAGAAACAAAATTTGTTTCTCTTATAATAGCTAAGAAAGAAGAAGCTAATATTGAAACTGGTGAGGGTGCTTTTATTTATGTATTACAAGATTTTCAAACATTAAAACTTGGAGATACCTTGATTAAAGGTACAGGAGAAACAGCAGAAAATTATACTATTTCAGAAGTTGAAACAGCTAAAGGTGTTTATGTTGTTAATAGTTCTGTTGCAGATTTTAAGGTTGTAAATGTAATTGCTTCAAATAGTGAATATTCTATTGTTGAAGCTGGTTCTTCATACGGTCTTAAAGTTTATGATAATATTGTTTCAGATGCTAAAAATATACAGGAGTCAGATTCTGTATACTGATTATATTGTTTTAAGGGATGTGATAATATGAGTTCATCAATAGAACAAAACATTATTGATGTGAAAAAAAGAATAAATGAGGCAGCTTTAAAGTCGGGAAGAAATCCAGATGAAATTCTTCTTCTTGCAGTAAGCAAGACTATAGATGTGCCGAAAATAAAAGAAGCCGTAAATCTTGGACTTAATTCGCTTGGTGAAAATAGAGTGCAGGAAATAATGGAAAAGTATGAGCCTATGGGAGAAGGAATAAATTGGCATCTTATAGGTCATTTACAAACAAATAAGGTTAAATATATAATAGATAAAGTCTGTCTTATACATTCTGTTGAAAGCTTAAAGCTTGCAGAAGAAATAAATAAAAGAGCCGAAAAAGCAGGTATTGTAATGGATATACTTGTTGAGGTTAATGTGGCAGATGAAGAGTCTAAGTTTGGTATTAAACCACAAGATTGTGAAGATTTTATAAGACAGCTTTCACTTTTAAAAAATATAAAAGTAAAAGGTCTTATGACTGTTGCACCATTTACAGAAAATCCAGAAGAAAACAGGGTTTATTTCAAACAAATGAAAAAATTATTTGTTGACATTAATAATAAAAAAATTGATAATGTTAATATGACAGAGCTTTCTATGGGAATGACCGGTGATTTTTGTGTAGCTATTGAAGAAGGGGCAACAATAGTAAGAGTTGGTACTGGAATTTTTGGAGAAAGATTTTATCCTAATAAATAAAATAATATTTTCGAATTATAATACGTATACATATTCAAGGAGGAGTTTTTAGTGAGTAGTTTAGTGGAAAATTTTAAGAAGTTATTCGGCGGGGACGAATACGAAGAGTACGATGATTATGAAGGTGAAGAATTAGAGTACGAAAGAGAAGCACCTGTAAGAGAAACTCAGATTAGAGAAACAACAGAGTATCCTACTTCAAGTAGCAGAAGACGTGGCTTAAGCAATCAGCAGGTTGTTAATATTCACGCTAATGTACAGATGCAGGTGGTTGTTGTAAAACCACAGGAATATGAAGATGCACAGGAGATTTGTGACCAGATTAAAGAAAGAAGACCTGTTGTTGTAAATCTTGAGGACGTTGAATATCCTATTGCTCAGAGAATTATGGACTTCTTAAGTGGTACATGTTATTCTCTTGAAGGAAGTTTACAGCGTGTTTCAAATAATATATTTATAATTGCACCTGAAAATGTCGATATATCAGGTGATTTTAAAGAAGAACTTAAAACAAAGGGAGTAATTCTTCCTTGGGTAAAACAATAATTAACGGAGGATTTATATGCTTGCATTAAAATCTTTATTGTATCAAGCAGTTGATATGTTTTTTTATATATTATATCTGCTTATATTTGTAAGAATAATTATATCTTGGCTTCCTATTGGTAGAGATATTTCTATTGTAAGACTTATATATTCTTTTACAGAGCCTATACTTGGCCCTATAAGAAATATGATTGAAAAATCACCTCTTGGTGGTGGATTAATGCTTGATTTCTCACCTATTATAGCTCTTTTTGTTATGAATATAGTTAAAATGATAATTCTTACAATTATTGTTTCTATTTTTTAGGGTGATTGAAATTGTATAGTAGAAATGAACTATTGAAAAATGCTTCAAACTCACAGGAAAAACTTATTATATCTAGAGTTCTTGATAAAGTTGATATATGTCTTAAAAAACATTATATGACTTTTACCGACTTTTTAAATCCTACAGAAACAGCTTTTTTATGTAATAATATATTAAAAAGTATTGGAGATATAAATTTCTTAGTTTTTGGTGGAGCTGATGAGTGCGAAAGGAATATAATAGGTTTTTCTCCTGAATATATGGATATATGTAAAGATGATTTTCCTATTAAAGCTGTTAAAATTAAAAGAAATATAAAATTTTCCTCTGATTTATCTCATAGGGATTATTTGGGTTCTATACTTGGTCTTGGAATTGACAGAGAAACTACAGGAGATATAATTATATTTGATGATTATGCTATATGTTTTGTATTGGAAAATGTAGCTGATTACATAGGTTTAAATCTTACCAAAATAGGTAGAACTTCTGTAAAAACAGATATTTTTAATATTACTGAAATAGATATGCCAAATATTAATATTACTGAAAAAAGAGCTACTGTTTCATCTATGCGTTTAGATTCTGTAATAGGTGCTGCTTTCAATATATCACGAGGTAAATCACAAGATTTTATACGGAGTGAAAAGGTTAATGTTAATTGGATACCTATAAGTAATGTATCTCATATTGTGAAAGAAAATGATATGATTTCTGTTAGGGGGAAAGGAAGATTTCGCATAGGATATGAAACAGGTAAGACAAAAAAAGACAGAACAGGAGTTATTTTTTTGATGTATATTTAAAGGGGGATAATAAATGATTACTATAAATGATATAGAGACAAAGGAATTTAAAAAATCCGCTTTAGGTTATTCTCAAGATGATGTTGACAGATTTCTTGATGAAATTATAGTTGACTATGAAAAACTTATTAAAGAAAATATGGAACTTAAAGAAAAGGTTACAAGCCTTACAGAAAGTAATACTAATTATCGTGCAATAGAAAAATCACTCCAAGCTACACTTGCCTTAGCTGAAAAAACAGCTGAAGATAGATTACAAGAGGCTGAAGCAGAAAAAGAAAAAGTTATTGCCGAAACAAAAAAACAAGCAGAAGCATATCTTACACAAGCTAAAGAAAAAGCTGATAAACTTCTTGCTGAGGCAAATGAAAAATACGAAAGTGTTTTTGGAGATACAGATAGAAAAATTGAAGAAACACAAAAGGCTTTAGATAGACTTCTTGAAAGATATGACTCTACAAAGAAAAGATTAAGAGTTATATTTGAAGCAGAAATAAGACTTCTTGATAAAGCAGACGCTCAAAATTTAGAAAAAGAAGTTGAAATTGAGCAAAATTAAAATATGTGAAGGGTGGGGCGGTTGACCCTACCTTTTTTTAAGTTTAGGGGGAATTAATTTTGAAAAGTGTTACAGTAAATACAGAGCTTAAAAATTATGATATAGATTTTAGAAAAGGTTTTGACAATATTTTAGAAACTGTTAAAAAATCAGGTGTAAAGGGAAGCAAAATTTGTATTATAACAGATACAAATGTTGAAAAACTTTATGGTGAAGAGGTTAAAAATGTGTTATCAAATGCTTTTAAAGAAGTATATATAAAATCATTTGAAGCCGGAGAAAAAAGTAAAAACCTTGATACTATTTCAGAAATGTATAAATTTCTTCTTGAAAAAAGATTTGATAGAAAATGTGTTGTTGCCGGTCTTGGCGGTGGTGTTTGTGGGGATATGGCAGGATTTGTTGCTGCTACATATATGAGAGGTATTGATTTTGTACAAATTCCTACAACACTTCTTGCAGAAGTTGATAGCAGCGTTGGTGGTAAAGTTGGTGTTGATTTCTTAAACAGTAAAAATATTATAGGTGCTTTTTATCAGCCTTCATTTGTATATGTAAATACTGATACTTTACACACTTTGCCGGAAAGAGAGTTTTCTGCCGGTCTTGCAGAAGTTATAAAATATGGAATAATATTATCTGATGATTTTTATAGATTTATAATTGATAATAAAGAAAAAATAAAATTAAAAGATACTGAAATAATGACTGAAATTATTGCTAAATGCTGTGAATTTAAAGCATATGTAGTTTCCAAAGATGAAAAAGAAAGTGGTATGCGTGCTATACTTAATTATGGTCATACAATAGGTCACGCAATAGAAAGTCTTAAAGAATTTGAGCTTATACATGGTGAATGTGTTGGTATAGGTATGGTTGCAGCTATGAAAATAGGCTGTGGCAGAGGTCAGGTTAGTGAAAAAGATATTGAAGAATTAAAAGAAATTCTTACTTTCTTTGATATTCCTGTAAAAACAAGTGGACTTTCTCCTGAAGATGTTTATAATCAGATGTTTTTAGATAAAAAAGTAAGTGATAATAAAATTAATTTTGTACTTACTGAAAATATAGGAAATGCTTATGTAACTAATGATGTTACAAAAGATGAAATTATAAATGCTATATCATATGTACTTGCATAAGAAAGGATATTAAATAATATGATGTTTTTACCTTTAATAGCAACAATATTACTTATAGGAATAGACCAAATAACAAAATATATTGCTCTTACAAATTTGAAGCCAATAGGTTCAACTGTTTTTATAAATGGATTTATGGATTTTACATTTGTTGAAAATAGAGGTGCTGCTTTCGGTATACTTGAAGGTCAAAGATGGTTTTTTGTTGTAATTACTGTTATAATTTCTGTAGCTATAATATATGCTTTCTTTAAATTACCTAGTAAAAAAGAATATATGTGGCTTAGAGTGTCATTTGTCCTTATACTTGCCGGTGCAATAGGTAATGTTATTGACAGATTTTTTAGAGGATATGTTGTTGATTTCTTTGAATTTACATTTGTAAAATGGCCTGTTTTTAATGTGGCTGATATATATGTTGTTGTAGGAACTTTACTTTTTGCTTTCTTATTACTTTTTGTAATTAAAGAAGAGCCTAAAGAAAATAAAAAATAAAAGGGGTAAAAAATGGATATATATAATTTGGCAGTAGAAAAAGAAGACATTGGAACGAGAATTGACGTTTTTGTTTCAGAAAATTTTGATGACTTATCAAGAAGTGGTGTTCAAAAACTTGTTGAACAAGGTCATATAACTGTAAATGATAAAAATATAAAATCTAATTATAAATTAAGAGATAAAGATATTATAAAAGTGGAAATACCTGAGCCTGTGGAAATAGAAATTCTTCCTGAGGATATTCCTCTTGATATACTTTATGAAGATGAAGACGTTATTGTTATAAATAAACCTCAAGGTATGGTTGTTCACCCAGCACCAGGTCATTATTCTGGAACTCTTGTAAATGCTCTTATGTATCATTGTAAAGGGCAGCTTTCCGGAATTAATGGTGTTATGCGCCCCGGTATTGTCCATAGAATTGATAAAGATACATCAGGTGTTATTATGGCAGCAAAAAATAATATGGCTCATCAGTCACTTGCTTTACAGCTTGCAGAGCATACTATTACAAGAAAATATAATGCTATTGTGTTTAATAAACTTAAAGAAGATGAAGGCACTATTGATGCACCTATTGGTCGTCATCCTGAAGATAGAAAAAAAATGTGCGTTAGAGATAAAAACAGTCGTCATGCTGTAACTCATTATAAAGTTATTGAACATCTTGGAAAATATGACCTTATTGAGGCACAGCTTGAAACAGGTAGAACTCATCAGATAAGAGTCCATATGTCTTATATAGGTCACCCACTTTTAGGTGATGAGGTTTATGGTAAGAGAAAACAACCTTTTTCTACAAAGGGACAAGTTCTCCACGCAAGAGTTTTAGGCTTTATTCACCCAAGAACAGGGGAATATATGGAGTTTCAGTCAGAACTTCCTGAATATTTTAAAAAATTAATAGAAAAATTAAAACAAATACAGACAAGCTAATAATTATACAAGTTTTTTTGAAATGAGAGTGGTGTTATGATAAAACGTAAGGACTTTTTTGGCATTAAAGATATGAGTGCTGATGATATAAGATATATTTTAAGTACTTCACAAACAATGAAATATATATTAAATCATAAAAATAAAAAAGTTCCTCATCTTCAAGGAAAGTCTGTTGTACTTTTGTTTTATATGGCAAGTGCAAGAGAAAAACTTTCTTATGAAATGGCAGCACAGCATCTCGGTGCCAATGTTGTGGATATGACAAGGGAAAAATTCGGTAATGAAAAATTAAGAGATATGGGTCAGCTTGTAGACCAAATGGGTGCTGATTTTATAATTCTTCGTCACCCTATGGCAGGAGCAGCTAGTCTTCTTTCTGAAAATGTAAATGCATCTGTAATAAATGCAGGTGACGGATATAACGAAAACCCTGGACAATCTCTTTCCGATTTGCTTATTATTAAAGAAAATAAAAAAAGCTTTCAAGGTCTTAAAGTTGCTATTATAGGTGATATTATACATAGCAGAGTTTCAAGAAGTAATATATGGGCTTTAACAAAGCTTGGGGCTGATGTTAGTGTTGGAGGGCCACCTACACTTATGCCTTCAGACCTTGAAAAATGTGGTGTAAAAGTTTTTTATAATGCTCGTGAGGCTGTTAAAGACGCTGATGTAATAATAACAACAAAAGTACGTGTGGAAGACCACGAAAAAAATATAATACCTTCTTTTGAAGAGTATAAAAGTCTTTTTAGAATAGACGAAAACCTTCTGCAATATGCTAAAAAAGATGTTATTATTATGCACCCAGGCCCTATTATGAAAGATATTGAAATATCTTCAAAAGTTATTGAAAGTGACCAGTGTATTATAAATGACCATATTGCAAACAGCGTTGCTGTAAGAATGGCAATACTTTATATTTTATCTCAGACAGGAGGTATCAGAAATGAAAGATATTATTAAAAATGTTCATATTGTATCTCCTTATTATGATATTAATAAAATTTATGATATTAAAATTGAAAACGGATATATTTCAAAAATAGGTGAAAATTTATATGATGAAGATGCTTATATTTTAGACTGTACAGGGCTTTTTGCTATGTCCGGTCTTATAGATATGCATTGTCGTATTGGTGACCCTGGCTTTGAACATATTGAGCATATTGAAAGTGCTTCTATGGCTGCATCGAAAGGTGGTTTTACTACTTTAACTTGTGAGCCTTCTACAAAGCCTACAATAGATAATAAAGCTGTTGTTGATTATGTAATATCAAAAAGTAATGTATATTCTCTTGTAAATATATATCCTTATGGAAGTATGACAATAGGATGTGAAGGTAAAGAAATGACTGAGATAGGTGAAATGTATAAAAAGGGTATAATTGCTCTTTCTGACGGTGATAAATCTATTAATGATACAGGACTTTTGAGAAATATATTTATGTATGCTCAGATGTTTGACCTTCCTGTAATTACAAGCTGTGATGATACTTCAATATCAAATAACGGTGTTATGAATGATGGATATGTATCTACCCTTTTAGGTCTTAAAGGTATTCCGGAAGAGGCTGAAGAAGTTCTTGTTGCTAGGGACATTATTCTTGCAGAAAGAACAAAGGCAAAATTGCATATTTCTACAATAAGTACTGAAGGCTCTGTTCAGCTTGTACGTGAGGCTAAAAAAAGAGGTGTTAATGTAACTTGTGAAACAAGCCCTCATTATTTTACTCATACAGATGAAAGTGTTATAGGATATAATACACTTGCAAAAGTAAAACCACCTTTAAGAACTGAAAAAGATAAAAAAGCTATTATTGAAGGTATAAAAGATGGTACAATTGATGTTATTTCATCTGCCCATTCACCTTCAACAGTAGAGGGTAAATCAGAAATATTTGAGTCTGCCGAGTGGGGTATATCAAGCCTTGAAACGGCTTTCCCTGTAAGCTATACTTATCTTGTTGAAAAAGGTCATATAACACTTTTTGAGCTTATGGAGAAAATGTCAATAAATCCTTCTAAAATATTGAATTTGAAAAAAGATGGTATAAAAGAAGGCTGTGAGGCAGATTTGACTATTATTGATATAAACAATGAGTTTACAGTTAATGCAAGTGAGTTTTATTCAAAAGTTAAATTTTCACTTTATGATGGTATGAAACTTAAAGGTAATGTTAAATATACAATCGTTCACGGAAAAATTATATATTAGAAAGGTGTGTGTTTATGACAAGAGAAAAAAAGGCTGTTTTTGTTATACTTATTATTATTGCCCTTATTGGAACTTACATAAATTACAGACCTTCAATAGATAAAGTTGATATTATAAGTGTTGAAATTACAGATGTTGTGCCTTCTCCTCAAATAGCTAAAAAATTTGATAATAAAAATGATATGAATGAATTTTCACAAAAGTTTTATGAAAGTTTTGAAAAATTTAAACCTATGGTTTTAAATCTTTCAAAGGATTTTGACAGTACTATTTATATTGAGGGTAATGATGGTAGTTATATACCTATGATGATACAAGATGATTGTATAAAAATTCAGGATAAATGGTATAAAACTGATAATACATTTATAGAATACATAAATAAATTCTTTGATGAAAAACAAGGAACTGAAATTAATATAAACGAAAGTTTGGGACTTAAATATTATGAAGGACAGTGAGAAATCACTGTCTTTTGTGCTATAATGAAATACAATATAATTGAAAGTAATAACCTTTTTTGATAAAATAAACTCTGTGTGAAAATTTTATGAGGTGTGTTTATGTATTTAAAAAGACTTGATTTGCAAGGCTTCAAATCTTTTCCCGAAAAAGTGAAGCTTGATTTTAATAAAGGAATAACAGCCGTTGTTGGTCCTAACGGTAGCGGTAAAAGTAATATTTCTGACTCTGTAAGATGGGTTTTAGGTGAGCAAAAAGCTAAAACACTTCGTGGGGATAAAATGGAAGATATTATATTTGCCGGTACTGAAAGTAGACGTCCTTTAGGCTTTGCCGAGGTTTCTATAACAATAGATAACAGTGAAGGTAAAATGCCTATTGAATATACAGAGGTTACTGTTACAAGACGTGTTTATCGTTCCGGCGAAAGTGAATATCTTATAAATGGTACAAATTGCCGCCTTAAAGATGTTCATGAACTTTTTATGGATACGGGTATAGGTAGAGAAGGCTATTCTATAATAGGTCAGGGTAAAATTGATGAAATTTTAAGTTCTAAATCTGATGATAGAAGAAGGCTTTTTGAAGAGGCTGCCGGTATTGTTAAATTTAAAAACAGACGTCAAGAGGCTTTTGTAAAACTTGATAAAGAAAAACAAAATCTTTCTCGTGCTGAAGATATTATAAACGAACTTGAAAGCCAAATAGAACCTTTACAAAAACAGTCTGAAACTGCTAAAAAATATATTGATTTGAAAGAAAAATTAAAATACTGTGATATAAATATATTTAAGTTTGAAAGAAACAGAATTAATACTGAAATAGAAGATATTTATGAAAAACTTAAATTATATAGTGAGTCTGTAAATGAAAAAGAAGAAGAAGGTGAAAAAATTCGTGATGATATTCACGCTTTGAAAAATCTTTCTGATGAGTACACAGACAAAATACAAAATATAAACGATAATATAGCAGACAAAAAAGGAAATCTTGAAAAACTTGAAAGTACTGTAAAATTAATAGAAGAACAAATTGTACATTCACTTTCAAATATTGAAAGAGCCAAATCTGATAAGGCTAAGGCTTATGAGTCTATGGCTAAAAATAAAGAAAATATTGATGTTGAAACTGCCAAAATTACAGCATCTGATATAAGCCTTAAAGCCCAAAATGATAGACTTCAAAATTTAGAAGAAAAATTTTCAGCTTTAAGTACTGTTTTAAGTGAAAATGAAAATATCATTGATGAACATAAAACTGAAATGATAGAAAAAATAAAAATAAGTACTGAACTTAAAGGTGATATTTCTCGTGCTGAAAGTATGGAAAGTCAGTACGAAAGACGTAAAGAACAGCTTGATAACGAAAAGGCTTATATTGAAAGCCAAATTCGTGATAGTGAAATACATATTGAGGCTTTGAAAAAACATATTGAAATTAATATTGAAAAAACAAATAAACTTCAAAATGATATTTCAAAATCTGAAATGGAAAAAAATAATATAATAACAAATAACGAAATTATGAAAGCCGTACTTGGTACAAAAGAAAGAGAATATAATGAAAAAAAATCTCGCCTTTCAATACTTTCCGATATGGAAAAAGAACACGACGGTTTTTATAAAAGTGTAAAAAGTATACTTAAATTAAGCTCCCAAGGGGATAGACGATTTAAAGGTGTTATGGGTGCTGTTGGTGAAATAATAAGTGTTGATAAAATATATGAAACTGCCATTGAAACTGCTCTTGGTGGTGCTTTGCAAAATATTGTAACTGATAATGAAGAAAGTGCAAAAATTGCTATTGAATATCTTAAACACAATAACTTAGGTAGAGCCACATTTTTACCTATTACTGCCGTTAAGGGTAAAGGTGCAGTTGAAAATAAAATACTTTCTGAAAAAGGTATACTTGGTACTGCTGACAGCCTTGTTAATTATGACAATATATATGACGGAATAGTTAAGTTTTTACTTGGTAGAGTTATTATTGCCGAAAATCTTGACTTTGCTGTGGATTTTTCTAAAAAATATAAATATTCATATAAAGTTGTAACACTTGAAGGTGATACATTAAGTATTGGTGGTGCTATGACAGGTGGTAGCGTTTCTAAAAAATCAACAGGTATTTTCGGAAGAAGTAGAGAAATAAAAGAACTTAAAGAATATTTAGATGTTTTTGGAAAAGAAGTTTCTGAAATACGTGATAAAATGACTACATCACAAAATAAAATTCAGAAAATATCTGAAAAAATATCTGAAATTAATATGGCTTTAAGAGAAATTGAAGTTAAAAACGAAAATGCCGAAAATGACATACTTAGAACAAAAACTTCTCTTGATGATAAAAATCAGAAACTTAATCTCTATATATTGGAAGAAAAACAGCTTAAAGAACAATCTGATTTTGCAAAAGATGACCTTGAAAGAGCAAAAGACCGACTTTTAATAACAGAAAATGAAATTCAAAAAATAAATGAAATACTTTCTAAATATCAAACTGATGTTGAAAGCGAAAGAGTTTATCAAAATGAACTTTTAAATGAAATTACTGATATTAAAATAAATATATCAAATATTGAACAAAGTCGTAAAACTTCTGAAAGTATGATTGAAAAAATAAAAGATGCTATAAAAGAGCTTGAAAGGGATATTGAAGCTTTTGACAGCGATAAAGAAAGTCTTAAAAAAGATATTGATACTAAAAGAGATAAAATTTCAATTATTAAAGCTGATATAATTTCTGAACAAAAAAATATTGATGATTTGCAAAATGAACTTTTTGAAACAGGTGAAAAAAGAAAACTTGCTATTGAAAAATCAGAAAGTTTTGAAGAAAAAATCAGAGAAATTTCTGATTATATTGCTAAACTTAAAAATGATAGTGTAAGAATTGAAGCAAGAATTGAAAAGCTTTCCGAAGATAAAGAAAGAATTTGTCAGGCTATATTGGAAGAATACGATATTATGCCTGATACTGTGGAATGTGATACAGAAAACCTTCCTTCCGTTGACAGTCTTAAAAAATCTGCCTATAATCTTAAAGGGGAAATAAAATCCCTTGGTGCAGTAAATGTTGAGGCTATTGAAAAGTATAAGGAAGTCAAAGAAAGATATACATTCCTTTGTGGTCAAAGAGATGATATTATTGAGGCAGAAAGAAAACTTCAATCTATTATTTCAGAACTTACATCTCTTATGGAAAATCAGTTTAGAGAACAATTTGAAATTATTTCAAATAACTTTAATGAAACTTTCAGAGAAATGTTTGGCGGTGGAAAGGCTTATTTAAAACTTTCAGATGAAAATGATGTTTTAGGCTCGGGAATAGATATTATTGCACAGCCTCCAGGAAAAAATCTTCAAAATATGATGCTTTTATCCGGTGGTGAGCGTGCTTTAACTGCTATTTCAATACTTTTTTCAATACTTAAAATGAAACCTTCTCCTTTCTGTATACTTGATGAGATTGAAGCTGCTCTTGATGATGCTAATGTAAAAAGATATGCTGACTATCTTAAAAAGTTTTCCGGTGAAACACAATTTATTGTAATCACCCACAGAAAAGGTACAATGGAGGCTGCTGATGTTATGTATGGTATTACTATGCAGGAAAAAGGCGTTTCAAAGCTTATATCAGTTGATTTTACTGACAATATGGATTATTCATAATATTACGGAGGAAAGAGAATGGGATTTTTTGATTTTTTTAAAGGTAAAAAGAAAAATGATGAGGTTAATAAACCACAAGAAAATTTGAACGAAAGTAACAGTATAGATGAAATTGAAGGTATTGAAATTACACCTTTTGAAGTTGAAGAAACTAAAACTCCAGAGGAAATTTTTAGCAATAAACAGCCTTTAAAAGCTGATATACAGATTGCAAGAATTCCAGATATTACTGCTGAGGAACTTGATAGGGCTATTCGTGAAGATGAAGAAGAATTAGAAGAAATAGTTGAAGAAATTGAAGAAATAGTTGACAAGGTAGAAGAAACTATTAATGAAACAGAAGAAACAACAGAAGAAGCAGCCGAGGAAGTTGCAGAAGAGGAAACAGAAGCAACAGCTGAGGAAGTTATAGAAGAAATTATTGAAACAGAGGAAGTAAAAGAAGAAAAACCAGCAAAAAAAGGTTTCTTCGCAAAGCTTTTTGAAGGTCTTGATAAAACAAGAAAAAATATTCTTGGTGGTGTTGATACTGTTCTTGGTGCATTTACAAAAATAGATGAAGAACTTTTTGAGGAACTTGAAGAAGTTCTTATTATGGCTGATATTGGTGTTGAAACAACAATGAATATTATTGATAACCTTAGAAAAAGAGTTAAAAAAGAAAAAACAACAGACCCTCAAGAAATTAAAGGTATGCTTGTAGATGAAATTACAAATATTTTAAATGAGGGTGCTGATGATGATTATGAGCTTCCAAAACCTACAGTAATGCTTGTTATTGGTGTAAATGGTGTTGGTAAAACTACAACAATAGGTAAGCTTTCTCATAATTATAAAGAACAAGGTGATAAAGTTATACTTGCAGCAGCAGACACATTTAGAGCAGCAGCTATTGACCAGCTTAAAGTATGGGGCGAAAGAGCAGGTATTGACGTTATTCGTCACGAAGAAAATTCTGACCCTGCAGCAGTTGTTTTTGATGCTGTAAATGCAGCTAAAAACAGAGGTATGGATATTCTTATTTGTGATACAGCCGGTCGTCTTCATAATAAAAAGAACCTTATGGAAGAGCTTAAAAAGATTTCAAAAGTTATTGACAGAGAGTATCCAGAAGCTAATAAAGAAGTTTATCTTGTACTTGATGCTACAACAGGTCAAAATGCTATGCAACAGGCTAAACTCTTTAAAGAAGTTGCTGACATTACAGGTATTATACTTACAAAACTTGATGGTACTGCAAAAGGTGGTATTGTTATTGCAATTAAATCAGAACTTAATATACCAGTAAGATATATTGGTGTTGGTGAAGGTATAAATGACCTTCAGAAATTTAATGCAAGAGATTTTGCATCTGCTCTTTTTGGCAATCAGTAATATTGCATAAAAAATATATATAAAATTTTATAAATTTTAATGGGGTGTAAAGTAAAAATACTTGACACCCCTCATATTTTAGTGTAGAATATTTGAAGTAAAGTAAAAATACTTGACACCCTTAATAGGGAGAGATGAAATATGGATAGTTTATTACAGATTTCACTGCTTTTTGATTTTTACGGTGAACTCCTTACGGATAAACAAAAAACTATATACCGTATGTATTATGATGATGATTTATCTCTTTCGGAAATAGGTGAGGAACTTCAAATCAGCCGTCAGGCTGTTAGAGACCAGCTTAAACGTACCGAAAAGATTTTGAAAGAATATGAGGAAAAATTAAACCTTGTTGAAAAATTTGTAATACATAAAGAGTCAGTTGCTAAAATTAAAAAAATTGTGGAAGATATTGAGAATAAATTTGAAGTGCCACATAATATGCTTAATTGTATAGAGGATATTAAAAAAATAGCAGATGATATTCTTTGCTAGCAGGAGGTTAGATTATGGCATTTGAAGGTTTATCCGGAAAACTTCAGGAGGTTTTTAAACAGCTTAGAAGCAAGGGAAAACTTACTGAAGATGACGTAAAGGCTGCAATGCGTGAGGTTAAAATAGCTTTACTTGAAGCTGACGTTAACTTTAAAATTGTTAAGTCTTTTATTAAAAAGGTTACAGAAAGAGCTGTTGGGACTGAAGTTCTTGAAGGACTTAATCCAGGACAGCAAGTAATAAAAATTGTT
Organism: Tyzzerella sp.; assembly: GCA_019415525.1. Taxonomy (GTDB): domain Bacteria; phylum Bacillota; class Clostridia; order Lachnospirales; family Anaerotignaceae; genus Fimicola. The sequence continues at coordinate 33,148 of DXZA01000025.1, read as the reverse complement.
AATGAAGAAATGATTGAGCTTATGGGTACTACCCAAAGCAAACTTACTTTTGCAAACCGTCCACCAACAGTTTATATGATGGTTGGTCTTCAGGGTGCTGGTAAGACTACAACAAGTGGTAAGCTTGCAGGACTTTTAAGAAAACAGGGTAAAAAACCTCTTTTGGTTGCCTGTGACGTTTATAGACCTGCTGCTATAAAACAGCTTCAAGTTGTTGGTAAAACTTATGATATACCTGTTTTTGAAATGGGTGACAAAGTAAATCCTGTTGAGATAGCTAAAAAATCTCTTGAGTATGCTGAACAAAACAGACACGATGTTGTTCTTATTGACACAGCCGGTCGTCTTCATATAAATGAAGAGCTTATGGACGAGCTTAAAAATATAAAAGCTAATGTAAGACCTCAAGAAATTATACTTGTTATTGACGCTATGACAGGTCAGGACGCTGTAACAGTTGCTGAAAGTTTTGATACACAACTTGGTGTTGACGGTATTATACTTACAAAGCTTGATGGTGATACAAGAGGTGGTGCTGCTCTTTCAGTTAGACACGTTACAGGTAAGCCTATTAAATATGTTGGTATGGGTGAAAAGCTTGAAGATTTAGAGCCTTTCTATCCAGACAGAATGGCATCAAGAATACTTGGTATGGGTGATATTTTATCACTTATAGATAAAGCTCAGGCTAATTTTGATGAAAAACAGGCTATGGAGCTTCAGAAAAAAATGAGAGAAAACGATTTTACATTAGAAGATTTTCTTTCACAAATGCAGCAAATCAAAAAAATGGGTCCTTTAAAAGACCTTATTGGTATGATTCCTGGTATGAACCAAATGAATATACCAGACGCTGACCTTGACCCTAAAATACTTGCTCACGTTGAGGCTATTATACAGTCTATGACTGTTGAGGAAAGAAGAAATCCTTCAATACTTAATGGTCCAAGAAAAAAACGTATTGCACAGGGTAGTGGTAGAAATATTGCAGAAGTAAACCGATTGCTTAAACAATTTGAAGAAATGAAAAAAATGATGAAGCAATTAGGTGATTTACAAAAGGGTAAAAAAGGAAAATTCAAACTTCCTTTTTTAAGATAAAATAAAAAAAGATAATAATTAATATTTTTAGGAGGAATTTTAAAATGGCAGTAAGAATTAGATTAAAAAGATTAGGAGCTAAAAAAGCACCATTCTATAGAATAGTTGTTGCAGATTCTAGAACAGCAAGAAATGGTAAATCAATAGCTGAAATCGGTTACTATGACCCAACTAAAGAACCAGCTGTATTAAAAGTTGATACAGAAGAAGCTAGCAAATGGATTGCAAACGGTGCTCAGCCTTCAGACACAGCTAAAGCTTTATTAGAAAAAGCTGGCGTTATCAACAAATAATTTTGATTTCTTCAAAATAATCGGAGGAGATTACTATGAAAGAACTTTTAGAAGTAATCGCAAGAAACCTCGTTGATTATCCTGATAAGGTGAATGTTAGCCAGTCAGAAACTGAACGTGCTATCGTTTTAGAACTTAGAGTTGCACCTGAGGATATGGGAAAGGTTATAGGCAAACAGGGAAGAATTGCAAAGGCAATAAGAACTGTTGTCAAAGCTGCTGCTGTTCACGAGGATAAAAAAATTATCGTTGAAATTGTACAGTAATGCACATTAAAAAATAATGGGGTTGCCTTTTGGCAGTCCCTTTTTTTTGTTATAATTTATAAAAAATAAAAGAGGTGACATATATGGATAAATATTTTGAAATAGGTAAAATAACAGGTACTCACGGTATTAAAGGAACATTTAGAGTTTTTCCTACTACTGAACAGCCAGAGAGATTTGAACTTTTAAAAGAAATTACAGTTGAAAACAGAGGCAAAATCGAAGTTTTTCATATTCAGAAAATAGCTTATCATAAAAAATTTGTTCTCGTTACTGTAAAAGAAATAAATGATATTAATGTTGCTGAAACTTATAAAAATGCTACAATACTTATTCCAGAGGAAAAGGCTTTACCTCTTGAAGAAGATGAATACTATACAAGAGACCTTTATGATATAGAAGTTTATACAGAAGAAGGAGAACTTTTGGGAATTCTTACTGATATATATGAAACAGGTGCTAATGACGTTTATGGTGTTAAAAAAGAAGGTGCAAAAGAACTTCTTATACCTGCAATAAAAGATTGTATTTTAAATGTTGATGTTGAAAATAATAAAATGACTGTAAAACTTTTAGAAGGATTGAGAAACTAATGAATTTCTTTGTTTTAACACTTTTTCCGGATATGATTACAGATACTCTTTCTCATAGCATTACAGGAAGAGCAATAAAAGATGGAAAAATAAATATTGAGGCTGTTAATATTCGTGATTTTGCAAATAATAAACAGAAACACGTTGATGATTATCCTTATGGCGGTGGTGCAGGTATGGTTATGCAGCCACAGCCTGTTTATGACGCATATAAAAGCATTGAGGAAAAAGCCGGTAAAAATACTCGTGTTGTATATATGACTCCTCAGGGGAAAACTTTTAATCAAAAAATGGCTGAGGATTTTTCAAAAGAAGAAAATATAGTATTTTTATGTGGTCATTATGAAGGTATTGATGAAAGAGTTATTGATGAAATAGTAACTGATGAGGTTTCTATAGGTGATTTTGTACTTACAGGTGGCGAGCTTGCTTCAATTATGATGATTGATGCTATATCTCGTCTTGTTCCCGGTGTTTTAGGTAAAGAGGAGTCTTTTCAAGATGAAAGCTTTTCTGATAACCTTCTTGAATACCCTCAGTATACAAGACCATATGACTTTATGGGTAAAAAAGTTCCTGATGTTCTTCTTTCCGGTCATCATCAAAATGTGGCTAAATGGAGAAGAGAACAGTCTTTATTACGTACAATAGAAAAACGCCCTGACCTTATTAAAAAGGCTGAACTTTCTAAAAAAGACATTGAATTTATCAAAAAAATGGGAAAATATGATATAATAAAATAAAACAGTAATATTATTAAAAAAAGAACCCTTTTGGGTTCTTTTTTATTTTTTGCCTTTACCTTTTGTTTTCTTAGCAATTTCGATATTTACTTTTTTACCTTTTATTTTGTTGTTTTTCATTCCTTTTATAACATCTTTTGCATATTCAGATGGAACATCAACAAATGTATAATCATCATAAATATCTATTGAGCCTATAAGTTTTCCGGAAATTCCTGTTTCTCCAGCTATTGCACCAAGTACGTCTTTTATACGTATTTTATGCTTTTTACCTGCGTTTATAAAAAGGCGTACTGTTTTTTCTCCGCTATCTCCATAGGCATCACAGCCGTCAAAATTAATGTCATCTATTGCATCAAGAGAGTCTCCGCTAAAGTCTGCAAGATGTAATTTCATAAGTGCTGCTGCTATATCCATTGCAACAAAATCATCTTCAAGCATACGTTCAACTATATTGATGTATTTTGTAAGATGTCCTTCTTCTATTGTTTCTTTAACTTTTTCTATAAAGTTGTTTGTTTTTGCTTCTTCAATATCCGAAAGAGTAGGAAGTTTCTGCTGTATAATTTTTGTTTTTGTATACTTCATTATGTCACGAAGTTTATATATTTCTTTTCCTACACAGAATGTAAATGCTTTACCTGCACGTCCAGCACGTCCTGTTCTTCCTATACGATGTACATAGTATTCTTCGTCCTGTGGTATATCATAGTTTACAACCATATCTATATCATCAACATCAATACCTCTTGCTGCAACGTCTGTGGCTACAAGTATTTCTATTGTACCATTTCTGAATTTTTTCATTACAACGTCACGCTGTGGCTGTTTAAGGTCACCGTGAAGACCTTCTGCAAAATATCCTCTACCCTGTAAAAGCTCAACAACATCATCAACACGTTTTTTTGTATTACAAAATACTATTGAAAGTTTTGGACTGTACATATCCATAAGACGTGTAAGAGCATCAAGTTTTGTTTTTTCTTTAACATCAAAATATATCTGGTCAATGTTTGGAACTGTAAGTTCTTTTCTTATTACTTTTATATATTCAGGTTCTGTTAAAAATCTTTTTGTAATATCAAGAATTTCTTTTGATAATGTAGCGGAGAATAGAATTGTTTGTCTTTCAGGTGGGATTTTTATAAGTATTGTTTCAATGTCTTCTCTAAATCCCATATCGAGCATTTCATCAGCTTCATCAAGTATAACTGTTTTTACTGTTTCCATTTTGAGAGTACGACGTTTCATATGGTCCATAACTCTACCAGGTGTACCGATTATAACCTGTGCACCTTTTTTAAGTGCTGTAATCTGTCTGTCTATTGGCTGTCCACCGTATATAGGTACTACTCTTATGCTGTCTTTGTATTTAAGAAGTTTTCTGAACTCTTCGCTTACCTGTATTGCAAGCTCTCTTGTAGGACAAAGTATAACTGCCTGAAGTTTTCTGTCTTCTGGGTCAATCATTTCAAGACAAGGTATACCGAAAGCAGCTGTTTTTCCTGTACCTGTCTGTGACTGTCCTATAACGTCTTTTCCTTCCATAATTACCGATATTGCCTGTGACTGTATCGGTGTTGCCTCCTCAAACCCCATATCGGCTACTGCACGACATATTTCAGGAGATAAATTCATTTCTTCAAATTTTAAAGTTTCCATTTATAAATTCCTTTCCGATTTCTCAAAAGCCAAATCGAAAAGCATAATAATATCATAATTAAACACACAACATATATAACGCAATATGCTTTTAAATTCGGCTCTTTTATATGTTCTATTTTTAAATAGACTGTTTATTAATATACCATTATTCTCCTAGTATTGCAACAATAATATTATTATTTTACATAAAAGATTTTATACATAAAAAATAAAAAGTCTGCGGATAGTGGATTGAAATAAAAATGTACATAATGTATATTTCTTTAAGAGGTGAGATTTATGGATTGCTCAAAAACAGGAGAATTAATTTTAAAATTCAGAAAACAAAAATCTATGACGCAAAAACAAGTTGCAGAAAAACTTAATATTAGCCCTAAAACAGTATCAAAATGGGAAAGGGGAGCAGGTTGCCCTGATATATCTATTTTAAATAGTCTTTGTGATGTTTTAGGTGTAAATATAAAAGATATACTTAAAGGTGAAATTGATATAAATGAAAGTGAGAATGGAAATATGAAAAAAACAGAATTTTATGTATGTAGTGAATGTGGAAATATTATAAGTGCAACAAATACAGCAGATATATATTGTTGTGGTAAAAAACTTGAAAGACTTCAAAGTGTTAAGGCTGATGATAGTGACCATAATTTTATAGTAGAATTTACAGATGGTGAGTACTATGTTACTATGAACCATCCTATGGAAAAGGGACATTATATAAAATTTATTGTATATATAACATCAGATAAAATGCAATTTATAAAGCTTTATCCAGAACAAGAAATACATGTACGATTTAAAAAACAAGGTCATGGAGTTATGTATATATATTGCAGTAATCACGGCTTTTTCCATAAATATATATAATTTATATTGCAACAGCCACTAATATAAGTATAAAATAATTCTTAAAAGGTGGTGGGAATGTGAAAGATGATGAAATGATTTTTAAATTATCCCTTAGAATATTTAAAGGTGAAAAGGCTTTTGGCCCTGGAATTGCAGAACTTTTAGAAAAAATAGAAGAAGAAGGTTCTCTTCATAAGGCGTCAAAAGCTATGAATATTGCATATAGTAAGGCTTGGAAAATATTAAAAGAGTCTGAAAATGCATTAGGTTTCGAACTTGTAGAAGGAAAACGTGGTGGAGTGGCCGGTGGTGGCTCTAAATTATCTAAAAAAGGTATTGAAATTTTATCTAAATATAGAGAGTTTGAACAAAGAATTAATTTTGAGGCTCAAAGGATTTTTAATGATATTTTTTGATTTTTTTGTATACAAATTTCGACAAATAGGATATACTTCATATTGTCAAAAAAATATGGAGGGAATTTGAATTATGGAAAACAAAAATTCAGTAGGAAGTCCTTATGAGTTTTATGGAAAAATGTCTTTAAAAAGAGCTATTCCTTTAGGACTTCAGCATGTACTTGCTATGTTTGTAGGTAACCTTACACCTATACTTATTATTACAGGTGCTTGTGGTATTGGTGCAGGTAGCGAATTTGCCGATTTACAGGTAGCACTTTTACAAAATGCTATGCTTGTTGCAGGTATTGTTACACTTGTTCAGCTTTATGCTATTGGGCCTATTGGTGGTAAAGTGCCTATTATAATGGGTACAAGTTCAGGATTTATTGGAGTATTTAATAGTGTTGCCAATGTAATGGGCGGAGGTATTCTTGCTTATGCTGCTATTATGGGTGCTTCAATAATTGGTGGTATATTTGAAGGTGTTTTAGGATTTTGTCTTAAGCCTTTAAGAAAATTTTTCCCACCTGTAGTAACAGGTACTGTTGTTCTTTCAATAGGTCTTTCTCTTATTGCCGTTGGTGTAAACTCTTTCGGTGGTGGCGGAAGCACAGTTGCCGATTTCGGTTCTTTAGAAAATCTTTTCCTTGGTACACTTGTACTTATTGTAATCGTTGCTTTTAAACATGGTTCAAAAGGTTTTACAAGCTCATCTTCTATTCTTATTGGAATTATAGTAGGATATATTGCAGCTTTTATAATGTCACTTACACTTGACACAACAGGTGTTACTGCTGACGGTACAGAATATGTTAAGGCTTGGGTTTTAAATTGGGATAAAGTTAAAGAAGCTAGCTGGTTTGCTGTTCCAGAAATTATGCCTATTAAACCTACATTCGACCTTAGAGCAATTCTTCCTGTTCTTATAATGTTTATTGTTACTGCTGTTGAAACAGTTGGAGATATTTCCGGTGTTATGGAAGGTGGTATGGGCAGAGAAGCAAGCGATACTGAACTTTCTGGTGGTATTATATGTGACGGTCTTGGTTCAAGCTTTGCTGCTATTTTTGGTGTTCTTCCTAATACATCATTTAGCCAGAATGTTGGTCTTGTTACAATGACTAAAATTGTAAACCGTTTTGCTCTTGCAACAGGTGCTATATTCCTTGTGCTTTGTGGTCTTTTCCCTAAACTTGCTGCTCTTATTTCAATTATGCCTCAGAGTGTTCTTGGTGGTGCAGCTGTTATGATGTTCTCATCTATTGTTGTAAGTGGTATTCAGCTTATAACAAAATACCCTATGAGAGGTAGAAATATAACAATAGTTTCTGTTGCTCTTGGTCTTGGATATGGTCTTGGTGCAAACAGTGGTGTTCTTTCTCATATGCCACAGGCTGTTCAGCTTATATTTGGTGGTTCTGGTATTGTTCCTGCCGCTATTGTGGCTATTATTCTTAATATAATTATTCCTAAAGATGAGGAAGAAACTGCTAAGTGATAAACATTGTTGTTACTGGCAAAAGACAAAGTGGTAAATCTACACTTATAAAAAGAATTATTGAAAAATATAATTTTTCAATAGGTGGGTATGTTACTTTGCCTATATTTAATAATAATGTAATAAGTGGCTATAAAATGGTTTCTGTACCGTCAAATGGTATTGAGAAAACTATTATTGATATTAAAATAGACGGAGAGGTTATTCCTTATCCGTCTGTTTTTTTGGATTTTGGTGTAGATTGTATTGAGAATGGTTTAAATGGTGATTATGATTTTTTATTGCTTGATGAAATAGGGCAAATTGAAAAAAATGTAGTTCAATTTACTGATAAAATAAAATATGCTCTTGATAGTAATAAAAATGTTTTTGCTGTTCTAAAAAAAGAGGATATACATTTCATTAATGAAATTAAAAAACGTAATGACATATATTTATGGGATATTGATATAATAGATAGGGAAAAGGCTTTTTTTGAAATTTGTAGTTTGATAGAAAATTTAGAGGTTTAAAAACCTCTTTTTTTATGCATAAATATATTGCAATAAATTAAAAAAACTATTACAATTAATCGGAATGTCTTTTTTTAGTAAAGTATATATTTAATTGATAAAAAATGTTATAATACTATCAAAGATATGTTAATTTATTTCCAAAAACAGAGTAGTTTAATGGAGGGAAAAAAGTGCTTACTATTAATGAGTATGTAAAAGTAAAAAGCCTTGAGGAAGCCTATGAGCTTAATCAGAAAAAAACAAATAGAATTATTGGGGGTATGCTTTGGCTTAAAATGAGTACATTAAGAGTGCAAACTGCCATTGATGTGTCCGGTCTTTCTCTCGATAATATCGAAGAAACAGATGAAGAATTTAAAATAGGTGCTATGACTACTTTAAGACAGCTTGAAACAAATGAAGGTCTTAATAATTATACAAATGGTGCTATTAGAGAAAGTGTTCGTCATATTGTAGGTGTACAGTTTAGAAATAGTGCTACTATTGGCGGAAGTATATATGGTAGATATGGTTTCTCTGATGTTTTAACAATGTTTTTAGCCTTAGATAGCTATGTTGAGCTTTATAAAGGTGGTATTGTGCCACTTGCTGATTTCGCTAAAATGAAAGCTGATAGGGATATTATTGTAAATATTATTGTTAAAAAGAAACCTTTAAATTGCGTTTATATTTCAGAAAGAATTTCAAAAACAGATTTCCCAGTTTTAGCAGTTTGTGTTTCTGAATGTGACGGTAAATTTATTGCATCTATTGGTGCTAGACCTGCAAGAGCAGAAGCTATAACAGATTGTGAAGGCATACTTTCTAACGGTATTAATGCTGAAAGTGCTGAAAAATTCGGAAAATACGTAACTGAAAAACTTAATTTTAATTCAAATATGCGTGGTTCTGCTAAGTATAGGGAACATCTTTCAACAGTTCTTGTTAAAAGAGCAGTTATGGCTTTAGGAGGTAAATAATAATGAATATACAGGTTAAAATTAACGGAAAAAATGTAAAATCTGAAATAGATGCTGATTTACTTCTTATAGATTATTTAAGAGATAATGGCTGTCTTAGTGTAAAAAGAGGCTGTGAAACTTCAAACTGCGGTCTTTGTACTGTACTTATGAACGGAAAACCTGTACTTTCTTGTTCAGTTCTTGCTGCACGTGCTGACGGTAGCGAAATTTATACTCTTGAAGGACTTCAAAAAGAAGCTGAAGAATTTGGCACATTCGTTGCAAATCAAGGTGCAGAACAATGTGGTTTCTGTAATCCAGGTTTTATAATGAATGTTATTGCTATGCTTCGTGAAAATGAAAATCCTTCTGATGATGAAATAAAAGAATATCTTGCAGGAAATCTTTGCAGATGTTCAGGATATGAAGGACAGTTTAGAGCAATTAAAAACTTCCTTGCACAGAGGGGGGCTAAATAATGGATACAAAATTTGTAAATAAACCTATTATGAAAAAAGATGCTATGGCTCTTGTTATGGGAAAACCTGTGTATCTTGATGATGTTGCACCAAAAGATTGCCTTATTGTAAAGGTTTTAAGAAGTCCTCATGCTAACGCTATTGTTGAGGAAGTAAAAAAAGACGTTGCTCTTAAAGTGCCTAACATAGAAGGAATTTATACTTGGGAAGATGTTCCACAAAACCGTTTTACAATGGCTGGACAAACATATCCTGAACCTAGTCCATATGATAGACTTATACTTGATAAACATGTTAGATATGTTGGTGACCCTGTTGCTATTGTTGCCGGTAGCGATGAAAAAAGTGTTGATAAAGCTCTTAAAATGATAAAAGTTAAATATAAAGTTTTAGAGCCAATACTTGATTTTAGAAAATCAAAAGATAATGACATTCTTGTTCATCCAGAAGAAAGCTGGAAATCACTTTGCCCTGTTGGTGCTGATAATAAAAGAAACCTTTGTGCAAGTGAAACTTGTGGAAATGGTGATGTTGAAAAAGTTCTTTCAGAATGTGATGTTATTTTTGAAAAAACATACCACACAAAAGCAAATCAGCAGGCTATGATGGAAACTTTCAGAACATATTGCTATATTGACACATATGGTAGACTTAATGTTTTAAGCTCTACACAGATTGTTTTCCACGCAAGAAGAATTTTATCAACTGCTCTTGGTATTCCAAAGTCAAAAATAAGAGTAACAAAACCTCGTATCGGTGGTGGTTTTGGTGCAAAACAGACTCTTGTTGCTGAAATTTTCCCTGCTTTTGTAACTTGGAAAACAGGTAAGCCTTCTAAAATGATATACACAAGAGAAGAAAGTCAAATTGCTTCTACTCCTCGTCACGAAATGGAAGTAACTGTTCGTATTGGTGCTACAAAAGATGGTATTATAAAGGCTGTTGACCTTTATACACTTTCAAATACAGGTGCTTATGGTGAACACGGCCCTACAACAGTAGGTCTTTCAGGTCACAAATCAATACCTCTTTATGGTAAAGTTGAAGCATTTAAGTTTGCTTATGATGTTGTATATTCAAATGTTATGTCTGCTGGTGCATATAGAGGATATGGTGCAACACAGGGTATATTTGCTCTTGAATCTGCTGTAAATGAACTTTCTGCAAAACTTGGTATTGACCCTGTAAAAATTCGTGAAATGAATATGGTAAGAGAAGGTGACACTATGCCTGCTTACTATAACGAAACTACAAATAGCTGTGCTTTAGATAGATGTCTTGAAAAAGCTAAAAATATGATTAACTGGGACGAAAAATATCCATATAAAGATATGGGTAACGGTAAAGTTAGAAGTGTTGGTGTGGCTATGGCTATGCAAGGCTCTGGTATTTCAAATGTTGACGTTGGTAGTGCCACAATAAAAGTTGATGATGATGGTCTTTATACACTTCTTATAGGTTCTGCCGATATGGGTACTGGCTGTGATACTATACTTGCACAGATTGCTGCCGAAAGCCTTGAATGTGATATTGATAATATTACTGTTCTTGCTGCCGATACTGACTCATCTCCTTATGACTCAGGTTCTTATGCATCAAGTACAACTTATGTTACTGGTAAAGCTGTATGTAATGCTTGTGAAAAACTTATTGATATTATGAAAGAAGAGGGTGCAAAAGCTCTTGGTCTTTCTGTTGATGAAGTAGACTTTGACGGAAAGAGAGTTTTTGGCAAAGATAAAGAAATATCAACTGCTGAGCTTGCTGTTAAATCACAATGTGGTACAAAAACTGCCCTTGAGGTTACTGTAAGCCATAGTTCTCCTATATCTCCACCACCATTTATGGTTGGTATGGTTGAAACTGAAATTGATAAAGAAACAGGTCATATTGATATTATTGATTATGTTGCTGTTGTTGACTGTGGAACACCTATAAATACGAACCTTGCTAGAGTACAGGTTGAAGGTGGTCTTGGTCAGGGTATTGGTATGGCTCTTTTTGAAGATGTTCAGTACAGTGAAAAAGGAAGAATGTATAATAACTCATTTATGCAGTATAAATTACCTGCAAGAAATGATGTAGGTACATTAAGAGTTGAATTTGAAAACAGCTATGAAGAAACAGGACCATATGGTGCTAAGTCAATAGGTGAAATCGTTATTAATACACCTTCTCCGGCTCTTGCTCACGCTGTGTATAATGCAACTGGTGTTTTTGTAAATGAACTTCCTATAACTCCAGAAAAAATAGTTATGGGTATGCTTGAAAATGAAAATTAATATTATACTTATGGCAGGGGGAAACAGTATTCGTTTTGGAGAAAATAAACTTCTTTATGAATATAATGGTAAACCTCTCTATAAAATAGCACTTGAAAATATAATTAATGGTTTTTTAAAATGCCCTTATGATTGGAATATTATTGTTGTTACACAGTATAATGAAATAAAAAATTATATTGATACAGTATATAAAGATACAAATATATATGCTGTATTAAGTCCGCAAAGCTGTTATGGTGTTTCATATACTGTTAAATCAGGTATACTTTCTAAGTATTGTAATGGTGAATGGTATATGTTTGCTGTTTGTGACCAGCCTTTTATGAAGAGTGAAACATATTTAAATCTTTTTTTGGAAACTGTAAATTCTAAAAAGGGTATAGGTACTGTAATATATAAAAATCGCGAGGGAAATCCTATTGTATTTAATAGTGTATATAAAAATGAACTTCTTTCTCTTGAAAATGATAGGGGAGGAAGAAATGTATTGAAAAAACATAGAGATGATGTTTATTATTATGAAGTGTCTTGCGAAAAAGAACTTTATGATATAGATACAAAGGAATTTTTATAAATAAATAAAAAAACCGAAAGGATATAATATCTTTTCGGTTTTTTATATTTTTATATTTTATTTGATGTTTTTATAAAGTCTTCTATTATTTTAACAGAACCATCTATTCCTAAAACACTACTGTCTATACAAAGGTCATAGTGTGTTGATGCACCCCAGTTTCCACCTGTATATTTTTTATAATGCTTACTACGTGATTTATCTATTCTTTCCATTATATTAAGAGCTTCTATTTTATTTACACCATAAATTTTATTAACTCTTTCTTCTTTAAATTCTTTTGATGATGAATGTATAAATATATGTACTACATTTGGAAATTCTTTAAGTATATAATCCCCACATCTGCCAACTATAACACAGTTGCCTTTTTTTGCAAGCTCAAGTATTACTTTTGATTCTGCATCAAAAAGTCTGTCGAGAGGTGATTCATCTTCTGCTGAATATTCATAAAACTGTGACATTATATTTGTTAAAAATTCGTGTGGTATAGATTGCTCATATTCCTTAACAAATTCTTTTGAAAAACCACTTTCTTCAGATACCATTGTTATAATATTGTTATCATAAAATTTAAGTCCCATTTTTTCAGCAAGGTCTTTTCCTATTTGGTGTCCACCACTGCCATATTCACGGCCTATTGTTACTATAACTGATTTGTTATTTATTTCTTTAATTTCTTCAACTTCTTTGATTTCGTCTTTAAATAACATAGGTCTTAAAAATGCAAGACGTTTTCCGAAAAATCTTGCTATAAGTCCTACTATAAGAGCCGCTATAATTGTTCCTTCTCGTACTCCTTGAAGTTCTTTGAAAAATACAAATGATATTATACCTGCTGTAATTGTCATTGTTGCATCAAAACATACTTTTGTTATACCAAATTCTGTATGGAATGTTGCTGTTACAGATTTTACAAAGGCTTCTCCCGGAAGCATTACAACATCTGCAAGAACTTCTAAGTATACACCAAAGCCAAGTATTACACAGCCTATAAGAAGAGACACTATTTTTATTGGATAAACTGCCGGATTTACAAAGAAAAGCATTTCCATTGTCATATCTATAAAATATCCAAAAAGTATTGATACAGGAAACTGTAAAAGTTGTTCTTTTTGGAAGTTTTTTCTAAGTATTAATATTTGAAGTACAATAAGAAGTATACTTAAATATATTGTAAATTGGCCTAATGTTGGCTTAAATCTAAGACTTAATGTATAGGGTATACTTGATATTGGTGATGTACCAAGATTTGCTTTTGTTATAAAACTTACACCTAATGAGTTTATAAAAAGTCCTATTAAAAATACTATATATCTTTTTAACTTATTCATTTTTTGAACACTCCTTTGTGATAAGATTATTATTGATTGTATTAAGTGTGGTCATAAAACTATTTAAGTCTTTTTCCGAAATGTTTTTGAAGGCTTCTTCCTCAGCTTTTTTAAATATTTCTTGTACTTGTTTTGCTGTTTCAAAGCCTTTTTCTGTTAATGAAACATAGTTTGTCTTTTTGTTTCCGTTGCGATATTCACGAATTAAAAGATTTGAATTTTCCATACGCTGTATAATTCCTGTTATTGTTGCAGGCTCAACAAAAAATGCTTTTGATAGCTCTCTTTGTTCGCAACCGTTATTATTATATAGATAATCAAGTATTTTGCCTTGACCAGGTAAAAGCCCCAGTTTTGACGTTTCTGTTACTATTTTTTTATGGAACAGGGTTTCAGTCAACAACAATAGATGATGAAAAGAGTTATCCATAAAATTTATACATCTCCTTTTTATAAAAATATTTAGCTTCCTAATCAAATGATTAGCTTCCTAAACATTTTATGACTGTTATAAAATTTTGTCAATAAAAAAATAGTATGTTTTTTAATACATATAAATTAAAAAGAGCCTATTCATATTGAATAAGCTCAAACTTTATTTATTGTGGGTTTATTTTCTTTAAAACTACATTTTCAAGTATTGATACACATTTATACATAAGGCCTGCAAGTATAGCTAAAATTATTACAGAAAGCATTACTGTATCAAGTTTAAAAGTTTGACTTGAATATGTTATTAAATATCCAAGACCTTCTTTTGCCACAAGAAATTCACCGACTATTACACCTACATATGATAAGCCTATATTTATTTTTAATGCATTTACCATTGTAGGTATTGAAGAGGGAAGAATTACTTTAGTTAATATTTGAATTTTTGTTCCTCCGAATATTTTTATAAGCTTTATTTGGTCTTTATCTACTTGCATAAAACCGTCATATACTGAAAGTAATGTTGCAACAACACTTGTAAGTAGTGCTATTGTTATTATTGATGACATATTATTGCCTATCCATACAATTATTATAGGTGCAAGGGCTGTTTTTGGTAATGAACTTATAATAACTAAATATGGGTCTAAAACATCTGATATAAATTTATTCCACCACATTATTATAGCTATAAAAATACCTAAAAATGTTCCAAGTAAAAAACCTATAACAGTTTCGATTAATGTTACCCAAGTATGCTTCCATAATATACCTGTTTTTATAAGGTCTATAAGGGATTTAAACATTCTTGATGGACTGCTAAATATAAATGGGTCTATTATTTTTAAATTTGCCGAAATCTCCCATAAACCAAATATTATAACAAGTATTGAAATTTGTGTTATCAATATATAGAGTTTTCTCTTTTTTAATTTATGAAGATATTCTGCCTGTGTTTTTGATATATTATTTTCATTAGACATGCACATCAAGCTCCTTCCATATTTTATTGAAATAATCTTTAAATTCAGGAGCTTCTCTTGACTTCATTGGAGTTCTGTCGTCGGCTGTAAGCTGTATTTCATATATTGATTTTAATGTTGCTGGTCTTTTTGTAAGGACAAAAACTCTGTCACTTAATGATATAGCCTCTGAAATATCATGTGTAACAAGTATTGCTGTTTTTTTCTCTTTTCTTATAATTGTTCCTATTTCATCAGCTACAAAAAGTCGTGTTTGATAGTCTAATGCCGAAAAAGGCTCATCAAGTAAAAGTAATTCCGGTTTTAATAAAAGTGTTCTTATAAGAGCAACTCTTTGTTTCATACCTCCTGAAAGCTGTGAAGGATAAGAATTTTTAAAATCTTTTAGACCATATTGGTCAAGAAGTTTATTTGCATATTCTTTTTTATCATCTGTAAGATTTTTTTGTATTTCTGCTCCTAAACATACATTATCAAAAACAGTTCGCCATTCAAAAAGATAGTCTTTTTGTAACATATATCCTGTTGTTGAATTTGTATTTACTGTTACTGTTCCACTTGTAGGCTTTAATAAGCCGGCTATTATTGAAAGTATTGTTGATTTTCCGCAACCACTTGGGCCTACTATTGATATAAATTCACCTGATTGTACAGATAAATTAAGATTTTTTACTGCCTCAGTTTCACCTTCGGGAGTGTTGTATCTAAGGCACATATCTCTGATTTCAACTATATTTTTCATTTTTTCCTCCGAAATATCTTTACTTATATTATATTTAGGAAAGAAAACTTTGTGAAAACAATAAAAATATAACCTTATTAATAAATTTTAATCAGTATCTATATAGATAAAAAAATATATAAACAGTATAATATTATTAAAATATTGTTTTTAGGAGAGTGGACTATGAAAGACTATGAGCAGTTATCAAGAGAGCACTTTAATAAACAATCAAAATATTATGATGAAAAAGATACAGTTTATTATTCTAAAGAAGGAAAGATAAGTTGTAAAGATATAAAAAAATATTTGGAAAATTATGATTTTAAAAATCTATTGGATGTTGGTACAGGAACAGGATATTTAATAGAGTTATTGAGTAAAAATAAAAATGCTAAATTTTTTGGTATAGATATATCAGATGGTATGATAGAAATTGCAAAAAATAAAAAAATTCCAAGCTCAACATTTATTGTTGGAAGTGCAAATAGGTTGCCATTTGATGATAATACATTTGATGTTGTTGTATGTAGTCAAAGTTTTCATCATTATCCATATCCATATGATGCTATGAGTGAAGCATATAGAGTATTAAAATATGGAGGTATATACATAATTTCTGATACAGGAGTAGGTGGAATATGGGCTTGGATAGATAATAATATAATATTCCCATTACTAAAAAGTGGAGATTGTTATGTAACTGATAAAAATGGAATTGCAAAAATGATGGAATATTCTAAGTTTAGTGTAATTGATAAATATAATATAAAAAGATTTATATATACAGTAGTTGGGAAAAAGTAATCAAATAAAAAAAGAGGTGTTTACACCTCTTATTTTTTATTTAACTTCTTCATTTACAACAAGAGCTAATATAACAAGGTCATTGTCTGTATCATTTTCAAGACTGTGGAATTCTCCAACTGCTATTGTACAAATATCTCCTGATGTTACACGTGTTTTTGAACCGTCATTATCTGTGAAAATTCCTTCACCTGACATTATGTAGTAAGGCTCTGTATCGCCTACATGCTGATGCCAACCAATACTGCTATGTGGTTTTAATACAACTTTTGCATACATTTTGCCATGTCCCATAAGTTCATCAGCTGTGAGAATGTGGAAAATTTCAGCTGAACCTGTGCCACCACGTAAGTTTTCTTTTATAATTCCCTGTTCTTTTTTTACCATAATCGGAAGTCCTCCTTAGTTTAATGATAGGGTTATTATACATTATATTCTATAATTTTACAATGTATTATTGATAATTATTTGTATAATTTGAAAAACAACATATTTTTTATTTGGTTAAATTGTTTAAATTCCCGTTAAATCGAATTTTGGTGTGTATTCTGATGATGCAGACATTTTTTCTTGTGAAAATCCATTTGTCATACCTATTTCTAAAAAATGGTCTATGACTTTGTCATATTCAAATGTTGTAAGCTTTCTGTTAAGTTTTTTAATTTCTTTTGCTTTATACATAGGTGTATATTGACGCATTATTGAAACGTATGTATCCTTGCCTATATTTTCACATATACTGTCAAGTACCTTAAATGAGTCTTCTTTACAATTAGGTAATACAAGATGACGAACAATAATACCTTTTTGTATAATGTTTTCATTATCAAATATATTTACAGGTTGTTGTCGTTTCATTTCTTTTATAGCTTTTATGGCTTTTTCGAAATAGTCTGGAGCTTTTGAATATTCTTTTGAATATTCTGTACTGAAATATTTTAAATCCGGTAAATATACATCTATAAGCCCCTCAAGAGTTTTTAACATTTCAACTTCTTCATAACCGTTTGAATTGTATATTACAGGTATATTAAGACCTTTGTTTTTTGCAATTTTAAGGGCTTCTCGTACTTGAGGTAAGAAATGTGTAGGGGATACAAGGTTTATATTATGTACATTTCTTTCTTGTTGCTCAATAAATATATCAGAAAGCCTTTCAACTGTTATTTCTTTACCTTTATTTAAACTGCTTATGTCATAGTTTTGGCAAAATACACATTTGAGATTACAACCTGAAAAAAATACAGTTCCCGAACCCCTACTGCCACTTATAACAGGCTCTTCCCATTTATGTATATATGCCAAAGCACATTTTATATCAAAACCACTATTGCAAAAGCCTTTTTCTCCTTTTGTTCTGTCAATACCACAATTTCTTGGGCAGACTTTACAGCTTTTTAAATCATTGTACCAATTTTCCATATATATTTCCTTTCAATAAATATTAAGTACATTTTAACACTAAAGGAAAACATTTTATATATAATTTTTTTAAAAACTATGTTAGAATAATGTCGAAAAGGAAAAAGGGAGGTATTTTTATATGAGAATATTTAAAGATACAACTTGTGAAAAACAAGAGGTTGAAAAAGTATTTTGTAATATTTGCGGTAAAGAAATTGAAAAAGATATATACGGCTATCATAGGGATTACCTCCATGTTGAAAAGGTTTGGGGATATAATTCTGATAAAGACGGGGAAAGCCACAGCTTTGATATTTGCGAGGAGTGTTATAACAATTTGATAAATAATTTTAAATTAAAAGCCTGAAAATAGGCTTTTATTTTTTTGTTAACTGTATTTATATATATACTTTGTTGTGTTATAATCTCTATTGCAAATAATAATGGAAGGATATGATGGTTTTGAAATATATTGTCGATATACATACACATACAATAGCAAGTGGTCACGCATACAGCACAATAGATGAAAATACAAGATTTGCAAATAGTAAAGGTATAAAACTTATTGCTATGACTGACCACGCTCCTGCTATGTTGGGAGCACCAAAGAAATTTTATTTTCATAATATAAATGTTATACCTAAAATCCTTAATAATGTTGAAGTTCTTAAAGGTGCAGAGCTCAATATAATGGACTATGAAGGTAATGTTGATTTAGATGAATATGCACTAAAAAAACTTGATATAAGAATAGCAAGCCTTCATATACCTTGTATTGAACCTAAAACTATTGATGACCATACAAATGCTTATATAAAAGCTTGTGAAAATAAATATATAAATATTTTGGGACACCCTGGTGACCCTAGATATCCTTTTTATATTAAAGATGTTTTGGACGCTTGCCAAAGAACAGGAACTCTTATTGAAATTAATAATGCATCTTTAAGACCTAACGGCTCAAGAAAAGGTAGTGATGTTATTATGAAAGAAATAGTTACTATGTGTAAAAAAAGAGAAATGCCAATAGTTCTTGGTACAGATTCTCATTTTTATACTGAAATAGGTGACTTTTCGCTCTGTGAAAAGTTCCTTTCTGAAATGGATTTCCCTGATGAACTTATTCTTAACACTTCTGTTGAAAAATTTAAAGCATATATTGAAAAATAAAATAATACTTCTTTACTTTAACGCTTTATAATGTTAATATATAAATATAAATAAAGCAAAAGGTGATAGAATGATAAATAGTAAAATAAAAAGCGAACTTACAGATAAACTTTTTGAATGTATATTAAGTATGGAAAATTTAGAAGAGTGTTACCGTCTTTTTGAGGATTTATGCACAGTACACGAAATACAGGCAATCGCTCAAAGAATGGAAGTTGCTCAAATGCTTGATGCAAAAAAAACTTATATAGAAATAGCAGAAAAAACAGGTGCTTCTACTGCTACAATAAGCAGAGTAAACAGAGCTTTAAACTATGGTACTGACGGCTATAGACTTGCAATAGAAAGAGTTGCAAAGAAAAAAGCTAGTGCAGAAAATACTGATGTTTCTAAATCAGAATAAATATTTATAAATTTATAAAATTATAAAATAGGAAGTTTTGATTGTATCGGACTTCCTATTTATTTGTTAAAAATTTATGGGAGAGAATAATACAATGATAGGTTTTGATAGATTAAACGATATGCAGAAAAAAGCTGTTTTACAGACAGAAGGTGCTGTTCTTGTACTTGCAGGTGCAGGCTCAGGAAAAACAGGTGCTTTGACAGTAAGAATTGCACACCTTATTGAAAAAGGTGTTAAGCCTTGGAATATACTTGCAATTACTTTTACTAATAAAGCTGCTAAAGAAATGAGTGAACGTGTAAATAAACTTATTGGAGATAAGGCAAAGGATATATGGGTAAGTACTTTCCATTCAACTTGTGTTAGAATTTTAAGACGTGATATTGATAAAATAGGATATAACAGAGATTTTTCAATATATGATACTGATGACCAAGAAAAAATGATGAAAGAAGTTTTTAAACGTCTTAATTTCAGTATTACAGATAAAACATTTACAGTTAAAGGTGCTTTGGCAGAAATAAGTAAACAGAAAGAAGAGCTTATATCTTGGGAAGATTATGAAGCTAAAACTGATAAAGACCCAAGAAAAGTTAAATTTGCAAAGGCTTACAGAATTTATCAGACACTTTTAAAAGAAAATAATGCCCTTGACTTTGACGACCTTATATATAAAACTGTACAGCTTTTTAGAACAGATGCTGATGTTTTAGATTATTATCAGGAAAAATTCAAATATATAATGGTTGACGAATATCAGGATACAAATACATCTCAGTATGAACTTGTAAGGCTTATTTCAGCAAAATATAAAAATATTTGTGTTGTAGGTGACGATGACCAAAGTATATATGGCTGGAGAGGTGCTAATATAAGAAATATACTTGAGTTTGAAAAAGATTTTGAAGATACAGTTGTAATTAAACTTGAACAGAATTATCGTTCAACTAAAACTATACTTGATGCTGCAAACTCTGTAATAAAAAATAATACAACAAGAAAAGATAAAACACTTTGGACAGAAAATGACAAGGGAAGTATAATTCATATTAAACGTGCAGACAATGAATATGATGAGGCTCGTTTTGTTGGTGATAAAATAAATGAGCTTATATTAAAGGGAGATAGAAAATATAAGGATTTTGCTGTTTTATATCGTACAAATGCACAGTCACGTGCAATAGAAGACTGTTTTGTAAAGAAAAGTATACCATATAGACTTTTAGGCGGTGTAAGATTTTATGAAAGAAAAGAAATTAAAGATGTTCTTTCTTACTTAAAAGTACTTGCAAATCCTGCTGATACAATAGCACTTAAAAGAATTATAAATGTACCTAAAAGAGGTCTTGGTGATGCCTCAATAGAAAAAGTTGAAAACTTTGCTAATGAAAATAATATAAGTTTTTATGATGCACTTTCTCATATTGACGAAATAACAGAGCTTAAAACAAGAGCTAAAAAGTTTAAAGAGTTTTATGAAATAATGACTGAAATTGAAAAAGATGCAAATGATTTAAGTGTTTCTGAACTTATTGAAAGTGTTTTAAATAAAACTGGATATGTACAGCTTTTGCAAGATGAAGGCACAGACGAAGCCCTTGCAAGAATTGAAAATATAGACGAATTTGTTTCAAAAGCCGTTGAATATGAAAAAAGTACAGATGAGCCTTCTTTAAGAGAATTTCTTGAAGATATTGCCCTTGTTGCTGATATAGATAATTATGAACCTGATGAAGATACTGTTGTACTTATGACTATGCATAGTGCAAAAGGTCTTGAATTTCCATATGTGTTTATTGTAGGTATGGAAGAAGGAATGTTCCCAACATATAGAGTTATGCAGTATGGAACAAATGAAGATATGGAAGAAGAAAGACGTCTTTGTTACGTTGCTATTACACGTGCTAAAGAAGAACTTTTCATTACTCAGGCAAAATCAAGAATGCAACACGGTATTACACAATATAATGCACCTTCAAGATTTTTGAAGGAAATACCTGCTGAACTTATAGAAATGCCTTTAAAACCACAGCTTACAGAAGTAGGTGACTATGTAAGAAAATCAGAAATGAAAATAAAACCAGTATTTTCAAAGCCAAACCCTTATGGTGGAATTGTAAAAAAACCTCAAACAATGGGTATACCTTCACCAAAAAATGTTACTCTTGATTATGAAGTTGGTGATAAGGTAAGAGCTCCTAAATATGGCATTGGTACAGTAGAGAAAATTACAGCAGGTGGTGCTGACTTTGAGGTTACTGTAAGTTTTAAAGATAAAGGTGTTAAAAAATTTATGGCAGGACTTTCAAAACTTAAAAAAGTATCTGAATAAAACAGGAGATTTATATTTATGGAAAGAATGAAAGAACTTATAAATATATTAAATAAGGCATCTTATGAATATTATCAAAATAATAGTAGTAAATTATCTGACTTTGAATATGATAAATTATATGATGAACTTGTAAATCTTGAAAAAAATACAGGAATTGTACTTGCAAACAGTCCTACTCAAAATGTAGGCTATACTGTTTTAAGTAATCTTACTAAAATAAAACACGACGAAAAAATATTATCTCTTGATAAAACAAAAGAGCCTGAAAAACTTAAATCTTGGCTTGAAAATAAAGAAGGAATGCTTTCTTGGAAACTTGACGGTCTTACTATTGTTTTAAAATATAATAATGGGGAGCTTGTACAGGCTATTACACGTGGTAATGGTGAAGTGGGAGAAGATATAACTCATAATGCTAAAGTTTTTAAAAATATACCATTAAAAATATCTTATAAAGATGAGCTTGTTGTAAGAGGTGAGGGTATAATATCATTTTCCGATTTTAAGAGAATAAATGAAGAACTTGATGAAGATGAAAGCTACAAAAACCCTCGAAATCTTTGTAGTGGTACTGTAAGACAGCTTAATAGTGAGATATGTGCAAAAAGAAATGTTATGTTTTATGGATTTACAGTATTTAAGTCTAATGGTGTTGATTTTGGTGATAAAAAATCAAATCAGCTTTTATGGTTAAAAAGCCTTGGATTTGATACTGTTTATAATAAAATTGTAAATGCTGATAATATTATTGAAAGTATATATGAATTTGAAAATAAAATTCCGGAAAATGATTTTGCTACAGACGGTCTTGTTCTTACTTATGACAGTATTTCTTATAGTAGTTCTTTAGGTACAACTGCAAAATTCCCTAAAGATTCAATAGCCTTTAAATGGAAAGATGAAACAGCCGAAACTGTTTTAAGAAATATAGAATGGAATACATCAAGAACAGGTCTTATAAATCCTGTTGCTGTATTTGACTCTGTTGAACTTGAGGGTACAACTGTAAATCGTGCAAGTGTTCATAATGTAAGTATACTTGAAGACCTTAAACTTGGTATAGGCGATACAATAAAAGTTTATAAGGCAAATATGATAATTCCTCAGATTGCCGAGAATATTACAAAAAGCAGTAATTATGAAATACCTACAAATTGCCCTGTTTGTGGTGGCGAAACAGAAGTAAGAACTATACGAGATGGTAAGGCTTTATATTGTACAAACCCTAACTGTTCTGCTCAAAGAATACGCTCTCTTTCCCATTTCGTTTCAAGAGATGCTATGAATATTGAAGGTTTTTCTGAAGAAACAATAAAAAAATTCGTTGAAAAAGGTTTTATATCAGATTATACTGATATTTACAGTATTGAAAAATTTGCCGAAGATATCAAAAATATGGACGGATTTGGCGAAAAGTCGTATAATAACCTTATAAAATCTATTGAGAACTCAAAAAAACCTGAACTTCCAAACTTTATATATGCCCTTGGTATAAATCACGTTGGCCTTAGTAATGCAAAGCTTTTATGTAAAAATATAAATTATGATATAAATAAGCTTTTTACAATAAGTCAACAGGAGCTTGTTGAAATAGATGGCTTTGGTGATGTAATTGCCCACAGTATATGCTCATATTTTAGCGATAGCAAAAATAAAGAGCTTATTGATAAAATACTTAATATAATAAGTTTTGCTGAAGTTTATGTTTCTTCTGAGTTGGAAAATATAAATGTAAAAGAAAAAACATTTGTTATTACAGGGGATTTAAATGAATTTAAAAACAGAAAAGAACTTCAAGGTAAAATAGAAGCTCTCGGTGGAAAAGTTACTGGTAGCGTGACAAAGAAAACTGATTATCTTATAAATAATGATATTTTATCTGAGTCATCTAAAAATAAAAAAGCAAAAGAACTTGGAATACCTATTATTACAGAAGAACAATTTATAAAGGAATTCCTTAATTAATCTATTTATCTATTAATTTATTCATTAAAGACCTATGGCAAAACCCTTAGGTCTTTATTTTATATTTGGGAGGAAATATAATTGAACTATAATGAAGCTATAGAATATATTGAAAACGGAAACGGAAGTATTATCAAACTTGGTCTTACAAGAATTGAAAAACTTATGGAATATTTGGGAAACCCTCAAAATGATTTGAATATAATACATATTGCAGGTACAAACGGTAAAGGTTCTTCCTGTGCTATGATTAGTAATATACTTATGTGTGAAGGTTATAAAGTAGGTGTTTATACATCGCCACATCTTGAAAAATATAATGAAAGATATTCAATAAATAACGAAAATATAAGTGATGATAAATTCATATATTATGTAACTAAAATTAAAGAAATATGTGACATAATGGAAAAAACAGACTTTGGACGTCCTACCGTTTTCGAAATACTTACAGCTATAAGTTTTTGTTATTTTAAAGATGAAAATGTTGATTTTGTAATACTTGAAGTTGGTCTTGGTGGAAGATTTGACGCAACAAATGTTATTAATAAACCATTTTTAACAGGTATTACTTCTATAAGTCTTGACCATACAGATTATTTAGGGGATACTATAGATAAAATTGCTTTTGAAAAAGGTGGTATAATAAAAGAAAACTGTCCTGTGGTTTTATATTCACAAAAGAAAATTGTATATGATGTAATTAAAAAAATTGCTGATGATAAAAATGCAGATGTATATTTTTGTGAAAATGCAGGTGTTGAAATACATAAAAGTGACCTTGAAAAAACAGTTTTTTCTGTAAAAAATAAGTACATTAATTATAATAATATTGAAATACATATGCTTGGTGAATATCAGCCTTTTAACTGTGCCTTTGTACTTATGATGTGCTATGCTCTTATTAAAAAAGGTGTAAATATATCAGAAGAAAATATAAGACAGGGACTTTTAAATTCAAAATGGAATGGTAGAATGGAAATATGCCAAAAATCACCTCTTATTATTATTGATGGTGCTCATAATACAGATGGTATAAAAATGCTTAGAAATTCTATTGAAAAATATTTTGAAAATAGAAATATAACACTTGTTCTTGGTGTTTTAGGCGATAAAGAGTATGAAAAAATGGCAGAACTTATTATGCCTATAGTAAATAAAGTTGTTTTGACAGAGCCTTACAGCCAAAGAAAACTTGATGTTTTACAGCTTGAAAAAACAGTTGAAAAATATGGCAAAATATTGTATAAAGAAAAAAATATTGAAAAAGCAATATTACTTGCAAAAAGTATAACTGAAAATGATGATGTTATAGTATGCTCCGGCTCTTTATATATGATTGGGGAAATAAGAAAATTTATTAAATAAATGGAGGTTTTCTATGATTAATTTTAATGAGGAAATAGAAAAATTTAAGCCTATACTTGAAATAGATGATATTGAGGAGTCTATAAATGATGAGGGCTTTGAAGATATACTCGATATGCTTTCTCATATACTCCGTCAAAATAATATGAAATAATCGGAGGTTACTTATGAACTGTCCTAATTGTGGATATTCCTTCTCCACAGGGAATATTTGCCCAAATTGTAATGTGGATATTTATTTATACAAAAAAACAAAAAATACTTCTATACGTCTTTATAATAAAGCTCTTGAACTTGTAAAAATATCGGATTTATCAGGTAGTGAAAAATTACTTGAGCATAGTATCGCTTTTGATAAATATAATATAGAAGCAAGAAACCTTTTAGGTCTTGTATATTTTGAAAGAGGTAAAATCGGTAATGCTCTTAAACAATGGATTATAAGCTCATCTATAAAAAAAGATGATAACCCTGCCATAAAATATATGGAAAAAGTTCATAAAAATCCAAGAAAAATGGATAAAATGAATGATGCAGTAAATATGTATAATCAAGCACTTTTACATATAAATCAAGGCAATGGTGACCTTGCAGTTATACAGCTTAGAAAGGCTTTGGATTTAAGCCCTAAATTTGTAGATGCTTATAATCTTCTTGCACTATGCTATATTAATATTAGAAAATATAGTTTGGCTAAAAAATGTATTGAAAAGGCTCTTAAAACAGATAAACATAACGAAACTTCATTAAGGTATATGTCACAAATTGAAGGCTTGACACGTTATAGTAATAAATCTAAAAATAAGAAAAATAATGAAAAAAGAAATGAAAACCTTACTTATGAAGAACATAATAAAAAGTTTTCTGTTATAGGAAAAGGTGAGGTAATAGCATTTTTTACAGGTGCAATATGCATTGGTGCTGTAATTTTAACACTTGTATTACCTTCTATGGTTGATACAAGAGAAAAGGAAATTGAAGACCTTAAATCTCAAATTACAACAAATTCTCAAAATCAAACAAAAACTGAAAGTGATATTGAAGCATTACAAAGTGAAAACGAAAGCCTTAAAAATCAAATTGCTCAATATGAAAGTCAGGTTTCATATCAAGAAAATTTAGGAAAACTTTCAGAAGCCCAAAATTTATATAATAATAAAGATTATACAAATGCAGCTTTAAAACTTTTTGATGTTAAAACAGATGCTTTTTCAGAAGAAGAAAAAAATACATATAATGAAATTAAAGAAAATGTATATTCAAAAGCAGCCAAAAGTTTTTATGATGACGGAAAAGTTAAGTTTATAAATAATAATTATTCTGAGGCTCAAGGTAGCCTTGAAAATTGTCTTAAATTTGCAAGTGGCGAAGAGTTTGTTGATGATGCATTATATTATCTTGGAAAAATTGCAGAAAATGCTTCTGATTTTGAAAAAGCAAAATCATATTATAATAGAGTAATATCTGAATTTCCAAATTCAAATCAATATAAAAATGCAGAAAACAGCCTTAAAAATATAAGCTGAAATTATAGAAAGGTGTGATTTGTTTATGAATAATATTTTATCAGAAAGCACAAAGGTTGCTTCATATTTATTATGGGAAAAAACAGGTCATAAATCAGCCCTTGATTTATGGTATTGTTGCGAAAATATAGCACTTTATCTTGAAACAAATGACATAACATCTATTATACGACTTGAAGAAATACTTAATAAAAATAAATCAGATTATGACTACATAAGCTTTGTAAGAAATATAGCCTTTAGAATTTATCTCGTTTCAAATAAAAAAGACCCTTGCGAAAATTGGTATATTGCAGAAAGTCTTTTACAAGATTATGAATGGTGTAGGGCTGTTTTGAATATGGCATATATTTATAGACAAATACGTGAAGGTAAAGTTGATGTTACTATACGAAGCGAATGGATAAGACGAGAGCTTGAAAAAAAACAGTAATTAAATAAATAAAATATTCAAAATACAATCGTAAATTTTACGATTGTATTTTTTTATACACATTAGTAGTAATTGTTAGTAAAAATTTTATAGTAAATTTTATTATAATGTTAAAAATTACAAAAATTAATAAAATATTTGTTATTCATATTAATAAAAGTGATGATTTTAATAAATAAGTATACAAATACTATCTAAAATAATCCATTGACAATAATGTTTGCCTATGTTAACATCTTATCACATTAAAAGTTCAGCGTAGCTAACACTATCTGAACTTATTTTTTGCAAACAAGTTAGTAAAAGCTAACTAAAACAGGAGGGATTATTATTAAAAAATACACAATGACCATTTCTTTGGCAATAATTTTGATTATTTTATCTATATGCTCTTTGTTTATAGGTGTTATTGATATAGAGCTTGCATCATTATTTTCAGGTGATATTGAACACCTTGAAATATTTTTTGTATCTCGTTTACCTCGTTTGCTTGCTATATTATGTACAGGTATGGGTATGAGTGTTGCAGGTCTTATTATGCAACAATTATGTATGAATAAATTTATATCACCAACAACAGGTGCAACAATATCATCTGCACAGTTGGGAATACTTATTGCTCTTTTGTTTTTACCTAATTCAACATTATGGAGTAGGGCAATATTTGCTTTTGTAACAGCTATACTTGGAACTTGGGTTTTTGTTTGGTTTATACAGAAAATGCAGTTTAAAGATGTTGTTATGGTTCCTCTTGTAGGTATAATGTTTGGTAATGTTATAGGTGGTATTACAAGCTATATTGCGTATAAATATGAAATGACACAGGCTTTATCTTCTTGGCTTGTTGGACATTTTTCACTTGTATTAAAAGGAAGATATGAAATTGTATACTTATGTGTGCCTCTTATAATACTTGCTTTTATATTTGCTAATCATTTTAATATAGTAGGTATGGGCAAAAGCTTTTCTAAAAACTTAGGTGTTAATTATAACCTTATATTATTTTCAGGCTTAACAATAGCGGCAATGATTACAGCAAGTGTTGTAGTTGTTGTTGGTGCAATTTCTTACATAGGTCTTATAGTTCCAAATATTGTGGCTATGTTTAAAGGGGACAAAATACGAGGAACACTTATTGATACTGCTCTTTTCGGTGGAATATTTGTTTT
Source organism: Tyzzerella sp. (assembly GCA_019415525.1). Taxonomy (GTDB): domain Bacteria; phylum Bacillota; class Clostridia; order Lachnospirales; family Anaerotignaceae; genus Fimicola. Next base: position 4,889 of record DXZA01000025.1, on the reverse strand, counting down.
GGTTTGCGATATGTTAGCAAGAATTATTATTGCACCTTATGAACTTCCTATTGAACTTATAATCGGTATTATAGGTAGTGTATTATTTGTAGGATTACTCCTTTATCGCTTACAGTATGGAAGAAAAAGTGTAAAAATAAAATTTGGTGGTTTTGGAGGTAAATGCTCATGAGTACAGCAGTAATAAGAAATAGAAAAAGTATTATTATATTGGCTTTAATAGCAATTATTGCTTCTGTTACATATATGCTTTTTGATGTAAACTTTGCAAATGAAAAATTGTTTATGTATGCTATGAAAATTCGTACACCAAAACTTTTGGCAATGTTTATATCTGCTGTGGCAATAGGTGGTGCATCAATAGTTTTTCAGTCAGTAATAAATAATAGAATTGTAACACCTTGCCTTTTGGGTATGAATTCTCTTTATACTTTAATACATACAGCTGTTGTTTTTGTACTTGGTTCAGGTAGTATTTTTGTTACAAACAGTAATATTGCTTTTGCCATTGACCTTTTTTTAATGGGTACAATAGCAACTATTGTTTATAGCTGGCTTTTTAAGAAAACAAAACATAATGTTTTATATGTAATGTTAATCGGAACGGTTATGACTTCATTCTTTTCAAGTATTCAAACAACATTGGTAAGAGTTATGGACCCTAATGAATACGATACATTACTTACAACATTAGTTGCAAGTTTTAATAATATAAACGGAGAAATTATTGTTTTTTCAATAATAATTCTTGTAGGTATAACAATTATACTTCGTAAAGAGCTTGCTTTATTAAATGTAATCACTCTTGGAAAATCACAGGCTATAAATCTTGGTGTTGATTATGATAGATGTATAAGCAGATTACTTCTTGGAGTAACACTTTATATTGCAGTTGCAACAGCTATGGTAGGTCCTGTGTCATTCCTTGGTCTTATAATAGCAAATCTTTCAAGACAGTTATTAAAAACATATCGCCATAGTCAGCTTATAATTGGCTCTGTATTATTCGGTATGGTTACATTAATAATAGGTCAGCTTATAGTTGAACATATATATTCATATGCTGTGCCTGTAAGTGTGTTTATTACTATTGCAGGTGGTTTATATTTCCTTTATTTATTATTAACTAACAGAGGTGTATAAAAATGATAATAAGAAATTTAATTAAAAAATACGATAATAAAACAGTTGTTGACTCAGTTGATTTTGAAATACCTAAGGGTAAAGTTACATCTATGATAGGTCCTAACGGTGCTGGTAAATCAACAGTTCTTAATATTATTACAAGACTTATATCTAAAGATAGTGGAGATATACATTTTGAAGGTAAAGACATTACACAGTGGAAAAGTAAAGAATTAGCAAAAAAATTAGCTATTCTTACACAGACAAATAATGTGCAAATGAAACTTACTGTAAGAGAGCTTGTGGCTTTTGGTCGTTTCCCTTATTCCGGTAATCATCTTACAAAAGAAGATGAGGAAATGATAGATAAAGCCATAGAATATATGGAGCTTCAGGATTTTCAAGATAGATTTATTGATGAACTTTCCGGCGGTCAAAGACAAAGGGCATATATTGCTATGGTTATTGCTCAGGATACAGAATATATTTTCTTTGATGAGCCTACAAATAACCTTGATATATATCACGCTACAAATATGATGAAAATTGTTCGCCGTTTATGTGACGAGCTTGGAAAAACAGTTGTACTTGTTTTACACGAAATTAACTATGCTGCTTTTTATTCAGACTATATTTGTGCATTTGTAAACGGTAAAGTTGCAAAATTCGGTACTGTTGAAGAAATAGTAAATAAAGAAACATTATCGGATATTTATAAAGTTGATTTTGAGATAATGGAAATACAAGGCAAACCATTATCCATTTATTATTAATATACTACTTAATATATTTTATTTTCAGGAGGACAAAATGAAAAAAATAGTATCTTTAATACTTGCAGCAGCTTTTGCTGTATCAGCAGTAGCTTGCAGTAACACATCACAGGAAACAACAACAGAAGAAGCAAAAACTGTTACAGTATCATCTTTAAACGGTAATAAAGAACAAATAGAGGTTACAGTACCTTTTGACCCACAAAGAGTTGCTGTTTTAGATATGCCTTCTCTTGATATTATTGATAGCTTAGGTATGGGTGATAGAGTTGTTGGCTCTGCCGATACAACAATAGAATATTTACAAGAATATATGGATACTGATAAAGTTCCTAATATAGGTACAATAAAAGAGCCTGATATGGAAGCTGTTATGGCAGTAGAGCCTGATGTAATATTTATTGGTGGTCGTTTAGCAGGTCTTTATGATGAGTTAAGTGAAATTGCTCCTGTTGTATACTTATCTATTGACACAGAAGTAGGTTTATATGAAAGTACAAGAAAAAATGTTGAAACAGTAGCTACTATATTTGGTAAAGAAGCTGAAGTTGAACAAAAATTTGCAAACTTTGATGAGCGTATAAGTGCATTACAGTCATTTGCTGAAGGTAAAAATGCTGTTGTTGGTATTGTTACAAGTGGAAGCTATAACTTACTTGGAAATGACGGAAAATGCTCTATTATAGGTAATGATATTGGTTTTGAAAATATTGGTGTGAAAGATGATGGAACAGGAACTTCAACTCACGGAAATGAAACATCTTTTGAATTAATTAAACAGTTAAACCCTGATTATATGTTTGTTCTTGATAAAGATGCTGCAATAGCAACAGAAGGCGCTAAACTTGCACAGGAAATAATCGAAAATGAACTTATTAAAGGCACAGATACATATAAAAACGGAAATATTGTTTACTTAGAACATTCTTCTGTTTGGTATACTGCTGAAGGTGGCGTTACAGCTTTAGATTATATGTTAGGTGACCTTGAAACTGCTCTTTTAAAATAATTAAAAGTTAGCTTATGATAAAAAAAGTGTACAATTATGTACACTTTTTTTATTGTTCATTTGAATATGTCCAAAATATACCACTACCGTTTTTTACAACTTTTGCATCTGCAATATATACTTCACTTTCGTTCCATACTCTGCCTTGGTCGTCAATAAATAATGGATAACCCATTTCCATATGAAATCTTATAGCATCATTATCATCTTCAGTAAGCCCTACCATTGTATCATAATTAAATTCTTCCATATTATATAACCTCCTATAATATATATTTTTTAGTATATTGTATATATGTTTATATTTCAATAGACATGATATAATTTTCTATATTATAAAGAAAGGATAACTGTATTATGGCATATAAAGAGCTTGTTAAAAAATTTAATATAATAAGAAGTTATATAAATGATTTTTATATTTATGGATATAAAAACAGATATGAATATACAATAAAAAGTTCTCGCTCATATGATAACGAAAAAAGAAGAATTGAAAGCTATATGAAAGATTATATGGGCTTTAGATATACTCCTTTAGGCAAAAATATTTTTATATCCATTGACAGCAGAGCTTTATATACAAATCCTTTCTATAAAACTCTTAAAACAAAAAGTTTTACACAAAAAGATATTGTATTTCATTTTATAATACTTGATATACTTTATGATGATAATATATCACTTACTTTGAAAGATATAATAAATGAAATAGATAATAATTATAATATTGATTTTATATTAGATGAGTCATTACTAAGGAAAAAACTTAAAGAATATGAAGAATTAGGTATTATTATTAAAGAGAAAAAAGATAAAAATGTATATTATAAAAGAAGTAATTATATTGATTTGAAAAAATGGCATAATGCTATTAAGTTTTTTTCTGAAATAGGTCTTTGTGGTGTAATAGGCAGTTTTATAGAAGATAATATAAATATTAAAAACAATACTTTTATATTTAAACATAACTATATGGCAAAAGCTCTTGAAAGTGAAATGCTTTATAATATTTTTGATGTAATAGGCGAAAAAAGAGAATGTTTTATAGAAGTATATTCAAGAAATAAATTTAGAGAAGTTAATATTGTACCTCTTAAAATTTTTGTAAGTTCTCAAACTGGTAGAAGGTATGTTATGGCTTATAATATTAATATGAAAAAAATTAAAGCATACAGACTTGATTATATTACAAATGTTAAAAAAGATAAAATATGTTGTGATTTTAATATATTGAGAGATAAACTTAATAATATTCAAAAAAACATGTGGGGTGTGTTTCTACCTTATAAATATAATATAAATACTGTTAAATTCCTATTACATATAAATGATAATGAGGAATATATTTACAAAAGACTTTTGAGAGAAAAAAGATGTGGAAATGTAATAAGGCAGGATAAAAATACAGTAATGTTTTATTGCGAAGTTGTAGATGTTGATGAAATGCTTCCTTGGATACGTTCTTTTATAGGTCGTATAAAATACTTTGAGTTTTCAGATAAAAATGCTGAAAAAAGATTGTATGATGATATTAATGAAATGTATAGTATGTATGGATTGGGGGAAAATTTATGATTTTTCACGAAATATACAGTTGCTATTATAATGTTATAAGTGAAATTATTAAAAAGGCTATTAAATCAAGTATATCAAAAGATGATATAAAAGAAATAGTAAATAATAATGCATTTAATGAAAGCTTTCCTATAATATACAATGATTTAAAGGAAGGTAAATATTCTGTTATAGACAGTAATTTTAATACAATAATAAAACATATACCTAAAAGACCTTTATCATTGTTGGAAAAAAGATGGCTTAAATCTATAAGCCTTGATAGAAGAATTAATATTTTTAATTGTAATACCGATTTTTTAGAAAATATAAAGCCTTTATTTACACCTGATGATTATTATATTTTTGATAAATATAATGATGGGGACTATTTTAATTCTGATGAATATATAAATATTTTTAAT
>DXZA01000024.1 GCA_019415525.1 Tyzzerella sp. | reverse complement strand
ATATCCTATAACTCGTATATTATATTCAATATTATCAATAATACATTTTTTATCCTTATATTCAAAGCTTCTTTGATTAATAAGAAAATTAACCTCTTCTAAAGGAATTTCAAGACTTTCTCTTTTTCCTAAATACTCTTTTAATATATTCATAAATTCAGATTTTTTAAAACTATTTTCTGGATTTATATTTTGGTCTATATTTTCTTTGTATTCAGTCCATAATTTATTTAGTTTAATTATATATTCTTTAGATATATCACTTACATCTGAATAAGTATTATACAAAACATATTCAATATTTTCTGTTTTAAAACTGTATTCTTTACTTTCAAAACTTAAAGAATTTTTGTCTATAACATCATTATCTAAAGAATATATATATCCTATAAATACAAAAAATACGAATACAAAAAATATTACTATAATATAATTTTTAATAGTCTTCATATATTACCTCTTATTGTACTATACTATTTTCATATATATTTTTATTAACTTTATTTTTATTTAAACCGAAATATACTGTTATTATATCTTTTGCAGTTTTTGTAGCTGGACTTTGAGGAAGTTCTCCATAAGGAACCATAACAACAACTGCTATTTGAGGGTTATTATATGGTGCAAAACCGGCAAACCAAGAATGTGATGGCATATCTTTTGCTTCTTCTGCTGTACCTGTTTTTGCGGCAACCTCAATAGGAAATTCTTTAAAATAATTTCTAAGACTTCCTTGTGTTCCATGTGTTACTTGATACATACCTTCTTTTACAATTCTAAACGTATTGCTACTTATATCAAGAGTATCCTCTACCTTAGAATTATAGTAATTTATATTTATTTCTCCAGACTCCTTTATTCCATTTATAAGAGATATTTTATATCGTGTACCACCATTTGCAATAATACTTATATATTTGGCTATATTCATTACTGAATAACTATTATATGATTGTCCAATGGCACATCTTATAGAGTCACCATCAGACCATTTTTTTTGAGACTCTGTTGGATTTTCATAATAATTTTCTATCGACTGTTTCTTTATTTCTGGAGATGCCATAATAGGTTTTGACTCTTCTATTTCTATACCTGTATAATCATTAAGACCAAACATTTCCATATATTTATTAAATGTTTCTATTGATTTTAATGTATTACCGTTTTTAGAATTACCTAGTCTATATGCAACTTCATAAAAATAATAATTACAAGAAACCTCAAGAGCTTTTTTAACATCTGTTTCACCGTGGGTTGTACCATACCTTGAATATATAAGACATTTTGCATATGGTGAACCTGCATTTTTATAAACACCTTCATCATATATTATTGTATTTTCATTTATAACACCTGTTTCAAGTCCAACAATAGCACTTAGCATTTTAAAAACAGAACCAGGAGCTTTTCTTTCCATTAACGCTCTATTTATAAGTGGTGTTGTATCATCTTCTAAAAGTTTATTATAATAATCACTATTAAATGTATTTACAAGATTATTATTATCATATGATGGATATGTTACTAAAGCTAATGGTTTTCCCATATTTACATCTAAAACAACAGCAGAACCTGTGCAAGGCTGAATATTGATTTCATTAAGTCTTATATCATTGTTTATTATTCTATTTTTTATTTCATTTATATCACTTTCTCTAATTTCATTAAGTCTTTTTTCGTCAACTATCCCATTTTCTTCAATAGATTTTATTATATCCTCTTTAGTTGTTTCACCTGAATTTATACTTTGTATCAAAACATCTTTTAAATTATTTTCAAGTATATAAAAAAGTTCTTTTTGTAAGTAACTATCTATTGATAAAAATACATCTCCTCCATTTTTAGGCTCGGTTATTTCTATTTCATTTATACGTCTACCCATAGAGTCAACCTCTATCATTTTTGTACCATCTTCACCATTTAATATAAGTTCACAATATTTTTCAATGCCTATTTTACCTATTTTATCATTAGAATTATATCCATATTGTTTATACTCTTCAATCTCTGTATCATTTATAGAACCAACATATCCTAATATATGTGAAAAACTCTCACCAAATGTATATACTCTTTTAGAACCTTCTTCTATATAAAATCCACTATATAATTCAGTATTTTCTTCTATATTTGATACTGTTTCAAATTTTAAATCTTCTGCTATTACTATATCATTATATTTTTTATATCTCATAATATATATTTCACTTCTTAAAGATATTAATTTACGTTCTTCTTCTTTAGTTATAGTATCAATATTAATACTAAATTTTTCCTTTAAATAATTATAAAGTTCACTTGCTGTCATATTTTTAGTATCTTCATATATCCCCATATCTTTTTTCCATTGAATTTCTTTAGTTTCACTTGAGAATGTATATTCAAAAGGTTCATTTTCTGTTATAGGTAAAGTATAATTTATATTTTCATTATTTGAATTAAGAAGTTTTATGATATTTAAAAGAATAGAATTTATATCATTATATTCCTTACTTAAATCCATTTTTAAGTTATATATAGCCTGATTTTCACAAAGAGGTATTCCCCATTTATCATATATATTACCTCTTTGTGCTTCTATTGTTATTTCTCTCATAGATGTAGCTTTTGCTTCATTTAAATATTTTTCACCATTTAAAATTTGAAGTATATATAATCTTAATAATAATATTAAAAACATTATAGATATTCCAATCATAACAATAACTATTCTTTTTTTTGGTGTATTAAAATTATTATTCATATAAATCCAGCCTTTTCGTTTTAATTATTACAGTTGTAATATTTTATATATTACAACTGTAATAA
>DXZA01000023.1 GCA_019415525.1 Tyzzerella sp. | reverse complement strand
ATACAGTGTTTTTTTTCAGATTAATACAATTTAAAATTAAAATTTATTATTTTATATTTTATTAATCTTTCTATAAAGTGTAGATCTACTAATTTTTAACTCTTTTGCAGTTTTAGAAATATTACCATTATTTTTATTCAACACAGATTTAATATGAGATATCTCAAAATTTTCTAATATATTATCACTATCAGATAAAATATTATTTCGAAAACTATCTAAACTCATATCATTTAAAGATTCTATTATTCTATTTTCAGATAAATTGTGTTTTTGCAAAAGATATATTCTTTCTACAAAGTTATTAAGTTCTCTAACATTGCCAGGCCAATTATACGTACTATAATTATTCAATACTTTTAAAAGGGTATCTTTTTCTTCTTTTGAATGAAGATGAGTAATATTATCATAAAGAAATTCTGCAATTTGTAAAAAATCATTATCTCTTTCTCTAAGTGCAGGAATATTAACCGTTAAAACATTCAATCTATAGTAAAGATCTCTACGAAATTTACCTTCATTTACAAGCTGTAATAAATTTTTATTTGTAGCACCTATAACTCTAATATCTACTGGAATAATATTATTACCTCCAACTCTTCTAACTTCTTTTCCTTGAATTACTCTTAAAAACTGAGATTGTACTTCTAATGGTAACTCTCCTATTTCATCAAGAAATATAGTTCCACCATGTGCCGTTTCAAACAATCCTGGTTTTCCACCTTTTTTAGCACCTGTAAATGAACCATCTGCATAACCAAATAATTCTGATTCTAACAAACTTTTTGAAAGAGCTGTACAATTTATTGCCACAAAAGGACCATTTGCACGAGGACTGGCATTGTGTATACTTTGTGCAAACATTTCTTTTCCCGTACCTGTTTCACCATATAACATAACAGTAAAATTTGAATCAGAAAAGCTTTCAGCCAATTCCTTAACTTTTATTATTTTGCTTGAAGTTCCTATAATATCCGAAAACCTATATTTTGCAGTTAATCCTTTCTCATGCAATTTTATTCTAATATTACGTTCTGCATTTTGAAGATGTTTTATATCTTGAAATGTTGAAACAACACCTTTAATACTACCATTAACAACAATAGGTACTCTATTTGTAGAAACCGCTGTACCATGAATAGTCATAAGTTGTTCTATCTCGGCAATACCTGTTCTTAAAATTGAAGTCATTCGAGTATTAGGTAAAACTTGCTCAATATACTTTCCAATATATGGCTTATTATTAGGATCTAATATATTTTCAGCTACTTTATTTATAACATCAACCATTCCGTTTGAATCAACTGCAATAATAGCATCATGTGTATAATTTAATATATTTTGATAACGTTCCAATTTAATTTCTAACTCTTCTTGCTTTTTTTCACTTTCTTTTTGTAAGTCATATATTTGACAAGCAGATTCTATTGATTGTTCGATAGAGCTTTCTGAACTCTCCACAACAATATATGGTAATCCAATTTCTTTTGCATAAATACTACCTACAATACCACCTATTCCCCAAACAGCACCATCTCTTTTTGCTTGATTTACACATTTATTACAGCTATCTGTATCATAAAATCGATAATGTTTCATTTTAATATTTAGAAGATAGCATATAGTCTTTAATTCATCACTACAAGGTTCAAAAGAAAATAATGCTATTATACCTTTTTCATGTCGCACCTTTTCTATTGCAGGTATATAATCAGATGCAACCATAGGAATATTTACAACAGTTATATGTAATTTCTTTTCCAGTATACTTCTAGTGCCTAAACGACTTATAAATAACCACGTTCCTTGTTTTATAAGTTTCTCTGCTATTATAATAGCATCTTCCAATGCTCCTATATGTACAGAAATATTTAAATTTTTATTTTTAATAATTTTTTGAGCACGCATAGCTAAATCTTTTGTCGGTGCAATTAAGCAAATTTCATTTTTTTTATTCATACTATCCTCCTAAATATATTCTCCACTACTTTAATATGATACTATATTTATTTCAAATCTTGTACTTTTAAAATATAAATTAAATTTTAGAAATTTTTATTTAAATATTTTTTAACTAAAAAAGCATCCCTTTGGATGCTTTCAAATTCATTTATTATTTATTTTTAATCTATATATATCTAATTTATATTAAATATATTATTTGTTATAATAAAAATAGATGTACCTCTTAATTATTATTAAGTAATACACCTATTTTTAGGGATTGGGTAAAAGTTATTATATATAAACTAATTTTAGAACGTTAACTGTTATAAAATATTTTAAAATAATCCTTTTAATGCAGGATAATATTTTCTAAATTTATTGTATTTATTTTCATATTTATCAACTATTTCTTGAGTTGGTTTAACAATATTTGTTACTTTTATTAATTTATCTGTCGCTTCTTCAACATTAGAAAATTTTTTACAACCAACGGCAGCTAATATAGCAGCTCCATAAGCTGGACCTTCTTCAACTTCTACTTGTTCAACTTTTATATTTAATACATTAACAATTATGTCTCTCCATAAAGAACTTTTTGCACCACCACCACATATTTTGGTTTTATTTATTGTAATACCTAAACTTTTTGCAACTTCAAACGAATCTCTTAATCCATAAGCAACACCTTCTAAAACTGCTTGTGTCATCTCTTTTCTAGTTGTATTCATCAATAATCCAATAAAAGCACCTCTTGCAGTTGAATCATTGTGTGGTGACCTTTCACCCATTAAATAAGGTAAAAAGAATACATTATTTTCTCCAAGTTTACTTATATTTTCTTGTTCAGCTTTAAAATCATTTGTCTGTATAATATTTTCCATCCACCATTTATTACATGAACCGGCACTAAGCATACAACCCATTAAATGATAATTACCATCAGCATGTACAAAAGAATGTAATGAATTATTCTTATCTACACTAAAGTTTTTGCTTGTTATAAATATTGTACCAGATGTTCCAATTGAAATATTGCATACACCATCTTCAACTGTTCCTGTTCCTATTGCTGCTGCATTATCGCCTGCTCCTGCAATAATTTTTGTATCTTCACTTATTTCAAGAAATTTTGCAATTTCAGGCTTTAATGTACCTATAACTTCATAGCTTTCATATAACTTTGGAAGCTGACTTTCTTTTATACTACATATATCCAACATTTCCTTTGACCATTTTCTATTTTTAACATCTAAAAGAAGCATACCTGATGCATCTGAATAATCTGTGGAAAATGTTCCAGATAATTTATATGCAATATAGTCCTTTGGTAATATTATCTTTTTAATTTTCTTAAACAAATCAGGTTCATTATTTTTCATCCATAAAATCTTTGGAGCTGTAAATCCTGTAAAGGCAATATTGGCTGTATATTTAGAAAGATTTTCTTTTCCTATAACTTCATTAAGATATTCTGTTTCTTCTATTGTTCTTCCATCATTCCATAAAATAGCCGGTCTTATAACTTTATCTTCATCATCTAAAACAACAAGACCATGCATTTGCCCACCAAAACTTATTCCTTTAATTTGTTTTTTATCAAATTGAGCTATGAGTTCTTTTATTCCTATAAGACTTTCATTTAACCAATCTTCAGGATTTTGTTCTGACCAGCCTGACTTAGGAAAATATAACGGATAATCTCTATTTACTATATTTAGTGTTTCTCCTTTTTCGTTCATAAGGAGCAATTTCACAGCAGATGTGCCTAAATCTATCCCTATATATAACATAAATATCCTCCTTCTAACTAATATGCATAAAGTTGGCTATTTCTATATCAATATGTTATCTCCATGGATTTTCAGTTGGATATCTTACACCTTTAGGCTGATTATATCCAATTTCATCTGTTTCAACACCTATATATTTAAATACTTCAAAAAGAGCTTTTCCCCAATTTCCAAAAGCTACTGCTCCATGATGAGGATAATTTTTCTCTATCAATACATGACGATAAAATCTTCCCATTTCAGAAATAGCAAATATACCTATTGAACCAAATGAACGTGTTGCAACTGGTAACACTTCACCTTCTGCAATATATGCACGTAATTTACAATCAGCTGTACTCTGAAGTCTAAAGAATGTAATATTTCCTGGTTTAATATCACCTTCAAGAGTTCCTTGTGTAACTTCTTCCGGAAGGGCTCTTGCCATTATCATCTGATATTTCATTTCACAGAATGATAATTTAGAAGATGGTGTATTTCCACAATGGAATCCCATAAATACATCTTTCTGTGTATATGGAAATTTACCTTCTATATCTTCTTTATACATATCATTAGGAACAGTGTTATTTATATCAAGTAAAGTAACTGCATCATCACTTATAACTGTTCCAATAAACTCACTTAAAGCACCATAAATATCAACTTCACAAGAAACTGGTATTCCTTGAGCTGTTAATCTACTATTTACATAGCAAGGCACAAAACCAAACTGTGTTTGGAATGCTGGCCAACATTTTCCTGCTATTGCAACATATTTTCTATAACCTTTATGTTCTTCTATCCAATCTTTTAATGTCAATTCATACTGAGCAAGTTTTTCAAGTATTTCTGGTTTTTTATTGCCTTCTCCAAGCTCAGCTTCCATTTCTTTAACTATTTGTGGAATTCTTTCATCACCAGCATGTTTATTAAAAGCTTCAAAAAGGTCTAATTCTGAATTTTCCTCTATCTCAACACCAAGATTATAAAGCTGTTTTATTGGTGCATTACAAGCAAGAAAGTTTAATGGTCATGGACCAAAACTTATAATTTTAAGGTTATTTAAACCTATAACTGCTTTTGCTATTGGTCTAAATTCTGCAATCATGTCTGCACATTCTTCAGCATTACCAACTGGATATTCTGGAATATATGCTTTTATATTTCTAAGTTTAAGGTTATAGCTTGCATTTAACATACCACAATAAGCATCACCACGTCCTTGAACAAGGTTATCACCACTTTCTTCTTCTGCTGCTATAAACATTTTAGGACCATCAAAATGTTTTGCAAGTAAAGTTTCAGCAATTTCTGGACCAAAATTTCCAAGATAAACAACAAGTGCATTACAACCTTCTTTTTTAATATCTTCAAGAGCTTCTACCATATGTAATTCACTTTCAACTATACAAACAGGACATTCATAAATATCATCACAGCCATATTTATCTGTATATGCTTTTATTAAATTTTTTCGTCTATTAACTGATAAACTTTCAGGAAAACAATCTCTACTAACTGCAACAACACCAATTTTTAAATTTGGAATATTATACATTATAAATAACCTCCTAATATTAATTATTCAACAATAAACTCATTTATTTTTTCTAATATGGATTTATCTTCACTATATATATT
>DXZA01000022.1 GCA_019415525.1 Tyzzerella sp. | reverse complement strand
TTTCCCAAAGATATGCCCCGGGAAATACATTTAGAGAACTTATTATTACAAACTATAATCCTTATGAGAGAAAAAACAATAAACCTAAACAGCTTTCGTTGATTTAAAAATGTTATTTTATAGGCAGTGACTATTGGTTACTGCCTTTATATATTTAAAGGAGGTTTCATTATGGAATATAAATATTATAAAACAGTAGGTTCAAAGGGAAGAATATATATTCCGCTATCAATAAGAGAGAGTGTTGGAATTGATAAAGACACAGTAATTCAAATCACAAGCAGTAATGGAATTGTTTTGATTAACAAAGCAGAAGTTGTGGCAGAAAATCCTGTTATGCTTTTACAAGAGAATATAAAAAAAGAAAATGAGGTGATTGAAAATAAAAGAAACAATATTAAAAACAGAATTAAAAAGTTGTTAGACGAAGGGAAATCCGTAGATGAAGTATTGGATGAAGCCCTTCGTTTTTTAGTTTGAAAGGAGGTGATATTTATGGATTTTGAAAGAAAGTTATCAAAATATAAAGAAACAGAAAAGTTTGCATATGATTGCCAAAATTTAAGAACAGAGCATTTTATTAAATACGGACATCTTATTGATGATTTAACTATTGAACAAAAGGTATTGTCAGAAAAAATCAAAGAATTAGAAACATATGAAAGGGGTGATATTTAATGAAAAAAGGAATATTGATATTTTTGACAACTATGTCTTTAATACTTCCTATAAATGTTTTTGCAAATGGAGAAAATATATTGCCAGCACCTATTTCTGTTGAAAGAAAAAATATTGATGGTACAGAATATGTAATAAAAATGTATGAATTACCTATTCAGACAGAAGATACAACACTTATTGAACCTGACTTTGAATTAGATGGTTTTATATTTACTCACGAAACAACAAACAAGGAAATAAATGAAACTACTGACACAAAGGAAGTCACAGAACAAGCACAGGCACAAAGTCAATCTAAAAATCTTGAAGAAGTTATAAAACAGTTTCCTTCAACAAAAGCCTATGACCAAGATGGATATAAAGGAACATTGACACTTGACACAGGAAGTATAGTAACAGAAGTTGCAGGATATACAACAAAGAATTATACGGTATCAACTACAAAAGAATATCCTAATTTAATGTATGCAGACCCTTCATATGTAGCACAGTCAGCAGTAAAAGATGGATATACATTACCTTTAGTTGATGTAAGTTGGACAGTAATGGGAACATCACTTGCAGGAGATACCCTTGTTCCAACAGAATATAAGGCAGTAGCCACATATTCAAAGACATTTAGCTCAAAAGTCCCAACAGGATATATATCAACAGCAAGATACAAAGGTAATGTTACAAAGACAGTAGCTGATACTGCCGATTTTACAGTTACATATGTAGGAACACTTATTGATGAAGGTATGCCTACTATATTGAAAGTGATTACAGGCTTTGTATTGGTTTTACTTATAATCTGTGCCATTACATTATTATTGTTATATTTAAAATCAAGACGAGGTGCTCATGTATATAATCTTATAGATAAAGAGTATATTTGCATAGGTCATCAAAGCATTAATCCTAAAAAGCCTGTTATAGATTTGAATGACTTTGAAGATATGATACAAAGCAATGTATTCCAGTTCATACTTGATAAGAAAACGACATCAGCACTTTTTGGAAGAAATATAAATGTTACATATAAAGATGTAACAATAAAACATTTAGTTAATGAGAAAAAAGGGGAATATCGTTTTGAGTTAAATTTGGGAGGTGTGTTAGATGCAGAATAGAATTAAAAATTTAGAACCAATAATAAGAATAACAATACTTTTAATAACAATCTGTATTATATTCTTTTCTGTACCTGTGTATGCCCTTGAATTAGATTTAGGTTACAGCTACAAAACAGAAAATACAGAAGAATTCCTTATAACAGGAAAATCAAACATCAATATAAATGGAGAAATACCTGACTACTTAAGAGATATTTATGATGTATCACCACAGACTGTATATAATTCAGAGTATGGTTCAAATGTAATAGTTCCCAATGCTCCAACAATTAATAACACAACATATGCACCATACTATGCACCTATAAATACATATACACAAAGTCCAAGCAGTTTAATTACAGGTTCATCATATGGTGGAAGTTCAAGTGTGAGCAGTGGAAGTTATACATCAGATATTTCATCAAATGGTTATGTGAGTACAATTCCTGAACCTATATATGATGATGTTTTACAGTATCCATTAACAACTATTGAACAGGTAAGAAATAGTGACGGAAGTATAGGAGTTTTAAGAATACCTACAATTAATTTAACGGTAACAGCCTTTGACGGTGACACATTTACAGCTATGAAAAAAGGTGTTGGTCATCTTCCTTCAACATCTTGTTGGAATGGAAATATAGGACTTGTAGGTCATAATCGAGGAACAAATGATTATTTCGGAGATTTGAAAAACCTTGAAATCGGTGATGAAATGACATATACAACAAACTTAGGTACAAGAACATATATAGTAAAATCAATTACAAAAATTTCAGATACAGACTGGTCAAGACTTCAATATACAAGTGATAACAGACTTACATTAATAACTTGTGTTGAAGATGTACCAAATAAAAGACTTTGTATACAGGCTGTCGAGAAATTATAGGGCTATTAAAAATTTATAGCTTTATATATAAATTTATATTATATAAAAGGTGGGTGGTAAAAATGAAATGATATAAAGTTAAATAATAACTGTAAACCGGCTTTGCTTAGGCAAAGCCTTTTTTATTAAAAAGGAGTGAAAGTATATGTCAGTATTAAGAAAAATAATAGCTTTTATAATGACATCAGTCATGTTTTTGACAACAGGTATTCAAGCGTTTGCAGGAACATCTATGGATGATGCCTTAAACAAAGTAAATCTTTATGTAAAACAAGAAAAGGGTGCTCAACTTTTAACTTGGAAAGGCATAATAGATAGCAATAACTTCGCACCGGCAATAATTGTGTACAGAGCAGAAGACGGAAATGAGTATCCTGCTTTCTGTGCCAATCCCAATAGACCTGGAGTTGAGAACATATCAGCTAAAAATTATGATGTTGATGTAGATCAACTTGATACAAATCCTGCTGTATGGGGAGTTATTACAAATGGTTATCCTTATAAAACACCACAGGAATTAGGTGTAAATACAGAATATGAAGCATACTATGCCACAAAAATGGCTGTATGGGCAGTTGTTCATGATAATTACAGTAACTTAGATGATTGGAAAGCTAACGGAAGTCAAAATGCTCACGTTGAAAAAGCTATGAAAGATTTAGTTGCAAAAGGACTTGCAAACCAATATGTATATCAAACTTGGCTTGCTGTGAACCCTAAAAATCCTTCAGTTACAGTTGATAACATTGATGAAAGTTATGTATCTCAACAATATAACATAGAGTCAAATGTAAATATCATAAGTTACAACATTCTTTTAGACGGAACTATACCGGAAGAGACTATTGTAACAGATGTGAATAATACACCGAAAGAAAGTTTTGATGGTACAGAAAAATCATTTAAGGTTTTAATCCCTAAAGATGCAGAGAATGCAAACTTTAGAGTAATTGTACAAGGTAAACTTGAAAATAAATCTGTACTTTTTGGAATTGCTCACGATTCAAATAAACAAGATTATTATGTAGCACCATTACCTACATATAATGGTGATGGTTGGGCAGATATAGTATATAATTCAGAAGGAACAGAACCACCTGAACCAACAACTCCAACAACAGACTTACAGATTTTAAAAGTTAAAAAAGGAACAACAGTAGGACTTGAAGGTGCAGTATTTAAAGTTGAAGTTGACGGTAAAACAATAGGACATTATGTAACAGACCAAAAAGGTGAAATATTAATACCTGATATTACAAGAACAGTATCTGTTACAGAAGTTGTTCCACCTTTAGGATATGTTCTTGATGAAAATAATCATAAAGATGTTGAAGTAGTTGATACAGAAAAACCGACAGTAATAACATTTGCCAATGAAGAAATGGCACAGCTTGAAATTACAAAAGTTGATGCCGATACAGGAGAACCCCTTTCAGGAGCAGTAATAAGAGTTGCATTAGATGACGGTTCAGACTCTTGGGATGTTTATACAAATGCTTCAGGAACAGCTACATTAACAAATATGAAAAGTGGTACTTATACAGTAACTGAGATTACAGCACCAAAGGGCTATATACTTAATGAAGAACCTCAGATTATTAAACTTGAAGCAGGAAAAACAGCAACAATAACATTAAAAAACAAAGCTAAACCTGGAATAGTAATTAAAAAATACGATGAAGATACAGGTTTTCCATTGGAAAATGCAGAGTTTTCAGTTGCTAAAAAAGGTGGAACTATTGTATATGAAGGTATGACAGATAAAGACGGCAAAATAAAGATAGAAGGCTTGGAAGAAGGTTGGTACACAATAACAGAAATAGCACCACCAAAAGGTTATATTATTTCAACAGAAAGTAAAGATGTATATTTAGAAGGTGGCAAATGCGTTGAAGTTAAGTTTGATAACAGACTTAGACCTTCATTACAGATAATGAAAATAGACGCAGAAACAGGAGAACCCCTTGCAGGTGCTAAATTTAAAGTACAAAAAACAGAAGACTCTACTATAAGTGAGTATGTAACAGACGAAACAGGGACAATTGTTATAAGAGATTTAGATGAAGCAGTTTATACAGTTGAGGAAATAGAAGCACCTGATGGCTATGTTTTAGATACTGAAAATCATAAAGATATAGCTTTGGAATGGGGAAAAACAAAAACACTTGTATTCTCAAATACAAAGAAACCTGCCCTTGAAATATTAAAAATAGACTCAAAAACAAAAGAACCTTTGGCAAATGCTAAATTTAAGATTACAAAAACAGAAGATGACACAGTAAGCGAATATATGACAGATGAAAATGGTAAAATCACAATTACAGATTTACCAGAAGGTATATATACAGTTGAAGAAATATCTGCACCGGATGGATATATACTTGATACACAGCATAAAGAAATAGAATTATTATCAGGTGACAGCAAACAACTTGTATATGAAAACACAAGAAAACCAACTTTAATTATAACAAAGACAAATGCATTAACACAAAAACCTGTACCAAACACAACATTTCAAATAGAATATGAAAATCCAACCGGTGGAATTATTCTATTAGGCACATATAAAACAGATGAAAACGGTCAAATCATTATAAAAAATGCAGAAGTTGGTTGGTATACAATAACAGAAAAGATACCGGCACAAGGAATGAGTCTTCCTTCAAATCCTGTAACAAGAAAATATCTTTCAGCAGGGGAAAATGCATATGGAAGTAATGATAATTCAGCAAATATGCCTGAAACAGATGAGTCAAATGGAGGTTTAGGAAATTCAAATAAAGTAACTATTACATCAGGCAATGACTATATAGGTGAAGAAATACCAAACTATCCTTTAAACAGTATTGTAATAAAGAAAACAGATGCTACAACTTCAGAAATGCTTGAAGGAGCAGTTTTTGAGGTAAGAAAAGTGTCTGAGGATATTTCAGGAAATTCAGGAACAATAATAGGCAGATATACAACTGACAGTTCAGGAATTATTGTTATAACAGGTTTAGAAGCAGGTGCTTATATAATAGAAGAAGTGAAAGCACCTACAAACTATCTTATTTCTGAAAATAGCAAACAACAGGCTTGGCTTAAAGCTGATGGAACATCAGTTGTTGAAGTAGCCTTTGCCAATTATCCTTATGGTTCATTATTGATTACTAAAGTTGATGCAGTAACAAATAAACCATTATCAAATGCAAAATTTAAAGTGACAACAGGTGATGGAACATTAGTAGGAAATAACAACGGAGAATATATAACAAACAGCAACGGTGAAATACTTATTCCTAACTTAAAACCTGATAGTTATGTTGTAACAGAAACAGAAGCACCTGAGGGATATGTAAAAGACACAATACCTCAAACAATACAAATAGGCACAGATGGTGGAACTTATAAAGTACAGTTTCAAAATCAGCATACTGGTACTCTTGTGATTTTGAAAAAAGATGCCGACAATAAAAATCCACTTTCAGGTGCAGAGTTTAAAGTAACTACATCAAAAGGTGCTGTTGTTGGAACAAACAATGGAATATTTACAACAGATAGCAATGGTTCAATAACTATACCTAACTTGGAAAAAGGAAGTTATATAGTTGAAGAGATAAAAGCACCTGAGGGTTATGTCCTTGAACAACAGTCAAAAACTATTGAAATTGATTATGGTAAAACTTATACATTAGAGTTTACAAACAGAAAAATGACATCACTTGTTATTAAAAAAGTTGATGCCATAAGTGGTGAGCCACTTGTTGGAGCAAAATTTATTGTAGAGAAACAAAATGGCGAGCATATAGGAGAGTACACAACAGATAATACAGGAACAATTCTTTTACCTACTTTAACACCAGACTGGTATATTGTAAGAGAAACAAAAGCACCAGAAGGATATATTCTTGATGAAACACCTAAAACTGTTGAGGTTAAAACAAATGTGCCTACTGTTGTAACATTTGAAAATAAGCCACTTTCAGGAATTAAAATAGTTAAAACAGACTCAGAAACAGGCAAACCACTTGAGGGAGTATCATTTGCCATAGCAAAAATGAGTGGTGAAAAAATAGGAACATTTAAAACTGATAAAGAAGGTATGATTTATGTATCAGACCTTGAAGATGGTTATTATACAGTTACTGAAACAGAAGGCTTGGAAGGTTATCATTGGGATAAAGAGCCTAAAACTGTTGAGGTTAAATCAGGAAAACAGACTGTTCTGGAAGTAAAAAATCAGCCATATTCAGGTCTTATTATTGAAAAAACAGACAGCAGAACTGATGAACCTATTGAAGGTGTTGAGTTTTTAGTAACAAAACTTAATGGTGAGCAAATAGGTTATTATGAAACTGATGACAGCGGTTTAATTGTTATTGAAGGTTTGGAAGAAGGTACATATCTTGTAAAAGAAACCAAAGAAGCCAAAGGTTATAAACTTGATAGTGAAGCTAAAAAAGTTGAAATCAAAGACGGTAAGAGAACTACATTAAAAGTTGAAAATGAACCACTTTCTTCTGTGTTAATCCATAAAATTGATTCAGTAACAGGAGAAGGAATACAAGGTGTAAAATTCCTTTTATACAACAGTGATAATGAACCAATAGGGCAATATGAAACTGATGATGAAGGTTATATATGGATTAGAAAAGAATTGCCTGAAGGAAAATATAAACTTAGAGAGTTGGAACCTGCTGAAGGTTATATAGCTGATAATAGTGAAAAAACATTTTATATTCAAAAAGGCAGAACCACAGAAATAGAATGGGAAAATACACCTGAAGTAGGTCAGATAGTAATTACAAAACGCCCATCAGAGTTTAATGAATTAACAGGTTTTCCGGCAGGCTCACCATTATCAGGAGCAGTATTTGAAATCTATAATATAACAGGAAATCTTGTAGATAAAATATCTTCTGACAGTAATGGTATAGCAGCTTCAAAAGGTTTACCTGTTGGTGTTTATACAATTAAAGAAGTATCTGCACCAAGATATTATGCATTAAATGATAAAACTCTTATTGCAGAAATAAGACATAATGGAGATATAGTAAGATTTGAAGTCCTTAATAGTAGCATATCATTAAATCTTACAGTACAGAAAAAAGGACCAAATGCAGCATCACCTGGACAGACAATTCAGTATGATATATATGAAGTTCAAAACGGTTCAACAGGAACACTTGAAAACTTCTATATACATGATAGAATTCCAACTGATGCAACAAGAGTATTAAAAGTTGTAACAGGAACATATTCAGAAAGAATGTACTATAATATTACTTATAAAACTAATTACAGAGATTACAGAGTATTGGCACAAAATCTACTTACAAAGAATAATTATGAATACAGCCTTCACCCAAATGTACTTGGTTTAGCAAATGGTGAATATGTAACAGATATTCGTTTAGAATTTCCAAAGGCAAGTGCAGGATTTAAAATGATAGAAAATATGTCAGTATTCTGTCAGGTACTTCCTAATATACCTAAAGATTATAGAATTACAAACAGGTCAGATGTAGGGGGAAGATACGGAAATGAATGGGAAAGTGCCAAAACAAGTTGGAATACAACAGTATGGACAATAAATACACCTACTGTTACACTTCCTAAAACAGGATATTGATATAAATAAATAAACAATATACCAAAATTTATTGAGGGATAGTCAAAAGGATATCCCTTATTTTATTTGAAAGGAGAATTGAAATGTCTAAACACAAGAAAATATTATTAATTGTAGCAATAATTATGGTAATTGCAATTATATTTGCACCAACAGTATTTGCTGCCCCTGATAGCAGTCAGGTTTCAACAGCTATTGAAAGTACTTGGAAGACAGCAGCAGGACAGATAAAAACAGTTACTAACAATGTTATTTTCCCTGTTGTTGATTGTGTTCTTGCAA
>DXZA01000021.1 GCA_019415525.1 Tyzzerella sp. | reverse complement strand
ATTTTTGTAATTATAATATATTAAATTTATTTTTCAGTTTTTTCATCTACAATCATTGCTTCTGCTGGTATTGCAAAAAGATATGTAAGTATAAAACTCATAAATACACATATTAATGAGATTATAAAATAAAATATAAGTTGATGCCCTTCATATATATACATAAGATATGATGGAAGAACAGCAAGACCATATGAATTTGAACGTATATTAAATATAGATAAAAGAGCTGCTCCTGTTCCAGATGTTAAAAGCATAACAAAAAGAGGTTTTAAGTTAAATCTAAGTTGTATACCAAATAAAACTGGTTCACTTATTCCAAAAAGCTGAGAAAGCATAGCACCTATACTAGTTTGTCTTATTCTTTTACTTTTTGATTTTAAAGCAAAAGCTAAACAAGTTCCAACATTTGCAAAACCATACATTGCACAAAGTGTTATAAGAGCATTATATCCTGTATTTGCCAATAAAGATGTTTCTATCATTACATATGTATGATGAAGTCCTGTTATAACTGCTAAAGGATATGTAAATCCTATTATAAAACCTCCTATTCCAAAAGGAAGTCCTATAAGTTTTTCTATTATATTTACCATATTAAGTTCTATTATATGCATAATAGGACCAACTCCAAGAAGGATTATAAGCATTGTTATAAGCATTACAAAAAATGGTGTAAATATAAGGTCAAGAACATTAGGCATAATCTTTCTAAGTTTTTTCTCAAGATTTGCACCTATTAAACCTGTAACAATTGCTGTAAGTACACTTCCTTGACAACCTACGAGAGGGATTTTTCCAAAAGCTATTATTGCTTCGACACCACTTTTAGGGTCTGCTACTGAATAAGCATTTGGTAAAGCTGGAGAAAGTATCATAAGACCTATTACAAGACCTATTACAGGAGTACCACCAAAAACTCTAAATGCTGACCATGTTATTATAGCTGGAAGAAATGCAAAAGCTGTATCTGTAAGAACTGTAACAAGAGTTTGTATATACGCTGGAATGTCGGCTGTTGATAAACCTATAAGAGAAAGAACATTGTCATTAAATATACAACCTTTAAGTCCCAAGAAAAGACCTGTTGCAGCAATTACAGGAATTATAGGAACAAATATATCTGCCAATATTCTCATAATACGTTTTATTCCTTTTTCTTGACTTTTTACAGCTTTATCTTGTTCTTTTTTTGAAAGTGTTTTAAGTCCAAGATTTTCTACTTCTGCATAAACTTTATTTACTATACCTGTTCCAAGTATTATTTGATATTGCCCTGATGTAAAAAATACTCCTTTTACTTCATCAATTTTTTCAACTTTTTTATCATCAATTTTTTCTCTATCTTTAACAATAATACGAAGTCTTGTGGCACAATGTGTAACAGAAACAATGTTATCTTCCCCAACTATATCTACAATTGATTTTGCTATATCTAAATATTTATTATTTCCACCCATAACATAATCCTCCTTATATTGTAGTAAACATTAAAGCCTGAAAAGGCATCAATCTTAATTTACCATTTTCTATAAATTCACAATCTAAATTATTAAGAACTGTTTCATTATACTTTCCTTCAAAATATTCTTCTGTTTCATTATTATCAAAGTTAAAGAAACAATATATTTTTATGCTATTATAATGTCTTATATAGCCTATTGTCTTATCAGAAGTCTGAATTGGTTCTATTTTTCCATATATAAGACAATCTGAATATTTTGAATTTTGTCTTATGTTTATAATATTTTTATAAAATTCAAATATACTGCCTGTTTTTCCTATTTGACTTTCAGCATTTATATAAGTATAGCTATCATTCATTTTAAGCCAAGGCTTTTCTTTTGAAAAACCTCCATATTTTTTATCATTCCAATGAAAAGGTGTTCTCGAATTATCTCTACTCCTTAAATTTATAAAATGTAAAGCCTGTTTTTCATCAAATCCTTCTTCTATTGAGCGATTATACTGGTCTATACTAGATATATCATTAAAATCATCAATAGAATTTCTCTTAAAATTTATCATTCCTATTTCTTGTCCTTGATATATAAAAGGAGTTCCTCTTAAAAAGAAATACATTGCACCTAACATTTTTATTGCATCAGTATTTTTTTCATTTTCAATCAAATATTTTGTTGTAGCTCTTGGTTGGTCATGATTTTCTATAAAATTTGCTGCCCACCCTATTTTCTGAATTGAAGTTTGACTTTTCATAATTTTTTCATTAAATTCTTTTACAGTCCAATCAATTCGTTTAAACCATTCACTACCACTTTTTACATCAAGGTCTGCATATCTAAAATCAAATATCATAGAGAAATATCCATCTTCTCCTATAAAATCTGAAAGTTCATCATATTCAACTCCTGGTGCTTCTGCAACAGTTACACAATCATATTTAGAAAATGTATTATCCTTAAGTTCTTTTAAAAAAATATCTATTCCTTTTTGATTTCTTGAAACCTTTGTGCATTTTGCCATACCATCAACACCATCAGCTTCTATACTTTTGAATGTAAGGTCTTTTTTTATGAAAGTTATAGCATCAATTCTAAATCCAGCTATACCAAAATCAAGCCATTTATTTACAATTTTATATAGCTCATTCCTTAGTTCTGGATTTTCCCAATTAAGGTCTGGTTGTTTCTTTCCAAAAGCATGGAAATAATATTCATCTCTATTTTCAACTTTTTCCCAAACAGATGTACCAAAAACAGAACGCCAATTATTAGGAACACTATTCCCTTTTTTAAAAATATAATAATCATGATATTTACTTTCTGGATTTTTTAATGCTTCTTTAAACCATGGGTGTTCATCAGATGTATGATTTATTACAAGGTCAAGTATTATTTTTATATCTTTTTCTTTGGCTTTATCAATAAGTTCTTTAAGGTCTGACATTGTACCAAATTCTTCTGCTATATCAAAATAATCTGATATGTCATATCCGTTATCATCCATAGGTGATTTAAAAATAGGACAAATCCATATCATTGTTATACCTAGATTTTTTAAATAGTCAAGTTTACTTGTTATACCTTTTATATCCCCTATGCCATCATTATTACTATCATAGAAACTTTTTGGATAAATCTGATAAACAACTTCTTTTTGCCACCATTTATTATTCATTAAAAGACCTCCTTATTCTCATATAATATTTCTTCTTAAAAGTTCATTATATATTCCATCTTCCATAACACTTTCACATACACCTGTTGCTATATTAGTAAGTTCACAGGGACTTCCTTTCATAGCTATTGATATTTTACAAACATTAAACATATCTATATCATTATAGCTATCACCAAAAGCTATTGTATCTTTTAAATCTATTTTTAAATAATTGCAAAGTATATTTATTGCATCTCCCTTATTTGAACCTTTTTTAATAAGTTCATTATAAAATAGACCATTCTGTATTCCCGTTTGAGCTATATTAATATTATGTGTTTTAATAAAACAATCCAATTTATCCTTTATATCATCATTAGACCATATACATATTTTATGGATATTTTCTTTTTCAATATTAAAATCTTTTATATTATCTTTATATACAATTTTTTCATTCTTGAAAAAATGTTCTTTTTCAATATCACTTAAAGCTGATATTTTTTCTTTGTTCATATCCATAAATATTTTACAAGCATTTGCATTCATAAAAACTTTTTTATTACTTTCAACTGCAAACGCAATATTATTATTTTTTAAATTAAACAATTCATAAAATTTTTTAAATATACTTTTTTCTATATGTTCATTTTTTATGATGTTATTTTTATATTTTATATAACAGCCTCCCCCAGAAATAACAGCTTCAATATTCATATTAATAACATCTTCTGGAATTGTGCCTTGACTTCTTCCTGTACATATACAAACTATATGTCCTCTTTCTTTGCACATATTAACGGCTTTTATAGCTGATTTTGGTATACCATAAACAAAATCTCTTAAAGTGCCATCTATGTCCAATATTATAAGTTTTCTCAAGTAAAATTCCTCCTTTACCTCGCCGGCAATGTTATAATAACATTAAAAAAAGAGCCCTTCAATAGAAGTAGCTCTTTAAAAAACTATGTTCAAACTTTGTTCATTGTTTCAATTATTGGGAATATGTACATTATTTATAAACATTTTATATTGTATATATAAAAGCTCTACAAGTATAAAATATGGCGTAGTTACATTATATTCAAAGTCTTGATTAATATGCATTTTTATAGAACTTATATAAAGATTTTCTTCACAAATTCTGGAAAGTGTATTGGATTTCATTTCTGTAATAGATAGGAGTTTTATGCCTTTCATGTTTAATTTTTTAGCCATATTTAAAATTGTTTCAGACTCTCCAGAAAGTGATATCATAATAACATAATCATCTTTATCAGCTATATTTATTATAGCTTCTGCCATATCTTTTCCATAAGCATCAATCATAATTTTATGTGTAGGCAAAAAAATTCTTTTAAATTCGCTAGCAACTTTAGCTTGAGAATAACCACTACCAAAAATAAAAACTCTTTTAGCCCTTTTTATGTTATTAAAAATTAAAGAACAATTTTTTGTTTTCATATAATCAATCATTTTATGATAACTTTCAAACATAACCGAAATAGAATTTTCAATATTTATATTTTCATCATATGACATACGTATAATAGATTTTAATGCACTATATCCTGAAAGAGAACATTTTTGAGCAAATCTTGAAAGAGAGCTTTTTGAAACATGATATTTAAGTGCAAATTCTTCAATAGAAAGATTACTGCAATCTTTTTTATTATTTAATATACATTGACATATATATTTATCATTTTCAGTAAATTTTTCATAATTAATATTTATTACATCATCAATACTCATTTTTTATCCTCCTAGAATATTCAATATATTTCATTAAAAGAATATCTATCATTATATAAAAAATAGAAACTAATTCATAATTTATATTATCTATATTATCTATATTTTGAGTAACAGCAAAAAGATTTAAGTTTGATAATCTAGATATTGTATTATTTGCTAAACGAGTTATTGAAATTGTATTTATACCTGAAGGAATTATAAGCTTAAGTATATCTATACCTGATTTTGTTTCACCAGAAAGCGATATTATTATAAAAATATCATTCTCTTTAAAAAGTGTTTTTAAAAATTCTACTTCACCATAATCAAAAACAGGTACAACTACCTTACCTACTGTTAAAAAAATTCTTTTAAATTCATCAGCAATTGTTTTTTGTTCATTTCCTGTTCCATAGATATATATAACATCAGCATTATATATTTTTTCACATATTGGTAAAAAATCTGTTTTTTTAAGTTCATTTATCATTGTATGATATATATCATATAAA
>DXZA01000020.1:9615-72796 GCA_019415525.1 Tyzzerella sp. | reverse complement strand
ATATAAAAATGTATATATCCCCTGCTATTTTTATAATACTTGGAGTATTGACAATATCAGTAAATATATATACAGAAAGGACAGGCATAATAAGCCTGCCCTTTTTTGCAAATAAATTTATTTGTATAACAGAAAATTCTATTAAATTTGGTATTTTAACAGCTTTAAAATCATTTACATGTATATCATCAATGTATTTTCTTATACTTACAACAGATATTTATAAAATAACATGTATTTTACAAAAATTAAAACTACCTACATTAAT
The DNA here is from genome assembly GCA_019415525.1 of Tyzzerella sp. Lineage (GTDB taxonomy): Bacteria > Bacillota > Clostridia > Lachnospirales > Anaerotignaceae > Fimicola. The sequence continues at coordinate 72,528 of DXZA01000020.1, read as the reverse complement.
TATAGAGCTTATGTTTCTTATATATCATTTTATATTTGTACTTAGTGAAAGAAGAGATTTTATAATACTCTCACAAAAATCAAGACTTGGATATAATGGATTTAAACAGTCAATAAATTCATTTGCAAAAGCTTTTTCATCTATATTTATACTTTCTTCAATAAAAGTTTCAAAAATCTATAATTCTTTAGAAGCCAGATGTTTTGAGGGAAATTTCAAGTTTTCAAAAACAGATATAAATAAAAAAGAATTTGTATACTCTATTATTTTATCAATAATAATTATTTGTATATTTATATCTATGGAGGTACTCTTATAATGAATATAATTGAATTAAAAAATATAAGCTTTACATATAGCGATAATACAAAGGCTTTAAATAATATAGATCTTACTATAGAAAAAGGAAAAACTACTGTTATACTTGGAGAAAACGGTGCTGGAAAATCAACACTTTTTACACTTCTTAATGGATTAATAAAACCTGATTTAGGTGAATATTTATTTGAAGGCAATATTGTTGGATATTCAAAAAAAGAGCTTTTTAATCTAAGAAAAAATATAGGAATAGTTTTTCAAGAACCGGATAATCAAATATTTTCTTCAAGTGTATATGATGAAATTGCATTTGGTCCAAGAAATCTAAAAATACCTGAAAATGAAGTTGATATTATTGTAAAAGAAAGTGCAAAGGAAACAGATGTTACTGATTTCTTTGAAAAACCTGTACATTTTCTTTCATATGGCCAAAAAAAACGAGTTTCAATATCATCTATACTTGCTATGAAACCTAAGGTTATAATATTTGATGAACCTTCTACTTGTCTTGATACAGTACAAAAGGATAACCTTTATTCTATTTATAATAAACTAAAAAATAAGGGTATAACAATAGTTATATCTACACATGATATGGATTTTGCATATAAAATAGCAGATAATGCAATACTTTTAAATAATGGTAATTGTATATTTAATGGTAAAATAAATGACTTATTTAAAAATGACAAAATTGTACAAAAAAGTTGTATAAAATACCCTACAGTATACATATTATACAAAGAACTTGTTGAAAAACATATTATCAAAAATACATGTTATACACCAAGAACAATAGAGGAACTTATTGATACTCTAAATAATATATAAATTATCAATATATCAGCAGTTTATAATATGTAAAAACTTAACATCCCCTCTTGTAAAAAAATTGCATACGTATTATAATTTATATGTATTCTTATACTTTAAGAAGAAATAATATAGAGAGGTGTTTTTAAAATGGCATTAGTAACAACAAAAGAAATGTTCAAAAAAGCTTTTGAAGGACATTACGCAATCGGTGCGTTCAACATCAACAACATGGAAATCATTCAGGGTGTAGTTCGTGCTGCAAAATCACAGAATTCAGCAGTTATTTTACAGGTATCAAAGAGTGCATTAAAATATGCTAATCCTCTTTACTTAAAAGGAATGGTAGATGCTGCTGTTGCTGAAACAGGTATCGATATCGCTCTTCACTTAGACCACGGCCCAGACCTTGAAACAGTTAAAGAATGTATTGAAGCTGGATTTACATCAGTTATGTTTGACGGTTCACACTATGACTATGAAGAAAACGTAGCTAAAACAAAAGAAGTTGTTGAATATGCTCACGCTCATGGTGTAGTTGTTGAAGCTGAACTTGGAAAATTAGCAGGTGTTGAAGACGACGTTAAAGTTGACGCTGCTAATGCAACTTACACAGACCCAGACCAGGCTGTTGATTTCGTAAAACGTACAGGTGTTGACTCACTTGCAATCGCTATCGGAACAAGCCACGGTGCTTATAAATTCAAAGGTGAAGCTAAACTTGACTTTGAAAGACTTGAAAAAATCACAGAAAAATTAGAAGCTGAAGGAATTCATAATTTCCCAATCGTATTACACGGTGCTTCTTCAGTAGACCAGGCATCAGTTGAAACATGTAACCAGTACGGTGGACAGATTAACGGTGCTAAAGGTATGCCAGCTGAAATGCTTAGAAAAGCTGCTTCTATGGCTGTATGTAAAATCAACATGGATACAGACTTAAGACTTGCTATGACAGCTGCTATAAGAAAGAGCTTATCAGAAAAACCAAGCGAATTCGACCCAAGAGGATACTGTGGTGCTGCAAGAGATTACATTCAGGAAATCGTTACAAAGAAAATTCAGGAAGCTCTTGGTTCAGTAGACTCAATGAAATAATTAAAAAAATTATGGGTGTCTTTTTAAAGACACCCTTTTTTTATTTGTTCAGTATAATATTTTTTAACTTCTTCATATTCATTTGATAAAAGAAAGTCTTTACCCTCTTTTGAAAGTTTATAAACTCCTTTTTTCACTCTTTCAAACCAACCATAAACATTTTTTTGAAGTATAGAAGATGTTTTTTCTTCTCCACAAAAATATTTTATATCTTTTAAAGAAACACATTCACTATCACTAATATAGCAAAGTATATTTATTGATTTTTCCATATAAGCTGTAAGTATTTTCTTTTTATTTACACCACCTATATTTGAATTTATATTCCTTTTATCAAATTCATTTTTTAATAAATATACTTTTTTACTATTTTTATAACTTTTACCGTTACAAGGCTCAATAATAACTTCAACTGTTTTTAAAGGGCTATCAATAGCAACTGTTATAAGTCCCATATCAAGAGCCTTTAAAAGCTTTATAATATTTTTAAATTCTTTTGTGTTATGTCCTTTTGTTGGTCGTGGTATAACAGCATATACATTTTCAGTAATAGACTTTCTATCTAATATTTGGTATAAAAGTTTTAAATTAAATGATGTTTTCATTTCACATATAACAGTAATATCATCTTTTATTGCAACAATATCACAATTTTTAACTTCTCCTTGTACTTTAAAACCTTTATTTTCAAAAAACTCTTTTAAAGGGTAAAAAAGTTCACTTTCTTTATATTTCATTATATTTTACCCTCAGCCATAAATTTTTCTATATCTTCAACAGTTTTTATCATATCTTTAGAAAGTACTTCATTTCCATTTTCAGTTATAAGAACATCATCTTCAATTCTTATTCCTATACCATATTCTTCAATATAAAGCCCTGGTTCAACAGTTATAACCATACCTTTTTGAAGTTTTCTTCCTGCATATGTTCCAACATCATGAGTTTCTGCTCCAAGATAATGACCAACGCTATGATAATAATACTTTGAAACGTCCTCAAATTTTTTAACAAGACCTATTTTTTTAAGTTCTTCAAAATAATGTTCTTTCAATATTTCATTAAGTCTTGAATAATCTTCATTAGGCTTCATTGCATCTATAACTTTAAGCTGTCCTTCAAGAACTATATTATATATTTTCTTTTGCAATTCAGTAAATTTACCGTTTACAGGGAATGTTCTTGTTAAGTCTCCATTATAATATTTCCATTGTGCCCCAACATCAAAAAGTATAAGGTCATTATCATTTGTTTTTGCATCATTATTTGTATAATGAAGTATTGTTCCATTTTTACCTGATGCACCTATTGATTGAAAAGCCTTATCCTTTACACCATTTTTTTTGAGAACAAAATCAAAATATGCTTCGATTTCATATTCATACATACCAGCTTTTGAATTTCTCATCATTTCCTCAATACCCATACGAGTAATATCAACAGCTTTTCTTATAAGTTCTATTTCATAATCTGTCTTTATAACTCTCATTTCACTTATTATGTCATATACATTAATTACATTAATATGAGGATATTTTTTAATAAAACTTTCATAAAAAATATTTGCAGGAGTTAATGGTGATGTTATATCTCTACATTCTAAGTCAATATAAATATTTTTTATATGATTTTTAAATATAAAAGATGATATTTCATCATTAAACCAGTCTAAATAATTTATATTTTCAATTCCTGATTTTTCTTTTGCTTCTTCTTCTGTTATGTTTGCCCCAACCCATTTTGCAAGATAGCCATTATCTCTTTTTATATAAAGTGTTTCACCATATTCATTATTATTTTTTGTAATAACAACAATATTTTCTTCTGTATCAATACCAGTAATATAATAAAAATTTCTATCAGGTGTAAAAGGATAGTTCTCATCACCTCTTTTTACAGGAGCTTTTCCGGCAAAAAGTATTACAATAGATGAATTATCTATATTATCAAAAAGTTTTTTTCTATTATTTTTAAAAAATTCTGTCAATAGTATCATCTCCAAAAATATATTTCTTTTATTATATCACATTCAGAGTACCGATACTTTTAAAATTAAATATTATTTTTTACCTAAAAGCTTTTCAAGTTCAACAATAATAATAGGCATAAATGAAAGTATAAAAACAATAAGCCATTTATCAAAATCAAGACTTGCCACTTTAAAAATTTGTGCAAATGAAGGTATTGTAATAACAGATGCTTGGAGTATAACACCTATAATAAAAGAAAGAACTAAAACCTTATTTGAAAATATATTTATTTTAAATAAAGAACCTTCTGTTCTCATATTAAAAGCATGTACAAGTTGAGAAATACTTAAAACAGCAAAAGACATTGTTCTACCATATGTATATCCAACACCTAAATCAAAGTATACATGACCTATTGCAAAAGCTAAAAGAGCCAAAAGCCCTATCATACAGCCTTCCAAAGCAATCCTAATACCCAAGCCACCTGAAAATATATTACCATTATCGGAAATCGGTGGTTTTTCCATAATATCTTTTTCAGCCTTGTCCATACCAAGAGCAACAGCAGGTAAAGAATCTGTAACAAGATTTACCCACAAAAGCTGTATAGGCAAAAGAGGAGTTGCCCAACCAAAACACATAGCAGTAAATATTGTTATAATCTCCCCAATATTACTTGATATAAGAAAATGAATTGACTTTCTTATATTTGAATATATTCTTCTCCCCTCTTTTACAGCTTCTATAATAGTTGCAAAATTATCGTCTGCAAGTATCATATCAGCAGCACCTTTTGCAACATCTGTACCATTCTTACCCATAGCACATCCTATATCGGCAGCTTTAAGAGCAGGTGCATCATTAACTCCGTCACCTGTCATAGCAGTAATATATCCTTTATTTTTAAAAGCTTTTACAATTCTAACTTTATGTTCTGGTGATACTCTGGCAAAAACGCTATAATTTTCTATATTTTCATTCAAATATTCATCAGGAACAAGATTAAGTTCTGCTCCTGTCATACATTTATCACCATTTTTAAATATGCCTAAATCTTTTGCAATAGCTTTTGCTGTTGTTATATGGTCACCAGTTATCATTACAGGCTTTATACCTGCTTTTTTACAAAGTTTAACAGCTTCATAGGCTTCAGGTCTTGGTGGGTCTGAAATCCCTGTCATTCCCACAAAAACAAGGTTTCTTTCAATAATATCTTTATTAAAAGAAAGAGGTTTTTCATTATATTCATTATAGGCAACTGCAATAACTCTTAAAGCATCTTCAGCCATAGTATCATTTAAATTTTGTATAACTGAAATATCATTTCTTTGAATAGTTCTTTCTTTATCATTATCAAGAACCCTTGTACATAATTTAATCAAAACATCAGGAGCACCTTTTGTAATAGATATATACTTTCCTTTAGGTGTTTTATGTATTGTTGTCATAAGTTTTCTTTCAGATGAAAAAGGTATTTCTCCAATTCTTTTATATTCATCATTTATTTTAGAAATATTTTCACCACAATCCAAAGCACCTTCCATAAGAGCTTTTTCAGTAGGCTCTCCCTTTATTTTATTGTCATCATAATTACAGTTATTACATAATGCTGCAAGTTTAAGTATAAATTTTCTTTTTAAAATATCATCTTTAATTTTATTTTTATTATCTGTAACAGTAACAACTCTCATTCTATTTTGTGTAAGAGTACCTGTTTTATCAGAGCATATTACATTGGCACTTCCAAGAGTTTCAACAGCAGGAAGTTTTCTTATAATTGCATTTTTCTTTGACATATTTTGCATACCCATAGCAAGAACTATTGTAACTATTGCAGGAAGTCCTTCAGGTATTGCAGCAACAGCAAGACTTATTGAAGTCATAAACATTTCAAACCAATCAGAATTTCTAAAAACTCCAATAAGGAATATAACAAGACATATTATAACTGCTGCTGTTCCAAGGGTTTGACCTGTTTTTGACAAACGTTTTTGCATAGGTGTTTCTGTTTCCTCCTCGTCAATCATAAGTTTAGCAATTCTTCCCACTTCTGTATTTAAACCTGTACTTATAGCAACAGCTTTTCCTTTTCCACCTGTAATATAAGATGATGCAAAAACCATATTTTTTCTATCGCCTAAAGAAGTTTTATCATTTGTAATACATTTTATATTTTTTGAAACAGGTACAGATTCACCTGTAAGTGATGATTCTTCTGCTTTAAGTTCAATACTTTCTATAATTCTTCCATCAGCAGATATAAAATCACCTGTTTCAATTATAAAAACATCGCCTTCCACTAAATTCTCTGATAATATTTCTTTAACTTTACCATCTCTTAATACTTTTGTATGGGGCGAAGAAAGCTTTTTAAGAGCTTCAATAGCTTTTTCAGCTTTATTTTCCTGTATAACCCCTAAAACTGCATTAAATACAACTATTGCAATAATAATTAAAGAATCAATATAATCATTTTCACCTTGCATTTTTGAAACTGCAAAAGACACTATTGCTGCAATAATAAGAGCAATAACCATAAAATCAGAAAACTGCATTAAAAATTTTATAAATATACTTTTATTCTTTTTGTTTTCTGAAATTATATTTTTACCGTTTTTAATAAGTCTTTTTTCTGCTTCTTTTTCAGAAAGACCCTTTTTAAAGTCTGTATGAAGTTCATACTCTAGTTCATTAAGGGCAATATCACGTTTATCCATTGTTTTTCACTCTCCTAAGACAAGCTTTTGTATATTGAAAATATATTCACCATTATCATAAATAATGACAACAACATAATATATTTAAAAAAGGATTTTGAAAAAATGGACATAAACATAATTTTTTTAGCAATTACACTAAGTATAGACGCTCTTGGAATAGGAATTTCATATGGTGTGAGAGGAATAAATATACCTATATTTTCAAAACTTATAATTTCAATACAAACATTTTTAATAATAACAATATCTTTATTTTTAGGTAACATTGTTTTTAGTTTTTTTCCTATTGTTATTCGTAATTATACAGGAGTAATAATACTTATAGCTTTGGGATTATTTATGATTACAGAAGCATATTTACCAAAAAAAGAAAAAACAGAAACAGTACGTACATTTTCAATAAAACAAGCGGGAATTACAATAAAAATAATAAAATCGCCACCAGTATGTGACTTTAACAAATCAAATAAAATAGAGCCTTTTGAAGCATTATATCTTGGTTTGGCTCTTTCAATAGACTCTTTTGGTGTATCATTCGGAAGTGGAGCATTTGGAGTATTTTCAATTTTTTTACCTTTATTTGCAGTATTTTTTCAAATATTATTTTTATCAATAGGTATTTCATCAGGTAAAAAAATAAGTAGTATTTCAAAACTTTCAGAAAATATATGGATTACTGTTTCAGGTTGCATATTAATATTTATGGGAATTTTAAAACTTATATAAATAAAAAAGCCGAAACAATAAGTTTCGGCTCTTTTTATTTATTTACGTTTTCTTTTTATTACAACATATATACCAATTACAATTATAACAACAGGGATTAATATAACACTTACAAACATTATACTTATAGCCTGTGCACTACTAAGTTGTAAATATTCATTTCCGTTTATAGCTTTATTTGCTATAGATATATTATTTTCTTTATCCATAAGCCAATTTACAGAGCTTACAATAAAATCAAAATTACCACCATTAGCATAATTGTCTATATTTGAGTCTAAAATAGCACTACCACCAAAAACAATAAGTTTTGATTTATTTGTATCATACTCATCTGTTATAGCAACAGCAACATTAAAAGGTCCCATAATATCATCATCTGTTTTTTCATAGCTATATATATCTGTTAATTCTTTTTTAGCATATGAAGAACTTGATGTTACAAGTAAAGGTTCAACAGTAATAGATTCTCTTTTTGTATCTAATACATCAAAACCTTGAGCATATGGGAAAAATACTGTTTGTTCTTCTTTATCTATATTTTCTGTTATAGTATGTTCCTCTATATTAGGAAGTACATAAAAAGGGCTGCCCTGATACATATTATCAGTAGAACCTTCTATAACAATTGCATTATTAGCAGAAACACCATAATTTGATAAAAGAGTTTCAATATTTATAAGACTTTCCGTAGTAATACCAAGATTTATAATTAATTTTCCATTATTTGCAACATACTCACTTATTTTTTGAAGTTCACTACTACTTATATCAGTCATTGGGCTATTTATCATAAGTATACTTGCATCTTCAGGAATTGTTGTTTCCTCAGTAAGTGTAAGACTTTCAACCTCATAATTTTGATTTTCCAATTCAATAATAAGGTTTTCATCAATATCCATTTCACTATGACCTTTAAGATTATATATCATAATACTTTCATCACTTGTAACATATGATATACCCTCTGTAATACAGCTTTCAGCATTAAAACTTGTCATATATGACATATTTGTATACTGGTCAACGGAATATGAAGCCATTTTATCTTGAGTTACAACTCTATATTTACCTGTACTTTCACAATCAATTATAATTGTACCAACCGGAAAATCTTCACCGTTTTCTGAATAATTAAGTGTAAAATCACTATCTGTATATGGGTCTTTAAACTCACATTTAATTTTGTCTGAAATTTTTTCATATTTATTAAAAAGCTGTTGTATAACAGGGTCTTCATTTCCTGTTTGATATATAGCATATATATTTACATCTTTATCAATATCAGATAATAAAGTTTTACTCTCATTTGAAATAGAATATAATTTTTCTTTTGTACTATCAAGTGTAATATTCAGACTACCTGCAAAAATATTTATAATTATTATTGTCACAAGTAAAATAGCAGTAATAATACAACTTTTAGCGTTATACTTAAATTTTTTATTTTTATCTTTCAAAATTTTCTACCTCCTTTAATTCCAGCGTTTTTTCTCAATACTTCTTACAGTTAAATATATAAAGAAGGCTGAGAAAGAAACATAAAATATTATTGAACTAATATCAAAAATACCAAGTATAAAGTTAGAAAATCTTGAAATCATAGAAAAACTCATAATAAAATCATAAAGGAATGTATTATAAAACTCAGGCTTTACAAAATATACAATTCCAAATATTATAGCTACAAAAACAAATGATATTAAAGAATATTTTATATCCTCTATTGAATAATAAACAAAAAGACCTACTAAAATACATAATATAATTGCAAGACCTATTCCATATAAATTACCTTCTGGTAAAGATGTAGCTATACCCTCAATAAAAAACAATACAAACATAGCCATAAAAGTTAATACTGCTGATATAATCTGATTATCTGATAAAGATGAAATCCAAATACCAACAGAAATAAAGCATATCCCCATAAATAAAAAGCCTAAATATGCACATATAACTTCAGAAAAAACAACATTTCCAAAAAAACTTATTATTATAGGGAATATAAAAGTTACTAAAAGTGCAATTAAAAATAATGATACTGATGCCAAAAATTTTCCAATAACAATATCATAAACATTAACAGGTGATGTTAATAAAAGTTGGTCTGTTTTTTGTTTTGCCTCTTGGCTCAAAAGCCCCATTGTAAGTATAGGTATTATTAAAAGAAGAACCATAATAACACTTGTAAGAACAATTCTAAAATCAGGACTTAATGATATTATATTATAAAGAGAAAAATACAATGCAGTAACAAATACAAATACACCTATAAATATATATCCTGTCATAGAATTAAAATATGCTCGCATTTCTTTTTTAAATATTGCTGACATTATTCATTCCCCTCCCCATCATCATTTCCTTTGTTTTCAGAATTTTCTTCTACATCAGTAACTTTAAGGAATATATCTTCAAGGGACATTTCCACAGGGTTCATACCAAGTATTTTATAATTATTTTTAATGGCATTATCAAATATAATTTCTCTTATATCGCAATTTTCAGAAGCCTCAACAATGAATTCATATGTATCTTTTTCGCTGTTTTCTTCTTTCTGAATTACAGATACAATACTTTCTTCTTTTTCAAGAGCAGTTTTTATATTTTCTTTATCTCCCTTTACACTTATATTCATTTTATGGTTTTTAGATAAGTTTTCAGAAAGATTTTCTGTTGTATCCTGTGCAACAATAACACCTTTATTTAATATTAAAACTCTGTCACATACAGCACTTATTTCAGAAAGTATATGAGAGCTTAATATTACAGTATGATTTTTACCAAGAGTTTTTATAAAATCACGAATTTCTATAATTTCTTTTGGGTCAAGTCCCACAGTAGGCTCATCAAGTATTAAAATTTCAGGATTGCCTATTAAAGCTTGTGCAATACCTACACGTTGTTTATATCCCTTTGAAAGGTTTTTAATTATTTTATTTGAAACGTGAGATATTTTAACTATATCCTTAATTTTTTCAAGTACCTCTTTTTTATCACCTTTAGAAATCTTTTTAATATCGCAAACAAAATCAAGGTATTCATCTACTGTCATATTAACATATAAAGGTGGTATTTCCGGTAAATATCCTATTTTACTTTTAGCTTTTTGAGGCTCATCAATAATATCATAACCGCATATTTTTACAGTACCGCTAGTTGGTGCAATATAACCAGTTATAATATTCATTGTAGTTGATTTTCCCGCACCGTTAGGCCCAAGAAAACCTAAAATTTCACCTTCATTTACAGTGAATGAAATATCATTTACTGCAATATCTTTTCCATATTGTTTTATGAGATTATTTACTTCAATCAAAGTCATACCTCCATTGTAAAATTAGTCACAACCTATTTTACAATAAAATTTGTTAAAAAGTATGAATATTTTGTTAATTTAATATCTATAATAGCACTTAAGTTATGGAAAATGTATAAAACACAACATTTTTCGCTCCATTCATAATAAGAAGCTTTGAACATTCATTTATGGTACTTCCCGTAGTAAATATATCGTCAATAATCATTATACTTTTGTCTTTTATAAATTCTTTATCAGTAATAATAAATGCATCTTTTATATTTTCTTTTCTCTCTTTATGTTCAAGAGAATTTTGAGGAACTGTATTTTTTATTCTTTTTATTAAGTCATCTCTATAAGCTATATTAAAATTTTGTGCTATACGTTTTCCTATTATATCAGCTTGATTAAACTCTCTTTTATTAAGCTTTTTTTCATGTATAGGCACAGGAACTATAATATCAATATTTTTAATTACATCATTATATTTTTCACGAATAAAAAGGCTCATGAGCTCACCCATAGCCTTTCCGTCTTTTTTAACACCTTTATATTTAAGTCTAAATATACTTTTTCTTACCACTTCATATTCAAAGGGAGAAAAACCAAAATCAAATGCAAAAGTTGTTTCAATACATCTTGAACACAAATCACCATAATCAATAGGTCTACCACATTTTTTACAAACATTACCACTTATAAACGGTATTTTATCTCTACACTTTAAACACACATAATCTTTACTGTTTTTATATTCTATAATCTCATTACATATTACGCATTTTTTAGGATACATAATATTTATTATACATTCAATAAATTTATCAAACATCATAACTCCATATTCATAAAATCATATATACTTTTTATTCTGTATGCAAGAGTTGAATATCTGTTTACCTCTCTATTATTATAAATCATAGAAGAAACAGTTTCAGCAAGTCCAACTATAACAACAAGCTGTTTTGCCCTTGTTACACCTGTATAAAGTAAGTTTCTTGACATAAGCATAGGTGGACCACTGTATATAGGCATAATAACAACAGGATATTCACTACCTTGTGATTTATGTATTGTTATAGCATAAGCAAGTTCAAGTTCTTCTATTTGAGTAAAATCATATTCAACTTCTTTATCATCGTCAAAAACAACTGTTATTACTTCATCAACTTTGTCAATATCTGTAATTATACCTTGGTCACCATTAAAAATACCTGTACCCTCATCAACTTTTTTACCAAGATTATTATATACTTTCCAAACAGCGTTATAGTTATTTTTAATCTGCATAACTTTGTCCCCTTCTCTAAATATAACGCCTCTAAATTCTTTTTCTTTTTTATCATCACTTGGGGGATTTATAACGCTTTGTAATGTTTCATTAAGACTTTGTACACCTATACGACTTTTTCTCATAGGTGTTAAAACTTGTATATCTTCAACACTATCACATTTAAGGAAATTTGGTATTCTTCTTGTTACAAGGTCGGCTATTGTAGTAACAACATCTTCGGAATTAATTCTTTTCAAAAAGAAAAAGTCTTTTTCCTTTTCATTAAGTATAGGTTGCTGCCCTTGATTTATTCTATGGGCATTCATTACAATAGCACTTTCCTGTGCCTGTCTAAATATTTTATCAAGTTTAACAACCTTTAATTTTTCAGAATTTATAACATCTTTCAAAACATTTCCGGCACCAACGGAAGGAAGCTGGTCAACGTCACCAACAAGTATAAGTCTTGTACCTCTTGCTATTGCACGGGTAAGTCCAAACATAAGATTTATATCAACCATAGATGTTTCATCAATTATAATTACATCTGCATCTATTGGGTTATCTTCATTTTTATCATATATTTGTCTTCTACCTTCATCATCTGCAAAAGTTATGCCAAGAAGTCTATGTATAGTTTGAGCCTCCATACCTGTGGCTTCTGTCATTCTTTTCGCAGCACGACCTGTAGGAGCAGCCAAAACAATTTCATTTTCTTCTTCAGAAAGTATTTTTATTATAGTATTTATAGTTGTTGTTTTACCTGTCCCGGGCCCTCCCGTAATAATAAGAATACCATTTGTCATAGCCTCACGAACAGCTTCACGCTGATTTACATCAAGCATAATACCTGTATCAATTTCAGTTTTTGCAATTATTCTATCTATATTATTATAATTTTCAGGTACATATTCCATTGATAGTTCAAGAAGTTTTTTAGCCACAGCAATTTCAGAATAATAATAAACAGATAAATAAACACAATCAATATCATTTATTTTTTCTTGCCAAAGCTGATTATCCACTTGCAACTCTTTCAAACAGTTTTCAATTACAACAGGATTTATTTCCAAAAGTTCTGATGTTATTTTTATAAGTTCTACTTTTGGCAAATAAACATGACCATTTTGTGATGCTTGATTTAAAACATATTTTATACCGGATTTTATACGATTAGGGCTATTAGTTTGTATACCTGCATTTTGTGCCATTTTATCAGCCATTTTAAAGCCTATACCGCTTATGTCATCAGCCAGTCTATATGGATTTTCTTTTACTATTTCAAATGTCTTACCTTTATATTTTTTATATATCTTCATAGCATAGGAAGGTGCAACACCAAAATCCTGTAAAAAAAGCATAGCTCTTCTAAGCTCATGCTGTTCACAAAATACATTATGTATTGTCATAGCTTTTTCATAGCTTATACCTTTAATTTCTGCCAATTTATCAGGCTTTTCCTCTATTACATAAAAAGAAGCATCACCGAATTTATCAACTATTCTTTCGGCTGTTTTCTTTCCTATACCTTTTATTACTCCCGAGGCAAGATATTTTTGTATTCCTTCTGCTGTTGTAGGTATTGTTTTTTCAAAAAACTTAACTTGAAACTGTTTACCATATGTAGGGTGCATAGACCAGTTACCCGATATTCTTACATCTTCACCGGAATGTATTTGCATAATTGTACCTACACAAGTTATTTCTTCTCCATCACTATCAACTGTAAAAACACAATATCCATTATCTCTATTATGAAAAACAATATCTTCAACAGAGCCTGTTATAACAGTATCCTCCAAAAAAATCACCTTCTTGCCGTAAAAATTAAATCTTTATAATTGTACCACCTTTAAAGATATAAAAAAAGAGCCCTGATATAAAATCAGGGCATAAAGTTCTTCATTATTTAACAGCGTTACTGAAAACTTCTGTTTTATCTGTTCTTTCCCAAGGAAGGTCAAGGTCATTTCTTCCAAAGTGTCCATAAGCTGCTGTTTGTTTATAAATAGGTCTTCTAAGGTCGAAGTTTTTAATAATTGCAGCAGGACGAAGGTCAAAGTTTGATTTAACAATTTCAGTTATTTCAGCATCTGAAATTTTACCTGTGCCATATGTGTTTACAAGTATAGAAACAGGTTTAGCAACACCGATAGCATATGAAAGCTGTATTTCACATTTTTTAGCAATACCTGAAGCTACGATATTTTTAGCAACATATCTTGCAGCATAGCAAGCTGAACGGTCAACTTTTGTAGGGTCTTTTCCAGAGAAAGCACCACCACCATGGCTTGCATATCCGCCATATGTATCAACTATAATTTTTCTACCTGTAAGACCACTATCACCCTGTGGACCACCGATAACAAATCTACCTGTTGGATTTATAAAGTATCTTGTATTTTCATCAAGAAGTTCTGCAGGAATAACTGCTTTTATGATATTTTCTTTAACATCTTTTTCAATCTGTTCCTGTGTAACCTCTGGACTATGCTGTGTTGAAAGAACAATAGTATCAATTCTTACAACTTTATCATCATCATATTCAACTGTAACCTGAGCTTTTCCGTCAGGACGAAGATAAGCCATTGTTCCATTTTTTCTTACTTCTGTAAGTCTTCTTGTAAGTTTATGAGCAAGAGATATAGGCATAGGCATATATTCTTCTGTTTCATCACAAGCAAAACCAAACATCATACCTTGGTCACCGGCACCTGTGTCAAATTCACTTGTATCTTCTCCAGTTTTATTTTCATAAGCTTTATCAACACCCATAGCAATGTCAGGTGACTGACCGTGAAGAGATGTAATTACTGAACAAGAGTCACAGTCAAAACCATATTTTGCTCTATCATATCCTATTTCACGAACTGTTTCACGAACAATATTTTCAACATCAACGTAACAATCTGTTGTTACCTCGCCCATAACAAAAACAATACCTGTTGTTGTACAAGTTTCGCAAGCAACACGTGCCATAGGGTCTTTTGCAAGTATACTATCAAGAATTGCATCTGAAATCTGGTCACAGATTTTATCTGGATGTCCCTCTGTAACAGATTCTGAAGTAAATAATCTTTTAGCCATTTCAAAACCTCCTGTTAATTAACATTTTTATAAAAATTCATAAATATAAAACTTATTTTTTACAATAAAAAAAGCCTCTAGGGCTTAATAACAAAATCCTCATCTTCCGTAAAAATTTTACGGGGGAATTGGCACCGTGCTGTTTTTGCCGGTTGCCGGGTGTCATAGGGCCCTGTCCCTCAACCTCTCTTGATAAGTTTATATTTAATTCTGTGATATTATATCAATATAATCCACTATTGTCAACAGTATTTTTAATACAGATACATATAAAAATATGTATCTGTATTAAAATATTTTATTCATCTTCTGTATTTATATTTTTTATAGGTTCTTTTTCTTTAGGTCTAAAAAGACTGGAAAAGAAACCTTTTCCTCTATCTTCGCCAATATATTCTATATATTTTCCTGTACCGATAGCAACACAAGAAACAGAGTCTTCTGCAATAATAGCATTTATTCCTGTTTTTGATTTTATAAGCTTGTCCAATCCATAAAGAAGGCTACCGCCACCAGTCATTACAATACCCCTATCTGAAATATCAGCAGCAAGTTCTGGCGGAGTTCTTTCAAGTACATTATGAACAGCATCACATATAGCAAGAACAGACTCTTTAAGTGCTTCATGCATTTCTTCAGAAGTAACTGTAATATTTTTAGGAAGACCTGTTATAAGATTTCTTCCTCTAACATCAAGAGTAACAGGTGTTGTTCTTTCATAAGCTGTACCTATATGTATTTTAAGGTCTTCAGCTGTTCTTTCACCAATAAGAACATTATGTTTTTTACGCATATATCTTATAATATTTTCATCGAAATTATCGCCGGCTATTTTTAAAGATGTACTTACAACAGTACCACCAAGTGAAATTACAGCAATATCAGTTGTACCACCACCAATATCAACAACCATATTTCCACAAGCCTTTGAAATATCAATTCCTGCACCAATAGCAGCAGCAATAGGCTCTTCAATAATATGAACCTGTCTTGCACCTGCTTGTTTTGTAGCATCTTCAACAGCACGTCTTTCAACTTCTGTTACACTACTAGGCACACAAACAGCTATTGTAGGTTTTACAAATGAACGTTTACCAATAGCCTTCTCAATAAAGTATTTAAGCATTTTTTCTGTTATTTCATAATTAGAAATAACACCTTCTCTTAAAGGTCTTATTGCAACAATATTACCAGGAGTTCTTCCAAGCATTCTTCTTGCTTCCTCACCTACTGCAAGAATTGTATTTGTATCCTTATCAATAGCAACAACAGAAGGCTCTTTTATAACTATACCCTGACCTTTTATATAAACCAGAACTGTGGCAGTACCAAGGTCAATACCTATGTCCTCACCAAATCCCATAAATCCAAACATGGCAATTCTCCTTTTCGTCTAAAAAATAAAATCCCATAACCTTAAATTATTATACATAATTCTTTTGTTCTTTTAAAGAGAATACATTAAAATACAAAAAAATCGTCAAAATTGTTATTTAATAAAAAAGACAGAATCTTTTTTTAGAGATTCTGTCGACATTTAACATAAAAATATTACATTTAACAATTAGTTTACATTATTTTAATTGTTCGTTTATAACCTCTATTGCTTTATGAAGCTGTGTATCATCTTTTTCATCTATTGTAAGTTGATACTGTAATTCTTCCGGAAGTTCAACAACATAATCCGGTGCTATACCTGTACCCTGTATACATACACCACTAGGTGTATAATATTTTTGTATTGTTATTTTAAGTCCAGAGCCATCTGAAAGAGGATATAAGCCCTGTACAAGACCTTTACCGAAAGTTTGTGTTCCAACAAGCTTACCTGTTCCTGTATCCTGAACAGCACCTGAAAGAACCTCAGAAGCACTTGCACTATTACCGTTTACAAGAATACAAAGTGGTATATCAATACTATTTGCATCAGACATATAATCTTCTCTGTTACCCTCTTTATCTATTGTATATACAAGGACTCCCTCCGGAATAAGCATATCTGTTATTTCTTCAACAACACTTAAATTTCCTCCAGGGTTATTTCTAACATCAATAACAAGACCTTTTATATTTTTTGATTTAAGAGTATCATATTGTTGTTTAAACTGGTCATATGTATTTTCTTTAAAACTTGTTATTCTTATATAACCTATATTATCATCAACAATTTTACTTTCTACTGTCTGAACATCTATTTTTTCTCTTACAATATCAAAACTTTTTGTTTCTTTTGTACTTTCTCTATAAATAGTAACATTAACAGTTGTACCTTCTTCACCTTTTATAAGGTCTATAGCCTCATCAAGAAGGTTTGCAGAAACATCTTTATCATTTACTTTTATAATTCTATCATCAGGCAAAATACCTGCTTTTTCTGCTGGTGTTCCTATAATAGGTGATATAACTCTTATACTTCCATCAGTACTATCAGCTATAACTTCAACACCTATACCATAAAACTCCCCTTCATTATCTTCCATAAATTGTGCAAACTCAGAAGCAGTCATATAATCAGTATATGGGTCACCTATAGCTTCAACCATTCCGTTATATATTCCCTCTTCCAGTTTATCCATATCAATTTCATCTACATATTTTTTATCAAGTATAGTAGCTATTGTTGAAATTTTTTCTGAAACACCTAAATCCTTATATGAACTGCCCATAAAGAATATAAATGCAAAATTCAAGCTTATAACAACTATAAGTGTACAAGCTACACCAACAATAACTCCTTTCAAAAATGGTCTTTTACTCATAAATTTATTCACTCCAAAAAATTTAATTACTTTAAATTTTATTACTGAATATAATATATTATTCAGTACTTTTTTATTTTAAAAAAGGGAGTAAATGCATATAGCCTTACCCCCGTTTATTTATAATATATTATACGCCTAAATAAGGTTTAGGACTTGTATGTGAACCATTCTTTCTTACTTCAAAGTGACAGTGATTTCCTGTTGAATTTCCTGTACTTCCTGCTTTTGCAATAGTTTGCCCCCTAGAAACAGTATCACCCTTTGAAACAGTAAGTTTTGAATTATGACCATAAAGTGTAACTAATCCGCCGCCATGGTCAATCATTACAGTATATCCATAACCATTCATATAGCTTGCATATATTACTGTACCTGCCTCAGCAGCAACGATACTAGAACCATAAGCAGCTGGAATATCATAACCTGTATGGAACTCACTTCCGCTACCTATTGGTTTTGACCTATAACCATATCCACTACTTATGTAAGAATAACCAGGAACAGGCCAAGCAAATTGACCTCCTGTATATGTAACAGTTCCACTTGAAGAACCAGAACTTGTAGCACTACTTGATTTATTTTTAGCTGCTGCCGCTGCTGCTTCTGCATTAGCTTTAGCTATAAGATTTGAAACTTCTTCACTAGCTTTTTCCCAAGAAGCAAGCTCTTGTTCATATGCAGCTGCATCAAGCTTGTACTGATTATAAGTAGCTTGTTTTTCAGCAAGTTTTGTATTATATTCTTCTGTTTTAGCTTTCTGCTCTGCAACAAGAACTTCAACCTGTGCTTTATCTTCAGCAATTTCTGTTGTTTTTTGTTGAATTTCACTTTCTGTTGTTTGTAATTGTGAAAGAAGATTATTATCATAGTTCATTATATCATTTACATATTGCATTCTTGTCAAAAAGTCTGTAAAACTTTCTGCACTAAGTATAATTTGTAAATATCCTATTGAACCATTTTCATGTAAAAACTTAATTCTTCCTTCAAAACTTTCAAGCTGTGCATTTTTCTTTTCAGTAGCCTCTTTAAGCTGTACTTCAGACTCAGCAAGTCTTGCAGTAACATCATTAAGCTCAGTTTGAATTTCCTCAAGAGCAGCTTCTGCTTCTGCAACAGTTTTGTCAAGACTTTCAATCTCTGCACTTATATCTTCTTGCTTTTGTTTATTTGCATTAAGTGCATTTTGTGTTTCTTGCTGTTTAGCTTTAATATCACTTTGTTCTTGCTTTAATTGATTAAGTGTTTTAGCATCTGCCACTTGAACAAAAAACATAGAAAAAGCAAGAGTGGCAGCAAGAAATTTCCTTAAATACTTCTTCATTTTAATTCATTCCTCCAAAAAATTATACCCTAAGATGTTTTCTTATTGATGTTACACTACCAATAACACCAAGAAGTATACCTGAAACAATAGAAACAGGTATAAGAACTGAAAATATATCAACACTATATCTAAAAGTTACCATATTTTTAATAACAGGTAAACTTGTATATAATATATCTACTATTTTACTGTATACAGGCCAAGAAATCAACATAGGAATAACAGAACCAATTATACCTATAAGCATCCCCTCTATAATAAACGGCCATCTTATAAACCAGTCTGTTGCACCAACATATTTCATAATATTAATTTCATTTCTTCTTGTATAAACAGAAATTTTTATTGTGTTCATAATAATTACAACAGATATTACAGCAAGTATAACTATTACAACAATACCTGTAATCTGCATAACATTATTAACTTTTAAAAGGACTTCTGTTTCTGTATGGGCATCTCTTACATTATCTATACCATCAATAGCAGTAAGAGCTTTAGTAACTTCTGATTGATATTCAACACCTTCAAGGGATATTTCAAAGGAACTTGAAAGAGGATTATTTTCACCACTAAATCCATCAAGTATACCGTCCATACTCCATTCCTCCTGAAGCTCTACAAGGGCATCATCAGGAGATGTATATATAACCTGTTTTACATGTGGAATTGCTTTTATTTCACAACTTATTCTTTCAACATCATCACTTGTAAGCTCTTCATTAAGGAAAACAGCAATTCCGATAGAATCTTCCATCTGTCTTAAAACATATTGAAGATTACTTACAACACAATAGGAAAATGACATAATAAATATACATGCTGCAACAGTAGCAATAGACGCTACTGTCATAAGTCTGTTTCTTAAAAGGCTTGTGAAGCCCTCTTTAAAATAGTATTTAATAGAACTAGGCCTCATCGCTATAACCACCTTTTTCAACATCTCTTACTATAACACCTTTTTTAAGTGTTATAACTCTTTTTTGCATTGCATCAACAATATCTTTTGCATGGGTTGCAACAACAACTGTTGTACCCTGTCTGTTTATATCCTCCAAAAGGTTCATAATTCCCCAAGCCGTATCAGGGTCAAGATTACCTGTTGGCTCATCGGCAATAAGTATAGGTGGTTTATTAACAATAGCTCTTGCAAGAGCTGTTCTTTGTTGTTCACCACCAGAAAGCTGATTAGGATAAGCTTTAAGTTTATTATGAAGCCCAACAAGAGAAAGTACAGTAGGCACATTTCTTCTTATTGCTTTTGAAGGTGCTTCTATTACTCTCATAGCGAATGCAACGTTTTCATATACTGTTTTGTTCTGTAAAAGTCTAAAGTCTTGGAATACAACTCCTAAATTTCTTCTAAGGTAAGGTATATCTTTTCTTGAAATCTTTGTTGTATCAATATTATTTATAACAATTTTTCCGCTTGTAGGGTCAAGCTCTTTAAGGAGTAATTTTATAAGAGTTGATTTTCCAGAGCCACTAGAACCAACAATAAAAACAAACTCCCCTCTTTCTATATGTATCGAAACTCCTTTAAGGGCTTCGGAGCCATTAGGATACACCTTTCTTACGTTTTCAATACTTATCAAAAGAATCTTCCTTTCTTAATCTTAAAAAAACAGGGAACGCCCCTTAAATTTATAATACGCCCCCTGTCTTTTATTTGCAATTAATATTTATTAGTAAGACATTTTATCCATATAAATCATATATTTGCTTACCATAAGAGTAATCTTGAATATAATAGCATCATCAAAGTTTCTAAGGTCAAGACCTGTCATTTTCTGAAGCTTATCAAGTCTGTATACAAGAGTATTTCTATGGATATAAAGCTGTCTTGATGTTTCGGAAACATTAAGATTGTTTTCGAAGAATTTATTTACTGTTGCAAGAGTTTCATCATCAAAATCGTCCATTGTAAGACCGTGGAGAACTTCTTTTATAAACATTCTGCAAAGTGGAAGAGGAAGCTGATATATAAGTCTACCAATTCCAAGTTTTTCATAGTTTACAATATATTTATCCCCTTCAAAAATCTTACCTACTTCAAGAGCCATTTTAGCCTCTTTATAAGAACGTGAAACATCTTTAAGGTCATTTACAACAGTACCTATAGAGATATATACTTTACTCTTTATTTCATTATTAAGAGTATCGGCAATCATTTTTGCTATTTTTTCGATTTCGTCCATTGTTTCTTTTTCTCTTAATTCTTTAACAAGAATAATGCTGTGTTCATCAACAGCAGTAACGAAATCTTTTGTTTTTGCTGGGAAAATACTTCTTACTATTTCAACAATATTCATATCCTTATCAATATTTGTTTCAATAAGGTATACTATTCTTCTTATATTGTTTTCAATATGAAGCTTTTTAGCTCTGCTATAAATATCAACAAGAAGAAGATTGTCAAGAAGAAGATTTTTTATAAAGTTGTCTTTATCATATCTTTCTTTATAAGCAACTAAAAGACTCTGGATTTGGAAAGCAGCAATTTTACCAATTCTGTATCCTTCTTCATCTTCACCTTTAACCTGAACAACATACTCTGGAATACCGTTATCATATATTTTAAAGTACTGATAACCAAGTATAAGCTGACTTTCTGCCTGAGAACCAATAAAGTTTTCAATAGCATCAATCTGTCTACCTATCATATTTTCTTCAGTTGTAGCAATAACTTTGCCTTCTTTCTCAACAACACTAAGCTCTTTACGAGTAATGTTCTTAAGACCATCGATTGTGTTTTGTAAAATTTGATTTGAAATCATACCCTCACCCCAGAAAATTATTTTTTATTTTGCTTCCCCAAATGACCTTTATTTTGTATAACCTAAAATATTAGAACAAATTGTACATATAAAACATCTTGTTCACTCTACTACATTTTATAACAAAATACCAAAAAAATAAAGAGAAATATTTAAAAAAACTACAAACTTTTTTGTGTTTTTTATTTTTTACCAAAAATATCCTCTGAAATTCATTTATAACTTGCGTTTTTATATAAATATTGAAAAAATAGTACAATTTTAACAATTAAATTTTTATCCACAATCTAGCCTTGTCTTACAGTAATTTTTTACAAATAACAACTAATGTTAAAGTTTATAACTTACAAATCCTTCACCCAATACCTCTTTTATATCTGTTACCATCATAAAAGCATTACTATCTATTTCCATAACTCTTTCTTTAACATCAGATATTTCTTTTTGTGAAAAAACACATAATAATACATCTTTTTCGTTACCTGTATACATTCCTTTTCCTTTTAATGCAGTTACGCCACGTTTTTGATTTTCCATAAGGTCTTTTGCAATTTCATCTGATTTATCAGAAATTATAAAAACAGCTTTTGCAAAGCCTATACCATCTATTATTCCACCTGCCACTTTTGTACATATAAATACAGATATTACAGAATACATAGATTTTTCAACACCAAAAACAAAAAGCCCTATTCCTATTACAATAGCATCTATTATAAAAAGAATTTTAGAAAGAGATATATGATTATTAAACTTATAAATCATTGCAGCAAGAAGGTCTGAGCCTCCTGATGTTGCTCTACCTTTAAATATAAAACCTGCACCAACACCAAGAACAGCCCCACCATATATTGCTGCAAGCATAAGTTCACCTTTATATACAGGTAAAAACTTTGTTATTTCAAGAAATATAGAAAAAAGTACTGTGGAAAATACAGTTTTACCAAGAAATCCCTTGCCCATAATAATATATGCACCTATAAGAAGTGGTAAATTTATAGCAAAACTTATTATGGAAAGAGGAAGCTCCATTCCAAAAAACATTTTACCAAGCTCTTTTATAACTATGGATATACCAGAAACTCCTCCAAGTACCAGCTCATTTGCATCGAAAAATACAACAACAGAAATTGCTGTTAAAAATGTTCCCACCATAACTATAAAAAAATCAAAAATTTGTTTTTTGTCTTTTAGAACCATATTATACCTTCTTTATTAAATTATTTTATTTTTCTTTAAGTACTTTTATAGCAAACTTAGGAAGTCGCATCATACGTTTAATTCTTGTTGGCTGTGTTATAAGTCTGTAGAACCATTCAAGTCCAAGTTTACAGAATATTTTAGGTGCTCTTTTAACATTACCAGACATAACATCAAAACTTCCACCAACACCAATACAAACTTTTGCACCAGTAAATGTTATATTATCATAAATCCATTTTTCCTGTTTTGGTGCACCAAGTCCAACAAGAAGAATATCAGCACCGGATTTTTTAATTTCTTCTATAATCTGTTTTTCATCATCTTTATTAAAATAACCATTTCTTGTTCCAACTATTTTAAGACCTTTATATTTGCTCATCATTTTTTTAGCGGCTGCACTTGCAACACCTGGTGCTCCGCCAAAGAAATATACTTTATAATCTAAATCTTTTATTTTTTCAAATACATTTTGAGTAAGTTCAAAACCTGGAACTCTTTCTTTTATTTTTATTTCGCTATATTTTGATGCCCAAACAACACCTATCCCATCAGGAATTACAAGGTCAGAAGCCTTTAATATTTCCATAAGTTGTTTATCTGTTTGAGCTTCCATAACTATTTCAGGATTAGGAGTACATATTATATGCTGTCCTCCATCAGAAAGAAATTCCATAACTCTTTCAACAGCTTCTTTCATTGTAAATGTATCAAAAGGTACTCCAAGTACATGTGTAAGTTTCCTCATAAAACTGCCCCCCATCTTATTTTTTCAAAAGTTCCATAAGGTATTTTTCATTATTGTGTGCTGCTTTTTCAAGCTCTGCTGCTGACTTATCAAGTATTTTTGCATATTTTTCATGATTTATAATCATATCATCTATTATTTCAAGAGTTTTATTCATATCAAAATCATGTATATCCCCACCAGAAGGCATCTGAAGTTTATCAAGATAATACTGTATTTTAGGGTCATATACAAAACCTACAAGAGGCACTCTTTGTCTTGCAGCAAATATAAGTGTATGAAGTCGCATACTTACTATAAAGCTCATTCTACCTATTATGCCCATAATTTCATAAGGTGAATAAGAATCCCTTAAAATATATGAAGGGTGTTTCATTTTTTCATGAACTTTCTCACTTATTCTTATATCATTAGGTACTTGCATTACTATAAAAACAATATTTCTATTATATTTTTCATATATAGAGTCACAAAGATAAGCCATTTCTTCTACAAACTCATCTTCATTTCTCCAATTCTTAACATTTCGTACAGAAACACCAACTATTTCTTTATCAAGTGGTATTCCTGCTTTTGTAAGAAGATTATTAGCTTCTTCTTTTGATACACTATCAAGTGTAAAAACAGGGTCAGCAGTTACAAATGATTTTGCACTTACACCCATAGATTTTAATTCTTCATAGGAATATCCTTCTCTTAATGTTATAAGGTCAGCTTTATTTACAACTGTTTTTACAATTTGTCTATTAAAGTTTTTTGATACTGGCCCAATTCCATTTGCATAAAGCATAACTTTTTTACCAAGCATTTTTGCAAGAAGTATTATAGAAAGGTAATACATAAGAGAACGTGTGCTTGTACTATCTTGAAGAAGACTTCCACCACCACTTAATACAACATCACAATTCTTTATCGCACTAAAAACTTCTTTAAAGCTAAATCGATAAACAACATCAACACCATATTTAGCTCTTGTTTCTTCTGGCTTATTTGAAAGAACTATGATATTTATATTATCTCCCATTCTTTCTATATTTTTATGCATAGAAAGAAGAATTGCTTCATCACCGGAATTATTAAATCCATAATATCCGGACATAATTACATTATATTGTCTTGTAGCACTATCTCTAAGACCTGCATCGTATGCTACCATACAATCTTTAGCCATTCTACTTACAGAATAGTGTTCAAATATAACTTCTCTACCATATTTTCCATATGCTTTTTTATCTTCTTCAGGCATTTTTTTAAAGAAATAAACAATATCATTTACAAGAGGTTCAACTTTAGTTTCTTCATAACCTCTACAACAGAAATTGTTATCCATAGCACCCATAAGCTTTTCTTCATTGAATATTCCCATATACCCAGCATATCCTGCAAGTATTGTAACTTTTTCAGCTGCCATAGCTTCAAGAGCTGCACGACTAACACCTACAAAAACATCTCCTGCCATAAGAATTTCATTAATATCAGTTCTTGCTCCAAGCATTATGACACATTTTCTACCTATAACCTTATTCACTTCATCAGCTTTTGATTTAAGGCTATTGAAAAGATTACCACCACCGGCAATAACTATTTTTATATTAGGAATTTCTTTACAAAGTTTATAAGCTGAGTCTATTAAAACCTCGGCAGCAGTAGCACTTCCACCTTCGTCAAGACGGCTTACATGAACAACAACAGGTTCATCTTTAATACCAAGTTCTTTTTTAATTCTTTCACCAGATGTATTTGGTGAAAATTTATTAGTATCAATACCATTTATTGTAATAAAAATATCTTTACTTTTAACATTATAACATTCCATAAGATATGTCTTTATATCTTCACTTACTGCAATAACTTTCTGACCCCAGTTTGTAAGATATCTAAGACCCATTTTGGTTGAATAAACACCATGTGTTGATGTTATAAATGTAAAGTTTTTCATTTTTTTATAAAGAAGACCACATATAAAACCAGGTATTCTTGCATGGGCATGTACTATATCAACTTTTTCTTTTTGTATAATTTCTTTAAGCAAGAAATAAGATTTTATCATTTTTAAAATATTTCTTTGGTGCATAGGAACATTGTAATGAGTTATGCCTGACTCAAGGAGTTCTTTTTCATATACTCCACCATTACTAGCAACAATTATATTATATCCTTGTTTTTTAAGTTCCTTTGAAAGCTCAACAACATGTGTTTCAGCCCCACCTATTTCAAGGCCCATAAGGGTCATAAGTATAGTCTGTTTTTCAACCATATTATGCCTCCTGTAAATTATTTTTCAGATATTTCTGTTATTGTACCACTGCACTGGAAATACTTTGTCATAAAAGTTTTTGCTGAATTTTTTATAACGTCATATGTTCTATTTATACTGTATGTTCCATCATTTGAAACAACAGCTTCAGCCTCTACAGTAAATTTAACATCTACTCTATTTTCAACTTCCATAAGTGCAACATCACCATTTGTTGTTGCAGTTGCTTCTTTTGCAGGTATACCTTCTATATTTACTATTGTACCAATAGAATTACCTGATGTTTTATCGTATAATATATCCCCTTCTTTAACATTATCAAATACAAATGGTCTTACTTTCTTAACCTCAACAGTATATGTTACAGGTGTCATAGGTGTATTTGTACTTGTTTTAGAAAGACCTTTAAATTTATAAAATGTACCTGCTGCAAGAAGTATTACAATAATTATTACAGCTATATCAACAATACTTATTTTACCAAATACTAATCCTTTTTTATTACTATTTCTCATATTAACAGCACCTCTTATCTATCAATTGAAATTATATAACCGCTTCCTGCATATCCTGGGCCATGTACATTGACTTCAAGACCTGTTTTTACAAGAAAATTACCGTCAACTTTATAATCAGCACCACTTTCTGTTACATTTGCCTCAACAGTTATAACAGCTCTTTCTTTATCAGGAACAACGCTTTCTTTAATAGTATTTGTTGTATAATCTGTTGTAAGTATTGTATAATCTGTTTTTTCAACAGCAATAACTGTACCCATATTATAATTTTTAACACCATCTGTAAGTGTATCTCCAACTTCTATACTATCTGCAATACCTTTAGGAAGGCTATTAAGTTCAAATGTATATACAAGCTTTTTAGTTTCAACAACACTTTCTTTATTTGTAAAGAAATAAATACCGCCTGCAACAACTATTACAACAATAGCAATAACTATATCAAAAAAATTAATTCTGAATTTCTTCTTATCCATTTTGGCACCTCTCTTATTTAACTACATTTCTGTATACATTTTCTATATTTCTTGCATATATCTCAGCTGTAAATTTATTATTAAATATTTCTTTTGATTTCTCTTTCATATATTCAAAAGTTTCTTTATTATCCATAATTTTTTCAATATATACTGCCATATCTTTACTATCTTTAAGGGCAAATATATATCCATTTTCACCATGAGTAATAACCCCTGGGTTTCCACCATAATTACTTACAACTGCCGGTATACCCATACTCATTCCTTCCAAAAGAGCAAGACTTGTAGCTTCTGTACCATAAGAAGCATTTGCCTGAATATCCATAATACTTAAAATTTCTCGTACATTCTTTATAAAACCTGTAAATATAACAGTATCTTCCATACCATTATCCTTTACATATTTTTTTATTTCTTCTTCAATTCCACCTGTACCTATAATAAGTATTTTTATATTTTTACCTTTTTCCTTTAATATTTTACCTGCATCAATAAGATATTTATGACCTTTTACAGCTTCTAGTCTTGCCATAATACCTATTACAAAATCATTATCTGATATACCATACTTTTGTTTTGTTGTTTTAATTTCATCTTCTGTACATTTTTTTACAGCTTCAACACCATTAAGTATTACTTTTATTTTATTTTCAGATATACCACCTTCTGTAAGGTTATCTTTAGCAGCTTCTGCAACAGCAATAATATCATCAGAAAAAAATTCATTTGCTATTTTATTTATTGTTTTACCTGGTTGAGTACTTATTTTTTTACTTACAGGGAAAACGGAATGTCTTGTATAAACTATTTTTTTACCACAAAGTTTTGCAGCAATCCTTCCTGAAAAAGTACCATGTGTATGTACAACATCAGGATTTTCTTTTTTAATAACATTTTTAAGCTCACCAATAGATTTCATATCAAGAGATTTATCGGCTATACCATTAACTTCTATAACTTTTGTGTCAAGTTTTTTAATTTCAGGTACAAGAAGGCTTCCTTCTGGCACAACAATAGTAATATCAAAGTTTTTTCTATCATAATATTTAAGAAAATTAATGATACATCTTCCTGCACCACCGATATTTTTATCACTTATAATATTTAATACTTTCATAAAATCAAGCCTCCTTCAAATCAGAATATCTTGCAAAAAGCACACCTATTGCAAGAACTGCCCAGAAAAGGAATGTAACACGATAATTATAGAATGTATAGTCTGTCATACTTTGAACCATAAACCCTGTAACAGCAGATATACTTGCTAAATTATAAATCTTGGCTCTCTTATTTGTTTCTTTTTTAAGAGAAGCACAAGTATATTTATAAAACTGATATATTACAGCTGCAAAAAGCAATAAGCCAATTATTCCAGAATCACATATTATCTGAAGGAAAAGATTATGTGAATGAGGAGCACTAATTGAGTTAAATGCATAGGCAGGATATACAACATTAAATGCATCAATTCCTGGTCCAACACCACAGAACCAATAATCCTTAAGCATTGCTATTGTTCCAAGCCATATATAAACACGATAGCTTGTTGAAGTATCAGACATATCACCAATACTCATAAAACGGTTTATAATAGCATCTGGAAGTATAAATGGAAGAAGTATTATACCTACTATACCAAGCCATATAAATCTTCTATCATAAAGCACAAGAAATACTGCTGCTGCAAAAAGTATTCCAAGATAACAGCCTCTTGAATAAGTAAGTATAAGACATATCATCATTATGGCTGTACAACCACCAAAGAAAACTTTACTAATAATATTTTTACCGTTAAATGTATATGCAACACCAAAAGGTATAACAAGAAGGAAATATTCACCAAGTACATTAGGGTTTTCAAGAGTAGAATATACTCTAAAGCCTATATCAGAAAACATATCTGTATCAAGCCATACATTTGTAAACTTATCAGGGAACATAAACTGATAAAATCCGTATAATGAAACAAGAACACCTATAGAAATCATAAAAAACATTATAATATGAAGTTGTCTTTTTGTTTCAATAGAGTTTACAATAACTATAAAAAACAGTATAAAAAATACAGTAAGCATACCACCAAAAAGACTTCCTTTAACTGTAACAGAAGTTATTGTGGCATATATATATGCAAAAGCATATAAATAAATATATTTATTTACAGCAATATATTTAAGTTTTTTATCTTTGTTACATAAAAACTCAAGTATCAAAGAACAAGCTCCAGCTAATGCTATTGCAAGAAGAAGCATTGTAGGTATAAATGGTGCAAGTATAACAGCAAGTCCGCACCATATAGAAGACACTCTATAAATACTGCCTTCAAACAATTTATCAAGCTTTAATACAGTAAATATTTTTCTTAATACACCAAGAATACCGTAAAATACTTTGTTAAAAATACTGTTTTCAACATTTTCCTTTTTATCATTCTGCGTAAGGAAAAAATTTATAATTTTACTTTTTTCAAACTGTGATGAAAACCACATTCCTATACAGGAAAGTATTTTTATAAAAACACTATTTTCAAACACACTATCCCTCCATAATTTTATTTCTTAAATTTGCATATAATTTTATTTATAAAACCAAAAACAAATTCGCTTTCTTCTATCTTAAAAATATATGCAGAAACCATATAAACAAAAACACCCACAACTGTTGGTATACCAACAACTAATATTCTGCTTACTATATTATCTGATAAATTATTATAAATAATATCTCTAAGAATTACTACAACAACAGACATAATAATTGCAGAAACAAACATTTTTAAAGCAGCTTTAAAAAATTCTTTATTCATTATTTCTTTTGACCTTTTTCTCATAGGAATTATAAGAAGAATAGCAGAAATAATTGAAGAAAGAGAAGATGCAAATGCAAGACCAGAAATATTCATTTTCCCTACAAGTATCTGACAAAATACTACATTTACAACTATTGAAACAATACCTGTTATAAGAGGAGTTTTCCCATCTTGTAAAGCATAAAAAGCTCTGCTTAATATTGTTTGTATACCAAAAGCAAGCATACCTATTGAAAAGAACGCAAGTGCATTTCCTGTAAGAAGTGTTGCATTAGAATCAAACTCTTTCCATTCATATATAAGTCTTACTATTGGTGTACTTAAAGCAATAAGACCAAACATCATAGGAATAAGAAGGAAAAATAAAACCTTCATTGTTGAATTTACTGTTTCCCCATATTCTTTTTCCTGATTATTTGCAGTCTGTTTTGAAAGTTTAGGAAAAATAACATTGGCAATAGAAAGAACAAATACACTCACAATAATTGTATATAAATTATTGGCATAATCAACAATAGATGAACCACTACCATTAAGAAGACCTGAAGCATATCTTCCGTTTATAGCAATATTTATAGGCTGTATCCAAGTACTAACCATAACAGGAAGCATAAGTGTACCAACTTTTTTAAGGCCTTCATCTTTTAAATCTATAAAAAATTTAAAACGATAGCCTTTTTTATAAAGGGGTGGAATTTGTATTGCCATTTGCATAAACCAACCAAAAAGAAATGCTAAAGCAAGACCTTTAACACCAAATCTTGTTCCAAATATTAAATAATAAGCTATTATTATACCATTTGAAACAACACTCATAGCTGCCGGTATTGTAAACTCATCAAGTGATTGTAAAACACCTACATATGAGAAGGCAACACCTGTAAATATAAGCATAGGAAAAAGTATTCTTAAAAGTTCTTCACAAAGCTTTGCTGTTTCTCCTGTAAAACCTCCAGCAAAAACACCTTGTAAAAAAGGTGCAGCACATATACCGAAAACAGTCATTATAAATGTAACTACAATTACAAGACTTACAAAGTTATTTGAGAAATCGAAAGCACGTTTTTTACCGTTTTTTTGCAAATACTCATTAAATACAGGTATAAAACTTGAGGATACAGCTGATGCAAAAACAGCATCAAAGAAAATCCTCGGTATTCGGCTGGCAGATGTAAAAGCGTTTGCCTCTACTCCTACACCATAGTTCCAAGCGAGAAGCTGGTCTCTAAAAAGCCCCAAAACCTTACCCATAAGAGTTATAATCATTATGAAGCTTACCAGTTTAACTGCGTTTTTACTTTTTTCAGACATTTTCATACCTCGTTTTCATTTTTATATAAATCCCTAAAAATACAATATAGGAAAATTATTTTCAACGTCCAAGCCATAACCAAAATATATTATTATTTACGCACATAAAGCAGGTGGCATAAAAATGCCATCTGCTTTAATGCTTTATGTACAATAATAAACCAATATATGTAATTTTACAACAATTTATTTAAACTCATATACAATATTGTCACCACTTACTTTAAATCTGAGTATTTTATAATTCTGATTATAAGTTCCATTAGAATTCCAAAGATTTGGAAGACCAATATATCTTATACCTTCAGATATTGTTGAAGTTGCTGTTGTTGCCCCTGTATAAACAACAAATACATTTTTACCACTATTTCTTATATCTTGAAGTACTTCCTCAAAAAGTTCTTTCTCTCTTGTGTCAGTAAAATTATTTGGTGCTCTATCAAGCATAAATACTATATTTTTATCATTACTTGATATTGCAGAATTTTTAAATGAAGTCCACTGAGCAGAATTTGTATTTGAAAGAGTTCCGTTTCCTGCCTGAAGATTTATAAGAGTTACTCCTTGTTTATCAATAACTCTATACCCTGTTTGACTTCTTTTTATAGTTTCAACAGTATTCTGTATAGAAATATCATCAGTTCCTGCATAAATAGCAAGATTTGAACCACTTTGAATACTATTATTTACATTAATACGTGCAGAAGTATAATCGCTACCTCTCTTAGTTGCGTCTAAAACAACGTTTCCACTCATTGATATGTAATAAGCACCATCATTTGCATATGTTGTATCACCTTTAAAAGCATCTGCAATCTGTGTATCAGAAGGCATATCCGTAACAGTATATGGTACAACTGCTCTAAGGTTATCAAAACAAAGCTGTGTTGTAGCTGTATTAGTATTTGAAAGAGCTGCAACATATATAGTTTCAAGACTTATCGGATAAACAACATTGGAAGGAATATTTGCTGTAACATCAGACCAACCTGTCCAATTTATATTTTTTGTAAAGTCAATAACATATTCATTTCCGGCAGCATCTTTTATTTTTCCTCTAAGCCAATGACCTGAATTATTACCATAAACAGACATTATTAACTGAGAAGGCTCACCCTGTATTTTAATAGGGTTTGTAATATTCATATAAGCAGCCTGTGTTGCACTACTTACAGAGAATGTATAATTAAGAAGAAGTGATGTAAGTCCTTCATTATAGAATACATTTGAAATTCCAGAAAATCCTTTTATAAGCTCTGAAGGATATGAACTAAATGAAAGAGCCGGTTTATCTTCAAATGATGTTACGGCCACCGGTGTTCCTCCAACAGATACTGGTATATATGTTGATGCATTATTATATGAGCATTTTATATATCCTGCACCTTCACTTTGTGCTGTAAATACACCATTTACAAGTGTTCCAAGAGCTGGATTTGAAAGTTCATATGTAACTCCATTAAGGGCTGAACCTGTATATCCATCACTGCTTAATCCTTTTACTGTTATTGTAGCACTACCACCAACAGAAAGATTTATTGAGTCTAAATTAGCTTTAAGAGAAGCAGGTGCCATACCATAAACAGTTGTTGTTTTTGTAAGACCATTCCAAGTTGCTGTAACAGGAATTGTACCATCAACAAGAGGTATTATACTTCCATTGCTTACAGTTGCCATTCCTTCTGGAACTGATAAAGTAACTTTTGAAGCATCAACATCTTGTTTATGATAATAACTATCATAAGCAACAAATTCAAATGTTATTGGACTACCGATAAAATCTCTTTCAGTATTTGCTCTTACAGAAAGTTCAACAGGAGTTCCCATTTCTCCAGTATTAAATATACCAACAGAGTTCATTACTTTTCTTTCTGCACCATCAGAAACTGTATTTTTAACTTCATTATTATCATCAAATA
The DNA here is from genome assembly GCA_019415525.1 of Tyzzerella sp. Lineage (GTDB taxonomy): Bacteria > Bacillota > Clostridia > Lachnospirales > Anaerotignaceae > Fimicola. Next base: position 39,112 of record DXZA01000020.1, on the reverse strand, counting down.
TAGTTTCTGCAACCATTGTTGAAGAACCGCCGCCATCAAGGTGCATAGCTTCATATGCTCCATATTCTTTCATAAGCCAAGCCATTTCATCATGTGTAGCACCAATACTTGAACCTCTACCATCAACAACCATAAGTATAAGTTTTGATTTATCCTGTGAAATACCTATTGCAGTTCTTGGCTGTCTACCAGTTATTACAACACCATCATTTCTTGCAACCTGTCCGGCTGTAAGAAGTTTTCCTGCACCGCTTATAGCTGTATCTATATTATTTAAATCTAAAGTTGTTTTAAACTCTGTTGTAGCAGCTTGACCAACAGCAAAACCTGTTGATATACCATCATAATAATCACCATTCATTATTATAAGGTATCCATCTTCTGGAACTGTTACAATTTCACCTTTTGCAGATATATTTGTTATTTTATTATTCTGTACAGTAATTTTAACAAGATTAGCAAAACGAGCATCTAAAGGCTGTGTTGTTTCTGCTCCATTTCTATCAAAATATATAGGATATTTCATTTCTGTAATTTTATTTACAGAAGCAAGCTCAAGGTCAATAGGTCCTGTTTTAAAATGAATATCCGCATGGAAGAAATCTATAAAAGGATTTCCTGCATTATCTATAAAAAATGTACCATATTCGTGAGCAGATATATTTCTATCTGTGCCTACTGATAAAAGTTCACCATCATCCATTACAAGACCAAAAGATGCTGAATATGTACCGGAAAGTCCAAAAAAGTCTGCATTTACTCCGGCAATAGCTCCGCTGTCATTAATCATTTTTAAAACTGTATCTTTCTGACCAATAACACCAGATGATTCAACAGGTGCAATTTCTATATTTGGTGAATTTAAATCTATTGTTAAAACATGTATGTCTTGCCAACCTTCTGCATTAAGACGTTGATTATGTTCATATGTAACACCGGCAGCTACTATTTCACGAGTAACACTATCATAAAGCTTTGTTGCAGCAAAAGCATTAAAGCTAAAAGAAGTGCATAATATACAAGTAGACATAATAACCGCAGCTATTTTTTTAAGTCTGTATTTCATATTGTCATTCCTTTCTAGGAAAATATCATTTATTTAATCTGATAGCTTCCTTTAATTATAAACCATGCTTCTTCTGTTGTTACCGTTACGCCCCTACCATCATTTCTTGGAACAATAAGAAGATTATTTTTTTCTATTTTTGTACCATTAAAAACCTCTGTGCCTGTTGTTGCATTTACGATACCGTCAACACCACTACAATATCCTACGGCATTACCGCTACGTAATATTATTTCACTTCCTTCTCCACCTAATATAGTTTGCCCCTTTTTGGCACTTACAGGTTTATATATAGAAGACTCAGCTGTACCGGAAAGTCCTGTAAGCTGTTCCATAACACTATTTACTATTTCTTGCTTATCTTGTGACGTCATAACAGAACTATTTGTTCCTGAACTATTAAAAACTCCCATAAGTTCGCTTATTTTTTCATCAACATAGCTTTTTGTAACAACAGGGTCAGCACTTGTCCCTGGCTCAACATTAGCTGCATTTACTGAATATAATGTACCACATATAAGAGCTGCTGTTACTGCAACAGCTGCATAATTTTTTTTACCCATAAAATATACCTCCGAAAATTTAATCACCTAATCATTTTACCATAAAAACAAAAAATTTTTTAAATAAATTAATATTTTTAATAAAATTGTAAAAAAGAGGCATATAAAAATATGCCCCTTTTAATTATTTGCCGGTTTCTCCTGTACCTATAATAATTGTTATGTCATTACCCTCACTTATAAGAGATTTATTAACTTCTACTCTTGCATCAGTAAAATATTTTTTCAAATCCTCTCCCATATTTTCTTCTGACACAACAATTCTTGTATACTTAGTCTTTTCACCACTATAGTTTGTTACATTATTTACAGTAAAACCATCTGCTTTAAGTTCATCACCTATTTTACTTGCAAGACCTGTAACACTACCACCATTTAAAACCTCTATTTTTTTATCTTTACTTGATATTGTTTCATTTCCACTTGTTGAAGTGTTTTCACTATAAAATAACTTATCAACAACTTCCTGTGTTTCTTCTGGGTCATGTATATAATATGAAACACCTCCAACATATTGACCTGCTCCTGGAAGTGTAGCAAACTCTGCATTATTCATATCAATATCATCAATATATCCTGCATATTTTATAGCATCAACAACGTTTATATCTGTTTTTACATATTTAAAGAATGTTTTTATATATGTGTCAATATTACTCATTATATTTTTACTGTCTAAAATCTGCTTTGCTGCTGCCTTAAGGAAATCTTGCTGCACCTGAACACGAGCAACATCACCTTCTGCATATCTTCTAAATCGTATAAGCTGTATAGCCTTATCTCCATCAAGAAGTTGCTGACCTTCTTTAAGGTCAATACGTATATCTCCTGTATCTGTCATATCCCAGTACATATCCTGTGGTACATAGAAATCAACACCACCTATGGCATCTACTATTTCACCAAATCCTTCAATATTTACTTTTACATAATGGTCTATATTAATTCCTAAAAGGTCTTCAAGCTGTAATACAGCACATTCTGGCCCTTTATCACCACCATATGCATGAACAGCATTTATTTTTGTTGGACTTTGATAATATCTGTCATTTGCATCATATATTTCTTTAACAGCAGGTGCTATATCAACTCTTGTATCACGAGGAACAGATATAAGTTTAAATTCTTTTGCATTACTATCAAAATGAACTACAAATATAACATCAGTTCTTGTTTCATCTTTATCTACACCAAAAACAGCAATATTAAGCTTTATACCTTTTCCAAGTATGGAGCTTATAAAACTATTATTATTATTTGTTGTAGAACTATCATTTCCAGTTAATGATTTTCCAGAAAATTTAGTGTATGCAAATACAGCCGCAGATGCAGCTATAACAAATGTCATAACCATACTTATAACTATCTTAAAAAAAGTTTTTATGGGACTTTTTTTTCGTTTTTTCTTTTTACTATAATATTCTTTTTCTTCCTGCATATAAAAACACTCCTGTAAATATTATTTTTCATCAAGACCAAGTATTATTTTAATATCATACTCATTTCCAATAAGACTATCATCAACTACTATTTCAGCATTTGTAAAATACTCTTTAAGGTCTTCTGCAACGCCTTCTTGTCTAACAACAATTCTTGTATTATTTGTTTTTTCACCATTATATGTAGATATAGCAGAAACATTATAACCTATTTTTTCAAGCATATCTCTTTTTTCTCCTGCAAGGCCATTTGTATTTCCACCATTTGAAATTTCAATTTTCAAATTTTTACTTTCATATGGTATATTAGGAGTTTCTTCTTCACCTTCCGGAATTATATTACGGAAAACTTTATCACAAACTTCTTTTACACCTTCCTCATCAAGAATATAATATACCGGCTCTCCAACACCTGGAAGAGTTTCCATTGTAATACTACTTTCTTTAGCTTTGTCTACATATTTTAAATACTTTAATGCATCAGATATACCTATATCGGTTTTAAGATATTTCATTACTGTTGTAAGTATATTAGGAAGATTTTTTATTATATTTTCTGTACTTGTAACTTTTTCAAAGAGTGCATTCATAAATGCTTGTTGAGTTTCAATTCTACCTATATCCTGCTGTGCATATCCATGACGAAATCTTAAAAGCTGTAAAGCTTTTTCTCCATCTATATGCTGCATACCCTCATCAAGGTCAATAAGTATATCTCCTGTATCTCTCATATCCCAATACATATCTTGAGGTACATAAAAATCAACACCACCAAATGCATCTACAAATTCTATAACTGCGTCCATATCAAATTTTACATAATGGTCTATTTCTATATCAAGTAAATCTTCAAGTTGTAATATAGCACATTCAACTCCATTTTCACCGCCATATGCATGTATAGCATTTATTTTTGTTGGACTTTGATAATATCTTTCATTTTCATCATATATTTTTTTAACAGCAGGTGCTACTTTAACTTTACTATCACGAGGTATTGAAACCATTGAAAGTTTTTTAAGTTCGCTATCGAAGTGTACTACAAACATAACGTCTGTTCTTGTTTCATCTTTATCTACACCAAATACAGCAACATTAATATCCAACTTATCTTTTTTTGTTTCATCACTTTTATTTTCATTGCTTACTGTTTCACTGTTATTTTTATTATTTCCAGAAAATTTATTATATATAAAATCTGCTCCCCAAACAACAGCTCCTATTAAAATCATAAGAACAATAAAAACTTTTATAAGTCTACCTCTTTTTTTTACTCTTTTTTTCTTTTTGGAGGTTTTTCTTCTTCTATATTCTCCATTTTCATTTTTTTCAGAACGCATACCATTTCTCCCAAAAATCAATAATACTTTTTACATATTTTTACTTTAATACATTTTAATATTTATTAATACATAAAATGTAAAAATAATGAAATTAATTACATTATTTAGCAAAATAGAACTTTGAATATTATATCAAATACTACTTATTTTTACAATAAACAAACTTCTTAAAAATTTTTAAATATAAATGTATATAAAATTTAATAAAAATAAAATATTTAATTAATATTTTGTCGTATATTTATTTACATTGTATTAAAAAAGATATAACATGATTAATTAGGTTATAAAATATTATGGAGGTACAAATGAGAAATTTATTTAAACACAAAATCAAATTAGGTGTAATTCAATCATTTATATTAATATTAATATTCTCTCTTGTAACAACCTTTATTATGTTTAACATTACACCAGAACCCACATTAAATTTTATAGAAATAATAGAAAAAACGCCATCTTTATTTTGGCTTAACTATATTCCAATACCTTTATGTATGATAATTTTATATTTCATATTTAACAATGCTATTTTAAGCATCATTATATGTACATTCATAGGTATACTAATGTCTATTGTAAATAAATATAAAATATTAATGCGACAAGACCCTTTTATACCTTCTGACATAACTCTTATAAACGAACTTAAAGCTATATTTGCAAGCTTTGATGAAAAATACATTATATTAGCTATAATTGCTTTAACAGTATTTATAATATTAATAATTCTTTCAATATTATTCTTTGGTAGTAAAAAAATAGATGGTACTGTAAGATTTACTTGTATATTATCATCAATAGCTATTTTTATGTGTATTCATTTTTCAGTTTATGCAAGTAATACATACTATGACTCATTTGATATTTCAGGAAATTATTATTTTAAAGTAAATCATTATGTTTCAAAAGGTTTTCTTTATAGCTTTTTGCATGATATACATACACTTAGCGTTGATAAACCTTATGGATATAATAAAACATTTTATACAAACATAGAGAACACAAGAAAGTCAGCAGAAAAAATTTCAGAAACAGCTACTCCTCATATAATAATGATTATGGGTGAGGCTTTCTCAGATATTTCAGAAAATAAAAATATCAATTTTGATGGATATACTGACCCACTAGAAAACTTTAAAAATATTTCAAATGAAGATAATTCAATAAGTGGTCATATTATTGTACCAAACTTTGGCGGTGGCACATCAGATACAGAATTTGATGTACTTACAGGATGTTCAACAAGATTTGTTGATAATCCTCTTCCTTCTTATAGTTTTATAAGGAAACCATTTGATGCAATACCATCAATACTTAATACAATAGGTTATGATAGCATTGCAATCCACCCAGGATATTCTTGGTTTTATAATCGTATAAATGTTTATAACTATTTTGGATTTGACAAAACTCTCTTTTTGGAAGATAGTTTTGACACTGTAACACAAAATAAAGGTATGTATATAAACGAAACTGCAACAATAGGCAGTATAATATCAGAATTCGAAAATCATATTACATTAAGTGATAACCCCCTTTTCTCATTTTGTGTTACAATACAAAATCATGGCCCATATGAAGAAAAATATTTATTTGATGGAAGAAATTTCAATAGTGATATTGAAATGACAGACCACCAAATAAGCATTTTAGGTAACTATTTCGAAGGTGTAAAAGATGCCGACAGAGAACTTGGCAGACTTATAGATTATTTTAGAGAAATATCTGAGCCAGTTGTTGTTGTATACTTTGGTGACCATCTTCCTGGTTTCTCAAATGGTATGGAAATATTCGAACTACTTGACTATGATATAAGTCTTGATGGTACAAAAGAAGAATATCTCAATACATATAAAACACCATTCCTTATATGGGAAAATGATAGTGCAAAAGAGCTTGTAGACTTAAAACAAGCTTCAGAAAGTATAAATTTACCAGAAGATATGACAATAAACTCAAATTATCTTGGTACATACATTATGAATTTATTAAATTTTGATTATTTATCACCTTTATGGAAATTCTCAAATAATCTTATGGAACATATTCCAATTGTAACAGAGTATTTCTATAAAACATCTTATGGTGTAATAACAGAAGACCTTCCGGAATATGAATTAGATTATATAAATACTCTTAAAGGTTGGACATATTATAAACTATTCGATGAAGAATAATTAAAAAGGGCGTCAATTAAGTGACGCCCTTTTATTATAAAAAGTTTCAAAATTTTATTTTTTTATCTTTTTTATATAAATGCATTACATAAACAAAGGTATAAACAGCCATTACAAATGATACAAAAGGAGCAACCATACCTACAACCTTCAAATTATCAGGATAGTTAACACATACATAATATATAATAGGCATTCTTAAAGCGATAGCACCAAAACAACAGCTTATCATTGTAAATATTGTTTTATAACGACCGTTTAAATATCCATTCATACAAAATACAAAAAGTACAAATATGTAATCATAACTACACATCTTAAAAAATGGTATACCTGTTGAAATTATATCTTTATCATTTGAAAATATACCTATCATGCTTTCCGGTGAAAATTGTGCCCATATAAAGAACAGCATGGAAATAGGCAAAGCCAAAGCTATTCCAACAAAAAGAGATTTTGTCATTCTTTTATATTCTTTTGCACCATAATTTTGTGAAACTATTGCAGTCAATGCACTTGCAATAGATGTAGCAGGAAGCATAGCAAAAACATCATATTTACTTGCAATTCCAACAGCTGATGAAGCATTGACCCCTAAATTATTTGTAACTGCTGTCAAATATAAAAATGAAAGTCTTACCATACACTCTTGAAAAGAAATAGGTATACTTACCCAAGCAAGCTCTATTAGTTTTTGTTTTGATATTTTAAAATTTGAAATTTTAAACTTAAATATAAAGTTTTTACTGTTAAGATAAAAAACAGCACAAACCATACTTATACCTTGTGAAAATATGGTTGCAAAAGCTGTACCCTTTACACCCATATTAAAATATTTAACAAGTACAATATCACCTATAATATTTATGCAACCGGCTATAAATACAAATACAAGTGGACTTTTTGAGTCACCATACCCCCTTAAAACAGCACTTATAGCATTATATCCACATATAAAAATAATACCACAAGAACATATGAAAACATAATCTTTTGCTTGAGAAAAAGCCTCTTTAGGTGTTTTTAAAGCAACAAGTATATTTTCAGAAAAAACTATCATAAGTACTGTTAAAACTATTGCTGTTATAATAAAAAGACTTAGATTTGTACCTATTACATATTTTATATCATCATATTTTTTCATTTCTTTATATCTTCCAACAAGAACTGTTGCACCAACAGAAAGACCAGAAATAATACTTGTTATAATTTGAGTTATCTGTGTACCTGTTGAAACAGCAGAAACACTATCAGCAGTACAATATTTCCCAACTACCATTAAATCCACAGCACCATATAAAGCTTGTATTATATTTGCCAAAAGAAAAGGAATTGAAAATGCAAAAACTGTTTTCAGAATACTTCCTTTTGTTAAATCCATTTCTTTTATCAAAATATCCCCTCCTTATTTCATAACAAAAAAATAAACCCTCCAGCAATTGGAGAGTCAAGTATTTTTTTATAAAATTATATTTTTTATAAATAAGGAATTTGTATTTCTGTTACGAATTTTTCTTTATCTGTTGTCATTCCATAATCAATAAGAGTTATTTCAATAGAATTACCATTTATTTTATAATTATGTTCATTTATATATTTTATAAGCATTTCATAATACTCTTTGGCCTCTGTATTAGTTCCCTTAAACCTTACAGAAACATATTTGCCCTCTTTTATTGTTTCTGTTTTACCTTTATTTACACATTCATTTTCAAGTATTACAAATATAGAAGAAAAAGACTCAAAAACATTATTTTCTATATTTTCTTTTGAAATAGAAACACCAACTTTTCCAAGAAACATAACAGCACCAAGACCATTTTCGTTTTCAAGTTCTCGTATTTTATATTCAAGATTTTCATTTACTTTTATATTTTTTTTCAAAAGTGCTATTGTTCTTTTTCAATATATTTTTCTTCTATAACACCATAATTTGTATTAAGAGCATCTTTTATCTGTTTAAGTCTATTATTTATTTTTTGTTCTATAATTTGAAGTTTTATACATTCTTGTTCTATATTCTTTTTATGTATATCAAGTATATTTATAATATTATCAATATCCCTACTCTCAATAAAATATTTTATATCTTCTATTGAAACATCAAGAGCCCTTAAATATTTTATAGTATTAAGAAGTTCAAACTGATTTACAGAATAATATCTATATCCACTTTGAGGATTAGTATATTCAGGTTTTAAAAGTCCAATATTATCATAATACCTAAGTGTTCTTATATTTACATTAAAAAGTCTTGATATTTCACCTATTGTAAAAAGTTCAGCCAAAAATTACACCTCTTAAATTAAATACAAGGGGAAACAAAGTTTCCCCAAAAAATTATTTCAAAAGTCCCAAGCTTGTCATCAATGCCACATCAACTTTTTTCATTATAGGCATATCAAGTTGACAGACTTTTTCTCTTAATCTTTTTTTATCTATTGTTCTTATTTGTTCAAGAAGTATTACAGAATCTTTTACAAGTCTATATTTTGATGCTGATATTTCTATATGAGTAGGAAGTTTTGCTTTATTAATTTGAGAAGTAACAGCAGCACATATAACAGTAGGACTATATTTATTTCCTACATCATTTTGAACTATAAGAACAGGTCTTACACCACCTTGTTCGCTGCCTACAACAGGACTAAGGTCGGCATAATATATATCACCTCGTTTAACTGTCATGTCATTCACACTCCGTAAAATTATTTACAGTCAATGTGAAACAAATAAAATAAATTTAAAGTTTTTATAATATGTAATATAAAATAGTATGTTTCACAGACCAAAGTTATATTCTAATTATTACCTTCAAATCTGTGTTTAATACATACTAAATAAATTTTACAGTTTTTATTATCTCATTATTTTTTATATATTCTCTTGGAACACGCTTTCCAATCATACAAACAACTTCATAATTTATTGTATCAAGAACCTTTGCAATTTCCTCAGCAGTTATTGAAAGATTTCCGTCACTTCCCATAAGTATAACTTCATCACCAGCAGAAACATTAGGAATATCAGTAATATCAATCATAAATTGGTCCATACAAACTCTACCGACAATATTTGCATAATGACCATTTACAATTACTCTACCTCCATTTTGCATTTTTCTTATATATCCATCAGCATATCCCACAGGTACAGTTGCTATGACACTTTCCTTATCAGTATAATAAGTTCTTCCATAACTTACAGGAACATTTTTGCCTACTTTTTTAACATAACTTATATGTGTTTTTATACTCATAACAGGTTTAAGGCTTAAATTCTCTTTTATAACATCATCAGAAGGATACATTCCATATAATATGACACCTGCACGAACCATATTAAAGCCTAAATCATCAAAATCCATTATAGCAGCACTATTTGCACAATGTTTAACAGCAAGTTCTATTCCTTTTTTCTCTATTTCATCAATAGCATACTTAAATCTTTCATACTGTAATTTTGTAAATGTTTTATCTTTTTCATCAGAAGTTGAAAAATGTGTAAATATACCATTTATTTCTATGTTAGGAAGTTTTGAAATTTTCAATACTTCATCACCAATATTTTCTTCAGGAATAAAACCTATACGTCCCATACCTGTATCAACTTTTATATGTATTTTTGCTGTTTTACCAAGTTTTACAGCAGCATCAGAAACCATTTTTGCCATTTCATATGAAAATACAGTTTGTATAATATCATATCTAACAACATCTTCTATTTCAGCCTCAGGAGTATAACCAAGTATAAGTATAGGTACCATTATATTATTTTTTCTAAGCTGAACAGCCTCATCAATCATAGCAACTCCAAGCCAGTCTGCACCGTTATAAAGAAGTACTTTAGAAACTTCAACAGCACCATGACCGTAAGCATCGGCCTTTACAACACCCATAATCATAGTTTCTTTTTTTACTTTTTTTCTTATGTTTTTTATGTTATATGCAACAGCATCAAGGTCAATTTCTGCCGTTACTCTTTGGTAATCTGTCATTTTATATCCCCCTATTTTTCTGTAATTTTAAACATATTATCGTCTATATCACAGTTATATTTAAAATCGCTATATTCTATAATATATCTTTCTTTGCCTTCTGTATCATATATAACAAGTTTTATAGGATTTAAAGTTTCTTCATCTATCCATAATTTTTCTGTAGCTGTATACTTATTTTGTCCTGGTATAACAGCTTCAAGAACTGTACTTTGTATATTATCCATATTGCTTGTTTCAACAGTCACATCTTCTGATTGGAAATAATTTTTTATAAAGCACCCTAAAAAAAGCTCATTTCTCATTTGTGACTCAGGCACATTTTCAATTATTTTATTTTGTACTCTTGGATTATACTGAAATATTGAAGTTCCATCAAAAACAGTATAGTTTCCGGAAACATCATCAGGTGAAGTTAATTCTAATTTATATTCTCCTGTACTTTTATAATATTGTTTTATACCATATGTATTTGTAGTTTTATTGGAAATTCTTGTGAGCGTACCTGTACATTCATAAGTTTCCATATTCTTAAGTCTTTCTTGAATTTTCTCCATTGTTGAAATGTTTTCTTCACTTTTACCACAGCCAACAATCATAATAACTGTAATAAAAATACATAAAACAGATTTTAATAATTTCATAAAAATTCTCCTTTATAAACTGTTTAAAACATTATATTGGAGAATTTTTATTTTTATTCTAAAATGGATTGTAAAGCCTTAGGAATAATATCACAAAAATCACCTGCCAAAGCTCCATATGGTGTAAATATTTCTTTTGCCTTTTCTCCTGTAACTCCATGTATATATGCACCAAGTACAGCACTTTCAAAAGGCTTTAATCCTTGAGCTAAAAGACTTCCTATTATTCCTGTAAGAACATCTCCAGAACCACCTTTTGCAAGTGATGAATTACCTCTTGTATTAATATAAAACTCACCATTAGGATTTGCAATAATTGTTCTTGAATCTTTTAAAAGAACAACACAATTATATTTTTTAGCAAAATCCAAAGCAACATCAACTGTATTTTCCAAAATATCATTTACAGGTATACCAGTAAGTCTTTCCATTTCTTTTGGGTGTGGAGTTATAATAGGAATTGATTTTATATTATTTAATATATCTACATTCCCACTTAATACATTAAGACCATCAGCATCAATAACCATAGGTACTTCAGAATTTACAATAACATTTTTTACAACATTATAAACTTCTTCATTATTACCTAAACCAGGACCAACTACAACAGCAGAAGCTTTTTTAATTTGTGAAATTAAATTTTCAATACTTTCATTACATACAAAACCGTCTTTTTCTTCTAATGGTATACAAACAGCCTCAGGAAGTATATTTTGAATTACATTTACAGCAGATTTTACAATACAAGAATATACAAGTCCACAGCCTGTTCTATAAGCACTTTTACAACAAAGATACGCTGCTCCTGTCATTCCTCTAGAACCTGCCAAAACAAATAGCTTTCCGTAAGTTCCTTTATTACTTCTTTTAATTCTTTTAGGCATAAGCTCTTTAGCTTCTTTTTCTGTAAGCATATTACATTTAATTTCAATATCATTTTTATAGATTATATCCGGAATTGATATATCCCCAACAGATATTTTTCCGGTATAAATATATGATTTATCAAGAAGAAGTCCTCTTTTATATAAATTTATAGTTGCTGTTTCATTTGCAATTATTGCACTACCACAAACTTTTCCAGTATCTCCATCAAGTCCGGAAGGTATATCAACACTTATAATATATTTACCACTTTCATTTATAGTATCTATAATACTTTTATAAGGCTCTTTTACTTCTCCTTTAATACCTGTACCAAAAATAGCATCTAATATAAAATCACACTTTTCAATTTCTTTGTTGAAAATTTTTTCATCATAATTTTTTATATTAAGACCTATATTATATGCTATATCAACATTTATTTTTGCATCACCTTTAAATTCTTCTCTTTTTGGAATGATAACAATAGATACATTATAGCCTCTGTTTTTTAAAAGCCTACCAACTACAACACCATCTCCACCATTATTACCTTTGCCAACAACTATCAGAATATTTTTAGCATTATTTTTGACAATATAATCTTCACATACATCAGCTATATATCTTCCTGCATTTTCCATAAGAACAATACCAGAAATACCATATTTCTCAATAGTAATATTATCAATACATCTCATTTCTTGGGAAGTTACAACTTTCAAATTAAAAACCTCCTTCTGCAACAGCAAAACTTTGAGCATATTCTTTACAATGTGTTATTGATATATGTATAATATTTATTTCTTTTTCATCACATATTGATTTTGCATTATTATATAAATTTACAAAAGGCTTACCCCTTTCGTTTTTTAAAATTTCTATATCAATAGGTGCAAAACCTGAAAATCCTGTTCCAATAGATTTAGCAACAGCCTCTTTTGCAGAAAATACACCGGCTATTGTCTGTGGAGAGAAATTTATTTTTTCAAACTGTTTTATTTCATTTTCAGTAAAATATTTTTTAATAAAGCTTTCTTTTGAAATTGCTTTTTTTATTCTTTCTATTTCTATAATATCAGTACCTATACCAATTATCATATAACATCACCTTTTTATAATAATTAAATATTATTATACTCTTACAAAATTAAATGAACAACAAAAAAATAATACCCTTACAGATTATAAATCCATTTGGGTATTACTGATTAATAATATTTAGTTGATGCAATAGCTCTTAAATTATCTTTAAGTACTGTTATTTGTTCCTCAGTATAATTTTTAAGAACTTCTCTGTTTACTTCCTCTATAATTTCCTGTATAGGTTCTTTAAGCATTTTACCTTTTTTTGTTATTACAACACGAACTTCTCTTCTATCTTCTTTGTTTACAACTCGTTCAATAAGTTTCTTTTTCTGCATTCTGTCAAGAACACCTGATATAGTAGAAGTTTCAAGGCATAATGTTTCGGCAATCTGCTTAGGTGTAGCATATCCTTTATCCCATAAACAGCTTAAGACACCATATTGTGATGGTGTAACATCATAGTCAGAAAGTTTCATACTAAGGTACTGAAATACTGCATGCTGTGCTGTTGTTAATAAATAATTTATGCATTGTGTCAATTCCATAGCTTTTCTTCCTTTTCCTTTTTGTTTATTTTCTAAAACCCTAACGCTATAATTATATTTTAAATATAAATTTTTGTCAATTAATATACATATTACACTAAATATAAAAGAGAGTTGCTTTTTTTGACAACTCTCTTTTATAAAAATAAATATTATTTAACAGCTTTTCTAAGCATATCGAATTTTTTAACAGGTCTATCGAATTTAACTTTTAATATTTGCTGTGGGTGTGGAGCAGATGTTATTTCTTCACCGTTTTCATTCCACATTTTTTCTACTGTCATTTTAAATGACTCACCTTTTGCAGGCATAACTTCTATTTCATCGCCAACTTCGAATTTATTTCTCTGTTCAACAATAGCACAGCCTGTTTCTTCATTATAATCTTCCTGCACCATACCAATGAAATCATAATTTCTTATATATGTGTTACTTGTATAAACTTGTTCATTTCCGCCTGGTTTTCCATAATAGAAAGCAGTTGTATAATCTCTATGACTTGCTTTTGAAATTTCTTCAAAATAATAAGGTATTCTACTTTCATATTTTTCAGGGCTTTCAAAATAATCATCAATAGCTTCTCTATATGCTTTTATTACAGTTCCAACATAGAAAGGAGTTTTCATTCTTCCTTCAATTTTAAAGCTTATTACACCGCTTTCAACAAGGTCAGGAATATGATTAAGCATACAAAGGTCTTTTGAATTATAAATATATGTACCTCTCTCATTTTCTTCAATAGGCATATATTCACCTTCTCTTGTTTCCTCAACAAGATAATATTTCCATCTGCAAGGGTGGGCACAAGCACCTTTATTTGCATCTCTACCACTTAAATAATTACTTAAAAGACATCTACCAGAATATGAAATACACATAGCACCATGAACAAATGCTTCTATTTCCATATCTTCAGGTATTTTATCTCTTATTTCTTTAATTTCTTTTAATGAAAGCTCTCTTGCAACAACAACACGTCTTGATCCAAGGTTATACCACATATTGGCACTCATATAGTTTGTATTATTAGCCTGTGTTGATACATGAAGTTCCATATTAGGTACAGCTTCTTTTGCAACAGAAAATACTCCAAGGTCTGAAATAAGAAGAGCATCTGCTCCTGCACTTTCAACTTCTTTAAAGTATTCAGCCATACCATTAAAATCATTATTATGAGCATAAATATTTGCTGTAACATAAACCTTTACACCATGGTCATGAGCAAATTTTATACCCTCTTTCATTGTTTCATAATCAAAATTTTTAGCTTTTGCTCTAAGGCTATATGCTTCTCCACCAATATATACAGCGTCTGCTCCATAAAGAACAGCTATTTTAAGTTTTTCCAAATCTCCTGCTGGTGCAAGAAGCTCAGGTTTAACTCTTTTATTCATCATCATTTTCTCCTTCTTTTTCCCAATTACCTTCTTTAACTTTTACACATAATGCAACACCATCACCTATTGGTATTATAGATGATTCCAATAAATCACTATGTGAAATATCCCAAAGGAAGTTTCTCATTCTTTTGTGTATTGTTCTTTGACGTCTTTCAACTTCAAATCTTGTTTTTGCAATATCTCCACCTTGTAAAACATCATCTACTATAAGCATACCACCGACAGGAAGAAGTCTTATACAATGTGGAAGAAAATTACTGTATTGACCTTTTGCTGCGTCCATAAATATTACATCATATGGACCTTCAAGTGTAGGAAGTATGTCTGCTGCATCCCCCTCAAGAATTTTTATTGTATCATTAAGTCCCATTCTGTCAATATTAACTCTTGCGTCTTTAAGCATAACTTCAAAACGGTCTATTGTTGTTATAGTTCCGTCTTCTGGTATATACTGTGCCATAAGACTTGAAGAAAATCCTACTGCTGTACCTATTTCAAGTATATGCTTTGGTTTTTTAAGTGTAAGAAGAACACTTAAAAATCTTGCTGTTTCGTGAGGAATTATAGGCACATTAGCCTCTGTTGCTTCCTCCTGTATTTCACCTAAAGTACCTTTATACTTAGGCTGTACCGTTCTAAGGTACATATTCAAATAATCATCTGTTACATAATTCATATATTATTCCCCTTAATTAAACTGAGCTTTATACTGTTCTTTTGCCTTAAGAAAATCGTCATAATTATTTGTATAATAATGTTCCCCACTTGTTCTATCTTTAAGAACATAATATATATAATCATTATCATCAGGATTTAAAGCTGCCTCTATTGCAGCCTGTCCCGGATTAGAAATAGGGCCTTTTGGCAATCCCTTATTTGTATATGTGTTATATGGTGAATCTGTTTCAAGGTCATTATATGTTACTACTTCTTTTGTTACTCCCATTGCATAAAGCACAGTAGAATCTATTTGCAAAGGCATATTTATTTCCAAACGGTTATATATTACACCTGCTGCAATAGTTCTTTCATTAGGAGCAGATATTTCTTTTTCAACAATAGAAGCAACAATAATAGCTTCATCAAATGTAAGACCTAAATTTTCAGCTTTTTTAATATTTTCCTCTGTATAAAAATCATTAAAACGTGTAAGCATTTTATTTATTATTTCTTCTGATGTTGCATTATCACTTATATAATAAGTATCCGGAAAAAGATATCCTTCAATTCTGTTTGTTCTGCCTTCTGGTATATCTTTTATAAATTCAAAATTAAATTCCCCTGTATTTGCTGTATTTATAAAATCTTCTGCTGTAACAATACCTTTTCCTTCTAAATATGCACCAATTTCAGCAATAGTATAACCTTCCGGTATTGTTATCTTATTTTTTTCAGAAATATTACTTCCACTACTTAAAATATCCATTATTTCTTCAACAGAAGTACCTGTAACTAAAGAATATGTTCCTTGTTTATATGTTTTGTCATGACCATTTAATTTACTTTTCAATACAAATGAAAGTTTATTTGATATAACACCATTTTCTTTAAGCAAATCTCCTATATCTGATGTAGTTGAACCTGACGGAATATTTATAACTACTGTTTTTCCGGTCTTAACATTATTTTTTGTTGATTTATATAAAAATACACCAAATACACATATTACTATAATTAAAAAAATAAATAAAATACCATTTTTATTAGATTTAGACCTTCTTCTCATTCTTTTTCCCACGTAATCACCTTTTTCATTAAAATATTAAGAAACCTTTATTATTATAACAGTTTACTTTATAGTACTTCAATGATTATACATTATAAACTATAAAAATTCCTTAATATTTATTAAAAAATCATTTAAAATGCCTGTTTTCCACTAAACAGGCATTAATAAATAATTTATTTTTCTATATCAAAAGTAATATTGTTATCTTTAACAGAAACATTTATTCTATCACCACAATTTATATTACCTTTTAAATATTCCTCTGCAAGTTTATCCTCAACATTTTTCTGTATTGCTCTTTTAAGAGGTCTTGCACCATAAGCTGAGTCATATCCTTCATTTGATATAAAATCAATGGCTTCATCAGTAAATATAATATCTATACCCATACTGTCTTTTGAACGTTTTATAAGTGACCTTGTAAGTATACGAACTATATCATTAATATTTTCTTTTGTCAATGTATGGAACACAATTATATCATCAATTCTGTTTAAAAACTCTGGTTTAAATATATTTTTAACTTCGTCCATAACATTCTTTTTCATATCTTGATAATCTTTTTCTTCTGACTCAACTGTTTTAAATCCAAGTTTTTTAGGAGCAACTATATTTTTTGCACCTGCATTTGATGTCATTATTATTACAGTATTTTTAAAATCAACTTTTCTACCCTTTGCATCTGTAATATGACCATCATCAAGAACTTGTAAAAGTACATTAAACACATCGGAAGAAGCCTTTTCAATTTCATCAAAAAGAACTACTGAATATGGTTTTCTTCTTACCTTTTCGCTAAGCTGTCCACCTTCTTCATATCCAACATAGCCTGGAGGTGAACCAATCATTTTTGAAACACTATGCTTTTCCATATATTCTGACATATCTATTCTTATAAGAGCGTCATCATCACCGAAAAGTATTTCAGAAAGTGCTTTTGAAAGTTCTGTTTTACCAACACCGGTAGGCCCAAGGAAAAGGAAAGAGCCTATTGGTCTTTTTGGGTCTTTAAGTCCAACTCTACCTCGTCTTACGGCCTTTGAAACTGCTGTTACAGCCTCTTCCTGTCCAACAACTCTTTTATGAAGTATATTTTCCATATTTACAAGTCTTTCACTTTCAGACTGTTGTATTGTTTTTAAAGGAATTCCTGTCCAACCTGATATTACATCAGCAACATCTTCTTCTGTAACAGTTGTTTTTAATAAATTTATTTCATTTTCCCAATCTTTACGTTTATTATTAAGTTTTTCTCGTACTTCT
Organism: Tyzzerella sp.; assembly: GCA_019415525.1. Classification (GTDB taxonomy): domain Bacteria; phylum Bacillota; class Clostridia; order Lachnospirales; family Anaerotignaceae; genus Fimicola. Next base: position 20,987 of record DXZA01000020.1, on the reverse strand, counting down.
TTTTCTCTTTCTTTTATTTCTGCTGCTTTTACAAAATCCTCATCTCTAATGGCAATAATTTTTTCTTCACCAATTAAATTAAGCTCTTTTTCAAGTTCTTTTATTTCAATAGGCGGTGTAAAAGTTTTAAGTCTAACTTTTGATGATGCTTCATCAATAAGGTCTATTGCCTTATCCGGAAGACTTCTATCAGAAACATATCTATCAGAAAGCATTACAGCAGAAACCAAAGCTCTATCTGTTATACTTATTTTATAATGTTCTTCATATTTTGCTTTAAGGCCTCTAACCATAACAATGGCCTCATCTGTTGTAGGTTCTGAAACATCAACAGGGCTAAATCTTCTTTCAAGTGCAGGGTCTTTTTCAATATATTTTCTATATTCTTCCATTGTTGTTGCACCTATAATCTGAAGTTCACCTCTTGCAAGATAAGGTTTTAATATATTTGCAGCATCAATAGCACCTTCTGCACCACCAGCACCTATTATTGTATGGATTTCATCTATAAAAAGTATAACATTTGATTTTTTTCTTACTTCAGATATTACTTTTTTAATTCTTTCTTCAAATTCTCCTCTATATTTTGAGCCGGCAACCATTGAAGATATATCAAGAGAAACTAATCTCTTATTTTTTATTGTATCAGGAACATCACCAATAACAATTTTTTGTGCAAGACCTTCAACTATAGCTGTTTTACCTACACCAGGCTCACCTACAAGACAAGGATTATTTTTTGTTCTTCTACTGAGAATTTGAATAATTCTTTCCATTTCATATTCTCTACAGAATATAGGGTCAAATTTAGACTCATATGCAGCTTTTGTAAAATCTCTGCTAAATTTATCAAGGTTAGGAGTTTCGCCTTCATTTTCATCATTTTCGGCACTTTTAGGGTTCATTCCTTTAGCATCAGAAGAACTTTCTCCAACACCAAGTATGTAATATATTTCTTCAATTATTTTTTGACCACTAATATCCATTGAATTAAGTATTTTAGCACCTATACTTGTAGTATTATTTAATATTGCAATAAGTAAATGCTCTGTACCTATATTTTTTTCTCCAAGTCTTTCAGCTTCTATTTTCGCATCTAAAATAATTTCTTCTGCCTTTGGTGTATATTTAAGTTTACCTTCAACATTTTTTTGTTCAGTAACAAATTCATTTATCTTTCTTATAACTGTATCTTTATTTACAGAATGTAACTCTAAAATTTTAAATGCAACACAATCATTAACAGACATAAGTCCAAGTAAAATATGTTCACTACCTATATATCCGCAAAGAAGATTTTCTGCCCATTCCTCTGCTTTTTCTATTACAAGTTTTGCTTTTTCTGTATAATTTTCAGGCATTATATCACTCCTTTATATTAAAAACATATTATTAAAAATGACTGCCGAAAACATCAGCAGTCTTTTATTCAATTTATTCAAAAATATCAAAAGGATAGCTTTTTGGCATTTCAAAAAATTCCATATTATTATCATTAAGTTTAAATGAAAGTCCACCGGAAAACAATGCAATATTAATTCTTTTTCTTGTGCGTTTATTTCCATATTTTTGGTCGCCCACAAGAGGAAAGCCTTTATTTGCAAATTGCACTCTTATTTGATGATGACGACCTGTTTCAAGGTTTATTTTAACAAGGGAAACAATTCCAAGTTCACTATCATTTTTTACAGCTAATCTTTCATAATGGAGTATAGCCTCTTTAGCACCCTTTACATTAGAATTTACGATACTTGACGTATTAAGTCTGCTATTTTTAATTAAATAATCTTTCATAGTACCATTTTCAGGTACTTCTCCATATACAACAGCTATATAAGTTTTTTTAATTTTATTTTCAGCCATAAGTTTTGAAAGAATAGCTTCAGTTTTTTTATTTTTTGAAAAAACCATTATTCCACCAACAGGTCTATCAAGTCTATGAATAAGCCCTATGTTATGAATATTTGTTTTATTACATAATACAGTAAGCATATCTTCATCACCTGTTTTATCAGGCTGTACAGGAACACCGGCAGGCTTTAAAGCTACTATTATATTTTCATCTTCAAAGAATATTTTTATGTCCATAATTAAATTTCCTTTTCAAGTATCATACTTCCAAAAGGTGGCATAACAACTTTCAAGTTACCTGCCACAACTAGATATTTAACATTTTCTGTATCAAATCCATTTTCATAAGAAACAATACATCTTTTAAGAATATCACCTGTTTTAAGCTCAATCTGTTTTACAGGAATAGTTATTTCTTTTTCTTCGCTTGTATTGTTTATAACTGTAACCATAACTTCATCTTTATAAAATCTACCATATGAAAGTACACCATAATCCTTATAAATTATTTTTACAGAACCTTTTCTTAAAGTATTATTATTTTTATGAATTTTAATTACAGCTTTATGGAAATCTATGAGGTCTTTATTTTCGTTACCCCAAGGATATGTTCTTCTATTATCAGGGTCAGTCCAGCCTGTTACACCTGCCTCGTCACCATAATATATAGTAGGAGAACCAGGCCAAGTAATCTGCATTGTAACAGCCTCTTTCATAATACCTAAATTAGTACCCATATCAGCAGCCTCACTGCATTTTGTATGCAAACGACCTACATTCATATTTGTTCTTGTAAGGAAACGAGAATGGTCGTGATTTGAAAGCTCATTCATAGCAGTATATATTGATTGATATGATAATTTAGCCATATTATATTTCATTGAGTTTTCAAAAACATCTGAATTACAAAGAAGTTCGCTTTTAAAATCTTCACTATGCTTTTCCATACCTGTCAAGAACCAAGAAACAGGCTCCATAAATGCATCATAGTTCATTACTGTATCCCATTCATCACCTTGAAGCCATTTTGATGCATCTCCATAATGTTCCGCTAATATGATAGCTTCTGGATTTGCAGATTTAACAGCTTTTCTAAAATCTTTCCAGAATTTATGATTAAACTCTTCACTATAACCAAGGTCAGCAGCAACATCAAGACGCCAACCATCAGCATTAAAAGGTGGAGAAACCCATTTTTTACCTATTTCAAGTATATAATTATAAAGTTCTTCAGATTGCTCATAATTTAATTTAGGGTGGTTATCATATCCCCACCAACCATCATAACAATCATTATTTGGCCAGTTATCATCATACCATTTAAAATAATTATGATATATACTTTCTTTATCTTTATAAGCACCTACTGGATAATTTCCGCTATTACCATAAAAACCTTCTCTATCAAGCCATTTATTAAATGCACCACAATGGTTAAATACACCATCAATAATTACTTTTATACCATTTTTATGAGCAATTTCTACAAGATTTGCAAAAAGTTCATTACTTGCTTCAAGATTTTCTTTAGCAGTTGTTCTTTGAACATACATATCTGCATGTTTATTATTAAATTTCTCAAAAACAAGTGTACTTCCGCCATCTTTAACTATTTTACCATAATGAGGATCTATATAATCATAATCTTGTATATCATATTTATGATTACTTGGAGAAACAAATATGGGATTAAAATATATTACTTCTATACCCAAATCTTTTAAGTATGGTATTTTATCTATTACACCTTGTAAATCTCCGCCATAAAAATTTCTTATATCGTCAGCTTGTGGTCTTGCATTCCAGTCTTCAATAAAAACAGAAGGCTTTCCAAGATATATATACTCATTTGTTTTTACATCATTTGTTTTATCACCATTATAAAATCTGTCAACATATATCTGATACATAACAGCACCCTTTGACCACTCAGGTGTTGTAAAGTTTCTTATTATAGTAAAATTCCACTTAGGATTAATATCATCACTTACACCAAGCTTATTATAATAAACACTCATACCATTTTTTTCTATTTCAAAATAATATGTCTTTGTTGTTTTTTCCGGCTCAAATATATATTTAAAATAGTCAAAATCACCTTTGCTATGGGAATATTCCATTTTTATTTTTTTATCATCACATATTATATAAACATTATCGGCATTATTTTTTCCTGTTCTAATACTAACAGTAACAAAATCTTTATCAGAAGGCTCAGAAGGACTTCTAAAGTTTTCTGTTTCATCACTAAAAATTGCTTTTACATCAAGTTTTTCCATTAAAGTTTTTGAATAGACCATAAGTCTTTCTATATATCCCAATTTTTTTATAGATATTGATACTCCCAAATTCAATACCTCCTTAAATTTCAATTAATTACCAACGAAAAATATTTTATCATAAAATAATTTTTTTATAAACAATTAAAATATATTATTATAATCAAATAATATGCTTTATTGCAATAAAAAAGCGGTTCAAAAGAACCGCAAGATTTTTTAAAGCTTTTCAACTTTTACAGAAGTATCGAAATCGCTGTCTGTACAACATTCGCAGCCACAAGCGTCGCAATCATCTTCCTCACAGTCTTCGCATACATCTTCTATTTCATCATCATATTCGAATTCGTCATCCCAGTCCATATCCCATTCATCTTCAAAATCGTCTTCTCTGCGTTTTTTAACAAGGTAAACAACACCTGCTGTTGTAGCAACAAGAAGTGCTATAACAATACCTATAAAAACATAGAATGTTCTTTTATCTTCTCTGTTTTGTAAATCAATAACTGCTCTTCTTAAATCTTCAATAGAAGTTGTTCCATCTAAAAATCTTTTCATAATAATCTCCTTTCTGGTATAAAAAATTAATTACCATATCCTTTAAAAAGTTTGTTTCTTGAAAAATCTCTGTTTCTTTTCAAATCGCAGTACTCCAGATATGCTTTCTTTAACATTTGGCGTTCGTCGTTAAATTTAAGCAGATGATAAGCCTCATGGAATTTATAAAAACCTGCGTCTGCAAAAAATTCCTCACTTTGAGGTTTGCAGTAAAATGAGTCCGCTGACATAAGATACCAGTGAACTGTCTTATTTACAGTATCTTCATTTCCCTTAAAAGAATACTGGGTTTTCCCAACATATTTTATAATTTCACCTGTTGCTCCTGATTCTTCCTTTACTTCACGTAAAGCAGTCTGTTTAAAAGTTTCACCTTCTTCAACAGTACCTTTAGGAAGTACCCAGCCCATATATCTTCCATTCTGGTTTTTATAGAGAAGCAGAATTTTCCATTTGTAAATAACGACTCCGCCACAACTTACTGCTTCTATCACTTAAATACCTCCGACTATATATATTCTTTCTTCTGTTAAGAAATAGTATACCGCTTTTTTATTATCATTTCAAGATTTGTTAATCTTATTTTTTAAATCACCATTTACTATCTAAAACAGCCTGCATAAGTTTACCTGCTATTGGAGTAGCTTTTTTATTATCACCTGCATTTTCAAGTATTACAGCAACAGCAACTTCTGGATTATCTGCTGGTGCAAAACCAACAAACCAAGAATGGTCAATACCTTTTTCATTTTCTGCTGTTCCTGTTTTTCCTACTGCTTGATAACCTTTAAGAGCTGCTGCTGTTCCTGTACCCTCATTAACAACATCTATCATCATTTCTTTAAGGGCTTCTGCTTCTTCGTATGTCATTATTTCGCCTATTGTTTCAGGAAGTGTTGTTTCCAAAACTTTACCTTCATAATTTTCTGTATGGTCAACTATATAAGGTTTTTTCATAATACCACCATTTGCAACAGCTGAAACAAGGGTTGCCATATACATAGGTGTTACAACAGTTTTTCCTTGACCTATTGATGTTTCAACAAGTTCACTTTCACTACTGTTTTTATCTATAACAACAGAACTTTGACTTGAAGGCATGTCAAAACCAATAGATGAATTTGCGAAAAGTCTATCTGCTACTTTTCTTAAATTTTCTCCACCTATTCTTTTTCCTATTTCTGCAAAATAACAATTACAAGACTCGGCCATAGCTTCATGTATATCAACTGTTCCATGTGCTTTATTATTATAACAATGTATAACTTTATCTTCAAACTCGGCTTCTCCTGTACATTCAATAGTAAAGCTTTCCCAATCATCTAAATATTCCATAGCTGCAATAGCTGTCACCATTTTAAAAGTAGACCCTGGAGGATAAAGACCTTGAGTTGTTCTATTTATAAGAGGGCTATCTTCATCAGATGTAAGACTTTCCCAATCATCTGAAACAGTATTAGGATTAAAGTCTGGATATGACTGCATAGTAAGTATTCTTCCTGTTGAAGGTTCCATTACAACAATAGCACCTTTTTGTTCACCTAATAAATCACCTGCAAGAGATTGTATATTCATATCCACAGTTAAAACAACATCATTACCTTTTACTTCTGTACCTGTAAAAGCATTTAATATTCTTTGTAGTACTTCATTATCAACTGTTTCAAGTTCAAAATTTTCTGCTGCCTCAACACCTGTTTTTCCAACAGAAGAATATCCTGTAATATGTGCAGCCATTCTTGAGCGAGGATAATTTCTTATATATCCACTTTCAGTATATTGGCTTTCTGCTATAATTTCACCGTTTATATCTTTTATATTACCTCTTTTTATTGTCGTATCTGTATATTGTAATCTAGGGTTATATGGATTTATATTAAATTTTTCTCTATCAATAAAATTGATTTTACCAAGCCATATTATTACAAGAAAAAACATAAGTGATATAAGCCAAAATATTTTTTTTATGCTACTTTTCATATATCTGAGTCGCTCCCTTCACTTCGTATTTCATAATATGACTCTATCCATTGTAAAAGCCCTATCATAAGTATGCTTATAACAACAGAACTTCCCCCATAGCTTACAAATGGTAATGTTACACCTGTCATAGGTATAAGTTTTATAACGCCACCTATTATTATAAAAGACTGGAACGCAAACATTGTTGTTATACCTGCTGCAAGAAGGCTATAATATCTTCTTGTACATCTAAGAGCAATTTTTATACCTCTAAAGAATATTAATATAAATATACATACAACACACATTGCAAATATTACACCAAATTCTTCACAAATTGCAGCAAATATAAAATCTCGTTCAACAACAGGTATACTTTTAGGCATACCTTGTGTTAAGCCGCTTCCAAAAAGTCCCCATGTACCTATGGCAAAAAGTGATTGTACTATTTGATATCCACCACCTTCAACATCTGCCCATGGATTTTTCCATGCTGCAACTCTTACTCTTACATGGCTAAAAAGTTTATACGCAAGTATCGATGCAACTGATGCTGCCCCTATTCCACTAAAAAATAGTATTGAATTTGAAGTAGCAATATAAAGCATAACCATATAAGTAAGGAAGAATATAAGGCAGCTTCCAAGGTCTTTTTGCATAACCAAAAGAAGAACTATACCTGCACTTAACGCTCCTGTAATTATGAGTTCCTTTAATTCAACACGCTTTCTAAAAACAGATGCAAGATAGAATATAAAAAGGAATTTTACTATTTCTGAAGGCTGAAAACCTATACTTCCTATTGAAATCCAGTTTACAGAACCAAATTCTTCATTACCAAATACAAGAGTTGACAATATAAGAACATAACTTAATATAATATAAAGTTTTTCAAACATTTCAAACCTTGGTATTATTTTTAATATTAATGGTATAAAAAGCATTAATATTGTACCGAATGTCATCCAAACAAGCTGTTTTTCAGCCAATGCAAACTCAAGTCTTTGTAACATTACAAAGCCAATATCAAGTAAAAATATCATACTATTCCATATAAGAGGACAACTTTTTTTATAAACTTTCCTTGTAATATTAAGTGAAAGTATTATAAATAAAAGTCCACCTGCACCGGTTATAAGATATAACGGGTCAAATCTAAATTCTCCCGGAACATAGGAAAGTATAAGGTATGCAGTTATATGAAAAAATATTATTATTATACGTTGTATAGATACAGCATAAAAAGGGTTTCCTATATAATATCCCTGTTCTTCTGCAATATACACAACTCCCTGCCACAGATAAAATACAATATAAAATACAAAAAGATATCTGCTAAACAATAAAACTAATTCAAACATATTAAATACCTCTTATTTCTGCGTAACAGAATTAATACTTATTCAACACCTCTGAAGAAATGCCCTTTTGTGCTTCCTTTTTCACTCATTTCATTAAGAAGAATTCTTGTTTCTGGGGAAATATTCTTTCCAAGAACAACATCGCAATAAGCATTAAGTATACGCTCTGTTTTTTTAGGTCCTTCTTTTGTAAATAAAAGTCTTATATATCCCGTTGATGTTTCGGAAACCTCATCATAGAACTTAAGTGTAAAAAGAGGTTTTCCGTTTAATATCTGACATACACACTGTTTACAGTCAGGCATAAGTGGGAATTTCATTCCTTTTCTATCTTTTAAGAAATATAAGTCTTTATTATATCTCTTGGAACAATACATTCCACCTTCTTTTCCACCATCAAATGAACCTATTGGACATTGGTGAGTTGTCATAAGAGGAATATATCCATATCCAAGCATTTCACATTTCTCATCTGCAATATTATTTATTTCCTTAATATTAAGTTCCGGTGAGATACATATTCTTTCTACATTTTTATCATTCCAATATCTAACAGCCTCACTATTAAATACATTCATATTATAATCAACAGCTATTTTCTTATTACTGTCAGAAACCATATCATATTCACCTAATGAGCGAACAAGGAAACCGTCAATATCGCTTTGTTTAAGTTTTTCTATGAAATCAGAATATAAATTTTTACTATTTACCCTATATATACGAGGTAATGCAGCAAAAAGCTTCACTCCTGTTTTTTTACATCTTTCTATACATTTATCAATATTTTTTTCAAATGAATCTGTAAGTTCAAAATATACAGTATCAACATTTCTATTTCTAGTTACAACATCAAACTGCATAATATCATTTACAAGTACAGTTATTTTTTTTGTTCTTATAATTCTATTTCTGTTTGATTTAAACTTTTCTAAATCTACCGGTTTTCTCTTTGTTTTCTTTATAATAGTTTCAGAAAGTTTATCTGTTCCTCTACGTCTTATATCGTTAAGGTCACTTATACCAACATAAATATCATCATCAGCTTTTATATCCAAATATTCAAACTCAAAAGGTGTTGCACCTGTTTTTGAAATCTGTTTTCTTAATTTCTCTTCTGTCATAGGCTGATTTTGAGCTTCTTGGACAACTGCACCTGTAACATAAACAGCAGCACCACTATCGTCCCAAAGTTTAAGGCTTAATGGTTCACCTTTCATTGCAGTAAACTCACCATATATACCTTTTTTACGTCTATCTTTTTCCCAAGTTGCTCTAAGTGTATCTTCAAGAAGTTTATCATGTGTTTTATAAACAACATTATTTTTACTTATGTCACCTTCTATTGAAAGACTTATAACCTCTCCGGCTTTTGATTTTTTATTTATATTACTTCCTACATGAGGCTCAGAATTTGTCCATATTTCAATACCATCACCAGGTACAAGAGGTTCTCTTGTTCTTATCGTAACACGACCGATTTTAGGATTATATGTATCAACAAATCCTGTTTTAAGTCCCCAAGTTTTAGGTCTTTCAATACTCATCATACTGCTTCCGGAATGTGTTTCATAATATCCTTCTGTAAATCCACCTCTGTTAAAAAGCTGAAGAAGTATTTTCATATCTTTATCATCAACAGCATAATTTTCAGGGTCATTCATATACATATCAATATATTTTCTATAAACCTGTGTAACACCGGCTACATATTCAGGACTTTTCATTCTTCCTTCTATTTTAAAAGAACGTATACCGGCTTTTATAAGTTTTGGAAGTATAGTTATTGTTTCAATATCTTTAGGACATAAAAGATGACCTTCTTTTATTTTATCATATTCATTATATAATGTATAAGGAAGTCGACAAGTTTGAGCACATCTGCCTCTGTTACCACTTCTTCCACCAAGCATACTACTCATAATACATTGACCAGAATATGAAACACACAAAGCACCATGTACAAATGTTTCTATTTCAACATCAGTATTATCTGTTATATACTTTATTTCATCAAGTGAAAGTTCTCTACTTAAAACTACTTTAGAAAAACCGTTATTATATAAATACTTTACATCTTCAAGAGAATTTGTTGTAAGCTGTGTACTTGCATGTAAAGTAAAATCCGGATAACGTTTTCTTATTATTTCGGCTGCTCCAAGGTCTTGTACAATAAGAGCATCAACACCAATTCTATAAAGTTCATCTATAAATTTTAAAAAATCATTTATTTCTTCATCTTTATATATTGTATTTACAGTAATATATACCTTTACACCTCTTAAGTGACAATAATCACATACTTCATCAAGTTCTTTTATACCAAAATTGTTTGCATACTGCCTTGCACTAAAAGATTTTCCACCAAGATAAACTGCATCACAACCATTATTAACAGCTGCATATAAACTTTCCATTGAACCCACCGGAGATAAAAGCTCTGGTGCTGTATTTTTAATCATATTATTTCTCCCTTCATATAAAAAAATAGCAGTAATCTGCTATTTTTTACTGTTACATAATTAATCTAAAAGAAACTCTTCCAAATCTTTTTCCATTTGGTCTTTTTCTTTTTTTATTTTTTCAATTTCTTTTAAAAGTTCTGATTTTTCATTTTCAAATTCTTTAATTTTATTTTCAAGGTCTATAACTTTTGTATTTTCATTTCTTATTTGTTCTATTTCAGATAAAAGAGCATTATTCTTTTGTGTATATTCAGAAACCTGAAGCTTAAATTGTTCTAATTCTGAATTTTCAGATTTAATTATAGAAATTTCATCTAAAAGTTGTAACCTTTCATTTTCAAATGAAGTAATACATTTTTTTAAATCATTTACTTCTTCATTTGCTAATTTTATATTTTCTAATTCTTTAGAAAGCTGTATATTTTTTTCTTCGGCTTGTTTTATTTGATTTTTTAAGCCATTTATTTTTTGATTTTCTCCATATACAATTGCAATTTCTCTATTGAGCTTTGTATTTTTTTCTTCTATTTGTTTTTTTGAATTATTTATCTGTGTATTTTCTGTTCTTAATTTCTCTATTTCTTTTAAAAGCTCTGCATTTTTTTCTTCTAGAAAATCCATTTGGTTTTTAAAATCATTTATTTGTTTATTTTCATTTCTTACTTTTTCAATTTCTTTATTAAGCTCTATGTTTTTTTCTTCGGCTTGTTTTATTTGATTTTTCAAACCATTTATTTTTTGATTTTCTCCGTATACAATTGCAATTTCTCTATTAAGTTTTATATTCTTTTCTTCAGCTTGTTTTATTTGATTTTTTAAGCTACCTATCTGCTGATTTTCATTCTTTATTCTTTCTATTTCTTTACTAAGCTGTGTATTTCTTTCTTCTGTTGCTT
>DXZA01000020.1:9021-9515 GCA_019415525.1 Tyzzerella sp. | reverse complement strand
ATTCTTTCGATTTCTTTACTAAGCTGTGTATTTCTTTCTTCTGTTGCTTTTTTCTCACTACTTATCTGCTGATTTTCGCTCTTTATTCTTTCTATTTCTTTACTAAGCTGTGTATTTCTTTCTTCTACTGCCTTTTTCTCACTACTTATCTGCTGACTTTCGTTCTTTATTCTTTCTATTTCTTTATTAAGTTGAGTATTTCTTTCTTCTGTCGCTTTTTTCTCACTACTTATCTGCTGACTTTCATTTTTTATTCTTTCTATTTCTTTATTAAGTTGAGTATTTCTTTCTTCTGTTGCCTTTTTCTGATTACTTATCTGCTGATTTTCGTTCTTTATTCTTTCTATTTCTTTACTAAGCTGTGTATTTCTTTCTTCTGTTGCTTTTTTCTGACTACTTATCTGATGACTTTCATTCTTTATTCTTTCTATTTCTTTATTAAGCTGTGTATTTCTTTCTTCTGTTGCTTTTTTCTGACTACTTATCTGATGACT
>DXZA01000020.1:0-8921 GCA_019415525.1 Tyzzerella sp. | reverse complement strand
TCATTCTTTATTCTTTCTATTTCTTTATTAAGCTGTGTATTTCTTTCTTCTGTTGACTTTTTCTGATTATTTATCTGCTGATTTTCTGATTTTAAACTCGCAATTTCTTTCAAAAGATTTTCATTTTTTTCTTTTGCTTGTTTAATATGATTTTTCAAATTTCCTAAATTTCTATTTTCTAATTTTAAGTTTTCTAAATCTTTTATAAATTTGGCATTTTTATTTTTATTTTCTTGAAGTTCAATTCTTAATTTTTCTAATTCTTCTTTTGTAATACCCAATTCTTCATACTGTTTAAGAAATTCTATTTTTTCATTAAGAACCTTATTCTCATTTAATTCTTTAAAATAATCATCTGCAATATTAAGAGCTGTAAGAACAGGTATCATATTAACACTTACACCCTTAACTTCTTCTTTTTTTCTAACCTCTAAAAATTTTTTATTTATGTAATCAGCGACATTTAATATATAGTCCTGTGATTCTTCACCAACAATAGTAAATGTTTTTCCTTCTATATTTACTTGAACCTTATTTTTCATAAACACCGTTCCTTTATATGCAAAAATCTAGATATTTAATTATACCACAAAATGTTACTATCTTTAAACTGTTTTTATTTTTTTACAAATGAAAAAAGGCCAACTGCCGATGTTGACCTTTTTCCACAAAGAGAAGGTATTTCTTATTGGGATTGCAGCTTAAAAGCTACATCGTGAAAATATTGGGGAGTTTTCACAGGTATATTATATCAAAACACATTATTTATGTCTACAAAAAAATTGAAAATTTATTGTTTATTATACAGTACATAATGTCTTAAATATTATCAGCTGGTATATTCTGCTAAAATTTTTGACAATTCATATTCACCTTTAACAATAATACCATCATTAAGCCTTACTTGTTCTTCTTGTGTAAGTACAGATACAGGTGTTTCTGTTATTTGGTATAAAGTTTTGCCTTTCTCTTCATCTTCATAATATACTGCAATATATCCGTCTTTTTGAGTAATAGTAAAACTATCTTCTTTTTTTTCATCAACTATTTTTCGCATTACAACCTCTTCACCTGAAAAAGAAACTATTTGCCAATCTGGATAGTATTCAAGCATATCATTAAAATCAAAACCTAATAAAAAATATGGTGGTACTTCTTCACTTTCTTCCATTACACCTTTATCCTTGTAATAATACTGATATACCATTTTAGTAGATTCATTTATAGTATTATCAGCCATTACCATTTCAAGTGTATTGGAATTGACTTCTGAAACCTCTGTTTCTTCTTCAACATCTGTATCATCTTCTTCTGCAATATCATTATTTTGTGCATACACTTCTGTTTGACTTTTTTCATTTATATTATTTACAGTTTCAGAAATATTTCTATACATATAAAAAGACATACCAAAACAGGCTATTCCTATTAACAAAGCTATTCCAGAAACAACATATAATATTTTTCTATTTGCCATAAAATCACTCCTTCAATGTAATTATTGACACATAAAAAAATAATTATACATTCGTAAATTCCACAAATATTATGCTAAATATGCCATAAAATCAATAAAAAATATATATTAGTATACTAAAATTAAAATACCTTATTCAAATAATATGATATATTCTTATTAATTACTCAAGTAAAATTATATTATGTCACTACAATATAATAAAGACTTTAAAATGTAAATCATAAAAGCATATATTTCTAGAGATAAGTCAACAACTCTATTAGCTACTGAATATAATATTGCCAAAATCACTATTACTAAATGGGCTAAAAAATATGATGAAGAATGTCAATATACAAATACTGTAGTAAAATATTGACCAATATACTAGCTAAAAAATAGTTTTTCTTTTTTATTGCACAATATAAAAAGCATCTCTTTTATGAGATGCTTTTATTTATTATATCATATTAAGTTTTTTAAGAACTCTTAATATACGTCCACCCATAGGTATATATTTAAGGTCATCTTCTCTTATACCTTTTATAAGAAGCATAACTGCACCATATACACATACACTTATTATAATAGATATAATTGTTGAAACTGTATTTCCTAATGATATTACACTTAATAATCTATATATACCAAAACAACAAACACCCATAATAGCTGAACCAAATAATGGTTTAACTATTCCATCTTTATAATCAAGTTTAACTCTTGTTATCTTTGTAAATGTCATAATATTATATATAGATGCAACTACATAACAACCTGTTGTTGATATAACAGCACCAAGTACATTTATACTCGGTATTGAAATAAGGAAATAATTAAGTATTATCTTTGTTATAGCTCCCAAAAGAGCACCTTTAACAGGTACATCAACTCTACCTATCCCCTGAAGTATACCTGTTATAATCTGGCATATTGCAAGGAATATAATTGATATAGCACCAACAGTAAGAAGATTTCCACCTTCTGAAGCACTTGGGAAAAGCATTCTTATAATAGGGTCACCTAAAACTCCTATACCAACTGCTGCCGGTATTGAAAGTATCATAGCTATTCTAAAAGTAAGCCCCATTTTTCTTTTTGTATTCTCTTTTTCATTAAGCTTTACAGAAGCAGCTATACTTGGTATTGTAGCTGTTGCCATAGCTGTTGTTATGGAAACAGGTAAAGTTGTAAGTGTTACATATTTACCCGAAAGCTGACCATACAATATTTGTGCCTCATCATGACTAAATCCTGCAACATCAAGACGGCTTAAAACCATAACCATATCTGCAAGATTTGTTATACTGAATATTGCTGTTCCTGCAATAATAGGTATCGCTGTTCTTGCAAGTGTTCCTATAATTTCACTTCTTGTATCAGGTTTATGTGTACGTCCTTCTTTTCTCATTTTTGCTTTAAGTTTAGGTCTTATAGCAAAATATGCAAGTATCATTATTATAAGTCCTGCAAGAGCACCTATACCAGTACCAGCTGTTCCTCCGGCAGCACCAAGAACTATATTCTTTTCACCTTCAGGAACTCCAATTTTTAAAAATACATATGCAAGATATACGCTAAATACTGCATTAAATATCTGTTCTACAATCTGAGATATAGAAGTTTGTACCATAGTATTCATACCTTGGAAATACCCTCTATATACAGACATAATAGCAACAATAAAAAGTGTTGGTGAAAGTGATACTATACACCAATAACTTTCCGGAGAGCCTACAAATTCTGATATAGGCTTTGCAAACACATAAAGTATAACCATAAACAGGAAACCAATTATTCCTGAAACAAATAATGATACTTTAAATACTTTATGTGCATTTCTATACTCTTTCATAGCAATTCTTTCAGAAACCATCTTTGAAATGGCAGCCGGAAGACCTGCTGATGAAAGTATAAGTAAAAAGGTGTAGATATAATAACCTGCACTATATATAGCATTACCTGTATCACCAATCATATTTGTAAGAGGCCATCTATATAAAAAGCCTATTATCCTAACAATTATTCCGGCAGACGCAAGTATTGCAGCTTGTTTTATAAAAGAAGAACTTCCTTTTTTAGCCATTAACCACACCCCTTATATATACTTAAAAAATATTATTTACCATGAATTCTTGCTTTTCTTCTTAAGTTAGAATCAAGAATTTTCTTTCTCATACGAAGATTTTCAGGTGTTACTTCTACAAGTTCATCATCTGCAATAAATTCAAGACACTGTTCAAGTGACATTACAACAGGTGGTGTAAGTTTAAGAGCATCATCAGAACCTGAAGCACGTGTATTTGTAAGCTGTTTTTTCTTACATACATTTATATCCATATCTTCAACACGAGCATTTCTACCAACAACCATACCTGTATAAACTTTTGTACCAGGTCCTATGAAAAGGTCGCCTCTTTCCTGTGCATTATAAAGACCATAAGTAATAGCCTCACCATCTTCAAAAGCAATAAGTGAGCCTTGTGAACGCATAGGAATTTCACCTCTATATGGCTGATATTCATCAAATACTGAATTTAATATACCATTACCTTTTGTATCAGTTAAGAATTCATTTCTGTAACCGATAAGACCTCTTGCAGGTATAGAGAATTCAAGTCTTGTATATCCACCATTTGCAGGAGCCATATTTGTAAGTTCACCTTTTCTTGAACCTAATTTTTCAATTACGCTACCAACAAATTCTTCTGGAACGTCTATTGTAACATTTTCGATTGGTTCATATTTTTTACCATCTATTTCATGGAAAAGAACTTCTGGTTTTGAAACTTGGAATTCATATCCTTCACGTCTTAATGTTTCAATAAGTATTGAAAGATGAAGTTCTCCTCTACCTGATACTTTAAAACTTTCTGTTGTATCTGTATCTTCAACTCTAAGGCTTACGTCTGTATTAAGTTCTTTGTAAAGTCTTTCTCTTAAATGTCTTGATGTAACATATTTACCTTCCTGACCTGCAAATGGACTATCATTTACAGAGAAGTTCATAGAAATTGTAGGTTCTGAAATTTTTACAAAAGGAAGAGCCTCAGGTTTTTCTGGTGAACATATTGTATCACCAATCATAATATCTTCGATACCTGAAAGAGCAACTATTGAACCATAGCTTGCTTCTTTAACTTCTTCTCTATTAAGACCTTCATATTCATAAAGTTTTGTAACTCTTACTCTTTTGCTTGTTTCAGGGTTGTGGATATTGAGAACAACAACCTCATCATTTACTTTAAGAGTACCGTTTTCAATTTTACCAATACCAATTCTACCAACATATTCACTGTGGTCAATAGTTGTTATAAGAGCCTGTACTGGTGCTTCTGGGTCACCTTCTGGTGCTGGAATATGATTTATAATTGTTTCAAAAAGAGGTTTCATATCTGTGCCTAAAACCTCAGCATCTAAAGATGCAATACCATTTCTTGCAGAAGCAAATACGAATGGTGAATCAAGCTGATTATCATTTGCATCAAGTTCCATAAAAAGTTCAAGAGTTTCATCAACAACTTCATGTGGTCTTGCTTCCGGTCTGTCAATTTTATTTACACAAACAACAACTGGAAGGTCTAATTCAAGAGCTTTTCTTAAAACGAATTTTGTCTGTGGCATAGGTCCTTCAAAAGCATCTACAAGAAGAACAACACCGTTTACCATTTTAAGAACACGTTCAACCTCTCCACCAAAGTCAGCATGTCCTGGTGTATCAACGATATTAATTTTTATATCACCATAGTGAACAGAAGTATTTTTTGAAAGTATTGTAATACCTCTTTCTCTTTCAATGTCACCAGAGTCCATTACTCTTTCAGCAACAACCTGATTTGAACGGAAAGTACCGCTCTGTTTTAAAAGCTCATCTACAAGTGTAGTTTTACCATGGTCTACATGGGCAATTATAGCAATATTTCTTATATTTTCTCTTTTTTGTCTCATTTGTATTTCTCCTATATAAAATAAATTTCTGTCTCAAAATACTAAAAAACCACAAAATATTTTATCATACAGATGCTTCTTTATCAATTTATAATTGCCATTTTAGAACAAAAAAAATAAATAAAAATTTGATTTAACAATAAAAATTTTTAATAAAAAGGAACAAAAAAAAGCCTTCCAAAAAACATGAAAGGCGATTTTGTACCATAACCTATATATATTTCCAGTGCAAAGCACATTAAGAACTATGATAATTGATTAAGCACGTGTTACATTAGCTGCCTGAGGTCCTTTTGCACCCTGTACAACTTCAAATTCAACTTCCTGACCTTCTTCAAGAGTTTTGTATCCTTCTGCCTGAATAGCTGAGAAATGTACGAAAACATCGTCTTCGCCTGGTACAGAAATGAAACCAAAACCTTTTTCAGCGTTGAACCATTTTACAGTTCCTTTTTTCATTGTAAAATCCTCCTACCGGTTAAAAAAAAATAAATATGTTTTGTAACAAGTATTAGAATAACACATATTACCAATACTGTCAATAGAGTATTTGATAAATTTATTAATAATCAGCTATTTTTTTCGACTTTTTTTAACAATTTTAACAAAACTATTTAGAATATCCTACATCTTTATTAAGATAGTTATTGTCAATAGCTTGTCTTGCTAAGAAATCGCATCTTTCATTTTCTATATTATCGGCATGACCTTTCACCCATATAAATTTAACATTATGCTTTTCTAAAAGATTTAATAACCTTTCCCACATATCTATATTAGATGCCATTTCATTTTTATTTCTTTTCCATCCATTAGCCTTCCATTTTTTTGCCCAGCCTTTTTCTACAGCATCAACAACATATTTTGAATCACTATAAAGGTTTACATTACATGGTTCTTTAAGAGCTTCAAGACCTTTTATTACTGCAAGTATCTCCATACGATTATTTGTTGTTTCAATAAAACCTTCTGACAGCTCTTTTCTACTACCTTTATAGAGCATAACAACACCATAACCACCTTTTCCAGGATTTCCTGAACAAGCACCATCTGTATATATATCAAGAGTTTTCAAAATCATTTCTCCTTTTTTAACATATTTTCAATTATGATTTTAGATATTGCAATATCCTCTATTGTCGTAATTTTAATATTATTATAACTTCCTTCTATTATTTTTACAGGAATACCCATTCTTTCTGCAATCATAGCATCATCTGTACCTAAAAAGCCTGCTTTATCTGCATCTTCATGGGCTTCATATATTAAATCATATTTAAAAGTTTGTGGTGTCTGTATGTACCACACTTTATTTCTATCTGGAGTTGACTCTACAATATTATCACTATTACATATTTTAACTGTATCTTTTGCAGGAACTCCAAGAACTCCTGTACCTTGTTCCCAAGCAGATTCTATTGTTCTAAAAATATCATTTTCTTCTACAAAAGGACGAACTCCATCATGAATTAAAACTATTGAATTCTTATCTTCTATGGCTTGTAATCCTTTAAAAACAGAATTTTGTCTTTCCTTTCCACCTTCAACTATTTTTACTGGTTTATTTATCTCATATTTTTTCAATATTTTTTCATTACAATAATTGATAAAATCAGACTTTGTAACAAGAATTATTTCATCTATCTCATCTACATTAGCAAATCTTTCAAGTGTATATGCAATTATGTGTTTGCTATTTATTTTAAGAAATTGTTTGCTTATATCAAATCCCATTCTTTTTCCAATACCTGCCGCAAGAATTATAGCAGTACATCTAATACCTTTATACATAAAAACCTCCCTATATAAAATAAGAGCACATACAAGTGCTCTTATAAAAAATTAAATGTTATTTTGCATTGGGACTTATAATTTTTGTAAATATCATTCGACCTGCTGCTGTTTGGAGTACACTTGTTACAGCAACTGTCATTGTTTCTCCTATATGCTTGTTTCCACCTTCAACAACTATCATTGTACCATCATTAAGATATGCTATTCCCTGTCCATTTTCCTTACCAGCTTTTATTACTGTAACAACCATTTCTTCACCAGGAAGAACAACAGGTTTTATAGCATTTGCAAGCTCATTTATATTAAGGACTTTAACACCTTGAAACTCTGCAACTTTATTAAGGTTAAAATCATTTGTCATTACAAAAGCATCTATTTTTTCAGCCATTTTAAGTAATTTAATATCTACCTCAAGAGCATCTTTAGTATTAAAATCTACTATTTCAACAGGAACATCAAGCTGTTTTTGTATTTCATTAAGTATATCAAGACCTCTTCTTCCTCTATTTCTTTTAAGAGAATCAGCAGAATCTGCAATATGTCTAAGCTCATCAAGAACAAAGTTAGGAATAATTATTTTACCTTCAATAAAACCTGTTTGAAGAAGGTCAAGTATTCTTCCATCAATTATGACACTTGTATCAAGAATTTTAGGTTTTCCTACATATATATTTTTCTTGTCATTAGCTTTGGACTTTCCACTTAAAGTTTCACTTATACCAGAAACATTTATTTCATCTTTCTTTTTACGTGCTACTCTAAGGCCTAAAAATCCAAGTATAATATTAAGTAATATTGTTATACCTGTACCAAGTGGTCCAAAACCTGTTAATGCAATACCTATAAGATTTGCTATTACAAGCCCTACAAATATACCGAAAATACTCATCATAAGCTCTTTAAAATTCATTCTAGTAAGACGTTCTTCAGCTAAAGACATCTTATTCATAATCTTTTCAGTAATAAAAGATGAAAATAAAATATAAAATATAAGTCCAAAAACAATTCCTATTATAAATGGCACATAACTAGCCAAATAGCTTTGTACATTCATAAAATTAGATACATAAGCAACATTTACAATAAGAGTAAAAACTGTAATAGCAATAAGACCAACTGCTATTTCCAAAAGTCTTTTCAATTTTCCACCCCCCAATATTTAATTTTTTCCAGTTTAAAACTGTATAACTAAAAGTTTAACAATTAAATAACAAATTTGCAAGTAATTCTTCTGCTTTTTCTTTAACAACATTGTTTGATAATATTATTTCGCTTATAATAATCTGCTTTGCTTTATTAAGCATTTTTTTCTCTACTCCAGAAAGATTTCTTCTTTTTTCTCTTAATTCAAGATTTTTTGCTACTTGTGCAACCTCTTCAAGTCTACCTGTTTTTATTTTTTCAAGATTTTCTTTATATCTTTGGTTCCAATTATCTGAAGAAGTTATTTGAGATGTACTTACATGTTTTATAGTTTCTATAACCTCTTTTTCTGATGACACTTTTCTAACACCTATATCTTCCGCTTTAGAAGTGGAAAGCTTTATTTTAAGGCCACCAAAAACAGTAGATATTAAATAATAGCTTTCACCATTTTCATTTTTTTCAATATCCTCTACAATTCCACCACCATAAATAGGATAAACTATTTTATCACCTTTATAAAACATCACAAAAAACTCCTTTCATAATTTTATAAGTTATAGTATATATATATTAT
>DXZA01000002.1:11312-171765 GCA_019415525.1 Tyzzerella sp. | reverse complement strand
GTATATATATATTATTAACATAATCTTATTAAAAAATGCCAATTTAAAAGCTTTTTTAATATTATAACATTTTTATGTAAATAAATCAAAATTGGTTATATTTATTACATAAAATTATTTTTGTTTCAAATGCTAAATAATGTAGTTTTCAATACTTCATTACATTGTTTTAACCATTGCAAAAGAATACATTTTCTGATATATTAGTAGCATAATATAAAATAACTTTATAAAATATATTAAGGAGGATTATATGAGTAACTTCCAAATTTTCAGCGATGGTGCTTGTGATATAAATCGTGAACTTGCAAAAAAAAATAATATAAAAGTAATACCTTTTTATGTTTCATTAAATCATACAGACTACTATAAAGAAATTGATGAAATTTCATTAGATGAATTTTATAAAGAAATGATAGGAAATAATGTTTTTCCAAAAACTTCATTACCATCTGTTCAAGACTACATAAATGCATTTACAGATGATTTAGAACAAGGAAAAGATATTCTTTGTTTTACAATAACAGATACTTTAAGTGGTTCATATCAGTCAGCTATAACTGCAAAAATGATGCTTGAAGAAAGCTATCCAAATTCAAAAATAATAATAATAAACTCTTGGCAAGCAACTGGTTCTCAACTTCTTATGGTTCTTGAAGCTGCAAGAATGCAACAAGATGGTTTAGAAATAGAAAAAATTGCAGAAATATGTGAAAAAATGAAAGAAGATGGAAGGATAGTATTTGTTGTAGGTGGTCTTGAAAACCTTAGACGCGGCGGAAGAATTGGTGCATTAGCTGCACTTTCCGGAAGTATATTAAATATAAAACCTATAATAATATTAAAAGGCGGAAAAATATCTTCTGGCGGAATGGGTAGAGGAATGAAAAAAGCTATTAAAAAACTTCCTGAAATAGCAAAAGAAGATTTTAATAGTACAAATAACAACTATAAAGATTATATATTTACAATAGGTACAACAAATCTTTTCGATGAGCTTGATAAATTTAAAGAAATGGTTATGGAAACATTTCCTGATGCATATTTTTTAAATCATTTTGAAATTGGTGCAACAATAGCTGCTCATACTGGTAAAGATACATTAGGACTTTGCTTTATAAAAAAATATGAATGTTATTTATAATAAAAAAGCTGAATACATTAAGTATTCAGCTCTTTTTATTATATATGTGTTGTTTTAAGAGAATCAAATTCATCTGTTATTTCTTTTGATGGTTCTTTATCCATAAGACTAACAATAATAATTGCTATAACTGATATTATAAATCCAGGTACTATTTCATATATCTGGAATATTCCACCAACAGATTTTAACATAATCCATACTATTACAGTTACACCACCGGCAATTATACCTGCAATAGCACCTTTTCTTGTCATTCTTCTCCAATAAAGACTTAAAAGTATTGTTGGACCAAAAGCAGCACCAAAACCAGCCCAAGCATAACTTACAAGACCAAATATACTACTGTTAGGGTCAAGAGCTATAAATATAGCTATAACAGCAACAACAACAACTGTAACACGGCTTATATTAATAAGTTCTTTATCAGTTGCAGTAGGCTTTATAAATGCTTTATATACGTCTTCAGAAATAGCTGAAGCTGTAACAAGAAGCTGTGAGTCACATGTACTCATAGTAGCTGCAAGAATAGCAGAAAGAAGCACACCTGCAATTATTGGATGGAAAAGCTGTTTTGAAAGTTCCATAAATATTGTTTCATGAGCACCAGCTGCAAGAGGTGTTGTGAAATATGCAACACCAACTATACCAACCATAATAGCACAAGCAAGAGAAACTATTACCCATACCATAGCAATAATTCTTGCTGGTCTTACTTCTTTTGATGACCTTATGGCCATAAAACGTGCAAGTATATGTGGCTGTCCAAAATATCCAAGTCCCCATCCAAGTCCTGTTATAACAACAAACCAAGATATATTAGTACCATTTGGTATAATATCAAAAGAACCTGGATGTATAACATTTACAGTTTCCATTGTTGTATCAAGTCCACCAAACATTCTTACTACTGTTACAGGTATTATTATAATAGCAAAGAACATCATAATACCTTGAAAAAGGTCAGTCCAACATACAGCTTTAAAACCACCTGAACATGTATATATAACAACTATTGCTGCACCAATTAAAAGACCTGTTCTATAACTTAAGCCAAATACAGTTTGGAAAAGCTTAGCACCTGTTACAAATGCAGATGAAGTGTATATTAAAAAGAATATAAGTATAAAAAGTGCAGTAACAATTCTTAATATTCTTGATGTATCTTTAAATCTGTGTTCGAAATAATCCGGCATTGTAAGAGCGTTACCTGATATTTCTGTATACTGTCTAAGTCTTTTTGCAACAACAAGCCAGTTAAGATATGTACCAACAGCAAGACCTATTGCTGTCCATATAGCCTCCTGAGAACCATTTGCACTTAAATATGCAAGTCCAGGAAGACCTGTTAAAAGCCATCCACTCATGTCAGATGCTTGTGCACTTAATGATGCAACCCAAACATTGAGAGAACGTCCTCCAAGAATATAGTCTGACATATTTTCGTTTTTATTTGCAAAAAACAAACCTATTGCCAGCATTGCTAAAATATAAACTATAAAAACAATTGCATACGTCATTAATAATAACTCCTTCCAAAATAAATTATACTCTTATAAGAGTATTTAAATATTACATATAAATAAACAGATTTGACGCATATCTGTTTAAGCATTATCTAAATAATTATTACAAAAGAATACACCATTGTCAATACTTTGATATATTAAAGTAAATATTTTGTCTTTTTATTAAATACATTTGTATATTTATTAAAAACAAAAAAAATAAACGGTACTTAAAAAGTACCGTTTATAATTAAAAATTAATCATTTTTTTCATAATGTCTTTCAAGGTCAATAGATTCAAGGTCAAATACTCTTATTGCATCAAGGCTGTTTTCTTCTTTTGAAAGTTTTCCATACTTATCTACTTGACCAAGGTCTTTTGGCCCATGTGAAAGTGATGCAGCTCCACCAATACAACCTCCTTTACAAGCCATACCTTCTATAAAGTTAAAAGGAAGTCTACCTAATGAAGCAACTTTTAATGTTTTAACACATTCTGCAAGTCCATCACATTTTGTAGGTTTGAAATCAGCTTCAATTCCTTCAAGTTTAATTACTTGAGTAACAGCATCTGTTACACCACCACTTCTTGCAAATATTCTTCCATAATATGAAGCATTATCAAGAGCAACTTCTTCACACTCTTTAAGATTTATCTCCATAGCATCAAATATAGCTTGAAGCTCTTCAAAAGTCATTGTATATTCAACAGCATCTTTTATATCTTCCATTTTTATTTCCATTTTCTTTGCTGTACAAGGTCCAACAAAAACAACTTTTGCGTCAGGGTCAGTTGATTTTATCATTCTTGCAATAGCAACCATAGGAGATACTGTTCCAGATACATGACTCATAAGGTCTGGATACTGTTTCTTTATATAATTAACAAAAGCAGGACAGCAAGATGTTGTCATCCATTTTCTTTCATCTACTGTTTCTGCAAATTCATGAGCCTCATGGTATGAAACTATATCTGCACCAAGAGCAGCTTCAACTGCATGATAAAATCCTATTTTTTCTATACCGGCAATAACCTGTTCAATTTTTGCATCTGTAAACTGACTTGAAATAGCAGGTGCAACAACAGCATATACTTTATATTTTGTATTATTTTCTGAGTCTTTTATAAGTTTCATTATATCAAGAACATATGATTTATCAACTATTGCACCAAAAGGACAATTATAAACACATGCACCACAAGATACACATTTTGAATTGTCAATATGAGCTTTTCTATCTTCATCCATGCTTATTGCATTAATAGCACAAGAACGTATACATGGTCTTTGAACCTCACTTATTGCATTAAACGGACAAACAGCTTTACATCTTCCACATTCAATACATTTATTTTGGTCTATATATGCTCTTTGGTTCATAATGATAATAGCATCTTTTGGACAATTTTCATGACACTTATGACCAAGGCAACCTCTACAAGCTTCTGTTACAACAAATCTATCAATAGGACATTCATCACAAGCTTCTCTAAGAATTTGTATTACATTATCTCCTTTAAGCGGCTCCATTGTAAGCTTTGCTCTTTCCTGTATAATATGTCTTTCTTTATATATACAACAACGAGTCATAGGTTTAGGCCCTGGAATAAGAGTTTCTGAAATATCCTGAAGACTTTCAAGAGTATTATTAAGAGTATTGCTTAAAAATCTTTTTACAAGTTCTTTATTAACCATATATTTTATATATTGAACATTACTTTCAAATTTACGCATAATTTACCCCTTTTAAATTATATATATTTTATTCTTACTTCTTTACCCATTTTCTCAACTAAATCAGCTAATTTTTTAACCTGATTCATCTTAAAATTAAATCCCATAGGAAAACTATCCTCTTGATGTGCAGGATTTATTGCCTGTCCTACCCATAAATTAAGTTTATCACAATCTTCTATAAGAAGTCGTGCAAGCATAGCTGCTGCATTTCGCTCTTGTAACTTATGTAATACATTTGGCATTTCCATAGGATTGTTATAGGAAGTTATAAGTTCTATTGCTTTATTTATTGTTATTACACCTTCTGTAACAAGTTCCATTTTAGGTATTATTGCAACAGGCGGAACAGTAGATGTCATTGTAGAAACATCAATTTCTATTTCACAACCAAGCATTCTAGCCATTATATTTGCTGTTGTTCCTCCACAAACAACAACCTTTCCTTCAGCTGCAAGTATTTCATTTACAACAGAAAAATCCTCTTCTGGATTTTTTGGTGGACCTGTAAAAAGATTTATTGTATTTTGTTTTCTTATTTTTACAGCAAGAACTGTTGTATCATCTCCGGCTTCACCTTCATAATATGTATTACATTGATTTAATACATATCTTATTGTAGCTTTTGTTGAAACATTATTTTTTGATATTTCTTTAAGATAATTTTCAACATTTTCTCTTTGCCACCCAAGGTTAAGACTTTTTCCGACACCAGCATGTACAACGCCATCACTTACAGCAACTATCATGCTTTCTTCATCAATAGTAAAATTACTTTCATAAATTACTTTATCATTTATTACTCTTTTTACTTTATTAATTTCTTTGCTCTCACCATTTTTAATAAGAAATATTGAAGGATTATCAAACTCGGCTATATAAACATTTCCATCATTATAAACCTTTATTATTGTAAATGTTGAATAGGCAAGCTTTCTTTCAGAACATACAGGTAATGTATGAACTATTGTATCTATTGTATCCTCAAGACTTGCACCTTCTTTAAGCATTGTTGCAGCTATTTTTGATGTTAAAGTAGCAAGTATATTTGCTTTTACACCACTTCCTAATCCATCAGATAAAACAAGTATTTTGCTATCTGGCAAATTCACTTGCTCAACATGGTCACCACAAAGCTCTTCGTTGTGCTTTATAATACTGTTATAGGCTGTATCAATAAAAAACAAAATTAATCACCCTCTTTTATAACAACATCTCTAAGTTTTGTAAGAGCAACTTTTGTTTCAGCAGTGGTTTCTCCCATAAGACTTGCTATAAGCTGTGCAACTCTCATCTGCTTTTCAATAACTTCATTTGTTGTTTTTACAGTCTGATTTTTAAGAAGTGCCATTTCAGCCTTTCTTTTTTCATCTTGAGTTATATCCTGCATTGTTATAAGTATTTCGTTCTGCTCTTTTATGTATATAATATTTTGCAGTACAACTTTATCATAATTTTCAAGTTTAACCTTTTTACTTATTATGTCATTTTCATCTTTAATACATTTTAAAATATTATCAGTAGGAATAATATCTTCAATACTCTTTCCTACTATTTCATTTGCAGATACTCCAAAAACTTTTTCAGCAGCAGGATTAAAATTAACAACTTTCAGATGTCTATTAAGCACAATTATTACATTTCTTGAATTAAAGAATATTGTACCATTAATATTTTCAGCCTTTATACGCATATAAGGCATACACATATCTGTTGTAGACATACCCTCATAAACGGCTTGTGCTTTCTTTCTACAGCTATCATATCCACAAGCACCACAATCAAGCTCATCTGCTTTTGAGTATTTACCCATTTTTTTAAGTATTTTTACTATTTCTTCATCTGGTGCTTTTTCTCGCACTACAGGATTTGGCATATAATCAGCTTTTAAGTCTATTTTACTCCAATCAATATTGCTTTTATTTATATTCCAACCCTTTTTAGCAAAAAATCTCATTTTCTGTTTACGCAAAAATAAATTATCAAAATCACTAGGCATAAATGGACCATTTATACAAGACTCATAACAAGCAGAAATACCTATATATGAACGTCTTATTGAACCATTTTCTATTGATTCAAATAAATTTTTTACATGGTCTAATCCATTAACTTTTAACATATCATATCCGTTTTTTTCTATAACTTCTTGAAGTCCTACCCACATATCACCTGATATTGAATAATTATCACCACAACTGTTAGGTGTTATATCCGGTACAGATGGTTCCATAGTATCCATATCTATAAAACTATGTTTAAACATTCTCATAATTTCAACAAATGTAATATGTGCATTTACAGGTGCATCATCAAAAAATGGTGATGTAATAGCTTTCTTACTCATACAAGGTCCTATATATACTGTATATGCATTAGGCTCTTGTTGTTTTATAGCCTTTCCAACGGCTTCAATAGGTATTACAACAGGCATAAGATATTTCGTAAGTTTTGGATAATATTTTTGTATAAACATATTAACAGAAGGACAGCTACTGTTTATAATATATTTAACACCTGAGTTATTCTCAATGTATTTCATATATTCCTTTATACAAGCTTCAGCACCTACGCCTATCTCACAGATTTTACTAAATCCAAGCTTTCGTAATGCGGATATAAATTTTTCCGGTTCATCAAAAACACCTATATACGAAGGGTCAATACAAGCAACAACATTTTCTCCTGATTTTATTTTATCTTTAACAACAGAAATATCATTATCCATATTTCTTGCATGTTTTGGACATGTAACAAAGCATTGACCACAAGCAATACATTTTTCTTCATCAATAACAGCTATATTATTATCAAATCTTATAGCCTTAACAGGACAACTTCTTACACATTTATAACAATTTTTACAATGCTCTGCTGTGAAATTAAATAATTTCATCAGCACACCTTCTTCCTCACAATACTATTAAAAAATTCTTCTGCTGTTTCCGGTTGTACAGAATAAACTTTTTCATCAAATTTTACAGAAACAGCACCAACACAATTACCAAGACAAAAGCTTGCTTTTACACATACTTTTTCAGACATATCATTTTCAGCTATAAGTTTTTCAAAAACCTTTATTATGTCATAGGAGCCTTTTAAATGACATGCACTTCCAATACAAACTTTAATAATCATAATTTCTTTTCTCTCCTTTTGTACTTATTGATAGTGGCACATATAATCACACCAATTACAATATATAAGTGCATCTATATTAAATTTATATAAAATTAATAACAGATACTTATATTTAGCATACAACATTTTTAAATATTTTTCTATATACTAATTCAAAAAATTATATTATTATTCTAAATAAACAAATATTCTACTTTAATATGCATTAAAATTATATTTTTTTACAACAAACATTTTGAAGATAATATATTGTATTCAAAAGGATTTAATATTTAATATAAATATACTTTATTACTATAAATAAAATAACTGTTTTTTCTTGAAAACATAGCATTTTTAGTGTAAACTCAACAGAGCAACTATATTTTATAAGGAGTTTTGAAATGAGTATTTTAAATGTAACAAACTTAAGCCATGGTTTTGGCGATAGAGCTATTTTTAATAATGTATCATTCCGTCTTTTAAAAGGTGAACATGTAGGATTTATAGGTGCAAACGGCGAAGGTAAATCTACATTTATGAATATCGTAACAGGTAAACTTCAGCCTGATGAAGGTAAAATAGAATGGGCAAAAAATGTGCGTGTAGGCTATCTTGACCAGCATACTGTTCTTGAAAAGGGTATGACTATAAGAGATGTTCTTAAATCTGCTTTTTCATATCTTTTTGATATGGAAGCAAGTATGAATGAAATGTATGGAAAAATGGGTGATGCTACTCCAGAAGAACTTGAAACTCTTATGGAAGAAACAGGTACTATACAGGATTTACTTGACTCTCACGATTTTTATATTATAGATGCAAAAGTTGATGAAGTTGGTCGTGCTCTTGGTCTTGAAGATATAGGTTTTGATAAAGATGTTACAGAGCTTAGTGGTGGTCAAAGAACAAAAGTACTTTTAGGAAAACTTCTTCTTGAAAAACCTGATATACTTCTTTTGGACGAACCTACAAACTACCTTGATGTTCAACATATAGAATGGCTTAAAAGATATCTTATTGACTATGAAAACGCTTTTATACTTATATCTCATGATATTCCTTTTCTTAATAGCGTTATAAACCTTATATATCATGTTGAAAATCAAGAAATAAATAGATATGTTGGAGATTATGATAAATTCCAAGAAGTATATGCAATGAAAAAAGCACAGCTTGAAGCTGCATATAAAAGACAGCAACAAGAAATCGATGAGCTTAAAGATTTTGTTGCAAGAAATAAAGCAAGAGTTTCAACAAGAAATATGGCTATGTCAAGACAGAAAAAGCTTGATAAAATGGAAATAATAGAGCTTGCTAAAGAAAAACCAAAGCCAGAATTTAACTTTAAAGAAGCAAGAGCTGCAAGTAGATATATATTTAAAACAGAAGACCTTGTAATAGGATATGATGAGCCACTTTCAAGACCATTAACTCTTGAAATGGAAAGAGGACAAAAAATAGTTCTTACAGGTGCAAATGGTATTGGTAAAACAACTCTTTTAAAAAGTATTTTAGGACTTATTCCACCTCTTTCAGGAAAGGTTGAACTTGGTGATTATTTAAGTATAGGATATTTTGAACAAGAAAAGAAATATGAAAATAATATAAGCTGTATAGACGAAATATGGGCAGAGTTTCCTTCTTTCAATCAGTATGAAGTACGTTCTGCTCTTGCAAAATGTGGACTTACTACAAAACATATTGAAAGTATGGTAAAAGTATTAAGTGGTGGAGAGCAGGCAAAAGTACGACTTTGCAAACTTATAAACAGAGAAAGTAATATACTTCTTTTAGACGAGCCTACAAACCATCTTGATGTTGATGCAAAAGATGAACTTAAAAGAGCTTTAAAAGCATATAAGGGAAGTATACTTCTTATATGTCATGAACCTGAATTTTATGAAGGTCTTGCAACAGATGTATGGAACTGTGAAACTTGGACAACAAAACATATATAAAAATAAAAACCACAGATTAATCTGTGGTTTTTTTATTTTTATTTATCTTCTTTTTTACCAAAACCAAATAATGATTTTTTAGGTTTTTCTTCAACAACAGGTTCTACCTCTTTATTTGAAAGATTTGGTTCTCTTACAAGAGCAACTTCCTGTTTAAGAACAGGTATACGAATACCTTTGTTTGTACCAAATTCAACAACAAAACATTCTGCTGTAACGTCAGCTATTGTTCCAAACATACCATTGTTTAATAAAACAGGGTCACCAACTTTAATTACTGAACGCATAGCTTCTGCTTCTGCTTCTCTTTTTTTCTGTGGTCTTATAGAGAAGAAATATAAAGCACCAAAAATAACAACACAATATACTACTATCATCATAACAGGATTTGATAAAAATCCACCTGCTGCCTGTGTTGTACCTTCTGCTGCTCCACTTGTAGAAGCACCACTTCCAACTACGGAACTTGTTCCGCTAAGTAAATACATAAAATTACTCATTAAAACTCTCTCCTTTTCAATTTATTATTCTTTGAATAATAAAGCATAGTAAATAAATTATAGTAAAATCATTTATAATAGTCAAATATATATTTAATTATTTGCTATTTTCCTTAAATCCTTCAAGCTTAGCTTTCTTATATTCAGCAAATCTATCCTGCTCTATAGCTTCTCTTATTTCTTCCATCATTGTATTGAAGAAATGAAGATTATGCATAACACAAAGACGCATTGCAAGCATTTCTTTTGCTTTGAAAAGATGACGAATATAAGCTTTTGTATATCTTTGACAGGTTGGACATGTACATGTTTCATCAATAGGTGTATCATCAAGCTCATATTTCGCATTCATAAGATTAAGCTTACCTTTATTAGTATATACGTTAGCATGGCGACCATTTCTTGCTGGAAGAACACAATCGAAGAAATCAACACCTCTTTCAACTGCTTCAAGTATATTTTCTGGTGTACCTACACCCATAAGATATGTAGGTTTATTCTGTGGAAGATATGGTACAACTTCTTCAAGTATATGGTACATTTCTTCATGAGTTTCACCAACAGCAAGACCACCTATAGCATATCCGTCCAAATCCATTTCTGATATAACTTTTGCATGCTCAATTCTTATATCAGAATATATAGCACCTTGATTTATACCAAAAAGCATTTGTTTTTTATTTATTGTATCATCAAGGCTATTAAGTCTTTGTATTTCAGCTTTTGAACGAGCAAGCCATCTTGTTGTTCTAGCAACAGATTGCTCAACATAATTTCTTTCAGCAGGTATTCCAATACATTCATCAAAAGCCATAGCTATTGTTGAAGCAAGATTTGACTGTATTCTCATACTTTCTTCAGGTCCCATAAATATTTTTCTTCCATCTATATGAGAATTAAAATATACACCCTCTTCTGTTATTTTTCTTAAAGAAGTAAGTGAAAACACCTGAAATCCGCCGGAATCAGTAAGTATAGGTTTATCCCATACCATAAATTTATGAAGACCTCCAAGTTTTTTTACAACCTCATCTCCTGGTCTTAAATGAAGATGATATGTGTTTGAAAGTTCAACTTGACATTTGATTTTTTCCAAATCTTCAGTTGAAAGTGCTCCTTTTATAGCTGCAAGAGTTCCAACATTCATAAAAACAGGTGTCTGTATAACACCATGAGGAGTATGGAACTCACCTCTTTTTGCTCTACCGCAAGTTTTTAATAATTTGTACATTCATACTCTCCATTCTTTAAATATTAATCACTCAATCAATAAATACTATACATTTAAACATTATTTTTTTCAAGTATAATAATTATGTGTATGAAAAATCAACTTTTTTTGATATAATAAATTGCAAATAAAACAATTAATGGAGAAATTTTATGGGAAAAATAAATCTTATAGCGACAACAACATTCGGCCTTGAAGCCGTTGTTAAAAGAGAACTTATATCTCTTGGTTTTGATGACATCAAGGCATCTGACGGAAAAGTTGAATTTACAGGTGATGAAAGCACAATTGTAAAAGCTAATATGTGGCTTCGCTGTGCAGGACGTGTTTGGATAAAAATGGGTGAATTTAAGGCAGTTACTTTTGATGAACTTTTTGAAAAAACAAAAGCTCTTCCCTGGGGTGACTGGATACCTGTTGACGGAAAATTTACTGTTGTAGGTAAATCAGTAAAATCAACACTTTTTAGCGTTTCTGACTGTCAAGCAATAGTTAAAAAAGCTGTTGTAGAAAAACTTAAACAAAAATATAAAGTTGATTGGTTTGACGAAACAGGAGCAGAATATAAAATACAAGTTGCAATACTTAAAGATATGGTTACTCTTGCAATAGATACATCTGGCTCCAGTCTTCACAAAAGAGGTTATCGTGCCGATGCTATGACAGCACCTTTAAAAGAATCTCTTGCTGCTGCAATGGTACAATTAAGCTATTGGAGAAAAGATAGAATACTTCTTGACCCATTCTGCGGTTCTGGAACAATTCCTATTGAAGCTGCTCTTATAGGAAGAAATATAGCACCTGGTTTAAACAGAAAATTTGCTTCTGAAGAATGGGAAAGAATTGACCCTTCCCTTTGGAAACAGGCAAGAATAGATGCATACAAAGCAATAGATTACGATACAGAACTTCATATTTATGGAACTGATATTGACCCAGAAGCAATAGAAGTAGCAAAAGAAAATGCTATAAAAGCAGGTGTTGATGACTGTATAACATTTGAAGTAAAACCTTGTGAAGAAACAAAACTTATGGGAGATTATGGTGTACTTATAACAAATCCACCATATGGTGAACGTCTTGGGGAGCTTAAAGAGGTAGAAAATATTTATAGAACATTAGGAAGAATTATGGCTGAAAATACAACTTGGTCAACATATCTTATAACTTCTATGGAATATTTTGAAAAACTTTTTGGAAGAAAAGCTGATGCAAAAAGAAAACTTTTCAACGGTAGAATTAAAACTGATTATTATCAATTCTATGGACCAAGACCTCCAAAAAAGAACTAATTTTAAAACAGAGCTGAATTATAAACTCAGCTCTGTTTTTTAATTATCTTGCACAAAAATCATTATAATTTTTTATAAGTATCTTACAATAAAACACTTTTTATTTTTTCATTAAATATACCTATATTTATATTAGTTTTACAGCTTATTAAACATAGTTTTAACAGGAATTATATTCACTATACGTTCTAAAAAACTTTTTTATATTTATATCTTATAAATATAAATATAAAATATAATTATTTTTTATATAATTTTAAAATAAATAATAATTTTCAAAAAGAAAAATTTAACAAAAACACTTTTCTTTTTATTTTTTTATGATATAATAATCATTGTAAAAAACAAAAGCTAATAAATAAAAATTTAGATATAAAATAATAAAAAGGGGACTTGGTTATGATTAAAAAAATCAATATCAAAGGCTTAGATGATATAAAAGCTATAAATCAGGCAGCTTCTGATTGTAATTATGATGTATGGCTTCATAGCAAATCAACAATGGTTGATGCAAAATCAATACTTGGATTACTTACTCTTGATTTCAATGAACAGATTGATTTAGTAGTTGAAGATGGTGTTAATACAAAACATTTATTCAACAAATTATCAGATTATATTGCTAAATAATTGATTTAACAAAAACCTTCTTATAATAAAATTTTAATTTAATAACATTCCTACAACCTAAAAGGTGTTCCTATATGGAACACCTTTTTACTTTATCTTGTTTTGAGATAGCCTTTTTCCTCTGCCAAATCAAGTATAGCTGTTAAAATTTCAGAAAATTCTTTTGGTCCATCAAATACAACTTTATTTCTTTTTTCAACTTGGTCACGATATATACCATGCTCTCTCCATGCTCTGCCCTCTGTGCCATAATTAAGCATTACAGGCTGTATTTTATCTAATATAGAAGCAAATTTTGCTTCTTTTGTTTCTACTTTCTCAAACTCTTCCCATAAACTTTTATATTCATCATACTGGTCTTTTGGTAAAAGTCCATATATTTTTTCTGCTGCTTTTTTCTCTCTTTCTTCTTTATCCATGTTGGCTTCTGCATCATAACAATATGTATCACCTGCATATATTTCAACAAGGTCATGCATAAGTACCATTTTAATAGTTTTTAATACATCTACATCATCTCCAACATATTCAGAAAGTACAAAAGCCATTATCGCCAAATGCCATGAATGTTCTGCATCATTTTCAGTTCTTTCACCATTTGAAACATATGTCTGACGGAATATATTTTTTGCCTTGTCTATTTCATATATAAATTCTAATTGTTTTTTAATTCTTTCTTTCATAATATCACACTCTTTTCCATTCCATTTTATATTCATATTCATTTGTATTCTTATCAAAACTTTTTTCTTTAATATAAAAATCATTTTTAATATAAAAATTTAAAGCTTTTTGATTTTTCTCATAAACATTAAGTTCAAGTGTATCATAAATATTTTTTAAATATTTAATAAGTTCTGTTCCTATTCCTTTTCCTCTAAAAATATCATCTGTAAATATACCAGCAATATATCCACAATCAACACCTACAAATGATTTTACAATATTGTCTTCATAATAAATATATACTTCTGAATTTAATATACATTTTTTTACAAATCCAAAATTATCATACCAATATTTTTGATTTATGAAATTATGAACATAAATATTTGATTTAAGCCATATATTCATAACATCATCAATATCTATAATATTAAAATCAGCTTTTTTAATCATAAATATCCCCCTATTTTAAAAAAGCTGACACCTATAAAAGGTATCAGCTTAAAATTATTAAAGTTTATATTCTTTTCTTCCAATATCTGTACGGAAATGTTTCTTATCAAAGTCTACAATTTCAACACCTTCATATGCTGTTTTTATAGCTTCGTTAATATCATTACCTATACCTGTAATACCTAAAACACGTCCACCATTTGTAACGAGTTTACCATCTTTTTCTGCTGTACCTGCATGGAATACAACTATATCATCATATTTTTTAATTTCATCAAGACCTTTTATTTCAAAGCCTTTTTCATATTCAACAGGGTATCCACCACTTGCAAGTACAACACATACAGCAGCGTTATCATACCATTCAATATTCATATCAGCAAGTTTTCCATCAACACAAGCTTCCATAATTTCAAGAAGGTCTGTTTTAAGTCTTGGAAGAACAACCTGTGTTTCAGGGTCACCAAAACGTGCATTGTATTCTATAACTTTCATACCGTCTTTTGTAAGCATAAGACCAAAATAAAGTATACCAACAAAAGGACGTCCTTCTTTTGCCATAGCATCAACAGTAGGCTGGAATATTGTTTTCATACATTCTTCATTCATCTCTTCTGTATAGAAAACACTTGGTGAGAATGTACCCATACCACCTGTATTAAGACCTTTATCTCCGTCTAAAGCTCTTTTATGGTCTTGAGCACTTACCATAGGCACAACTGTTTTACCATCACAGAATGAAAGAACAGAAACTTCAGGACCTTGTAAAAATTCTTCGATTACAACTGCATTTCCAGCAGAACCAAATTTTTTATCAAGCATTATTTCTTTAAGTCCTTCTTCTGCCTCTTCTCTTGTCATACAGATTAAAACACCTTTTCCAAGAGCAAGACCGTCTGCTTTTATAACAATAGGCATTTCCTGACTATCAAGATATTTTTTAGCTTCTTCATAATCTGTAAATGATTCATATTTAGCAGTAGGTATTCCGTATTTTTTCATAAGGTCTTTAGAAAAAGCTTTGCTACCTTCAATTATAGCAGCATTTTTTCTTGGTCCAAAAACTCTTAAACCTTCTTTTTCAAATACATCAACAACACCACCAACAAGAGGGTCGTCCATACCTATTATTGTAAAATCTATATTTTCTTTTTTTGCAAAATCAACAAGTTTATCAAATTCCATAGCACCAATAGGAACACACTCAGCATCAAGACCTATTCCAGCATTACCTGGTGCACAATATATTTTTTTAATATTACTATTCTTTTTAAGACGCCAAACAATAGCATGTTCACGTCCGCCGCTTCCTACTACAAGTACTTTCATATATTAAATCCTCCTTACCTTATTCCCAACAATTTCAATTTTTCCTTCTGCAAAAAGTCTTATTGCTTCAGGGAATATTTCCCATTCGGCTTCTTCCATAACTCTTTTTTGAAGA
Source organism: Tyzzerella sp. (assembly GCA_019415525.1). Taxonomy (GTDB): domain Bacteria; phylum Bacillota; class Clostridia; order Lachnospirales; family Anaerotignaceae; genus Fimicola. The sequence continues at coordinate 156,080 of DXZA01000002.1, read as the reverse complement.
CTTTCAGAAGTATCATCATCATTAATATAAACTGCTTTTTGAAGTATTATAGGGCCTGCATCAGTTTCTTCTGTAACAAAGTGAACAGTTGCCCCTGTAACTTTTACTCCCTTTTCAAGAGCAGCCTCATGTACTTTTAAGCCATAAAAACCATTTCCACAGAAAGAAGGTATTAAAGAAGGATGAATATTCATTATTTTATTTCTGAAAGCATTTATAAAGTCAGGTCCAATAACAACCATAAATCCTGCCATTATAACAAGACCTACTCCCCTACTTTCAAAATGTTCAATAAGTGCTTTTTCATAAAGAGAACTGTTTTCAAAGTCCTTTTTTCTTATGCATACTCCTTCTATATTATGCTTTTTAGCTCTTTCAAGAGCATAGGCATTTGGATTACTACTTACGAGAGTAACAATTTTGGCATTCTTTATATAACCATTTTCAATACTATCAACTATTGCTTGAAAATTTGTACCACCGCCTGAAACAAGAACTCCTATTTTAAGCATATTTCTACCTCTTTTTCATTTGATGTTATTTTACCGATAACATAAGCCTTATCATTCATACCTTCAACAATTTCCATAACTTTTGAAACATTTTCAGGAGCGACAACAAGAACCATACCAATACCCATATTAAAAGTATTGTACATACTCATTCTTTCAACTCCACCAAGTTCCTGCATAAGTTCGAAAACAGGAAGAACAGGCCATGTTCCTTCTTCAATTGTAGCACATAAATTTTTATTTTTTGGAATACATCTTGGAATATTTTCAATAAATCCTCCACCTGTAATATTGCTTATACCTTTGATTTCAACATTTTTTACAAGTTCGAGAATTTCTTTAACGTAGATTTTAGTAGGTTTAAGAAGTGATTCTCCGAGAGTTTCTCCGAGTTTTTCATTATATTCTTTACAGCTTTCTTCTGTAATATTAAATATTTTTCTTACAAGTGAATAACCATTACTATGTATACCACTTGATGGAAGTCCGATAATAACATCGCCTTCTTTGATATTTTCACCAGTAATCATATTTTTCTTATCAACAATACCAACAGCAAATCCTGCCATATCATATTCATCTTCTGGATAGAAACCTGGCATTTCCGCAGTTTCCCCACCGATAAGAGCACAACCAGACTGACGGCAACCTTCAGCAACACCGCTTACAATATCAGCTATTTTTTCTGGAGTATTTTTTCCACATGCAATATAATCAAGGAAAAAGAGTGGTTCTGCACCATTACAAATTATATCATTAACACACATAGCAACACAGTCTATACCTACTGTATTGTGCTTGTCCTGTACAAAAGCAAGTTTGAGTTTTGTACCTACACCATCTGTACCAGATATAAGAACAGGTTCTTCCATTTTCATCTGTGCTAAAGAGAACAGACCTCCGAAACCTCCTATATCACTTAAAACCTCTTTTCTAAAAGTGCTTTTTACATGTTCACCCATAAGTTTTACTGATTTGTATCCAGCTTCAACATCAACACCTGCATCTTTGTAATTAAGACCCATTTTTTATATCCTCCTTGTATGTGTTGTTTTATTACAATATGTATAAAAAAAGCAAAACAGACCTCTTTCGAAATCTGTTTTTAACTTTGATTACTGATTGGATTTTCCAATTTTCTATAATATATTTTTAACATAGACCCTAAAAAAAGTCAACAAAAATGCCATATATAGACTTACTTCGTCAGTCCATATAAAAATTTTTATTATAATATATTTTTTTAGGTTATATTTTTACATATGTGTAATTTTTTCAAAAAGATTTTCATTTTCTTTTATTTTTAATTCATTTCCAACTACACATATACTGCCATTTTCAATAATTTTATTAAATAATTCTTTATATTTTATAATATTTTCAATATTTGTTGAAAGTATTTCATCTCTTTCTTTCTGTCTAAACTCATTTGAAAAATTGCACATATAAGCAGCAAATGATGCATCTGCTCTTTCTGACATAGATTTTGGTCTATCATAGCTATTTATTGTTCCTATTATATATTTTTTCATTTCTCTTTCATCTACATCAAAATTTTCTATAAAATTACTTATACTATCAAAAGCATCAAGAGTTTCTTTAACATTAGGATCTCTATAAGAATAGCAATATATATTACCATTTCTAAGTATTTGGCAACTGCTACCATATGCCCCACCCTGTATTCTTACAGTATTCCATAAATATTCTAGATTTATAATATTTTTAAGCACACTCATATGTCCGGAATATTCATAGCCTAATTTTTTATAATTAAATGCTTTACTATCATAAACAACTTTACCATTTGTTATTATAGCTTCACTATTTATTGAATAGTCAAAATCAGGTTTTAATTTTTCATATGTATTATCAGATAATTTTTCAGTAAATTTATCAAAGCATTTTATGAATTTATAAACATATTTTTCTTCTGTTTCTAATGCACCAATAACATTTTCTTTATTGAATATATACTTATATGTTTCATATATATTTTTTAATATTTCATCAAATTCATATTCCATTCTTTTTTCAATATCACAAAGAAATTCATAATATGCCATCCCTGCTGTTTTATCATTATATACAGAGTTTTCAGAAAAATGAGAAAGTGATTTTATACTTGAAATAAGATGAGTATTATTTAATATTTTATCTTCTGTATAAAGTTTTTCAGATTTTATAACATTTCTAAAATCATCTTTATTTTCAAATACAGTATTAAATATTATTTCTTCAAATATCTCAAACATTTTTTCTGTATTTTCTTCAAGTACTTTTCCATTTAAAGAAACAGTTGGAGTATAATCATTATCCGAACGACTGAAAATATCAAAACTTAAAGAAACATCACCTGTATACATATTTATTTCTGTTGGAAGTCTTCTAAAATCGTACTTTTTAGTACCCATTCTACCCATAAGGCTTACTATAAGCCCACCATAACTTATAAGGTGTGTTGGAACACTTCTAGTATCAAATGCTATTTGTGTATATAATATTCCATTTGTATTATATGGTGTAAATACTACCTTACTTTCTTTTGTTTCTATTAATTTATTATTTATTTTTTCTGCTTCTTTTGAAATTTGGTCTATACTAATAACAGGTATTGTTTCCAAATCCTCTTTTGCTTCAACTTTATTTTGATATTCTTTTAAAGCTTTATTTTCTTCTATTATATTTTTTATTTCTTCTTCAGACATATTATTAAGAATATTTTGAAGTTTTTGTTCTGTTTCTTTATCAGCTTTAAGCTGTTTACCTGCCTCTGGTGATAAAATAACCATTGATTTATGATTATTATTAATAATACATTCTTTTATAACACTTTCAAGATAGCCTTTTTCAGATAACTCACGTATTTTCTGTATATAACTTCTACTTTCAACAATTTCAAAATTATCAAAACCATGAAGCCAGCTTTTCATTATTTTAAGACCATATGCAAGTCCCTTTGGTTTATATCCATAATTTTCTTCTCTTGCATGAAAATCAAAAACATTTATACTAGATTTTAAAATGTCTTTATCAATACCTTCTTTTGATATTCTTTCAAGCTCAGAATTTATTATATTTCTAAATTCATCTTTTTTTGTAATATCACAGTTTTTTCCTATAATACTTAAAACTGTTTGATATGATGATGAGTCATACCAACTTTCAACATCTTCTGCAATACCGCTATCTATAATTTTTCTTTTTATAGTAGAGCCTTCTGTTTCAAAAAGAATATATGAAAGTATCCCCATAGCAGCAATATGCATTGGGTCATTTGATTTTCCTGTCACTATATTATATGCAAAATATGTTCCCTCTTCATCTGATTGAGCAGAATAAGTATCTAAAAATATATTTTCTTCATTAAAATTATCACATTCAATATTATTATTAATATTAATTTTATCGTATTTTGAAAGATATTCTTCATCAATATATTTAAGATATTTTTCTATATCCATATCACCATAAAGGTATATATATGCATTTGAAGGGTGATAATATTTTCTATGGAAATCTAAAAATTCATCATATGTTAAGTCTGTTATATATTCTGGGTCGCCACCAGACTCATATTTATAAGCAGACTTTTCAAAAAGACTTTTTGATACTGCACTTGAAAGTATTCTTTCTGGGTCAGAAAAAGCACCTTTCATTTCATTATATACTACACCTGTATATTTTAATTTTGTATTGTCCTCATTTAATTCATAATGCCAACCTTCTTGAAGAAAAATCTCTTTTCTTTCGTATATAAGAGTATTAAAAACTGCATCAAGATATACATTCATAAGATTTTCAAAATCATATATATTTGTACTTCCTATTGGATAAACAGTTTTATCTGCATATGTAAGTGCATTTAAATATGTATTAAGAGAGCCTTTTGCAAGCTCATTAAAAGGGTCTTTAACAGGATACTTTTTAGAACCACAAAGAACAGAATGTTCCATTATATGAGCAGTACCTTTATGATTTTCAGGTGGTGTCTTAAATGCTGTAAAAAACACTCTGTTTTTATCATCATTTAACACATATATTACCTTAGCACCACTTTTTTTATGATAAAATAAATATATGTAAGAATTTATATCATTAACATGTTGCATTTTTTGAAGCTCAAATCTATAATATGTATTGCCTTTTTCAAAGTGTAACATTATATCATTCCTTACCTTTTTAAAATTTATTATCCTAAATTATAACCTTTTTCAACATTTATTTCAAAGGTAAAATTTTTTCAAAAAGGTATTGACAAATAACATTTTCTAATTTATAATCATTATCAGATAACAACAATTTAATTTTATTGAATTATCAAATATATATTATTTAAGGAGGAAATTAATTATGAAAAAATTTGTTTGTTCAGTTTGTGGTTATGTACATGAGGGAGATGCTGCTCCAGAAAAATGTCCAGTTTGTGGCGTAGGTGCTGATAAATTTAAAGAACAGGCTGGAGAATTAACATGGGCTGCAGAACACGTTGTAGGTGTTGCTCAGGGTTCAAGTGAAGATATTATGGCTGACTTAAGAGCTAACTTTGAAGGTGAATGTACAGAAGTTGGTATGTACCTTGCTATGGCTCGTGTAGCTCATAGAGAAGGATACCCAGAAGTAGGTTTATACTATGAAAAAGCTGCTTGGGAAGAAGCAGAACATGCTGCTAAATTCGCTGAATTATTAGGAGAAGTTATCACAGATTCTACAAAGAAAAATCTTGAACTTCGTATTGCTGCTGAAAACGGTGCAACAGAAGGTAAATTTGACCTTGCTAAGAGAGCAAAAGCTGCTAACCTTGACGCTATCCATGACACAGTTCACGAAATGGCTAGAGATGAAGCTAGACATGGTAAAGCATTTGCTGGTCTTTACAACAGATACTTCAAATAATCTATTAAAACCATATAACTTTTAATATTAGGGATTGCATATAATATGCAATCCCCTTTTTTTATATTAAAGTAACATATTTGTCCTGTTTTCCATACTATATACTAAAAAAATATTACGGAGGAAAACATGGGTATAACAGCATCAAATAAAAAAATTAGTGATTTTCAAATTTTATGTGACGGAACATTAAAAGTTTCTTTAGGTCTTTCTGCCTCTCCTAATATAATTTCAAATCCATCAGATATAATTCTTATACTTGATAAATCTGGAAGTATGCAAGGACCTGCTTTTGAAAGTCTTAAAACTGCTGCAAAAGCATTTATTGATGTTATAAAAAATGCTACAAATAACTCTTTAACAAATACTATAAATTCTGGTAGCCGTATTGGTATTGTAAGTTTTTCTGATACTGCCACTTTAAATTCACCACTTTCAGACTCGGTTTTAAATTTAAAAGCAACTATAGATACACTTACTACTGGAGGATTAACAAATCATTCTGATGCATTTCAAAAAGCAATAGAAAACTTTGATGTTCTATCTAATAATAATAAAATTATATTAATGTTTACTGATGGAAAAACAACATTAGGCAACTCACCTATTAGTATTACAGAACAAGCAAAAGCTAATGGAATAATTATTTATTGCATCGGTCTTTCTGGAGGAGATGGAATTAATGAATTAACATTAAACTCTTGGGCATCTTCTCCTTCAAATACACATGTTGCAATTACACCATTTCAAACAGAACTTGAAAATTTATTTAAAGAACTTGCTGAAAATATATCTAAAACAGGTGCTACAAATATTTCAATTAATGAAACTATAAATTCAGATTTTATTATTACAGAAATTCTTAAACCTACAAAAGGTAAAGTAAAAATGTCAGATATTAATAAAATAACTTGGAATATTGAAGAACTTGGTGTAACAGCAGATGAAGGTGCTTTATTGGAATTTTTTATTAAACATATTTCAAATACAACTGGTTCAAAAGAAATAAGTACTTCCAGCACCTATACAGATACTGAAAATAACATTGTTTCATTTGATAATCCATCAGTTTTTGTAAACTGTAATCCTACTATACAACCTGAAAATTGCCCTACTCCAAAAAACTTAAAAATGGAAAGCTGTCAAGATTTTATTGCTATTAATATGGGTGATGTTTATATTGATTCTGCTGGTAGAATAGCACAAATTGATGTTACCCTAAAAAATGTTTGTCCAAAAACACGAGTTGCCCTTGCAGTTATATTAACTGAAGTTGACTCAAAAGGAAACGAATATCAAAGAGGTATGAAAGCTTTTACAATTCCTGCACATAACTATGCAACATGTAAAGATATTGTTATAAAATGTATTAAGTTTGTTCTTCCTGAAGACCTTAATCCAGAAGGTAAAAAAGGTTCTTTATGTTCTGAAAGAAATTTCAAAGTAAGCTTTATTGCAAATAATATTGATACAGATTATAAATGCTGTACCTCATCTGTAAAATTTGTATAATACTTTATGTTACCAAAACCTATATTATTTAATATAGGTTTTGTAATAATACATATGTCTTTGTAATACAGTATACAGTTTAAAAAAATAACATCTTTCATTTCACTATGTATAAAAAAATTTATAATTATATTATATTTTTGTTTATGATTATAATTTTTTCTTTTGTAATTTATATCCATTGATTGACTATTTTTTTTCTTATATAATTTTTACGAGGTGATATTAATATGGGAAGTATGAGAGGAATTTATAACTCTGTAACAGATATACGTAGACAAGTATTTACTGAAATAGCACGACTTGCATATGAAGGTGGTAATTATGCTGAAAAAATAGAAGCATTACCATATAAAATCCTTCCAGGAGAACGTGCAAAATATCGTGATTCAATATTCTTAGAAAGAGCAATAATAGGAGAGCGTCTTCGTCTTGGAATAGGTCTTCCTTTAAGAAAAATGGACGAGCATGCTCCTCTTAGTACAGGAATTGAAGAAAGTGCAATAGCTGAAAAATATTATGATGACCCACTTATAAACATAATAAAATTTGCTTGTAATGCATGTCCTGAAAAGAAAATAGAAGTAACTTCAACATGTCAAGGTTGTCTTGCTCATCCTTGTGTTGAAGTATGTCCAAAAGATGCAATACATATTGTAAATGGTAAATCTCTTATCGACCAAGATAAATGTATAAAATGTGGTAGATGTATAGATGTATGTCCTTATCATGCAATTAATAAACTTGAAAGACCTTGTGCTTTAAGTTGTGGTATGGACGCTATAAAATCAGATGAACTCGGAAGAGCTGAAATCGATTATGATAAATGTGTTTCTTGTGGTATGTGTCTTGTAAACTGTCCATTTGGTGCAATTGTAGATAAAGGACAGATTTTCCAGACAATTCACGCAATGAAATCAGGTAAAGAAGTAATAGCTGCTATTGCTCCTGCTTTTGTTGGACAGTTTGGACCTACTGTTACACCTGAAAAAGTTAAATCTGCATTAAAAGAACTTGGATTTGCAGATGTAGTTGAAGTTGCAATAGGTGCTGACCTTTGTACTGTTGAAGAAGCAGAAGACTTCCTTAAAAAAGTACCTAATGAACAACCATTTATGGCAACAAGCTGTTGTCCTGCTTGGTCAGTAATGGCTAAAAAGCTTTTCCCACAGTTTAAGTCATATATCTCAATGGCATTAACTCCTATGGTACTTACAGGACGTCTTATTAAAAAGCAGAAACCAGATGCAAAAGTTGTATTCATCGGACCTTGTGCTGCTAAAAAGCTTGAAGCAAGCAGAAAGAGTGTAAGAAGTGATGTTGATTTTGTATTAACATTTGAAGAAGTAATGGGTATGTTTGAAGCAAAAGGAATTGACCTTCCTAATGTAGTTGCTGATACACCATTTAACGAAGGTACAGCAAATGGTCGTGGATTTGCTGTAAGTGGTGGTGTAGCAAATGCTGTTAAAGAATGTATACAGAAAAAATATCCTGATAAAGAAGTTCTTATTGAATCAGCAGAAGGATTAAAGAACTGTAAAACAATGCTTATGATGGCAAAAGCAGGTAAACGTGATGGATATCTTCTTGAAGGTATGGCTTGTCCAGGCGGTTGTGTTGCAGGTGCCGGAACACTTCAGGCTGTTATGAAATCAACAACACTTGTTAAAAAATATACTTCAGAAGCAGAAAAGAAACTTGCTCTTGAAAGTGATTACTTAGATAACCTTCATCTTTTAACAGAAGAAGAATAATAAAAATATTAAAAAGAAGTTGTAAATAAAATTTACAACTTCTTTTTTTGTTTATATTATAGCTTCTGCAAGTCGTATAATAAGACTATCTGCAAATCTATAAAACTCAAGGTATCTCATTGTGTTTTCATCAAATTTACAAGCTTCCTGTATTATTTTTTTTGCTTCCTCAATAGTCAAATAACCATCTCCTAATTCCATATTAAAATATTTTAGAATTCCCTTTGCAATAGCTTTTGAGCAAGTATATCTATATAACATACTTTTTAAAAGCTCTGCTTCTTTCCTATTAGTCATAAAACCACACTCAATAAGAACAGATGGCATTTTAGTAGCATTTAGGACATAAAAAACATCAGATGTTTTTATTCCCCTATCTTTTAATTTTGTTGCTTTTACACATTCTTTTTGAATATTCTCAGCTAGTTTCAACGCATTTTTAGCCTGAAAAGACTGTATAAATGTTTCAAAACCGTTTGTATCATTCCACCCACTACCAAAAGCATTTGCATGAACACTAACAAATATATCTGCTTTTTGGTCATTTGCTCTTTTAACTCTAGTAGCAAGAGAAGTGTCTGTTTTTTCCGGTGATGTGTATATTACTTTTATACCTCTTTTCTCAAGAATTTTTCCTGTAATATTAACAACAAAATCATTAAATTCATTTTCTCTCATAAAACTTCCATCTTCAAATAAAGGAGTCCTTTTTCCAGAAGTATTATTTCCATGACCGTCATCTAATGCAACTTTTATTAATGACATAGTCATCTCCCCTTAAAAAATAAATTATCTGCAACCACAGCCACAGTTATTACAGTTGTTGCAACTGTCACAACCATCATTCTGAACTGATTGTCTACCCTGTGCATATCCTTCTTCAAATCCACATTTTTTACCAGCTCTAAAGCCAGCTTCATAAGCTTCTCTTAATCTGTTGTCTGAATTATTATTACAACCACAATTATTACATCCACATGACATATTATCTTACCTCCTTGTCCTTTTCTTTACTATACTATATGTTAAATTTTAAAAACTGTTACTAAAATGTATTTTTTTTATTTAAAAGAAAATACTATTTTTGAGGTGATAAAAATGAATAATAATAAAAATGCAAATGACCTTTTAAGTTCTTCAGAAGAGGCAAAAAATATTTATATATCATCAGATGAAAAAGATATGGGAAATATTATGCTTAATTCTGACAGTATAAAATGTGTTGAAGATATGAAAAAATTTAAAAAGAAATTATAAAATTTATAGCATATCTGTAAAATAACAGATATGCTATATTTCTTTAATTTACTATCCATTGACATAAAAAAATTAATTTGATAAAATACATAGGGTAACAGATGTTCGGTCTGTTTTTATATAATGATTGTATTAGGGGGTCTATATAAAAATAGCTTCCTTTTTTTTGCTATAATTATAAATATATTAAGTAGGTGTTTATTCATGTCTGAAAAAAACATAAATTCTTCATATAATAACGAAAGTATTACATCTTTAAAAGGTGCAGATAGAGTACGTCTTCGTCCATCTGTAATATTTGGTTCTGATAGCATAGAAGGCTGTCAACATTCAGTTTTTGAAATACTTTCCAACTCAATAGACGAGGCTCGTGAAGGATTTGGAAATAAAATAGATATAAAAATTTTTAAAGATAATTCAATTTCAATAAAAGATTATGGTCGTGGAATTCCTGTTGACTATAATCAAAAAGAAAAAAGATTTAACTGGGAGCTTGTATTCTGTGAGCTTTATGCCGGTGGTAAATACAGTAACAATAGTGGTGAAAACTATGAATTCAGTCTTGGTCTTAATGGTCTTGGTACTTGTGCAACACAGTATTCATCTGAATATATGGACGTTACTGTATTTCGTGATGGTTATAAATATGAACTTCACTTTGAAAAAGGTGAAAATATAGGTGGTCTTATAAAGACTAAAACTAAACAAAAAGAAACAGGTACAGAAATAAAATGGCGTCCTGATAAAGAAGTTTTTACTGATATAGATATACCAGCTTCATATTTTAAAGATATATTAAAAAAACAAGCTATTGTAAATGCTGGCCTTACATTTGAACTTTATGATGAAAATACAGATGAAACAAGTATATTTGTATATGAAAACGGTATAAAAGATTATATATCCGAAATAAATAATGAAAAAGGATTTACAGATATACAGTATTACGAAACAGAAACTTCCGGACGTGATAGAGAAGATAAACCTGAGTACAAATTAAAATTCCAAACTGCTTTTTGTTTTAATAATGACTCAAATCTTATTGAATATTATCATAACTCAAGTTTTCTTGAATATGGTGGCTCTCCGGATAAAGCTGTAAAAACAGCATTTGTTTTTGCAATAGACAAATATATTAAAAACAATGGTCTTTATAAAAAAGATGAAAAGAAAATTACATTCTCTGATATTGAAGATAGTCTTATACTTGTAATAAACTCATTTTCAACAATGACAAGCTATGAAAATCAGACAAAAAAATCTATAACAAATAAATTTATACAAGATGCTATGTCTGATTATTTCAAACATCAGTTAGAGGTATATTTTATAGAAAATAAAATTGAAGCTGATAAAATAGCAAACCAAGTTCTTGCAAATAAAAGAAGTCGTGAAACAGCAGAAAAAACAAGAGTAAGTATAAGAAAGAAACTCACAGGAAATATAGATATAAATAACAGAGTTGAAAAATTTGTAAATTGTCGTTCAAAAGATGTTACAAAAAGAGAAATTTATATTGTTGAGGGTGACTCTGCTCTTGGCTCTTGTAAATTAGGTAGAAATGCAGAATTTCAAGCAATAATGCCTGTTAGAGGTAAAATACTTAATTGTCTTAAAGCTGATTATAATAAAATATTTGCAAACAGCATTATAACAGACCTTTTAAAAGTATTAGGCTGTGGTGTAGAAATAAAATCAAAACATAATTCAGACCTTAATTCATTTGATATTACACAGCTTAAATGGGACAAAGTAATAATATGTACTGATGCTGACGTTGATGGTTTCCAAATAAGAACTCTTATACTTACAATGCTTTATCGCCTTGTACCTTCTCTTATAAAAGAGAAAAAAGTATATATTGCTGAATCCCCTCTTTATGAAATTACAGCAGGTAAAAATACATTTTTTGCATATTCTGATAACGAAAAAACACAAATTTTATCAAAAATAAAAGGAAAGTATAAAATACAACGTTCAAAAGGACTTGGTGAAAATCAGCCGGAAATGATGTGGGAAACAACAATGAACCCTAAAACACGTCGTCTTATACTTGTTACTCCTGATACTGTTGAAAAAACACAGGAAAAATTTGAACTTCTTTTAGGTGAAAATCTTAAAGGTAGAAAAGAATTTATAGAAGAATATGGTCACTTATATATTGATTTAAGTGATATAAGCTAATAGAAGGCAGGTTTTAACTATGGCTAAAAAAAGAATTGATGATGATTTTGAATCAATAAATATTATAGAACAAAAAATTACAGATACTCTTGAGCTTAATTACATGCCATACGCTATGAGTGTAATAGTATCAAGAGCAATTCCTGAAATTGATGGATTTAAACCATCACACAGAAAATTACTCTATAGTATGTATAAATCCGGACTTCTTACAGGTGATAGAAAAAAATCATCTGCTGTTGTTGGAGATACTATGAAACTTAATCCACATGGTGATGCTGCCATATATGAAACTATGGTACGTCTTACAGAAGGAAATGGAGCTCTCTTACACCCTTTTGTTGACTCAAAGGGAAACTTTGGTAAACAATATTCAAGGGATATGGCATATGCTGCTGCAAGATATACAGAAGTAAAGCTTTCTCCGATATGTAATGAAATATTTGCTGATATTGATAAAAATACAGTTGAATTTGTAGATAACTTTGATGCTTCAGAAAAAGAACCTGTATTACTCCCTACTACATTTCCAAATATACTTATAAATCCAAATCAAGGTATTGCAGTAGGTATGGCAAGTTCAATATGTAGTTTCAATTTAAAAGAAGTATGTGATACAACTATTGCATACATAAAGAATGAAAATTGTGATATAACAAAAACACTTCTTGCACCGGATTTTTCAACTGGTGGAGAAATAATATATTCTGAAAATGATATTAAAAATATTTATGAAACAGGACGAGGAAGTTTTAAAATTCGTTCAAAATATAGATATGATGCAAAAAACAGTTGTATAGAAGTTTATGAAATTCCATATACAACAAATATAGAATCTATTATTGATAAAATAATACAGCTTATAAAAGCAGGTAAAATAAGAGATATTACAGATATAAGAGATGAAACAGACCTTAATGGTCTTAAGATTGCAATAGATATAAAGAAAAGCACAAAACCTGATGTACTTATGCAAAAGCTTTTTTCTCTTACACCTTTACAAGACTCTTTTAGCTGTAACTTTAATCTTCTTATAAAAGGTCACCCTATGACTTTAGGTGTAAAAGCTATTTTAAGAGAATGGGTACTTTTTAGAATGGACTCTATAAGAAATCAAATTGCTTTTGATATTAAAAAGAAAAGTGATAAAAAACATCTTCTTGAAGGTCTTTCAAAAATACTTATGGATATAGACAAGGCTATTTCAATAATACGAAATACACAGCTTGAAAGTGATGTTGTACCTAATCTTATGACAGGATTTAATATTGATGAAATTCAAGCTGAGTATATTGCAGAAATAAAACTTAGAAATATAAATAAAGAATATATACTTAAAAGAATACAAGAACTTGATACATTAAATGATGATATAATAGACCTTGAAAATACATTAAAAAGCGAAAATAAAATAAAAAATATAATATGTCAGCAATTAAAACGAGTTGCTAAAAAATATGGAAAAGACAGAGTTTCATCAATTATACAAGCAGATGAAATAAAAACAATATCAACAGAAGATTTTATAGAAGACTATGGTGTTAGACTTTTCCTTACAAGAGAAAATTATTTCAAAAAAATATCTCTTGTTTCACTTCGTTCATCTGGTGAACAGAAACTTAAAGATGGTGATGAAATAATTCAAGAAGCTGAAACAACAAATAAATCAGAACTTTTACTTTTCTCTAATAAATGTAATGTATATAAATTAAAAACAAATGATATTCCTGATGGAAAAGCAAGTACTCTTGGGGAATATTTGAACAACCTTTTAGGTTTAGACGAAGATGAAAGAATACTTTATATGGTATCTATATATGAATATACAGGATTTATGATTTTTGTATATGAATCTGGAAAGGCTAGTAGAATTCCTCTTTCAGCATATGCAACAAAAACAAATCGTAAAAAACTTATAAATGCTTATTCTTCAAAATCTCCTGTTGTTTATATGGAAAAATTTGATGAAGAAAGGGATATATTTATATTAAGAGATAAAGACAGAGCATCAATAATAAATACAGCTCTTATACCAGAATCTACAACAAAAGGTGCAACAGGTATTCAAGTTTATACATTAAAGAAAAACAGCAAAATTTCATTTGCTACAAACGCTAATAATTTTGAATGTGATGATAAAACATATTATAAAACATCATCTATACCTTCAACAGGTCATATAATTAGGGAAAATGATATTTTAAATAATAAATTTTTAAAATAATAAAAAACCTCCAATATTGGAGGTTTTTTATTATTAGCAAAGATAATCGTACCATTCCCATTCTGTTTCCATAATGTCTTCTGCATTTAAAGAAGAAGGCTCTTCTACAAGCTCAAATTCAATCTGAAATTCATGGTATCTTTCACCTTCTATTGTGGCAATACCTGTAATAACATAGTTTTTACCCTCACCTTCAATATACTCACCTTCAAGTATAAGCTCGTCCTCTTCTATCTCAAATACATTAATACCTTTTTTCTTATGCTCATCTGTAAATTCAATACGCATTTCTTACACCTCTTTTTAAAAATATTTTTATTTCTATAAAAATATGATATACTAATACCGTAAAAAAGTAAATATTGGAGGCTATTATGAATTACATAGTTCTTGATTTAGAATTTAATCAGCCCTTTAGTTTTAAAACTGGAAAATCCTATGAATTAAATCCAGAATGTCCTTTTGAAATAATACAAATAGGTGCAGTAAAGTTAAATAATAATTTTGAATTTATAGAAAAATTTAATTATATGATAAAACCTGAATTTTATAAAAGAATTCATCCATATGTTGAAAAAATAACAGGGATTACAGAGAAAGATTTGGAAAATAAATGCTCTTTTACAGAAGCTTTTAATGCTTTTTTAAAATTTATAGGTAATGAAGATAGCGTTTTATGCACTTGGGGTGTTGATGATATAAAATCACTTTATAGAAATATACTTGTACATAATATAGATACTGAACTTATAACAAATAAATATATTAATGTACAAGCATATGCAACTAAACACTTAAATTATGAAGCTGGAAAAACAATAGGTCTTAAAAATGCAGTTACAGAGCTTAATATAGAAATAGAAAATAAATTCCATGATGCATTAAACGATGCTGATTATACTGCAAAAATATTTAAAATTGTAAAACCTAATAAAATTTATTTTGATACCTTTAATATAATGGATTTAGTACGTAAAAAATCTGATAAACGTATAATAAATACTAAGGCTCTTATTGAACACTTTACAAAAGACCTTGGTAGAGAATTGACTTGCGAAGAAGAAAAATTAATAAAAAAAGCCTATAAATTAGGTAGAAATCAAGTATATGACTCAATATATATAAAAAAGGCAAAATCTAAAAAGAAAAAGAAATAAGCACCTGTTTTTATACAGATGCTTATTTTTATATACTATATTTAAGTATTAATGTTTCGACTGCTATTTCTGCATCAATAAGTCCTGTTTTTATACTCATATCAATTTCTATACATTCCTCAAGAGCTTTTTTAAGACCTTTTGCAGTAAAATTTTTTGATTGTGCAAGACACTCACGAACAACAAAGTCTCTTATACCTACCATTGTACTTATACTTTTCATATCTTCACCTGCATTTGAAAGTATCATACACTGTAATATGAGTCTAAACTGACGTACAACCATATAAAGTATCATTGATGGATATTCTTTCATCATAATAAGATTTTTATATATAGTAAGAGCTTTTTCAGGTTTTCTCCTACCTATTGCACCAACAAGGTCAAATATTTTTGTTTCAAGTGATTTTGTACATATATCATCAATATCTTTAACTGTTACTTCTTCATTTTCTTTTTTATATGACTCAAGCTTTTCAAGCTCTCTTGAAAGATTTTCAAGCTCTCCACCTGCACTTCTAATAAGATAAGAAGCAGTAGCTCTTGATATTAATATTTTATATTTTTTCAAACTTTTTATTATCCAATCAACAATTTCCTTTTCCTCTGGTGTTTTAAACTCACATATATACCCTATTTTTGAAAAAGTTTTATATATTTTCTTTCGCTTATCAATTTCATCTTCTGAAAATATAACACATACAGTATCAGGAAGATTTTTTATATATTCTTCAAGAGCATTAACATCAGAATTTTCATTTTTTTCATTATATTCTTCATCATCTGATTTTTTGCTACCTTTAAAATATCCGCTATTTCTTACTATAAGTAATTTCTTATCACTAAAAAAAGGCATTGTTTCACAAAAATCCGATATTTTTTCAAAACTTACACTTTTATCTTCAATACACATATAATTCATCATTTCAAAAGCAGGGTCAATAATTGCTTTTTTTAATCTTTCTTCATATGCCTTTTTTAAGAAATTTTCTGTTCCATAGAAAAGATAGCATTTTTTTATATCATTGGATTTTATCTGTTTCTGTATCTCTTTCATTTGATTACTCCGTTTCAATTGCAGGTATTATTTTATAATAATTTTTATATAAATATATCGTTATATCTTCATTAACTGATGTATTATAATATTTTATTTCATATTTATCAAGTATATTTTTAATCTTACTTAAAATATCATCTTTTGAAGATGAAATAGCATATTCAGCACCTACATTTTTTATAAAATTTTCATTAAATGAACCATCATTACCATTATTTTGTATTTTAACAATATTAGCTTTTATATTATCTGAAATTATATTTTCGTCTTGATAATTTATATCTCCTGTGAAAAGTATACTATTTTCTCTATCATTAAGTTTAACTACAATAGAACCATGTCCTTCGTTGCCATCATAAATATGATTTTCAGAAATAGGATATAAAACTTCAAAATTTATATCATCATTTATATTTATAACATCTCCTGATGCCATCTTATATAATGGTATATTTCTTTCATTTATACTTTCAATAAGTCTTGTATATATTCCTGTTTTTGCAAAATTATAATCTGACATAACAACAGCACTTACATCAAAATTTTCTATAAGTTCTATTGCCCCTTTACAATTTTTCTCTAATGTATTAGATATAAAAAGAACATCAACTTTTTCAATACCCTTATATTCAAGATATGGAATAATATTATTAATAGCTGTATTACTTCCAAAATCCATAAAATGCCCACCGCCATCTATAACAGCAGTAAAACCATCATATGTATTATATACAGCAGAATTACCTTCTCCTACATTAAGAAAAGTAACAGTATTTCTCTTTAAAATATAATCCATATTAACTGAAATACAAAATAGTATTGAAAATATTATAGCTATATATTTAAAATATTTTGTTTTTATAAACATATATGCCATTATTATTGCTGTATAAAATAATAATACTGAAATAATATCTATGCTACCTGTTTCAATATACATATACTTTGATTTTTCTGTTAATGCTGCAATTTTTTCTGTAAAATTTATAAGTACAAATACAGAACCACTAAAAAATATACCAACTGATAAGTTTATAAATGATAATGCTACCCCTATCATTCCTAATATAACAATAAATCCTGCTACAGGTATAATTATAATATTTAATATTATACCTACAACAGAAACACCATAAAAATAATACATACATAAAGGTACGGTCATAACATAAGCACCCATTGATACAAATAAAACTGATTTAAGTATTTTATTCATATTATCAAATTTATCAGAAAGTTCTATTCCTGCCCCTACCCCTGTTATTGCTAAAAATGATAGTTGAAATCCAATACTATATAAACTTTCAGGTGACACAAAAAGTATAATTAAAGCAGCTATTCCAACAGAATTAAGTAAATCACTTTCTTCTCTTATTATATTACCAAAAAGTATTATAACCGTCATAATACAAGCACGAACAACTGACGGAGTACAGCCACAGAAAAAAGCAAATAATATTACAAAGGGTATTGTTATAACAGAAGCTATTCTTTTTCTTAACTTCATAATTTTATAAAAAATAAAATATATAAATCCAGAAACAACTGACATATGTAAACCAGAAACAGCCAATATATGACTTATACCAGCTTTTTGAAAAATATCAGAATAATAATCATCAATATAATTCTTTTCTCCGGTAATCATAGCTTTTAAAATTCCACCTTCCCTTAATGGAAGTATATTATCTATTTTATTATTTATAAGCTCTCTAAACTCAACTATGTAGTAATTAAAATTCTTTATAACATCATAAGATATAATCTCTAACGTTTCAGCATATACTTTATACTCTATTCCTGTATAATACATATAATTGATTTCAGAAAACATACCGGAAAAATTAGAATTTTCACCTTTTTCAAGAATTCCATATACATTTATTCTCATTCCGTGAGTTATATTTGTAATTCTATCATATACAACAGTTATATCCATAGAACTCTCATCTATGGTTTTATCATCATATACTTTATCTGTATTTAATTCAATAATTGTATAACCATTTTCTGATACATAAATACTTTTAACAACACCTTCAATATATACTTCTGTTTCATTTTCACAAAATTCTTCACATGTTAATGATATAGGCTTTTTATCATATGTTGCAAAGGAAAATCCTATTACAGTTATAATAGTAAATATAAAAAACATCTTCAATTTATTAAATTTCATAAGCACTGCTTCAGATATTAATACAAGAAGAAAAAACAGGACAATACCTGATTTTTCATTCAGATAGTGTCCTGCCAAAAGTCCTAATATATAATAAATCGCAGCATAAATTACAGGTCTTTTCATAATCAATCACCATATGTTAAATCTGCTTCAAATAATGTACTAAAATCAATATGTCCTTTAAAATTCTGTTGTTTTTCCCCTTCTATAAGAAACTGTACCTTTTTAATGTTTTCAAGTTCTGTAAGAGAATTAACAATAGAATATATTGTAAACCACTCACCTGTAGAACCACCTGTATGTTTCGTTACAAAATCGCTACTAAGGTCTACATAGCATATACCATCTGTTGTTTCTGTTTTTATACTTCTAAGCTTTGTTTCAGATGGAACAGTAGAATAATTTCCTTCTTCCTGAGGCCCTTTTATAAGCTCTTCTATTATATATTTTTCAAGAGGTTCATTTGGATTTACTTCAATCTCTCTTTCTTCAATATTAAATGCTGTAGCATCTTTGTTTGCAAAATATAATTTTACCGTTCTATAATTTTTAGGCTCTGGAGATATAATTGGAGTAGTTATATAACTTTCAGAACTCATAAGACCTATAGGCTCACCTTGAGAATTTCTTATTTCAAAACCTTCTACTGTTATCTTAACATAATCTATAAAATCAAGACCTGTTAAAGTATTTACTATTGCCGCTCTCACCATCAATTCCTCACCAGATGATAACTGGCTATATTCAGACGAAACATCAACAGTTACAACATTTTTATCAATATTTATATTTTTAAATTCAATATCTTCTGGTATTATACCAACTAATGCTTCATCTCTTGGTCCTAATTTTAATTCTTCCAAAACAGAATTAACTATGTCTTCGTTAGTTTCACCTTTTATTTCATGACGTTCACTTTTCATAAAAGATGTTGTTATTTCTTTGAAATATATATCTATACCAACATCTATCATATCATCTTTATTAGTTATATAACGTATACCTAAAAAACAACCTATAAATAATAATAATATAAAAATACTTATTATGATATTTCTCAATAATTTTTTTGTCAATGGAAAACACCCCCTGACTTTTATACAGCTTCTGTTGTTTTTACATTATGTCTTAAAGGAATTCTTACAACAAATGTAGTTCCTTCATTTTCTTTACTTGTAACCTTTATACTGCCGTTATGCATAAGAACTGTAGAATGAGTTATAGAAAGTCCCAATCCTGTTCCTCCTGTTTCTCTATCACGAGTTTTATCAACACGATAAAATCTATTAAATATTTTTCCAAGTTCTTCTTCAGCAATCCCTATTCCTGTATCTGTAACCTTAAAAAATGCATTTTGATGGTCACAGTCTACATATACAGTTACCGTACCTCCATTATCTGTATATTTTATACCATTCTCAATAAGATTAGATATTGCAAGAGTAAATTTTGTTACATCAACCTCTGCAATAACTTCTTTTTCTGCTATAAGCTCAAGATAAATGTCTTTTGCCAAAGCAAGAGGCGAAAGTCTTTTTACAATCTCTTTACAAAGTTTAACCATATCTGTTGATTCATATTTTATAGGAATTTCTCTTTGGTCAAGTTTAACAAGTGTAAGTAAATCATTTATTATCTCTGTCATTCTATCTACTTCAGAATTAATATCTTGGAGAAATTCTACATACATTTCCTTAGGAACTTCCTCTTGTAAAAGTATTGACTCACTTAAAACTTTTATAGAACTTAAAGGAGTTTTAAGCTCATGAGATACATTTGAAACAAAAGTTTGTCTTGTACTTTCAACCTGTTCAAGTTTGTCTGCCATATTATTACAAGCCTCTGCAAGGTCAGATATTTCGTTATGACTTCTTTTATTTACTATTACTCTTTGGTCAAGATGTCCTTCCGACATTTTTTTAATTACAGCAAGCATATTTTTTAGAGGCTCTGTTGTTATTTGTGACATAAAAAACATTATAATTCCTGATATTATAACAACACCACAAAGAAGTATTACAACTTGCTTTTGAATATCTCCTATTGTATCAAATATATCTGCTGCTGAATCAGATATAAGTACTGCTCCAATTTGTTTTGAATTATCATCAACTATTGTAACTGCTGCATATATAACCTCTCCTGCTTGTTCTCTTGCAATATCTTTATTATCAAGAGCTTCTATAACTTCAGGAAGTACAATAGTCTTACCTACAATAGTTTTATTAGAGTCATTTACAACTATTCCTTTTGAGTCAAGAACTACTATTCTGTATCCACCTTGACGACTTGTTTCTTGAATATCATAGTCAAAAAGTTCTTTTTTACTTTCATCAAAAAGATAATTCATAACTGTTATATGACCTGATATTACATTTGCTTGACTAAGCATTTCTTTTTTTCGCTCTTCTATATAATATTTATCCATAGTTCTAAATATTGTACTTGTAAAAAATAAAAGAGGTACAAATCCTATAAATATATATGTTGCAAGAAGAGTCCATCTAAGACTTTTAAACGGTTTTTTACCTTTAGTTAAAATAGTAACCAACTCCCCATTTTGTGAATATATACTTTGGCTCACTTGGTTTTTCTTCAATTTTTTCTCTAAGTCTTCTTACATGAACGTCAACAGTTCTTACATCTCCAGGGTAATCATAACCCCAAACAGTATCAAGAAGATTTTCTCTACTATATACCTTTCCTGGATTTTCCATAAAAAGTTCAAGAAGGTCAAATTCCTTTGCTGTAAGATTAGTTTCTTTACCATCTATAAATACACGTCTGCTTTCATATTCAAGTTCAAGACCTCTTATTTTAAGAGTTTTTGCTGTCTCTTTTACAGGAACTGATTTTTTTACACTTCTTCTAAGTATAGCCTTTATTCTTGCTTTAAGCTCCAATATATTAAAAGGCTTTGTTATATAATCATCTGCACCATACTCAAGACCCATAATTTTATCCATATCTTCGCCTTTTGCCGTAACCATTATTATAGGTACTTGTGAAAATTCTCTTGTTTGCTGACAGACATCAAGTCCATCCATTTTCGGAAGCATAACATCTAAAACAACAAGGTCAAAATCTCCTGTCTTTATAAGATTTAGAGCTTCCTCTCCATCATAGGCAGAAGTTACCTCCATTCCATCTTGTTCAAGAGAAAACTTTATGCCTTTTACAATAAGCTTTTCATCATCTACAACTAAAATTTTATAAGCCATTTTTACCTCCCAATTATTCTATAGTGATAAAATCTTTTATCTTTTCAAAAGTTTTATCACCTATCCCATAAACATTTTTTATTTCTTCAATATTTTTAAATCCACCACTACTTTCTCTATACTCAATAATTCTATCCGATAAAGCTTCTCCTATACTTGGAAGAACCATAAGTTCCTCTTTTGTGGCAGTATTAATATTTATACCATTTTGAAGTATAACATCTTCTGATGTTTCAGTATCATTTGGCACATTTCTTTCTTGTATCGCCTCACTATAAATTATACATATTTCTCCGGAATTCTCAATTATAAAATTCTGTCCATCAAATAATGGCATTTTTAGATATTCATATGGAACATTAACATTTTCTAAAAGCCCGCCAGCTTTATTTATAAGCTCTTGTAGTGTATCATAATTACTCATACTGTATACATTAGGATTGTGTACACTACCACTTATTTCAACATAAATATTACTTTTATAGTTAGAATTTAATTGTTCAACAAATTGATTATCATTATTAAACAAAACCGCTCCAAAATTTTTCTGTATATAACCTTTATACCATATTCCCGAAAATAGTATTATTATACACATATATATAATTTTAATATTATTTTTATTAAAAATATTAAATTTCAAATTTTAATCACTTCCACTCATAAAAAAGTTTCTATTTTTGAGAAAATCTGATATAATAAATAATTGTATTAAATTATTTAAAATATATTTGTAAGGAGAAAAAAATGAGAACAGCTTTTTTAAAACTTTTCATTTTATTATATATTTTTTCTGCTAATATTTCCACAGTTTATGCAGAAAAAAATACCAATTTGTCGTCTATTGAAACTTCAGAAGAAAAAACATCACTCATTGATAAAAATACATCTCTTAATATTATAGCTGAAAGTGCAATACTTATGGATGCCGCAACAGGCGAAATACTTTATGAAAAAAATATGCACGAACAGCTTTATCCTGCAAGTATCACAAAACTTATGACAGTACTTTTAGCATTTGAATATGGAAATCTTGATGAAACTGTTACATTCTCAGAGGATGCTATTTTTGGTATAGAACGAAACAGTAGCCATATAGCTCTTGATGTTGGAGAACAAATAACTCTTGAACAATGTCTTTATGCTATACTTTTACAATCTGCAAATGAAGCATCTTTAGGTGTTGCTGAACATATTGGTGGTTCAAAAGAAGGCTTTGCTAAAATGATGAATGATAAAGCAAAAGAGCTTGGCTGTAAAAATACAAATTTTGTAAACCCTAATGGTCTTCATGATGATAATCACTATACATCAGCTTATGATATGGCTCTTATAGCTCAGGAAGTATTAAAATATGATAAATTTAAAGAAATAATATCTACATTAAAGTATGAAATACCTCCAACTAATAAACAGCCTGAAACAAGATATTTATATGCACAGCATCAAATGATAAAACCTCCTTCAATATATGTTTATGACGGCTGTGAAGGTGGTAAAACAGGCTTTACAAACCAAGCTCTTAATACATTAGTAACTTATGCAAAAAGAGGAAATACAGAGCTTATAGCTGTTGTTTTAAAGGATACAGGTGCAAACACTTATGTTGATACTACAACACTTTTTGATTATGGTTTTGAAAATTACGAAACATTAACTGCATTTTCTGCTGATGGATTTAAAACAAGTGAAAACATAACTCAAACATATAAAAAAGATACTATTGATTTAGGTACACTTGATATAACTGCTAAAGATAATGTTTATACAACAATAAAAAAATCTGAAACTGCACCGGAGTATACACAAAAAATAAACATAAAACAAGAAAACCTTGTTCCTACAATCAATGAAGGTGATTCTGTTGGTACAATAGATGTATATAATGGTGATACTTTAGTAGGTTCTTCACAACTTACTGCAACAAAAACAATTACTGCAATACCAGAAGCGGAACTTGATGCACAATATAAAGAGAAATTGAAAGAAACTATATTTAATGTGTTAAAAATAGTATTGATTATAATATTAATTATATTTATAATTTTCACTTTAAGACGTAAAAATAAAGAACGTTTAAAATTAATAAATAGACGTAAAAACAGACAAAAAAAATACAATATGAATAGAAAAAGAGCATTAAAATAATAGAAACCGGATTATTAATCCGGTTTTTATTATTTTGTAAGAAATTCAAGAGCAATCTTATATTTTTCTATTCTTTTAATATCTTTTTCAGTTATATTATTAAGTCGTGTAATATCGCTATTATGAATAATATCTTCTTTTTTTACAGCACACGCAATAGGATTATTTTTTATTTTATAAATATATTCCATATAATCCTCATTACTATTATGAGTAAGTAATATAAGTGCCTCAATTATATCTTCAGTTATACCCTCTTTTCTTAAATCATCAAATGTTAAGTTTGTATCTTCAACAACATCATGTAAAAGTGCTGCAACTGTTGTTTTTTCATCTTTCATTTTTTCAGCAACACAAAATGGGTGTATTATATATGGTACACCACCCTTATCATATAAATCTTTATAGGCATTATAAGCAATATTCATAGCCTTTTTAGTTAACTGTGTATATATCATTTTGTAATTTCAACCTCTTTTGCAGAAACAAATTCTATAAGCTTTTCCGGATTTATTATTATCTGCTGTCCTCTTATACCAGCACTAACAGCTATTTCATCAAATAGTATAGCTGTTTCATCTATATATGTAGGATACTTCTTTTTCATTCCAATAGGTGAACAACCACCTCTTATATATCCTGTAAGTCCAAGAATTTCTTTTACGTGTATCATTTCAATTTTTTTATTTCCTGAAACCTGTGCAGCCTTTTTAAGGTCAAGCTCGGCATCAACAGGGACACAAAAAACATTTATACCGTTTTTATCACCTCTTGTAACAAGTGTTTTAAATACCTGTTCAGGGTTCATACCTATTTCTTCGGCTGCATGACTACCTGAAAGATTGTTTTCATCATAATCATATTCTTTTATACTATAACTAATTCCTTCTGTATCAAGCATTCTCATAGCATTTGTTTTTGTCATAGATATATTTCTCCTTCACAATAAAGTTTGAAAATAAAAAAACAGACTCATGGTAAAACCATAAGTCTGCAAATTTTTTAATTAAGCATTCATTCCGTTTACAAGTCTAGCAAGAGTTGATTTCTTTCTAGCTGCAGCGTTTTTGTGGAAAATTCCTTTTGTGTATGCTCTATCGATAGCTGAAATTGCACCAACTAATGCTGCTGCTGCTTCTTCTTTGTTTCCAGCATTAACAGCTACAACAACTTTTTTGATAGCTGTTTTTGTCTGAGATTTAATCATTCTATTTCTTAATGTCTTTTTGCTGATGACTTTAATTCTTTTTTTTGCAGATTTAATATTTGCCACGTTAGTGTTCCTCCTAAAAATTGTTTTTTTAATTTACTTTTTTGTTTTTTTAAATAGATATTGGGGAATATCGCTTTTAAAAAATATTAACCACCATTCTTCGACACGGTTGGGCTTAAATGCCCTGTGGTTAAACCAACATAATATATTTTACTTCATAGAGCCAAATAAGTCAATGAATATATTAAAAAAATTATGTATAAAATAAATTTAAAAATAAGCTATTTTTATAATATACTATACATTTTTTGGAGGAATACTATGAAAAAGGATTTACATGATATAAATATATATTCAGGAATACGAACAGACTTAGCAATAGAAGCCAGAGAAACAATTAGTGACGAAGAAATAGATGGTGTAAAAATAAATACAGAAAATGAAAATAACTGTATAATAACCCATGTAGAAATATTAAATGAAGATGGTAGTAAAACATTAGGAAAACCAATAGGAAATTATATAACTATAGAATGTGAAAAAATGCGTGAAAATGATATTGAAGCTCATGAATATATAATAGAAAAAACTTCTTTATGTATAAAAAAGCTTATGGATATAAATAAAATAAATTCTTCAAATACCCTTATAGTAGGCTTAGGAAATAGATATGTTACACCAGATGCTTTAGGACCTAAAACAATTTCAAAAATACTTGTAACACGTCATATTATGGATACAATATCAAAAGATATAGATGGTGCTGTAAGTACAGTATGTGCCATTTCACCTGGTGTAATGGGTATTACTGGTATAGAAACCGGAGATATAATAAAAGGTATTACAGACCAAATAAAACCTGATTTAATAATAGCAATTGATGCACTTGCAGCAAGAAAATTTTCAAGAATAAATGCAACTATACAAATGTCCGATATAGGTATAACCCCTGGAGCTGGTGTTGGTAATAAAAGAATGGCTCTTAATACTGAAACTTTAGGAATTCCTGTAATAGGTATAGGTGTACCTACTGTTGTTGATGCAGCAACTCTTGTAAACGATACATTAGACAGAATATTAGATGATATGATAGCCTCTGCAAAAAAAGGAACAGAAATTTATAAAATGCTTGAAAGTCTTGATTCAGATGAAAAATATCAGCTTATAACTGAAATACTTACACCATATGCCGGAAATATGTTTGTTACACCAAAAGAAGTTGATGCTGTTATAGATAGACTTGCAAATATAATAGGAAACTCAATAAATATATCTTTGCATAAAGGAATTACAACAGATGATATTAACAGATATAAATACTAAAAAAGACTCCCCTTTTTGGGGAGTCAAAGTGTACATACATATTACAATTAAAGTTATTTATTTTAAAAAGTTAATAATGAATTAATTAGTGTCTAAAATGACGCATTCCTGTAAATACCATTGCAATTCCAGCTTCATCACATGCGTCTATAGAAGCTTGGTCTTTTATTGAGCCACCTGGCTGAATTATAGCTGTAATACCAGCTTTTGCACATTCCTCAACACAATCTGGGAATGGGAAGAAAGCATCAGAAGCAAGTGCAGCACCTTTTACTGTATCTGCTCCAAGATGGTCTATACCATGTTCAATAGCCTGTTTACAAGCCCAAATTCTATTTACC
This sequence comes from Tyzzerella sp., assembly GCA_019415525.1. Classification (GTDB taxonomy): domain Bacteria; phylum Bacillota; class Clostridia; order Lachnospirales; family Anaerotignaceae; genus Fimicola. The sequence goes on along the minus strand of DXZA01000002.1, from coordinate 129,093 downwards.
TGTCCAGGTCCAATACCAACAGACTGTTTATCCTTACCTATTGCTATACCATTTGATTTTGTATATTTAACCATTTTCCAAGCAAAAAGAAGGTCTTCCATTTCTTTTTCTGTTGGTTTTCTTTTTGTAACAACTTTAAGTTCATCTTCATTAAGAAGCTCATTATCAATATCCTGAATAAGAATACCACCTGATACTTTTTTAATATCAATTGAACCTTTTGGCTGTTTTTTATCAATTCCTTCAAGAGTTAAAAGACGAATATTCTTTTTCTGTTCAAGAATTTCAAGAGCTTCTTTTTCAAATGAAGGAGCAAGAACTATTTCAACAAATATTTTATTAATTTCTTCAGCTGTTGCTTTATCAATTTCTCTATTAGCAACTATAATTCCACCAAAAATAGATACTGGGTCTGAATTATATGCTTTTACATATGCTTCATGAATAGTTTCTGCACTTGCAACACCACAAGGATTTGAATGTTTACAAGCAACTATTGTAGGCTCTGTATATTCTTTAAGAAGTTCTAAAGCACCGTTTGTATCGTTTATATTATTAAATGAAAGTTCTTTACCATGAAGCTGTACAGCACTTGTAAGCATACCTTCACCTGCTCCAACTTCTTTATAAAAAGCAGCTTTCTGATGAGGATTTTCACCATAACGCATTTCCTGAACTTTTTCATATGTAAGACTTATTGTATCTGGAAACTGTTCAATTCCTGCTACCTTTTTCATATATTCAGCTATAAGGCTGTCATAGTGTGATGTGTGCATAAATACTTTTGCTGAAAGATAGAATTTTGTATCAACGGAAATATCTCCTGTTTCTTTTATTTCAGCTATAATTTTATCGTAGTCCTTAGGGTCAATAACAACAGCAACATCTTGATAATTTTTTGCTGCTGCTCTAATCATTGTTGGACCACCAATGTCAATATTTTCAATAGCTTCTTCTCTTGTAACATTTGGTTTTAATATAGTCTGTTTAAAAGGATAAAGATTTACAACAACCATATCAATAGTATCTATACCAAGTTCTGCAAGCTGTTTCATATGCTCTTCATTTCCTCTTATAGCAAGAACACCTGCATGAATTGAAGGGTGTAAAGTTTTTACTCTACCATCAAGACATTCTGGAAAACCTGTAACATCTGAAATACCTATAACTTTCAAACCTGCATCTTCAAGAGCTTTATGAGTTCCACCTGTTGAAATTATTTCATAACCTAAGTTTGTAAGCTCTTTTGCAAAATCAATAATACCTGTTTTGTCTGATACACTAATTAATGCACGTTTCACTTTTTTTCCTCCTTTAAAAAAACAAAGACCACCTGAGCAAAATTATGTCAAAAAAACAAATTGCCCAGGCGGTCGGCTTTAAAACACTGCACTCCCATGTAGTTAATCTACTTCCGCCAGTCATGCAGTCAAGTTTTATTAAATTTATTACAAATATATATTATAGCCTATTTATAATTAAGTCAAGAAAAATAATAAAAAATTATATTATTCTTTGTCGTACAACTTCATACATAAGTATTCCTGCCGCCATAGAAGCATTCAAAGACTCAGCTTGTCCTAAAATAGGAAGCTTTGTAAGTTCATCACACAAACTTACTGCTTTTTGTGAAAGTCCTCTTGCTTCATTGCCTATCATAAATGCAGTACCTTTTTTTAAATCTAAATCATATGGATATTTTTCACCTTTAAGATGTGCTGCATATATAGATATATCATTATTCTTTAAAAGTTCAACTGTACTTTCCAATTCACAATTTTGATAAATATCAACATGAAATATTGCACCCATAGTTGAACGAAGAACCTTAGGATTATATAGGTCAACACTACCTTTTGTAAGAAAAATACCACAAGCTCCTGCTGCATCAGCTGTTCTTATTATTGTACCAAGATTTCCAGGGTCATTTAATTCCTCAGCTATTATATAAAATCCATTTTTTTCATTATTAGGAATTATTTCTTTAGGGTCTTTATTTTGTTTTTTACAAACTGCAAGTATACCTTGTGGATTTTCAGTATCACAACAAAGCTTAAATATACTATCACTTAATACAAAAACATTTCCCTTTTTCTGAATCTCAGATATATCATGACTTTTTTCATAAGTTTCAGAAACAGCAAACATATCAATAAAATGACTACTTGGTATTTCATCAACAAATCTTTCTCCTTCTACAATAAAAAGACCTGTTTTATCTCTATCTTTTTTATTTTTAAGAGATTCTATTTTTTTTACTATTTTATTCTGTCTGCTTTCTATCAAAAAATCACCTTATACTTTCCATAAAATCTTGTATTACTCTATTTTCTCCAAGAACAATTACTATATCATCTTCTTTAAATACATATGTTGCTGAAGGTGTTACATCTACTTTCTCATTATGTTTTATAGCAACAATATTAAGTCCATATTTTGCACGAACCTCACAGCCTGCAATAGTTTTACCTATCCATTCTTTAATAGGCGGAACTTCTGCTATACCAAATTCATCAGAAAGCTCTATAAATTCAAAGAAGTTTCCATAAAGAAGACTGTTTGCTACTCTTACACCCATTTCTCTTTCTGGAAATATAACTCTATCAGCACCTATTTTTTTAAGTACTTTTTTAGAACGTGCATCAGTAGCTTTTGTAACGACATATTTAACACCAGCTTCTTTAGCTATTAAAGTAGACATGATACTAGCTTCAAGACTACTTCCAATAGCTATTACAGCAACATCAAAATTTCCTATACCAAGAGATTTTAAAGCTATCTCATCAGTAACATCTGCTTTTACAGCATGAGTTACAAACTCAAGTGCATTTTGTACTGTTTCCGGATTGTTATCAACAGCAAGTACTTCACAACCATTTTCTGCAAGTGTTTTTGCAACACTCATACCAAATCTACCAAGTCCCAAAACTATAAATTGATTATTTAATTTCATAAGTATCCTCCAAAAAATTAACCTACCATAACACTTTCTTCTGGATATTGAACATGTTCAACATAACTATTTTGTTTTCTTGCAAGACCTATAATTATGGATATAGGCCCTATTCTTCCCATAAACATTGCAATAGATATTATAAGTTTTCCTGCTATTGATAAATATGGAGTAATCCCTGTTGTTATACCAACAGTACCAAGAGCAGAAGCTGTTTCAAAAAGTAAGTCTATAAATTCATATTCAATAGCCATACCCTTTTCTGTTATTGTAAGTAACATTGTAACACCTATAACAGCTGTTAAACTTATAAGAAATACTGAAAGTGCTTTTTGTATTAAACCAAAAGGAATTTTTCTGCCCCAAATATTAGTTGTTATACTTCCTCTTGCCACAGATATAACAGTTATAATAAGTATAGCCATTGTTGTAGTTTTAATACCACCTGCTGTACCTGCTGGAGAACCCCCTATAAACATAAGAAGTATACTTAAAAATTTTGTTGCATAATTCATACCAGACTGAGATATAGAATAAAAACCAGCCGTTCTTAATGTAACAGATTGCATAAATGATGCTGTTATTTTACCTGTCATACCAAGATTTCCTAAAGTTTCAGGATTTCCATATTCAAATATAAAAACAAAAATTGCTCCACCTAATATAAGAATAGGTGTAAATATAAGTACCACCTTACTATGAAGTGATAATTTTGATATTGCTGATTTAAATTTCAATTTATTTTTTCTTTTCAGCTTAATAACTTTTACAATATCAAGCCAAACAGTAAAACCTAAGCCACCTATTACTATAAGACTCATTATTATAACATTAATATAAACATCTGAAACATATGGTGCAAGGCTTGTTGGTCCAATAACGTCAAAGCCTGCATTACAAAAAGCAGATATAGAATGAAAACATCCCATAGCTATACCTCTTATAAAACCAAAATCACCTATAAAATGAATAGATAATAAAACAGCACCAACACTTTCAACAATTAATGTACATCTAAGTATGTTTTTTACGAGTTTTACCATCCCAGCCATAGTATCTTGATTGAGGGATTCCTGTATGACCATTCTTTCTTTTAAAGTTATTTTTCTCTTCCTCATAATGAAAAATAAAGTAATAACGGTCATAAAACCTAATCCACCAATTTGTATAAGACAGATTATTACAATCTTCCCAAATATAGTCCAATGGCTTAATGTATCAACAACTACAAGACCTGTTACACAAACTGCTGATGTAGCTGTAAATAATGCATTAACTATACCTATACTTTCTCCATTATTACTAGCTATTGGAAGATTTAAAAGAAATGTACCTATACATATAACAACAAAAAATCCTAATATTATTGTTCTAGTAGGATTAAGTTTAAAAGTATTTTTTCTTTTATCAATATTCTCCATACCACCTATCTCCATCTTTTTAAAATTTATATATTTGAAAAAATTATAACACAAAGATATATTAAAGCAATAGAAATATGTAAAAAAATACGGAAAACCGTCTTTAATTTTTGTTTAAATATTATTTAATTTTTTATTTTGTATATATAATATAGCTATTCCAACCAATATTAATATAGCAGATAAAAGCTGGGAAACAGCTATTCCTGTATGCCCAAGTATAAGCTGGTCAGTTCTTAAACCTTCTATCCATACTCTACCTATGGCATATCCGAGTATATATAAACCAAAAATTTGACCATCAAATTTTTTATTTCTTTTTAAAATCATAAGTATTATAAAAACACCTAAATTCCATAAAGATTCATATAAAAATGTAGGTTGAACTTGTATATAATCAACACCATTTACATTTATAATATTATCAATAACACTTTGTGGTATATTGCTAACTTGGTCTTTCATATATCTCATTGCAAAAAGACCATCTGTATAACCTCCAAAAGCCTCTCTATTAAAAAAGTTTCCCCATCTACCTATAATCTGTCCAAGTAATAAACTAGGTGCTGCTGTATCTGCAAAAAGCCAAAAATTTAACTTTTTCTTTTTTGTAAATAAAAAAGCTGTTACAACTCCACCTATTATACCACCATAAATAGCAAGACCACCATTTCGTATAGCAAATATTTCTGAAATATGTTGACTGTAATAATCCCATGAGAATATTACATAATATAGTCTTGCACATATAACACATACTATTATAGCTATCATTGTAAAATCAATATAGTTTTCAGTATTTTGGTTAGTTCTTTTTGCTTCATAAAGAGCTAATAATAAAGCTAAAATTATTCCAGAGCCTATTATAACACCATACCAATAAACATCTATACCAAAAATACTAAATGCAACATTACTTAACTTTTTAATTTCTATTCCCAAGTTTGGAAACCATATTTCAGGCATTTCCCCCATTTTTTAATTCCTCCTATTCTTTCGGTTTTACAACTGAAAGAACCATATCTTTAGCAAAAAATCCTTTAGTTATTATACTTTCTATATAGTCAATATCTATTTCCATAAGACTATCATAAGCATCTATAATATCCGTATTTTTAGTTGCAAACTCTATTTGTGCCATTACCTCAGCATCAATTGAATTAAGACCTCGTATAAATCTTGAAGAATGTTTTTTCTTTATTCTATCAAATACAGCTGACATAATTCCTTCTTTTTTTGCCTTTTCAAATTCATATATTATATACTCTGCAATATCCTCAGCAAAAAGACATTGACCTGTAATAACTAAAAATGCAAATCCTTTTCCAGAAATAAAATCCATTCCCAATGGTTCTTTCAATATACCTTTTTCATACATTTTTTTATAAAAATTAGAACTTTCACCAAAAAGTATATCACTTAAAATTTTAATAGCAAAAGATTTTTTTACATCACTTTCAAAAAAATATTCTGGAAGTTTATAACCTATATTAAAAAAACTTTCTCTTATATCCATTTTAGTTTCAATATATTTTTCAACTATATTAAATTCCTCATTTTTATATATTACTGGACATTTGATTTTGCTATTAAAATCTGAAAATTCATTTTTTATAAACTCAAATATATCATTTTCATTAAAGTTCCCAGCACATACTAAAGCCATATTACTAGGAACATAGAAAGAATTATAACATTTATCAAGCATTTTTTCATCTATTTTTTCTACACTTTCACAAGTTCCTGCTATTTTATTTTTTATAGGGTGGTTATTATACATTATATTAAGCATATTATAATAACAACACCAATCTGGATTATCTTCATACATAGTTATTTCTTGTTTTATTATATCTTTTTCCGAATTTACATTTTCACTTGTAAAATAAGGTTCTTTTACCATATAAATAAGAGTTTTTAAATTTTCTTTCAAATTTTCATTACAGCTAAAATAATATACGGTTTTACCGAAATCCGTAAAAGCATTTGCTTCCGCTTTCTGTTTTGCAAAAAGAGAAAATATATCACCTTCAGGTTTTGCAAAAAGTTTATGTTCTATAAAATGTGCTGTACCTAAATTGGAATTATATATTTTATCATCGACTTTAAAAGATATATCATTAGCACCAAAAAAAACAACAATGGCACATTCATTTGATACATAATCTTTTTTAGGTATTAAATAACATTTCATACCATTTTCAAGAGTATATATACTTATACTTTCTTTAAGTACCTCATTTTTTTTAGAAACAGGCATCATTTTACTACCTCCTCCTCATCATCTGCTGAAATAAAATATACTGTATCAAATTTTATTTTTTCTGCAATACGTAAAACTTCATCTTTTCTACATTTTTTAACACTATTAATATAGTCTTCAATTTCAATATTTTTTTCTATCAATATATTATTAAGAATATTGTCACATATAGAAGACATACTGTCTTCAATATCTTTATACATTTTTATAATATTACTTTTTGCATTTTCAAAATCACAATCCGATATTTCATTTTTAATATTTTTTATGGTTTCTTTTATTATATTTAATGTTTTAGAATATTCATTTTTATCTATTCCTGCTTGAACAATAATTACGCCTTTAAATTTATAAACGTATGAATTTATATAATAACAAAGACCTTCTTTTTCTCTTGCATTTAAAAATAACAATGAATTAGGACTTCCTCCAAGTATTTCATTAAATATAATAAGTGGTATATATTCCTCGTCACCAAGGCATATACCGGTTTTTAATCCTATACAAAGTTTACCTTGTTTTATATCTGCATTTTCAAAAACTTCTTTTTCATCATTATAAATTTCTTCTTCTTTATATTTATTTTTATAATCTCTATAAAGCACATCTGTAAAGTTGTATCGAATATAATCCTTAACATCTTCCTCATTAATATTTCCTGATATTATAAATTCAAAAATTCCATTTTTCATTATATAATTGTAATATTCAAAAAGCTCCTCTGAATTTATATTTGAAACTATATTATAATCACCTTTTGAGTTTATACCAAACCCCTTTTTACCATACATTTCTTCTATACATCTATCTACAACATATTCACTTAACTTATCTCTTTTTGTTTTTATTTCATTTAAAAGTCTTCGTTTTTCTCTATCAAATGTATTTTTATCAAAAGCATTTTTATATACAAAAGGATTATAAAGTATACTTTTTATAAATTCCAAAGGTTCTTTTAAACTACTTTCTTTAAGACATAAAACCTCCATAAAAAATAATATAATATGTTCATCACCTTTTTTTATAACTGAAACATCAAAAACAGCACCATTCATATCTTCAAGCTTTTCTGTAATATCTTGTTTTGTTTTATAATCATTTGATGAAACTGAAAAAATTTTAGCAAGTAGTGCATTTTTAGAAGCATCATAAAAATCAGGTTGTGTTCGTATAGCAAGGCTTATTATTGCTGTTTTAAATTTATTACTTTTAAAAATCTGGGCAGTATTTTTCATATTACACCTCTCAAAAAAATTATATAGTCTTATAATGCCCTTTTGATTTTAAAAAATACAAAAAGCCTTCAGATACTAAGTATCTAAAGGCTTAAATTTATATATATTTATTTATTATTCATTTACATAGTTATCGAAGTAACCCTGTACAAGTATAATAGGAGTTCCTTTGTCACCACTACCACTTGTAAGGTCACAAAGTGAACCTATAAGGTCTGTAAGTCTTCTTGGTGTTGTACCCTGTGAAGCCATATTTCCTTTAAGGTCTGAATCTTTTTTGATAATAGCTTCTGAAATAGCTTTTTTAAGTTCTTCACCTTTAAGGTTAGCAAAATCATTGTCAGCAAGGTATTTAAGTTTAAGTTCGTTTGGAGTACCTTCAAGACCATCTGTATATCCAGGTGAAACAACAGGGTCAGCAAGCTCCCAAATTTTTCCTACTGGGTCTTTGAAAGCACCATCGCCATATACCATAACTTCCATATGTTTTCCTGTTTTTTCAAGAAGTTCTTTCTGTATTTTTTCAACAAGAACTTTACAATCTCTTGGGAATAATTTAACAGCATCTTCTGTTGATTTATTTGAACCTAAAAGTCCATACTGGTCATTATAACCACTTCCGTCAACTGAAGCTGTCATTATTTCGTCCATACCATAAACGATTTTTGCTCCTGCTTTTTTAAGAAGTCTTTTTGTTCTAACTCTTGTATGTATATCACAGTTAAGAACACAATCTGTATAATCAAGTATTGCTGTTGGATTATTTGCAAATACAACTTCAACCTCTGCTCCACATTCTTTTATAAGTGATGAATAATATTCGATATAATCAACACCTGTAAATACATGTACTGGATTTCCAAATTTTTCTCTGAAATCAGCTTCTGTTAATATATCTGTCCAAGGATTTACGCCTTTTTCATCAAGTAAATCATAATCAATAAAATGATTTCCAACTTCGTCAGAAGGATAGCTGAACATAAGAACTATTTTTTTAGCTCCTTTTGCAATACCTCTAAGACAAATTGCAAATCTGTTTCTACTTAAAATTGGGAAGATAACACCGATTGTATTATCACCGTATTTAGCTTTAACATCTTTTGCAATAGCATCAACTGAAGCATAATTCCCCTGTGCTCTTGCTACAATTGATTCTGTAATTGCAACAACATCTCTGTCATTAAGTTCAATATTTTCTGATTTTGAAGCTTCAAGAACTGTGTCAACTACGATAGATGCAATATCATCACCTTCATGAATAATTGGTGCTCTTAATCCTCTGGAAACTGTTCCTACCATTCTTCCCATAACCGTTTTCTCCTTTTAAAATAAATTATTTATAACCGATATTTGCCCGAATTCGGTATATAAATATTATAATGTATTAAAATTTATAAGTAAACTACAATTTACTTACACTTTATATAAGTAAAACTTATGTTTTTATAAATACATTTGTAAAAATAGTAGTAGTATTTCAAAAAAATATATATGTAAAAATACCAATTATAACTAAAAATACAATATTATATAATGTAAATTTTTTAATATATAATACTTTATTACTATCTTCACTTTGGGTATAAATTTTAAAAGATATAAGGCTAGCCAATGATGCAACAAGTGTTCCAAGACCCCCAATATTAACACCTTGTAAAAGTGCTTTCGAATTATTTGTAAAACCAGAAAGCATAAGAGATGCTGGAACATTACTTATAACCTGAGAAAGTAATATTGATGAAATTAATTCTTTGCCTGTTATTAAGCTATTAACTGTATTTTTTACTATTTCTATTCTTCCCATATTTCCTACAAATATAAAGAAAAATATAAAAGTTATAAGCAAATTAAAATCAATTTCTTTTATAATACTTCTATCATAAATAATAAAACCTAAAAGAACTATCCCAAACATTATTTTATAATTAATAATATTAAAAACTGTTAAAAGACATATTATAAAAAACACTACATATATCAATAAATCTTTATTATTTACAGATATATCATTTATATTATTATAATCTATTTTTTCTCCCTTTTTAAAAATCATTACTATAAATATAATAACAAAGCTTAAAATACTTATTGGTATCACAATAGAGAAAAATTCTGATATATCCATATTATAATATGAATATAAATATAAATTTTGTGGATTTCCAACAGGTGTTGCCATACTTCCAAGATTTGCTGCTATTGTCTGCATTACTATTATAAAAACAACTCTATCTTTATATTTTTTACCCATTACAGCTATTGTTAATGGCACAAAAGTTATAAGTGCAACATCATTTGTTATAAACATAGCAGAAAAAAAGCACAGCATAACAAGTATAATAGATATATGTTTTATATCTTTAGCCTTTGATATCATAAAAGAGGACATTTTATCAAAAAAACCTGCTTTTCTAATACCTGCAACAACCCCCATAAGACAAAAAAGAAGCGTAATAACTTTTAAATCAATATATTCTATATACTTACTGTCCGGCATAATAAAAAACATAGAAATTATAGCTAATATTCCAGAACAACAAAGAACTGTTTCCTTTTTAAAAAATTCAACTATACTATTCAAAATTATTCCTCCAATATAAACGCATAAAAATTCCAACAGAACAAGTCTGTTGGAATTTATTTAAAAAATATTTAATTATTCGCCTTTCATAGCTGTCATAAGTTTTGGTATAAGCTGTTTCTTTCTTGAAACAACACTTTCAAGTATAACTTCTCTATTTTCTGGCTGTTTCTTAAATGCTTTTTCAATATATGAAGGTGCATCATCACCTATCATAATAAGAAGTGTTGACTCTTCAATTATATTTGTAAGCATAAAGAACATCATATCAACACCCTGTGTTGCAAATGTTTTTTCCATGTATTCGAAAAGTTTTGGTTTAATAATATCAAATACTTTTGAATTCATTGAGCTTATCTGACCTACACCAAATGTTAAGCTATCAGCTGTAAATTTCTTATAATCCTGATAGAATATTTCTTCTGGTGATTTTTCTGCAAGATTACTTCCTGCTTCAAACATTTCTTCAGCAAATGAAACTATATCAATTCCTGCTATTTCTGCAAGTCTTTCAGCAGCAGCTTTATCAACAGCAGTACATGTTGGTGAACGGAACATAAGTGTATCAGAAATAATAGCTGAGCAAAGAAGACCTGCTATTTTTGGTTCTATATCAACACAATTTTCACCATACATAAGATATACTATAGTTGCAGTACAACCAACAGGCTGATTTCTAAAGTATACAGGAGACATTGTTTCAATGCTTCCAATTCTATGATGGTCAATAATTTCAAGTATTTCTGCATTATCAATACCATCTACTGCCTGTGATTTTTCATTATGGTCAACAAGTATAAGTTTTCTCTTATCAAGGTCAAGAAGTGATCTTCTTGAAATCATACCATAGTATTTTCCTTCATTATCTATTACTGGGAAATCTCTATGTCTTATTTTACCCATAATCTGTTTAACTTCTTCTGTAAAATCATCAGTTTTAAAAGTTATAAGATTTTCTGTTTTCATAAAGTAACGTATAGGTGTACTTTGATTTATAAGTCTTGCTGCTGTATAAGTATCATGTGGAGTTGTTATTATACGGCAACCTCTGTCTTCAGCAAGCTTTATAATTGTATGAGTAACAGGAGAGCCTGTACAAATTACAAGACAACTTGCACCACTTTCTATTGCACAAAGCTGATTGTCATATCTATTTCCAAGTATTACAATATCACCTTTTTCAACATAAGTTTCAAGAAGGTCTGGATTTGCAGCTGCAATAAGAATTTTACCTTCTTCAACTACACCTTCAATACCACCTACAATAATTTCACCTTCAAGTGTTTCAACCATATTTTTATATGTTGTTTTTGAATTGGAAAGTATTGAATTATCATATATATCCATGTTGGCAGTTGCAAGGTCTTTAATAGAGATAATACCAACAAGTTCATCAATATCATTTGTTACAGGAAGTGTTGATACACCAAGGTCTCTCATAAGATTCCAAGCTTTTTTAATTGAATTTTCACTATCAACACCAGGTGTTTTTCTCATATTTATATCTTTAACCTGATTTCCGGCATCTGTAACATATTCAGGAATATCAACATTAAATCTTTTTAAAACATATTTTGTTTCGCTGTTTACTTGACCTGCTCGACAAGCAACAAAATCCTTATCAGGATTTATTTTGTTTTTAAGATTTGCATATGAAATAGCTGAACATATTGAGTCCGTATCAGGATTTTTATGTCCTATGACCATTATGCTATCTTTTTTCATAATAAAAATCCTCCCTCTTTATTACTCTTTTTATCTTTTAAAGTATACATTAAATATATATGATTTATCAATGTAATTTACAAAAAAATATAAACATCATCATATTTTATTACATATACTTCATTTTTTTTATATTTATAGTAATATTTTACTATATTATTTTGACGCAATAAGTTTTTTAAGAGCATATTCCATACGACTTACTGTAAGCTCGTACATATCAACTTCTTTTGAAATCATTCTTATTGTGTCATAACCGTATGTGTGTATCCATCTACTTTCTAATATAGGATTAAGCCATATAACATTATTATATTTCTTTTTAAATTTTCGTATCCATTCAATTCCAGGTTCTTCATTAAATACACCATAATAGAAATTACCACCAACACTCAAAAGCTCTGTTGGTGACATAGCTGCATCACCTACAAATATAACTTTATAATCCTTATTAAGATTTCTTAGAACCCAATTAGTTTCAACACTCTTATCATATCTACATTCTGGAGTTGTATAAAGTTGGTCATATATACAATTATGGAAATAATATATTTTAAGGTCTTTAAAATGGTTTGATTTACTTACAGCCTGAAAAAGTGCACTACACATTTGACTATATCTATGCATAGAACCACCAGAGTCAAACATAACAATAAGCTTTACTGTATTCTGTCTTGGTCTATCAAAAACAAGTTTAAGTCTACCTGCATTATCACAAGTTTTTTCTATTGTTTTTTCAACATCAAGCTCTGTTTTAGGTCCATCAACACGACTTGAAAACTGTCTAAGTCTTCTAAAAGCTACTTGAAGCTGACGTGTATCAAGTATATTATCTTCCCTAAAATCTTTATAGTTATGTTCTCCTGCCATTTGTAAAGCTGAACGAAGTCGTCCTTCGCCACCACCAACTCTTATACCTTTCGGACTGTAACCGGAATGTCCCATAGTAGAGCCACCACCTGTACCAATCCAATATATACCTCCATCATGTCGTTCCTTCTGTTCTTCAAGACGTTCTCTAAGAAGCCTTTGAAGGTCTTCAAGTGTAAGATTACCATTTCTTAAATCAGCAGCTAATTTATCAAAATCTTCTGCCATTTCTTTAGGATTTTCAAGAAAATCATATATTTCCTGTGGTATTTGGTCAAATTTCTTTATATCTTTAAAATAGTCAGCAAAAGCAGTATCAAATTTATCAAACTCACTTTCACTTCTTACAACTATTGAACGACAAACATAATAAAATTCTGTAAGACTTGATTTACAAAGGTTCTTTTTAAGAGCCTCCATAACAGTAAGCCATTCATTAACGGATACATCAAGACCTGTTTCTCTAAGCTTATAAAAAAAGTCTATAAACATAAAAATACCGCCTTTCTTACCATCTTGGACGGGCAAAACCTCTTTCTTTAGCCTTTTCTACAGCCTCAAGGTCTTCATTCTTTTTAAGAAGTACTCCTGCAAAAGGAACTGTTTCTTTTATTGTATCAGGGTCAATTCCACTTATTGCAAGTGCCTGTATCCAGTCTATTACTTCTGATGTACTTGGTTTTTTCTGAACATCTCTTACATCTCTTATAAGATAGAATGCTTCAAGCACTTTTTCAAGAAGATATTCATCTATATTATTAAAATGTACTTTAATAATTTCAGCCATCATTTCTGCATCTGGGAATTCTATATAGTGGAAAATACATCTTCTTAAAAATGCATCTGGAAGTTCCTTTTCTGCATTTGATGTTATAATTACAATAGGTCTTACTTTTGCTTTTATAGTTTCTTTTGTTTCAGGAATATAAAATTCCATTTTATCAAGCTCCCATAAAAGGTCATTAGGGAATTCAAGGTCTGCTTTATCTATCTCATCAATAAGAAGTACAACTTGTTCATCACTATTAAAAGCTTCTCCAAGTTTTCCAAGTTTAATATATTTTTTAATATCATTTACACCTTCAGTACCAAACTGACTATCATATAATCTTTGAACAGTATCATATACATAAAGTCCGTCCTGTGCTTTAGTTGTTGATTTTATATTCCATATTACAAGTTTTTTACCAAGTGCTTTTGATATAGCATCAGCAAGCATTGTTTTACCTGTTCCTGGTTCACCTTTTATTAAAAGAGGTTTTTCAAGTGCCATTGATATATTAACACTTCTCATAAGGTCCTCTGAAACTACATATTCATTACTTCCGTTAAAGTTATTCATTTTTTATCTCCCTTCATAAATTTAAGATGGTTTTAAGTTTATCATACAAATTATATTTTTGTCTATTATATAAATAAAAAAACGGTATAAAATATATACCGTTTTTTACTTATATTATTTATCTTCTACTTTATTTTCACTATGATAAAGTTTTATTTGTCTGTTTTCATTAAGAACAACCTGAGCTATATTAAGGGAATGGTCTGAAATTCTCTCAAGGTTTGTAAGAATATCAAGGAAATATATTCCTGGTTCAGCACTACATTCATTTGAAGCAAGACGCTGTATATGAGCTATTCTTAATTTATTTCTTAATTCATCAACAATATCTTCTTCTCTTACAACATTTCTAGCAGCCTCAATATCAAAGTTCTCAAAAGCTTTTATTGCTTCTGCAAAGCTTGTAAAGCTATGTTTAACAATTTCTTTAAGTTCACGTTCTGCAGTATTAGAGAATGATGTCTTTGATTGACGCATTTCAGAAGCTATTTCTGCAATATTTTCACAATGGTCACCAATTCTTTCAATATCGTCTACAAGATGAAGAAGAGATGTAGCAGTAGTATTTTCAATATCACTTATTGGTTTGCTACAAATTTTAACTACATACTGATTTATACCATCACAAATATTATCAATTTTTTCTTCTCTTTTCATTACCTGTTCTATTTCATCAGGATTTTTGTTATATAAACAATTTACAGAAGCATCAAGGTTTTTAAGAGCTATATTACCCATTCTTACAACCTCTTTAACTGCAAGCTGTACAGCAACACTAGGTGTTTCAAGAACCCTATCATCAAGGTGTACAATAACTTTTTCTTCTTCTGTTTCTTTAACTTTATTAAGTTTTTTAGCAAGATATATAATACCGTTACTAAATGGGAAAAGAAGTATTGTTGTAGCAACATTAAATGATGTATGAACAACACTTATCTGTGTTATTGTTATAAGCTCCTCTCCAAGAGCTGGATTTATCATTTTAAAGTATATAATAGATAATATACTAAATATAACTGTACCTATAATATTGAAAAGAAGATGCATATAAGCAGCACTTTTAGCATTTCTGCTTGCACCGATACTTGAAAGCATAGCTGTTATACAAGTACCTATATTCTGTCCCATAATTACATATACAGCAGCATTAAATGGAACAAGACCTGCAACTGCAAGTGTCTGTAATATACCAACTGAAGCTGATGAACTCTGGATTATAGCAGTAACAACTGCACCAGCAAGAACACCAAGAAGTGGATTGGCACCAAGTGTTATAAACGCTGTTCTGAATATTTCAGAATCTCTTAATGGTTTTACAGCACCTGACATCATATCAATTCCTATAAAAAGAATACCAAATCCTATAAGTATTGAAGCAATTTCTTTCTGTTTATTTTTCTTAGCTGTTATAAGTGCAACAACACCAATCATTACAACAATAGGTGCCATTGTAGACGGACTTAAAAATTCTGCCCACTCAACACTTGATACAAGCCAACCTGTTACAGTAGTACCAATATTAGCACCCATAATAACACTCATAGCCTGCATAAGATTCATAAGCCCTGCATTAACAAAACCAACAACCATTACTGTTGTAGCAGAAGAGCTCTGTATTATAGCTGTTACAAAAGCACCTAAAAGAACTCCCATAAGCTTATTTTTAGTAAGAACTTCAAGCATTTTTTTCATTTTTGAACCGGCAGCATTCTGAAGCCCCTGTGCCATAATCTGCATACCATAAATGAAAAGTGCTAAACCTCCTACAAAGGGAAATAAAATATCCGTTAACATGTATTTGTCCTCCTCAAAATATTCCTTTTATTGATTATCCCCCACAATTCAACAACAATAACATAACATTATCAAAACACAAATTCAACATTTTTAACATAGATTTAACAGATTTTGTGCATATAAACAAAGTAAATTACTATCTTTTATAAATTATTTGTAATAAATTAAGTTATAAAAACACCAATAATTTACAATTTACTATTATTTTTTTATTTTTATATAATAATATAAATTATATCCTTTTTTATAATTATACCCTATATAAAAAAATTGTATATCATTGTAAAGATAAATTTACTTTATATAATTTAAAAAAAATGTTATACTGTTCTCACAAAACTAAATTTAAGGAGGTTTTTTTATGAGTTCAAAAATCAGAATTGGTATTGCAGGATATGGTAACATTGGTAGAGGTGTTGAACTTGCAATAAAACAAAATCCAGATACAGAACTTGTTGCTGTATTAACAAGACGTAATCCTGAAACTGTAAAAACTCTTACAGAAGGTGTAAAAGTTGTTCATGTTGATGATGCAGCATCTATGAAAGATGATATTGATGTAATGATTCTCTGCGGAGGTTCAGCAACAGACCTTCCTGTTATGGGTCCTCAGTTTGCAGAAATGTTTAATACAATAGATAGTTTCGATACACATGCAAAAATTCCTGAATATTTTGATGCTGTTGATGCAGCTGCAAAAAAAGGAAATAATGTATCAATTATATCAGTTGGCTGGGACCCTGGTATGTTCTCAATAAACAGACTTTATTCAGAAGCAATACTTCCAGAAGGAAGCCACTATACATTCTGGGGAAAAGGTATTAGTCAGGGACATTCAGACGCTATAAGACGTGTTGAAGGCGTTCAGGATGGAAAACAGTATACAATACCTTCAGAAGAAGCTATGGCTGCTGCAAAAAGCGGTTCAGAACCTACTCTTACAACAAGAGAAAAACATACTCGTGAATGTTTTGTAGTTGCAAAAGAAGGTGCTGATAAAGCTGCTATTGAAAAAACAATCAAAGAAATGCCTAACTATTTCTCAGATTATGATACAACAGTTAACTTCATTTCACAGGAAGAACTTAATGAAAAACATAGCAAAATGCCTCATGGTGGATTTGTTATAAGAAGTGGTAAAACAGGTAACGGTGAAAATCACCATGTAATAGAATATTCATTAAAACTTGATTCAAACCCTGAATTTACATCAAGCGTTCTTGTTGCTTATGCAAGAGCTGCTTATAGACTTGCTAAAAACGGTGAATGTGGTGCAAAATCAGTATTTGATATAGCTCCAGCTCTTCTTTCTCCAAAAACAGCAGAAGAATTAAGAAAAGAATTACTCTAATAAAAATTAAAAGTACAGATTTTTAATCTGTACTTTTTTTATGTAAATAATATTAAAATAGTTGTCATAGATATAAGACTACAAACTATACACAAAGAATTTATAACCCCTGCCAAGGAATAATCTCCACCTAATCTTTGACAATATATAGGTGCTATACTAAGTATTGGTGAAAAAACAGCCATAGTAATTATTGTTTTTATATCTTTGCTAAATGGCAATATAAAAAATATTATACAAGCAAAAGCAATAGAACCTATATATCTTATAAAGATTATTTTAAATATTTTTTTTGCATTTTCTAAATCAATATTTATCTCAAATATAATTCCTATTAAAAACATAGCAAGAAATGTATTTGCATTACCAAATAATTTAATTATACTATAAGCCGAATCTGGAAGATAAATACCTATTGATGTTATTATAAACATAATTATATATGTCATAAATGATGGTGATGAAAAAAGAATTTTTAAAAAGTTTGATATTGAAAATTTACTATTTTTATTAACTATTAATGAAACAACAGCAAATGATATACCAAGACACATTATACCATTTCCCATATCAAAAAGACAAAGTGCTGCTAATGTTGCAGAAGGAAAAAAAGCTTGTGCAAAAGGAATTGTAAAATTTCCTATATTATAACTTGATGAATTTATCATATAAAATACTTTATCCATAGAACTTTTTCTTTTGGAAAAAATAAAACCCACAAAAAGCATTATAATATTTGTTCCTATTCCAAGAAATATCATGCTTACAAGCGTACTATTTATTACTACTCCTTGAAACCCTGAGGCTAAAGCTGCTGGAAGTGTAAGGTTCATTATTATTTTAGAAATAACTTTACTTTCTGATAATGTTATAATACCTCTTTTTTTAAATAAATATCCTGTAATTATAATAATTATAAAACCTAATGCTCTTGTCAATATTTCTATCAATTTCAATCCCCCCATAATAATAAAAGAGGCTGTCATTAAAGACAACCTCTTATTTTATTTAATTAATTAGTTTAATTTGCTTTTAGCTGTTTCTGCTAATTTAGCGAAAGCTGCTGTATCATTTACAGCAAGGTCAGCAAGCATCTTTCTGTTGATTGTGATGTCTGCTAATTTTAAACCGTGCATTAATTTGCTGTAAGAAATGTTGTTCATTCTAGCAGCTGCATTAATTCTTGTTATCCAAAGGCTTCTGTATTCTCTCTTTGTCTGTTTTCTACCAGCAAATGCATAAGCCATAGCTTTCATTACAGACTGTTTTGCAACTCTGTACTGTTTGCTTCTTGCACCACGGTAACCTTTAGCTAATTTTAAAACTTTTTTATGTCTTTTTCTAGCGTTTAACGCTCCTTTAACTCTTGCCATTTCAAAAATCCTCCTTGTATACTATTCCCGAAAAATTATGCGTAAGGTAATAATTTTTTCTTTACGCTGTTAGAAACTGTTTTATCAACTAATGTAGCTTTTCTTAATTTTCTTTTTCTCTTTGTTGTTTTCTTTCCGAGAATATGCTGTGTATTGGATTTATTTCTTTTAATTTTACCTGTTCCAGTAACTCTATAACGTTTTGCAGCAGCTTTTTTTGTTTTTAATTTAGGCATAATGTATATCCTCCTTAGATTATCTTATTTAGAACTTTTAGGAGCAAGGAACATAACGAGGCTCTTTGCTTCCATTTTTGGTGGTTTATCAACTATTCCATACTCTGAAATGTCTTTAGCAAAATCTTCAAGAATAATAGTAGCAGTTTTTGAATGTCCTATTTCACGACCTCTAAAACGAATACTAACTTTTACCTTATCGCCATTTTTCAAGAATTCAATAGCTTTTTTAACCTTAACCTGTACGTCGTGTGTATCGATACTTGGAGACAAACGCAATTCCTTAACATCAACAGTTTTCTGTTTTTTTCTTGCTTCCTTCTCTTTTTTCGCCTGGTCAAATTTATATTTTCCGTAATCCATAATACGACATACCGGCGGTTTAGCAGTTGGTGCAATTTTAACAAGGTCTAATTTTCTTTCATCAGCAATTTTCTGTGCATCTCTTGATGAAACTATACCAAGCTGATTTCCTTCCTCATCGATAAGTCTTACTTCTTTGTCTCTAATTTGCTCATTGATCATTAATTCTGTAATAGCCGAGCACCTCCCCAAAATAATATAACAATAAAAAAAGTGAATAGAAGTCTATCCACCTGAAAATACATCATAAAACACAGCACAAAAGTACTGTTTTTAAACTACGTATTAACCCAAACACCTATGCATTTAAGGTGAGAAGTGGATACTTCTTCTTTATTACTTGAGAAAGTATACCACAACTATATGTTTGTGTCAATAATATTTTTATATTTAACTTAATATATTTTTTAATATTAATTTAATATTAATAATTTATAATAAAATTAACAAAAAGTAAATGAGGAATATATATGAAAAAATTATCATTAAAATTAATATTAGCTATTATTGCAGCTATAATTATAATATTTTTACTTATAGGTTCTATAGGAATTATGATTTTTAGAATAGACAGTACAGAAGCAAGAAACAAAGCTCTTGAACAATCTGGAGGTGGAGAAGTTATAAGCGAACAGATTGAACGGGAGGATTTATTTTTAAACGAATATAGTTATATAATAATTAACGGTGATAAATGGTATGATATAGAAATTAATGGTTTTGGTCAAATTAAAGAATTAAAGCAAGGTACAGGAAATTATCCATTATATAAAGATTAACAAAAAAGGTTAAAGACTCAAAAGTCTTTAACCTTTTTTTATTATAATTAGTTATTTGCTCTTGTTTTAATTTCTTCTTTAACTCTTGCAACAACATCTTCAAGGTCAAACTGTCCTTCTTCTCCATTTGCTCTTGAACGAAGTGAAACTTTTCCTGCTTCTTTATCTTTTTCACCAACAACGATGATATAAGGTACTCTTTCATTTCTTGCTTCTCTGATTTTATATCCGATTTTTTCAGCTCTGTTATCAGTTTCAACTCTGATACCTTCTGCATCAAGTCTATCTGCAACTGATTTTGCATAATCTTCAAATTTTTCAGATATAGGAAGAACTTTAACCTGAACAGGTGCAAGCCATGTTGGGAACTGTCCTGCAAAATGCTCAATTAATATACCTATAAATCTTTCTATTGAACCAAAGCAAACTCTGTGAATCATAACAGGTCTTTTCTTTGTTCCGTCTGCTGCTGTATATTCAAGGTCAAATCTTTCTGGCATCTGCATATCAAGCTGTATTGTACCACACTGCCATGTTCTTCCGAGAGAGTCTTCAAGATGGAAGTCAATTTTTGGTCCATAGAATGCACCGTCACCTTCATTTACAACATATTCAATACCATTTTCATTAAGGGCATCTCTAAGACCATTTGTAGCTATTTCCCAAGCTTCATCAGAACCCATACTGTCTTCTGGTCTTGTTGAAAGTTCTATATGATATTTGAAACCGAAAAGACTATAAACACTGTCAATAAGTTTAATTACACCACTTATTTCATCTTTAATCTGTTCTTCTGTCATAAATATATGAGCATCATCCTGATTGAAGCAACGAACACGCATAAGACCATGTAAAGCACCTGATTTTTCATGTCTGTGTACAAGACCGATTTCACCAACTCTTAATGGAAGGTCTCTATATGAATGCATATTCTGTTTGTATACAAGCATACCACCTGGACAGTTCATAGGTTTAATAGCAAAGTCCTGTTCATCAATTACTGTTGTATACATATTATCTTTGTAGTGGTCCCAATGACCGCTTGTTTCCCAAAGCTGTCTGCTTAATATAATAGGTGTTGAAACTTCAACATAACCTGCTTTTTTATGAATTTCTCTCCAGAAATCAAGAAGAGTATTTTTAACAACCATACCTTTTGGAAGGAAGAATGGGAAACCTGGGCCTTCATCAAGAAGTGCAAAAAGCTGTAATTCTTTTCCAAGTTTTCTATGGTCACGTTTTTTAGCTTCTTCAATCATATTAAGGTATGCATCAAGGTCAGCTGCTTTTGTATAAGCTGTACCATAAATTCTTGAAAGCATTTTGTTCTTTTCATTACCTCTCCAATAAGCACCTGCAACAGATGTAAGTTTAAATGCTTTTACAGGTTTTGTGCTCATAAGATGTGGTCCTGCACAAAGGTCAACATATTCACCTTGTTTATAGAATGAAATAACCGCATCTTCTGGAAGGTCATTTATAAGTTCAACTTTATATGGTTCTTCTCTTTCTTCCATGTATTTTATAGCTTCTGCTCTTGGAAGTTCAAATTTTTCAAGTGGAAGATTTTCTTTAACAATAGCTTTCATTTCTTTTTCGATAGCTGTAAGTTCTTCTGGTGTAAATGGTGTAGGTCTATCAAAGTCATAGTAGAAACCTTCAGCAATAGCAGGTCCTATTGCAAGTTTTGTTTCTGGATAAAGTCTTTTTATAGCCTGAGCCATAATATGAGATGCTGTGTGACGGAAAGCTCTCTTTCCTTCTTCATCATCAAATGTACAAATACTTACTTCTGAATCTTTATCTACAACAAAACGAAGGTCTTGTGTTTCACCATCAACTATTCCACAGCAAGCATTTCTTGCAAGTCCTTCGCTTATACTTTTTGCAATATCAAGTACGGAAATTGCATTTTCATATTCTTTTACAACTCCGTCTTTAAGTGTTACCTTAATCATTGTTATATCTCCTTTCAAATTAAAAAAGTTCCAATAAAAAAACTCCCATGCCTTAATATAAAAATAAAAAGGGACGAGAGTATTATATTCCCGCGGTTCCACCCTAATTGTAAAAACCACTTAATTAAAACTTTAACGCAGTTATACGGACTTTTTTAAAGTCACTCCGAGGTGGTCTTCGAACTGTCGTAAATAGGAATACTCACACCAATTTTAATACTAAAATTGTATTCCCTCTCTGAAAGATACCTGACAGACTACTGTCCTCATCAATGTATTAACAATATATATTAATGACGTTATTATATCACATAGAAAAAAGCTGTCAAGGAGTTTTTCAATTTCTAAACAAAACTTTTACAAAAAGACTGTGTTTAATTTAAAACATGACTTTTACCATTTTTTAAAATATGATATATTATTATTTATGTTTTTAAAAGGAGGTATAAGCCATATGGTTATATTAATAATAATGGCAATAGGGGTTTTTATAGGCTATAAATATTTTAATGAAAAGTACTCAGGTTTAAATGGAAAAATACAAGTAATATGCACTGCCCTTCTTATATTTTCAATGGGTGTTTCTTTAGGCAGTCGTCCGGAATTTTTTTCAGAACTTGCAACACTTGGTTTTGAAAGTGTAATTTTTTCTGTTATTCCTATAATATGCTCAATTTTTCCTGTATATTTTCTTACAAAAAAATTTTTAGATAAAAAAAAGGATGCTAAAAAATGATTATAATAGCATTAATAAGCCTTGTTGCTGGTGTATTATGTGGTCAATTTATATTTGATACAAATACAATAAATATGTTTTCAAATATATCTGAATATGCATTATATATTCTTATGTTTGCAGTAGGAATAAGTGTAGGAACTAATAAACAAGTATTTAGAAAATTAAAAGAATATCATATAAAAATTGTAATTATACCATTTGGTATTATAATAGGCTCAATAATTGGTGGTATTATTTGTGGTGTTTTATTAAAAATGCCGTTAAATGAAAGTCTTTCAATAGCTTCAGGACTTGGTTGGTATAGTCTTTCTGGAGTTCTTCTTACAAATCTTGGTGGTGCACAACTTGGAACATTAGCATTTTTAAGTAATATAATGCGAGAACTTTTTTCATTTTTATCAATACCATTTGTAGCAAAACATTTTAATAAATATACGGCAATAGCCCCTGCTGCTGCTACAAGTGAAGATACAACACTTCCTATGCTTATGAAATATACAAGTGCTGATGTGGCTGTTATGGCTGTAATAAATGGTGTTATATGTTCTGCATTTGTACCTGTACTTATAAATTTCTTTTTCAATATATTTTAATATTTAAAAAAGTAGATAAAAATTTTTATCTACTTTTTTTATGAAAATATTTAATAAAATTGACAGATATTTTTTATAAATACTTTAAACCTAGATTATATAATTCTCTTATAAAGAAATGGGGGAATTTTTATGACAATTTTAAAAGTAATAATATCTGTATTTTTATTTCTTTTACTTAATAAACATGTATATAGATTTATATTCAAAAAGAAAAAATTTAAGTCTTTTATAAAAATTATTATATATACATTTGTATTTGCCCTATTTTTAAACTTTTCAAATATAACAAATAATATTTCAATTCTAAATTTAAAAAAAGCAACACTTCCTGAAGGTTTTATATATTATAATCAAGCAGATAATGCTTGGGGTAATGAATATTATGGAACAAATGATTTAATAAAAGATGCAGGCTGCGGACCTACTGTAATAGCAATGATTGTATCAACTCTTACAGATACAAAAATTAATCCTAAAGAAATGGCTGATTGGTCTTATAATAATGGTTATTATTCTTCTGGTTCTGGTAGTTATCACACACTTATAGGTGACTCTCTTAATAACTTTGGACTTTCATATACTACTACAAATGATAGTTATGATGTAAAAACAGCTTTACAAGAAGGTAAATATGTAATTGCTCTTATGGGAAACGGACATTTTACATCAAGCGGACATTTTATAATTCTTTGTAGTATTGATAATTCAGAAAAAGTTACTGTTGCAGACCCAAACAGTATTAAAAATACAGAAAAACTATGGGATTTCGATACAATAACATCAGAAACAAAATATAGTTCTACAATAAACGGTTCATATTGGATTATAGATAAAAATTAAAAAAGCTGTCAAAAGACAGCTTTTTTATATATGTATTATTAGTTTCTGAAATTCTTTGTTGCATTTTTAAATTTATCATGAACTGCAACCATAGCTGCATCAACATCATCTTCATCAATAAGAACAGAAATTTTAATTTCTGATGTTGAAATCATACTAATATTAACTCCTGCATCAAAAAGTGCTTCAAACATAAGGCTTGCAACACCAGGATTTGTAGCCATACCAGCACCTACAACTGAAAGTTTTGCAACATTATCTCTATGAGTAATTTCTTTAAAACCAAGTCTTTCTTTATTTGCTTCAAGTGCATCTAACGCACGCTGTAAATCTGATTTTGAAACTGTAAATGAAATATCTTTTGAGTTATCACGACCAATTGACTGAAGTATAATATCTACACTGATTTTTTCTTTTGCAAGTAATGAGAATATAGAGAAAGCCTTTCCAGGAACGTCCTCAACTCCTATAACTGATATTCTTGATACATCTTTATCTGAAGCTACACCGCTAATAAGCATTTTTTCCACTTTTGTTTCCTCCTTAACTAATGTTCCCTCTGCTCTTGTAAGACTTGAGCGTACAACTAAATTAACATTGTATTTTTTAGCAAGTTCAACTGAACGATTATGAAGAACTTTAGCACCTAAAGATGCAAGTTCAAGCATTTCATCATAGCTGATTTCATCAAGTTTTTCAGCTGATTTTACAACTCGAGGGTCTGCTGTATATACACCATCAACATCTGTATATATTTCACATATATCAGCATGAAGTTTTGCTGCAAGAGCAACGGCTGATGTATCAGAACCACCTCTACCAAGAGTTGTTACATCATCATATTTGTTGATACCCTGAAAACCTGTAATAATAACAATGTTTTTCTTTTCAAGTTCAAGGTGAATTCTTTCTGTGCTTATTGTTTTAATTCTGGCGTTGCTGTAATTTGAATTTGTGTCAATTCCAACCTGAAAAGCATTAAGAGAAATAGCATTTCTTCCAAGTGCATTTATAGCCATAGCCATAAGTGCAACTGACTGCTGTTCTCCTGTTGAAAGGAGCATATCCATTTCTCTTCTTGAGGCATTAGGATTGATTTCAGCTGCTTTTTCTATAAGTTCATCAGTAGTGTCGCCCTGTGCTGATAATACAACAACTACATCATTTCCTTTGTCATATGCTTCAATAATTCTTTTTGCAACGTTGAAAATTCTTTCTGCATTTGCTACGGAACTACCGCCGTATTTCTGTACTATTAACAATTTAATATCCCCCCGTTTATTCTGAAATAATAACTGCACCATCTGTATCCGGCTCTAAAAGAGTTAATTCCCACTCATGAGGCATAGAATTTAGATATGCAGACATTTTATGCTCAAACTCTTCGGCTTTATCTTCTGTAAGAACAGCCATAAGTGTAGAACCAGCACCACTTAAATATGCACCAACAGCACCATAACCTTTTGAAGCCTTAAATATACGGTTCATTTCCGGTATAAGCTGTTTTCTGTATGGCTGATGGAGTTTATCGTCCATAGCCATTCTTAAATTATCTATATTACCAGTCATCATTGATGCCACAAGAAGACCTGCTCTTGATGAATTAAATATTGCATCTTGTCTTGATATTTCATCAGGAAGAACACTTCTTGAAGCTGATGTTGATATAGGAAAATCTGGCACCATAATAGCAAATCTGAGTTTTTCAGGTACATCAACCTTAACATATCTCATTTCATTTGTATCAAGAGCACCAACAACCATTCCACCAAGTAAGGCAGGGTTTGAATTATCAGGGTGTCCCTCTATTTTAGCTGCTATCTGAGCCAAATCATCTTTTGTATAATTACAGCCTGAAAGATGATTTGCTGCCATAAGTCCGGCAACAATACAAGCTGCACTACTGCCAAGTCCTCTTGTTACAGGTATATAATCTTCCTGTATAAGTCTTATACCTGGCATAACTTTACCTATTTCTGCATAAAAGTCAACCATTGTTCTATAAATAAGGTTTGTCTTATCAGCAGGAATATTTATAAGTTGTTTTCTTCTTACTTCTATTTCAACGCCTTTTTCTATTTCTTCAAACCAAAGATGGTTATAAAGCTTTAACGCAATACCTATACTGTCAAAGCCTGAACCCATGTTTGCAGAAGTAGCAGGCACTCTTATATGCATCATAATTATTTATCCATACGGATTATACTTCTTATATCCGCAGCCTTTCTTAATATTTCTATTTTTTCACTAAGACTTCCTTCTGTTTCTTTTCCTGTCAAAACAGCAATTTCATCTTCATAACCAATATCAACAAATTCACAACCATCAAAAAGAACTTTTGATTCTGTTTTAATTGTCTTTAAATCTCCTGACATACGTATAAAACCATAAACAGGAACATCTTTAAGTTCAAGTATTTCAAGTTCTTCGTCTTCCCAATCTATATGTACATTTTCACCCATATGTCTTATTGCATCAATAACATCTGATACAACAGCACTAGCAGTTGGAAGACTTCCTGCACCACTTCCATAATACATTGTATCACCAAGCATATTTCCTTTTACAAATATTGCATTAAACACACCATCAACAGTTGAAAGCGGGTGTGTTTTAGGAAGCATCATAGGTGCAACCATTGCAGAAATACCATTTTCAAGTCTTTTACTTGTACCAACAAGCTTTATTTCACAGTTTAATTCTTTTGCATATTCAAAATCTCTTTTTGTTATTTTTGTTATACCTTCAGTATATATTTTTTCAAAATGAGCTGTTTTACCAAATGCAAGAGATGAAAGTATAGCTATTTTTCTACAAGCATCATGTCCTTCAACATCAGCAGTAGGGTCTTTTTCAGCATATCCAAGTTCTTGAGCTTTTTTAAGAACATCTTCAAAGTTTCTACCCTTTTTAGACATTTTTGTAAGTATAAAATTTGTTGTACCATTTAATATACCTGTAATTTCAAGTATTTTATCAGCTGTAAGACACTCATTTAAAGGTCTTATAATAGGTATTCCCCCACCAACACTTGCTTCAAAAAAGAAATTTACGTTTTTATCCCTTGCAATCTGTATAAGTTCAGGGCCATGTGCTGCTACAAGAGCTTTATTTGATGTTGCAACACTTTTTCCTTTTAAAAGAGCTGATTTAACAAATGTATAGGCAGGCTCAACTCCTCCCATAACCTCTACAACAACTTTTACACTTTCATCATTTAATATATCATTAACATCATGAGTAAGAACCTTTTCAACAGGCATTCCTGGAAATTTTCTTAAATCAAGAACGTATTTAATATTTACTTCTTCACGAGCCTTCTTATTCACAATATCATTATTTTTAGTTATAACTTCAAAAACTCCAGAACCTACTGTTCCATACCCCATTATAGCTATATTTATCATCTGTATTTTCACTCCCTGGCAATTATTTTAAACTTCTGAACGCCATGTATAGACTCTATTTTCTTAACAAATGTACTCATATCACCTTTCATATCATTTGTTTCAATAGTTATAGTAACATTGGCAATACCATTTATAGGTATTGTTTGGTTTATAGTAAGAATATTTGCACCAGCATCAGCTATACTATTGAGTATAGATGATAAAAGCCCTGGTGTATCATCAAGGTTTACAGATACTGTTACCGTTTTACCCCTTGTATTTTCATATAACGGATAAACTGCATCTCTATATTTATAAAAAGCACTTCTGCTTATTCCAACCTTAGCAACTGCATCTTGAACAGTTTTTTCCTTACCGCTTTCAAGAAGATTTTTTACTTCCATAACTTTTAGAAAAATCTCTGGCAGTACACTTTTATCTACAATAAAAAAATTCTTATCTTCTCTCATAATGCATCTCCTGTATTTCTAACATAAACATTTGTAGTCACATCAAGGAATATAACACATATTATTATTAAATTCAAGTATTAATTATAAAATACTTAATTTTTTTATATTTATGTAGTACTTTTATTCATTTATATTGAAAATTCATTAAATGCATGTATATATTCATCGCAAATATTTGTCATTTTTTCTTTATTATATTTTGAAAATTCATCATATACACCTACAACATATGCACCTGATTTTTTTGCACCTTGGGCTGCATGTAATGAGTCTTCAAATATAACGCATTTTTTAATATCTTCTCCAAGCTTTTTTGCTGTTTCTATATATATATCAGGAAATGTTTTATTAACACCTATTTCATCAGAAAACATAAAAGCATCAAAATATTCATATATATTATTTCGTTTTAAAACTGCAAAACACATATCTTTTATACAAGAAGTAGCAATTCCCATTTTTATATTTTTTTGTTTAGCTTTTTTAATAAATTCAAAAACATGTTCTTTTAAATCTATATTATTGGCATATTCATCATAAGCCAAATTATAAAGCTCATTCATTATTTCATCTAAAGACATTTCAATATTATATCTTGATTTTATATATTTAACGCCCTCTGTAAAAGTAAGAGAGCTTATTTTTTTATTATATTCTTCATCAGGTACAATTCCAAATTTCCCAAGAAAATTTCTATCAGCCTTAACCCATACATTCATAGAATCTATTAAAGTACCGTCTAGGTCAAATATAAATGCCATTATATTTATCTCCTTTTACAAATGTATTTTTTATTATTTTATCAACAATAATACAAAAATCAAGTTTATTAACTAAATTTAACAGCAATAAAAATATATTATGTCTTTTTATTGATAATTTTTTAAAATCTGATAAAATTAATTTAATATTTATAAGGAGCAGAATTATAATGATTAAAAAAATAGAATTGACAGAACAAATTAATAAAATAACTGAAATTTTCTCAGAAAATTTCGATGAAATATATACATTTATGGAAAGCGATGTAAAAGAAGATATATTAAATCTTGCACCTACTCTTTTCAGAAAATGGTATTATGGAACTATTGTTGAAAATACAATACTTTCACCAGCAAATATAATAAGTGTATCTGATACTGTTGAAAGCCTAGAAAATTCTATTTTTACAATTAATCTTTCTATTGATAAAACAAAAAGAGGTAAAAATAAATTTATATATGAAGGTATTATTTATACAATAGAAAATCATCCATTAATAGATGATTTAAAAACTGTTGCTAAAATGTGTCTACCTGATGCACCAACAACAGAAAAAGGTATTGTAACAAAAGAATATGCTTTAGAAATAGCTAATAATCTTTCTCTTAAAGACCCTTTTTATGCTGAATATCTTTTTTGTCTTTTAGAAAGGTTTGGTCTTTTAAATAAACTTGTTTCAATACACTCATATAGAGTACAACTTTCTAATTCTGCTGACTCATTCTTTAAAAAAGATAATGAAACACTTTTACATATTATAATAGATGAAAGCATAAAAATATGTGCTGAAAAAATATCAAAACTTTTTGAAGCAATACATTCCAAAGTTTCATTTGAAACAATATATAAATTACTTCAAACACCTATTTCTACAGATGATATTTTCGAAAAAATATATTCATCAATAGGTATTAATATAGAAAAAATATGGGCAGCTTCAGAAAATAATAATCTTACTCCTTATGACACAGCTATACTTTCATCTACATTTTATATTGGTATTATAATAGATAAATATTTTATGACAGTATTTAGCAGCTATTTAAAAATAACAGAACCATTTTATTCAAATGGTATGGATTTTAAAAACTCTATAAATTCTCTTGCAGAAATATTAACTCTAAAAAAAGATACAGGACTTGAAGTTTTTTCACCTTGCTCCTATTATAAAATAACTTCAATGGGTAAAAAACTTATTTATGGCTATTCTGATGGTAAAAAATTTATGCCTGATATGCCTAAAAAATTACACTTTAATGATATAGTTGAAGCTGTAACATTTGAACATAATCAACTTAAACTTGTAAAAGCAAGAGAAGCAGAAGAAGCAAGAAAAAATAATATTTATGAATTTAATATATGGTACAATAATAATGAAAGTTTATGGAAAACAATAGAAGTTGTTGATACATTATCTCTTGAAGATTTAGGTAGTGAAATATGTGTATGTTTTGCATTTGAAAATATTTTTGATTATAGCTTTATAATAAAAGATAATAATAACTTTCCTGTTGAATATATATCAGCATTTTCTAAAAGACCATCTCTTAATAAAACAGAAAAATATAAACTTTCAGATATAAACTTAAATATAGGTGATATATTTACATTTAATCCTACAAAAGAAAGAGAACTTACACTTAATATAGAATGTATAGGTATAAACAAAAAAAATAGTAAAATTGTTTATCCAAGAATAAAAGCTCAAAGTATAAATATTACAAAAGAAGAAGAAGATTTAGAACTTATCTAAAATTGGAAAAGAGGTAATTAAAAATGAACAATCTTATGCATCAACATGGAGGAGATTTAGATGCAATAGAAAAACTTTATGGTATACCAAAAGATGAAATATGGGATTTTAGTGGAAATATAAATCCTCTTGGTTTTCCCGAAAGTGTAAAAAAAGCTATTGCTGAAAATGTTGATATAGTAACAAAATATCCTGATAAACGATATACTGCTTTAAAAGAAAGCATAGGTAGTTATACAGGTGCTAATCCCAAACATATAGTTGTTGGAAATGGTTCAACAGAACTTATTTCTACATTTATAAAAACAGCAAACGCAAGAGAAACTATAATCATAGGGCCTGCATATTCTGAATATGAAAGAGAAGCTTCTATTTGCGGAAGTGATTTCAGATATTTTCCTTTAAAAGAAGATGAAAATTTTGAAATAAATATTACAAATCTTATTAATGAGCTTACAGAAAAAGTAGGAATGCTTATAATATGTAATCCTAATAATCCTACAGGAACAGCTATTACAACTACACAAATGAGAAAAATACTTTCACATTGTAAAAACAATAATACATTTGTAATGGTTGATGAAACATATATTGAGTTTAGTGATAATATAGATGAAATATGTACTATTCCACTTGTAGAAGAATTTGATAATGTTTTTGTAATTAGAGGGATATCAAAATTTTTTGCTGCTCCTGGAATACGTCTTGGCTATGGTATATGTAGTAATGAAAAATTTCTTAATACACTTATATCTGTTCAAGACCCTTGGTCAGTAAATGTATTTGCAGCTTTTGCAGGAGAACGACTTTTTAAAGATAAAGATTTTATATCAAAATCAAAAAAACTTATATCAGACGAAAGAAAAAAAGCCTTTGCAGAACTTTCAAATTGGAATAATATAAAATCATATCCTTCATGTTCAAACTTTATATTGCTTAAACTTATGACAGATAAAACAAACTCTGCTGAAATATTTGACACACTTATAAAACAAAAAATGCTCATAAGAGACGCAGAAAGTTTTACATTCTTAGATAACTCATATTTAAGATTTTGTATACTTAATCCGGAGCAAAATGAAAAACTTTTATCAGAACTTAAAAAAATAGTTGAATAAACTAAAAAAGCTATCCATAAGGATAGCTTTTATTTTTTTATAAGTCTTTTCCATTCATTCCAAAATGCTATATATCCATTTCTTTCAAACTCACATTCTGGTAATATTTTTTCAGAACATTTATTATAAAATTTTTCTACACTTTCTGCAAAATTAATTACTTCTTTTTTATATTCATAAAAATTTATTTTATGACTTTCACCATTTTCTGTTTTTATGATAATATAATCACCATTATGTATAACTTCATAATCTATACCATTATCACAGCCACTTATATAAACATTTTCTAGATTTTCATCTGCAAACATACTATGACCACAACAAGGCATCATCTGTTCTCCTGTATTTGTTATATAATGGTCTTTTTCTAATGTTTCAAGCATACGTAAAGCAGAAGCACTTACACAGCAAGAATAGCTTAATATTTCTTCTTCTATTTTTACAGATATATCACCATGCAAACACAAATCTTCTTTATTATCTTTTTCACCATTTATCCAATAAAAATCAAATATTGTTATTTCAAAATCTTTTACATATTTTATATTTTTAAATAATTCGTCAGTTTTTTCTCGGTCATAATCAAGTATATATTTATTATACTTTTTATATAAGTGATAAAGCATTTCTCTGTTATCAGATATAATATCAAGGCCTCTATCATCATACATATTTAAAACAATATTATTTAATGTGTCAATAAAATAAACATAATAACATAAATATTGACAGCCTCCAAAATCTGTTTTAGCAATTTCAGTTATAGCATTATAATAATCTATTTTAGTATTATCTAAATTCCAAATAAGCTGTTTTCTTTTAAAAACTTCATCATCTTCTAAAATAACTTTATCTGAAACTATTTCATCAGGCTCATTAATTTTTAATACATCACATATTTCTTTTATTATTTCAGCATATTCATTATCATCATATATAATATCTATTCTTAAAATATCAAATGTATTTTCTAAATTTTTAAATATACTATATGCTTTATTTGCAGTATTTTTTATAAATTCAGGGTTTACAATACTTTCTTCATCATCAAACTTTAAAAAATGTTCAATGTCTTCATCTTCTGATATACCAAAACGCAAACTAATATTACCATTATAAAAAAGAGGATTTTCAAAGTCTTTAATTCCTATTTTATTAAGAGTATTTTTAATTTTGTCACTTAAATTCATATTTCACCTCCTACTATAATTAATTTTATAAAAAACACATATCAATAACCATTAAATTTTTCTTAAATAAAAAAGGTATGGGATAAAATCCCATACCTCTAAATTATTATTTTTTCATCTGTGCAAGTCTTTCTTCAACTTGTGCAAGAATTCCTTTATATTTTTCACCTTTTGCTTTTTCCTCATCAATAACTTTCTGAGGTGCTTTTGCAACAAAGCCTTGATTGCTGAGTTTCTTTTCTACTCTTTCAATCTCTTTAAGCATTTTTTCTTTTTCTTTTTCAAGTCTTTCAATTTCTTTTGCAATATCAACAAGTTCTGCAAATGGCATATAAATTACAGCATTTGGAATAACAGCTGAAACAGCATCATCTTCAATTCCTGTTTTATCAGCCTGAACTGTTACATCACTTGCATATGCAAGAGTTTTGAAGAATACTTTTGATTTTTCAAATATTTCTCTTGTATTTTCATCAGAAGATACAACAAAAACTTGTGCTTTCTTTGAAGGAACAACATTCATTTCTGCACGAATATTTCTTATACTTCTTACTGCTTCCTTAACAAGGTCAATTTCTTCTTCATTTGTTTTAAAGTTCCATTCATCTTTAAATACAGGCCAATCAGAAATCATAATACTTTCTTCTTCTGATTGTATATGAGTAAATATTTCTTCTGTAATAAATGGCATATAAGGATGAAGAAGTTTAAGAGCATTTATGAGAACAGTTTTAAGTGTCCAAAAAGCAGCATCTCTTGTTTCATCTTCTTTATTGTAAAGACGAGGTTTAACCATTTCGATATACCAGTCACAATATTCGTCCCAAAGGAAATCATGGATTTTCTGAACAGCAAGACCAAGTTCATAGCTTTCCATATTTTCTGTAACTTCTTTTGCAAGAGTATTTACTTTTGAAATAATCCATTTATCTGCTGATGTAAGTTTAATATCTTCAACATTATATTCTTTATCTTCAAGGTTCATAAGAACAAATCTTGATGCATTCCATAATTTATTTGCAAAGTTACGGCTTGCGTCAAGTCTTTCCCAATAAAATCTCATATCGTTTCCAGGAGCATTTCCTGTTATAAGCATAAGTCTTAATGGGTCAGCACCGTATTTATCAATAACCTGAAGTGGGTCAATACCATTTCCTAAAGATTTTGAGAATTTACGTCCTTGGTCATCTCTTATAAGACCATGTATAAATACATCTTTAAATGGAATTTCTCCCATCTGTTCAATACCTGAGAATACCATTCTAACAACCCAGAAGAATATAATATCATAAGCAGTTACAAGAACACTTGTAGGATAGAACTGCTGAAGTTCTTCTGTATTTTCTGGCCAGCCTAATGTTGAGAATGGCCATAAAGCTGATGAGAACCATGTATCAAGTGTATCTTCATCCTGTTTAAGATTTGTTGAACCACATTTTGAACATTTTTCAGGTGCTGTTTTAGCAACTTCAATATGTCCACATTCCTGACAATAGTAAGCAGGAATTCTATGACCCCACCAAAGCTGTCTTGAAATACACCAGTCACGAATATTTTCAAGCCAATGAAGATATGTTTTTCCAAAACGGTCCGGTATAAAACGAATGTCTTCTTTTTTGTATGCTTCTATTGCAGGTCTTGCAAGCTCTTCCATTTTTACGAACCACTGTAATTTAATTAAAGGTTCAACAACTTCATTACAACGTTCATGAACACCTACTGCATGAGTAATATCTTCAATTTTTATAAGGTATCCTTCTTCTTTAAGTCTTTCAACAATAAGTTTTCTTGCTTCAAGTCTATCAAGGCCTTTATATTCTCCTGCATTTTCATTAAGTGTTCCGTCATCATTCATTATATTTATTCTTGGAAGGTCGTGACGAAGTCCAACTTCAAAGTCATTAGGGTCATGAGCTGGTGTAATTTTAACAACACCTGTTCCAAATTCTCTATCAACATAGCTATCAGCAACAACAGGAATTTCTTTATTAACAATAGGAAGTATAACTGATTTTCCTATATATTTCTGATATCTTTCATCATCTGGGTGAACAGCAACAGCAGTATCTCCAAGCATTGTTTCAGGTCTTGTTGTTGCAATTTCCATAAAGTCATCTGTTCCAGCAACTGGATATTTAATATGCCAGAAATGACCTGCTTTATCAATATGGTTTACCTCAGCATCAGAAATTGTTGTCTGACATTTTGGACACCAGTTGATTATTTTTTCGCCTCTATATATAAGACCTTTATCATAAAGTCTTGTAAATACTTCAAGAACAGCTTCTGAGCAACCTTCGTCCATTGTAAATCTTACTCTATCCCAGTCACATGAACTACCCATTTTTCTAAGCTGATTGAGTATAATTCCGCCATATTCTTCTTTCCACGCCCAAGCTCTTTCAAGGAAGCCTTCACGCCCAACATCTTCTTTTGTAAGACCTTCATCAAGCATTTTCTGAACAACTTTAACTTCTGTTGAAATACTTGCATGGTCAATACCTGGAATCCAAAGTGCATTATAACCTGACATACGTTTCCAACGAATAAGTATATCCTGAATAGTATTATCAAGAGCATGTCCCATATGAAGCTGACCTGTAATATTTGGAGGTGGCATAACTATTGTATATGGTTTTTTGCTTTTATCTACTTCAGTATGAAAATATTTTTTTGATAACCATTCACTGTAAAGTCTATCCTCTACAATGGAAGGGTCATATGTTTTTGCTAATTCTTTTATCATTTTTATCCTCCCAAAAATTTTTATTAACGATAAAACAGTACCGAATAAAAAAAGAGCCTTCGTCTAAAAAAGGACGAAAGCTCGCGGTACCACCTTTATTCCTGCAAACAGGCTCTTAAAAGTATTTAACGGAACAACCCGTCTATATCTACTAAAAATTTCAATATAGAAACTCACAGGCTACCTTCAACATAACATATCCCGAAAAGTCTTACAGTCAACGAACCTTTCTCCCTGAGGGCTGTATATGCATACTCCTCCTGCTCACAGTTTTTATCATAATCATAATTGATTTTAGTTTAGCATTATGATTTTGTCAATACCAAAATTATATAACCTTTACAAAAAACTTTCTTGTACGAGGTCCATCAAACTCTGTAAAATATATTCCTTGCCATGTGCCTACTTTTAATTCACCATTTTCTATAATTACAGTTTGACTTGAACCCATAAGTGATGCTTTAATATGAGCTGATGAATTGCCTTCAAAATGTCTATATTCTTTGTCTTCTGGAACAATTTTTGAAAGTTCCATAAGCATATCTTTAACAACATCAGGGTCTGCATTTTCATTTATTGTAACACCTGCTGTTGTATGTGGAACAAATATAACACAAATACCGGAATTTACTTTACTTTCCATTACAGCTTCTTTAACCTTACCTGTAATATTAATAAATTCGTTAGCTTTTGTTGTTTTCAATGAAAATTCAAATACCATAATTAACCCTCACTTTCATCACTCTTCAGTTTTACAATATCTAGATATATTTAAAAGTATTCCTGCTGATGCCATTGTAAATAACAAAGATGTACCACCATAACTTATAAAAGGTAATGGCTGACCTGTATTAGGTATTGTATTGGTAGCAACTGCAATATTTACAAGTGATTGAAAACCTATCATTGTTGTTATACCAACTGCTGTAAGACAATTAAACATATCCGGTGAATTTAATGCTATTTTTATACCTCTCCATATAAGTATAGCAAAAAGGCTTATTACAACAATAGCACCAACAAGACCTAATTCTTCACATATAATAGTAAATATAATATCTGTATATGGTTCTGGTATAAATGTCTTCTGTCTACTTTGACCAAGACCCAAACCAAAAAGACCACCACTTGCGACAGCATAAAGACCTTGTACAATTTGGTATCCATTTCCAAGCATATCAGAAAACGGGTCAAGCCATGCTTTTATACGACTAAAACGATATGCAAACTGTGGTAAAGCTACTGCTACAACACAACCTATTCCTGCTATAATTCCACCAACTATAAAATACCATATTTGTGGACTAGCAACGAATAATATAGCTGCTGCAATAACTGTAACAACTATAGCTGTACTTAAGTTTGAAATAGCAATTAATATAATAGGAATTCCTGCTATCATACCTGTTGTAATAAATCCTTTTAAATCTTTCAAGCAATTTTTATGTGTAGATATGTAATGTGCCATAAAAAGTATTATTGAAATTTTAGCAACTTCTGAAGGCTGAAATCCAAAAATCCATCTCTTTTGCCCGTTAGCTTCTGTACCTATAAAAGGTAATAGCATAAGAAGTATGTTAGATACAGCATATGCTAAAAATGAAAATCTTTTGTACATAACAATAGGCAAACGCATTGTAATAGCCATTCCTATAAATCCCAAAACAGCCCATAAAATTTGTTTTTTTAGGAAATAGTACATATCATTGTTAAAATCGGCATTTGTAAGAGCATAGTAATAACTTGAACTAAATATCATAATAATACCAAAAAAAACAAGTGTTATAACTACAAAAAGTATTGTATAATCATAGCTTTGTGGCTTTTGTCCTGCTCTTTTTCTTTTTGGTCTTTGCTTGGGCCTAGGTTTAAGCTGCTTAACTTTTTTTGCCACACTATCACCTCATTATTTTTTATTTTTTGAAGCTTCTTACTTTATCCTTAAACATATCTCCTCGTTGTTCATAATTTTTGAACATTCCCCAACTTGCACATGCAGGTGATAAAAGAACACAGTCACCTTCCTTTGCAGTAGATTTTGCAAATTCCATAGCTTCATCAAAAGTTTCACATATAGTGACATTTTTAAAATTATACTTATAGCATGTGTCCTTTATTTTATTGGCAGTAACACCTATAAGAACTATATGTTTTACTCTGCCATCAAATGTTTCTACCCAATCATCATATTCAGAGCCTTTATCATAGCCACCGCCTATAAGTACAATAGGCTTTTTCATAGCTAAAACAGCTCTTATAGCAGCATCAGTATTTGTTCCTTTTGAGTCGTTATAATAATCAACTCCATCAACTGTATCAACAAATTCTATTCTATGTTCAACACCTTTAAATTTGCGAAGTACATCTCTTATTATATCAAGAGGAACACCTGCAAGAAAACTTACAGCTGTTGCTGCCATAACATTTTCATAGTTATGAATACCAAGTATTTGAAGTTCATCAATATGAACTATTTTTTCATTTATATTGCCCCATTTTAAAATTATATTGCCATTTTCAAGATATATTCCTTCTGAAAGTGAATTTTGACTACTGAAAAACATAACTTTTGCATTTGTTTTATCAGCCATTTTTATACAAGCTTCATCTTCTTTATTAAGTACACAGAAATCATCACTTGTTTGATTTTCAAAAATTCTTTCTTTCATAGCGGTATAATTTTCAACTGTTTTATGTCTATCTAAATGGTCAGGTGTTATATTTAAAACAGCACTTACACTAGGTCTAAAAGTTTTTATTTTTTCAAGCTGAAAACTACTTATTTCTGCTACAATTCTACTATTTTCTGTAAGATTTACTACTTTTTCAGTATAAGGAATTCCTATATTTCCAACTACCTCTGTATCTTTATAATATGCTTTTAAAATTTCTCCTGTAAGTGTAGTTGTTGTTGTTTTTCCATTTGTTCCTGTAATAGCTATAACAGGACATGGTGTAAACATAAATGCAAGTTCTATTTCACTTATAACAGAAACACCTTTTTTCTCTGCATTAACAATAAAAGGTAAATCTGTTGGTATTCCCGGACTTAAAACAATAATATCCATTTCTTCTGCTATATCGTCAGGATTTTTACCTGCATATATTTTTATACCTTTATCTTCAATATACGAAATATCCCCTAAATCTTCTCTTTTTTTCAAATCCTGTAATATAACATCAGCCCCAAGACTTTTTAAAAGTTCAGCTGCTGAAATACCGCTTCTTGCCATACCACAAACAAGAGCTTTTTTCCCTTTAAAATCCATAATAATAAAACCTCTTTTCTTTTACCTCTTACATAAACATATATTTACATGCAAGAAGACCTATAAGACAAAGCATAGCTGTTACAATATAGAAAACAGTTACAACTTTTGTTTCACTCCAACCGCAAAGTTCAAAATGGTGATGTATAGGAGCCATTTTAAATATTCTTTTTCCTGTCTTTTTAAAATATCCTACCTGAATAATTACAGATAAAGACTCTATAAGATATATAAAACCTACAATAATTATAAATATAGGCATTTTAAGTATAAATGCTGTTGCTGCAACAAAACCTCCAAGAGCAAGAGAACCTGTATCTCCCATAAATACTTTAGCAGGATATGCATTAAATATAAGGAATGCAAGAAGGCTTCCTGCTGCTGCTCCGGCAATAGGCAAAATACCACTTCCGGCCGCCCAAGCAACCATCATAAAGAATACAGCCACTATAAGTGTTACACCACTTGCAAGACCATCAAGTCCATCTGTAAGGTTTACACCATTTACAGTACCTATAACTGCAACAAAAAGGAATGGTATATATATAATACCAAGGTCTATTGTCATACCTTTTGTAAATGGTATAAGTATATCTGTACCTATTCCACTTTTTATTATATAAAATGTAAAAAGTCCTGTTATTACAAACTGTCCTACTATTTTTTGAATAGGTGTAAGACCAAGAGAACGTTTTTTTACAACTTTTATATAGTCATCAATAAATCCTATTATTCCAAAGCCTAATGTTACAAGAAGAACAACAAGACCATCATAATTTTCTTTTATAAAGAAAACCCCACCTATTGCAAAAGCTGCAAGTATAGCAATACCACCCATTGTTGGTGTTCCTTGCTTCTTTAAGTGACTTTCAGGCCCATCATCTCTTTCTGTCTGACCAAATTTAAGCCTTCTTAATACTGGTATAAGTAAAGGACAAAATATAATTCCTAATATAAAAGAAATCATAACGGAATATATAGCAATTTCTAACGTAGTTATCAAATTATTTCACCTCTTGAATTTTTTCTGCTGTTTTTTCAAAATGCATTCCTCTTGATGCTTTTACAAGGACAGTTGCTCCTTTATTTATAAGTTTTTCAAAACCATTTTCAAAAAAGTCTTCCTGTGTTTCAAAGTAAAAAGCATTTCCTCCTAAAGATAATGCACCTTCATACATAGATTTTGATATATTACCTATGCATATTATTTTATCTATATTTTTTTCTGCTGCATAAACACCTGTGTCATAATGCATTTTCTCTG
This sequence comes from Tyzzerella sp., assembly GCA_019415525.1. Classification (GTDB taxonomy): domain Bacteria; phylum Bacillota; class Clostridia; order Lachnospirales; family Anaerotignaceae; genus Fimicola. Next base: position 88,704 of record DXZA01000002.1, on the reverse strand, counting down.
CAAAATCTCCAAGCTCAAACATATCTCCAAGTATAGCTATTTTTTCACCTTCCACACCAGAAAGAACATCTATTGAAGCTTTCATTGATACAGGATTTGCATTATATGCATCATTTATAAGAGTTGTTCCATTTTCTGTTTTAAAAACAGCCATTCTCATTTTTGTAGGAACAAATTCTTCTATACCTCTTTTTATTTCTGATATTGAAAGTCCCAATGTTTTTCCTGTAAGAGCTGCTGCCATAGCATTTAAAACCATATGCTCTCCCGGAACTGGTATACATACATTAAATATTTCATTATCCATATGAATGTCACAACTTATGGATTCAACACCATTTTTAATAATGTTATCAGCATATATATCCTTTTTATTTTCTATACCATACCAAAGAGTTTTAAAGTTTGTTTTACCTTCAAGTGTTTTTAACATATCATTATCTATATTAAGTACTGCTGTACCATCATTTTTAATATAGTCAAATATCTCACATTTAGCTTTAAGTATTCCCTCTCTACTTCCAAGGTTTTCAATATGAGATACGCCTACATTTGTTATAACAGCTATATCAGGTCTTGCAATTTTAGAGAGATTATGAATCTCTCCAAAACTGTTCATACCCATTTCAAGAACAACTGCTTCTGTATCATCTGTAATTCTAAAAACTGTTAAAGGTAATCCTATTTCATTATTAAAATTACCTTCTGTTTTAAGAACATTATATTTTTGCATAAGTACAGATGCAATCATATCCTTTGTTGTTGTTTTACCGACACTGCCTGTTATACCAACAACAGGAATATCAAAAAGTGAAATATAATATTCTGCTAAATCTCTTAAAGCCACTCTTGTATCAGAAACATATATACAAGGCTTATGAATTTCAATATTTTCGGCTGAAAGGCAGCATAAAGCACCACTTTCAAATGCTTGTGATATAAAATTATGCCCATCAAAGTTTTCACCTTTTAAAGGTATAAAAAGGTCACCTTCTGCTATTTTTCTTGTATCTGTTGTTATATTTTTAATAATAATATTATTATATTTTTCATCTGAAATTTTACCATTTACAGCTTTTGCAATGGCTTCTAATGTAATGGGTTTCATAAAGCGTCCTCCCCAAAAGCCTTTCTTACTTCCTCAACATCATCAAAATGTATTGTTTTATCAGCAAAAATCTGATAATTTTCATGTCCTTTTCCTGCAATTACAACTAAATCATTTTCTTTAGCTATTGAAACAGCATAGTTAATAGCCTCACGTCTATCAACGATTTTAGTATATTCACAACCGGATTTTTTTGTACCAGGCTCAACATCATCAAGTATCTGTGATGGGTCTTCTGTACGAGGATTATCAGAAGTGATAATACAATAATCTGAATATATACCTGCTATCTCACCCATAATAGGACGTTTTGTTCTATCACGGTCACCACCACAACCAAATACTGTTATTATTTTACCTTTTGCAAATTCTTTTGCAGTTTTTAATATATTTTCAAGTCCATCTGGAGTATGGGCATAGTCAACTATTGCATTAAATCCTCTTTTACTTTTTACAGTTTGGAAACGACCACTTACACCTTTATTTTCTCCAAGACCTTCAATTATTGTATCCATATCTATACCCATAATAATACAAGCACCAATTGCTCCTAAAGCATTATATATACTAAATTTACCTGGTGTATTAAGGCTTACAGGATATTCTTTACCCTCATATTCAAGTTTAAATTTAACACCATCAGCAGAAATATGTATATCTTCTGCTTTAAGGTCTGCATCTTTATCAATAGCAAAAGTAATAACTTTACCTTTTGATTTTGAAACCATAAATGCTCCCGCTTCATCATCAATATTTATTACAGAATTTAAAGCACGTTCAAAAAGAAGGCTTTTTGCTATTTTATAATTTTCCATTGTAATATGGTAATCTAAATGGTCTTGTGTAAGATTTGTAAAAATCCCAATATTATAACGTATATCATCTACTCTATGAAGGTCAAGAGCGTGTGATGATACTTCCATAACAACATCATTACAATTTTCATCAGCCATTCTCTTAAATAATTCTTGAAGTTCAAGGCTTTCTGGTGTTGTTCTTTCAGTAGGTATTATTTCGTCACCTATTCTATTTTCTATTGTTCCTATAATACCTGTTTTATGTCCTATTTTATCAAGAACTGATTTTATAAGAAATGTTGTTGTTGTTTTACCATTTGTACCTGTAACACCAATAACATTCATTCTTTCAGATGGTCTTCCATAAAACTCAGCTGCAATATGTGCAAGAGCTTTTCTTGTGTTTTCAAATTTTATAACTGTAACTCCATCTTCAATACCTTCTATATCTCTTTCACAAAATATAACAGATGCACCATCTTTAACTGCATTAAGTGCATATTTGTGTCCATCAGTTTTAAAACCTGTAACACATACAAAAGCATCTCCTTTTGAAACTTTTCTTGAATCATATTCTATTTTTTTAATTTCAGTGTCAATGCTTCCTTTAAGTAATTCATATTCTATGTTGCAAAGTAATTTTTCAACCTTCATAATCTGCCTCCCTAATTACTTCTATATCAAATTTTACAACTAATTATTATACCATATTACATTATATTAAAAAAGGCTTTTGAAACAAAGGAATTCTTTTAATTTATACCATTAAATGACATAATTTTATATTAAAATTTTAATAACATTCACTAAAAATAAAGTAATTTATTCTGTATATATTATAACTGTTGAATCTGTATTTATAGCTTCCTGTGCAGGTGGGAATTGTTTTGTTACAACTTCACCCTCTCCTTGAATATCAAATTCTATACCTAATTCATTAAGTGTATTTTTAGCATCAGAAATACTTAATCCAATAATATTTGGAACAGTATTTTTAACAGCTTCAGCTAATTCCATTTCTTCATCACTATATATAGGTTCAATACCCATATATGGTAATATATTCATAAGCAACTCTTGCATTACAGGTCCTGCAACAGTACCACCATAATATGTACCTTGTGGCTCATCTATTATAACAATAGACATAACTTGTGGATTTTCGGCAGGTGCAAAAGTAAGAAAAGAAGCAATATATTTTCCACTTCCCCTTGGTAATTTTTCTGATGTAGCTGTTTTTCCACCTATACGATATCCTGGTATATAAGCTTTATTACCTGTTCCTTCAGAAACAACACTTTCAAGTATTTCTTTCATCTGTTCTGATGTTTTATCTGAAAGTATTTTTTCATTCTCACCATATTCAAGTTCTTTTATTAAATTTCCTTCATTATCCACAATTTTACAACCTATATGAGGTGTTATAAGATATCCCCCATTAACCATAGAAGAAACAGCTCTTAAAAGTTGTAATGGAGTAATCTGAAATGACTGACCAAAAGACATTGTAGCAAGTTCAACAGGCCCTACATTTTCAAGTTTATGCATAATACCAACAGCCTCACCGGAAAGGTCTATGCCTGTCTTTTCATTAAAACTAAATTTATCTAAATATTCATAAAATTTTTCTGCTCCTAATCTTTCACCTAAAACCATAAAAACAGGGTTACATGAATTTTGAACCCCCTGTACAAATGTTTGTGAACCATGAGTTCTAGGGTATCTCCAACATTTTATCATTCTATCTCCTGCCATATGATACCCATTACAAAAAAATGTACTTTCGGGTGTAACTACTCCTTCTTCTAAAGCTGCCGATGATGTTACTGTTTTAAATGTACTTCCTGGTTCATATGTATCATTTATAGCTGTATTTCTCCACATTTTATTAAGTTCTTCATTTTGTTCCTCAGTACTTAAAGTATCCCATACAGCTTTTAGACTTTCATCATTTATTTCAAAAGGGTTATTAAGGTCAAAATTAGGATAGTTTGCCATAGCATAAATTTCACCATTTTGAGGATTTAATACAATAATAACGCCTTTTTTTGCATTTTTTGCTTCAACAGCTTTTTTAATAGTCTGCTCTGCATATTGTTGTATAATAATATCAAGACTTGTAACAAGGTTATATCCATCTACTGGTGGTATTCTTTCTTGAGTGCTATTAACTTCAAGTCCTTTTGAGTCTGTAAGTGTAAGTATCTTACCTTCTTCACCTTGTAAATATTCATCATACTTAGCTTCAAGTCCTATTATACCTTGATTGTCTTTTCCAACAAATCCTATAACTTGAGCTGCAATGTTATTATAAGGATATAATCTTTTTATATCTTCATCAACTACAATTCCTGATATATCTTTTTTTCGTATTTCAAGAGCAATTTCACTATCAACTTTTGTTTTTATTCTTACAAGAGCTACTTTTTGGCTTATTTTTTCCAAAACATCTTCATATTCTAATTCTAGCATTTGTGAAAGATAACTTGCTGCCTCTTCTTTATCTGTTATTTGTGCAGGAATTACACTTATTGCATTTACAGTTTCTGTTACAGCAATACCTACACCATTTCTGTCAAGTATTGTTCCTCTTTGAGGCGTTATAAGCCTATCTCTTGTTTGCTGTTCATATGCCATTTCTTGATATTCATCAGCTTTTGCAATTTGTATATACGCTATTCTTATTATAAGAACCAATATAAAAGCTTCTATACAAAAAAGTATAAATAAAAGCTTTTTCTTCATAAAAATACTGGGTTTTTCCATAAAAAATCCCTGCCTTCAAAATTCATTTATATATTTTATTTCGAAGACAGGGTATGTATTACTATTCTGAAATTTCTTTATTTTATTCCGTTTGTTGACTTTGTAATGTAATAGTTACTGTTGAACCTTTTTCTATAAAAAGTCCACTTTTTGGGTCTTGAGATGATACTATTGTATTTTCCGTTTCTCCTTTATTTGCAACCTGAAAACCAGCCTGATTAAGTGCAGCTACTGCATCATTATAGTTTTTGCCTACAACATTAGGTACTTGTACCGTATCCCCTTCATTTTCCCCTTTTGTTACATAAAGTAATATTTTAGAACCTATATTTACACTAGTTCCTCCATGTGGTGCTTGATTTATAATAGTACTTCCACTACCTACTATTTCATATGTAAGTCCCATACTTTCTAATGCACTTACTGTTTCATATGCAGATTTTCCAGTATAATCTTCAACAGTAACTGTTGTATTTTGTGTTGTTTGATTATTTGAAGATGTATTTTCAACAGGATAATCTGGTTCATATGATTTATAGTGTATAATATCTTCCATAAGTTCTTTCATATAAGGAGCTGGTGATGTTACACCATCAATATATTGTTCAGGTTTATGAATTAAAACCATAGCAATTATTTCAGGGTTATCAACAGGATAATATGATATAAATGATACTGAATGTATATAATCAGCACGATTTCCCTGCTGTGCTGTACCTGTTTTACCACCTATTGCATAACCTTCTATTCTAGCTTTTTTACCTGTACCTACTGTAAGTGTTGATTCCATATCTTTTCTTACAATATCAGATGTTTCTTGAGATATAACACGTCTTATTATTTCAGGTTGTTTTTCTTCAATAATATTTCCATCAGTATCTATAATCTGACTTACTACATAAGGACGCATAAGTTTACCACCATTTATAACAGAACAAAAAGCATTTAAAACTTGTATAGGTGTTGTTGTAAATGACTGACCAAAAGACATTGTAGCAAGTTCAGTTGGTCCTATTTTATCTAAAGAATACATCAAATTAGAAAAAGATGCTTCTCCTGGAAGGTCAATTCCTGTAAGCTCTCCAATACCAAAATCTTTCTGATATTTATAGAATTTTTCTGCACCTAACTGTGCAACCATATCCATCATACCAACATTACAAGATTGTGCTAAAATACCCTCTACATCTATAATGCCATGTCCACTTGTAAGATGGCAAGGAATATCCCAACCTCCAACGCTACGGCTTCCTGTACAATTAAATGTAGTATTATTTGTTATTACACCTTCTTCAAGACAAGCAGCTACAACCATAGGCTTAAATATAGAACCTGGTTCAAAACTACTTGAAATATTGAAGTTTTTCCAGCAATTATTTAAATAAGCATATTTTTGCTCATCAGTCATAGCATCCCACTCAGATTGAAAAGCTGGATTTATAGTTAATTCAAGTGGATTTGAAGGATTATTTCCATCAAATGTGTATCCTTGTGCCATAGCATATATTTCACCTGTATTAGGGTTCATAACCATAACAGAAACATTATCCGGATTATGGTCTGCCATAGCCTTTTGAGCAATCTCTTCTACATACTGTTGTATTGTATAATCAATAGTAGTTACAATAGTACTTCCATCTTCCGGAAGTATTTCTTTGCTTATAGCACTTGTACTATTATCATATGTAACAAAAGAACGTCCTGGAACACCACTAAGTTCTGTATCATATTGAGATTCTATTCCCCACTTTGTGTCACCTCTTATAAATCCAATAACATTTGATGCTATTGTACTCATAACATAATTTCTTTTTGTATCTTTTTCAAACACAACAGCAGTTCTAGTACCTATCCCCATAGACTCAAGTGTTTCTTTCTCTTCTCTAGATATTTGTTTCTTAACATATTTAAATCTTACACCTGCATATTTAAGTTCTCCTGTTGCTTCATCAACAGAAAAAATATCATATAATGTATCTTTATCTACACCTATAACTTCATTAAGTGCAGCTATAACCTCTTCTTTTACATTTTTAGCATCAGAAATACCATTTGCAACATCTTCCTTATATGCATCATCAAGTTCTTTCATTGCAACAGGGTCAACAGCTACATTATAAACTGTTGTGCTAACTGCAAGAGGTTGTTTATTTCTGTCTACAACAGCACCTCTATTTGGTGGTATTGTTGTATCACTAAATCTTGTTATCTGCTGGTTTATAGCTTCTTGTTCATATTCTGCACCTTTTACTGTCTTAAGATAATAAACTCTTGCGATAAGACAAAAAAACAAAACTATTAAACATAAACACATAAACCTTATTTTTATATATAATCCTTTATTCTTTCTTGCCAATATAAATCAATCCTTTTCAAATATACTAAGTGCTTTTGAAAAAAGATTTGAAATAGAAAACTCTTTATTTTCACTATTTTCATTTTCATTACTACTATACTGAACAGTGTAACTTTGTTCTGGTACATCTATGTATATCATCTGATACTGTTGTGGTTTTGCCATCCCTAGCCTTTCCACAGCTTCTTTTTCAATAACTTCTAAATTAACTTGTTCTGCAATTTCAGCAGAAAGAGCATTATTCTCACTTTGAATTGCAGAAAGTTCTGATTTTAATATACTTATTTGTTCTCTTTTTTCAACAACCTTAGCATAGGAACTCATAGTAAGTATACAACAACTAAAAACAAAAGCAATAGCAACAGCAAACTTAAAACTTATTACTCTGTCTCTTAATCTTTCGGCTTTTTCTTTTCTTGCTTGAAGAATACGTTCTTTTTTAGCCTCTTCATTTTTATCCGGATAATACTGAGGCAGTGTCTCATAAGCAACACTTGTTGTGTTATAGCTATTGTTAGTATAGCGGTTATACCTTCCGGTTTCATATACATTTTTATTATTATAATTTTTTCCTGCGGAAGCCATACCCCATACTCTCCCCTCAATTAATTAATTATTTATTTTCTTTCAAAAACTCTAAGTTTTGCACTTCTTGCTCTATGATTTTCCAAAAGTTCATCTTCACTTGGAAGTATAGGTTTTCTTGTAATAACTTTACCTTTTGAAACCTTATTACACATACATACCGGAAATTCTCTAGGACATGTACATGGATTTTCTTGTTTTCTAAATTCATTTTTTACAATTCTATCCTCAAGAGAATGGAAAGTAATTATTGCAAGTCGTCCCTTTGGATTTAAAAGGTCTGTCATATCATTTATAGCTGTTTTCAAAACATCAAGCTCTCCATTTACTTCTATTCTTATTGCTTGAAATGTTCTTTTTGCCGGATGAGGGCCATCTTTTCTTGCTCCTTTTGGAACAGCTTTTTTTATAACATCAACAAGTTCATATGTTGTTTCTATAGGCTTAACTTTCCTTTCAGAAACTATAAATTCAGCTATTCTTTTAGCCCAGCGTTCCTCGCCATATTCAAAAATAATATCATTAAGTTCTTTTTCACTATATTCATTTACAACTTCATATGCACTAAGAGAACGACTAGTATCCATACGCATATCTAAAGGTGCATCTTGCATATATGAAAAACCTCTTTGGGCTTCATCAAGCTGATGTGATGAAACTCCTATATCCAAAAGAAAACCATCTGCTTTTTCAATACCTAAGTTTTGAAAAACCTCTTTAACGTTTGAAAAATTACTATGTACAAGTGTAACCTTATCTTTAAACTCTTCAAGCCTTTTTGTAGCAGCATTTATAGCGTTCATATCTTGGTCAATACCTATAAGTCTACCGGTTGTAAGTCTTTTACAAATTTCATAGGAATGACCAGCACCACCCAAAGTACCATCAACATATATACCATCAGGTTTTATGTTAAGACTTTCTATGCATTCATTAAGTAAAACCGAAATATGATGAAACTCCATTCTATCACCCTTTATATATCAATAATATATTTTTACATCTACAATAAAGATTTTTATAAATCTTATTATAATAGTATCTATAATTAGTAATTTTAAATTTTAAAATCATTTTTGTTTATTTTCTCTATAAACAAAAAAACACTTGTCCAGACCTTTATTAAAATATCTGCCAAGTTCATACATGAATTTTGAATATATAATAATACTGTATATATATTCATCAACAAAACCTTTATAGGTATTATTCATAATATTTATAATTTAAAATTCACAAAATCCACTAATCACCGCCATTAAAATAATTTTAATATATAACTTTATAAATTACAAGAATTTTCATCTATTTTAACAAAAATTTTTTATTATAAAATTCGGCAATTTCTTTAGTTTCATTTAATTCTTATTATAAATTTTATAAAAAATTACTTCACAAAAAATAAAAAACACAAAAAACACGTATATTTATGTAATATAAAAATAATTATTATTTCGTATGTTTTTTTCTAACAAAAAAAGACAGTAAAAATTCTGTCTTTTTTTACAAAAACTATTATTTTTCTTTATATTCAGCATCATAATATTCAGGCTCTTCTGGTATTATAAGTGCACAAATTATGTATATTATAAGACCTGTAGATATACCTGTAATAAATGTAAGTATTGCCCATATCATACGAATTATTGTAACATCTGTATTCAAATATTCAGCTAGGCCTGCACATACACCACTAAGTTTTTTATCCGTTCTTGACCTATAAATTTTTTTATTCATAAAATTCAACTCCTATTCTATAGAATTTTTAATTAATCCATTATCTGCAAAACTAAAATATTTATTATCAGCTACTATAATATGGTCAACAACATCAATATCTAATAAATTTAATGCTTTTACAATCTTTGTTGTTGAACTCATGTCTTGAAAGCTTGGTTTAAGCAATCCTCCTGGGTGATTATGGGCTAATATTACAGAACTTGCTTTATTTCTTATTGCACATTCAACTACAAGTCTTGGATATATGTACGCTTCACTAATACTGCCTTCACTAACAACATTAGCATTTATAAGCCTTTTTTGAGCATCTAAAGATATAACATAAAAATTTTCATAGTTCTCATAAGCTAGAAGGGATATAGCATATTCTCCAGCCTTTTCAGAAGAATTAATTTTTATTTTATTAGACCATTTTTCATTATTACATCTACGAACTATCTCATTTTGGAGCGAAAGCAAAACAGCTGTATTTTCACTAAGCTTTTCTCTTTTCATAAGCTCTTCTGGTGTAGCAGAAAATAACATAGATAAACTACCATAATCTTTTAAAAGACGATGAGCAATTTCGTTTGTATCTTTCATAGGTATACAATAAAATAACAGAAGTTCTAAAATCTGATGGTCTTCAAAATTTTTACCACCTTCTTTAAAAAATCTATTTCTAACTCTTTTTCTATGACCATCATGTAAATTATTCGCCATTATCAACCACCAAAATAATCCTTTACAAGTGCAATAGCATTTCCAGAATATACTATATCAAGCAACTTACCCAAATTTCTCAAAGCCTTTTTTGCCATTGCACAATCTATAAGACCTTTATCAAGAGCATCGGATATTTCTTCAATATCAACAACTTTTACTTTACCATCTGGATATATTATAACATCTGCAAGAAGGTCACAAAAAATATATTTATTTTCAGAAGGTTCATATATTGTATCTATTATATCACAATAGTAATATACAAGATTATTATTATCATCCATAAACTTACTTATTTTATAACCATCTTTAATAAAATAACAAGAATATCCCTTTGAAAAATCTTTTCTTGGATGAAGCACATTCCATTTTGTAACAATTTTATCTTCATCAATAAGAATTATTTCATCATCTTTAAGATGTACAATCTCATCTGGAATATATCTTTTTCTATAAATATTGGGCATAATCATATATTCTACCTCCTCAATTATATCATATTTAAAAAATATTGTATTTTATATTAGAAATATGATAATACAATATGTAATTTACTTCAATTAAAATTTTATAAATATAATTAAAAAAGCCTTGTAATAAAATTACAAAGCTTTTAAATGTTTATTTATTTAATTATACTTACTTTAGAACCTTCAAAATAATGATTTAATATTTCATCAAATGAATACCCTTTTTCTGCCATTCCTTTAACACCATTTTGACTCATACCAACACCATGTCCATTTCCTCCACCATAAAATGTAATTTTACTTATAAAACCAAAACTATCCTTTTCATAGTCAAATGTAAAAAATCCACTTGGCATAATATCAAGATTTTTAAACTCAACACCATTTTGACATTTTATTATAACATCCTTTGTTGCTACATAACTTTTTGGTGGTAATATTTTTCTAACATTATATTCACTATTTACTCTTATATATCCACTTTCGCCTTCCAATAGTAATGTCATTATATTTCCACCTTGACCTCTTTTTTCAACAGTTATATTTTTTATTCTTCCTATATTAGATGCCATTGTTTTTTCAAAATTCACACCATCTTTCGAATACTCCATCATAGCAGGACTATTTGTAAATAGACTTTCAAAACTTATTTTTATAGCTTGGGAAAGTTCTGTTCCTGTCATTTCAACAGTCCATCTATACCAAGGAGAACTACTGTCATATGTTTCTTCATTACTTTCAAGAAAGCTTCTAAAATTCTGTTCATTTTCAAGGCTTTCATATGTGCTTTCTTCAAATTGAGGTTTACTTATAAGATATGGTTTTGTTTCTGTTGGGAATTCTTTTAATGCTGTATCTGCCCATGTTTCCCCAGAATTTGCAGTAAAACCAAATGATGTTGAAAAATAATTTGCACTTATAACAGTATTATCATATGTAAGGAACATATTCTCTGTTGACTTTACAGCCTTTGTAGACTCTTCATACTCACCCATATTATTATAAACCTGAGAGCTTACTGTATCATCTATATTTGCACCATAATCGTAAAATCTATTTGTAAAAAACTGATTATATCCATAACTTCTTGCTGTTACTGCCTGCACCATAAGGGATTCTAATCCAAAAGAAACTGGCATTTCACAAGGTACAACCGCATACAAATATTCTTCAAAAGATAATTCATTTACAATAACAAATCCATTATCTCTTTTTTCTATTTCAATTACACCTCTATACTCTGGAAAACTTTTTGCTTTTGTAATAGATTCAATTATTGTTTTTCCGTTATTATTAGGCTTTATATATATTCTGCAATTATTAGAAAAATAATTTACTGAATTACCCATATCTATAAAAAGCTTTTCATCAGGAAGAAATTGTTTTTCATTTTCTCCATAAACAAGCGTAAAACCTTCAGCACAACGAAGAGTAATATCACTTTGAATATATCCATCTTTTTCATTATCAGATATAACTACTCGTATATTTTCAGGTTTTTCTATTTTTTCAAACCATACAGAAGATACTTTTCCATCTTTAAGATATACTCTACAATTACCATTAGCACAAAGAAGTTCTTCTTTTTCACTTGGTATACCCTCATCTCTATATACAGTAAAATTTTCTCCATATTCAATTCTTCCCATACTTTCAGTTTCAATATAATTTTCTGAAACAAGTTTTATAATATCATCTTTATACTCTGTATTTTCTGTAATTTGAATATTATCATTTGATATTACAACATCACCAGATGTATTATTTTCTATACTATACTGAAAATTTCTCTTTACTCCATTAATAGTTATAGAAACTGTATTTTCATTTTCATTTTCTTTTACTATAAATATATTATTAAATTTAATACTATTTTTTACTACTTCCAAAAATCCTATTATATTATTACCTCTTAAAAATACTTTTACTGTATTACCTTTAAAAATATTATTAGAAGTACTATGATATCTAAATTCTCCTTTATCAGTATAATAAACATTTCCATCTTCACTAACTTCAAAAACTTTAAGTTCATCTTCAACAGCTCCTATATTTTCAGAAGACTGAAAAAGAAGACTGTTCCATAAATAATGGGAAATAGCTTTATCTTTTATATCATCAGACATTTTTATTTTTGTTGTATTATCTTTATTTACTAAATCAATAAGAGACTGAGCTTGTACAACAGTAAGCGGTTCATTTGGATTAAATTTTTCACCATCTCCAACCATTATACCCTTTGTATAAACATAATTTACAAATATATAATCATTACTTTCAATATCAACATCGGAAAACATAGCCTTTTTCTCCATATTTTTTATAGTATCATAATCATCAAATATAAAAGAAATTGCTATTGCTGCATCAAGTCGTGTAACAGGCATGTCCTCACCTATTTTACCTACTGCATTATAATATATTACTTCATTATTATTTGCACTATCATCTTTACTGCAAGCTGATACAATAACCATAGATACAACTAACATAAATAAAAATATTATTCTTTTCATTTTCATCTTGTCCTCCTTTCATAAAAATATATGAAAAAAAGAACAAAAAAATAACTCTTCTTTTAAAAAAGAAGAGTTTAAATTTTAAAATTTTCAAAATTCCCGAAATGCCGTTCCTACCTTTTGACACCTAGCTGTCGCTAGGTGGGTATCCGCAGCTAAAACTCTGCCTTCCTCAGCCCAAAGGGAATTAGTAAGAGGCCTGACATATTCTTTGCTTATAGGATTCCCGTTTGTGTAATGTAGGTTCAAAAACAGTAGGTTCTCGCACACTTCAGGAACCTTGTATATATTATAATATCTTCTGTTAAATTAATCAATACTTAAAATTTACATATTTCGACTTATTTTTTACAAAAAATACTTGACATCATAGAAATAAAACAACCTAAAAATATGAATATATCTGCAATATTAAATATAGGCATATTTTTTACTTTTATATATAGAAAGTCTGTTACTTCTCTTTTTGTAGCTCTTTCAAAAAGATTTCCAATAGCACCACCTATTATAATAGATATTCCAAATTTTAATACTTTCATTCCACTATCTTTTAAAAGTGTTATAAAGTATGCAACTGTACATATAAAAATACCAAGAGACCCTAAAAAAACTCCATTTGGTGACTCTTTAAAACTACTATATGCAAAACCTTTATTTTTTATGTGCCATATATAAAATTTATTTTTTATTACTTCTATTTTTTTATTTAAAGGAAATTTTTTCTTTACAAATTCTTTTGATAATAAATCAAAAAAAGCTATACTACCTATAAGTTTTAAATAATTCATAAAAACCTTCCTTAATCTCTTATAAAATCCTTTATTTCCAAACGTATATTTTTATCTCTTTCATTAAGTATAACAGAACCCTTACCTTTTTCTCCTGTTTGTGGCATATATATAACTAAATTTTTTATTTCTTTATCTTTTAATAGCTTTCTCATTTTAGTTTTATCAATATCCAAACCATAAATCTCAAGTGTATTTTTCCATATAGTAAATTTACAACCGCTTTTCCAACCTTCACAATAAAAAGCTTTTGTATTCTCAAGTGCTTTCTTACCACATAAAGGACATTTTCCAATACTTACAATTCTTTTGGTTTTTTTAACATATTCTTCCTTTTCAAATTTAATATCTGTATTTGATGTACTTGCATTATCAACAAGAAATCTTACATATCTTTCAATGCTTCCCATAAATTTTTCTTGTGACATTTTGCCTTTTGCTACTGATGAAAGACCTTTCTCCCATTTTCCTGTTGTTTCAGGAGATTTAAGTTCATTAGGAACTATGGCTATAAGATTTTCACCTTTTTCAGTAGGAATAAGATTTTTACCTTGCCTTATAATATATCCAACAGAAATAAGTCTTTCTATTATAGCTGCTCTTGTTGCCGGTGTACCAATACCAGATTCCTTAAGTTTTTCTTTTAATTCTTCATCTTCAACCATTTTACCTGCATTTTCCATAGCAGAAAGTATTGTTGCCTCTGTATAATTTTTAGGTGGCATAGTTTTCTTTTCAAGAACAACAGCTTTTTTTATTTTAAAAATATCTCCTATTTTAACATCTGGAATAACTGGTTCATCTGTTTTGGATTTAAACTTTTCATAAAGTACAGTCCAACCTTTTTGAACTATTTCCATACCTTTAGATATAAAATTTTCATTTTTGCATTTAACAAAGACCTTTATAGAATTATATACATATTGTGGATAAAAAACAGATATAAATCTTAATACTATTATATCAAAAACTTTCTTTTCATCTAATGTAAGCTTATCTATCGAAAGTTTACCTTTTGATGGTATTATAGCATGGTGGTCTGATACTTTAGAATTATCAAAAACTCTTTTAGTATATGAATTTTTAATATTATTTTCTGCATATTCCAAAAAATCACCATAAAAGCCTGTATCTTTTATTTTACTAAGTATAATAGCCATTTCAGATTTCATATCATCACTTAAATAACGGCTATCTGTTCTTGGATATGTTATCATTTTTCTTTTTTCATATAATGATTGAGCAATATCAAGAGTTTTCTTTGCAGAGAAACCAAATTTTCTATTACATTCCCTTTGTAATTCTGTTAAGTCAAATAAAAGTGGATGACTTTGTCTTTTTTCTTCTTTCTTTACATTATATATATTTGCATTTTCAGATTTTACATTATTTACTATAATCTCAGCCTTATTTTTCTCACTTATACGAGTTTCATTTTCAAAAGGCTCTTTAAACCATATACCTTTAAAATCTCCATAATCCGCTTCAACTTCAAAATAATCCTCAGGTACAAAATCTCTTATTTGTTTTTGTCTTTCTACGACCATAGAAAGTGTAGGAGTTTGCACTCGTCCTATACTTAAAAGAGCATTATGTCTTACAGTAAATGCTCTTGTGGCATTTATACCAACAAGCCAATCTGCCTCAGAACGACATTTTGCAGATAAATAAAGATTATCATATTCACTACCATCTTTTAATTTTTCGAAACCTTCTTTTATAGCAATATCTGTCATACTTGATATCCAAAGACGTTTAAACTTCTTTTTACATTTTACTATTTCATATATATACCTAAAAATAAGTTCTCCCTCTCGTCCACTATCAGTTGCACAAATTATACTTTCTGTATCCTTACTATTCATAAGTTTTTTCAATATATTAAGTTGGGACTTTGTTTTATTAATAGGTTTTAATTTTATTGTATCAGGTAATATAGGAAGTGTATCTTCAGACCATTTTTTTAATGTGGTATTATAATCTTCAGGGTCACAAAGTGTTACAAGATGACCTAATGCCCAAGAAACAATATATTTATCATTATATAAAAAACCTTCTCCTTTGCTTTTACATTTTAAAACTTTTGCTATATCAGAAGCAACAGAAGGTTTTTCAGCTATTACAAGTATTTTTCCCATAATTACACCTTTTCAAATATATTTTTAATACGATTATACATCAAATTTTTTAATATAGTCAATTTTCATTGATAACAAAAAAGCCTTCTATAATAATAGAAGACTTTTTAATTAATTATTCACTTTTTAATGTACTTATTCGTATTTTATCATCTGCCATACCTGTTTTTCTTTTTACTATATCCATAATTTGAGCTGTTTCTGCTTCTGAAAGAGAGTCTTTTTGCACAACAACATCAACTGTTTCATCATCTATTCTTACATATGCCTCGCTAAAACCTTTTGATTTAATCATAGCCTCTGCTGCTGTTTCCTTCTCTATTCTACTTTGTATTTCAAGCATAGAATCTGTACATTCATTTTTCTTATCTTCTGATATATTGTCATTATTAATCATTTCTGTAAGAAGGTCTGTTTGTTCAGCTCTTGACTGGTCTCTTTCAAGTTTTGCTTCTGCAAAATAATCGCTTGCATCAGTATTTGAATTTACAAAAACAGCTGCACCCTCATTAGATGATACTGTAATAGCTCCTTCACCTTCTGCCATTGTCATTTCTATACTATCATCTTCTTCTGCTGGGTCATTATCTGCAAGAGGCTGTATACTTCCGTCATCATTTAAAATTGCGTATGCATCGCCTTCTTCTGTTATATTCATAGCAGTTTTTTCAGCACTTCCTTCTTTTGTTTCAGAAAAATTTAAGTATCCTGCCACAGCAACCATTATTGCAAGAGTTGTAACTATTACCTGATTTCTTTTTAATGTAAACATTATGTATTACCTCCCTATTTCATTTTAAAAACAGCTATTTTATTTGACGGAATATTCAAAAGTGCTTCTGCTGCCTCTATAATTGCACTTTTTACATAAACATTATCTGCTCCTTCTGAAACTATTAATGCTCCTTGTACTTCTGGCATTGTCTCAGAAATAATAAATGGCATTTTTTCTCCGTCAGAATTTTCCGTTGATACTGTTGTTTCTTCAAAGACTGTATTCTCTGATACTGCACTTTCATCATTATCAATACTTTTTTCTTGTCTTGTATCCTTAGCAACATTCTTTTCTGTTGTCCCCTTTAATGTGACCATAACTTTTGTATCGCCTGCTCCTTCAATGTTAGATATAATCTCAGATAACTTTTTTTCAATATCACTTTCAGAATTAATATTATTTGTTGTATCTGTCTTGGAAACTGAAATTTGTTCATTTTTTATATTCTCATTTTTGCCGCCAAAAAAAGAACCGCTTATTAAAAGTAAAATCACTCCTGTAATAAATATAGCTAATAAATCTGTTTTAATTTTTTTATTGGATAAAAATTTACCCCAAAAATCAAATTTCATATTTTCACCTACTCATTTGTTTTTTACTTTTATATTTTCTGTATTGTATTTTTCAGAGATATAATCCAAAACCTCCTCATTGTAGTATCCATCTTCAAATATAATATCTATTTCCTTTATATCATTCTCGTCAGTCTTAATTTCTGCAAAAGCTTTTCCATCTGATATATTAAACAAATAATTATTAACCTCCTCATTAAGTTTTTCAGAATATTTTGAAAAAGCAAACTCTTTCATATCCTCATCATAAAAGCTATTTTCACTAATAATAATATTATTATCATAATGTAAAAAACTGCTTACAGAATTAAGAACTACCGCCATAAGTAACAGTCCCATAAATACATTTATAAATTTTTTAAGGCTACTGTCCGGAAAAAGTATTTCTGCAAAAGAAATAAATATCATAAACATTGCTATAATTTTTATATATGCTTTAACATCTTCTAACATTCTAAATAATCACCACATTTTCATAATATTCCAGAAGATACCATAACAATTACTGAAAAAACAAATATTATACCTGTTGTAACTATTGAACCTAAAAGTATATATGTAAAATCAGCTGCACAATTCATACAACCTATAAGACGTTTATCACAAAATGGTTCTGAAAAAGCTCCCACAAGTTTATACATTATAAAAACAGCAAAAAGTTTCAATATAGGAACAAAACACATTAATATTAAAAATATAATTACAACTGCTGAAATACTACCTTTTGCAGCAGTAATAAGTGCTACTGTCGACTCCACAGTTCCTTCCATAATATCTCCAACAATAGGTATTGAACTTGCAACTGCTTTTGTTGTTTTTAAAGCTACTCCGCTTACGGCAGGAACAGCAAGTTTTTGTATTGAAAGTATAGCTGTAAATAATATTGCTATTCCCTTTAAAAGCATTGATATACACTTTTTCATAAATCCTGTAAGTGATTTTAAAAGCTCTCTTTCAGATATATAATTTATAATTTCAAATGCAGAAACTGTAACTGTAATAGGAACTATTACAGATGATATAAATCCTATTACAAAAGCACCTATTCCTCCTATAAATGGTGCTATAATAACCCCTTCACCTATATTACCTCCTGATATTGCTAAAGTTATAAAAATAGGTATTGTAATTTTCAGAAACTCATACATATTTTGTATTGTTTCAGAAGCTATTTTTGAGCCTGTATAAAACACGTTACAAATTGCTAATACAACTATCATGTAACAAACATAAAAACCTATTTCTCCCACAGATTTTTCACTAAATGATGATGTAACACTTTTTAATATTCCACTCAAAACCATTACACTTAATATTCCAGCAAATATTATCATTACATCTTTTATTTCAATAAAAAGCTTCTCTATAACAAAATTTATAATAATAGAAATATCAAATTCATTATTTTCTATTTTTTCCAGTATGTTTTCAAAACTAATATTATTATCTATACCTTCTGTTATTTCTTCTGTATATTCATTAAGACTTTTCATATCAACAGTTTCTTCAATTATATTTTCTGTAAAATCACTTTGGCTATTTGCAAAAACTGTAGTGCTAATAAGCATACATAAAAAAACACATATCAAAACAAGCCATTTTTTCATATGTACCCTCCCTTATTCAGGCTAAAAGTGTTGTAACAGTATTAAGAAGTTCTGTTATTATTGGAACGGATAAACTTAATATTATAATTTTTCCACCAATTTCTATTTTGGAAGCTATAAGTCCACATTGTGCATCTTTACAGATTTGTACAGCAAATTCTGATATATAAGCAATAGCCATAACTTTCATAACTATTTTCATATATGAAAAATCCAAACCTGTTTTTATATATATATCTTTAAGTGCATTTATACTTTCCGAAAGCTTTCCAAGTATTGTAAAAATAATAAGTATTCCTGTTATTATAACTACTGCAACAGAAAATTCAGGTGCATTTTTTTTCAATGAAAGGGCAAGAAAAGTTCCCATAATTCCAATAGCAACAATTTTTATAAATTCCATATAACCACCAACCTAAAGTTGAAATAAAGTTTGTACAGTATCAAAAAGATTACTTATATAATGTATTACCCAAAAAAGAACAACAACCAAACCTGCCAATGTTGTCATCATTGCTTGTTCCTCTCTTCCTGCTCGTATAAGAACCTGATTTAATACAGCAACAAGTATACCAACAGCAGCAATTCTAAAAACAATACTTATATCCATAAATTACACCTCTCTCAAAACAGTATTATTACTATAACAAGTCCAAAAAGAACCCCAAGACTTCTATACATTTTCTGTCCTTTTTCAAGTTTTTTTCTAAGATTTTCTAATTCTAAATCTATATATTCAACAATATATTTTCCATTATCAGACTGGCTTTCAAAATCAAGATATCCTATGGTTTTACCAAAATACATAAATGTATCAATATCTTCTTTTGAAAACTTTGATTTTAAAAAAAATTCATTAATTGAACACTCCCAAGCCTCTTTTGCACTTTCAAATTTTCTTTCAGAAAGATATTTTCCTGTTTTCTTAAATATATTTGATGAAACGCCAGAAATCTTTTGAGAAATTTCAATCATTATTTCCTCAAGAGGTAAATGAGTATATCTCATACTATTAGAGAAAATATTAAAACCTTTTTTCATTTCTTCAAGGTCTTTTATATATATTCTATCTTGCCATTCAATATATAAAGAAAACATTGTTGTTGAAAATACAATAAAAATACTACCTATAATTTTAAAAAACATGTTTTCACTCCTTATATATAAGTTTCTTATTTTTATCATATACCAAAAAGCTTTCTCCCCTTTTTCCAAGTATTATATATCTATCAAACCACTCATAATCTATAAGCTTTTTTATTACAACTTTATTTTTTATATCATCAATACTATTGCCATGTATTGTACAAATAACTGAAACTCCTGAGTTAAAAACCTCCATTAATGCTTTAACATCATCTTCTCTACCTATTTCATCGGCAATGATAACATCTGGAGACATACTTCTTAATGCCATTTCCATACCATATGCTTTTGGACAGCTATCCAATATATCTGTACGTATACCTACATCATTTCTATATTCACCCATAAAACCTCCCCCTATTTCATTTCTTTCATCAACTACACATACATTAAAGCCTTCCTTTGCACCATAAATACCGTTACTTATATTTCTTGCAATATCTCTTAAAACAGTTGTTTTACCATAATTAGGAGGAGAAATTATAATTGTATTATTTATTTTTTTGTTCGATACAATATATGGCATTATATTTTTACTGCAACCTTTTACTTCTCTTGAAATTCTTATATTTATACTATTAATTCCCTTTATAGTTTTTATATTTCCTTGCTCAATTACAGCTCGTCCTGTAATACCTGCTCTATGTCCACCTTTTATTGTTATAAAACCTTTTTTTAACTCTTCCTCAAAAGCATATATTGAATATCTACTTATAAGTTCTATTGTTTTATTTATACTTTCTCTATCTGCAATCAAACTATTATTTATATTTGTAGTTTTATTAAAATTACTGTTTACATACATTTCGCCATTAGAAGTTATAAATATAATTGGATTTTTATTTCTTATTCTTATTTCATATATATTTTTATAATCACTTTCATCAAATACCTCTGCTGCTTTTTTTATTATTCCTCCAAAAGAACATAAAAGCTCGTCCCTTAGCATTTTCTCATCACTCCTTTTATAAAAAATATATTTGAATGCTTTGTAATTTATGAATATTTTTATTACAAAAAATATGGATTTTTACTTTTATTGTGATATAATATAGTAAATAACTTCACGATACGACAAAAGTATATTTTAGTAGGTGGTGGTTAAAATTTTTAATGTATTAATTATAAAAGGTAATAATGATATAAATTATGAAAATATGTTTTCAATGGTAAAGCCAAAAGCAAAAAAAGTTAATGTTATACATGCTCAAAATAAAGAAGATGCTGAAAAAATTTTTAGTAATACAACAATAAATATGCTTCTTATAGCAGACCCATTTATGTTTCCAAATAATATGGAACACAATAAACTTATAATTAAAAAATCTGGAAAAATAATAAGTATAAATTTTAAAGATATACTTTTTATAGAGTCTGATAAACACAAATGTATAATACATAAAACAGACAGTTCATCTATTACTATATATGACTCTATAAGTAGTATTATGGAAAAAATAAAAAACTCTCATCTTATAAGATGTCACCGTTCATATATTGTAAATACAGAAGAAATATATACTATCGATAAATCTTCTGACCCTTGGATTATAAGATTTAACAATTCAAATAAAATTTCATATATAAGCAGAACTTATAGAAATATATTTTTAAATATTTTTAATGATAAATAAATTAATTAATTGTTGTAAAAAAAGTAATATTAATGTTATAATTAATATTACTTTTTTATTTTATCGCTTTAAAGTGTGTTAGTGTATTGACACTATTCTTTCAAAGAGGTAAAATAAGTCCTATATTTACAAATGTACACACAAAAAAAGCACAATTAAAGGGGGATTTTATTAATGATAGTAGTTATGAAACCTAATTCCACACAGGAAAATATAGATAATATAGTAAAAACAATTCATAGTCTTGGACTTGAAGCACATCTTTCAAAAGGACAAGAAGTAACTCTTATTGGTATAGTTGGAGATAAAGAAAAATTTATACAAAAAAATCCACAGATTATGACTGGTGTTGAAAGAGTTATTACTGTAAGTGAATCTTACAAACTTTCAAATAAAAAATTCCATCCAGAACCTACTGTTGTAGATGTAAGAGGTGTAAAAATAGGTGGAGATAACTTTGTTATTATGGCTGGACCTTGTGCTGTTGAAAGCAAAGAACAGCTTCTTGAAAGTGCTCTTGCTGCAAAAGCAGGCGGTGCTCAAATTTTAAGAGGTGGTGCTTATAAACCACGTACTTCTCCATACTCTTTCCAAGGTCTTGAAGAAAATGGTCTTAAATACATGGCAGAAGTAAGAGATATTACAGGTATGCCTGTAATTAGTGAAGTTACAAGTCTTAAAGCTATTGATGCAGCAAAAGAATATGTTGATATTCTTCAGATTGGTGCAAGAAATATGCAAAACTTTGAACTTTTAAAAGCAGCTGGAAAATCTGGTCTTCCTGTTCTCTTAAAAAGAGGTCTTTCAGCAACTATTGATGAATGGCTTAACGCTGCTGAATACGTAATGAGCGAAGGAAATCCAAATGTAATACTTTGTGAAAGAGGTATAAGAACTTATGAAACAAGCACAAGAAATACTCTTGATATAAGTGCTGTACCTGTTTTAAGAGCAAAATCACATCTTCCTATAATAGTTGACCCAAGTCATGCAACTGGTGTAAGAGATTATGTTGCTCCTTTATGTAAAGCAGCAGCTGCTGTTGGAGCTGACGGACTTATGGTAGAAGTTCACCCAAATCCTGAATGTGCTCTTTCTGATGGTCCACAGTCTTTAAATCTAGCAGACTTCAAAACTGTATGTGATGAACTCCGTCCATTTATAACTCTTGCAGGAAGGAAGTTTGAATAAAAATGTTTAAAAAAGCTGGTATTATAGGTTTGGGACTTATCGGCGGCTCTCTTGCAAAAGCACTTAGAAACCGCTGTGAAGTTTCTGAAATTGTAGCATGTAACAGAAATAAAGATGTGCTTGAAACTGCATATTCAGAAGGTGTAATTGATGCTTATGCAACTGATATTACAGATATATTTGAAAACTGTGATATTGTAATAATATGTACTCCTGTAAGTAAAATATTTGAATATGCACAAAAACTTACAAAATACATTACAAAAGACTGTATTGTAACAGATGTAGGAAGTACAAAGCTTAATATATATGAAAATATGAAAATATTATCAGACAGTATAACATATATAGGTGGTCACCCTATGACAGGCTCAGAAAGATTTAGATATAATGCTTCTAAAGAACATCTTTTTGAAAATGCTTACTATATAATGACACCTTCTGATAATGTTTCTAAAGAAAAAATATTATTACTTAAAAATATGATTGAAAAAATAGGTGCTATACCTATTATAGTATCGCCTGATGAGCATGATTATATTACAGCTTCAATAAGTCATGTGCCTCATGTTCTTGCTGCTGGTCTTGTAAATACAGTAAAAAACCTTGATAGTGAAAAAGGATATATGCATCTTTTAGCTGCCGGTGGTTTTAGAGATACAACAAGAATTGCTTCTTCAAGTCCTGATATGTGGGAAAGTATATGTATAGAGAATAAAGATAATATAGTTGATATACTTACATCATTTGAAAATGTAATTAAAAATGCTAAAGAATTAATACAAAATGCTGATAAAAAATCAATACATAAATACTTTGAAGATGCAAAAGTTTACAGAGATTCATTTGCAACAACTACACCTAAAGATTATGTAAAACGTTATGAAATAGCTGTTGATGTAGTTGATAAACCAGGAAGTATTGCTATTATAGCAGTTCTTCTTTCAAGTAATAATATAAATATTAAAAATATGGGTATTCTTAATAGTCGTGAAAGAGAAGAAGGGGTTTTATACTTTGCATTCGATACAGAAGAACAACGTCAAAAAAGTATATCTCTTCTTCGTAGCATGAACTATGAGGTAAACGAAAAATAATTAAAATAGATAAAGGACTGATTTTATAATGAAAAAAGAAATATGTCCCAAAAATAGTTTAAAAGGTAAGTTCAAAGTTCCTGGTGATAAATCTATATCTCATCGTTCTGTTATGCTTGGTTCAATAGCTTCCGGAACTACTGAAGTATATAGTTTTCTTATGGGAGCAGATTGCCTTTCAACAATAGATTGTTTTAGAAAAATGGGAATACAAATAGATGTATCTGATGAAAAAGTAGTAATTCATGGTAAAGGACTTAATGGTCTTACAGCTCCAACTGATATACTTGATGTTGGAAACAGCGGAACAACAATGCGACTTATAACAGGATTACTTAGTGCACAGAAATTTAATTCAAAAATTACAGGTGACAGTTCTATACAAAAAAGACCAATGAACAGAGTTTCTATTCCATTAAAAGAAATGGGAGCATCATTCGAAGGCGAAAAAGACGGAAAATTATTTGCACCTTTCGGAATAGAAGGAAAACCTCTTAAGGGTATAAAATATACTCTTCCTGTTGCTAGTGCACAAGTAAAAAGTGCAATAATACTTGCTGGTCTTTATGCTGATGGTACAACAATTATTGAAGAACCTGAAGCAACTCGTGACCATACAGAAATAATGCTTAATTATCTTGGTGCTGATATTAAACATAATGGTACAGAAATAATATGTAATCCTGTAAAAGAACTTTATGGAAAAACAATACATGTACCTGGAGATATTTCATCTGCTGCATTTTTTATGGTAGCTGGTGCAATATGTGAAAATTCTCATATAATACTTGAAAATATAGGTATAAACCCTACAAGAACAGGTATAATTACAGTTCTTCAAAATATGGGAGCAGATTTAAAAATAATAAATGAAAGAACTGTTTGTGGTGAACTTGTTGCTGATATAGAAATAAAATCTTCAAAACTTAAAGGCACAATTATAGAAGGCGATTTAATACCAAAACTTATTGATGAAATACCTGTTATTGCTGTTGCTGCTACATTTGCAGAAGGAAAAACTATTGTAAGAAATGCAGAAGAACTTAAAGTAAAAGAATCTAACAGAATAAAAACTGTAAAAGATGAACTTACAAAACTTGGTGCAGATATAGAAGAAACAGAAGATGGTATGATTATAAATGGTGTTAACAAATTAATAGGAGCTGAAACAGAAAGCCATAATGACCACAGAATAGCTATGAGTATTGCCATAGCTGCTTTAAAAGCAGAAGGAAAAACAGTAATCAATAATTCAGAATGTGTTGACATATCTTTTCCAAACTTTTATCATTATATAGAAGAACTTTAATAAGTTTATATGGTAAATCTTGAAAATATTTTCGGGGGGACATTTTAAAATGATAAAAACAACAATTATAGGTTTCGGCGATAGTCTTACATATGGATACGGCGTCGATATAAACACATCATACATAGATAGGCTTGACAAATATATGCCCCTTTACTACCCTTCAATATCATGGAATATTGTAAAAAAAGGTGTAAACGGCGATAATACAAAAGGTGCTTTAAAGCGTCTTAAAAAAGATGTTCTTGACCTTAATCCAAATATAGTAATCATACTTTTTGGAACAAATGATAGCTCAACATATGATGATAGTTTCTGTTCTCAAGTTGAATATGAAAATAATCTTTCAGAAATAATAACAAGAATTAAATCACACAATAACAGAACAGGACTTAATAATTGTATACCTATACCTGTGCTTGTCACACCACCCCCTGTTATAGATGAAAAAGTAACACCTTTTATATCTTGTAACAGAATAAAACAATATGCTTATATTGTTAAAAAACTTGCTTCTAAATATAATTGTCCTGTTGTTGATTTCTACAATTATATGATTGAAGAAAGTGAAGGTAATATAAAAGATTATTTACAAGATGATGGTGTTCATTTAAGCTATAAAGGTTATGATTGCATGTATGACTGCATATTTTCAGAGCTTACAAAACTAATAAATTATGAAGGTATATTAAAAGATTATAATAATTAATATAAATATAGGCATTACAACAATATTGTAATGCCTTTTATATATTTTTCTTAATTTTTTCATAAGATTTAATATTAAAATTGTTATAATTACAAAACTATTGTATAATTATATAAGGATATATTATTAATTTAATTATATTCTTATATAATCTTACATTATAGTTATTGCAAAAAGGGGGATTTTTATGTTTAAAAAAGGTAAACGTTTTGCTTCTGCTGCATTAGCAGGTATTATGACATTATCTTTATGTCAAGGCGTAATGGCAGAAGAAAAACCAATTTCAATTCAATTAAACGGTGTATATGCTGAAAATCTTACATCAGCACCATATATCAAAGATAATTCAGTTCATATTTCATCAGCTGATGCAAAAACTCTTTTTGGTGCTGAAGTATCATCTGACAGTGATGTTGCTTTAAGAGAAGTAGCTGAAAAAGAAGGTTATACAATAGGTTGGGATGCAGAAAATAAAGCTGTTATTGCTGTTGACAAAGAAAAACTTCTTGAAGATATTGGTGAATTTACAATAATGGATAAATATATGGACTATTCAAGAAAGTTTTCAGAAGATAACTATATGTTAGAAGGTACATTTAATATTGCATATAATGATAAAACTACAGCTGAAAATACAGCTGAACTTGCAAAAGTAACAGGTACAATTTCTGGTATTTCTTCTGATAATAAAATTGATATGTCAACAGTAATGAATTTGAATTTATCAGAAAAATTATTATCTGAAATGTCAGAATCAGATAAAGACCTTCTTAATGTTTTACAAAATATTACTATAAACTATAAAGCGGACTTAAATGAAGGTAAAATGTATCTTAATGCTCCTGAAATCCAGAAAATATTTGAAATTTCTGAAAACACTTGGATTTGCTTAGACTTACAGCAATTATTTAATACTGTATCTGCAAGTACTGGAACATCATTCAATTTTACAAACCTTTTAAAAACATCTACTGAAGGTAGCTATAAAGATATAAATAAAATGTTACTTGATATGATGTCATTTAACACAGTAAATGATTATGAAATTGTTAAAAATACTCTTTCAATGTTTAGTGATAGTACATTTGTAAAAAACGGCAATGTATATACATCAAAATCAACTACTGGTGATGCTACAACAGGTATATTCGAAAATATTTTATCATTAACAGTTGATGAAAATGATAATGTTATAGCTTATGATATGACATCTACAACAACTGTTGAAAATGCTCTTAGTATGGTATTTAAAATGTCTGCTGACAAAGATAACAATATGCCTATGACATTAAATTTTGAAATTCCAGGATTATTTTCAATGATTATGGATATGAATTTAAAATATACATCTACTGATAAAGTTGCAACAGGTACTCCTGATTCAAATGCTCAAATAATTGATTTAATGCAATTATTTTTATCAAATATCACTCAATTTGATACAGCTACAGAAGTTTCTGTAACTCCAGTTACAGCAGATACAGCTGCTTAATTACTAGCAAAAAGCCGTTTTAAAAACGGCTTTTTTTATTTACTATATAATATTTATTTGACACATTTCCATTGATTTAAGAGCGTTTTTATGGCTTTCTGGTGTAACTCCTGCACAACAATTTGAATGTACTGTTATTTTAACTTCAGGTAAAAAAGCTTTTATAAGAAGTGCATTTGATATTACACATATATCTGTACAAAGCCCTACTATTTCTATTAACTCTATATTTATTTTCTCTTTTATCATATCAATATACTTTACTAAATCTTTAGAGCCAAAAGTATTTTTATCAAAAACAGGGTAATTTCTTTCTTTTCTTAACGCTTCTATTTTTTCTGTAATCTTCCACCCTTCTGTTCCTCTAATACAATGTTTTACAGGCAAATTATGACCTTCTTGTGTATCAAGATAATTTTCTTCATGTGTATCTCTTGTAAATACAACACTACCATCAAACTCTTTTATTTTTTCAAATACATTATCAACAATAGCTTCTGCTTCTTTTGTACCTAAAGCACCATTTATAAAATCATTTTGCATATCTACAACTATAAGTAATTTACTCATATATACTCTCCCCTTTTTAATATTTTATATATTTAGTATATAACAGTATAAAATTTTTTTAAACTATATAAATTTAGTATTACCATTGACAAAATTAAATATATATACTATTATAATTCATATCTATGCGGATATGGCGGAACTGGCAGACGCGCTGGACTTAGAATCCAGTCCGAGAGGGTGCAGGTTCGATTCCTGTTATCCGCATTAAAAAAACAGTAATTCAACAAAGAATTACTGTTTTTTTATTAATATTTTTTTAAACAATGTAAATATTCTATTGTTACAGAACCTTTATGATTTCGATTTTCTTCTCTATCTGCTTTAAATCTTTTATATTCTCTTTCAAATACGCTATATTCTCCATACTTTTCCATTATTTCTTTTATCCTGTCCATAGTCATAAGACCTTCGTTATTATAACTTAAAAATATATATCTAAAATCAGCATTGGCTATTAAATCTTCAAAAACCTCCTCAACAGTACGTTTTGAACAAAAAAGACTCTTCTGCTGACTATATTCACGCAAACCTGTTTTACCTCTTAGCTCTGGACTATCGTATTTTGCAATTGTTTCAAGAACATGATAATTTGTACAATATTGTCTTTCATTATATGGTGGGTCAAGATATAAAATATATCCTGTAATATCACGTACAACCTTATTAATATCTTCATTATATACCCTGCCACATTTTCCACCATCTATTATAGGTAAAAGCTCTAAATTAAACTCTTTTGAAGCAGATTTTTTTATATGTTTAAGAAAAGCACCATATACAGAAGCTGTATTTGCATATTTATCAATAGAATTTATTAAACTAGCAAGAAAATAATAATATTGATTTTCATTAATTTTACCTTCATTATACATTTTTTCTATTTCAATACGAATTGCATCACATTTTTTGCCATTATAGTCTGTAAAATAGTTTCTTCCACTTCCAGAACCTTCACAATAATTTTTATATACAAAACCCTCTACTCCTTCAAGACTATTAAGATAATCTAAAATAGATGTATCTATTGGGGAATTATTTTCTATAAGATGTTTATTTATAATATAACTATAATACTGAATATCATTTGCAATAACAGTATAGCCTTTTTTCTTAAACTCTGCACCTACAACACCTGTTCCTGCAAATAAGTCAGAAAAAATATATCCTTTTCCATTTTTTATACCTGTTACATTTTCTATTGTTTCAGTCAAAAAATCTAAAAGCGAATATTTTGAACCTATATAATTCATAAAAAACTCCTCTCTGCTCTACTTAAAGTATTATTTTATAATAAATGTCATAAGCTTTGCAAGTTCAACATACCTAATAATATAGAATATTCAATTTTTTAATTCTCTAAAAAATTCATAAACTTTAATTGTAATTATATAACTTGTAAAATTATTATTTTCAAAAACTATGTATTAAGCATAAAAAAAAGCAATCCTTAAAGGATTGCTTTTTGATGAACCAGAAGGGATTCGAACCCCTGACCCACGGCTTAGAAGGCCGTTGCTCTATCCAACTGAGCTACTGATCCATATTGGAGCGGGTGATGAGAATCGAACTCACGTGTTCAGCTTGGAAGGCTGACGTTCTACCATTGAACTACACCCGCATATTAATATGTAATCAACTAATGTGGTAATTATTATATCAGAACCAACAAATCTTGTCAATACTTTTTTTAAGAAATTTTCGGGCAGTTAATTTTTACTGCCCGAAAAATGAACCAGAAGGGATTCGAACCCCTGACCCACGGCTTAGAAGGCCGTTGCTCTATCCAACTGAGCTACTGATCCATATTGGAGCGGGTGATGAGAATCGAACTCACGTGTTCAGCTTGGAAGGCTGACGTTCTACCATTGAACTACACCCGCATATTTTGTATTTTTTAAAGTGTTCTCTCAACTCAACAAAAAATATTATAGCAGCACAAAACCACTTTGTCAACACTTTTTTACAAAAAATTTAAAACTGAAAAAACCTTATTATTTCAAGGTTTTTTCAGTTTTAATATAAATTTTTCAAAAATTTTTTTCCATTTTTATAAAATTATTTTCATCAATATAGAACATTATAGTTCCTTCCATATTTCCATCTTCTGTAATATCAAATATACCAAATGTAGGATATCTACTTCCTCTAGGACTTGATATGCTTCCTGGATTAAATATATATACCATTCCACCATATTCATTTGCAGGTCTATGAGTATGCCCAAAAAATACTGCATCTGCTCCATTCTCTTCTGCCCAATAAGCTATTTTATCATAACTCCAATATACTTGTTGTTTATGTCCATGAGTAAGTATTATTTTTTTATTATTAACAGTAATCATTTTAACATTTGGCGTATTCAATCCATAATCATTATTACCTTGAACATAATAAAAAGGTATTTCATCAAACTCTTCTGATAAAAATTTTGCATCTTCATCATGGTCACCCAAATGAATTACTGCATCTATTCTATCACCTATTCTATTTATTATATTTCTTGCATTTTCAATATATCCATGTGTATCACTTATAACTAGGAGTTTCATATTATAAATCCCCCAGTTCTTTCTTTAATTCTTCTTTCATAAGTCTTAATGCTTTACCTCTATGACTTATGCTATTTTTCAAATCAGGATTCATTTCTGATGTTGTCATATTATATTCTGGTACATAAAATATTGGGTCATATCCAAAACCATTTTCACCCTTTATTTCATATCCAATTATACCTTCTATTGTACCTTTTGTTGTAATAGTTTTTTTATTAGGTATGGCAGTAGCAATAACACTTACAAATCTAGCTGTTCTATCTTCTTCTTTAACATCTTTCATAATTTCAAGTATTTTACTATTTTTTATATTATATGGTGTATCTTCACCCATATATCTTGCAGAATAAACTCCTGGAGCACCATCAAGATAATCTATTTCAAGACCAGAGTCATCTGCCATTGTAATAAGACCAGATATTTTCATTATTTCTTCTGCCTTTTTTATAGCATTTTCTTCAAATGTATTTCCATCTTCGATAACATCAATATTTATTCCTGCCTCTTCCATAGATACTACTTGAACATTCATATCTGACATTATAGCATTTATCTCTTTTATTTTTCCTTTGTTTTTTGTAGCAAATATTATTTTTTTCATATGTACTTTTTTTCCTTTCAAAAATCATAGTTGCATTTTTTATATACTGAAAAATCAATACCACCTGAAAGATTACTTTCAATACCTTCAATATATATTATTATACTATCTATTCCATTTAATGACCATACCGTTTTTAAAAGCTGATTTATAAATTTATCTTCAGAATATCTTCCACCTGAAAA
Source organism: Tyzzerella sp. (assembly GCA_019415525.1). Taxonomy (GTDB): domain Bacteria; phylum Bacillota; class Clostridia; order Lachnospirales; family Anaerotignaceae; genus Fimicola. Next base: position 57,289 of record DXZA01000002.1, on the reverse strand, counting down.
AAAGCCTTCTTCACTAATATTTATAATACATAAGCCATTTTCAACTCTTGTCCATATAATATTTGTTTCATCAGGTACATAAGTAATATCATTGTTACTATTATCAAATAATTCTTTTAAAAGAAAATATGATTTTTCATCTATTGATTTAAAATCATTCATATTATATTCATAATATTTTTCAACACATTCACTTGTATTATCTATATAGTAAAAATATACTCTTCCAAATTCTTCTGCCTGTACATCTCTTGGTACTATCATTAAAAATAGTACTACAATTAAAATTACCCTTATTATTTTCATATCCTTCTTCCTCCTTTTATATAATTTTATACAGGCAATTTTATCTAATCTACATAAAGTATATTACAAATTATTACCATAAAATATAAAAGGACAGATATTTTCATATCTGTCCTAAGTTAAATTATCTTATTTTGTAAGAATTATAAATATTATATACTGAATTATATATAGATTGTGCTATTTTCTGTTGAGTTGCTGAATCACTTACTTTTTGAGCATCCCCAAGATTTGATAAGAAACCTGCTTCTATTATAACGGCAGGAACTGTTGTTGAATTAAGTACAAGTAAGTCTGTTCTATATTTTAAACCTCTATTATTTGTTCCTATAGAGTTTATTATATTATTCTGAAGTGTCTGTGCAAGTATTTCACTTGTAAGTTTTCCACTAACTTCATTTGAATGTGTTTTATAAAGTACTTCTGTACCATTAGGCACAGCATTAGGTGCTGCTGAATTCATATGTATTGATATAAACATATCTGCACTTTCATTAGCTATTCTTGCTCTATCGGCATTTTCAGGATACACATCGCTAAGTCTTGTTGCATAAACCTTTATATCATCTTTTCCATCATTTTCAAAAAGATTATATGTTTTAAGAAGAACCTCAAGTGTAAGATTTTTTTCTATAAATCCATTTCCATTTGTTCCTGGGTCTTTTCCGCCATGTCCTGCATCAAGCATTACAACACAATTATATTTTTCTTTTGGATTTTGAACTTTTATATAATAATTAGATGCATCTTCTGTTATTGTATATGCTGTAATCTGTTTTTCATTAAATGTTATAGTAGTATTACCTGCAGAATTTGAGCCTACAACAAAATTTGTCAAATAACTATCATTAACATTATATGTACCATATCCATATGATGATGTAAAATTACCTGGAAGAGTCATTGTATACTTAAGATTAAGATAATCATCATTATGTACTATTGAATTTATATTCATACTCTGAACTTTTTTCAATGTTATTGTACGTGTTGAAGCATTATAACTTACATTTTCAAGTGTACCTTTTGATACAACTATTTTAAAACTATTTCCTGATGTCGATGTATTAACTTCAGCACCTGATGCTACTTCAAGAGTAACTCTTGTTGTATTTGCTGTATATTGACCTGTTCTTGCAGCAGTTATAACATTCATACCACTAGTATCAACACTCTCTGGAAGTTTATTATTTGAATTTGCAAAATCTATTACAATTCTATCAGGATTTGTAAGTTTTGTTATAGTTCCAACAGGAGTATATTTACCTGTAACAGTTACAGTATCTGTTTTTCCATCACTTGATAAATTTATACCTGTAATATCATTTTGTGAAAAAGATACAACTATACCTTTTTTATCCCCTGTATATCCAATACTATAATCACAGTCGCTTGTTTTAAGGTCAAAAACAACTCTTGTTATTTTTTGTGGTGTAACCTGATTTTGTGCACTTCTTATTCCAGAAACAAAAGAACTATTTGTTACAGTTATGTCATCATTTGATATTCCCATTGTTGCATCATATATATCAACAATAAGTCTATTTTCACTTATAAGTTCTGTTGTATATTTTGAAATTTGACCTGTTGCATTTATAGTATAATTTTCAGCTCCTCCAGAAGCTGGCATTGAAATAGATGATACTGTAACGCTACCACCTGTAGGGTTTACATTAGTTGTTGCATTTGAATCATTACTTTCTGGCTGTGAAGTAGATGTATCAGTTGTATTTGAATTTTTATTTTCTTCATTTATTATTACATATCTTGTTTCACCATTCCACTGAACATCACAATTTAAAGCTTCTGATACAGCTCTTATAGGTATAACTGTACGGTCGTTTATAATCATTGGCGGTACATCCATTGTAAAAGATTGTCCATTTTTGTTTCCTGTATTACTACCAACTTTTATTGTAACAATATCATTACCTTTTGATACAAAAACCTCACTTGTATTGCCATTCCACATTACTTCTGCTCCCATAGCCTCAAAAACAGCCCTTGCAGGCACCAAAGTTCTGTTATTAATAACAACAGGTGGCATATCTCCTGTGTCTATATCTTTGCCATTAACACTTATATAAACTTCCTCGGCAGAATATTCATGAGATTTTCCATCATAAACAAGTGTATAGTTAACAACAGGTGCTGCATTAACAATAACAGGAATTGTAAGCATAAACACCATAGCAAGCATAGTAGTAAATTTTTTAATAAATTTACATTTCAATTTTATTCCTCCTTTTTCTATTTAAAATATATTTACAAGTATATCAAAAAATCCTTTATTTATCATAAAAAATTTGAAATTGTAACAAACTCGTAACAATTTATGACAAAAAAACAGGATACATACAATGTACCCTGTTTTGACGTAAAAACTTATTATTTTGTTTCACCAATTGATTTTTTATAATAAATTTCAAGTTTTTCTTTTACCTTTTTATGAACTTTAGATGCTGGAGTATCCATAAGTATTTCTATACCTTCATCAAGAGTTGATACAGGATATATATGGAACATACCTTCTTTTACTGCACCTATAACATCATCACGAAGAACAAGGTCTTTTATATTTGTAACAGGTATCATAACACCTTGATTACCTGTAAGACCTCTTTTTTTACAAAGGTCAAAAAATCCTTCTATTTTATAAGTTACTCCACCTATTGCCTGTATTTCACCTCTCTGATTTATAGAGCCTGTAACAGCTATTTCCTGATTTATAGGAATTTCAGAAAGACTTGATAATATACAATAAAGTTCTGTACTTGAAGCACTATCACCATCTATACCATTATAATTCTGTTCAAAACATATACGACAAGAAAGAGATAATGGAAATTCTTGTGCATAAGTTTGACCTAGATATCCTGTTATAATTTGAACACCTTTATTATGTGTTTGACCACTCATTTCTGCTTCTTTTTCAATATTTACAATGCCTGACTTACCTAAATATGTTGTAGCTGTAATTCTTGTAGGATTACTAAACATATAGCTCCCCATATCAAATACAGCAAGACCATTTATTTGACCAACTTTTTTACCTTCGGTGTCAATCATTATAACACCTTCGTCCATCATATCTCCAAGTTTTTCTTCATACATTCTAAGTCTATTTTCTTTTTCTGCAACAGCTTTATTTACATGATATGCTGTAATAGTTTCAGATTTCTCTATTAAAGCCCATGTAGCCGCCTCACAAAGTATTTCTGCAATATGATTAAATCTTGTTGAAAGTTTATCTTGTCTTTCAACTAATCTTGAGGAATACTCAACAATTTTTGCAACAGCAGAGCTATCAAAAGGAGCTGTATTTTCTCTTTCTGAAAAAGCCTTTATAAATTTTGCTAACTTATGAATATTTTCGCTGTTTCTTTTCATTTCATAATCAAATTCAGCTCTTATTTTAAAGAATTTTCCAAAGTCATCATCATATTCACTAAGTAATTCATAATAATAACTACTACCAATAAGTATTATTTTTACAGAAACAGGTATAGGCTCCGGCTTAAGAGTAGGCATTGTAGCGACTCCAAGCTGTTCTCTTAAATTTTCAATAGTAACTTCTTTTGTCTTTATAACACGTCTTAAAGCTTCCCAAGCCTGAACATTTGAAAGAAGGTCATGAACCTGTATTATAAGATATCCACCATTAGCTTTATGAATAAGACCACTTTTTATTTTCATAAAATCTGTTGTAAGATTACCAAATTCATTACCGTATTCAACTTCACCTATAAGATTATAATAGGTAGGATTAAAATCAATAACAACAGGTGCTCCCTTTGTTTCTGAATTATCAACAAAAAGATTTACACTATATTTCAATGTTATATCTTCAGATTGTTTTTTATTAAGCATAGGAAGAAGTGCAGATATACCCTCTTCTACTTCATCGTCATCTTCCATAAATTCATCTATATTTTCAAGAACATCTTCTTTTACTGAATTTATATATTTTAATACATACTCATAATCCTTATATTTTTCTTGTATTGAATTTACATGATGACCAATAGCAAACATACCAACTTTATAATCTAAATCATCAATGGCTTTTTTTGCTTCTTTATCTATTTCTCTTATATCTCTCATTATAGCTCCGGCCTTTTCTTGAACTTGTTCCGAAGCCTCATTTATACTTTCTTTTGTTGCATCATCAAGCTTTTCATATTCTTCTTCATTAATAGCATTACCATCTATCATAGGCATAAAATATATACCAGAATTTGTAGATTTAACACTAAAGTTATGCTCTTTAGCAACATCAGACATATGTTTCATAAGATTTTCTCTTTTGTCTTCATAAACTTTTACAATCTCATTTTTTTGTTTATCATAGTCATCTGAACTAAAAGCCTTTGGTATTTCAGAATTGAATATTTCAACAAGCTCACTCATATCCTCTTTAAATTCTTTACCTTTTCCCGGTTCAAATCTAAGAGCTTTTGGTCTTTCAGGATTTTCAAAATTATATACATAACACCAATCATATGGTACAGGTTCATTTTTTGCTACTTCCATAGCTTTCATTTTTGCATATGTTGTTTTACCTGTGCCAGAAGGCCCTGACATATATATATTATATCCCTTCATTTTTACCATAATACCGAAATCGAAGGCATCAACAGCTCTTTCCTGCCCTATTATACCTTTTAAAGGTGTTAAGTCCTCTGTATCATCAAATTGAAGTTCTTCGGCAAGGCAATAATTTTTCAACTCTGTATATTTTAATTCTTTATGCTTATTCATCAAACTGCCTCCTTTTTCTTATTTCTTAAAATTTAAAGAGTACTTTCATACTCCTCATATATAGGGAAATATTTCCACATAATAACTGCATCTTCTTTTGTATCTGCATAATAATTCTTTCTGAAACCTTCCGGTTTAAATCCATATTTTGTATAAAGTTTTTGTGCCGGCATATTACTTATTCTTACTTCAAGAGTAATACCTATCATTTCTTTTTCTTCTGCACATTTTATCATTTCTTGTATAAGTAAATCACCAAAACCTTTTCTTCTATGGTCTGGGTGTACAGCAACATTTGTTATATGACCTTCTGTAATAACATGCCACATACCTGCATATCCAATAACTTTACCATCTTCAATAGCAACTCTATAAATCGCCATTGCATTAGTATTTACTTCTCTTTCAAAATCTTCTCGTGTCCAAGGTATATGAAAACAAAGTTCCTCAACCTCAAGTACTCCATCTATATGTTCTTGTGTCATAGGCACAATTTCTATCATTATTTTTTACCCTCCATTGCCTGTTTTTCAAGAAGTTCTCTTTCAGCCTGTGGCTTTCTTAAATATATAGGTACAAAATCAGAACCACAAACAGCTCCATTATTTTTTATTATTTCAAACCCAAGAGCTGCTACAGAGCCTGCTTTTTGCATATTACAAGAAGAAGGAGCCATTATAAATTTATTATTTTGACTAATTCTTTCTTTATGAACAGGTACACCATCTCCAAGAAATATAACTTCTTTATCATATTCTTCTGCCATTTTTATTATTTCATCAATTGTAACAGCTAAATGCCCTGTTATATTTACAAGTTTACTATTTTCCCATTTATAAAGAGCTGTATAAACTTGTGAACGTCTTGCGTCCATTATAGGACATATAATTTTATCTGTTTCAAAAATATTATATGCTAAAGCATCAAGAGTGGGAACAGGTACTACTTCTTTATTAAGGCCTAAAGCAAGTCCTTTTGCTGTTGCTGCTCCTATTCTTAATCCTGTAAACGAACCCGGACCTTGTGAACAAGCTATGTAATCAATTTCTGATAAATCAATATCTATCATATTAACTACGGCATCTATCATAGGCATTATTGTTTGTGAATGTGTCATTTTATAATTTATAGTATATTCACCTATAAGTTTTTCTTCGTCTGCAATAGCAACGCTTGCAACCTGACCTGTTGTATCAAGTGCTAATATTTTCATTTTTTACACCTCTTAATCAATAGTAATTTTTCTGTAATCAAGACCTTTTTCAAGATTTTTTTCAATTCTTATCCATTTTGCATTAGAAGGTATTGCTTCTTCAACTAAAGATGCCCATTCAACAAGGCAAACCCCTTCTCCAAAAAAGTATTCTTCATATCCTATATCATCAAGTTCTTCAACACAAGATATTCTATACATATCAAAATGGTACATAGGCAATTTACCATAATATTCATTTACAATATTAAATGTAGGGCTTGTTATATGCTCAAATATTTCAAGACCTTTTGCAAAACCTTTTGTAAATACTGTTTTACCAACTCCAAGGTCACCTTCAAGACAGTATATATCACCTTTTTTTGCATTTTCTCCTATTTCTCTACCTATTTTTTCAGTTTCATCAGGACTGAAAGTTTCAAATATCATATCTTAATCCCTTTCTATTATTTATATACATAAAGACTTTTAACATCTGTATCAGCCTTTTGTGATTTTCCATTTTCAAAAACATACATATTTCCTGCTTTTCCATTTTCCTGTGTCATATAAACAAGTTTTCCATTACCTATATAATAGATAAAATAAACATTTTCAGCTATTTTAATTTCTTTATCATTTTCTGTATAGTATAAATTTCCTGCACCTGTTTCAGAATTTGTTTCTTCAATGTAATATAGTATTCCATTATCACTACCAAAACAATATGCAGATGGATTTTCTGCAATAGATTTAACAGTATTTCCATCAGAATATTCAAGTACATTTACACCACTTTCATTTGTATAATAATAAGCTGTATTACCTGAAATATTGTCAAAAACAAATGTTTTTACTTGTTTATCTGCAACCGGTTCAAAATATTTTGTTATATTTCCATTTTCATCAAGTGTACCTATAACAAGCTTTCCTCCGGCTTCTTCTGTATAATTATCAAAAAATATAATTTTATCACCTTTTGAAGAAACAGTAGTTTTTAATAAATTAATATTACTATATCCTTCTATTAATACAGGATTACTTCCTGATTTATAAACATATATACTTTTAGCTGAATTTTGTATGCTTTCAGAAATCATATTTGTAATATCAGAAGGTATTGCTATTTGTGATATATTTACTTTAGGTATTGAATTTACATCAAAAACAGAATATATTACAAAAGAATTTTCTGATTCAAGTCCATAAGACTCAAAAACATTTTCTGCAACAACACTTTTTTCACCATTTTTATATGCACATAATGTATTTGAAGGTACTGTAATATCAGTTGTTGATATAAACTGACGAATATTATCTCTTACCAATTTACTTTCATAAGCTGCTTCTGCTTTCATATATTCTTCAAGAGTTTTGCCAGAAAAAGCAATAGGGTCTGGTAAAGATACACTACTATCTTGCTGTGCCATATCGTCTATTACATAATCTGAAGCTTTTATAATATTATTAGTATTTTTATAATAAAAAAGAGTTTCATCATTTCCAACAACTCTTATATAAGGGCTTACACCTTCATCTATAAGCTGCGGACTATTTATAAAATCATATAAATAAAGACTATATTTTTCACCTGTATCAGTTGTAGTAACATCAACATAATAAACTTTATCAGCATTTTTATTATAAGAATATCCGGCAACATTTTCACTTAGACATAATTGGTTTCCTACATTTTTTAAATCAACAGCATAGAAATTACCATTTTCAAGATTTTGTTTTTTATACACAATGTTATTACCATTATTAGCAATAAAATAAACAGAATTTCTATCCAATCCTTTTACTATTTCTATACTATTATTATCAATATAACTATAAAGTGTAAATGTTCCATCTGACTCAAAAACTCTATATGCTAAAATTTGAGTATTTTTATTAAGGCTAAAATCATAAACATTTTTAGCTATTTCAACTGATTCATTCTTTTTCACATTAAGGCTATATAAGGAGCCTGTACCATCTTCAGCTATATTTTTTTTATAATAAATAGTTTTGCCATCAGCTGTAATCTGAGCATCATCAGAAACAGATGTATATTCTTTTAGATTATAACTATAAATATCATCAGAAATTTTTTCTGACTGAAGTTTTTCATTTGTCATATATAAAGTATTATTTTTAGAATATAAAATAGGATAATCTGAAATTTCTGTATTTTTATTTGCACTACAACCAGAAAAGCTTAATAAGGACAATATAACCAAAATAACACTTAATACTGTTCTTAAAAATATTTTATTTATATTATATTTTTTCATATAATCACCTCTTAATAATATCTCTCTTTAAAAACAATAAAAGCTTTTTTTATTATTTTAAAATCATTTTTAATTATATGTCTACCTTTTTTACCAAATATAAAATTAGATTTTGGATTTTTAATTTTAATATTTCTTTTATTTTTTTTACCTTTAAAAAATCTAAATATATAAAAACCATTTCTAAATACATAAAATATACTTTTTACATTTGAAAACCAATAAAATCCATTCTGAATATATCCAATAATATCTTTATTCATACCTAAAATTCCTCCTTAGTTAATCACAGGAACTGATATTATCTTTTTTAGAATTATATCACTTTCCATTTAATGTAGTCAAATATAGTATAACCCTTTAATTATCTGCAAAACACAAATATAAAACCTATATTTTTTAATAAATTGTTAACAAGTGTAATAAACGGTTTACAAATATGTAATATGAATATATAATGTATATCGTTGTCGTGTATGAAAATTATGGAAAGGTGATTATTTTGTCTCTAAAAATTGAAGATTTACTTAATAATTTAAGAAATGAAAGCGAATTGACATATAATATACATCAGAAAAATAGTAATATAGTAACAAACCCATCTTTTATGAAAAAACATTGTGTAAAGATATTATCTTTATTTATAGCTGCGGCTGTTGCAACAGGTGGTATATCAGCTATTAATAGAATAAACGCTCTTTCTGCGGCTGTTTCAGAATCAGAAGCAAAACTTAAAGAATCAGAAATCATTAATAGTCAGCTTATGGAAAAAGCAAAAAATCTTGAAACACAAAATAATGAGCTTGAAAATAAAAATACATCTTTAGAAAATGAATTTAATACTATAATAGAAAAAGCAGATGAACTTGAAAACAGAATAAACGAGCTTAATGGTGTAAAAGATGAACTTTATAATACACTTGATGAGATGAGCAGTATTGGTCAAAAATATAAAGAAACAATACTTGCAGAATCAGAAAATACAGAACCTAAAAAATTTACAACTTTAGTTTATACACCACTTGAAAAAACATCATCACTTACAAATACTTTTGCATCTATCGAAAATATGATAAACTTAAATTCATCTGAATTTATAGCAGCAGCTGATAATGTAACAACTACTCTTGCAAGTAATCAAGCAAAATTTGCTTCAAAAATTCTTGAAGGTGTTACAATACCTTCATTATGGCCTGCAAATGGTAGAGTATCATCAGAATTTGCTGATAGAACAGACCCAATAGATGGAGGATATGAATATCATAAAGGTATTGATATTTCTGTACCTACTGGTAGTCCTGTATATGCTACAGCCGGTGGAAAAGTAATAACATCAAAATATAGCAGTAGCTATGGATATTATGTTGTTATTGACCATGGAAATGAATATAAAACATTATATGCTCATAATTCTGAACTTCTTGTAAATGTTGGCGATTATGTGGAAGCAGGTCAACAAATAGCACTTTCAGGTGCAACAGGAAATGTAACAGGACCTCATGTCCATTATGAAGTTATAGAAAATGGTGTTAATGTAAACCCTCGTGATTTTATGGCATAAAAACAAAAAACCAATATGACAAAAAGTCATATTGGTTTTATTTATTTACCATTTATATTTATGAAGCTGACCTTCCTTAAGCAGACCTTTAAAATCTTGCTGTCTTAACGCCTCATAAAGCATTATTGCAACAGAATTTGAAAGATTAAGACTTCTTGCCTCTCCAAACATAGGAATTCTTACAGATGTATCTTCATGCTGTAAAAGTATTTCCTCTGGAATGCCAGCACTTTCTTTTCCAAAAACAATATAGTCATTTTCATTATACTCTACTTCTGTATATACCTTCTTAGCTTTTGTAGTGGCCATAAAAAGTCTTGCACCTTTATTTTTTTCAATAAAATCTTCCCAATTTTCATAATATCTTATATCAAGAAGATGCCAATAATCAAGACCTGCTCTTTTAAGATACTTGTCTTCAACAGAAAAACCCAAAGGTTTTATTAGATGTAAAACAGACTGTGTAACAGCACAAGTTCTTGCTATATTACCTGCATTCTGTGGAATTTCAGGTTCATGTAATACAATATGCATTATAATCATTCCTTCTTTATATTGTTTAAAATTTAAAAAATATTCTATCACAGTCATATAATAAAAACAACTAAATACAAAATATTGTTTCTTTTTTTATACAGAAACTATTGACTTAATAGCAACAATATATTATTATTAGATAACAACAATTATTAATAAATAGTAAGGAGCGAGGTTTATGCAGGAAATTTCAAAACTTCTTAGAGAAAAAGGCCTTAAAGTAACTCCCCAGCGTCTTGCTATATATAACATGCTGATGCATACAAAAGAACATCCAAGTGCAGAAACAATTTATAAAAAATTAGTCATTGATAACCCATCAATGAGCCTTGCTACAGTATATAAAACTTTGGATTCATTTAAATCATCAGGTCTTGTTAAAGAATTAAGCGTTGGTGAGAACTGTGCAAGATATGATGCAATAACAGAAAATCATTCTCATATTGTTTGTACTTGTTGTGGACGTGTTGATGATATTCTCACAAATTCTTTCCACAATCTTTCTGAACAAATATCTAATGATACAGATTATACTATTTTGTCAGAACAGCTTATATTCTACGGAATATGCCCTGAATGTCGTAATAAAAAATATAACTAAACTACTTTTAAACCACTTGTTTATGATAAATTCTTAGCAAGTGGTTTTTATATTGAAAAAAATCTATTTTTAATTTATCCTATTATTAAAATATTTTTTTAAGGTGTTGATAAATCTATGTCAAGCAAAAGAAAACCTCTTTCAGAAAAAGTTGCAGACCAAATAAGAGATATGATATTAATAGAAAAACGATTTCTTCCTGGTGATAAACTGCCTAATGAAAATAAGCTAGCAGCTGAACTGGGTATAAGCAGAACTCCTTTAAGAGAAGCTATTAAATATCTTACAGCACGAAATATATTAGAAATAAAAAGAGGCTGTGGAACATTTGTAACTAAAAATCCAAATGTATTTGATGATTTTGGTATTGATTCTCTCGAAAATATAGTGGCACAACTTAAAGACCTATATGAAATAAGACTTATGATAGAACCACAAATAACATATCTTGCAGCAAAAAGAGCAACTGATGAAGAGCTTGAAAGAATAATTTATTATGGAAATGAAACAGAAAAAAAGATACTTAATAATGAAGATAGAACCGAATCAGACAGAGCCTTTCATGGTGAAATTGCAAAAGCAGCTCATAATGATTGGATAAAAAGACTTATGCCTATATTAAATAATGCAATATCAACTGCTGTAAAAGCAACATATATACACCCTGAAATACTTGAACATACATTAAAAGACCATAGAACAGTTGTAGAATTTTTAAAAGAAAGAGATGCTGAAGGTGCTCAAGTTGCAATGCGTCTACACATTATGCGTGTAATAAAAGCATTTGGACTTGATAACTAAAATTCTTGACAATTGTATACAATTCAATTATTATGACATTATACAACTACGAAGATGTATTATGATTAATATATATTATGATTAGGAGGTTATATATATGAGAAGTGACTCAGTTAAAACAGGGCATCAGGCAGCTCCTGCCCGTTCCCTTATGCATGCTTTAGGACTTACAAACGAAGAAATCAGAAAACCTTTAATCGGTATAGTAAGTTCATATAATGAAATAGTTCCAGGACATATGAACCTTGATAAAATTGTTGATGCTGTAAAAATGGGTGTTGCAATGAATGGTGGTGTTCCTATTGTTTTCCCTGCAATAGCAGTATGTGACGGTATCGCAATGGGACATATAGGAATGAAATATTCTCTTGTTACACGTGACCTTATAGCAGACTCAACAGAAGCTATGGCTATGGCTCATGGTTTTGATGGTCTTGTAATGGTTCCAAACTGTGATAAAAATGTACCTGGTCTTTTAATGGCAGCTGCAAGACTTAATATTCCTACAATATTTGTAAGTGGTGGTCCTATGCTTGCCGGAAGAATTCATGGACAAAAAACAAGTCTTTCAACAATATTTGAAGCTGTTGGTGCAGTTGCAAATGGTACAATGACAGAAGAAGAGCTTGATGAATATGAAAACAAAACATGTCCAACTTGCGGTTCATGTTCAGGTATGTATACAGCAAACAGTATGAACTGTCTTACAGAAGTTCTTGGTATGGGACTTAAAGGAAACGGAACAATTCCTGCTGTATATTCACAGAGAATACAACTTGCAAAACGTGCAGGTATGCAGATTATGGAGCTTGTAAAAAATAATATCAAACCAAGAGATATTATGACAAAAAATGCATTTTTAAATGCTCTTACAATGGATATGGCTTTAGGTTGTTCAACAAACAGTATGCTTCACCTTCCAGCTATAGCTCATGAAGCAGGAGTTGATATTGATGTTGATGTTGCAAACGAAATAAGTGCAAAAACACCTAATCTTTGTCACCTTGCTCCTGCTGGACATACATATATAGAAGAACTTGACGAAGCCGGTGGAATTTATGCTGTAATGAATGAAATCAATAAACTTGGACTTCTTCATACAGATTGTATTACAGTAACAGGAAAAACTGTTGGTGAAAATATTAAAAACTGTGTAAACCTTAATCCAGAAGTAATAAGACCTGTTGAAAATCCATATAGTGAAACAGGCGGTATTGCTGTATTAAAAGGAAATCTTGCTCCTGATTCATGTGTTGTAAAAAGAAGTGCAGTAGCTCCTGAAATGATGGTACATTCTGGTCCTGCAAGAGTATTTGATTGTGAAGAAGATGCAATAGCAGCTATTAAAGGTGGAAAAATTACACATGGTGATGTTGTTGTAATAAGATATGAAGGTCCTAAAGGTGGCCCAGGTATGCGTGAAATGCTTAACCCTACATCAGCAATAATGGGTATGGGACTTGGAAGTACAGTAGCACTTATAACAGATGGTCGTTTTTCAGGTGCATCAAGAGGTGCTTCTATAGGACATGTATCACCAGAGGCAGCAGTTGGAGGAAATATTGCTCTTGTTGAAGAAGGCGATATTATAGATATAAATATACCTGAAAATACAATTAATTTCAGAGTAAGTGATGAAGAACTTGAAAGAAGACGTGCAAATTGGGTACCTAGAAAACCTTCTGTAACAACTGGATATCTTGCAAGATATGCTGAAATGGTTACATCAGGTAATAGAGGTGCTATATTAGAAATTAAAAAATAAAATATTAAAAGGACTGATTAAACATCAGTCCTTTTTTACTATAAATATCTTTTATTTTTCATAAATTTTATTACATCAATAATCATTTTTTTATCTTTATTAGAAAGCTCAGAAAGTAGTTTATCAAAATCCTTATCTATATTTGCTTTTGAATTTTTTTCATCACTCTTACCTACTAAGTAATCTACACTTACATTAAAAAATTCTGATATTTTTATTAACACATCTATTGATGGTTCATTTCTTCCACATTCATAATTAGATATTGCAGTCCCACCATAATTTAAATATTCTGCAAGTTTTGTAGCTGTACAATTATTTTCAATCCTAAGTTGTTTTAACCTATCTTTAAATTTCATATATCCACCCCTATATATAAATACATAATATATGTATATAATATAGTATAATTATACCTCTATATTTCTACATCTGTCAATAAACACATATAGCCTATATACTTTTATAAGGTGATGCTTATGAAAAATATCGATTATGGTAAAGTAATAATTAATATTGATAAAATAATAAAAGAGAAAAATATAAGTAAAAATAAACTTACTCAAAGAACAGAAATGCAAAGAACTCAACTTAACAATTATTGTAAACAAAATATTCAAAGAGTAGATTTATCTATATTAGCAAGATTATGTTATGTTCTTGAATGTGATATTTCAGATATAATAGAATATATTCCACCTGAAAATACACAAAAAGACTGATAACAAGTGCTGTTATCAGTCTTTTTTTTACTTCTCTAATTTTATTTTCTTAACAAATTTTTCAATTCTTTCAAGTGCTTCTCTTATATTTTCAATTGAGTATGCATAAGAACATCTTATAAATCCTTCTCCACACTCACCAAATGCTGTTCCTGGAACAACAGCAACATTTTCTTCAAAAAGAAGTCTTTCACAAAATTCTTCACTTGTAAGCCCTGTTGATTTTATACATGGGAAAACATAAAAAGCTCCCATAGGTTCAAAACAAGAAAGCCCCATATTTCTGAAGCCCTCAACCATAACACGTCTTCTCTCATCATATGCTTCTCGCATTATATCAACGTCTTCTTCTCTTTCCTCACTTACCAAAGCTTCAAATCCTGCATACTGACTCATTGTAGGTGCACACATTATTATATACTGATGTATTTTTGTCATCTGCTCAATAAACATCTTTGGTGCAGCAGCATATCCAAGACGCCAACCTGTCATAGCAAATGCTTTTGAAAAACCATTAAGTACTATTGTTCTTTCATGCATTCCTGGAAGTGATGCAACAGATATATGATGTCTTCCATATGTAAGTTCAGCGTATATTTCATCACTTATAACTATAAGGTCATTTTTTATTATTATATCTGAAATAGCTTCAAGGTCTTCTTTCTCCATAATAGCTCCTGTTGGATTATTAGGATAAGGAAGTATAATAACCTTTGTTTTTTCAGTAAGTTTTTCTTCTATATCTTTAACTGTAAGTCTAAAATCATTTTCTTCTTTTGTTGTAACAACAACAGGAACTCCACCAGCCATAACAACACAAGGCTTATATGACACATATGAAGGTTCAACAACTAAAACTTCATCTCCTGGATTACATAATGCTCTAAGAGCAAGGTCTATACCCTCACTTGCTCCTACTGTTATAAGTATTTCCTCTTCTGCATGATATTTAATATCATATTTTTCATAAAGATAATCTGCAATAGCCTTTCTTAAAGGTACCATACCTTGATTTGATGTATATGCAGTTTTACCTTTCTCAATTGAAGTTATTGCAGCCTCTCTTACATGCCAAGGTGTTTCAAAATCCGGCTCTCCAACACCAAGAGAAATTACTCCCTCCATAGTGCTTACAACATCAAAAAATTTACGTATACCCGATGTGGGCATATTTTCTATACTATCTGCTATATATTTTTTCATGGTGAAACAATCATCCTCTCATCTGATTTAAGATTTTGCCCCATAATAATGCCGTGGTCTTTGTATGTTTTAAGTACAAAGTGTGTTGCTGTACCTGTAACAGCATTTATTGTTGAAAGTTTATCAGAAACAAAGAAAGCAACTTCTTTTATATCTTTTCCCTCTACAATAACAGTAAGGTCAAAGCCTCCTGACATAAGGTATACAGATTTTACTTCTGGAAAACGGAGTATTCTATCTGCTATTCTATCAAATCCATCGCCTCTTTGGGGTGTTACTTTTACCTCTATAAGAGCAGTAACATATCTTTTTTCTGTTTTTTCCCAATTTACTATGGCACTATAACCGCATATTACTTTTTCTTCTTCAAGGCTCTTAATCTCCGCCGCGACTGCCTCTTTACTTATACCAAGAGTTTCTGCGATATTTTCTAATGATATTTCACTGTTTTTTTCTAATAAAGAAAGTATTTCTACACGCATAAATTCTACCTCCGTTAAATTAATTTATTTGATTTATTATAATAATATTATAAAAATTTATCAATATTATTTACAATTTTACTTTATAAAGCTCATCACTTTCAGGTGGTAAAAGAGGTCTTTTTTCTCCATTACATTCTATAAATTTTCCATTTTCAGTTATTTCTCCTATTATAGCAGCCTCTATTCCTACTGAATTTAATTTATTTACAAGACTTTCTCCATCAAAAGTAGTTATTATCATAGAACCGCTTGATATAAGACTATATGGATTTATATTTGTAGCTTTGCAAATCTCTTTAGTTTCTTGTTTTATTGGAATTTTATCTTCATATATTATTATCCCTGTATCAGAACAATCAGAAACTTCCCATACTGCACCAAAAATGCCACCTTCTGTAACATCATGCATAGCTGTTGCACCATGTTCAAGTGCTATTTTTGATTCTGGTACAACAGAAAGAAATCCGCTCATATCCATTGCTGATTTTAATACTTTTTCATCTATTTTATTTTTAAGTTTATCACAATAGTCAGTTGCTATTATAGATGTACCCTCAAGACCTGCCCATTTAGTCATAATAACACTTTGACCGACTTTTGCACCACCTGATGATATAAATCTCATATTACTGGATTTACCTATTACAGCAGCTGAAATAACAGGTTTTACAACAGCTTCTGTAACCTCTGTATGTCCACCAAGTATTTCTATTCCTATTTCATTTGCTGCTTTATATGCCCCTGACATTATTTCTTCAAGTAGCTCTTCTGAACTTCCTTTTGGTAAAAGTACAGTAATAAGTATTCCAACTGGCTCTCCACCTGATGAAGCAATATCATTACAATTTATATGCACAGCTATATAACCTGCATTATTATCAGCACCTGTTATAGGGTCTGTTGAAACAATACAAAGTTCCCCTTTCATATCTACAGCAGAACAATCCTCTCCTGTTTTTGGTCTTATTATTATTTCATCACGTCTATTTTTATTTCTATTTATGGGATTTAATACTATTCTTTCAAGTATATCCGCTGGTATTTTTCCTATATCCATTTAAAAAATCCTTTCATATTTAAAATTAATAAGGGAACGTATAAATTACGTTCCCTTTAAGTTATTGATTAGTTGTTGTAGTCGTATTTGTTGTTTCTGTTGTTGTAGTACTTGCAGGAACTTCGGCTTTCTTTGTTCCAACAGTAACTTCATCTGCTGTTGCTCTATATGTTGAATTATTAAAAAGCTCTCTGCTTACTTCAACTCCATTTTCATAAACAACTTTATATGTACTTACTTTGTGCCCAACTTTTCCAGTATATGTTACAACTCTTTCACCTTCTGGAAGATTAGGGTCTTCTGTTATTTTTTCTGCTGGTTTTGGAACGCTTCCCAAATATTCTGTTTCATATTTTACAGTATGACCACTATCATGTATTTCATAACCATAAACATTTGTTATTATTTTGTTTGAAGTTATATAAGCCTCAAGATATACAGGATAATCAGTTGAATTTTTAAATTTAAGGTCTTTATAATCTCCAGCAATAGCTGCATCCATACCCATAGGTACATAAGCCACAGTAAGAGAGTGGTTTGACCTTTCAACAATCTGAAGCTCTGCATTTATAACTGCATTATAAAGAGTTGTTGTAACCTGACAAACTCCTCCACCTACACCCTGTTCAACTTTACCATTTACATATACACCTGCATCTTTATAGCCATTTTCATATGTTTGTGGTCCTAATGTTGCATTCATAGAAAAAGTTTCACCAGGAGCAAGTATTGTACCATTAACACTTGCACAAGCAAGTCTTAAGTTTTCATTTCTTCCCTCTGACCCTGGACCATTTGTAAATGATGTTGAATAACTTCCTATAAGTTTAGTAGCTTGCATATTTTGTTCTTTTGTTATTGTTGGAAGTAATTCTTTTGTTTCTGCTATAACTTCCCCTGCCTGCCTTGTTTCTAACTGTGCCTTTACCTTTTCTGCTGTTTTTTCAATATCAAGTTCATAACCTGGTTGCTCATTAGTAGCAGAAAAAACTCCATTTGTTCTTGTAAGTTCTGAATTTTTTGCAGGAACATCAAATTCTGGTTTCATTTCTGTTAACACAGTTGTTACAAGATTTTCATCATATGAATATTCTGGTTCAATATCAAAACCATTTTCGGCAAAACCTAAAACCTCATTATATCTAGATTTAAGGTCACCACTTCTACCACATTCAAAAGCTTTTTTTGCACTTGCTTCAATATCATATTTAGCACCAAAGCTTGAAAATGTATATTGGTATCTTCTATCAACATCAGTTATATCAAGTTTTTGAGTTTCTAAAGGTTCTTCAAGATTTACTCTTAATACTTCAACTGCTTCTTCCTCTGTTTTTCCTGATAGGTCTATACCTGATACACTTATTCCATTATATATAGTATCTATTTCGACAGTATTAAGCATTTCTGCATACTTCTTTTTATACATATAGTTGCCTATAACTAATACGATAACTATTACACCAACTAAAGCTAATAATATATATTTAATATTATTCTTTTTATTTGAGCGGCTTTTTTCTTTTTGTCTTGTGACTCTCCTACCCATAATTATACTGCCTCCTTAAAACATATAAATAGAGTATACCTAAATTTATAGAAATTTACAACAAATCCAGTATTTTTTATAATTAAATTTATGTTACAAAATTAATAAAAGTCCGAAAATCTTTATATTTCGGACTTTTTTAGTACAATTATTTTTTTCTGTTTTTTTTCACTTTAAGAAGCTTTGAAGATGTTTCATTTTTATTTTCTAATTCAATAGGTTCATCTTTTTTTATACTTTTTTCTTTTTTCATATTTTCAACAGGTTTAAATTCTTTTTTTATACTTTTATTATTTTTTATATTTATAACAGAACATAAAGCTTTCTCAATTTTATCCGAAATAAAATTAAATCGTCTTATAAATATATCAAATATAAAAAGTATAAGACCAATAATAATAAGAATATTATCTATTCTTACAGAACTATACACTTGATTTATATTATCAGAATATACTTCAGAAGATGATGTTATTATTTTACCGCCTGTAATTTCTGTTATTTTTTTTATTAAGTCTTCCCCATTTCTGTTTCTTGTCATATCATATTCTACAGGATAATGTATATTAAAGGCTGTATTAATATTTTCTTCACTACCATCTTTATACTTAATTGTTAAATTCATTATATATGAACCTTCTTTTGTTTCTTCAAATTCACCCTCAAATACTCCAGCAGAAACAGCTCCTAAATTTATATCATATTCATTATTATCAAAGGATATTATTTTACCACTTATATTTTCTATGGTTTTATTGCTTGATGATTTAACGGTAACAATACTTTTATTATCTTTTATTTCTGCTGTTGCAATAAATTCATCAGAAATTTGTTTTTTCATAATCCAAGATATGGTATTTCTAAATATATCATTACCATTTTCATCAGCAAGCCAATTTGATGTCCATTTTCCATTTACATCACTTGTCCATACAGCAGTTCTTCCTATACCATATTGCCAAGTGGCAAGAAGTGGCTCTTCTTTATCAGTAGAAAGTACCATATCAGCACCTTGTTTTATTGTACTGCTTATATATCCATCAATCTGAGGAACTTCAGAAATATTTTCTATTATTTCTGAATAAGAACCTGCCGAAGGATAAAAACTCCTATTATTTATATAATCTTTTCCAGCAAGAAATGTTTCATTAGCAAATATTTTTGGTAAATCAGTAAATTCGTTTGTAAAATAATATCTGCCATCACTTTTTTCTGCAAGATTTTTTAAAAGAGTTGTATCTGCTCCATTACCAACAGCAACAGTTGAAAGTGTTATACCCTCTGCTTTCATACTATTTACTAAATAATCATATCCTTCTTTTTCAGCTTGTCCATCTGTAAGAAGAACTATATGTTTTATTTTAGCATTAGTATCTTTAAGTTTATTATATGCTTCATCAAGAGCCGGAAGTATACTTGTACCTCCTGCCGGTTGCATTTTAGAAACTTCATTTTTTATACTTATTGAATTTTCACCTATTACAGAAGGTTCCCAAACCCAACTTGTAGTATCATCAAAACTTAAAACACCTAATGTATCTTCTGGACGTAATGTATCAATACTTCTTATAACAGCTTCTTTTGCCATTTCAAGCCTTGAAATACCATAATTTGAATCACTCATACTTCCTGAATGGTCTATTACAAATACCATTCCCAAATCCGGATTTTGTCCCTCTGTTTTTAACTGCATATTTACAGGTAACATATTTTCAAGTGTTGAACCAAAATATCCTCCTAAAGCAAGAGAGTTTTCTCCCGATGTTACAAGAAGTCCTCCACCTATATTCTTTACATATGTATCAAGAGATTGTAAAAATTCATCTGAAAGCTTATCAATATTAACATCTGAAATTACAACAGCATCATATTTTTCAAGTTGTTCAATAGTACTTGGTGCAGCCTCTGCTTCTGTTTCAACAATATTAAGTTTTGATGCTTCAAGTATTTTTTTAATTTCTCTACTACTATCATCACTATCAATAACAAGTACTGAAGGCACATCTTCAATATAACAATTCTCATATATCTGATTATTTTCACTATATGTATCTATTACAGGCTCAATAACAGCTCTATAAATTACAGAACCACCTTTTTCAGATATATCATTTACAACTATTTTGTTATTTCCATTACTTATATTTATATTTTCGTTATATATAAGTATATTATCTTTATAAAGTCTTAAAACAGCTGTTGTATCAACTGTACTATCTATTTCAACACCTACTTTATAACTTACATTTTTATTTATATATTTATCAATATTTAAAGCTGTAATCTGTACTTCATCATCAATACTTTTTTCCGGTATATAACTATCAACAACTATATTCTTTGACTTTAAAACCATAGCCTCTTTAATGGCATCACCTATATTTTCACTTCCATCACTAATAAGTACAATCCTTTTAGCTGTATCTTCTTCAAAAATATTTGATGCTATTTTCAAAGCTTCTTGAATATTAGTTAAATCATCTGAAACATAACCTTTAAAATTTAAATCAAATCTATTTTCATCTGGCTTTTTTTCAACAACTGCATTACCACCAAATATAACAGTACCGTCAAGCATATTTTCAGTAGCATATTTTTTTGATTCCTCAAAAAAACTATTTGTATTTTTAATTGATTCTCTACTACTTGCAGAAACATCGGCACAAAATACAGTTGTTATACTATCTGTGACTTTTGATACTCTTACACCTGATAATGCTAAAATCATTATTATACAAATTATACTTCTAATTGTAATAAAAATATTTCTTCTTATTTTGCTATATGATTTTATATTTCTTCCAAAAAATATAATTATAAAAATAGCAATAGGTATTAATATAAGCATAATTGCATTATCAAAACTAATTTTCACGACAGTTCACCCACCATTCTACAAGTAGTGCAATAATAACAAGAACAATGAATATTCCTGCCAAGCTTTTATCTGTTGAGGAAACTTTTTTTACAACGGTTTCTTCTGTATTTTCTGTATTTTCTGTATTTATAAAATCTCTAACTGTATTTACAGAAAATGTACTTTCACTTGTAATTCCACTTTCATTTATTTCACTAAGTTTATAAATACCATTTTCATTTGTATCAGTAAACACTTCTATTGGAAATGGTGGTGCTACCGATATTTTTTCACCAGATGGCTTTGTAACAAAAGCCTCTTTAGTGTCTGGTAAAAGATTAAAATTAATAGTATCCCCTGTAAAAATATTTGAAATATCTGTATTTTTTTCTGGGAAAAGATATTTTGTACAGTTATACATCATAATAGGAAATTCCATTTTTAATGATAAATCAGAATTATATATATCAAAACAAAAAACTATATTCTTCTGACCATTATTTTCACCATAAAAAGCAATAGGAGTATTTCCACTTTCTAAAAATACATTACCCCAGTTTGGAATTTCAATATTTTTTGACTTTGAAACTACAAAATTAATATCTTTTATATTTTCTGTTAATTCACATTCTCTTTCTGATATATTTTCTTTAATTTCTGCTTCATTTAAAACTTTAAATATATTATTGTCATTTGGCGGAGAAAATACCATTATATGACCATCAGTAGGCAATTTTTCAGGTAACATACCATCATAAATATACAATGAATATCCTTCTTGCATATTTATAAAATCTTTATCGCCCTTATATAACTCTACATTAGGTATTACAGAAAATACTTTTTCAATAAATATATTATTATCTGAAAAAACAATAGCTTTTTTTGTTGTATTTTCATTTATTGTATAATAATATTCATCATCATAAATATAATTATCATTAGGACTTAAAGTAGCCTTTAGTGATGATATATTATCCATATTTATATCAAAATAAATATCTTTTGTTTCACCACCATTAATTTCTATTTCTTTAACATCAATAATATTATTATCATTATAAAGTGTTAAATTTCTTTTTGATAATTCATTACCATTGTTTTGAACTTTAACAAGAACATTACCATTATTTTCAGAAAGAAGCGTTATACCTGTATTTTCATCAGAACTTTTTACAGAAATAACCTGCATATCTGTAATATCACCTATATCAACACCCATATCTGTAAACATATAAATATTACCATCATTATTTGACTTAATTGTTTTTACAATTTCAAGTGTTGATTGCATATCACAACTTTCTAATGATGGATTTAATTTTTCTATTACACTTACTGCATTTTCACGGCCTTGTATATGTTCTGTTAAAGCATAAGGATTGTTATTTGCTGAAATTATAGTAAAATATGTATCTGGTGATGCATTATTTATAATTTTTTCTGCTTCTTTTTTAGCAAACTCAAATCTTGTAGGTTGTGTATCCAAAGAAGACATACTTGCTGATGTATCCATTACAATTATATAATGAGCAGCATCTTTTCCACCTTTTATATATGGCTTAGCTAATACAAGAGCAATAATAATTACAGTAAATATTTGTATAATCATAAGTATGTTTTTTCTTAATTTTTGCCAAGGCTTTTTTGCATTTGCACTAGCCACAGCTTTTTTCCACAAAAAAGAGGAGGGAACTCTGACCTCTTTATGTTTTTCTTTAAGAATATACATAACTATAATTAAAGGTATACCTAAAAGAGCTAAAAAGCCTAAAGGATTAAAAAAGCTCATATTTCACTCCTCATTTCATATTATATATTTTTATGCAAGAAACGCATATATATATTAAAAGAATATTTAAACATATTGTATACTAAAATTATACCTAATATTATTGTTATAATACTATATATCATAGGCAATATAGCTATAAGTTTAGGATATTTTATAGCAGTCATTACAATAAATAAAACTGATTTCAAAATAGTAAGACTTAAACAACAACTAATTATAAAAATAAATATACCCTTTATCATATCAAATAATGATAAACTTTTATTTTCATACATTCTATCTACCTCTATTCTTCAAGACTTGAAAAATATTCTGTTACCATATCCCTCATACCATAAGGAATATTATTTTTTTCCATACTTTCCAAGGCTTGCTGTCTATACTCATTATAAACCTCTGTATATGGTACACTTTGACCACCTGTACCAATTGTACTTTCATTTGAAAGGTTTATACTTCCATTTTCATTTTGTACACCTTGTGCCTTTATGTCTTCACTACCTTTGTTAATGGCATCTCTTGTATATATTTCTTTATGGTCACCAGCTCCAGAACCTCTACCATTTCCTCCTGATGCACCATTACCATTTCCTCCATTACCGTTTGGATTTGTCAAACTACCATTCTTACCATTTTGTTCCTCAGAATTTCCTTGTCCTTGACCTTGGTTTTCTGAATTTTCAATATCAGATTTTCCATTACTTATTTGGTTATTTACATTTTTTATTGTATTTCTAAACTCATTATTATTTTGAGAATATTGCGAAAGTGTTGAAACAATATTTTTAATATCACTTTCAGATAAATTACTTATATTACTTGCTATATTATTTACAGCATTTTTTATATCATTAGAAGACATTTGTTCCATAAGCTTTTGAAGTTCTGAAGATAAATCTTTCATGCTTTCATTATCCATATTTTGAATATTATTCATAAATTCATTAAATGCATTTTGAATATTCTCATTATTTCCATTTTTTAATGCTTCTGCAAGATTTTTTCCAACTTCATTTTTTGAAAGCTCCTCTGCAAGTTTTGATATATCTTTATCTAAGCTGTCTTTTTCAAGTTTTTTTAATTCTTGTTCTGCTTTTTCAAGAGTTTTTTTAGCGTCTTCTTTTGTAACAGATTTTTTAAGCTGTTCATTTAATTCTTTTATTTCTGACTTAAGATTTTTAAGCTGTTCTTTATTTATATTATTATTTTTTTCAGCTTCTTTTTCTATTTTTTTAACTTCTTCCAATTCTTTTTCTATATATATCTCAAAATTTTCTTTTCCATAAGGTTTAACAAAACCAACAGAAACTGTTGCAACTGCAAGTATTGAAAAAATTATAATCATTTTTTTAGGTAATGTAATTTTATATTCTTTTGTTATATTACTATTTTTTACACTTAAAAAGGCATCTTCAACAGCTAATTTTTCCATTTCATTCATATTATTATTTTTAGATAATATTTCATATGCTGTTATAAATCTTTCATTATATCCCAAAGCATCACATTTTTTAGCAGTTTTGCAATAATCTATATTATCTTTAAGTACAACTATAAAAATAGGTGCTATAAATGAAAGAATAAAAAGTATTATATAAATAATATTTTTGCAATCAATAGATTTAAATTTAGAAAATATTTCAATAACAATAGTGATACCAAAACATATACTGGCTGTAATAAAAAATCTTTTTATATATGCTTCTAATATTATTTTAAATTTTAATGGTTTTAGTATATTTTTTAACTCCTTCAATTAAAGCACCTCTCTTTTTTAACCATTTGTACCCTTAAGTCTTAATGCTGATAATGAAGTAAATAATAATGATATACAAATATTTATAAATGTATTTATAATCAAAAAGTAATTATTTAATATTTTAGCTGCTGGTGTAAATTCTATCCAATATCCAAAAAATGAAGTTACTAAATTAGTTCCCAACTGTTTATCCATAATATTCACAAAACCTACTCCCGGATTTACTATATTAGTTAAAAGTATAGCAGCCATAGATGGATTAACATTAACAGAACTATTACAATATGCTATGTATATAAATGTGAATATTAATGTACCAAAACATAATATTCCAAGTAATATATATGTAAAAACTATAGAAGAAACTGTTTTTTTGAAAAATGTTGAGAAAAATATAGATATTGAACCTACCATAATTGAAATAATTACCATATATATTTCCATTATAAAAAGATTAATAAGTGATAACCCACCAAAGAAAAATACTATGGCAAAAACAGGCAATGTAGCAATCATCATAAGTAAAAATATACCTATTGATGAAGCAAGTTTACCTATTACTATTGAAAAAGTTGTCATTTTAGTTACAAGAAGTATATCTAAAGTTTGTCGTTCTCTTTCACCACTTATACTTCCCGCTGTAAGTGCAGGAACCATAATCATAGTCACAGCAAACTGCATAAAACCTAAAACTACATAAAGTATTGAAAGACCTCTAAGGTCAACACCCATATAACCTCCGGAAATAACACCTTTTATAAATATGATGGCTGCTCCTGAAATTATAAGTGTATATAAAGCTATTGCAAGAAACATTTTCCATGACCTTAAAGATGTTTTTGCTTCTCTTCTTATAATAGGATTAAGCATCATTTTCATTACCTCCTGTTATCTGCATAAATATTTCTTCGAGATTTCCTTCTTTTTCTTTAAAACTTATAATAGGTATATCTTCTGTAATAATGTTTTTAAGAAGAAGAGAAAGCTCTTTATCATTTCCATCAAATGCAAATTCAACATCATCTGTATTTTCAATAATTTCACTTATAAAAGGCTTTTCAGAAAGAAGTTTTATAAGTTTTTCACTATTTTCAAAAGGTTTTACATTTATTATTCTTTTCTTTGTAAGTTGCTGCATAATATGGTTTACAGTACCTTCTGCCGAAAGTTTTCCTTTATCTATAATACCAATTTCAGTACACATTTCAGCAAGTTCCGGTAATATATGAGAACTTATTATAATAGTTTTACCCATTTCTCTAAGCTGTTTTAAAACCTCTTTCATTTCAACTCTTGCTCTTGGGTCAAGTCCACTTGCCGGCTCATCAAGTATGAGAAGTTCAGGGTCATGAATAAGACTTCTTGCAAGACATAATCTCTGCTTCATACCTCTAGAAAGAGAATCAACATAACTATCTTTTTTATCTGTAAGGTCAACAATTTCAAGAAGATTATCTATAATATCTTTTCTTTCTTTATAAGGTATATAATATGTACCAGCATAAAAATCCATATATTCTGTAACTTTAAGGTTATCATAAACACCAAAGAAATCTGGCATATACCCTATCTTTTCTCTCAAAAGCCTTGGATTTTTAACAACTTCCTCTCCATTAATCATAACAGAGCCACTTGTAGCACTCAAAAGACCTGCTATAATTTTCATTGTTGTTGTTTTACCAGCACCATTAGGCCCTACAAATCCATATATACTTCCTTTATTTATATGTAAATTAAGGTTATTAACGGCAGTAAATTTTCCATATTTTTTCACGAGATTTTTTATTGTAAGCATTATTTACTACCTCCTTTTATTGTTATTTTTGGAATTGTATTTTCATTATTACAAGGATAATATATTCTCATTTTTATTTGACCATCTTCATTAACATATGATGAAACATCTGTAATTTCTTCTGATTTTAAAGGTTCGTAGCTTTGAGTATTAACATTAAATATTTCTTCTTTAATATTAGTGTCATTATATGAAGAAATTTTAAATGATTTTAAACCTGAAATATTAGGTATATCAAAAATCATAGGTACTTCTACAATATCGCTATTATCTTCATTATAAGTATATATATAATCTCTTTCAGTATTATAATCTGCCTGTCCTTTAACTTCATCATCAAGTATGATAGGCATAATTATTCCTTCAGGTATTTCATAATTTTCCATATCTTCATATTTTATAACAGTATTAACATAGTATATGTTATTAACAATATTTGAAGGAATTTTTCCATTTATAAGACTCCCTTCTTTTATTATATCATCACTATCAAAAAGATATAAACTTACAATCATTCCTGTATTACCAAGCTCCATATTTTTTATAACAATATCATTAAATGAGCTTTCTATAAGACTTGCTCTTACACTATCCTTAAAAACATCATCTTTATTATAATCATTTGAATTAAATCTATTTCTTAACTCTCCATATCCATCTTGAACACCAAAATATAATTCATATTCATTCATGTATGATGATACCTTATAGTTTGATTGGTCATTAATATTTATATCTTTTTCAATTTCTGTTTGTGCATCTATATTACCAATTTGTACAGAAAAATTTCCAATTACAGCTATTGCATTTTCAAAATTATGAGTTGTATTATTTTTAATATGTAGATTTATTTTATCTCCTATTAATTCTGCACTTATATTAAATTCTCCACCCATATTTATATTTTTTTCTGTCATAAAATAGTTATCTGACCATTTTTCTGTTTCAAAAAATGATATTTTTTTATTTTCTCCTATATTTATTTTGCCTACACAAATATCTTTGTCACTATATCTATAATATCTATCTTCTGTAAGATTTATAGGTAAATTTTCAGAAAGCTCAATAGAAACATTTCCTGCATTAGGTGATTTTGCATTTACAGCTATTTTAGCATTTCCATAGCTTGTTCCATTTTTTATTTGAACAGTAGATGCTATACCAAGAATATTATTATTATAAAAACTAATTTTACTTATTCCAAATATAACTAATGTAAATATAACAGATATTATAGGTATTGCTATCCAACCTAATTCTCTCTTATCTTTTTTCTTAAGTATAAAATAAAGAACAGGTCCTATAACTAATATATATATAATAACTAAAACAAATATAATATTAAGTCTTCCACTATCTTTAAATGGTACTTTTTTTGCAGCATCAATATTCATATAATTATTATTTTCAAAATATTCTGTACCACCTTCAAAAGTTATTCCACTATTATCAAAAGCAGATTTTATAATTTCAGAGCCTCTAGTATATCCTGAAAATGGAGAAAGTGCCATATCAAAAGTTGCAACAATAATGTTTCCTCCACCATAACTTTTATGTACAAAAAGTGGATTTCCATTATCTTCAACAACTGTTTCTAATCCTTCTCCTACAATATCACAAGTATACATTCCTGTAAGTTCAGGATATACTGAAAAAGTTTTTGATGTTGGATTTGTTGCTGTTATACCAAATTTCTCAGAAAAGACAGAAAGACTTCTCATCTCATTTTGTCCTGTTCCAATAACAATATTTCCTCCGCTTTCTACCCATTCATATAAAGCGTTTATTTGCTCTTCACTTAAAGATTTAGTATCAAAATCACTTATTATTATATTATTAAAATTATCAAGAATATTTTTTGTTTTTGGAAAACTATCTTTTGTGAAATAAAATATTTGTTCTGATGTAGAATAGTCTACTATTACATCATCATATAAATTAAGACTTTTTATATAATTCATTCCTGAAACATTGTCTGTAATAACAGCAGTTGCTATTGTATCTGGACTTAAAGCAGTTACAGGAAAATTATTTCTATATATAACTTTATTATTTTTATCTGCTATTTCTATTTCCATTGCTGAATTTACAGCTGGAATAGCACTATCAAGAGAATATTCTTTAACTGCACCACTAGCTAAATCAACATCTTGATAATATATAACATATTTTCCCGCTTCACCCATATCTTCATTTCTAATCTGTGTATAGACTTTCATAGATACTTCACCTTGAAAATCATTACCATTATTTTTAATCTTAATTTTTATAGGTGTTTCTTTATTAACAATATATAAACTATCAAAACCTATTTCTGCCGAAACTTCAAAATTATTATTGGTTATAATAGAAGAAACAGGTGTTTTTACACCTGTTTCTTCTATATCTGTTGCTGAAACTGCTGTAACCTCAGCAGTAGGAGCTCCGAATATTACTTGAGCAAAAGGTGCAATAGTTCCTATTATCATTGTAAGTATAAGTACTATAGCAAGTACAGATACTATTTTTCTGTTGTGTTTTCTCATAAAATACCCCCTCATACAAATATCATTTATGTATTTTTATTATACAATATGCATATATAACCGATACATTAAATAAATCTTAAAATTTCTTAAAAAAGTATTTTTCAAAAAAATAAAGCACCTATTAGAAGTAATATATTATTAAGTTATATTTTAAAATAAATATATATTTATTTTACACCAAGTTCAGTTATAAATCTTGACCTTTTTGTTTTTTTATCATGTCTTTCCAAAACCTCAGATATATAAAGTCTATTTTTAGCCCTTGTAACCCCTACATAAAAAAGCCTTCTTTCTTCTTCTATCTCTTCTTTTGTTTTACTTTTTTCATGAGGTACAATATCTTCTATAACAGTAGGTATAAAAACTGTATCAAACTCAAGACCTTTGGCACTATGCATTGTTGAAAGTGTTACTGCATTTTCAAGTGTTTTTCCACTATTCTTTTTATCTTCTTTTATTTTTTCAGAAAGTTCATTTATATAATCAAAAAATTCTTCAAAAGTTTCTTTATCTTTTGCAGCATCAAGTATTTCATCAGCAATTTCTTTAAGTGCAAGTATATTTGTTTTTCTATATTCTGCATAATCTTCAAGATACTCATCATAAGATACTATATTTCTTATATACTTGACAGCTTCAAATGGTTTTCTTTTTCTTATTTGATAAACATGTGTAAGCAGTTCATCAATTCTCTTTTCCTGATATGTTTTTAATGTTGGCAACTGATATATTGTCTTTATAAGAGGTCCTGTAAGCCTTTGAGCTTCATTTATAGTATCTTTACTTATATATCTTTTAGGTTTATTTACAATTCTTATAAAATCGCTATTTCTTGTGATATCTTTTGAAAACTGCATATATGAAATTATATCTTTTGCTATAAAGTGTTCATAAACATTTAAAATACTATCTTTTAAATTATATGGTATTTTTCTGTCATTAAAACATCTTGCAAAAATTCCACCTTGCATATTTGTCCTGTATATAACAGCAATTTCACTAAGTAGTAATCCATTATCATTAAGTCTTTGTATTTTTTGTGATATAAGTTCTGCCTCTTTTGATGTATTTTCAGATTTAAGAAGTATTGCTATTTTACCTTTTCTGTCTGTACCTTCTATTTTCTTTTCATATCTATCTTTATTATGTTTTATAACTCTTTGGCTTAAATTTATTATACTATTTGTTGAACGATAATTTATATTAAGTACAACCTTTTTAGCATTTGCAAAGCTATTTTCAAAATCCAACATAAAATCTGGTCTTGCTCCTCTAAAACTATATATACTTTGGTCATCATCACCAACAGCAAAAATATTATTTAACGGACTTGCAAGGAGTTTTATACATTCATACTGTGCCTTGTTTATATCTTGAAATTCATCAATCAATATATATTTATATCTGCTTCGCCACATATCAAGTACATCACTGTTTTCACTTAATATTTTATAACACATATAAAGCATATCATCAAAATCAATTTTTTCATTTCTTGATTTATAACTTTCATAGTATTTATATAAATATTTAAAATCATCATCTGGCATATTTTTAGCTGTATATTTACTAATTTCTATAAGCTCGTTTTTCATAAGAGAAATTTCATTAAAAAAATCACTTATATACTGGTCCTCATCATCAGTTTCTATTTCACTTTCTCTTATTATATTTCTTAAGAAATTCCATTTTTCATCTTCAGATATTATACTCTCTATTTTATAACCACAATACTGTCTTATAATTCTAAAAAATAGTGCATGAAAAGTTCCAAATGTTACCCTTTTGCTATCCAAAACATTCATAGCTTCAAATCTATCACTCATTTCAGTAGCAGCAGCCTTTGTAAAAGTTATTACAAGTATTTTGGAAGGCATAACAGAATATTTCTCTATTAAATTTTTAACTCTGTGAGTAACAACAGTTGTTTTACCACTTCCAGGACCTGCAAGAACAAGCATAGGCCCTTTAAAATGGTCTACTGCTTCTTTCTGTTTTTCATTTAAAAAATATTCCATAATAAAAACCTCCTACTTTTCTGAATATATATTTTATCACAAAGATTTAACCTAATGTACTGTATTTTTAAAGAACCATAATTTATTTTTTATTGCTTATTAGAAATAATTGTATTAGAATTTTATTATGGTTTTAGTAATCCGGCTGTATAAAAAATTATGGTTAAGGAGGACATATTTTGAATATAGGTTTATTTACAGATACATATTTTCCTCAGATTAACGGTGTTGGAACATCAGTTCATACGTTAGCAGAAGGATTAAGAAAAAGAGGCCATAATGTATATATATTTACACCATATGACCCAAGAACAACAAAAGATGAAGAATATGTAATACGAATGCCTAGTATGCCTTGTTTTATGATTAAAGGCTTTCGTATAGGTCTTTTATATACACCTCGTGCTCTAAATAAAATAGCACATCTTAAGCTTGACATAATTCATACACAAACAGAATTTTCACTTGGTATGTTTGCAAGAATGCTTGCAAAAACTCTTAATATACCAACAGTACATACCTATCATACAATGTATGTTGATTATGTTCATTATGTTGCAAAAGGTGCTATTATAACACCTGCAATGGCTAAAGATTTCAGTAAGATTTTTTGTAATAAAGCAGATGCAGTAATTGCACCTACAAAAAAAGTTCTTGATTCACTTATAGAATATGGTGTAAAAAAAGAAATAGAAATTATACCAACAGGAATAAATACAGAACTTTTTAAAAAGTCAAATTATTCTGAAGAAGATACTATATTACTAAAAAAAGAAATTGGTTTAAATTCAAAAAATCCTGTATTACTATTTTTAGGAAGACTTGCAAAAGAAAAAAGCATCGATGTTATTATAAATGCAATGCCTTCTCTTCTTGAAAAAATACCTGATTTAAAGTTTGTAATAGTTGGTGATGGTCCTGTAAAAAGCGAACTTGAAACTCTTACACAAAAACTTGGTCTTACAGATAATATAATTTTTACAGGTGCAAAACCTTGGGCAGAAATAGGAAAATACTATCAAATAGGTGATATATTTGTTAGTGCTTCTACATCTGAGACACAAGGTCTTACTTTTGCTGAAGCAATGGCCGGTGGTCTTCCTGTAATTGCAAGAAGAGATGAATGTCTTGAAAATATAGTTATACATGAAAAAACAGGTCTTCTTTTTGACTCTCCTGAAGAACTTCCTGATATGGTTATGAAAATTCTTTCTGATAAAGATATATTAAAAAAATTCTCTGAAGCTTCAATATCTGCTATGGAAGAACTTTCTGTTGAAAATTTTGCACTTAAAGTTGATGAACTTTATTCATCTGTTATAGAAAGCAGAAAACAAAACCATGCAAGTGTTCCACTTGTATTAAATAAACTACCTGCTAAAAGGGCTGTTCGAAAGATAAAAAAAATACCAAATAAAATTGTAAAAAAAGGTCGAAGAGCCGTTACTTTTGCACGAATGACAAAACATGGCATTATAAAACTCTATAACAAAGAATTTAGAGAAACAAAGCCAAAGAAAGAAGGTAATAAAAATGATTTCTGAAAAAATGAAAGCCTTTACAGCCAATAGCTCTGTAATACGAGCTATGTTTGAAGAAGGCAAAAAAATGTCTGCATTATATGGTGCTGAAAATGTATATGACTTTAGTCTTGGCAACCCAAGTGTTGAACCGCCAAAATCTGTAAAAGATGCTATTATTAAAATACTTAATGATGAATCTCCAAATTTTGTACATGGCTATACAAATAACTCTGGTTATGAAGATGTAAGAAAATTTGTTGCTGATTCAACAAATGTTGAATTCGGTACAAATTTTGATACTGAAAATATAGTTATGACTTGTGGTGCTGCCGGTGCATTAAATATAATTTTTAAGTCAATATTAAATCCAGATGATGAAGTAATTGTATTTGCACCATTTTTTGGAGAATATAATGCATATGTAAAAAATTATGACGGAAAACTTGTTATTGTAGAAGCAGATACAGAAACATTTCAGCTTAATATAGAGGCTTTTAAATCTAAAATAAATAAAAATACAAAAGCTGTTATTATAAATACTCCAAATAATCCTTCTGGTGTTGTTTATTCAGAAGAAACTATAAAAAAACTTGCTACTGCTATGACAGAGGCAGAAAAAGAAATAGGTCACCCTATATACCTTATTTCAGATGAACCTTACAGAAGACTTATATATGATGGTCTTACTGTACCTTTTGTATCAAAATATTATAAAAATACATTTGTTGCATATTCATTCAGTAAATCTCTTTCACTTCCTGGAGAAAGAATTGGATATATAATAGTAAATAGTGAGATTGATGGTTTTGAAGAAATGATGAATGCACTTAATGTTGCAAATAGAATTATAGGTTTTGTTAATGCTCCTTCTCTTTTTCAAAGAGTCCTTCCATACTGTATGAATGAAAAAACAGATATTGAAACATATGATAAAAACAGAAAACTTTTATATGGAATGTTAACATACTTAGGATTTGAATGTGTAAAACCAGATGGAGCTTTTTATATGTTCCCTAAAACACTTATTCCTGATGATAAAGAATTTTGTAATGCTGCAAAAGAGTTTAGAATACTTTCAACACCTGGTTCTGCATTTAATTGTTCAGGACATTTTAGACTTTCATACTGTGTTTCAACAGAAACTATTGAAAGAAGTTATGATAGCTTTAAAGCTCTTGCAAAAAAATATTTGGGGTGATAAATTTGGAAAAACTTTGGAAAAAAAATCTTAGGGATATAGAGCCTTATGTTCCAGGAGAACAGTCGGAAAATCCCAATATAATAAAACTTAATGCTAATGAAAATCCATATCCACCTTCTCCAAAGGTTATGGAAGCATTAAAAAACTTTGATGCTAATAATTTAAGAAAATATCCTTCTTCTTCTGCATCAAAATTAAAAAAAGCTCTTGCAAAATTTCATGGACTTAATGAAAATCAGGTTTTTGTTGCAAATGGCTCTGATGAAGTAATTGCACTTTCTTTTATGTCATTTTTTAACTCTGAAAAACCTATATTATTTCCTGATATAACATATTCTTTCTATCCTGTATGGTGTTCACTTTATAAAATACCATATGAAACACAAGCTGTTGATGAATCATTTAATATAAAAAAAGAAGATTATTTTAAAGAAAACGGCGGTATAATTATACCAAATCCAAATGCACCAACAGGTAAAGGTGAAAGTCGTGAATTTATAGAGGATATACTTAAAAATAATCAAGATGTAATTGTAATAATCGATGAAGCATATGTTGATTTTGCAGAATTTTCAAGTATCGAACTTATAAATAAATATGATAATCTTGTTGTTGTACAAACATTTTCAAAGTCACGTTCTCTTGCGGGAATACGTGTAGGTGCTGCATTTGGAAATCCTGAACTTATATCTGTTCTTGAAGCTGTAAAAAATTCTTTTAACTCTTATACAATAGATAGTCTTGCTTTAGAACTTGCTGTAGCATCTGTTGAAGATATAAATTATTTTGAACTTACAAATAAAAAAGTAAAACTTACAAGAGAAAGAACAGCAGAAGCCCTTAGAAATATAGGATTTAAAGTATATGATAGTAATACTAACTTTATTTTTGTAGATTGTATGAATTATTCTGCTAAAGAAATTATGGAATATCTTAAAACAAAAGATATTTATATAAGACATTTTAACCTCCCAAGAATCGAAAACCATCTTAGAATTACAATAGGAACTGATTTTGAAATGGCAAAAACAGTAGAGGAAATAGAAAACTTTATAAAATAACAAAATTTTTATTAAAAAATATAGCAAATTTTACATATACTATTTTATTTTTTAATATTATATGTTATAATATTTAACGAAAAAGTTTAGAGTAAGGGGGAGTTTTAGTGAATTATTCAATAATGTTTAAAAGTGTTACAGGTAATACAGAGCTTCTTGCCAATACAGTATTACACGCATTACCATTAAAAAAATGTACTTATTTTGGTGGTTTTAATGAATCTGAGGTAGAAAAGTCAGATATGATTTTTGTTGGATTTTTTGCTGAAAATGATAATTGTACAGAAGATGTTTCTGCATTTCTTAAAACATTAAAAAATAAAAGAATAGCATTATTTGGTACTGTAGATGCTGCAAATGAAAACGGATATTTCGATACTATAATATCAAAAGTATCTGAAAGCATACCAGAAGGAAATGAAATTGTAGGTGGATTTATATGTAAAGGTGATAAATATGTAGAACCAAAGATAGAAAATCCTAATAATCTTTTTACAGATTCTGACTTATGTTTCCCTCATCCTGATATTATTGATTTAGTAAATATTAGAGATTTTGCAAGAAATATGTACTATTTTATGTAATTAATTATAATAAAAAACGATTTTAGATAATAATTTCTAAAATCGTTTTTTTATTTTATGACTGTATAATACCAGCATTTCTTAACGAATCAAGTAATGCATTAAGTGTATTTGCTACTTCTTCAAGTGTAATTGCATTAGCTGTATTCATATCTTGTACAGCTACACCTGATTGTATAGTTCCTGTTGCACCTCTTGGACCGGTTGGACCACTTGGGCCTGTTGTTCCTCTTGGACCGGTTGGACCCGTTGGGCCTGTTGGGCCTGTTGGACCTGTTGCTCCACTTGGACCGGTTGGACCTGTTGCTCCACTTGGACCGGTTGGGCCACTTGGGCCTGTTGCTCCACTTGGGCCTGTTGCTCCACTTGGACCGGTTGCTCCACTTGGACCTGTTGGACCTGTTGCTCCTGTTGGGCCTGTTGGACCACTTGGACCGGTTGGACCTGTTGCTCCTGTTGGGCCTGTTGCTCCACTTGGACCTGTTGGACCTGTTGCTCCACTTGGACCTGTTGGACCTGTTGCTCCTGTTGGGCCTGTTGCTCCACTTGGGCCTGTTGGGCCACTTGGACCTGTTGGACCTGTTGGGCCTGTTGCTCCACTTGGACCGGTTGGGCCACTTGGGCCCGTTGGACCTGTTGGGCCTGTTGCCCCTATACAACAGCAGTTACAACAACATCTATTACAACATCTATTTTTGTCACAACCTGAATTTCTGCTTTCCCTACAATAATTCATATTGTTATCAAAATCATCATAATACATATTTATTATCTTCCTTTCAATTTATTTTCAAAATATATATTATTAAATTTTACAGCTTTAGAATTTCTTTTTATTCTTTCCGCTTTCTTATTATATTCAAAAGCTTGTTCTATTCTTCCAATACGGTCTAAACATACACATAGTTGAATATATGGTATATAATCATAATAATCAGGTTCTATAAATCCACCTTTTTTATTATCCTTTTCACAATTCAATGCATTTTTATACCAAAATATAGCTTGTATAAAATTATTTTTATCCATAAAATAACTTGCTATATGACAACATATATCAGCTCTTGGAGTATCAATACTATTTCCTTTAATCATATTTTTCAAATATTCATTATTGTTACCTATACTTTTATAACAAAAAGCAATTATTTTATATGCATCTATTTTATTTTCTATCCAACTATTTTTTTCTTTTATAAACCTTTCAAGTAATGTAATAGCTTCATTATATTTGTTATGATAAAAAAGTTCTCTACCATAATAGTACATTTCTCTAGGATTAAATTTTTCTCCATTTTTCTCCATATTTTCATATATTCTTAAATTTCTATCACTATCTTTTACATGTATTTTTCTATGCTCAATAGTTATATCCAAATACTCTACAATACCAAATGGTACTATTGCTTCATGGACTTTTCCTTCCCAAATTAGGCTTTCACATTTTTTTAAAATTCTTTCTCTATAATACCAAAATGTTGTATTATTATTATCATCAAAACCAGTAGCATATTTAATCATATATATATCTGCACCACTATTTTTTTCTTTAAGTTTTTTAATCTTTTCTGCATTTTCTCTAGTAACTATATCATCTGCATCAAGCCACATACAATAGTCCATTGTTGCCTTTGAAAAAGCATAATTTCTCGCTTTAGAAAAATCACCGCACCATTCAAAATCATAGACTTTATCTGTATAATTCAATGCAATTTCTTTTGTTTTGTCACTAGAACCTGTATCAACTATAATTATTTCATCAACTGTATCTTTAATACTTTCAAGACATCTTTCGAGTGTATCTTCTTCATTTTTCACTATCATACAAAGGCTTATTTTCATATGTTTATAAACCTCCTTATGGGAAATTTTTTATCCCTTATATATTTTATGTATGGAATATAATTATGTTACAGACTATATATAGGCAATAAAAAAACACCTGAATTTAAATTCAGATGTTTTTTTTATTATATAGCAGATGAATTTTCTATTTTTTCATTCTGCTTACGTCTTTCTTCAATAGCTTTTTTAGCAATCATATCTTTGACTTTTATGGAAATCCATTTTCTTATATCCCAAAAACCCTTATTTTATACCATTTAATCTATTTTAGTTTTATTAAAATCTTATTTAGAACTATTATGTTTTATTCTATTCTTGGTACATTCTAGGTACTTTTGGATATTATTTTAAATCTAAATTTTAAA
Organism: Tyzzerella sp.; assembly: GCA_019415525.1. Lineage (GTDB taxonomy): Bacteria > Bacillota > Clostridia > Lachnospirales > Anaerotignaceae > Fimicola. The sequence goes on along the minus strand of DXZA01000002.1, from coordinate 19,142 downwards.
TGTTTTAACATTTTATTTATGCTAATAAATTATCTATTTCTTCCAATTTATCTAATTCTTTTAATTTTTTATTAGATATAACATGAACATATGTATCGTATGTTGTTTTTACATTTTTATGTCCTAATTGCTGACTAATTATTTTTATATCTATATCTTTTTCAAAGCATCTTGTTGCATAAGTATGTCTTAATGAGTGCATAGTTCCTTCTTTGATACTAGCTTTATTTTTTATTCTGTTAAACATAACTTGAATATTTCTTAATTGTAATATTGTTCCAACACTTGTAGGGAATACTAAATTATCATCAGTCCATATTTCCCCAGCTTCTTCACACTCTTTAATTTGTTTTTCCTTATGCTGTTTTAAGTTCTCTATTAACATTGATGTTATATATATCTTTCTTATACTGCTTTTAGTCTTACAATAATCTTGTACCTGTAATTCTGTTTTTTTATCTGAATAATAATTATGTATTAATATAGCTTTTTTGTTTATATCTATGTATCTATCATCAAAGTTAATATCTTTCCAAGTTAAGGCTGGGAGTTCCCCCAGCCTTGCACCAGTATATAAGTAGCATATAAACAATATTCTGTATTGCTCTCCTTCTAGTGCATCTATAAATCTTTTCTGCTCCTCAACTGTAAACACATATCTCTTTTTTGTGTTATCAGCTGGAAACACTACATCTTCACAAGGGTTATTTTTTATCATTTTATTTTTTACAGCCTGTTTCATTGCTCCATTAAGTACATTATAAACCTTTATAACCAATGAAATGCTGTTTTCACCATTTTTATATGTATCATCTATAAGTTTCTGTACTTCTCCACTTTTTAATTTGTTTATTTTTATTCCACCAAGCCTTGGAGATATGTGTAGTCTTATAGCATTGTTGTATCCTGTTTTTGTTGTTGGTCTTAATTTATTTTTATATCTTTCCATCCATATATTGCACCATTTTAATACTGTTATTTCTCCATTTTCTATGTTTATACCCATATTTAGAGAGATTTTTAAATCTTCTAATCTTTGTAGAGCTTCTTTTTGGGTATCAGCATACATATATTTATACTTAGGTCTGCCATCTGCTCCAATACCTATTTTTAAGGAAGCCATCCATTTCCCATTTTTTCTTTTTGTTATACTACCCTCATTATTAGCTCGTCTTTTACCCATAAACTATTACCTTCTTTCAATTAAGCTGGTTGCTGTTCTTCAAACCATTTTTTAAAACTTTCTTTGTTTATTCTTATCAGCTTTCCAACTTTCTTAGCTGGAAACCCTTCACTTTTACATAGTGCATAGGCATTACTTTTTGAAATGTTCATAATTTCTTTTATATCCATAGGTGTTAATACTAAAGGCAATTCATCAAAACTTTTATACATATTTTTATCCATATTTTTATTCATATTTTTATTCATATTTTTATTCATATTTTCATCCTCCCTATTTCAACTGCCCTAAGTTGGGTGATAATACCGCAACTTAGAGCATAATTCAACATTTTTACATATTCTTTGTATCTGTATTTATTTCATATTTAGCATATGGTGGTAAATCATAATTAATCCATACCCATTCTTTTGCTATATCTCTTTTTTTCTTTGTTATCTGACAGGATTTAGGTATTTCACCCAAAAGATACCTATTCCAGCCACTATGTAGTAAATTTTTATCGTATAGGTCATCTTCGCTATTTTCTGACTTATATCCACACAATATTATTTTGCACTTACAATCTCTTATCGTATCAAGCATCCTTTGATGTTCTTCAGTACTCATTTCACAGTTATACACCTCCTTTGCTCCTCTAAGTTCTTTTACATATGGCACATCAAGTAGTATTAATGTATCTTCTTCATATCTGTGTTCATCAACTAAATCTATACAGTTTTTATTTGTTACCTCAACACCTTCAAGTCTGCCTTGTACATCCTCAAGTTTCTTTTCCATTCTTGCTGTATAAGCTTCTTGGTTATCACTGCTTCTCCAGCTTTTGCCTGTTGCATTAAATGACTGAGTAAGTAAGGTATAACTCATTACTGCCATATCCATTTCACTTATGTTTTCAAATTTATTTTTCTTAGCCTCTAAAGCCTTATTAAACACATCTCTACTGTATTCTATTTTAAGAAGCCTTTTAACAAGTTCTTGTCCTTTTTCTTTGTCTGACATAAGTTTAAGAAGATTGTAAATTTCAACACTTAGGTCATTTAAAATTTCTTTACCGTACTTGGGTTTATTAATCGTCCAAACTGCCGAGCCTGCACAAGCCTCTATTGTTGTGTTTATATTCATTGGTTCCAGGCTGTAGAGAGGTCTTAACACTCTTTTTTTGGATCCATAATAGGGGTAGAAATTTATTGGTTTATCTATATCTTTCATTTGTATGTCCTCCTTGCGTTACGCTATAGCTTTAAGTTTTATAACTCTTTTTGTCTGTTTTTTATATTCGTTATTGCCTATATCTATTAACATCTTCTCATTATCATCAAAAGCTCTGTCTTTTCCTGTTTTAAGAAGATTATATTTTTTTAAAATCCTCTTAACATCATCGTAATCGTATTCTTCAATGTTGTTACTGATTATGTCTTTAAAGTCCTTTATAAGGATAGGACAGTAACCTTTTTCAAAGCTTCGGTCTTGTTCTTCCACAGCAGAATAAATCTTGTATATAACTTCCTCCTCACTTATTTTGGTAGTAACCTCTATTTTTTCAAGTTCATTATCTATACTTAAAAGTTTTTCTGCAATGTATTTCAAGTCTCTTTTTTCAATGCTAAAATCATAGTCATATAATAACCTGAATACATTAGCTTTAATGTTAGCGTCCATTAAACTTTTTCTTGTTACATCACCACAGTCAATCACTTCTGAACCGTCATCCAATAAAATCTTATATGTAATTTTTCGAGTAACATTATCACATAATTTCTTTATCAAAACTTTGCATTGTTCCTTTTCCAAGATTACTTCTGCTCCTTCTAATGTATTTTTTTTAATGTGGTTTTTAATTGCTTCATAAATTCTTTCTTGTTCCATTTTGTATTCCTCCTGTTATAACTTAATTTGTATGGTTTACTATCTTTACTAGACTGCTTATTTCATAAGCTCTACCTCACTTTTTGACTGTGCAGATTTTCACAATTACCTCTTTTACTGTTCAACAGCCATTTAGTAATTAAATACAAAGCAATTATTTAAAGTTCTCTTTCACTTTTACTGACCATAAGTAATATTGGTGTATTTTTTTAAATTTCAACGTTAAACTTTGTAAATAGTGTCCATTTTTCAAGATTACTTCTACTTTTTTTAAGAATAGGTATAAATACTCATAACCCTCACCTCACTTTTTGAAGTATATATTTTTTTTAATTTTTATACTTATAATATGTTTAAGTCTTTAACAAGAAAGGGTAGGTATTTTTATAAGTCCAACACAGTTTTGAATGTATACACATTTTCATCAATGTTCACTAACTTTTTTTATAATGCTCATCACCATTTTTAATGTGTAAAAATACATAATTGATTTTTTACTGCTCAAACAGTCATTTGGTAGTTAAATACAATAAGTTAATTTAATACTGTTTTTTATATATGCTTCAGTTAGTCATATTGGTGTGTATTTTTTAAAATAGAAGTCTATATTTATGCATACATACGAATTTACAGCATTGCTTCAGTAGTCACGGCTTATAAGTATTTTGGTATATGATTTTTTATCTATATAATGGTTTAAGCAAAGTTTTTTAGGTCTTTATACTCTTTAATAAAGTTCAAGCATAAATTTAAGCTGTTAATTTTTTTCAGATGTTCTTAAAATTAAAAAATGCTGATACCCCTTACAGGAGCTTTTTTATTTTTTCTACTTGCTAACATAAAGCCATAAACTTTTTTATACATATCAATTTTTAAAAATAAATAACTTATTTGAAAAGCCTTAAATTATTTATACTTGTACTGATACTGTTTAAAAAATTTTTTATATAAATAAAAAAAAATTTATATCTTAATTAAAGCTGTTACTCTTAATTACTTGTCATAAAAATGTTCTTAAAATTACAACAAATCAAAATATTTAAAAAAGAGCAAAAAAATAAAGGCTGTAAATTTACAGCCCTTATATTTGAGTTTCTACCTATTATAATGTAGTAATTATAACTCTACTTCTTTTATTAAATTCCCCATAGCCTCATTCATAACTGATATAGCATCTTTAAAATACTCTATGCTCTTTGCATCTCCGTCAGCATAAATACTAAAACTACCATCTGTATTTACTTTTCCTGTTTCTTCATCATAAATCTTAATTTGTGTTTTGAACTGTACTGTCATAGAACCACCTCCCTTATATTATTTTACTTTTATATACAAGTTAAGTAGCTTTTGAAGTACAATATTTATATTTTTATTGTTCAACAGAATAACTTTATAAGTATTAGTTTTAAAGTACACATCAAAAAATACTACTGTATATATGTTTTTTCAAATGTATACTAAGTTATTTTTATCTCTTTATAAATTTATCACACCACTATTTTTTCATAAAATTTTTTAATATGTTCGTCTGAATGTATATCAATTTTTTTAGTAATGTATGAGTTTTTTTCAGAAGCAATATATGAATTTTTTAATCTTAAATTCATAAAATAATACTATTTTTACCCTTATACAAAAAAATAACCCACACTTTCGTGTGAGTTATTTACTCAAATTATCCTTTGAGTATTAGTGTTGTTATGGCAAGTATAATTGCAATAATAATAATACTTGCTATTAGTAATCCTGTATACTTCATTATATCTTTATTTATATTATTTATGTATACAGAACTCGTAGACTAATAGATTGATACATAGATAGGAGTTACTAAAGGCTCCTATCTTTATTAGAATTAAAATAAACTCTAATAAACTTAGCAACCTTTAATCCTTTATATTTATTATTCTTTTTAATGTATATTTTAAAGTTGTTTTTATTTATTTTATAGGTAATAACCCACAAATTAATGTGGGTTATTAAAATAAATGTTGACTTCATTTTACGATTGTGTTATGATTATATCCTTTGTTAATAAAACCCTTATAACTACACTATCTTTATTAGATTATACTCTAATAAACTTAGCAACTTTTAATTCTGTATATTTAGTATCTATTTTAATGTATATTCTCTTTACTTAATCTTTATTTACTCTCATATTGTATATCTCTATATCCTTATTAAATTAATTTTAAGGAGGTGATAACTATGAATGAGTATTCTAATTATTATTTAGTAATTAGAGTTGCTATAGCAAGTATTTTAATCTTAATTGTACTTGATATTAGTAATCCTGTATACTTCATTATATCTTTAGTGATATTGTTTAAGTATACAAAATAATAAATGTATTAAAGCATTAAAGGAGTCTTGATGACTCCTTATTTTTATATCTGTTAAACTTGTCAACACTTAATTTTTTCTCTTTATATTTATTATTCTCTTTAATGCTTGTTTTAAAGCTATTTTTATTTATTTTATAGATAATAACCCATAAATTAATGTGGGTTATTAAAATTAGTGTTGACATTTTAAATAATCTTTAGTATAATATTACCAGTTTGTTTTAGGTGTCCAAACACCATTTGCATATATAAAATGCGCATTATCATTTGTCTGCCAAGTGCTTCCATCTGCATCTAAAATATTTCCATTAATATCTGCCATTGTCATCTCTTCAGGATTAGGATATTCTGAATTTAACTTACTTCCTACAACACCATAAATTCTGTTCCATTCCTGTGTCCAGTATGTGTAACCACCGTGATTTTCATATTTACCTTTTGCATATGTGTCATACCCACCTGAACCAACAGGATTTGTTGAACCTTCACCAATTACTTTACCATTAGGATATGTGAGTCCTCCCCATATATTGCCGTGCTGACCCTGACCAAAACCAAGTATTCCAGTTTCTGGGTCTCTTGTAATTACTTTTCCATCTGGTCCAATTTGTCCCTCTGCTGGGAAATTAAAGTACATTCCTACATTTGAACCATCTGGTAATGCCTCATATTGTAAACCTTGTGTTGGTGTTGGAGTTTCTGGTTGTACCGCATTATCTACTCTTGCTGTATATTCAAATAACCTATTGATAATTGTACAAGTTTCTGCTCTTGTTGTTATTCCTTTTGGATTGTATCCTGTTCCTGTACCAGCTAATAAACCTAAAGCATATGCTGTTACTATATCATCTCTATATGCTGAGTCTGCTTGATTAAGGTCTGATATTTTGCTTGAGTCAAATTCAGCTGTTACATCTTTATTTCTAATGTTCTTTTCTGAATTAACTAATATCATAGCCATTTTTTCTCTTGTTAATTCCTTATTTCCTTCATTTCTCATACTTTCAGGTATAATACCAAGTTCTATTGCCTTGTCCATTACACCATCTGTCCAGTCAGTAGTTTGTTCAAATGAGTTTCCAGAAACTCTTAAAATTATACTTAAAAGTTCTGCTGTTTTAATACTTCTGTCAGCCTCAAATCTATAAATGTTTGAACCATAAGGCACACCAGATATTCCACCTTTATTTACAAGTGTTTCAATTTGTGTTTTTGCCCAATGATTTTGCAATAAACCATAACCATAGTTTGTGTTATAATCTGCAAAAGATGTTATCTGAAATGAAGTATTGCCAGTTGTTGAATTTGTAACTGTTAAACTATCATATTCATTAGCAAAAGCTATACTGCTTGTTGCTATACTGGTAAGAAGTACCCCTGCTATAAGCTTGTTACTAAATCTCTTCATTATTTTTCACCCCTATAAATCAATTTCATTACTGATATTATAACACATATAATAGCTATTGAAAAGATATTTTATCAACTTTATATGAATAATTATGCACAAAGTTTCTAATTATTTCCTACTGTTTTTCGGCATTTTTTTATTAGATTATATCAAATAAACCTTTTAATTATCAGCTTTATTTACTGTTTGTAAACTTAATAATACTGTAGATACATTTTTTCTAAAAGCATAACTATATGCATAAATATATAATATTAGTTTATAAATAATTCTTAATTGTATCTTATTAATAAGCAAAAGTATAAATAATGATGATATTTTTATAAATTAAGTTAATTAAAATTATTAAACAGTTTAAATTTAAAATAATGTACTTTGTTTTTATTTTTATAGAGTATCTTATAAACTATTAAGACTGATTTTTAATGATGTAAGACACATTTTTTGTTTAAGTAAATCTTTTAAAGTTAATTTATTACTACATTATAGTTTAATTCTTGTTTTTAAGCTGATTTTTTATATTAAGTTCAAAATTATATTTAAAAAGTGGTAACTGGTAACTTGCTAATTTTATCAGCTAATTTATAAGTACATAACTAATGTATTAAAACATCTGCTAATGCATATTATTTTCAAAAACTGCATTATATTTTTACTGCTGTAAAATTACATTTAAACTATGTACACTATTTTATTTGACTTGTATAAATATAATTTACTGTTGTAGAACTGTTAAACTATATTTCTTAAATGATGTACACAATAGATTTGTTCTGCATATTGCTTTTATTTCCAGCAGTAAAATATGTATATCACACACTTATAAAAAGCATATCCATTTATTTTTAAGCAGGTACTTAAGCACAATATTTTTATATAAGTCACATTTGCTCTAAAAAAGTGGTAACTGGTAACTTCCTGTTGTATGGTCACTTTTATGCTCAAAAAGTGGTAACTGGTAACCTCCTGTTGTATGGTCACTTTTATGCTCAAAAAGTGGTAACTGGTAACTTCCTGTT
>DXZA01000002.1:0-11212 GCA_019415525.1 Tyzzerella sp. | reverse complement strand
GTTGTATGGTCACTTTTATGCTCAAAAAGTGGTAACTGGTAACTTCCTGTTGTATAGTATAAATTATAAGCATACTATTAATGTATCTGTTAATTTATAAACCATCTATCAAAGTCACTTCCTATTAGTGATTGGTATAATACCATTATCTATATGCTGTTTTTTAGGCTTTAATCTAACATTATATGCTCATATTTATATAAAAATTGGTAAAGTGGTAAAATTAGTATAAATTATAAGTACATTAATAATTGTATCAGATTATAGTATAAGTACATTAATAATTGTATCAGATTATAGTATAAGTACATTTTAACATAAACTGTATTATATATAAAAAATAACAGCTCAACTCTATGTATATAAGAGCTGTGCTGTTTTTATTATGTGTTACTTATGTGTTACCTGTGTGTTACTATCCTTTACCTTATGTTATCTCCTGTTATCTATTTATCTATTCATACTACTCTACCTATTGGGGGGCTTCCTAGCCTATTATCATTTTTATGCTCATTTTTAAGTTGTTTTTTCAAAAATTTATGTTGAACATATAAAATATAAAGTTGTGTTGTATTTTTATAGTATGGTGTTTGTGTATAATATTTTTATAATGGTTGTTTTATTGTATTAATATAATTTTTATTGCTCTTATATAATATATAGTAGATACTACTTATTATTAATGTTACTCTCATAATCTTTTACCATTCTATAAAATGTGTTCGGCTTTATTCCCAAAAGCCTCATAGCTTCTCTTGCTGTAAATTCTTTATTTTTCCACTTGATATAAACTTCAGAAAAGTTGTCACATTCTATTTTCTTACGCCCTTTATACTTACCTTGAGCCTTAGCTATTTCTATGCCCTGTCTTTGTCGTTCTCTTATGTTATCTCTTTCCTTTTCGGCTATGTATGCCAATAAGCTGAAAACTATGTCCGATATAAGTTTACTGGTTGTATCATTTTTCATATCAGTACTTATTATAGGCATATCTAAAATTACAATGCTTATACCTTTTTCTGTAAGCTCGTGCCATTCCTTTTTTATTTCCGAATAATTTCTTCCAAATCTGTCAAGTTCTGTTATTACTAATGTATCACCTTTTCTTAAAAGTCGTTCTTTTAAAAGTATGTAGTTATCTCTTTCAAAGTTTTTTCCACTAACCTTATCTATGAATATATCTCTTTCATCAATTCCATAATTTAACAAAGCATCTTTTTGTCTTTCTGGGTTCTGGTCTACTGTGGATACTCTACAATACCCATATTTCTTGTTTATTGCCATTCTGACACCACCTTTATTTATTTTTATATATTTATCAAAACAATGCAAAAAACACAGTAGAACCCAAAAACTAATTGTATAGACTATACCCCTATTTTGAAACATTTGAAAATAAATTTTATACCCTATTCAAACAATTAAATCTCTATATTTATTATTTTTAAAAGTGTACTTTTAAACTATTCCCTATTGAAACACTTTTTTAAAAATTAAATACTCTATTTATAAACTTTTTTGAATATATTTTTTTATCAAAATTTTTTACCCATTTTATTTTTATTTTTTAATTTTTTTAATTCTTTAAACCATTTAAAATATATTTTTTACCCCTACTAATAATTTTATTTTCATTTTTCCTTTATTTTTAAGCATTTTTTTTAAAAAAAACTACAGTTACATACTTCTTTTACTCTTGTGATTTCTTGTTACACTTTTACTTAAAAGTTGTGAATTTTTAATTACTTACCATAGTTATTTTGTAACTTATAGAAACTTTTATTTATATAAATAATACTCTTATTACTAAATATAATATTATGGAACTCAATTTTATAATGATGATAAATAACTCTACCAGCATACATAAAGAATAACTTTTTATCTATATATTTAAAAAATTAAATATAATAAATTAAAAGATGTAAAAATACACTCTAGTATAAATACAGATATAAAATACTTTTTAAAATTTATATTTATATTAATTCTAAAAAAATAAAAAAGGTATCAGTCTTTTTTATAAACTGATACCTTTTAGTGTTATTTCATACTATCGTAATCTTGGTAAAACTACTGTACATTTCAGTGTTTAAACCTATAATTTACAGACTAAGCACCCTGCAAATCCTTATCTCTCTTACGTCTTTCCTCAATAGCTTTTTGAGCTATCATGTCTTTGACTTTCATAAGTCTAGTAGTACTTGCTCTATCATTTTCTTCAAGCTTCATAGAAATATATTTTATTGTTTCCTCATAATTAGGAATCATTACATTTTCAAGAGCGTTAACACGTCTACGAGTTTTTTCTATTTCTTGAGCCATAAGTTGTGCTGTTTTTTCACTTTCAGCAAGTTTCAAAAGAGGTTCCATTGCAGATGCAAAAGCCTCTGTTGCAGAGTCCAGTTCTCCTGATGTAAAAGCAAGACCATATGGATAAATTTCTCTTTCATTGCCTACAGTCTTAAAATCAAATATAGGAACATTTACACTCATTACATTTTTTTGAGAAACATCAACACTTACAGACTGTTTTGGCATCATAAGTGCCTCTCCAAGATATTCATTGCTCATTACAGCTCTTGCAATAATAAAACTTTTATATGCTTTTTCAAGGGCAGTTTCTGCTTCCTCTCTAAGACGTTTATTTTCTTTTACAACTTCAAGAAACTGTTTCATAAGTTCATCAAGTTTATCTTTAAGAAGTTTATGCCCTCTTGTAGCTGTTTTATGGAGTTTTTTAAGACGTGTCATTTCCATACGTGTTGGATTAACATTTAATCTTGCCACAGTTCATCACTCCTCGGGCATATATTTTTCAAGATACTCATCACGAATACGTTTAAGTTCACTTTTTGGAAGTATTTTAAGAAGTTTCCAGCCTGTTTCAAGAGTCTGTTCTATTGTTCTGTCTGTTCTGAAACCTTGTGATACATATTCTTTTTCAAATGCATCAGCAAATTTTGCATAAAGAAGGTCTACATCAGAAAGAGCAGACTCACCAAGAATGGCCATAAGCTCTTTAGCATCTTTACCTCTTGAATATGCAGCAAAAAGCTGGTTCATTGTATCTGCATGGTCTTCTCTTGTTTTACCTTTACCTATACCTTTATCTTTCAAACGAGAAAGTGAAGGAAGAACATTTATAGGTGGCTGTATACCTTTTTTATAAAGGTCACGAGAAAGTATAATCTGACCTTCTGTAATATATCCTGTAAGGTCAGGGATTGGATGAGTTTTATCATCTTCAGGCATTGTAAGAATAGGTATCATTGTAATAGAACCTTCTTTTCCTCTTATCTTACCTGCTCTTTCATACATTGTTGCAAGGTCAGTATAAAGGTATCCTGGATAACCACGACGTCCTGGAACTTCTTTCTTAGCAGCAGAAATTTCACGTAAAGCTTCTGCATAGTTTGTAATATCTGTAATAATTACAAGTACATGCATACCTTGTTCAAAAGCAAGATATTCAGCAGCTGTAAGAGCCATACGAGGTGTACAAACACGTTCAACAGCTGGGTCATTTGCAAGATTTACAAATACAACAGAACGGTCAATAGCACCTGTCTGTTTAAAATCATTTATAAAGAATTCAGCATCTTCAAATGTTATACCAACAGCAGCAAATACAACGGCAAATTTTGAGTCTGTACCTCTAACTTTTGCCTGTCTTGCAATCTGTACTGCAAGATTAGCATGTGGAAGACCTGAACCAGAGAATATAGGAAGTTTTTGCCCTCTAACAAGTGTATTAAGACCATCAATAGCAGAAACTCCTGTCTGTATAAACTCTGAAGGATATTCACGAGCAGCCGGATTTATAGGTGCACCGTTAATATCAAGTCTTTCTTCTGGAATTATGTCTGGACCACCGTCAATAGGTTTACCCATTCCGTTAAATACACGACCAAGTATATCTGGTGAAACACCAAAATCAAGACTCTTTCCAAGGAAACGAACTTTGCTGTCTGAAAGGTTTATACCTGTTGCACTTTCAAAAAGCTGTACTAACGCTGTATCTCCATTTACTTCAAGAACTTTACATCTTCTTATTTCACCGTTTGAAAGCTCTATTTCTCCAAGTTCATCATATTTTACGCCTTCTACACCGTTTATAACCATAAGAGGGCCTGCAACTTCCTGAATTGACCTATATTCTTTTATCATAATTCATCTGCCCCCTTATTTATCAATTCTGTAATTTCTTTTGCAATTTCTTCTTCTATATCATTATATGCCGCATCAACTTTTGATTCTTCAACATATTTTGCACGACCTATTTTTTCTATAACAGGAAGTTTTATTATTTTAAGAACAGAAATTCCTTCTTTAATAGCTTTATCTCCAAGTTCTTTAAATTTAAGTATAAGCCCTAACATTCTATACTGTTTATGAAGTGATGTATAAGTATCTACTTCATGGAATGAATTTTGATGAAGGAAGTCTTCACGAATTGAACGTGCTGTTTCAAGTATAAGTCTATCACTATCAGAAAGTGAGTCAACACCAACAAGCTGTACAATCTCTTGAAGTTCTGCTTCTAACTGGAGAAGTCGCATAGCTTCTGTTCTCTGTTCTGAGAAATTTTCATCTACATTTTTATCTGCCCAAACATCAACTTTATCTTGATATAAAGAATAGCTTGTAAGCCAGTTAATAGCTGGGAAATGACGTTTATAAGCTAATGATGCATCAAGTCCCCAGAATACTTTTACTATACGAAGTGTAGCCTGTGAAACTGGTTCTGATGTATCACCACCAGGAGGTGAAACAGCACCAATAGCAGTAAGTGAACCCTGTCTTTCATCTTCTCCAAGACATGTAACTCTTCCGGCTCTTTCATAGAACTGTGCAAGACGGCTACCAAGATATGCAGGATAACCTTCTTCACCTGGCATTTCTTCAAGACGACCACTCATCTCACGAAGTGCTTCTGCCCAACGACTTGTAGAGTCAGCCATAAGAGCAACACTATAACCCATATCTCTAAAGAATTCAGCTATTGTAATACCTGTATATATTGATGCTTCACGAGCAGCAACAGGCATATCTGATGTATTAGCAATAAGAACTGTTCTTTCCATAAGTGATTTACCAGTTCTTGGGTCAATAAGTTCTGGGAACTCGTTTAAAACGTCTGTCATTTCATTTCCACGTTCACCACAACCAATATAAACAACTATATCTGCATCTGCCCATTTTGCAAGCTGATGCTGTGTAACTGTTTTTCCACTTCCGAAAGGACCTGGAATAGCAGCTACTCCACCTTTTGTTATTGGGAAAAATGTATCAATAACTCTCTGTCCTGTAACAAGGAGTGAGTCTGGAGTTTTCTTTTCTTTATATGGTCTTTCTTTACGAACAGGCCATTTCTGCATAAGTGTTACATTTATATCTTCGCCTTTTTCATTTGTGATTACAGCTACTGTTTCTTCAACTGTAAATTCACCTATAAAAATTTCTTTGATTGTACCACTCACACCGTAAGGAACCATTATACGACATTCAACAACATCTGTTTCCTGAACTTTACCTATAATATCACCTGAAGAAACTTTATCTCCATTTTGTTTTAAAGGCTCAAATTTCCATTTTTTCTCTCTATCAAGAGAATATACTTCAACACCTTTACGAATATTTGTACCAGAAACTTCATAAAGTTTTTCAAGTGGTCTTTGTATACCATCATATATTGTTGATATAAGACCTGGGCCAAGCTCAACACTCATAGGCATACCTGTTGATACAACCTCTTCTCCTGGGCCAAGACCTGATGTTTCTTCATATACCTGTATAGATGCTCTGTCGCCATGCATCTCTATAATTTCACCTATAAGATGCTTGTCTGAAACCTTTACAACGTCAAACATGTTAGCATCTCTCATACCTTCCGCAATAACAAGCGGACCTGACACTTTTACTACTGTGCCTCTACTCATACTATATCACCCACAATCATTAGATGTTTTTAATCTTTATTAAATAAAATATCCGCACCAATAGCACGTTTTGCTGACTCTCTTACTTCATTCATACCAAGCCCCATACTACCTGTTATTCCAGGAATAACAATTATAGCTGGTAACTGATAATCTTTATATTTCGCTATGGACTCCTGTGCAAGAAGGCTTGCTTTTTCTGTTATATATATAATGGCATATTCATTCTCAACAAGCTTGTGTATTGTTTTTTTAATTTCATCTGCTTCTGTTGCAGTAAAAATATCTATACCAAGTGCCAGAAAGCCCATTACGCTATCTTTATCACCTATTACTCCTACTTTATACATAAGCTTCTCGCAACCTTTCTTTTATAGTGTCCGAGTCAATATTATTTATTTTACTTGTCATAATAATTCTTACTGTTTTTATTTCAGTTTCTTTTGCATAAATATATGCAATAAGAGGTTCAAGTGTAAGGGCTATATATTTTGCCTCTTTTACATAGTCCATTAAATAATTATCACAAAGTTTTTCAAACTCAGTAATACTTCTATCCATAGCCTCACATATAGAAGAATATGCAGTACCTTTAAATACTGAAGAATAACTTTCAGCATTTGATGCTTGTCTGAAATATTCAAAATTTATTGACCCACCTGAAACAAATACATTTTTAAATGTATTTTGAAAACTTTTTTTCATTTTTCTTACTCTCATAAAACTCTTTATGTTTGTAAGGTCACAAAGTTTTTCAACATATTTAATTATAAAACTGTTATTACTATTCTTTGCAACTTCTGACATATGTTTAAAACATGCTTTATCTATAACCATATCTATATATTGACCATTTTGTGTTTTGGAATATATATCATATGCTTCATTAAGTGCTTCTCCCATTATTTTAGGAAGAATTGAATAATTTCTTTCTACAACAGCTTTTTTTATTGTTTCAACAGGTATAAGACCACCATTTACAATATATTTTTCTCCGTCTACACCTGCAATTTCAGATTTAAGAATAACTTTAAGATTATGATAATCGTTTTTGCAAACAAAAACCTCTATAAAGTTTTCATTTGGCACTACTTCTTTCATAAGCTCATAAATTTTTACTGTTTCTTCTGAAAGAACTTTTTCAAATTCATTTACATCAAATGGATTACCATTATTATATCCTAACTCTGAAAGTATTCTTACACATTCATCAGCAGATTTAGCTTCTGCCATTTGAATAAATGACTGTTTTGTAATAAGTCGGCTTTCATAAACTCTTATTTTGGCTACTGCATAGGGATAAATATTTTCTTTTGCCATTTTTAACCCCCTCCTTTAACCAAATAGAATTTTTGCTGCTTTTTGTTCTATATTTTCTTTTTCAACTGTAATTATTGAGTCAAAAGAATAATTATATTCTATATCGCCTTTTTTAATTATAAAACCTTTCACTATATCTCTTGTTTCAGAAGATACATTATACCCTTCTGCTGCAAGCTTCTCTCCAAAGGCTTTTCTATCTTCAGAAGAAAGTATTATTTCTCCACTTTCTTTTGAATTTTTAATCATTTTTAATATTGTTTTTTCATATTCATCTCCCGTGAGAGAAATAAGTTTATTTTTTGCAAGATTAATTGTTTCTTCCAAGATTTCCTGTTTTTTTGAAAGAATTAATTTTTTTGCTGACATTTCAGCTCCGGAAATTTCTTTTGAAGCAGCTTTTTCTGCCTCTAATTTTGATAATTCTCTATATTTATTAAGTTCTTTTTCTGCTTTTTCATTAGCTGTTTTTATTTTTTCGTCAGCATATTCTCTTGCATTTTTTATTATCTCTGCTGCCTCTTTATTGGCATCAGCAATTATTTTGTCAATTATTTTCTGTTCATTACCCATAGGAGTATTTCCTCCTTTTCAAAAAATTATTTATTAACCAATCTGAATACCGTTTAATGCAAGGAATGATACAAGAAGTCCTAAAATAGCATATGTTTCAACGATAGCTGCAAATGTAATAGCTTTACCTAATTCTTCAGGTTTTTTAGCAACAATTCCAACACCTGCTGCTGCTGCTTTTCCCTGATATATACCAGAAATAAGACCAACAAGACCAACTGGAAGTGATGCTGCTAAAAGCTGGAAGCCTTGAGCTGATGTAGGAACATCTCCACCAAGAATACCGATTTTTGTAAGAATAAGGAAACCAATAATAAATCCATAAAGCCCCTGTGTACCTGGAAGAAGCTGAAGTACAAGAAGCTGTCCAAATTTACTTGGGTCTTCTGAAACAACACCTGCTGCTGCCTGACCTGCTATTGAAGTTCCTTTTGCAGAACCCATACCTGCAAATAATGCTGCTATTGCTGCACCTGCTATACCTAAAAATTGACCATTTGATAAAGCTGATAAAAATTCCATAATTTACATCTCCTCTTCATTTATACTTGTATATTTTGTTCTAAATTTGAAAGGAACAAAGGCTTCGCCTCCGCCTTCATAGAATTTACCAAAGAATTCAACAAACTGAAGTCTGCTTGTATGAACATAAGCACCTAAAGCACCTATAAAAAGGTTTATTGCATGACCTATAAGACCTATTATTACTATTCCTACAGGACCAGCCATAGCACCAAGAAGGTTTATAACCTGACCTATAACACCTGATGAAAGACAAAGTGCCATAAGTCTTGTATATGAAAGAATATCTCCAAAGTATCCTGTTATACCATATAAAGCAGATACTCCTTTAAATATTCTCATAAAGCCTTTATAAGCTCTTCCACCTGTAAGTATTATTCCAACAGCACCAATTATAGCAAGATACTTACCTATAACAGCAAATATACCAATATCTCCGGCAACAATAGGAATAACTAAAAGACAGACACCTGTTATAAATACATACCATAATAATATGTCACTTATAAAGCCCATTATGTCACCATCTCTTAAAAGTGTATAACCCTTTATACCAAGTCCTATATAAATATGGACAATACCAAAAACTAAAGACATTGCCATAAGAAGCATTACATCTTCAAGAGGATTTATTAAAGCTGGTGTTCCTGCTCCAAAAAAGCTTCCAAATACAAATCCCCATATAGTTGTTGATACACCACATATTCCCATAAGTTTTATAAGGTTTCCTTGACCTTTTTTAAGCTTTGTCTTCTTAACTATAAATAAGCAAGCTAATGAAATAAGTATTCCATAACCTGCATCTGCAAGCATCATTCCAAAGAATATAATATAGAAAAATGCCATTATTCCACTTGGGTCAACATCTTTTGTACTTGGTGTTGAGTACATATTTACTATATCCTCAAAAGGTGTTACAAAGCTATTGTTTTCAAGAAGAACAGGATAACCTTCTTCCTTATTGCCCTTTTCTGTTTCTACATAACATTTATAATCATCTGTAAGTGTTTTAACAAGGCTATCTGCTTTTTTAGAAGGAAGCCAACCATTTAAGCAGAATGTTGTTTTTGTTTTAATAAAATTCTCAACAATTTTATTTTCATCTCTAAGAACCATATAATAGTCATAAAGATTTTCATATTCTTTTATTTTTTCTCCATAGACTTTCAGCTTTTCAATAAGAATATTTTTATTATTTTTAACTTCATTTATTTTGTTTTCAATATTACTTATTTCTGTTTTTGGAGTATCTTCCAGTAGACCAAATGTTACCTGCGAAAATCCATATTCTCTTAAAACTTCAGTAGCATTATAAAGGGAATCTTTATGAACAATAACAAAAATATATCTAAATTGTTTATCCTCATTTACAACTCCCATAACACTTTCAGAAACTTCATCATAAAGTTTATTTCTTGCTTGGTCTATATTAGATGTTGTTGGAATAGTACCTAATATAGTTCTTGAAAATTTTGTTGATAAATTTTTAAATTTTAAATCAAACTTTTCCCAAGGTATAAGTATTTCTTTTGTACTAATAAGAGAATTTTCTTCGCTTTTAAGAGAATTTATTTCTTTAGAAATATTATTTATTTTTAAAATATCTTCATAAAGTTTTTCTGCATAATCAATGTTTATACTATTAAAGTTATCTTTTGGAGAAAGCATTGATTTTTTTGTTTTTATATAGCTTTTTAAAACTTCAATAGCCACATTTATACTACTCATTTTTTGTTCATACTCATAAACAGCCTGTTCTCTACTATCTTTTTTTAATGATTTTCCAAAAAATTCATCTTCCAAGAGAGCTGTACTGTCATCTATCTGAACAAAACCTTTTTTCATAAGAAATTTCAGTATATGGTCTTTTTCGGATTCGAGTCCAACAATAGAAATTTTATTCATATTAACTATTGCCATCTTCACCAACTACCTTTCCAATAACTGCCTGTATAGCCTCTTCCATTTTTAATTCAGAGGAATTTTTTATTTCTTCACACTTCTGTTTTGCAGTTTCTAAAATTTCTTTAACTTGCAACTGAGTTTCACTAACAGCTTTTTCTACAAGCATATTTTCTTCTGCCTTAGCATTTTTCTTTACACCTGAAAGTATTTCTAACACTTTGGCATCTGCATTTAATCGTATTGTATCAGCTTCTTTTAAAGCATTTTGATGTATTTCATCAGCTTTATTTTCTGCTTCAATAATACTTTTAATAATTTCCAAAGCCATCTAAAATCACCTCTCTTACATAGTTTATATTTATATAATAACCATCATAGCCAATATTTATATCTTTAGTTTATGGTTAATATATTGTTAAATTGATAACAAGCAAAATTACAATAATTTTGTTCACCACTGAAAAACAAATAATAAATTTAGTATTTTTATAATTTTATATTACAAATTTTCTGAATAAAATATATCTAATTAAATTAAATGATAAATTATAGGTTTATCTTTGTCAATAATTTTATTATGATTTTTTCACATTTTAACCATACTATTTATTATAGTATTGTATATTTTACAAAAATATATAGTTTTGACACTAACTTTTTCAGTATATTTTAAATATTTTATATGCTAATTAATTTAATTTTTATGACATTTTGCAGTTTACAAATATATCTTCTAACCATTTTTATCCACTTAATCACAAAAATGAAAATAATTTAACAATTTTAAATCTTATTTTATATAATATACGTTTATGGTAATAAAAATATTGAAAATTTTATGTTATTCTAGTAAAGTTAATAAATTAAATATATTAAAATTATTTTTTTAATATATTATTTATAATTTATTTTAAAAATCTATAATAACTAAATCTGTCTCTTATACACAT
>DXZA01000019.1 GCA_019415525.1 Tyzzerella sp. | reverse complement strand
CTGATACTCCCCTATAAAAATGGCTATTTATCAACTGTTTGTTGTGACATAGCCTATTTAATATTTAGGAAAAAACAATGAAAAAGTATTCCCATTTTTATTAGATATAACTTTAATATATCCACCCTGTCCATTCATAATCTGACGTGTAATAAAAAGTCCTATTCCTAAACCATCTTTTTCATAATTATTAGAACCTCTATAAAATCTTGTAAAGATTTTACTTTGTTCACTTTCTGGAATTGGATTTCCTCTATCTATTATATTTATTGAACAAAACATCTCATAACTTGATAATGTTATAATTATTTTTTCACCTTTTGGTGAATATTTAATAGCATTATCTATAATATTACAAACTGCTTCTTCTGTCCATTTTTCGTCACACATAACATTTAAATCATATGCTTTATTTTCAATATTTTCATAGTTATACTGTTGTATAACTCTTGATATTAAATTGTTTAAATTAACTGTTTTAGGGTGTAAAGATATTATTCCAGTTTCTAATCTTGAAATTTTAACAAGTGATTGTATAAGTAATTGCAATTTTTCTGTTTGTGCATTTAAAGTATTTACACATATTCTGCCTTGTTCATTTAGTTCTTGTTCATTTAAAAATTCTGAATATAACTTTATATTCGCAAGTGGAGTTTTTGTTTGGTGAGAAATATCACTTATAAGTGATTTTATATTATCCTTTTCTATTTTTAATTTTTGTTTGGAAGTATTTGCAGATAATAAATAATTTGCAAATTTTGTTTCAATTGAAGAAATCATAGTTTCATCAAATATCTTATCAGAAAAATTATCATTTATTGCACATTCCAACATATGATTTATTCTTTTGAGTTGTTTTTTTAAATTATTATGCTGATATATTATATAAAAAATACATACAATAATTAAAATAGAAAGTATAATAATTAAAATATCTTGCACTTTATTCCACCGCCCATGTATAACCAATTCCATAAACAGTTTTAATATATTTAGGACTTGAAGGATTACATTCTAATTTTTGTCTAAGACGCTTTATAGTAACTGTTAATGCATTTTCATCAACATACTCAGTATTCCATATTTTATCAATTAATATATCTCTGCTTATTGTATAACCTCTATTTTCTACAAGAAGTCTTAAAAGTTTTTGTTCTGTTCTACTAAGTTCAATAATATTTTGATTTTTTCGATATATCATATTATTAAAATCAAAATAATATTCGTCAATTTCAAAAACCTTATTCATATTTGACATATTTCTACGAAGCTGAGCATTAACTCTTGCACGTAAAATTGCGAGTGAAAATGGTTTTGTTATATAATCATCTGCTCCTGCCTCTAAACCTGATACAATATCTATTTCCATATCATTAGCAGTAAGTAGCATTATAGGGATATCATATCTTAAATTCTTATAATATTTCATTAAATCCAAACCATTTCCATCAGGTAAACTTATATCTAAAATAAGGAGGTTAAACTCAGTATTTTTTAATATATTCTTAGCTTCTTTTAATGTGTTTGCAATCTCTATTTGTGTATCTTGATTTGAAAGTACCATTTTAATACCATTTGCTAATGTTACATCATCCTCTAATAACAATATTTTGTTCATTTATTTTAATCTCCATTATTATACTATATATGTTTAAAATATCTTTAAATATTGCGATATTTATAAATTTATTATTATAAAAATACTTTTAATTATCAAAATCTTTCTCTATGCTATTATTTAATATCCCAATATATATTCTTTGATATAGAATATTTCTTTAAAGTATTATAATTTTGGTATATCAGTCATATATATTACTTTACAAATTAAATTTTATTATTTTCTAATCTGCCATTACTTCTAGCTTATATTATATCTAATTTATAATATTTCCCGCTTTTTTAATTTTTCAATATCTGTACTTGTATCAAACTGTCATATATTTCCATTAATTCTTAAAACATTTCTAAGCCTAAAATTATTTAAAGATATCTGTAACAAATAAACAACTGTACTAACTTAATTAGTTTGAAAGTCTTGATTTTTAAAAAATTTAGTTTCATAATTGCCTCAACAATATTTTAATTATCAGATCTTGTAATGAATTTAGCTCTTTCATATAATTCATCAAAAGTAATAATTTCTGGAGAATATATATTCTTCCTAAACAGTTCAAATGATCTTAATTTTTCTGTATTAATACCATATTCTGTATTGAACTCATTTAGATTCCCTATCACAAGATATGATTTTGGTTTAAAATTGTAAACTTCTTCTCCAGTTGGGTTTCCATTTTTATCATTCATAGAAACTTTCTCAGATAAATTTTTTATAGCTTCAAAGACAGTTCCTTGTACTTGTGAAACTGCACCAGCGAGCTCTTTTGAAGGTGCAAAACAACCTGATCTATAAGCAGTTTCATCAAGTAATTTAGTTTTGTGAGTTTTGATTTCTACGAAACACAAATTTGAGATAATGGCACGAGTTTTCATAAGACCATCTACGCGTTTACCATGTGTGTTAACATCATACCCTTGCACTACCTGCTCCAGTTTCTTATTATCTAAGCCCGTTAAAAAAATATAACCTAAACCATATCCAAATATCCACTGATTCTTTTCAAAAAACTGTTGCCACAATGACTCAGTCTTACAATTTTTATGATTCTTCAGTCTCTCAAAATATTCATCATTATTCAGAAGGTTTTCGAATACATTTAATTGGTTTATTCTATAACCTATATTGATTATATCTTCGTTAGTTATCTTATTTTTTATTATATTTAGAAACATCTCTTTATTACTTAAAAATAATTTATACGCTTGAGTATCTGTAATTTGTATATGTTCAATGTCATCATCAGATAATACTTGATATCGTTTTTTCTCAAAATGCATTGTCATAATATCTTTTAAAAAACGAGATAATTTAGGTATTTCATCACCAATAAACGAAAATCCAGTTTTATGCGGATTACCAGTAGCAGGAGTATATTCTTGAATACTAAGAACTTTTATACTTCTAGGATCTTCAAAAACAGTAGCTCGTATTATATTTTTACCTCTTGGTGTTTCTCTTAAAACAATTTCATTTTTTATTTTGATAAATTTATATCCTTTCTCTTGATCAATACAACGTGTAACCAAACGAATTGTCTTTTCATTACCAAAATCATCTTTCATTGGTGGGCTAATATATGTTTTTCCTTCTATAGGGTTTTCATAACTATCATTATCAAAATTCATACAAATCACCTCGTATCAACTTAAACTCAATTCTATTATCTTTTTAAATATAATGTATATTTACTCTTGCTATGCCATATATAAAACTATCACTAGAAATAATAAGTTCTATTTGAGTATATTCAACCATTTACTCGATATCTTCGATATGGATATTTACTACAAGATGGATCAATAATAAACACTAACTACCTATTTCATAAGCAGTTTTATTATTAATTTTTATTGGTTTAATTAAAATTATATATTTTAAACATAATTTCTAGTTATACTTTAACTTTACTATATTTATCATGCTAAATACTTACTTAGGCATAAAATTAACTTTTGATGCTAATTCTTTTATAAATATAGTAAATAAACTTTATTTGGAATTATAAACTTACTTTATGTTCTTTCTTCAAACTCAGATAATACTGTTTGACAATCTTCTTCTATCTGTTTTTTCATACATAAATGTAATACTTCAAATACTTTCTCCATATTATCAGTAAAACCTATAATAACTATATCTGTTACACCAAACATACCATTTTCCAGTTTCATACGCTTATAAACTGCTTATAAACTAATTCTAATTTACATATATCTAATATATTGTATTGATTCATAAAAATTGATAATGCTACATCATTTTTCTATTCTAAACAATGACATCTATAAATACGCTGTTTCATTTTAAATGTATTATACAATAAATCATAATGTATTACAAAATAGTATTATTTTTAATCACTACAAACAACATATGGTATTAAATAATATTTTTCAGTCAATTCTATATATTTGTTCAATTAAATCTGTATTTAATATAAAATTAATATTCTGTTTTAACCTCATAACTATTTTGTGTCAATAAAAAGCAAAGGCATAGCTTCATAACTTTTTCTAAATTCTGATTCATAACAAAATATATATCCTTTAATATACGAATAACATAATGTAAAATTTATTGTTGCTATTTGAAATATTAATACAACTATCCTTCTTCTGTTTACATGTAAACATGTATACATAATAATATATATTAATATAATAAGTATTTCTAAAAAAAGTCAGACTTCCCCCTTGGTGTAATCTATGTATTTTTTAAGTTTCTTACTTTATGGTTTTTAAAATAAGAAACCTTTTAATATCTAAAAGCTATGCCATGGTTCATTAACTTTTTTGATATTATAAAATCATTATTTCATATTTCTCAATATATCTTTAATTCCTGCCTTAAAAAGTAAATTTTCATTTTCTTCTGTTGTAGTATTTATTACTTCTTCACCATATTTTTTCAATATGGCTTTTTCTATTGTCTTTTTATCTGCATATACAACTTTTCTTACAACAGCTTCTCTTAAGGGATATTTTTCATTTAATTCAATTCCCCATTCAAAAAACAAGTGTAGTTTTGTTTTCATAGGTTTTACACCTGTTCTTGTAACAATAAATGTATCTTTGGGCATTGTTTTTAACTCATCAGGTGTCATAAGAGGTCTTCCTGTCATCTGTAACGATTTTGATTTATCTTTGCCCTGTGATATACTTCCTGTCATAACCGTTCTATCACCTAATGTTTTTGAAAGTACATTTGCTGCTTCCGAGTTAGGTGCAAAACCTCCATATATACATATCTGACAGTTATCAATTATTATGTCAGCACCTTCTTTGCCATAGTTCTTTTCAAGCTGAGCCAATGATTGTATTATAGGCACAAAACTTATTCTTCTTGAACGACTGGCTGAAAACATCATTTCAGCTGATTGTATAGCCGGAAGTGTTCCAAACTCATCAAGAAAAAACATCACTCTATTAGGCAGTTTACCTCCCATTTCATCAGCTATTGAAAGCATTTCTCTGTAAAGCTGTTGTACAATTAATGAAATTAAAAAATATTTGCTATCGTCTTCTTCCGGCATAATCAAAAATACTGCTGATTTATTTTTACAAAACTTTTCAGTATCTATTTTTGTTTCAAAACAAAGAAGTTGTTCTATTTCTGAATCAAGAAAAGCATTTAATCTTGATAATGCTGTTGAAAGTACAGATGCCATTGCTTGGTCAGATGTATTTAATGCAGAACCTGAAAGCCATCTTGCTTTATGTTCTTCCGGAAGTTTTTCCATAAGCAATTTAAACTGACTTTTTCCTTTAACTTCCGAGGGAGCAAGTAAGTCTTGTATAAGTTTAAATACACTTATTATATGTCTTTCTTCTCCTTTATTACTTTGTTCTATTTCTCCAAAGGCATAAGGTGAACAAAATTCTGCAATAACTAAAATCACAGAAGTAATAAGACCTTCTGCCGAATCATAAAAGAATGCATTCTGTCCTGCATTTGCCGAATCAAATCCACCTGAATTCATAATTGTTTTTGATATTATTTTTGCATACTTTTCAGCTTTAGCTTTTGCTACAAGTGAATTTGTTTGCAAATATTCGTCCATATATCTGTTGACCATATGAAGCATATTAAAGCCATCACTTTGTGTTGGATTTCTTAAATCAAGTACTGAAATATCATAGCCATAATACTTTTTGGCAATAGGTGCATAGCTTCTTAGCAGGTCTCCTTTCGTATCGCTTGTAATGAAGCTCATACCTGATGCACAGCAATATTCAATGTTTGGATATAGAAACTTTGCAGTTTTTCCAACACCTGCTGCACCTATCATAAGTGAATGTACGTCTCCTTCATCAATTATTGCCGATACCTTTTTCTTTTTACCGAATTTGATAATATTACAGCCAATAATTATTCCTTGAGGTAAATCTTTTGTTTTACCTTCTCTCCATAAGTTAGGTTCATAGTTAACACGCTTAAAAGATTTACTTATTTCTTTATGTGTGGCAAAACTTGCAGAACCATGTTGACCATCACCTACTGTTTTACTTTTTATATTCAATGTTTTTATATCAGCCAAAAACATAAAAATCATAAATATACCAAACATCAAAAATAGTGGTATAAAATTTATTAAGTTTCCCAATGTATCCACCTCACATATTCATAGTCATTTGTGGTTGTTGTGATTGTTCTATCATTTTCATTCTTTCTAGTTCCTTTATATAATCTGTTTCAGCGTATATTTCAGCTTTTATAGATGTGTTTAACAAATTTTTTGCCCATAATAAAAAAAATTGACTACTCTCAATAAAACTATTTTCTAAGTAGTCAACCTGTTCTTTTATTTCTGCTATTCTATTTTTCATTGAACATTTATCTTTATAAGGTTTATATTCATCTTCTATCTGCAACATCAAATCAATGTATGTAGATATAGTGCAATCATCTTTTATTGATTTACAGATAATAGAAGCTGATATATCAGCTATCCTTAAAAAAGCACCCTTTAACATTTTTATATTTTCATCATCTAATATTTCAACCGATTTTTCTATCAAACCAAAATCCCTTTTTATTTGGTCTATATAAAAATTTATACCCTTTTCTTCATATCCTTTATTTCGCCAAGCTATATATTTATTTTCATCATTTTTATTTAAAGATATAAGATTTTTAACTGTTTTCTTACAGCATTCTTTTTTAGGGTGCATTTGTATTGCTGTTGCTTCTTTACCGTTTTTGGCTTTCAATTCCTCATTCCAATCTTTATACAACGGATTTATTATAACTGTTGTTATTTTATCGCCATACATTTCATCAAGCATATCTTTTATTTTTTCATTAGCTTCTATTCCTGCAATGTCATAATCCAAACACAAATATACTTCTTTTATATTTTTGTTTTCTTCAATAAATCTTAATAGTGGCTTTGGTGAAAGTCCATCTAAAGATATGTAATTATCATTTTCCCAGCTTTTTTTTGAAATGGTTGCAAATGACATAAGGTCAACAGAGCCTTCAAAAACAAAAACTCTTTCACTTTCGCCCCTCCAGCAAAAACCAAATGATGTATCAGAACCTGTAACTTTAATTTTGAAGCTATTTCCGTTATTAGATGTTGATTTTTTACTGGCTGATTTAGGCACACCGTTTTCATCTGTTCCAATAAAAACTACATTTCCATATTTAGATTCTTGATATATCAATCCTTTATCTACAAATTTTTCTACTACTTCCTTTGATATATATCTTTTTTCTGTAAGATATTCAAATAGCCTATCATTATTATTAGCTTTTAAAGGAAGAATGAATTCAGACTTTTTAGGAATATTAATTTCTTCATTTATTTTAGGTTCATCATTATTTTCTATCCTTTGTTTTTTATGGATAGAGACTGACTCCGAAGAGTCAGTCCAACCATTTAACATAGGTTCTTCACCATATAATAATTCTTTTAATGCATCTCTAAAATTTAAACCATAAAACTCTTTCATAAATTGAATTGGATATCCACCTATTCCATTTTTATGGTCATACCATTTATTATTTCGTATTGTAATACTATCGTGTGTTCCTGTACTGTCTTTATATATTAATATAAACTCTGTTCCTGAAGGTTTTAATTGTTCGCCCCTTTTTCTAAGATAAGTTTCAAGGCTTGAGTCATTTGCTTTTTGTATTTGTTCTTTAGTGTAAAGTGCCATATTGCCTACCTTCTTTCTTGTTCTGCATTATCCAATGCATATTCAATGTAACAAAAATCAAAGTTGTGTTCTTCATATGCTTTTATAATATCTTCAATATATTCATTTGTAGGAAGCTCAGTAGCTGTATTTTTAGGTATGTAAGCAACAGTTACTATATCTGTATTTTCTGTTGTAATATGAAAATACAATTTATCATAACTTTCTTCTGGATATATTTTTTCTATATCAGTCAATTCACTTTCTTTAATGTTCTATATAACTGCTGGTACACACATATCTTTATCGCTTTTTATTAAACCAAGCACTTGGTTAAAAAACTTAAGTTCATAACCATTTAAAAGGCATCTCATTTTAATTTGTGCCTGTGGCAATATTTCTTTCATTTTTTCTTTACTCATATAAATATCGTATGTTAATAAAAACATCTTAAATTCTCCTTTCACATTTCCATTGAAATATAATTCTCAGGTTCTTCATCTTCAAAATTCTTTTCTTCAGATACTTCTTCAATATCATCACTACTTATTTCCACAACATCAACTTTATTTACCCAAGCTGAATTACCTTTAAGGTTTTGTGTAAACATTTTTCTTGCAAATTTATATTCAGAACCAACCATTCCTGCTCTTACAAGCCAAGTTCTCATCAAAAACTTTTGATTTGGATTTTCATTTATCTTTTCTGATATATTTTTTGTATTTTCAGCATAATTGCTTATGATTTGAGATAACTGAATACAACTTAATAACTCATCATTATTGAGAGTGCTTTTAAAAATAGGAAATTCAACTTTTTTATCATATAACTTAATAAAATCTTCAATTTCATTTAAAGCTATGTTTAAAGCATTTTGAAACATATTTTTTCTACTTGTATAGATATTTTTTAAATTAGTTTTATATTGTTCTAAGTTCTCTGTATTACTTAAATCTAAAATCACACTCATTTTTGTTGTATCATTTGTTATTACATCTTTATTTTTCAATTCATCAATAACAGACTTTAAAAACTCAAAGTCATTTTCATAAAAAAATGGGGTAATCAACTTCATTTGATAAAGATGATTTGCCCCAACGATTTTTTCATTATTTAATTTTTCAGCTCTTATTGTTTCGGAATGTAAAACAGACCAAACCCTATTTATTTTATCTTCAACATAGTAACCGTTATCCTCAAATATGTATTCATTCTCAAAAATATCACTTAACATTTCGGCTACTGCTTTTCTTGTTGTTCCTGTCATATCCATTTCAATAGAATATTTTTTCCACCTCATATTTTCCACTCCTACATTTTTTGTCCTTGTGATTGTTTCTTTTCAAGTATCTTACTCATAAGTTTTCTATCTATTGTTTTTATAAATTTTTTCTTATTTTCATAGTCTTCTTCAATCATATTACTTACATTTTTCATAAGCTGTAAAAATGTATTTTTTGTTTGTTTTATGGCAATTTCTTTTTCTGATAAAATCTTTTTATTATCATCACCTTTTTCTGTTTCTTTATAATTTACGGTCTTATCTGTTTCTATGGTTTTATCTGTTTCTATTGACTTATTTATTTCTGATGTTTCTGATAATTCCAATGCTGATTTTAACACCATATTTTTTATGTTTCTGAATTCTGTTTCATCAGCAATATTATTTTTACTTCTTGTCTGATTTTTATATGTAGATAAAATATCATTTTTTAAACCTACCCAACTTTCATAAGCCATATTTATTTTTTCATCTTTACTTATTTCTCTTACTATTTCATCTACGAGAATTTTATTTTCTTTATCAAGCCTTCCATAGACTTTTTTATGTTTTGATGTTTTTAAGTTCTTTGATAACTGCCATAAAAGTAATTCTATTTTTGTATTTTCCTTTTGTTCCATTAACATTGCTTCTTTAAGTTTTTCATCAAAATATTTTTTTATTGTTTCTCGTGTCTTATCTTTCTCTTCGTAAATATGATAAATTTCATCATAGAATATTTCATTGGCAAATGAACTTTTTAATTTTGCCAATCCTTTATCATCTATATATCCTTCTCTTGGATTTTTTGAATAACACATCAAATGAATATGTGGGTGATGTCCTTCGTTATGAAAAGCACCATACCATACAAAATTTTTTACCGATATTCTCATTTCCCTTGCAAGCTCTATTGACTTAGCTCTTACAAGTTCTCTCCAAGCACTTGCATTATTATATCCCAAGCGTTCAGCATCTTCTCGTTTTAAAGATATAACAAAAGTCCATATATTTCCTTTATGGTTTGCTGTTTCTTTTGCAACTTCATTAATGTCAATAACTTCATTTGAACCATTCCAAAGGGCATGACCTTGTTCACCCCTTTCTGCCCTTGGTCTTTTAGCAATATAACTTACATAATTCTCAACATCATTTTCTCTTGCCATACCTTCCTCAGCTATTTTTTCTATAAATTCTGAGGCATTTCCTATTGTTGGATTTTTAATATAACATTCATACTCTTGTTGATATATTTCTTTAAGGTTTGGATATTTATTTAATTCTTTTTCTATCCAATCTTTTTGACTTTCTGTAGCTTTATTGTTTAAAACATTTACATTATAATTTTCAGCATTAGGTCTTGTTGCAACATATTTTACATAGTTTTTTATTGCTGAAGCTTTTTTATTTTTTAGATATCTTAATGATAATATTAACCTTGCCATACAATCACCTACATTTCGTATTAAATTATATTTTCAAATTTACATATCAAAGTTTATACAATCTATACTGTTTTCCATATCTTCATTTAATCTATTTTCAAACTCTTCTTCGGTATCAATATAAAAGTTTTCAGGAAAGAAACTTATATATATAACTCCTTCTTTTGTTTTTATTCCTCGCTGTTCAAATCCTTCACCCCAACCATCACTATACTGTCCGCCAAAATATTTTTTTAATGTTTTTATATCATAATCATTTAATTCTTCTGATATTTCACACTCCATAACTCCGTAAGCATTATCTCCTATTGTTTCAATTTTTGGATATGCTGATTTTACTTTTTCAAGTAATTCTGTATCATCATTACCATATCCAAAGTAATACATAAGCCCTTTGCCTTCATCACTTTTATAATCCCAACTGTTTTTAATAGCTATGTTTATTATCTCTTCATAAAATGAAAGTTCTCTTTGATTTAAGTAATTAAATGATATATAATCTAAATCTTCAATAGCTTCTTCGTCAAAGTATGATTCATAATCTAATGCACAATTATCACCATAATCAATTACTCCTTTTATAGGACTGTAAAATTTATATTTCATTTTTAGTACCTCCAATTTTAATCTTTGCTTCTTTGATATTTCACAGCATCTTCCATTTTTATTATTCCATTTATTTTTTTAACCTCATCTACACAACGCTTATGTAATCTTTCTATGGTTTCATCATCCATTTCGTTTATTGCTGCAAGCATTTGTTCCAGTTTTGCCATCTCAACTGCAATCTTAAAAAGTAATTTTCCAAAACGATTTTCTAATTCTTTTATTATTCCTTCCATAGATTCAACAATAACATCAGATAAAATTTCTGAGTGTTGTTCTTGATAAATGTATCCTGAATAAAAATGAATTGCTTTTTCTATAAAATCACTTCTGTTTGCAAAGTTTTTTATTATTACAGCTGAATCACTTTTATCTATAGCTTCTTTTGTGAGCCATACTGTATATCTTTGTTTTTTATATTCTTCATTCATGTGTCTTAAAACCTCCCTGAGTCGGCATAAGCGTTAGCCTAAAACCCTTTGTTTTCTAAGTAAATATTAATTTACTAACTTGGATAACTCTGACACGAGCGTTAATCGTATTTTACGAGCGTTGCGAAAAAATCCCCGCACTGCGGGCGATTTGAGGAAACTTTCAACGCTCAAAGCGTTGAAATTTAACCTGCACATTTGTTCTGCTCTAAAATCCCCCCTATCAAAGCCATATTTTTGCCTTGAAACTCCACTTAAAATCTTGCTTAT
>DXZA01000018.1 GCA_019415525.1 Tyzzerella sp. | reverse complement strand
ATTCTACAACTTTCACAATTATATTTACTTATAATATATCATAATAAATTACTTTTTTATTATATACTATATACAATTAATTATATATATTTTATAATTTTTAACATTTTTAACTATAAAAAATAAAGCTGTTATTTATAATATTATAAAAATAACAGCTCATACTACTTATTAAATCATAAAATCAATACCATAATCATCTAAATTTACAACTTCACCTTTTATGGAAAATACTTCTTCTACATTTTTTTTACTTAGGGCTTCTTGTGGTGTACCAAAACAAAAATTTTTACCATTTTTAATAACATATATTGAATTACAAT
Organism: Tyzzerella sp.; assembly: GCA_019415525.1. GTDB lineage: Bacteria > Bacillota > Clostridia > Lachnospirales > Anaerotignaceae > Fimicola. The sequence continues at coordinate 7,968 of DXZA01000018.1, read as the reverse complement.
ATTTTGTTGCAAGTCTTAAATCATGAATAACCATTAAAACAGTTTTTCCACTATTTTTTAAATAATCCAGTATAAATAATTGATGATTTATATCAAGATGATTTGTAGGTTCATCAAGTATAATTGTATCTGTATTTTGTGCTATAGCTCTTGATATAAAAACCATTTTTTTCTCCCCACCTGAAAGTTTTTCCATTTGCTCTTTTGCTAAATGACTTATTTTTAATTCTTCAAGTGCATTATATACAGCTTTTTTATTACTGTTTCCCATAGATACTATATCATATACTGTAAAGTTAAATATTGTATTATTTTCTTGTGCAACATAACCTATTTTAGAACTTAATTCCTTTTGACTATATTTTTTATGAGAAATTCCATCTATAAATATATTACCTTTATTATACTCATAAAATCCAAATGTAGTTTTTACAAGAGAAGATTTACCACAACCATTAGGTCCTACTATACCTGTTATTTTACCTTCTTCTGCTTTTACAGTTACATTATTTAAAATTTCTTTTTTACCAAATTTTAAATAAATACCATTATATTCTATTTTGTAAGACATATATTATCCACCATACCTTCTTTTAATCATAAGATATAAAAAACAAGGTGCTCCTATAAATGCTGTAATAATACCTATAGGAAGTTCTGCTGTAAAAAATAAACTTCTGGCTAATGCATCTGACCATATCAAATATATACTTCCTAAAAGTCCACTTAAAGGTAAAACAACTTTATTATTACTTCCTTTTACAATTATTCTTACAATATGTGGTACAATAAGACCTACAAATCCTATTATTCCTGTTACCGAAACCATAGATGCAACTATCAACGAGCATAAACTAAACATAGCCCATCTAAATTTTTTTACAGAAATACCCATAGCATAAGCATATTCATCACCTAACATAATTATATTAAGTTTTGGTGATAAAAATATAAATATTACCCCTCCTATAAAAACACATAAAAATGGAAATATAAGTGTGTTCCAACCTGCTGAAGCAATAGTTCCCATTTGCCAATTATATACAGCAGCTATACTTTCGGGACTTTTTGCAATAAATATAAGAAAATTTGTTATTGCACTCATAACAGCATTTATTGCAGTACCGGAAAGTATAAGACCTATTGGATGAATTTTACCACCTCCGGCAGCCTTTGCCATATAATATACTGCAAAAGAGGATATCATAGCCCCAAGCATTGCAACAATAGTTGTTTGATATTGTCCTTGAAAAAAAGGAAAAGGCATTAAAAGTGCCCAAGCAGCTCCTGCTGAAGCTCCTGAAGAAATTCCAAGTATATATGGGTCTGCAATAGGGTTCATAACAAGAGCTTGCATAACTACACCACAAATTGATAGACCTACACCACATATAACTCCAAATAATACTCTTGGTAATCGTATATTCCATATAATTTGAAAATCTGCCATAGACCAAGTTCCTTCTTTTACACCTTTACCACCTAAAAAAATTTTATCTATTAATATACCAAATACTGTATTTGATTTTATAGGTGTAGAACCAATACTTATTGTATATATAATAGAAAAAATAAGTACTATTGTAAGTATAATAAAAATAATCAAAAATTTTATATCTTTATAATAATTCATTATTTCCCCTCAAAACATTGTGGATAAAAAAATTCAGCGAACTTCTGACAAGCACTGGCAGCACGAACATCTTGCATAACTTCTACAAGTGGGATTGTAAGATATGCTTTATTTTTAACTGCTGTAACTTCTGAAAGAGCAGGATTATTATTTATAAAATCCATTTTTTCCTCTATTGTCTGACTACCATAATCATTAAATATTATTACATCAGGATTTGTTGCTACTAAAGTTTCAATACTTGTATTAAACCATCTTCCATCTGACATACCTTTTGTACAGTTTATGCCTCCGGCAAGTTCTATAAGATTGCTTTCAAGTCCACTTGATGTTGTATATATTTCATTTCCGTTAAATGTATCTACAACAAAAACTTTTAATTTTTCATTTTCTGGTATATCTTTTACAGCATTCTGAGTATTTTCAATTTGTGTTTTAATATCATCTATAAGTTTTTCTGCTCTGTCCTCTACTTTGAATATTTTCCCAAGATTTTCTATATCAGTATATACATCTTCTATAGTTTCATCTTGTACTATTGTACCTGTAATTGTTAATGCATTTATACCTTGACTTTCAAGTTTTTCATAACTTCCCCAAGCACCATCTTTAAAAGCACTTACCTGTCCTATAACTAAATCAGCACCGGCAGCAACTACACTTTCATTTGATTTTGTAATTTCAGGTATATTCTGAAATTTATATTCAAGTTCTTCAAGAGGTTTTTCGGCTTCACTTGTAGGAATATTTTTACCAGCTATTTTATCCTCAAGTCCAAGCATTACCATATTTTCTGCTGCATATAAATGACAACATACTACATTTTGTGGCATTTCTGTAAATACTACTTCTCTGTCACCGTTTTGAATTACAACAGTTCCATAATCATTTTCTTCATTGGAAGCTATTTCAGATATGCTTGTTTGATTATTATTATTTTGACAACCAACAGCAACTCCTAATGATACTACCATAGATAAAATTACAAGCAAAATTCTTTTCTTCATTTTTCCTCACCTTTCTTTTTTTATTTAATAAAATTGGTAAGTACATTTTCCGTTAGAATAAAAAAACGGTCAGTATGGCTCTGACCGTTGCACGCAAAAAACACAGCTTACTTTAAGAGTAGCTGTAAACACGCACTTGGTTTTCCCACCGAAAACATTGTACTATAACATATCAGCAGGTCTCCTGGCTTAGAATCACCCTACTTTCTTCGTCTTCCCAATTTCTCAGTGACAAATGAAGATTTCGTCATCTATACAGTAGCGGGGGCTGCTTTGTTTCACAAAATTCCCTATTAATCCTTATAAAAAGGAACTGATATGCTTTAAAATTCAGTTGTATTATAAAGTAGCCTATAATTTTTGTCAATTATTCATTTTAAACAATTAATTATAACGCAGAGTCAACAGCATTATTTTTTGCAAAAGCAGCTGCCCTATCAATACAAGTACCACATTTTCCACAAGGCTTATCATTTCCTTCATAACAAGACCATGTAAGATGATAAGGAACTTTTAATTCTAGACCAATTTTAACAATATCTGCTTTATTTTTATTTACAAAAGGTGCTTCAATACGTAATTGTTTACCTGAACCTTCCCAAATAGCTTCATTCATAGCTTTATTGAACATAGGAGAACAATCAGGATAAGCACTTCCGGCAGCATCATCAGCATGTGCTCCATAATAAATAATACTACATTCCTTACTTAATGCAATACTTGCAGCAGCAGATAAAAATAAACCATTACGGAATGGTACATATGTACTTACAGGAGTTTGTCCCTCTGTTTTTTTAATCTGTTCTGCATAACTTTCTTCTGGAATTTCTTCTGTTGATTGCTGTAATAATGAACAATTACTATATTGAAATATTTTTGCTAAATCTAAAAATAACTGTTCAACACCATAATATTTTGCAACTTCAGTAGCAGCAATTAATTCTTTATTATGTTTTTGTCCATAAGAAACAGAAAGTGAAATAACATTTTCTTTACCATATTTTTCAACAGCCATTCCAAGAGCTGTTGTAGAATCAATACCACCACTTGATAATACTAATACCTTCATTTAAAACTCCCCTTATCTTAAATATAATTGTAATGTAGCATCTTCTAAAAATTTTCCACGTCTTTCAACAGTAACTGTTTTTGTATTTGTTTTTTGAATTCCTCTTGCAGTTACACAACTATGATAACCTTCCAAAATTACAGCAATATCATTACTTCCTGTAATTTCTGAAATTATATCAGCAATATCACAGCCTATACGCTCTTGTAACTGTAATCTACGTCCAACCATATCACAAATACGTGCAATTTTTGATAAACCTATAACTTTTCCATTAGGAACATATGCAACAGTTGCTTTCATATCATACATTAATGCTAAATGATGCTCACAATATGAGAAAAATTCAATATCTTTCATAACTACTACATTATTACTGGAAACACGCTCTTCATCAAATACTTTCCCAAACATTTCTGCAATGTCATGATTAGTATATTCCATTCCTGCAAATATTTCTGTATACATTTTAGCTACACGCTTAGGTGTTTCAATTAAACCTTCACATTCTGGATTATCTCCTAAGGCAACTAATATACCACGTATATGTTTTTCAATAGCTTTTTCATCAATCATGTTATTATACTCCTTTCATATTAGGGTCCCAAATAACTTTATGCATTTGTATCTGTAATTTAATATCATTCAAATTGTTTTCAATCATATAACTTACCATATGAGCCGGTTCAATTTTTCCAAATACAGGACTAATGTATACAGCACATACTTCTGTTAAATTATATTTTTCAATAATATATTTTGCTTTTTCTAAATCACTAGTACTACTACAAACAAATTTAACTGTATCTGTATCTTTTAAAATATAAAAGTTTTCTAAACACATATCATTTTCACAACCACTTTCAGGTAATTTATAATCCATAGTAAAACTTGGTCTATATTCATTACAAAAAGGTTCTATTGATACACTTCCATTAGTTTCTATTTCAACTCTTATTTGTGGATATTGTGATAATGCTTTTAAAAGGCTATCCATTTCTGGTTGTAATAAAGGCTCTCCTCCTGTTAATGTTACATTTCTTACATTAGTAGAAATAATATAAGATACAATTTCTTCAACAGTAATTTCTTCAAATTTACAATCTTTTTCGTTTGCCCATTTTGTATCACAATAACAACAATTCAAATTACAGCCTTTAAATCTTATAAATACAGCTAGTTCTCCTGCACGTCTGCTTTCTCCGTTTATGCTTATAAACTTTTCAACAACTTTCATAAATTATTTCTCCTCATAAATAGCACAATTATTTGGTGTTTCATATACCTCAACACGACATACAGTATATTTTTCTTTTTTTAATTCTTCATAAATAAAATGTGCAAAATTTTCTGCTGTTGGACGAAATGGTACAGTAATCAAACGGAAATTTTCAGATTTTAATGCTGCTACTGTTTCAGGTTTTAATGAATTTTCTTCATAAATTAAAGTATGGTCAAAATAGTCACAAATATTTTTTAATGCTTCTTTTAATTCACTAAAATCTATAATCATACCTCTTGTTTGTTCTTCAACTGAAAGTTTATCTGAACTAATAGATACAACTACACGCCAACGATGTCCATGTATATTGCTACATTTTCCATTGTAATCTTTAAGAAAATGTGCTGCATCAAAACTTTGTTCTGTCTGTAACATATACATAATTATGTTTCCTCCCTTTACAAATAAAAAAAGCACACTCAATATGTACCTGAATGTGCTTTTATTTTCTATATTAAAAATAAAATATTCTATAAAATATAAAAAAGCCCTAGTTTTGTTTTACGACAGGATGGTACAAATGAACTGTCGGCAAATAATGCAATATTTATTATATTTTAACGATTATCAACTTTTTCAGGGTAAAGGTCATGTTGACTTAATCGCATAAATGCAACATCTTTCCAAGGTGTTCCTTCTTTTCCATAATTACAATATGGGTCTATTGAAATACCTCCCCTTGGAGTAAATTTACCCCATACCTCAATATATTTAGGGTCCATAAGACGGATAAGGTCTTTCATTATAATATTAACACAATCTTCATGGAAATCTCCATGATTTCTAAAACTAAAAAGATAAAGTTTTAAAGATTTACTTTCTACCATTATTTTATTTGGTACATATGATATATATATAGTTGCAAAATCCGGCTGACCTGTCATAGGACAAAGACTTGTAAATTCAGGACAGTTAAATTTTACAAAATAATCATTTTCTACATGTTTATTAGGAAATGTTTCTAAAACTTCTGGTGCATAATCAGAACGATATTCTGTTTTTTGATTTCCTAAAAGAGTTACTCCCTCAAGTTCTTCTTTTTTTCTTGTACTCATAATAAGCTCCTTATATAAAATATTATTCCCATACTTTCAAAAGTGCCTTAACTAAAACAACACCACAAACAGCCGGCAATATCTGACCTATACAAAGGCTTAATGCCAATGCACTATATGGTATTTTAAGAATATAGGAAAGCCAAGTTGCTACTCCAAATGCTGGTATAAAAAGTATAGGTAAACCAACAAACCAAATATTTAATCTGAATTTTTTAATACATACAATAAGTAAAGTTGTTATGATACCAACAATAAAGCCACCTACCATATCAAAAACACCCATACCACCCATTAATGTATTAGATAAGAAATTTGCAAGACCAAGTGGAAAAACTAGGAATGGAAAAATATAAGAAAGAGCATATAATGATGTTGCAATACGTACTTGATATGCTCCAAAAGCAAAACTTTGTGTATAAAACATTAGTATAACATATATAGCAATAACTATTGCAGAAAAAGTTAATTTTTTTGTTTTGTTTATATTTTCTATGTTCATTCACCTCCAAATAATAAATAAAATATATTCCCTAGTTTTGTTTAACGACAGGATGGTCTCGAACTGTCAAATTTCTTATTTAGATTATATATGTGATAGAACACGAATATCATTATACATATTTATTTTATAAATTGCAATAATATTTTACAGTATTTATAATTCAACAATATTATTGAATTAATTATACAAATATTGTATCATTATCAATGAATTTTAGATATAAGGGGGTATTTTAAATTTATTACAGAGTTTATTCTAATAAAAAAAATAAAAATTGTTATACTCATATAGATATAGAAAAACTTTTAGGGAGAAAAACAATAAAATTTGATAATAGTAATATATTAAATTTTATAGAAAATAAAACTGTTGTTATAACTGGTGGTGGTGGTTCTATAGGCTCGGAACTAGCAAGACAAATATCAAACCTTAATCCAAAACATGTTATTCTTATTGATATTTCAGAAAACAATATTTATGATATACAACAAGAAATTTTACATATAAAAGTAAGAGATTTTCCATTATCTGTAGAGATAGCATCTGTAAGGGATAGTAAAAAAATAGATAAATTATTTAAAAATTATAAGCCAGAAATAGTCTTTCATGCAGCAGCTCATAAACATGTTCCTCTTATGGAAAATTGTCCTGAAGAAGCTATAAAAAATAATATATTTGGTACATATAATGTTGCTATGGCTTCAAAAAAATATAATGTAGAAAAATTTGTACTTATATCAACAGACAAGGCTGTAAATCCAACAAATATTATGGGTGCTTCAAAATCATTTTGTGAACAAATATTACAAGGATTAAGAAATGATACAGATACTATATTTTCAGCTGTACGTTTTGGAAATGTTATTTGTTCAAAAGGTTCTGTTATACCTCTTTTTAAAAAACAAATACAATTAGGTGGTCCTATAACTATAACTGATAAGCGTATTATACGATATTTTATGACTATTCCAGAGGCTGTACAACTTGTACTTCAAGCAGGTAATATGGCAAAATCAGGTGAAATTTATGTTCTTGATATGGGAAAACCTATAAAAATTTATGATATTGCAAAAAAATTAATAAAATTATATGGTCTTACACCATATAAAGATATAGATATTGAAGAAATAGGTTTACGTGATGGCGAAAAACTATATGAAGAACTTCTTATAAACAATAATAATTTATATAAAACAGAAAATAATAAAATATTTGTTGAGTATCAAAATAAACTTGATTTATCATATATAGAAAATGCTATATGGGAATTTAAATTAGCAATAGAAAAATATGATAGAAATGAAATAATTAATATTTTACGTAAATATGTACCTACATTTTCAAATCCCAATGATATAAATGAACTTGCACCAGAAAAAATAAAATCATTATTAAATAATAAAAAAATATAATTTAC
>DXZA01000017.1 GCA_019415525.1 Tyzzerella sp. | reverse complement strand
AAATAATATTATATAGGTTTTACATATTTTGATTAACATGATAGAATAAAAAAGTACATATTACAATAAAAAGTTATATAAATTATATTATTTAATAAACGATAGCTTATATGGAAGGGATGTATATATGGATAGTATAAAACGCCTTTATGTTGAAAAGAAAAAAGGATGTGACATTGAAGCAAATCATCTTTTTGAGGACATAAGAGAAAATCTTAATATTTCAGGACTTTTAGGTCTTAGAATACTTAACAGATATGATATTGAGGGTATCTCAGAAAAAGACTATGAAAGTGCAAAAACAACTATTTTTGCAGAAGCTCCAGTAGATTACATATATGAAGAAAATGTGGAGTTTAATTCTGATGAAACTGTATTTGCAACAGAGTATCTTCCAGGTCAGTATGACCAAAGAGCTGACTCTGCTATGCAGTGTGTACAGCTTATTTCTCAAGCAGAAAAACCTGTTATTTCAGTAGCTAAAGTTTTTGCTTTAAAAGGTGAACTTTCAGATGAAGAAATAGCAAAAATTAAAAATTATTGTATAAATCCGGTTGATAGTAGAGAAGCTTCTCTTGAAAAACCTGAAAGCCTTAAAATGGAAATGAATTATCCAGAAGATATTAAGAGCTTTGAAGGATTTATTGATAAATCAGAAGAAGAAATAGTTGCTTTAAGAAATGAACTTGAAACAGCTATGAGTAATGAAGACCTTATATTCTGTCAGAAATATTTCAGAGATACAGAAAAGAGAAATCCTACTGTAACAGAAATAAGAGTTATAGACACATATTGGTCTGACCACTGCCGCCATACAACTTTCCAAACAAAAATAGATAATGTAGCTTTTGAAGATGGTTTCTATAAAGATACATTTGAAAAAGCATATAATGAATATCTTGAAGAAAGAGAATACGTTTATGGAGAAAAAGCAGAAACAAGAGATATTAATCTTATGGATATTGCTGTTCTTGGTATGAAAACACTTCGTAAAAAGGGTATTCTTGATAATCTTGACCAGTCAGAAGAAATTAATGCATGCTCAATAGTTGTTCCTGTTGATGTTGATGGAGTAACTGAAGAGTGGCTTATAATGTTCAAAAACGAAACTCATAATCATCCAACAGAAATAGAACCTTTTGGTGGTGCTGCAACATGTCTTGGTGGTGCTATTCGTGACCCACTTTCAGGACGTGCTTACGTATATCAAGCTATGCGTGTAACTGGTGCTGCTGACCCTACTGTTCCTGTGTCAGAAACTATTGCAGGAAAACTCCCACAAAGAAAAATTGTTACAGAAGCTGCTAAAGGATACAGCTCATATGGAAACCAGATTGGACTTGCAACAGGACAAGTTGCAGAGGTTTATGACCCTGGATTTGTTGCAAAAAGAATGGAAATAGGAGCGGTTATTGCTGCTGCCAAAAAAGAAAATGTAGTAAGAGAAGTACCGGCAAAAGATGATATTATAATACTTGTAGGTGGAAGAACAGGTCGTGATGGCTGTGGTGGTGCTACAGGTTCATCAAAAGAACATACAATAGAATCAATTGAAACTTGTGGAGCAGAAGTTCAGAAAGGTAATGCACCTACTGAAAGAAAACTTCAAAGACTTTACAGAAACCCAGAAGTAAGCAAAATGATTAAACGTTGTAATGACTTTGGTGCTGGTGGTGTTTCTGTTGCTATCGGTGAGCTTGCAGATGGTCTTATTATAAATCTTGATGCTGTTCCTAAAAAATATGAAGGTCTTGACGGAACAGAACTTGCTATTTCAGAATCACAGGAAAGAATGGCAGTTGTTGTTGAAAAAGAAAATGTTGATAAATTTATAAAATTTGCAAATGAAGAAAACCTTGAGGCTACACCTGTTGCTGTTGTAACTGATGACAGAAGACTTGTTATGAAATGGAGAGGAAAAGATATTGTAAATATATCAAGAGATTTCCTTGACACTAATGGTGCAACACAGATAACAGATGTAAATGTAAAAATGCCAGTAAAAGGTGGATATTTTGAAAATACATCAGTTGAAAAAATACTTATTGGTAATGATATAAAAACAGCATGGATTGAAAATCTTAAAAAACTTAATGTTGCAAGCCAGAAAGGTCTTGTTGAAAGATTTGATTCAACAATCGGTGCAAATACAGTTCTTATGCCATATGGTGGAAAAAATCAGCTTACACCTCCAGAGGGTATGGTTGCAAAAGTACCTATGCTTACAGCAGATACAAATACTGTAACAATTATGAGTTATGGATATAATCCTGAAATATCAAAATGGAGTCCTTTCCATGGTGCTGTATATGCTGTAATTGAATCTCTTGCAAAAGTTGTTGCAACAGGTGGTAACTATGAAAGTGTAAGACTTACATTCCAAGAATATTTTGAAAAACTTGGAACAGATTCTTCAAAATGGGGAAAACCTTTTGCTGCTCTTATAGGTGCATTCCAAGCTCAAATGCGTATGGGAACAGCTGCTATTGGTGGTAAAGATAGTATGTCAGGAACATTTATGGACCTTACAGTACCTCCTACACTTGTTTCTTTTGCTGTTGATGTTTCAGAAGTAGATAATATTATATCTCCTGAGTTTAAAAAAGCAGGTAATAAAGTTGTATATCTTCCAGTTAAGAGAGATAAGTATGACCTTCCAGACTATGATTATATAAAAGAAATGTTTAAACTTGTTTCAAGTCTTATTAAGAAAGGTATTTGTATTTCAGCTCATACTGTAAGAACAGGTGGTATTGCTGAGGCTCTTTCAAAAATGAGTTTTGGTAACTATATTGGTGTTAATTTAAGAAATGAAATTGAAACAGAAGAACTTTTTAAAGCTGAATATGGTTCTTTTGTTCTTGAACTTAATAATGCAAAAGTTATTGATTTTATGGGAATAGATGCTGTAATTCTTGGTGAAACTATACCTGAACCTGTTATAAAAGTAAATGATGTTGAAATATCAATCAAGGATATGGTTAATGCATGGCAGAAACCACTTGAAAAAGTATTCCCAACAAAAACAAAAACAGAGTTCGAAGAATCACCAATAATAAATACTTTTGTTGTGCCAGAAAAGAAATTCCCTTCAATTGGTATTGCAAAACCTAAAGTATTTATACCTGTATTCCCAGGAACAAACTGTGAATATGACTCTGCAAAAGCATTTATAAAAGCTGGTGCAGATGTTCAGACTATTGTTGTAAATAATCTTTCTGTACAAGCTCTTGAAGAAACAATAGTTAAAATGGAAAACGCTATTAAACAGTCACAGATTGTTATGTTCCCTGGTGGATTTAGTGCTGGTGATGAGCCTGATGGTTCTGGTAAATTTATTGCTGCTACATTTAGAAATCCAAGAATAAAAGAAGCTGTTATGGACCTTTTAAATAATAGAGATGGACTTATGCTTGGTATATGTAATGGTTTCCAAGCACTTATTAAGCTTGGTCTTGTGCCTTATGGTGAAATAAGAGATATTGATGCAAATAGCCCAACTCTTACATTTAATAATATAGGTCGTCATGTATCTTGTCTTGTAGATACAAAGATTGTATCAAATAAATCACCATGGCTTTGGGGTGTAGAACCTGATGATATTCATACAATACCTGTATCACATGGTGAAGGTAGATTTGTTGCTCCAAAAGATGTAATTGAAAATCTTATTGTTAATGGACAGGTTGCAACACAGTATGTTGATAATTCAGGTAATGCAACTTATGATATAAGATATAATCCAAATGGTTCAATGATGGCTATTGAAGGTATTACAAGCCCAGACGGACGTATTCTTGGTAAAATGGGTCATTCAGAAAGAATTGGAAAAGGTCTTTATAAAAATGTTTCAGGAAATAAAGACCAAAAAATATTTGAATCAGGTGTTAAATATTTCAAATAACAAATTGGAGGTTTTTGAAATGAAAATAACAAATTTAGTGTTAAGTGCTGTTTCCTTTGTTGTTTCATCAGCTTTACTTACTCTTTCTATAATTAACATTTTAAAAAGAGATTATTAATTTTAGATTACAAAATGCATAAATTTGTTAAAATAATTTTTTAACAAACAATATTATAATGTAGCATAATTTCATATTTATTACAGTTGGTGATGTTATTATGCATAAAAAAAAAGTATATACTTTGGGGATGATGTCGTAAATGCATAAAAAAAGTGTGTATTGGCTTTAATTTCCAAAGTTATACCAAAATGTTATTTAATAAAAAATGTTTAAAATATGCCATTGTTGTGGTATAATTTATATAGGTTAAAAACCTAAGGCTTTTTAAAAGTTTTAATAAGAGGAGGAATTTTTAAATGGTTAAAATTGGTATTAATGGATTTGGACGTATCGGTAGACTTGTATTCCGTGCTTCATTAAATAAAGAAGGTGCACAGGTTGTTGCTATCAATGACCCATTCATCGATCTTGATTACATGGTATACATGCTTAAATATGATTCAGCTCACGGACGTTTCGATGGAACAGTTGAAGTTAAAGGTGACAAACTCGTTGTTAACGGAAACGAAATCACAGTATTCAACTGCATGGATCCAAAAGATATTCCTTGGGCAACAGCTGGTGCTGAATACGTTGTAGAATCAACAGGTGTATTCACAACAACTGAAAAAGCTTCAGCTCACTTCAATGGTGGTGCTAAAAAAGTTGTTATCTCTGCTCCATCAGCAGACGCTCCAATGTTTGTTATGGGTGTTAACAACGACAAATATACAAAAGACCTTAATGTTGTATCAAACGCTTCTTGTACAACAAACTGTCTTGCACCATTAGCAAAAGTTATCAACGACAAATTTGGTATCGTTGAAGGTTTAATGACAACAGTTCATTCAACAACAGCTACACAGAAAACAGTTGACGGTCCTTCAAAGAAAGACTGGAGAGGTGGACGTGCTGCTTCTGCAAACATCATCCCTTCATCAACAGGTGCTGCTAAAGCTGTAGGTAAAGTTATTCCTGAATTAAATGGTAAATTAACAGGTATGTCATTCCGTGTTCCTACAATCGACGTATCAGTTGTAGACCTTACATGCCGTCTTGAAAAACCAGCTACTTATGAAGAAATCAAAGCTGCTGTTAAAGAAGCTGCTGCTGGTTCATTAAACGGAATTCTTGATTACACAGAAGATGAAGTTGTATCAAGCGACTTCTTAGGCGATCCACATACATCAATCTTTGATGCTAAAGCTGGTATCTCTCTTAACGACAACTTCGTTAAATTAGTATCTTGGTATGACAATGAATGGGGTTACTCAAACAAAGTTTGTGACCTTATCCTTCACATGGCTTCAGTAGATGCTAAATAATTAACATTGAGTTAATAAAAGAGTGCAGATTATTCTGCACTCTTTATTTTTTTACATAAAATTTTGTCGGTCAAAATTTCTGTATTGTATGGCTTCGGCAATATGTTTTACATTTATATATTCGCTATTATCAAGGTCAGCTATTGTTCTTGCTAATTTTAATATTTTATGATAACCTCTAGCACTTAATTTTAAGCTATCAAAGGCTTTTTTCATTATAATTTTTTCTTTTTCTCCTAAAATACAATATTTATCAATTTGTGAAGATGTCATTTGTGAATTAAATGTTATATTGTCATTTTTAAATCTTTCTTGTTGTATTTTATGAGCGTTAACAACTCGTTTTCTTATTTCTTCCGATGTTTCGCTTTTAATATTGCTGTCTAAGTCATAATAATTTACTGATGAAACATCAACTTGTATATCAATTCTATCGAGTAAAGGACCACTTATTTTATTATTATATTTTATAATCTCATTCATTGTACATTTACACCTGTCAGATTCTCCGTAATATCCACAAGGACAAGGATTCATTGCTGCTACAAGCATAAAGTCGGCAGGATATGTTAAAGTGCCACTTGCTCTTGATATAGTCACTTTTTTATCCTCCAATGGTTGCCTTAGCACTTCCAATGAATTTCTTTGAAATTCTGGAAGTTCATCAAGAAAAAGTATACCTCCTGTTGCAAGAGATACTTCTCCTGGTTTTGGTATTCTTCCGCCACCTGCAAGTGCTGTTGATGATATTGTATGATGTGGCGACCTGAAAGGACGTTCTTTTATAAGTGAGTCTTTACTTTTTAATAATCCGGCAATACTATATATTTTTGTTATTTTTATACTTTCTTCAAATGAAAGTTTTGGCATTATTGATGGTATTCTTTTTGCAATCATTGTTTTTCCAGAGCCAGGAGGACCTGACATAAGTATATTATGATAGCCGGCAGCAGCAACCTCAACAGCTCTCTTTACATTATCCTGTCCTTTAACATCACAAAAATCAAGATATGTTTCTGTTATATTATATATAGAAGAATTACAGGTATAAGGTTGTATTTTTGATGTGTTTTTAAAAAATTCTATTAATTCAATTAAATTTTTAATAGGAAATATATTTGCATTTTTTATAAGAGCAGCTTCGTTTCTATTATCATATGGTACAATAAAATTTTTAATACCTTTATCATATAAATATGAAACCATTGGAAGTATACCATTAATAGGTTTTATAGTTCCATCAAGTGAAAGTTCACCTGCTATCATAAATCCATCTGTATTTTTGTTATCTATTATACCTGTGCAAATAAGTATTCCAACAGCTATTGGAAGGTCAAAAGATGGACCTTCTTTTTTTATATCAGCAGGAGCAAGATTTATTATTATCCTTTTTATAGGAAAGTTTATTCCAGAATTTTTTATTGCTGTGCGTACACGTTCTTTTGATTCTTTTACAGCAGAATCAGGTAGTCCTACAATGTCAAAAGCCGGCATTCCGTTACTTATATCTGTTTCTACATCTATTTTGTTACCTTCAAGACCGAAAAGAGCACAACTTGTTATTTTTGAAATCATACTAAAAACCTCTTTTCATTGTTGCTATATAAAAAATAATACCAATTTATGTTTAATTTATCTATATATTTATATAAAAATATAAAAATTTTTAAAGTCTTAAAAACCTTGATATAAAAGGGAAAAAATAGATAGTTTGAAAAAATCATAGTATTATGTTGAAAAAAATTTGTTGAATTTATTTTAAAAAGAATATATTATAGTTTGCATAATGACAAAAAAAGGGGGAAATAGTTTTGGATAAAAAATTTTATAGCTTATGGCTTTCTAATATTCAAGGTATAAGCAGAAAAAAGATATTTTATTTACTTGATTATTTTCATACCCCTGAAAATGTTTGGAATGCAGATATAAATGAACTTAATAATATTGAAGGTATAAAAAGTGAAACTGCATTTAAAATAATAAAATCTAAAAATGAAGATTATGTTTATAATATAATGGAACTAATGGATAAGCATAATATGAGTTTTATATCATATTTTGATAAAGAATATCCTAAGTTACTTAAAAATATATATGACCCTCCTTTTGGATTTTATATTAAAGGAATAATGCCTGATGATTCTCTTGAGAAAATAGGAATTATAGGCACAAGAAGATGTACTGATTATGGTAAAAGTGTAGGATTTAATCTTGCAAAAGACCTTGGAGAAAGAAATTTTGTTATTGTAAGTGGAATGGCAAGAGGTATTGACACAGTTGCCCATAAGGGTGCTATTGCAGGCAAAGCAAAAACAATAGCTGTTCTTGGTTGTGGACTTGATATATGTTATCCTTCGGAAAATAGAGCACTTATGGAAAAAATAATTGATAATGGTTGTGTTATATCTGAATTTCCACCAAAAACATCTCCAGCACCTTATAATTTTCCTGCAAGAAATAGAATAATAAGTGGTCTTTCTAGAGCAATAGTTGTTGTTGAGGCTTCTGAACGTAGTGGTACTTTTTCAACAGTTGAAAGTGCATTGGAAAATGGTCGAGATGTTTTTGCTGTACCAGGTAATATAACAAGTAAGTTTAGTGAAGGTACAAATAATCTTATAAAACAAGGCTGTCCATTAATAACAAATTTTGAAGATATTCTTTTTGAATTAGGTATGTCTTATGAAGATGAAGAGATTGAAAAATATATAAGCAGTATTCCTGAAGATATTTCAAAAGATGAAAAAGAAGTGTTTGAATGTATTTCTTTTGAACCTGTAAGCGTAGACTATATTGTAAATAAACTTAAAAAAGATGTAACAGAAATACAGTATATATTATTTACGCTTGAAATATCAGGATACATAGAAAAGCTTCCTTCTATGAAATATATAAGGAAGAAGATTTAAAGAGGTGAAATTATGGCTGCTGTGAATAAAAAAGAAAAAACAACAAATAAAAACCTTGTTATAGTAGAATCACCAGCAAAGGCAAAAACAATTAAAAAATTTCTTGGAACATCATATAAAATAGAAGCATCAATGGGACATGTAAGAGATTTACCAAAAAGTCAAATGGGTATAGATATTGAAAATGACTTTGAGCCTAAATATATAACAATAAGAGGTAAAGGTGAACTTTTAAGTAAATTAAGAAAAGAAGCAAAAAGTGCTGATAAAGTATATTTGGCAACTGACCCTGACCGTGAGGGAGAGGCTATAAGTTGGCATCTTATTACAGCATTAAATCTTGAAGATAAAAATGTAAGCAGAATTACATTTAATGAAATTACAAAAAATGCTGTTAAAAAATCAATAAAAGAAGCTAGAGATATTGATATGAGCCTTGTTGATGCACAACAGGCAAGACGTGTTCTTGATAGAGTTGTTGGATATACAATAAGCCCTCTTCTTTGGCAAAAAGTTAAAAAAGGTCTTAGTGCAGGACGTGTACAATCTGTTGCTCTAAGAATAATTTGTGACAGAGAAGATGAAATAAATAGCTTTATACCGGAAGAATATTGGACTATAGAGGCTGTTTTAAAAGATAAGAATAAAAAGATTACCGCTAAATTTTCGGGGAATACAGATGGTAAAATAGAGCTTAAAAACAATGAACAGGTGGAAAATATATTAAAAGAAATTAAAGAAGCTGATTTTATTGTTATAGATAATAAAAAAGGTACAAGAGTTAAAAAACCTGTTGCACCTTTTACAACAAGTACACTTCAACAGGAAGCAAGTAAACATCTTAATATGGCAACGCAAAAAACAATGATGATTGCTCAACAGTTGTATGAAGGTGTTGATATAAAAGGTGAAGGTACAGTAGGTCTTGTTTCATATATTAGAACTGATTCTGTGAGAATATCTGATGAGGCATATGAAGATGCAAAGAATTTTATAATTGATACATTTGATAATGAACATCTTAATCCTGAAAGAGTAGTTTATAAATCAAAAGGTAAAACACAGGATGCTCATGAGGCAATACGTCCTACAAGTGCAAAAAGAACTCCGGAAAGTATTAAAGAATCACTTTCAAATGACCAATATAAACTTTATAAACTTATATGGGAAAGATTTATTGCAAGCCAAATGGCACCGGCTGTATATGAAACACAATCATTAAAGATACAGGTAAAAGATTATATTTTTAGAGCTTCAGGTTCTGTTTTAAAATTTAAAGGATTTCTTGAAGTGTATGATAAAAATGATGATGATGCAGAAGGAAAAATACCAGAAGTTGAAATTGGAAGTAAACTTAATGTGAATGATATAATACCAACACAGCACTTTACACAGCCACCTCCACGTTTTACAGATGCTTCTCTTGTAAAAACATTAGAGGAAATTGGGGTAGGTAGACCAAGTACTTATGCACCAACACTTACAACAATACAAGCTAGAAATTATGTTGTAAAAGAGTCAAAAATGCTTTATCCAACAGAGCTTGGAGAGGTTATTAATGATATTATGAAAACATATTTTCCGGATATAGTAAATATAGATTTTACTGCAAATATGGAAGATGACCTTGATAAAGTTGAAGAAGGAAAACAGGAGTGGAAACAGATTATAAGAGATTTCTATCCTGATTTTATAAAGGCTGTTGAGTCTGCACAAGAAAAGCTTAGTAAAATAGAAATAAAAGATGAAGTTACAGATGTAATTTGTGATAAATGTGGTAGAAATATGGTTGTTAAATATGGAAAGTATGGAAAATTCCTTGCTTGTCCAGGGTTTCCAGAGTGCCAAAATGCTAAACCTTTCTTTGAAGATGCAGGTGTAAATTGTCCTAAATGTGGTGGTAAAATTCAGATTAAAAAGACTAAAAAGGGAAGAAAATATTTCGGCTGTGAAAATAATCCAGAGTGCGACTTTATGTCTTGGAATAAACCAACAGGTGAAGTTTGCCCTAAATGTGGAAACTATATGGTTGAAAAGGGTACTAAAAATCCTAAAATCGTTTGCTCAAATGTACAATGTGGTTATATAAAAGAAGAACCAAAAGTATAAATTTTTTTAATAACTATTATTGATATAGTATTTAATTTATGATACTATATGTATAAGTATTTTATTTAGTCAATTAAATAATACAATATAAAATATATAGAAGTTTTTAAAATATATTTGGTTTAAGTCTTATAATTACCTAATTTAATAAGGGGGAATAAGTATGATTTCTAAATATAAATTTAAGATATTACAGTCTATATGTTGTGTTATAATAATTTATATTTTTGGCAAATTTCCTTCTAATTTTATATTAAATATATTTTTGTTTCTGTTAATAGGATTTGTGCTTAATATAGAAAATTTTATTAATGGTGGTAAAGATAGAAAAAGAGGATTTATTAACAGTATATTATTTTGGGCTTTAACAACATTGTTTTTTATATTATTTCATATATTACCTCTACTTTCTAAGTAGAGGTTTTTTAATAAAAATTTACAAATTTAAAAATAAAATACTTGTAATGTGGTTTTAGCTGTGGTATAATACCACCGGTAACTAATAAAACACACTTATCTCAAAGTGGAACTGGTGCCTTTTAAAAGGTTGTTGTCTGCAAATTGAGATGGGGAGGATTTAACCAGAGGAGGATAAAAATGAGCGTTATATCAATGAAACAGTTATTAGAAGCAGGTGTTCATTTTGGACATCAAACAAGAAGATGGAACCCTAAAATGGCTGAATACATCTTCGCAGAAAGAAATGGAATTTACATCATCGACCTTCAGAAAACAGTAAAGAAAGTTGACGAAGCTTACTTTGCAGTTGCTGATATTATCAAAGATGGTGGCGAAATCCTTTTCGTTGGAACAAAAAAACAGGCTCAGGATTCAATTAAAGAAGAAGCTGAAAGATGTGGAATGTACTATGTAAACCAGAGATGGTTAGGTGGTATGCTTACAAACTTCGAAACAATCAAAACAAGAATTGCAAGATTAAAAGAGCTTGAAGAAATGCAGGCTGACGGTACTTTCGAAGTACTTCCAAAGAAAGAAGTTGCAGCTTTACTTCATGAAAAAGAAAAATTAGATAAAAACCTTGGTGGAATTAAAGAAATGAAAAAAATTCCAGACGTTATGTTCGTTGTTGACCCAAGAAAAGAAAGAATAGCAATTCAGGAAGCTCATACACTTGGTATTCCAATTGTTGCTATCGTTGATACAAACTGTGACCCTGAAGAAGTTGATTACGTAATCCCAGGTAACGACGATGCTATCCGTGCAGTAAAACTTATTGCAGCTAAGATTGCAGACGCAGTTATCGAATCAAAACAGGGTGAACAGACAACTGCTGCTGAAGAAGAAGTAGAAGAAGCAACAGCTGAATAATTTTAAAAGAGTATGCCCAGACCTCAGCCATAAAATAGATGGGCTGAGGTCTTTTGATTTAAAGTACGAAATACAAACTTAAATATGGAGGTATTTAAAATGGCTATAACAGCAAGTATGGTAAAAGAACTTAGAGAAATGACAGGCGTTGGTATGCTTGAATGTAAAAAAGCATTAACAGAAACTGATGGAGATATGGAAAAAGCAGTTGAATATTTAAGAGAAAAAGGTTTAGCTGCTTCAGCTAAAAAAGCAGGTCGTATTGCTTCTGAAGGTCTTGTTGATATCTATGTATCAGAAGATAAAAAATCAGCTGCTATCGTAGAAGTTAACTCAGAAACAGACTTCGTTGCTAAAAACCAGACATTCAAAGATTATGTTGCAAACGTTGCAAAACAGGCTGCATCATCATCAGCTGCTAATATGGACGAGTTCTTTGAAGAAAAATGGAGCCTTGATGAAGCTTTCACAGTTAAAGAAGCTCTTAGCCAGCAGGTAGCTGTAATTGGAGAAAACTTAAATATCAGACGTTTTGAAAAATATGTTAGAGAAGTTGCTGGTTCTTTAGTATCATATGTTCATGGTGGCGGTAGAATTGGTGTTCTTATTGAACTTGCTTGTGAAAAAGAAGCTGCTGAATTAGAAGAATTAGGAAAGAATGTTGCTATGCAGATTGCAGCTTTAAATCCAAAATTTATTGCTGTTGAAAATGTACCAGCTGAATTCATTGAAAAAGAAAAAGAAATTCTTACACAGCAGGCTAAAAATGACCCTAAAAATGCTTCTAAACCAGACAATATCATTGAAAAAATGATTACTGGTAGATTACACAAAGAAATGAAAGAAATCTGTCTTGTTGAACAGCCATACGTTAAAGATGGTGATATGACAGTTAAACAGTACATTGATTCTGTTGCTAAAGTTGTAGGAGCTCCTATAACAATTTCTCGTTATGTTCGTTTTGAAACAGGCGAAGGTTTAGCTAAAAAAGAAGAAAACTTTGCTGAGGAAGTAGCTAAAGCAGCTCAGTAATAAAAAAGAATTTTACAAAAGTAGCTGAGAAATTAAATTTTTTATAATTTAATTAATAAATATCTCATAAAATCAACGTACTCAAACTTATTTGGATATTTATTATAAAAATTATTT
>DXZA01000016.1 GCA_019415525.1 Tyzzerella sp. | reverse complement strand
AATATAAATAATATATTATATGTGTGTAAAGAAAATTAAGAAAAAAAGAAAAAAGGAAGGAGTATTTACTAATGACAGATTTATATGAGACATCATTTGGATTGATTTTAAATGCTGGAAATTCAAAATCAAATTCTTTGATGGCTATAGAAGCGGCTCGTGAATTTGACTTTGAAGAAGCAGAAGAGCTTATTAAAAAAGCAGAAGAGGATTTGCATTTAGCACATGAAACTCAAACTGAGCTTATACAAAAGGAAGCAGGTGGAGAAAAAAGCGAAGTAAACATTATTTTGGTTCATGCACAAGATCATTTGACTACTGCAATGATTATGATTGAACAAGCAAGGGAATTTATACACATTTATAAATTATTAAGTAAAGTATTATCAAAGGAGGAATTTGAATTATGAGAATTATGTTAGCTTGCTGTGCAGGTATGTCTACAAGTTTAGTTGTTTCAAAAATGCAAGAGGTTGCAAAAGCACAAGGAAAAGATGATTATAAAATTTGGGCTGTTGAACAAGGTCAAATAGAAGAAGAAATAGGTAATTTTGATGTTTTATTACTTGGACCACAGGTTCGTCATATACAAAGAAAAGTAACAAAAATTGTTGATGGTAAAACAACTGTTGAAGTTATTGATGCTCGTGCTTATGGTAAATGTGATGGTGAAGCTATTTTAAAACAGGCTGAAGCTATGCACAAGGGCGGTGAAAATAAATAATGGCAAATTTAAGAGAAAAATTTGAAGATGGATTAATGCTTATTGCTGAAAAAGTTGATGATAATAAGTATTTAGGTGCAATAAAAAATGCATTTACAACATTTATGCCATTCATTATTGTTGGTTCATTTGCAAGTTTATTTAATACATTAATTTGTTCAACTACAACAGGTTTAGCTATGTTTATACCTAGTTTAGCTAAACTTTCAAGTGCATTTACAGCAATAAATTTTGCCACATTATCAATTATGGCGTTACCTATTTGTTTTCTTATAGGACTTGAAATGGCAAAGAAAAATAAAGTACCAGAACATATATGTGCAATAATTTCTTTAGCAGCATATATATGTGTTGTACCACAAACAGTAACAATAGCTGTTGAAGGTTTAGAAGAAGCAGTTTCAGGAGCAGGACTTCCAGGTTCAGCTATTGGTGCACAAGGTTTATTTATAGCAATGATTATTTCTATTGTAGTATCGGAATTATTCTCAGGATTAATGAAGGTGGAAAAAATTAAAATTAAAATGCCATCATCAGTTCCACATGCTATTGCACAAAGTTTTAATACATTAATCCCTATATTAATTTCATTGGTAGTTGTTGGTGTAGTAGGAAGATTATTCTATTTATTAACAGGTGTATATATGAACGACTGGATTTATAGTGCTTTCCAAGCACCATTGGAAGCTATTTTCCAAAGTCCGGTAGGAGCTATTGCAATATTTATGATTGCACAAGTATTCTGGTTCTTAGGTATACATGGTAATATGATTATAACACCTATTCGTAATCCATTAATAGCTAGTGCTATTGCAGCAAATATTGCCACAGCAGCAGCTGGTGGTGTACCAAATCAGCCTATAACTTATGGTTCATTAGTATCATTTATAGTTGTAGGTGGTGCAGGATTAGTACTTTCATTAGTAATTGCTATATTATTATTCTCAAAAAGAGATGATGAAAGAGCAGTAGCAAAATTAGGATTTATACCTACATTATTTGGTATTTCAGAACCAGTTGTATTTGGTTTACCATTAGTATTAAATGTTACATATGTTATTCCTTTTATTTTAAGTGCTGGAGTTGCAACAGCAAGTTTATTATTTGCAACTAGTATAGGTTTTGTTCCATGTAATACAGTAGATGTTCCTTTTGGTTTTCCAATTATAGTTAGTGCATTTATTGGACATGGATGGCAAGGTGTTGTTTTACAGCTTATTATATTAGCATTAGGTGTGTTATTATATACACCATTTGTATTAATGTCAAATAGACAATACAAAAAAGAACAAGAATAAATTATAAAAATTTTAAGTGATATATAAATTTTATTTTAACTAATTTTTGAGGCAACTATGATACAGTATTTTATTATACAAAAAAGTATTATATGACTGTTATATTTAGTTGCCTCTATTTTATATTTTAATTATAGGAGGATAGAATAAAATGAGTACAAATAAATTCCCAAAAGACTTTTTATGGGGTGGAGCTGTTGCAGCAAATCAGTGCGAAGGTGTCTGGTTAGAAGATGGGAAATTACCAAATGTTACAGATGTTGTTGTTGGTATAATTAAATCTGGTAGAAAACCATCTTTAAAGTGGAATGAAAAATTAAACCAATGGGAAATGGATTTAGACGAAAATGCTACATATTTAAGTCATGAAGGTATAGATTTTTATCATAGATTTAAAGAAGATTTAAAATTAATGGCAGATATGGGATTTAAAGCTTTTAGAACAAGTATATCTTGGGCTAGAATTTTTCCAAGAGGTGATGAGGATACAGCTTGTGAAAAAGGGTTAGAGTTTTATGATGCTTTATTCGATGAAATGATAAAACTTGGAATGGAACCTGTAATAACATTAAGTCATTATGAAACACCACTTGCATTAGTAGCAGAATATGGTGGTTGGACAAATAGAAAATTAGTTAAATTCTTTGAAAAATATGCACGTACTGTAATAGAAAGATATAAAGGAAAAGTAAAATATTGGCTTACATTTAATGAAATAAACAATGCATTTAAAATTCCATTTGCTGCAGCTGGAGTTATATCATTCCCACCAAGCAATCCAGATGAACCTATGAAAGATGTTGATGATAAAATGATATATCAGGCTTGTCATCATATGTTTATAGCAAATTCTTTAGCTGTTAAGGCTTGTAGAGAAATAGACCCAAATGCAAAAATGGGTGTTATGTGCAGTTTTTCTCACATAGCAACATATGCAAAAGATTGTAATCCAGAAAATGTAGTTGGTGCAAGTTTATTTAAAAGAAATCATTATTTCTATACAGATGTAATGTGTAGAGGACATTATCCTAATTACATATTAAAAACTTGGGAAAAGAATAACTGTAAACCTGTTATGGAAGCTGGAGACATTGAATTATTAGCAAAATATACAAATGATTATATAGCATTTAGCTATTATAGAAGTGCAGTATATGCTTGTGATGTTGAAATGAAATCAGATACAGGTGGAGCAATAGGTTTATCAAATCCATTTTTAAAAGAAACAAGTCCAGAACCTTGGAAATGGCCTATTGACCCAGTAGGATTTAGATATGTATGTAATGAATTGTATGATAGATATGAATTACCATTATTCCCAGTTGAGAATGGTATTGGTCTTGATGAAACAGAAGAAAATGGAGTAATTGATGACCCAGATAGAGTTAAATATTTAAAAATGCATATTGAAGAATTAGCGAAAGCAATAGATGATGGTTGTGAAGTTATGGGTTATTTATGGTGGGGATCAATAGATATTGTTTCTGCTGGAACAGGAGAAATGAAAAAACGCTATGGCTTTATTTATGTAGATAGGTTTAATGATGGAACAGGCGATTTACATAGAACAAAGAAAGCAAGTTATGATTATTATAAAAAAGTAATAGAAACAAATGGTGAATTTTTATAAAATTCTATGAAGTATTAAATGAGCATCTTATTTTTAAGATGCTCATTTCTAAAGAGAGAAGGTTATATTTTGGAACTGGGTATATTAATTTTTAAACAAATAATATCTATGTTTATTATGATTTTGGTTGGATTTATTCTAATACGTTTAAAAATTATAAAAAATAATGCAGGTTTATATCTTGCAAAAATAGTTATATATGTTGTTTTGCCATGCACAATAGTTAATGCTTTTCAAATTGAAAGAAATCCAAATGTTGTAAATGGAATGATTTTTGCTTTTATTATTGCATTAATATGTAATATTTTTTTAGTGGTATTTTCAAAATTGCTTAGTATTATTTTGAAACTTAATACAATAGAGCAAGCAACAATAGCATATCCAAATTCTGGAGAAATGCTTATTCCACTTGTAACAAGTGTTCTTTCACCAGATATGGTAATATATAGCTGTGCATTTATGATAGTACAAATTTTATTTATGTTTACACATGGTATGAGTTTACTTAGTGAAAATAATAATAATGATAAATTATCAATTATAAAAAATCAAAATGTTATAGCTATTATAATAGGTATATGTTTATTTATTTTTAATATTAAAATTCCTTCTATTATATCAAGCACTATGAATAGTTTTTCTGGTATGATTGCTCCTATGAGTATGTTAATAATAGGGTGCTCTATGGCAAATTGTAATTTAAAGGATAAAATAAATAATAAACGTATTTATGGAATAATTTTATTAAGACAAATTATAGTACCTATTATATATTTATTAGTTATAAAACTTTTGAATTTAAAAACTTTTATGGTAGGAGCAGAAGGAATTTTATTAATTATATATATGGCAATGGCATCAAGTCCGGCTACTACAATTGTAAATATAGTGCAAAGTTACAATAAAGATGTAGAATATGCAAGTATAATTAATGTAATAGGTGTTAGTTTATTAATTATTACATTACCTGTAATGATATTTATATATTTAATGTTTGTATAAATAAATTTATTATGAAAGGTTTGATATTAAATGAAAAGTTTTCCAGAAGGTTTTTTGTGGGGTGGAGCAACTGCTGCAAATCAGTTTGAAGGCGGCTGGAATGAAGGCGGTAAAGGTTGGTCAGTTTCCGATTGTGCAAGAGCAAGATTTGATATTGATGTTAGTGAATATGCTAAATTAAATGAATACACAACAAAAGATATTGAAGAAGCATTGGCTAATCCAGATGATGAAGTAAACTATCCTAAAAGACATGGTAGTGATTTTTATCATAGATATAAAGAGGATATAGCTTTAATGGCTGAAATGGGATTTAAAACATTTAGAATGTCTATTGCTTGGTCAAGAATTTTTCCTAATGGTGATGATGCTACACCTAATGAGGAAGGTTTAAAATTTTATGATGATGTATTTGATGAGTTATTAAAATATGGTATAGAACCATTAGTTACAATGTCACATTATGAACCACCTCTTAACCTTGTGTTAAAATATAATGGTTGGTATTCAAGAGATCTAATAACTTTCTTTGAAAGATTTGTAAAAACTATATGTAACCGTTATAAAGATAAAGTCAAATATTGGTTAACATTTAATGAAATAGATAGTATTATAAGACATCCTTATACAACAGGGGGACTTATAAAAGATAGATTTGAAGGTAAAAATTTTGAAGAAGTTTGTTATCAAGCTATGCATCATCAATTTGTGGCATCTGCATTAGCTACAAAAATTTGTCATGAAATTATTCCTGATTCTAAAGTAGGGTGTATGATTACAAAATTATCATATTATCCTATGACATGTAATCCAAAAGATATATTAATGTCACAACAATTTATGAGAAAAATATATGCATTTAGTGATACACAAGTATTTGGAGAATATCCTAAATATCTTCTTTCATATTATAAAAATAATAATATAAATATTGTTAAGGAAGAAAATGATGACAAAATTATGAAAGATTATCCAGTAGATTTTGTTTCATTCTCATATTATATGTCATCTTGTGTATCAAGCGAAGATAAAGAATTTGAGAAAACATCTGGAAATACAATAGTAGCTTTAAAAAATCCATATCTTGAAACTAGTGAATGGGGATGGCAAATAGACCCTATTGGACTTAGAATATCACTTGTTGAGTTATATGATAGATATAGAAAACCATTATTTGTTGTTGAAAATGGTTTAGGTGCGAAGGATATTTTGACAGAAGATAAAAAGGTGCATGATGAATATCGTATTAAATATCTTAAAGAACATTTTAAAGCTATGTTAGATGCTATTATAGAAGATGGTGTAGAATTATTAGGATATACTTCTTGGGCATGTATAGATTTAGTATCTGAATCAACTAAACAAATGTCAAAAAGATATGGATATATCTATGTAGATGTAGATGACTATGGTAAAGGAACATATAATCGTTATAAAAAAGATAGTTTCTTTTGGTATAAAAAAGTAATCGAAAATAATAGCTTAGACTTTGAATAATTAGTAACTATTAAATTATTAATATATGTACTTATATATAT
>DXZA01000015.1 GCA_019415525.1 Tyzzerella sp. | reverse complement strand
TTGAAAAAGTAAAATCAGCATATCCAAAAATTGAAACAATAGGAGATAATGCTTATGGAGTTATGGAGTGTGAAATATCAGAAAAATTAAATGATTATAATATAAAAACATAAAAAAAATATTTTGGTGGACAGTATAGTGATGGTTGGGGTGAAGGTTTTGAACAGCAAGGAATAGTTTTTTAACCAAGTGCTTGGTTTAATAAAAAGTGATAAAGATATGTGTGTACCAGCAGTTATATGGAGTATTGAAGAAAATGATATTGTTAAAATAGAAGAAATATATCCCAAAGAAAGTTATGATAAATTATACTTTCATATAAAAATAGATGACAAATATGTAAATGATGATATAGTGACTGTGGTTTACATACCTAAAAATACAGCTACTGTGTTTCCTACAAATGAATATATTGAAGATATTATAAAAGCATATGAAGAAAACAACTTTGATTTTTGTTACATTGAATATGCATTGGATAATGCAGAACAAGAAAGAAGGTAGGCAATATGGCACTTTACACTAAAGAACAAATACAAAAAGCAAATGACTCAAGCCTTGAAACTTATCTTAGAAAAAGGGGCGAACAATTAAAACCTTCAGGAACAGAGTTTATATTAATATATAAAGACAGTACAGGAACACACGATAGTATTACAATACGAAATAATAAATGGTATGACCATAAAAATGGAATAGGTGGATATCCAATTCAATTTATGAAAGAGTTTTATGGTTTAAATTTTAGAGATGCATTAAAAGAATTATTATATGGTGAAGAACCTATGTTAAATGGTTGGGATGACTCTTCGGAGTCAGTTTCCAACAATAAAAAACAAAGAATAGAAAATAATAAAAATAATGAAACAACTAAAATAAATGAAGAAATTAATATTCCTAAAAAGTCTGAATTTATTCTTCCTGTAAAAGCTAATAATAATGATAGGCTATTTGAGTATCTTACAGAAAAAAGATATATATCAAAGGAAGTAGTAGCAAAGTTTGTAGATAAAGGATTTATATATCAAGAATCAAAATACGGAAATATAGTATTCCTTGGAACAGATAAAAACGGTGTACCTAAATCAGCCAGTAAAAAATCAACATCTAATAATGGAAAGAAATTTAAAATTAAAGTTACAGGCTCTGATACATTATTTGGTTTCTGTTGGAGGGGAAAAAGTGAAAGAGTTTTTGTATTTGAAGCAGCTGTTGACCTTATGTCATTTATAACACTTTCAAAAGAAGACTGGGAAAATGATAGTTATATAGCTTTAGATGGACTTTCACCAAAACCATTATTAAGATTTATTAAAGAAAACAAAAACATAAAAGAAATATATTTGTGTTTAGATTATGATATTGCAGGAATAGAAGCAGGAGAGAAAATAAATGATATGCTTGACGAAATGTATGGTAATAAAATAAACACAGTTATAATAAATCCATTATATAAAGATTGGAATGAAGAATTGAAGGCTAAAAACGGTAAAGAAGCAATAGCAATACAAATGCACCCTAAAAAAGAAGGCTGTAAGAAAACTATTAAAAATCTTATATCTTTAAATAAAAATGATGAAAATAAATATATAGCTTGGAGAGATGAAAATTATAAGCAAAAAGGCATAAATTTTTATATAGAACAAATAAAAAGAGATTTTGTTTTGATAGAAAAATCAGTTGAAATATTAGATGATGAAAATATAAAAATATTAAGGGGTGCTTTTTTAAGGCTGACTGACATATCAGCTTCTATTATATGTAAATCAATGAAAGATAATTATACTATATCTACATATATTGATGTGATGTTGCAAATAGAAGATGAATATAAACCTTATAAAGATAAATGTGTAATGAAAAACAGAATAGAACAAATAAAAGAAGAGATTGGCTACTTGGAAAATAGTTTTACTGATAATAGCCAATCTTTTTTATTATGGGTGAAAAAATTACTGAATACATCTATAAAAGCTGAAATATATGCTGAAACAGATTATATAAAGGAACTAGAGAGAATGAAAATGACAGAACAATCACAACAACCACAAATGACTATGAATATGTGAGGTGAATATATTGGAAAATTTAATAAAACTTACACCACTATTTTTGATGTTTAGTGTTTTTATGATTTTTATGTTTTTGGCTGACAGAAAAACATTGAATATAAAAAGTAAAACAGTAGGTGATGGTCAACACGGTTCTGCAAGTTTTGCCACACCTAAAGAAATAAGTAAATCTTTTAAGCGTGTTGATTATGAACCTAACTTATGGAGAGAAGGAAAAACAAAAGATTTACCACAAGGGATAATTATTGGCTGTAATATTGTTAAATTTGGTAAAAAGAAAAAAGTGTCTGCAATAGTTGATGAAGGTGATGTTCATTCACTTATGATAGGTGCGGCAGGTGTTGGAAAGACCGCAAAGTTTTTATATCCAAATATTGAATATTGCTGTGCATCAGGTATGAGCTTTATTACAAGCGATACGAAAGGAGTGCGCCCAGATAGGGTACAATAAGAAGTAGATTAAGGTACTACCCATTACGATAACGATGGAGACGACCTGTTTAACCAAAGAAGTGAAAACTGAATGGGACAATAGCACAACAGGAAAAGCAGTAAGTCATCTTATACACAAAGGTGCGACTGAACTGCAACGTCAAGTAGATATGAGGGTAAAACTATAATAAAATGTTGAATGTGAGTTTCAAGTTTCCGTTGTGTCCGGATAAAGGAATGTGTATGTAACTGTATATTACAGTATCAACCTTTGATATGAATAACATTGTATTTCTCCTTTGTACAATGGGTTATCAATAAATTCATATGACAAGCCAGAGAACTGGTGATAACGAAACGAAAGCATACCTGACAATCTGCAATTACCTACTTATTGCACTAACTGGGGATTGCCTAAGTTGGAGTGCTTAGACACAATGTGTAAAAGCTATGCGAAATGCCTTTAGGTGATAAATCTTAAGTCTGTATGGCAAGAGAGATGACGCTGAAAATCCAATATGGCAACGGAGTTCTCATAGTAGTCTGAGAGGGATAATAACCCTTACACGGCGAAGGGGAACAGTTATTGTGTTCTAAAATCAAAAAATTGATTAGGGAGGAAAGCCTCAAATGAAACCAACAACAGAGATTTTAGTAAACATCAGTAAAAATTCAAGCAAAAATAAAGATGAAATTTTTACAAGATTATATCGCTATATGTTACGACCTGACATTTATTTTATAGCATATAAAAATTTATATGCCAACAAAGGTGCGTCAACACAAGGTGTTGATAACGATACCGCAGATGGTTTCAGTAAAGAAAAGGTTGATTTAATAATACAAGCATTATTAGATGAAAGCTATCAACCTAAGCCAGTCCGAAGAAAGTATATCCAAAAGAAAGGTAATAACAAGAAACAACGACCTTTAGGAATACCAACTTTTACAGATAAACTTGTCCAAGAAGTATTGAGAATGATTTTGGAAGCAGTCTATGAACCAATATTCTCAAATAATTCTTATGGTTTCAGACCTAAAAGAAGTTGTCATACAGCACTAAATTCTATAAAAAAAAGAATTTACAGGTACAATATGGTTTGTAGAAGGAGATATTAAAGGTTGTTTTGACAATATAAATCATCATTTACTTGTTAATATCATTGGAAGAAAAATTAAAGACGCAAGATTAATAAAACTTGTATGGAAATTTTTAAGAGCGGGATATATTGAGGATTGGAAATATTACACCACATATTCAGGAAGCCCACAAGGTGGTATTATATCACCTATGTTAGCAAATATCTATCTGAATGAACTTGATAAATTTGCGGAAAAGACTGCAAAGTCATTTTATAAAAAGCGAGATAGAGTGTATACCAAAGAATACGGTAAATTGTCAGGTATGATTACTTCAATAAGAAAACAGTTGAAAACAGCTACAGGACAACAAAAGTCTGATTTGCTGAAAAAGAGAAAAGAACTTAAAAAACAACTTCGTAAAACACCTTATGCATCTCAAACAGCTAAGATAATGAAATATATCCGCTATGCTGATGATTTTATTATTGGTATAAAAGGAGATAAAACTGATTGTGAGAGAATTAAAAAGCAATTTGCTGATTTTATAAGTCAGGAATTAAAAATGGAACTATCAGAAGAAAAAACACTTATAACTCACAGCAGTCAGTTTGCCAGATTTCTTGGTTATGACATTCGTGTCAGACGAGATAATACTGTAAAACCACACGGCAAATATTTACAAAGAACACTAAATATGAAGGTAGAACTATGCATACCATTTCAAGATAAAATTATGCCGTTTCTTTTTAATAAGTCTATTATACGACAATTAAAAGATGGCACACTTGAACCTATTGCGAGAAAATACCTTTATTCCTGTACTGATTTGGAAATTTTAACAGCATTTAATGCTGAATTGAGGGGAATTTGTAATTATTATGCTTTAGCAAGCAACTATAACAAACTATGCTACTTTGCATATTTTATGGAATATAGTTGTTTAAAAACAATTGCCGGTAAGCATAAAACAACTGTAAGAAAAATCATAGGAAAATATTCACATAATGGAAGTTGGCAAATTCCTTATAAAACAAAAAAAGATATCAGATACAGTAAATTTGCAGATTTTATGAAGTGTAAAAAATCAACTAATTTCGATGAAGTAATAAAGGATTATGCAGTTATTTATGCATCTAACAGAACAACATTTGATGATAGATTATCTGCAAAGAAGTGTGAATTATGTGGTAAAACTAATGTATCACTTGAAATTCATCATATTAACAAAATTAAAAATCTTAAAGGTAAAAGTTTCTGGGAAATTATAATGATAGCAAAAAAGCGAAAAACAATAGCTGTTTGCAAAGAATGTCATTATAAAATTCACAATCCTTGAATTTTTATTGATTAGCAATAATGGCGAGCCGTATACATCGAGAGGTGTACGTACGGTTCTGAGAGAGGTCTGGACAAACCTACTGTAGAAATATAGCAAGGCGGTTCATTCCTACTCTACGACCTGCTAAGAAGCTATGCACCTATTGCCAAAAAGTATTATGGTTATGACATTTCAGTACTTGATTTAAGAAATCCAACACAAAGTGATGGCTTTAATATGCTTCATATGGTCAACAGATATATGGACGAATATTTGCAAACAAATTCACTTGTAGCAAAAGCTAAAGCTGAAAAGTATGCAAAAATAATATCAAAAACAATTATGAATTCAGGTGGATTTGATTCAGCAAATGCAGGACAGAATGCATTCTTTTATGACTCGGCAGAAGGTCTTATTACTTCTGTGATTTTAGTTATTGCAGAGTTTTGTTCACCTTATGCCTTTGGAGAAATAGAACAAAGGGATAAGGGCGAAGAAAGACATATAATAAGTGTCTTTAAACTTATACAGGACTTACTTGCTCCCTCAGAAGTTAAAGGTAAAAGTCAGTTTAAACTGCTTATGGAAAAACTTCCGGAAGAACATAAAGCAAGATGGCTTTCAGGTGCTGCACTAAATACATCTGACCAAGCAATGGCATCTGTACTTTCAACAGCATTATCAAGATTAAATGCTTTTCTTGATTCAGAAATAGAACAACTTCTTTGTTTTGAAACAAAAATAGATACTGAAAAGTTTTGTAAAAATAAATCAGCAGTATTTTTGATTATGCCGGAAGAAGACGATAGCAAATATTTTTTAATTTCATTAATTGTACAACAGCTTTACAGAGAAATGCTTTCAATAGCTGATGAAATGGGAGGTAAACTGCCTAATAGAGTGATGTTTTTTCTTGATGAGTTTGGAACACTTCCGGCTATACAATCAGCTGAAATGATGTTTTCAGCCAGTCGTTCAAGAAGGATAAGTTTCGTACCTATAATACAATCATTGGCTCAGCTTGAAAAGAACTATGGAAAAGAAGGTGCAGACATAATAATTGATAACTGTCAGATATGTATATATGGAGGTTTTGCACCTAATTCAGAAGCAGCAAATATACTTTCAAAAACATTGGGAGATAGAACGGTTATGACAGGAAGTATATCCCAGGGTAAAGATAAATCAAAGTCATTACGGATGACAGGAAGACCTCTTATGACACCTGATGAATTAAAAACAATGCCTAAAGATACATTTATTGTTACAAGAACATGTGTTAAACCTATGAAAACAAAACTACACTTATTTTTTGAATGGGGAATTGAACTAAACGAGAAATATCCCTTAAGAGAAGCTGTTGTAAGAAAAGTTGTATATGCAGATAAAAAGA
>DXZA01000014.1 GCA_019415525.1 Tyzzerella sp. | reverse complement strand
ATTTAAAAGTACACTTTGGGTGTTTTTTTGTTTCTAAAACACTTATAAATGCCTAAAAATAAATAGAAATTATGATTTGTGTATAAAAATAAAATTTAATATTGCAAAATAAAAATATTATATATTGTGAAGTTTATAATTTATGAAGAAAAATGACATAAAATATATTTTTGTAAGGGTGTGGTAAGTCATGGTTGTGCATAAAGAAGAATTGCACATAAGTATTAAACTAAACACATCCTTCAGGGTGAAGTATACCCTTTTTTATGAATATATTGACTGCAAAGGCAGAACTTTTAATAAGTTCTGCCTTTTTTTTATTTCTAAAAAAATCAGAGGTCCTCCGTTTTGGTTTGAACTTGCAAAAAAACAAATTCAAATCAGAGGAATCACAATGAAAGAAGAAAGAAAATATTACATAAAATTAGATGATAAACAATTGGTCGAGGTAACAAAGGATATATATACAGTTTACTATCAAATGAGAAGAAGAGAACGCTATTTAGAAGAAAGAGATTTAAAAAATGGCTTAATTTATTATAGCAGCTGGGATACAGAAAATATGAATGGAGAAGAGCTTTTAGTAGATAAATCAGGTAGTATTGAAGATGTAATATTTAATGATATGAGATACAAAGCAGTAGTATCTTTCATTAATGAAAATGATAAAAGAGATATATTGAAATTAAGTATGTTAGGAAAAACAGAAAAGCAGATTGCAGAAATTATAGGTTTAAATCAGTCAAATGTAAATAGAGCAAAATCAAAACTTTATTCAGAATTAAAAAAATATTTAGATAACATTTTTAAAAATTAATTTAGCACTTTTCTCCTTGTTTAATCAAGGGGGATTTTTATTTTAGAACACTTAATATAAAAAAATCAATAGATTTATATCAAAAAAGTGAATAAAAAAATCAATAAAAATATATTAAATTTTTGTTTAATTATACAAAAATAAAAAAGTTTTTAGATTTTACGCATAAAAAGCCATTTTTAAGGGCTTAAAGGTGAGGGGGTATTGAACCTTTTTTGTGAACTTTAAAAATTTAATATCCAACAATATAAATACATTACCTTGTTCAGCCTGAAAAGGTAAAGCAGTACTATACAGTACGCCAAGACGATTTGTTACAACAGAATATGGAATAAATAATTATTAATAGAGATTCGTTTGTCTGTAACATATAAATCCGAGCGATAAATACTTGTATGGGAGTAATCTTTTGGCAAGATTATATGCCACGACATGGATAGGGGGATAATGATACTTCCACCGAGTCTCAGTTATCGCAAAGACGGTGGTCTCCACGAAGAGGAAGGTGAGATGCCTATGAGTGTAGCCTAACACTGTTTATATTGTTGCCCATACCGGGGAAGTAGTGTCGAATACGGTTAATTTTACATCCTAAATTTTATCAAGCCGTATGTTTTTTACATATGGCTTGATTTTATAGATTTTAATAAGTGATATAAAAATATTATTTATTAAAGTTTATAAAAATAAGGGGGAAAATTTATGTCTGATAATCAATTTGAAAATGAAATAATGTATATGTTATCTAAGGAAATACTTAAAAGAATGTTTTTAAGAAAATTGATAACAGAAGAAGAATATGAAAAAATAGATAAACTTAATATAAAAACTTTTAATCCGGAAATCGCACAAATATATGATTAAATTATAGATGTGTAAGCCTAAATAAGGTATTGTATGTTATATAAGGAGGTGTCTGAAATGGGAGTTACAAAGATAATTGAAGCAGTTAATACAAAAAGTAATATTACAAGAGCCTGTGCTTACTGTCGTGTAAGTACAGATATGTCCCATCAGATAAATTCCTACGAAGTACAAAAAGAGTATTATGAAAATTTTATAACAGAAAAGCCAAATCATAAGTTTGTAGGGATTTATGCTGACTATGGAAAAAGTGGAACTAAAGAAGAAGGCAGAACAGAGTTTGAAAGAATGCTTGAAGATTGCAAAAATGGTATGATAGATATTATATATACCAAATCAATATCAAGGTTTGCTAGAAATGTAATTGATTGTTTAAGTATAGTAAGAAATTTAAAGGAATTAAAAGTTGACGTGTACTTTGAAAAAGAGAAAATACATACATTATCTGAAAAAAGTGAAATATTATTATCAATATACAGTTCAGTAGCACAAGCAGAATCAGAAAGTATATCAACAAATCAAAAGTGGAGTGTACAAAAAAGATTTTTAGATGGAACTTACATAATGTCAAATCCAGCTTATGGATACTGTAACAATAAGAAAGGAAGGCTTAAACTTTCACAAAAAGAAGCAAAAGTTGTAAGATTTATATATGATGAATATCTTAATGGAAAGGGTATTCATATAATAGCAAGAGAATTAAGTGAAAATAAAATTAAAAGTCCAAAAGGCAATAAAATATGGAATTCAGCAACAGTATATGGAATACTTAAAAATCCTATATACACAGGAGATATACTTCATCAGAAAACTTACAGTATGAATATAGTACCGTTCGAGAGAAAAATAAATAAAGGTGAAGTTCCGCAGATACTTATAGAAAATGACCACAAAGGAATAGTCACTAAAGAAGAATATGAAACAGTTCAGATTATGCTATTCTGTAAACCTAAAAATGAAAAAAACGAGGTTACAGAGTTTAGGGGAAAAATCATATGTTCCAAATGTGGTGATGTGTTTTATAGACAGGTAAAACCTAAACAAGATATTACTTGGACTTGTAAAAATCGCATAATATCAAAAGATTATTGTGATATGGATATAATAAAAGAAGAATTAATAAAAGAATTGTTTGTGAAGATATGGAACAAGTTATCAAATAATTATGATGAAATTTTAATACCTATGATTGAATCACTATATGCTATAAAAGAGCATAATGGAAAAAATCAAGTAATTAAAGAATATAACAATAAAATAGATGAACTTATTAAGCAGAGCAACACCTTAAATCAGCTAATGCAAAAAAGGTGTATTGACTCTGCTTTTTATATACAACAAAAAAATCTAACTGAGCAGAAAATAATTGAACTTAATATTGAAAAAGTAAGATACATAGAAAAAAGTCAAATGAATTATGAAATTAGAGAAACAGAAAAGTTGATTGATTTAATAAAAAATTCATCTAAATACCTTAAAAAATATGATAAAGATTTATTTAAAAAAGTCATAGACAAGATTTTAATATCAAAAGGCGAAATAACATTTATATTAAAAAACAAGTTGGAATGTAGGGAGATGAGATAATGGCAACAAGGCGATTACCTTATGGATACAGATTTGATGGAACAACAATTATTATAGATGATATTGAGGGAAAAGTGGTTAAAGAAATATATGAGCTTTTCTGCGAAGGTGTTTATATAACTAAAATAAAAAGTTATATCAAAAACTTTCATATGAGCAGGCACAAAGTAAAAAGAATTCTTGATGATAAGGTTTATATTGGAATAAATGATTTACCACCAATAATAGATGAATATTTATTTGAAACAGTACAAAAAATAAAAAATCAAAGATTGAAAGAAATAGGAAAAAATAAAAGTAATGAATGTTGCCTTACAGAACAAAATTTCAAAGATAAAATTGTATGTGGTGAGTGTGGAGCAGATTATCACAGATATAAACGTGGA
Organism: Tyzzerella sp.; assembly: GCA_019415525.1. Classification (GTDB taxonomy): domain Bacteria; phylum Bacillota; class Clostridia; order Lachnospirales; family Anaerotignaceae; genus Fimicola. Next base: position 56 of record DXZA01000014.1, on the reverse strand, counting down.
GAAGAATATATATGGAATTGTAGTCACAAAGTCTTTAAAAGAAAGATATGTTGTAA
>DXZA01000013.1 GCA_019415525.1 Tyzzerella sp. | reverse complement strand
GATTTTATATAATACTTCTGTACTCTAAAAAATATATAATAAAAATAGTTTTTAAATGGATTATAGAATCTTTCCATCGATGCATTATTCCTATAGATACCATGATTTACTCATACTTTGCCTAATACTATTTTCTTTACAGTATATAACAAATCTAATGATGTAATTGTACTCATTGTATATTAAACTAAAATATTTTTTATCAATAAAACGATAAAACATTAATTAATTTCTTTTGAAAAGAACGATGTTACTTTTTTAGGAATTCAATGTCTTTCTCTTTTTTTAGGTATTTGATTAAGTCTTCTAATTTAATGTACAGAATTAATTTAATTTACTTTATTAGTAGTATTTTTACAATATTATTCTTAATCGTATTTTTTAGTTAATTCAATAATAGTGATTTTAGTAATATTATATTCAACAATTAATTAAGCTTTTGATTTATCAACGATTATAGGCTTTTACAACTTCCATTTTAAAATTTTTTGATGTATCATACTGATATAATATAACTCTGAATAATTAATATTAATATATCAATAAGGTGTTACAATTTTAATATATAAGTACACATATATTCTATTTTTAATTCACTGTATTCATTTGTCTTTTTTCATTTTTGACCAATTAACATATCCATATAAGTCATTAAAAAGGAAGGCGATAAAACAAGTGATTACTGAAATATAGCGAATATCTTGCATAGTAGCAAGAGCCCATAACACAATTAATACAATATCATTTGCCGCATAACCAAGAGCATAATATTCACTTCGTTTTGCAGTAAGGTATACTGCCAAGAAACTTGTGGCTACAGATACTGTACTTAGTGTAATATTGGCAGTATTGAAGTAAATAAGTATATGGTAAAATATCTAAGTTACAGCTATAGTCGCAATAACCATAATAAAATACTCCAAAGGTTTTAATCTATTTATCTTAACCTCAGTTCTATTTCCATTGAAAGGATGACGCAACCATACAACTAAGGCATATACTGCCATCGGTGCAGTCATTCCAAGATAGGTGAACATTTCTCCGTAGTACGCCATATCCCAGGAGATAATTCCATAAAGGATACTAAAAATAACCATCAACAACTGACCAAAGGGATTTCCTTTAGCATTGAAAATCAGCGATGTTACACCAACAAGTGAAGCAATAAGTGTCATATATCTTTCTCTGTTAAATATAATAAATGATATAACAATAAGAACTACAGAAACAGTCCAAATGGCTATTTCTTCTTTTGAAAAATAGGATACTAACAACTTAATCTCACTCATATTCTTTCCTCCAAAAAATAAAAGCATCCGCATACACGTCTTCTTAGACCTAACGATGTGTAAACGAATGCTAACGCATTTCCTACCCAGTGGCAGTTTTATTTAAATATTATACTGTAAATCAAATATATAAGCAACAACTTTACAAAAATAAAAAATTGAAAAACATAGTTTTTTCAAATTTTCTACAAATTATGCATGTTGTTTTTTTAATAAAATTAAAAAAATACTCAAATTATATATTTTCATCAATATATAATTTTAAGTTCTTTTTTAGATTTAGAAAAAGGGAATTCTTTCACATTTTTCTCTGCAAGAATGTATTCTTTTAAATATTCTTTAAGTAGTTCTGCTTTGGCATTATTTATATTAGCTATTTTTTTTAACAAGTATATGTACTACCCAAGTTTGTTATTCTTCTATATAAAAATGAAATATATACTTTTTATACGATTAATAGTTTTTATTATCTGCCATTTCTAATAATTTATAATTTAATTTAGATAACGAAATATATCTTTGAACAGTTTCACCAGATAACTCTCCTATTAAATTAAGTATTAGCCTTCCAAATTTTATACCATAATGTTTAAGAGCGTCATATTTCATAGTATATGTTTGTGCTTTTTAACTTGTCATAATATTTTCTCTTTGTATATTGAAGACTAACATTAGAATAGCGGCTTAATCATCATACCTTTGTATAAGTGCGGGAATCATTTCTTTTCCAAATATTTCATAAGCCATTTTTCTTTTATGCCATATTTTACTAAGATTTTAACATAATCTTTATATATAAGACTTAATAGTATAAAAGCGATTTGCTCCTCTATTTAGTATAACGGCAGCTTCTGCATTTGTAAGATTATCTTTAGGTGCAACCATACCATTTTTACCTTTTATTATACCTTTATTTACACAAATTTCAACATACTCTTTATATTTTATATCACAATCACTATAATCTATATTTTTATCTGGTACATAACCATAATCACCATAAATTTCACAAAGAACAGCAAAAAACATAGCTTCTTCCCTTGTTATATATTCATTTGGATTAAAATTTTCACCAAAGTATGTATTTATAAAATTTTGTCTTTCTATATACTGTTCAGGGTAATAAGCCTTTCTCAAATACCAATTAATGAAACCATTTATTTCATCTCTATACTTATTCTCAATAGTTTCCGGAAAATAGTTATTTTCAGTTTTTTGACAATTCATTTTATTATACATATAGTATATAAACTCACCTTTTGTAATAAAATTATCAGGATATAAATTTTGACCTGTACTGTAAGATATAACTCCGTCTTCAATTAAACTTATAAAGCTTTCTTTTGACCAATGATTTTTTACATCACTTAAATTATTTATATAATTATAGTCATTTGAAGATAATGAAACAGTATCCGGCTTAATTGATTCAACTTTAAATATTCCATTATATTTTAAAATATGAAATGCAACATTTGTATATTCTGCTTCAATAAATTCAATATCAATGTTTTTATCAAAACCAGCCATTTGTGATATGTAATTGTATTCATCATACATAAATTCAACTATATTTTTATTTTCTATATTAAATCTTGTATCTGTCATACAGTCAATATTATTTGTATATAATGCTTTTACAATAGCTGTTATTGTATACATATCTCTTGAAGTGTTATTTGAAAGTTTATTCATTGATGTTTCAATAAATTCTTTTACTTTATCATTATCATTGTGTTTTGAAATAACTGTAAGAGCATTAGCTAAATCTTTTGTATTTTCATATTTATAATTAATAAGATAATCAACTATTTTAGATGATAATTCTGGAGCTTCATAACTACCAAAATCAATAGCCTTTAAAACATTACAAATAGTTTCAATATCTTCATTTTTCAATGTTTCAAAGGTAGGTAAACTTTCTAGGAGATTATAGCCACCTATATTTGTTGCATCTTTTCTGTTTAAAGAAGTTAACATTATAATATTACTTATAGTAGATATATCCATATCAGAAATATCACCTTTTTTATCACAAATCATAGTTCTTGTTTGCATATAGTATCTGTTAAGATACTCTCCAAGTTCCAAATCTGTCATAATATCTGTTACAGAAAATAATTCTTTTATTGATACAACTTTATCTATATCATTAATATCATATTTATTAAATATATATTTATAGTCATTTATCATATCTCTGCAAAACTCAAGTAGGTTATTATTAAAATTGTAGTTCTGTTCTTGTGTATATTGACCATATATATTTACGTTTGCAAGAGGTTGGATACATAATAAAGATGTTGTAATGCATAAAGCTGATTTTAAATATTTATATTTTTTCATAAGTACCACTCCTTTTATTTTAATATACATAGTTATAAATTTTTATTTTTAACAATTATTATTGGTTGGTATGCAGGTTTTATTTTTAATATATCAAAAAGTTTCTTAACTTTTTGACTAACTAATAATAATGGTTGTCGGCTCATCTCACATACATTTTCTTCAAAAGAAAGATTAAAATCTTTAAAATTATTTAAAGATTCTGTTTCATAATATGGTGGAAATAGGATAACTCCTTTACTACATTCTTTACAACACTCCATATCTGATAAATAAG
>DXZA01000012.1 GCA_019415525.1 Tyzzerella sp. | reverse complement strand
GAATTAATACATACATATTCTTATAGAATGAAGTAGTTTTATGTTTTGTAGAAATTGTGGTAATAAAATAGGTGAACAGGAAAAGTTTTGCCGTAATTGTGGAAAAAAATTTATATAATACTAATAACTTAAAAACGGAAGATATACAAGTACCTAAACAAAAAGTTGATGATGCTATAAGTGATATATTATCAGAAATATCAGATTTTAAAAATATATCTATAAGAATAAATAATAAATACTATGATAATGAATTTGCAAAAATAGAACAAGGATATGATACAAAATTTAACTGGGCAGCATTTTTATTTGGTCCTATACTGATTTTATATGGAAAAATGTATTTACCTTTATATATTGCTATGGTTATTGTATGTATTTTTATGGTTATAACTATATCCTTTATTTTAAAAGAAAATGAGCACTTTTATGTTTATGTTTTTATTGTTAGGTGTAATTGGTCTGCTGAGTATTTTAAACATAATATTATGTATAAGATGTGGTAAGCAGTATAATATTGAGTATTATTATCATCTCAAAGATGTTATGAATAATAAAGAAAAAATTCACCTAGCAAAACCGTCATTTTTAGCACCTATAATATTTTTTGTTATTAACCTAATTATATGTATTGTTTTAATTTTATCAGGTATATGTATGATTAATAATAATCTTTTTGAAAATGTAAATCGAGTTTATGATAGTAATTATGAAGAAGATAATAATATTAAAGAAGAAGCTAATAGCCAATATAAAGAGAAAACGATATCATATAAACCTATGGTTGAATATTTGGGAATGACAAAATGTGAAATTGAAAATAAATTACAGGTTAATTTAGTTAATGTAAGTCTTGGAATATATGATGGTGGAGCAGGTTTATTTGATAAAACAGGAATTTGTCCATATATTTTCTTAACAGATGAATATGAATTTGGAAGCAATGATTCAGTATAAAACATTTTAAGAAATTTTATAGTGAGCAGATAAAACTTGTTAAAGATTTTTCTTGTACTTATATATAATCATTAGAAGATATAAGAGAAGAAATAAGTAAAATTCTTTTAGAGTCACCATATATTGGTAATGAACGTATGAAAAATTTATGTGATTCAATAGAAAAAAGGATATATTTATTGAAAGAGATAATTGAAAATTAGATAATTTACAAGGCGAGCCTAAAAAGGTTCGCCTTATTTAATATAAAAATATTATAAATTTTTCAAAAACAGCCTAAATTTTTCTGATGAGTCATTGAATTTCTCAACAGATTTTTTCTTGTAAATATGTAAAATCCATTTGCTTTAGCAAGGGAAAAAACATTGAAAGATAATGTTCAATAACATAACTTTTATCATTGAGAGTAAGTTTTGGTTTATTAATTGAATTAAAAATTTCTGAAAACTTAGGTGTGTTTTCATTGTGGTTAGAAATAAAATAATTGAAAATATCTATAAAATATCCCCTTTATTTTGAAGTTAGAACTGCTTGCGTTCTTACACAAGGGTAACCACAGCCTTAAAACAGCCATTATTTCAGTCTTATTACATCATATTTTTTGATATAAAGCAATTATATCTTGACACTTCCTTTTATCATAGTTCATAAGATTTGTGAAGAAGGTGGGATAATTATGCATAAATGATAAAGTCTGTTTAAAGCGAATTGAAAAAATAAAAATAGTTCAAAAACAGAATATAATAATAAAATTATGCGAACCGAAGTGTTCGCCTTTTTTATGCCTATATTTGCTATTATGTAAAGTTTTTGTGGTAATGTGGTGTTTATTAATCGACAATTTATAATAAAGTCGAATTTGGGCAGATATCTAGGAACTTGGAAAAGTAAGTTTTATTAAAAAAGTAAGATGAAAATAAGCAGAATTTCAAATTGAGTTTCGAAGCAAGGATATGGTTTTGATAGGAGGAATTTGTGATGAAAATGAAAGTTTCTACAAATCGCCCGCAGTATGGGGATTTTTTCTTAATGCTCGTAAAATACAATTAAAGTTTGTGTCAGAGTTGTCTAATTTAATAAATTAATATTTACTTAAAAACAAAAGGTTTTATGCTGACGTTTATGCCGACTCAGTGAGGGTTTAAGATATATGAATGAAGAATATAAAAAACAAAGATATACAGTATTGTTTAAAAAAGAAACTGTATATAAAAGAGATTCAGTTTTAATAATAAAAACTTTGTAAAAAAAGTGACTTTACAGAAGAAGTAATTCATTTTTATTCAATATATATTTATCAAAAATAACACTCAGAAATTTTATCTGATATTATTACAGAAGTTATGATAGAAATAGTAAAATTGTACAAAAAATACTATCAAATTTTATATGTTAAAAAGTATTATTTTGTATAATTATAATTGACGAAATTTTATTTTGTTGATATAATACATTCATAACGAAATAAAAATTCTTATTTTGAGTCGACACAAAATAAAATTTTATATTTATTATGAAAGAGAGGTATAATATGGAAATTATATTAGCTGCACATGGAAATCTTTCAGTAGAAATGAAAAATACTGCAGAAATGATTTTTGGAAAGTTAAAAAAATGTTCAATTATTACATTTGTTCCAGGGGAAAATACAGAAACACTTAAAACTAAATTTAATGAACTTATAAATAATTTTAATAAAGATGAAAATATTTTAATAATTGTAGATTTATTTGGAGGTAGTCCTTATAATGCAGCATTTGAAATTGCAATGAAAAATAGCAATATTGAAATTTTAACAGGATTAAGTGTTCCTATGTTTCTTGATATTTTAGCTCAAAGAGAATCAGGCATAGAGATTTTTGAAAATTTATTTGATAACTTAAATAAAGAAGAATATATTCGTTCCTTTAAAAAAATGTTAAAAGAAATCAAAAATGATGATGAGGAGGAATTATAATGAAAATTAATTTATGTAGAATAGATGACAGATTAATTCATGGACAGGTTGCTACTGTATGGGCGAAAGAAGCTAATGCAGAGAGAATTATAATATGTAGTGATGAAGTAGCTAATGATGACATAAGAAAAACATTACTTCTTCAAGTTGGTCCTCCGGGTATAAAAGTAAGTGTGGTTGATATTGCAAAAGCTATACGTGTTTATAATAATCCTAAATATGAAAATGATACAGTATTTTTCCTTTTTGTGTGTCCTCAAGATGTACTTAGAATGATTGAAGGTGGTGTTCCTATTAGAAGCGTAAATATAGGTGGAATGGCATTTAAAACTGGAAAAACACAAATTACAAAAGCAGTATCGGTTGATGAATCAGATAAAGACGCTTTTAGAAAAATGCATGAAATGGGAGTTGAACTTGAAATAAGACCAGTTGCCACAGATGCAAAAATAGATTTAATGTCAAAAATATAATTTAGATAAAAAGGAGTGTAAATATTATGGAAATAAATACATTACAAATTATATTGATATTTATAGTATCTGGAATTATAGGTATGGGAAGTGTTCTTGACTCATTTCAAACACATAGACCATTGATAGCATGTACTCTTATAGGTTTAATACTTGGAGATATAAAAACAGGAATTATACTTGGAGGAACACTTGAACTTATAGCACTTGGTTGGATGAATATAGGTGCAGCACAATCACCAGACTCTGCACTTGCTAGTGTTATATCAACAATACTTGTAATAGTAGGAAATCAAGAAATAGGAGCAGGTATTGCAGTTGCTCTTCCTCTTGCGGCAGCAGGTCAAGTTTTAACAGTTATAGCAAGAACAATAACAGTTGTTTTTCAGCACGCAGCAGATAAATATGCAGAAGATGCTAATTTTAAAATGATAGATTTTTGTCATATAGCAGCTCTTGTTGTTCAAGCACTTCGTGTAGCTATTCCAGCTTTAATAATTTCTATATTTGTAAGTCCAGAAGGTGTTTCAAATATGCTTGGAATGATTCCAGAATTTGTAACATCAGGTCTTCAAATTGCAAGTGGAATAATAGTTGTTGTTGGTTATGCTATGGTACTTAATATGATGGGTGCAAAATATTTAATGCCATTTTTCTTCCTTGGATTTGTTGTAGCAGCATTTACAGACTTTAATCTTGTTGCATTTGGTATACTTGGTGCAGTAATGGCAATTACATATGTACAATTAAATCCTAAATTTAATATGCCAAAAACAGTAGCTGTAACATCTAATGTATCAAATAATTTAGATGATGATTTAGATGATGAACTTGACTGATTATTTTAGGAGGGGATTTTAATGGAAAATAAAAATACTTCAGAAAAGAAATTAACTAAAGGCGATTTAATAAATATGTGGATTCGTTCAAATTTTCAACAAGCTTCTTTTAATTATGAAAGAATTCATGCTCTTGGTTTTTGTTATGATATGGTACCAGCTATAAAAAGACTTTATAAAACTAAAGAAGAACAGGTTGCAGCATTAAAAAGACATCTTTTATTCTTTAATGTCACACCTGCCTGTACAGGACCAATTTTAGGTGTTGTTGGTGCTATGGAAGAAACAAAAGCTAATGGTGCAGATATAGATGATGGTACAATTAATAGCATTAAAGTTGGACTTATGGGACCTTTCTGTGGAGTTGGTGACCCTGTAATGTGGGGAACTTTAAGACCTATAACAGCTGCATTAGGAGCATCACTTGCACTTGGCGGAAGTCTTCTTGGACCTGTGTTATTCTTTGTTCTTTTCAATGCTTTTAGACTTGCATTTTTATGGTTTGGTCTTGATTATGGATATAGAAAAGGTCTTGATATGGTAAAAGATTTATCAGGAAATATTCTTCAGAAATTAACTGAAGGGGCATCTATACTTGGACTTTTTGTTATGGGTGCTCTTGTTTCTAAATGGACTACTATAAATGTACCTATTGTTGTTTCAACTCTTGAAGGTGCAGATGGAACTATGGTTCAAACAACAGTACAAAATATATTAGACCAATTATTACCAGGATTACTTCCATTAGTTCTTACACTTTTTGTATGTAGACTTTTAAAGAAACGTATGAGTCCTATTTTACTCATATTTATAATATTCTTTATAGGAATTGCTGGTTCATATTTTGGATTCTTAGCATAATTATAAAGATATTTTTATGCAAAAGAAAAGAGGTAATATTTAGACATGAAAACAAAAGCATTAAGATTATATGGTGAAAAAGATATAAGAATTGAAGAATTTGAACTTCCAGAAATACAAAGTGATGAGATATTAGCAGAAGTAGTTACTGATAGTCTTTGTATGTCAAGTTTTAAAGCTGTATCTCAAGGAGCTAATCATAAAAAAGTTCCTAATGATGTAAGTGAAAATCCAATAATATTAGGACATGAATTTTGCTGTAAAATAATAAAAACTGGTAGTTTATGGCATAATGATTATAAAGAAGGAGATAAATATTGTATTCAACCTAATATAGGTACAAAATCAAATTCAGCTCCTGGATATTCTTATAAATTTATAGGTGGAGATGCAACATATATTATAATACCAAAAGAAGTTATGGAAAATGGTTGCTTACTTCCTTTTAAAGGCGATACTTATTTTGAAGGCTCTTTGGTTGAACCACTTTCTTGTGTAATAGGTGCATTTAATGCTAATTATCATTTGAAAAAGACATTTAGTTATGAACATGTTATGGGAATCAAAGAAGGAGGAAATATTGCTATTTTAGGAGCTACTGGTCCTATGGGATTTCTTGCAATAGACTATGCTATGCATGGACCTAAAAAACCTTCGATGATTGTCGTTACTGGAAGAACACAAAGCAAAATAGATTTAGCAAAAAAACTTTATACACAAGAAGAAGCTGAAAAAGAAGGTATTAAATTAATATATGTTAATACAAGAGATATGGAGAATACAGCTGAATATTTAAAGAGTTTAACAGATAATAATAGAGGTTTTGATGATGTATTTGTATTTGCTCCATCAAAAGAGCTTATAAAAGATGGTGCAGATATATTATCATATGATGGTTGTCTTAATTTCTTTTCAGGACCATCAAATAAAGATTTTTCAGCAGAAATAAATTTTTATGATATACACTACAACGCAACACATTTTCTTGGCACAAGTGGTGGTAATACAGATGATATGAAAGAAGCAATAAAACTTATAGAAGATAAAAAAGTTAATGTATCAAAAATTGCAACACATATACTTGGTTTAGATTCTTCTAAAGAAGCTACATTAAACCTTCCAAATATTTCAGGTGGTAAAAAAATTGTATATACTCATAAATGTTTTCCTTTAATAGAGGTTGATAATATTTTAAATTTAGATAATAATATTATTATAAAAGAAATAAAGGAAATTATAGAAAGAAATAATGGATTATGGTGTAAAGAGGCTGAAGACTTTTTACTTAATAACGCACCCAACATATAAAGCCTCTTAAATGTAACTATTTTATTAGGAGGCATATATTTATGAAGGATTGTAATGTTACAGGTATAAGAAATACTATATTCGCAATATATGATACTTTATATGATGCAGAAAAAAAAGTAGCAGATTTTATAATGGCATATCCAGAAAAGGCAATAGAAATGACAGTTTCAGAACTGTCATTTTCTAGTGAGGCTAGCGAAGCTACTATAATAAGATTTTGTAAAAAATGTGGCTGCAAAGGTTTTCATCATTTAAAAATACAAATGGCTAAAGAAATGAGAGATAAAGAAGATGAAAACATATCAAATGAATTGGATTTTGATAATGTAAATCAAACTCTCCAAAATATAATGGCAAATAAAATAGAAGAAATTAGGCAAACATTTGAAGGTATAAATGGAAATGAACTAAAAAAAATTATAGATATAATATTAAATGCTAAAATTGTACAGTTTATAGGTTTAGGTAATAATATACCTATAATATTAGATGCTACATATAAATTTTCACAAATAGGTATAAAAGCAGTAACATCTCCTATATGGGAAAATCAACTTGCATTTTTGCATACATTAGAAAAAGAAGATGTCGTTATTGCCATATCGGCATCTGGCTCATCTAAATCAATAATAACAATGTCTGAAGTTGCAAAAAAAAGGGGAGCTACTTTAATAGTTATAACAAATCATTCAAAATCACCTTTAGCCAATATGAGTGATTATCAATTTAATACAGCAACAAGAGAAAAATTATTTTTTGATGAATTTAGTTTTACAAGATTGTCTGCTATGGCAGTTATAGAAATATTATTTCTTATGCTAATGGTTAAAAAAAGAGATTCATATAGTAGAATAAGTGAACATGAGCAATCTATGGCAGAAGATAAGTTATAAACGAAAGAAGGAATTTTATTTATGTATAATTCATGGCTTAATATAGAGAATAAAGTAGTAATAGTAACAGGTGGAGCATCAGGAATAGGAAAGGCTATTGCACAAGAATACATTAATAATGGAGCAAATGTTATAGTTTGCGATATGAACCCTAAAGAGCCGGAATTTGTATTAAATGAAAATAGTGGTAAATTTACATATGTATTAACAGATGTTACAAATTCTCAAAGTATAAATAATATGGTAGAGATTGTAAAACAAAAATTTGGGAAAATAGATATATTAATTAACAATGCTGGTATAAATATACCACGATTATTAGTTGATGCTAATGAGCCAAAAGGAAAATATGAGCTTGATGAAATTACTTGGGATAAAGTGGTAAATGTAAATTTTAAAGGTGTATTTTTATGTTCTCAAGCAGTAGCTAGAGAAATGGTTAAGCAAAAAAGTGGAGTAATTATAAATATTTCTAGTGAAAGTGGTTTAGAAGGTTCCGAAGGACAAAGTGTGTATGCTGCTACAAAAAATGCAGTTAATTCTCTTACACGTTCTTGGGCAAAAGAGCTTGGAAAATTTGGTGTAAGAGTTGTTGGAGTTGCTCCAGGTATACTTGAAGCAACAGGTTTAAGAACAATTGAATATGAAACTGCTCTTGCATACACAAGGAATATAACAATTGATGAGCTTAGAGCAGGATATAGTAAAACTTCAACAACACCTCTTGGAAGAAGTGGAAAACTTACAGAAGTAGCAGATTTAGTTTGTTATCTTGGAAGTGAAAGAGCAAGTTATATTCATGGTGTTACATATAATATTGCTGGTGGCAAGACTAGAGGATAATATATATTTATTACACAAAGTATAACAATATTTTCTTTTTATATGAATTCATTGAAAGGAGAATTTTTGTGGAAAATAAAAGTATAAGCTGGGCTATATTAGGTACAGGTGTTGTTGCAAATGAAATGGCAAAAGTTATTAAAAATTCTGGAAAAGAAATATATTCAGTAGGTAACCGTACATATTCAAAAGCTGTTGATTTTGCAAATAAATATGGAATAAAAAAAATATATCAAAAAATAGATGATATGTTTGATGATGAAAATGTTGATGTTATTTATATAACTACTCCTCATAATACACATATTGATTTTATACGTAAAGCGTTAGCTAATGGAAAACATATTTTATGTGAAAAATCTATTGTATTAAATAGCAATGAACTTAATGAATCTATCGCATTAGCTGAAGCTATGACTATATATCATATGCCACTATATAAAAAATTAAAAGATTTTGTTCTATCCGGAAAGCTTGGACCATTACAAATGATACAAATTAATTTTGGTAGCTATAAAGAATATGATATGACAAATAGATTTTTTAATAAAGAACTTGCTGGTGGTGCACTTTTGGATATAGGTGTTTATGCTATTTCTCTTGCTAGATATTTTATGAGTAAAAAACCAAATAATATTTTATCTCAAGTAAAATATGCTCTAAGTGGAGTTGATGAACAAGCAGATATACTTTTGATGAATGAAAATTCAGAAATGGCAACAATATCATTGACTTTACATGGCAAACAACCAAAATGTGCTAATATTATATATGAAAAAGGATACATAGAAATTATGGATTATCCTAGAGCAAATAAAGCAAAAATATATTATACAGAAGAAAATAAATTTGAAGAAGTTAATATTGGAAATACATCTGATGCATTATATTATGAAATGGAAGATATGGAAAAAGCAATAAATAATATTGAAGATGTTATGAATTTGCAATATACAAAAGATGTTATTGATATAATGACAGAAATACGTAAAAATTGGAATATGTATTATAATTCAGAATTATAAATTATAGATAAAAAACGGATTTTTTGTTCCTGTTAATTATTTCAATAAATTATGAAATCAAGAAACACTAAATTTTTTGAAAAATAACTCTATACCAAGGGACAAGTGTTTCATTATAGCATATTATTTATATTGTTATGATGGGATGAGTTAAAAATAGATGACATAGCCACAAAGTTAGTAAAATTAGGGTTTTCAGCGGTTTTTGAGGGCAATTTTCAAAGCTCCAAAAATTCGAATTTTATAGATGATATAGCGTTTTTGGAGTCAAAAAATACTTTTCGGGCAGTGAGATGAAAAAATCTCGCTGCTTTTTTCATTTTAGAAGGTTTATGATGAGAAGTACAGCATAATTTATATGTTTGACAGAAAAAAGATAGTGGCAAGATATTTGACAAGAAATCAGAGAGTAAGATTGTGCGAAGGATAGGAAAATAGGTACAGAATGAAAAACGTAAATGTGGCAAAAGAAAATACAGAAATGTTGATACTATCTTGTTTTCAAAAGTATAAAGGCGATAACAAGTACAGATAAAAATTATTTTGTTTTTACAGATATACAGATACGATTCTTTTGAAAAATGTAAAAAAACTTAATAACTTGTTTATAGTCAAAACTAGTAGCCTATGCTATACTAAGTCAAAACAAACGTTTGTATTTTTTTGACTAAAAATATAGGAAAGGTGAAGATGATATGGAATATATTTTACAAACAGATAACCTATCGAAAATCTATGGAGCAAAAACTGTTCTAGACCATGTGAGTATTCATGTGCCGAAAAAGTCCATCTATGGTTTGGTAGGAAAAAATGGAGCTGGAAAGACTACGCTTATGCGTATTATTTGCGGCTTAACACATCAAAGCGATGGTAGTTATACATTGTTAGGAAAGTCAAATGATGACACAGTGCGAAAAAATATGGGTATGCTTATTGAAAAACCAGGTATCTATGAACATATGACAGCCTTGGAAAATTTGAGATATTTTTCGCTTCTGTTTGGCATCCAATCTCAAGATTATCACAAATTATTGGAAATGGTTGGATTGCAAAACGCTGGAAAAAAGAAAGCACGCCAATTTTCTTTGGGAATGAAGCAACGATTGGGAATTGCTATTTCGTTACTGGGAAATCCCGATTTTCTCATTCTTGATGAGCCGATTAATGGTCTTGATCCAGAAGGTGTATATGAAATGCGTAAAATGTTAGAGACATTAAATAGTCAGTATGGTACTACCATCATGATTGCCAGCCATATTCTAAGTGAATTATATAAACTAGCGACAGATTATGCTATTATTGATGGTGGGCGTTTGATTGCTGAGTTCAGCAAAGAAACGTTAGAAAGTGCATGCAGTAGTGGTGTACAAGTTACAGTTGAGCCGGAATATTTACAAGATGCGAAAACACTCATTGCATCTCGTTATCCAGATGTTCAATGTGAGGTTGTTTCCAATCAAAGTTTACGTTTGTATGAGAAAATCAATCCAGCAGACCTAAACCAATTTCTAGTAGAAAACAAAGTGCGTGTGTGTGGTTTGGGAACAAACGATGAAGATATTGAGAAATTTTTTGTAGAAAAACTTTCAGGAGGACAAGCGATATGAAAAATCTAATTCGTGGACATATTTATCAGCTGAAAAAAGATAATTTCTTTTTCGGATGCATTGCTCTCAGTTTTATTTTTCTGATTGTAACAATCCGACTTTCTTCTATAAGCTCTGAGTTAATTCCTGTTATGGCTGTAGAGAGTCTGATTAGTACATTTTTGAGTGGTGATATTATTATCTACGCTTTTATGTTGCTAACAGCGAATATGGTTGCAGAAGCTTATAGTTCTGGGGTTATGAAGAATATTATAGGACGTGGCATCTCGAAGAAACAATACTATTTCTCAATTGTTTTTACGATATCCATTGCACATTTATTGGTAATGCTAATTATTAGCATTATTATGGGAGTTCTTGCATACAGTAGATTTGGAATGGATACAATTCTTTATCCTAGCTACTATGTTCTTTCCATAATAGCACGTGTTTTTTTTGTTATAGTACATATCAGTTTTGCTGTTACAATGACAATTCTTACTAGAAATGCAATTACTGGAATTATTTTTGGAATGGTTATTCCAAATGTCCCACAAATTTTGGAAATGGTGTTGGGATTTTTGAAAATTCATATTAGCCTTGATTTTTTCAAAATCTCTACACATATGCCATCTGTTTATTCTGCATCAAATGATTTATCATCATTTTTGCCATGCTTCATTGTATTGTGTGGATATTTTATTTTATCTATTTTCATTGGTTTTAGGATTTTGAAGCAGCAGGATGTCAAGTGATTTAGGTTTAAATATTTGCATATTATAGTATTTTCTAGTATTGTGAATTTTGAGAAGTCAATACAACTGCCACGACAAAGAATAGGATATGAATGATTTTGTGGCAAATATGCATTTTTCTTTTAAACATATTTGGTAAATTATATTGTTATAATATTATGAGTAGTCAGATATAATGACATAGTTAAAAATAAAGCTTTAAGAGTTTAACATATAAACCACAAGATGTAGTATTAACAATGAAACGTAATGATGAAAATTTAGATTAATCTGTTTATAAATATAAAAATATTTAATATTAAGTGAACTCCAAAGTTTTTTCCTAGTTATAGCATAGAACTTATGAAAAATTAGGTGAAATATCAGTTGAATATAATTTACTTGTATAATCACATCTTTCATAAAATATATCATAAATTGAACTTGTTTCAAAAATACACCTAGAATCTAATGGTTATGGTGGAATATATGATAAATATAATCTTTTTGGAAAAGTAGGAAAAAGAATATGAAGTAGACATACTTGTAATAGATGATAGTAATGTAAATAATTGAGAGTTTTCATTAAAAGAACGTCTTGAAAAATTAATATATCTTTAAGAAGATTGTAAAATAATAGCAAAATATGTAAAAGGTAGACTTGTATACTTCGAAATGTTTATATAAGATTTTTATTAAAATAATAATATGCTGTGAATAAAATATAATTT
>DXZA01000011.1 GCA_019415525.1 Tyzzerella sp. | reverse complement strand
AATACTTAAAAGAATGTTTTTAAGAAAATTGATAACAGAAGAAGAATATGAAAAATATGAAAACAAAATAGACGAACTTATAAAGCAGAGCAACACCTTAAATCAACTAATGCAAAAAAGGTGTATTGACTCTGCTTTTTATATACAACAAAAAAATATGACTGAGAAGAAAATAATTGAACTTAAAAGATAAGATACATAGAAAAAAGTTAAATGAATTATGAAATAAGAGAAACAGAAAAGCTGATTGATTTAATAAAAAATTCACCTAAATGCCTTAAAGAATATGATAAAGATTTATTTAAAAAAATCATAGACAAGATTTTAATATCAAAAGGCGAAATAACATTTATATTAAAAAATAAACTTGAGTGCAGAGAATACAGGAAAGGAAATTGAAAATGGCAACAAGGCGATTACCTTATGGATATAGATTTGATAGAACAACTATTATTATAGATGATATTGAAGGAAAAGTGGTTAAAGAAATATATGAACTTTTCTGTGAAGGTGTTTATATAAGATATCGGTCATACCGGCAAAAGTTGATACTAATAAAAATGTTCAACCAAAATATAAAAAACTTAATGTTGTTGCATATTGCAGAGTTAGTACATTACAAGAAGAACAAGAATCAAGCTATGAAGCACAAATTGAATACTATACAAAACTAATTAATGAAAACCCAAACTGGAATATGGCAGGTATATATGCTGATGATGGTATATCAGCTACAAACACCAAAAAAAGAGATGATTTCAATGCTATGATAGATAGGTGTATCAAGAAAAGTAATGAAATTGATATGATTATAACAAAATCAATATCAAGGTTCGCAAGAAATACCGTTGATAGCCTTATACATATACGAAAACTTAAAGAAAAAAACATAGCTGTATACTTTGAAAAAGAAAACATTAATACATTGGATTCGTCAGGAGAACTTCTTATAACTATACTCAGTAGTCAGGCTCAGGAAGAAAGCAGAAATATCAGTGAAAACGTAAGATGGGGACTTAAAAGGAAATATGAAACAGGAGAAACCCTTGTAAGTAGGCTTTTAGGATATAAAAGGAATAAAAACGGTCAGCTTGAAATTATACCGGAAGAAGCAGAAATAGTAAAATTTATATTCGCTGAATTTATGGAAGGTAGCAGTTATAATAATATAGCTAAAAAACTGAAGGAAAAAGGCTATAAAACAATACGAGGAAAAACTAATTGGGGTGTTGCCTCTGTCATAAGAATTTTAAGTAATGAGAAATATATAGGTGATACACTATGTCAGAAAACATATACAGTAGATTTCCTTACAAAAGAACGTAGAACCAATAATGGTGAAGTTAATCAATATTATACAGAAAACAGCCATAAAGGAATTATACCAAGAGAATTGTTTTATAGAGTACAGGAAGAAATGGAAAGAAGAGCTAATTCAAAAAATAAAGCACCAAATAAAAATGAAACTGACAGAAAATGCCGATATAACAGTAAATATGCTTTAACAAGCATATTCATATGCAAAGAATGTGGCACACCTTACAGAAGACAAGTTTGGTCAAAGTATGGAGAAAAAAAAGCTGTTTGGAGATGTGAAAATAGATTAAGAAATGGAACAAAATACTGTAAAAACTCACCTACATATGATGAAAAAGTTCTTCAGCAAGCCATTATGAATGCTATAAATAAACAATTTCAAGACAAAAATAAGTTTGTAGATAGCTTCAGAAAAAATGTTATAAGCGTAATTTCAAAAGATACAACAACAGAATATGATTCAGAGATAAAAGAATTGGAAAAACAGCTTGTAAATTTAATAAAAAACAATACATATGAAAACACAGAAGAATATGAAAAAGCCTGTAAAAACATAACAAGTCGTATTGAAGAACTTGAAACTAACAAGATAAAATCTTTAGGTGGTAGGGAGAAATTAAATAAGGCTGATGAATTTATAGATAACACAAATATTTATATGACAGAATATGATGATAATCTTGTAAGAAGGTTAATAAGGAATGTGATTGCTGTGAGTGATAGTAAAATTGAAATATGTTTTCAGCAAGGTAATTTAGTAGAAGAAAATATTTAATATTATTTAATAAATAAAAGAATAAACTTATATTTTAAAATACAACGTTTTATATTAAATGAAGTTGTTTTAGTATTTAAAATAATACAACAAGCTTTTATGTTTCAATATGAAACGAAAAAAGTTTTAAAATAGTGTTGCAAAATAAAATATAAAATGATACTCTATATTCAAGAAAAAAAATAAGATATATTGTTTCAAAAAGAAACAGAAAGGGGTTTTGATATGCAGTATGAAATAAAAATACCATCTCATATATATGGTGGAGAAGGTTCTATTAATAAGGTTAAAGATATTTTAAAAAGTGAAGAAGCTAAAAAAGTAATAATATTTACTGATAAAGGTATAGTTGGTACTGGTTTATTGAATATACTTACAGACATATTAAATGAAATAAATATAGAATATATAACATTTGATGATTTAGTTCCCGAACCAGCATATAAAGATGTTGAGAAAGTTATAAATGAAGTTGAAGCTCATAATGGAGATTTAATAATTGCACTTGGCGGTGGAAGCGTTATGGATGCGGCTAAATTGTGTTCTATATTAAAAGGTGCTGATTATACAATTATTGATTTATTAAATGGTACTGCTAATGTTAAAAAATATATTAAATCAATTATGATACCAACAACTTGTGGAACAGGTTCTGAAGCTACTTGTAATGCTATTGTTGCTATACCAGAAGAACAATCTAAAAAAGGTATAGTAAATGACAATATGATACCTGATTATGTAATATTAGATGCTCAAATGATTAAGAGATTGCCAAAATCAATTATTGCTGCAACCGGAGTTGATGCTTTAGCACATGCTGTTGAATGTTATACATCTAAAAAAGCAACTCCATTTTCTAATGTATATGCTATCGAGTCAGCAAGATTAATATTTAAAAATATTAGAGAAGCTTATAATGATGCAGATAATATGGAAGCAAAAAATAATATGTTATTAGGTGCTTTCTATGGTGGTGTTGCTATA
Source organism: Tyzzerella sp. (assembly GCA_019415525.1). Lineage (GTDB taxonomy): Bacteria > Bacillota > Clostridia > Lachnospirales > Anaerotignaceae > Fimicola. Next base: position 7,467 of record DXZA01000011.1, on the reverse strand, counting down.
ACAGGGAGTGATACAACAGCAGTACATGCACTTTCATATCCTCTAGGTGGTAAATATCATATAGCCCATGGTGTATCAAATGCAATCTTATTTGCACATGTTATGCAGTTTAATAAAGATGTTTGTACAAAAAGATTAGCAAAAATGTGTAATTTAATTTTTCCAGAATTAATTAAAAATTCAGATGAAGAAAAAGCAGATTATATAATTGGACAAATAGTAGATATTGTTGAAAAAACTGATATTCCAACTGATTTATCAAAATGGGGTGTAAGTAAAGATGATTTAGATTTCCTTGTTGATGCAGGAAGCAAACAACAAAGATTATTAGTTAATAATATGAAAGAACTTAGTTTAGATGATATAAGAAATATATATCTTAAAGTAGTTAAATGAGATAGGAGATGTTTATAATGGCAAAAAAACCTATTATTGGCATAACTATGGGTGACCCTGCTGGAAATGGTTCTGAAATTTCAGTAAAAACATTATCTAATCCTAATATATATGATAATTGTTGTCCAATTATAATTGGCGATGCTTGTTGTATTGAAAAAGCAATAAAAATATTAGGTAAAGAAAACGAAATAAAGGTTAATGCTATAAAAGATGTAAAAAATGCAAAATTTCAATTTGGAACAATAGATGTTTATGATATGAGTTTGATTGATATATCAAAACATGTATATGGAAAAGTTTCTGCTATGTGTGGTGATGCAGCTTTTAAATATGTTGTAAAAGTAATTGAACTTGCTATGAATGGTGATATAGACGCAACTGTTACAAATGCAATTAATAAGGAAGCTATAAATTTAGCAGGTCATAATTATTCAGGTCATACAGAGATTTATGCACATTATACAAATACAAAAAAATACACAATGATGTTAGCTCATAATGATTTAAGAGTTGTACATGTATCAACTCACGTTTCATTGAGAGAGGCTTGTGACAGAGTAACTAAGGATAGAGTATTGGAAGTTATAAGAATTGCTGATGATGCATGTAAAGCAATAGGTATAGAAAATCCTAAAATTGGTGTTGCTGGTTTAAATCCTCATTGTGGAGAAAATGGTATGTTTGGTAGAGAAGAGATAGAAGAAATACAACCAGCAATTGATATTGCTATTTCAGAAGGTATATGCATTCCAGAAGGAAAACCAACACCGCCAGACAGTATTTTCCCAAAAGCTTTAGGTGGTTGGTATGATATTGTAGTTGCTATGTATCACGACCAAGGACATATTCCGTTAAAGGTAAAAGGTTTTGTTTATAATAGAGAACTTAAAAAATGGGAGGCTGTTGCAGGTATTAATGTGACATTAGGTATCCCTATTATAAGAGTTTCTGTTGACCATGGAACAGGTTTCGATTTGGCAGGAACAGGAGAAAGCAACGAAATAAGCCTTGTAAATTCTATTGATTATTCCATTCGCCTTGCATTAAATAAAAAGTAAGCGGAGGTACATAATATGGTAAAACTTTTGATGATTGCAGATGATTTTACAGGTGCCTTAGATACTGGTATTCAGTTTGCGAAAGAAGGTATAGGTACTCAAGTTTTTACCACACAGGATTTAGAGAATATTAATATTAAATCTGATACAGAAGTTATAGTTATAGATGCTGAAACAAGACCTTTATCAAGAGAAAAAGCCTATAAAATAGTTTTTGATATAAGCCTTTGGGCTGTAAAAAATCACATTAATATTATATTTAAAAAAACAGATTCTGCTTTACGTGGAAATATAGGTGCAGAGTTACAAGCTGTTATAGATGCGACAAAAGAAACTTTGTTTTTTTTACCCCAACACCCCAATATTAACCGAATTACAAAAGATGGTATATGTTATATATCTGGTGAACTTTTAGAAAATAGTGTATTCGGCAAAGACCCTTTTGAACCAGTCGATAAGTCATATATACCTGATATCATAAAGGAACAAAGTAATATAGATACTGTATGTTTAAAGACCAGTGATAATATAAATGACTATATTGGCAAAGAAAGCCTTATTATTTTAGATGCACAGACAGTAAATGATTTATCAAATAATATTGATAAGCTTATAAATAATGAAAGATTAAAATGCATTGCAGGATGTGCAGGTTTAGCCGAACAACTTGTAAAAAAAATAAAATTTGTATCAAAAGAATATACTACATACAAAAAAACAAAAGATATGTTTGTTGCCTGTGGCAGTTTGAATGATATAACAAAAAAACAAATTGAATATGCAGAAAAAAACTGTGGCTTTATAAGAAAAAATTTATCATTGGAACAAAAACTTATACCTGAATATTATAAAACTGATGATGGAGAAAAATTTCTTGAGGATATTTGTAAACTTTTTGAATATAACAACAAAGTTATAGTTGATACATTTGATTTGGAAAATTCAAATATAAGTAAAGAGGATTTTATTAATAAACATAATATTACACATAATGATATAAGAAAACTTATTCCTAAATGTCATGGGATTATTATAAAAGCTGTTTTGGAAGTTAGAGATAGCATTACTGTTTTGATGACTGGCGGAGATACTCTTATAGGATTTATGGAACTTATAGGTTGTATACAGATAGAGCCCGTATGTGAAATAGAACAGGGAACAGTTTTATCTTTAATCGAGTGGAATGGTAGAAAATATCAAGTTATATCAAAATCAGGCGGTTTTGGTACAGAAGATATATTGGAAAAATTAAAAAATAAATTATTAATATAAAATGTTTTATTTAAGGAGGAAACTATGAATAAAGTAGAATTAAAAGGTATTATTACACCTATCTTATCACCAATGAACCCAGATGAAAGTATTAATTTAGATGAATTAAGAAATCAGATAGATAGATTAATTGAGGGAGGAGTACATGGTATATTTCCTTTTGGAACAAATGGAGAGGGTTATATATTAAGAGAAGAAGAAAAACTTCAGATTTTAGAAGCTACTATTGCCCATGTTAATAGACGTGTTCCTGTTTATGCAGGTTCAGGCTGTATTTCAACTGCTGATACAATTCGTATGAGTGTTGCAGCAGAGAAACTTGGTGCTGATGTGTTGTCTATAATTACACCAAGTTTTGCAGTAGCATCACAAAAAGAATTATATGACCATTATGTTGAAGTTGCAAAACATGTTGATACACCAATAGTATTATATAATATTCCAGCTCGTACAGGAAATAGATTATTACCTGAAACAGTAGCTAAACTTGCAAAAGATGTTGATATTATTGTGGGTGCAAAAGATTCTAGTGGAGATTGGGAAAACCTCAAAGCATATATAACACAGACAAGAGAATTAGACAAAGATTTTTATGTATTATCAGGAAATGACTCTTTAATATTACCTAGCTTAAAAGAAGGAGGCTGCGGTGGTATTGCTGGTTGCTCAAATGTATATCCAAAAGTACTTTCATCAATATATGATTTATTTGTAGAGGGAAAACTTGATGAAGCACAGGAAGTACAAGATTCAATAGCATCATTTAGAGCAGTATTCAAATATGGTAATCCTAATACAGTAGTTAAAAAAGCAGTTGCAATGTTAGGATATCCTGTTGGTGATTGTCGCAAACCATTCAATTATTTATGTGAAGAAGGCATCGAGGCTTTAGCTAAAGTATTAGAAGAAAATAAGCAAAAAGGTATGTGTTAATTATAAATTAATTATTGGTGTGAGGGAGAGATAAATATGAAATTTGTTATGACACAAGCTGTATGTCAAGAAGGATTAGATATGCTTAAATCTATAGCTGATATTTATGTAGCAGATAATCAAGACCCTAATAATTATTTAGATGAAATGGAAAAAGCAGATGCTTTAATTGTAAGAATTGCAAAGTGTGATGGTAATGCAATAGAAAAAAGCCCTAATTTAAAAGTTATAGGTCGTACAGGTGTAGGATATGATACAGTTGATGTTGAAACAGCAACTAAATTAGGTATACCTGTTATAATTACACCAGGCGCTAATAATAGAAGTGTTGCAGAACATGCAGTTGCTATGATGTTTGCTTTATCAAAAAATATTGTTGAAGCTCAAACAGAAATGTGTAAGGGTAACTGGGAAATTAGAGGTGCAAAAAAAGCTTTTGAATTAGAAGGTAAAACAGTTGGTATTTTAGGTCTTGGTGCAATCGGTCGTGAAACAGCAAAAATTTGTTGTGGTTGTGGTATGAAAATAGCTGCTTATGATCCTTTTATGACAAAAGAACAAATAGAGTCCTATGGTGCAGTTTATTATGAAAATTATATTGAATTGTTAAAAAGTAGTGATATTGTGACTATACATATTCCTTTAACTGAACAAACAAAAAATATGATTACAAAAAATGAATTATCAGTTATGAAGAAAACGGCTTTAATAATAAATTGTAGTCGTGGTGGAATTATAAACGAAAATGATTTAGTTGAAGCTTTGAAAAATGGTGTAATTGCAGGTGCGGGAACAGATGTATTTGTAAATGAACCTCCAAAGATAGATGACCCATTATTAAATTGTCCTAACTTAATTGTAAGTCCACATTCTGCTGCACAAACTAGAGAGGCTGTTATAAAAATGGCTCAGATATGTATTAAAGGGTGTCTAGCTGTTATTGAGGGTAAAAAATGGCCTTATGTAGCAGATAAAAAAGTATATGACCATCCAAAGTGGGAAAATTGTGAATGGGCTGAAATCTAATATTTATTATTAATTACAACATATATTAGGAGGTATACTATGGATTCAAGTATTATTGCAATTATTATAGCAGCTATTACAATAGTATTATTTATAATTAATAAGTTACCTATGAGTGTTGTTGCGATGGGAAGTTCTGTTGCAATGGGTATACTTATACCAGAAATGTCACTTTCAGCAGTATATAGTGGATTTAGTGCCACTGGTTGGCCAATGGTAGTTGGTATGTGTATAGTTAGTGCTGCTTTATTTGAAACAGGTGTAGCAAAAAGTATTGGTGATAAAATTGGTAATTCTTTTTTGGCAAAAACAGAGCGTAGATTTATAGTTGCTGCTGCATCTGCTTGTACATTAATGTCTGCTTTTATGAGTAATAATGGTACGGTGGCTATTTGGATGCCTTTAATAGCTGTTGTAGCAGCAGGTTCTAATGGTAAAATTCGTTCAAAAATGGTTATTTTTCCAGCGGCGACTGGTGCAATTATTGGTGGAGCAAGTACATTAATTGGTTCAACATCACAGCTTGCAGCAAACTCAGTTCTTCAAGGATATAAAGGATATGAAGCTGGTCTTGCTATGTTTGATACTACAAAAGTAATGTTGCCAGCAGCTATAGTACAAATTATATTTTGGGGAACAGTAGGTTATCCATTACTTAAAAAAGTATTAAAACCTGAAAGTCCAGATTTTAATAAAGGTAATATTTATGCAACAGTTCCTGCAAGTGCAAACGATGATGAATTCTCAAATGTTCCTAAATGGAAAGGACAAGTTGCTTTAGGTACTATGTTATTATGTATATTCTTATTTGTAATTAGTGGCTTTGAACCATTTAAAAACTATTTTAATATTGGTGTAATTGGTATGTTAGGTGCTTGTATAGTTTTAGGTACAGGTTGTTTACCAGTAGGAAAAGCTTATTCAGATTTACCTTGGGATGTATTAATTACTATTGGTGGTATTTCAGGTTTAGGTACTGGATTAGAAGTATCTGGTGGTGGTAAATTAATTGCTAATGCTGTATTAAATTTATTCGGAGGACAAAGTGCATCAATAGTTGTATTAACAATAGTAATTGCAGTACTTACAAGTATATTAACAAACTTTATGTCAAATAATGCAACAGCAGCTATGTTAAGTCCAATTTGTATTGCTATGGCACTTTCTTTAGGAATTAGTCCAATTCCTTGGGTTATAGTAATTGCTGCTTGTTCAAATCTTGCTATTGCAACATCATATGGTACAGCTGTAAATATGCAGATTTTACCAGCTGGATATAAATTCTCAGATTATGTAAAAATAGGTGGACCTTTATTAATTATAATGATTGCAGTTGTTATAATTAGTAGTCTCTGTTTCCTTTTTTGATATAAATTAATATTTAGATTTATAATAGATTTTTGGTGATAAAATATGTCAATAAAGTCAGAGTATAATATATATAAAAACTTACAGAATAAAATAAAATCAAAAAATACAAGTAAATTTTGGTTTAATCAAGAAAATCGCTATGTAAATCCTTTTCAAATATATGGTAACCTATATTATGTAGGGGATAGTTGGGTTTGTGTTCATATTGTTGATACAGGTCATGGATTACTTATGTTTGATGCAGGAAACTGTGGCGGAGAGGCAATGTTGATACATAGTATTTGGAAGTTAGGATTTAATCCGGAAGATGTAAAATGGATTATATTATCACATGGACATGTAGACCATTTTGGAGCTGTAAACTTTTTTAAACGCATGTTTGGAACAAAAATCTATATAGGTAAACCAGATGCAGAGATTGGATATAATGATTTTAATATGAGAAAATTATATTTGCAATCTTTAAAAAAAGTTTGGAATGAAAAAGTTGATATATTTATGGGAAATCATACATCTAATATAAATTTATTAGAAAAACGTAGATATATGTTAGAAAATCCAAATAAAAATCCTTTTATAGATAGTTTTGATTGGAAAAAATATTTGAATTCTAAATATAATGAATTAATGGAACTTATTAATTCTGAAATAAATTAAATTACAAAGAGAAAGAATTTCTTAATTTTATAATGTGAAATTCTTTCTCTTTTTTTATAAAAAGTAATAATTTGGATATATAGTGTGATATAATATATCTAATTATTAACTGTAAAAGGGGTGTATATTTTGAGAAAAATTAGAGTATTAGCAATTGCACCTTATGAAGGTATGGCAAAATTGATTTTGGATGTTGCCAATGATTATGAAAATATTGATATAACTACATATATAGGAAATCTTGATATAGGTGCTAAAATTGCAAAAGAACAAATATATAATAATTATGATGTTATAATTTCTCGTGGTGGAACAGCTAATCTTATAAGAGAATCTGTTGATATACCTGTTGTTGAAGTATCCATATCAGCACAAGATGTTTTAAGTGCTATTAAATCAACAGAAAATTATGAAGGAAAATTTGTAATTGCAGGTTTTTCTAATACTACAGAGTATGCAAAAATGATTTGTGAAATTATGAATTATAATATTCCTATTATAACTTTTAATAATAGTGATGATGCATATGAAAAATTAAAAGAATTACAGAATAATGAAGTATCTCTTGTTGTATCAGACATGATTGGTTCTATGACAGCAAGACAATTGGGTATGAATTCTATACTTCTATCTTCAGGAGTAGAAAGTATTAGACAAGCATTTGATGAAATAATAAAATTAATGGATGCATTTAATTATTTGAATAAGCAGAAATATATATTTCAAAATATAATTTTAGATAATATAAGCA
>DXZA01000010.1 GCA_019415525.1 Tyzzerella sp. | reverse complement strand
CAGCGTCAGATGTGTATAAGAGACAGTATATATACTTTTTCTATTTCAGCAACATAAAGTGTATGATAATCTGAGTCAGGATACCATTTAGAGATTATTTCTGTGTCTAAAAAGCTTTCAGGAGAAATATTTTGTTTATATAATACTTTACACTGTGCAGTTAATTTTCCCTCTTTAAATAAAGGAATAGGACTGTTTTCATCAAGTGTTAAACCACTGTTTTTTATTTTATCTTCATCTTTTCCGGAAATTTTACCCATATATGTAAGCATTGATTTATAAGAGTCATCAAAAAATGTAATAGAAAATGTATTACTTTTATCAATAAAGTTTTTTGTATATCTTTGAGGTCTTACAACAATATATGCTACATTTTTACCCCATAATACACCAAATCCACCCCAAGATGCAGTCATGGCATTTGTTTTATTATCGGCTGATGATGCAACAAGCATCCAATCTTTACCTATTAATTTAAATGTATTTTCTGAAATTTCTTCAGGCTGTATTTCTTTAAAAAGTTCCAATTTATAACACTCCTTATTTTTAATCTAAGGATATTATAACTATTTATTTAGTATATGTATACAATTTTTGTATAATTATATTTACTAAAAATTTTTGTTATTTATATGTAAAAGTAAGATTAATATTATATACACCACTTTAAAAAGTATATATTTGTATATATTATTTAAAAATATATATAAATATAAAAATAAAATATATATTTTGTGTACAAACAAGGTTCAAAAAATATGGTAAAAATTTTCTTTATATGTTATAATATTATTGTTCAGAAGAACAAAAGTGAAGGTAAATAAGAGAGGAGAATTTTAATGGCAGTAGAATTAAAGTTACATGGTGTTGCACCTTTTATCAGTGAGCATGAATATAAATATATTGCTCCATTAGTAGAAACTTGCCATGAATATTTACATGGAAGAAAGGGAGCGGGCAATGATTTCCTTGGTTGGATTGATTTACCTGTTGATTATGATAAAGAAGAATTTGCAAGAATAAAAGTTGCAGCTGAAAAAATTCAGAAACAAAGTCAGGTTCTTATTGTTATAGGTATTGGTGGTTCTTATCTTGGAACAAGAACAGCTCTTGATTTTATTAAATCACCATTCTACAATGAAGATAAAACAAAAGATACTCCTGATATCTATTTTGTTGGTAACAATATAAGTTCAACATATTTAAATGAAATAATTAAAATAATAGGTGACAGAGATTTCTCTGTAAATATTATTTCAAAATCAGGTACTACAACAGAACCTGCTATTGCTTTCCGTATTTTCAAAAAAATGCTTGAAGATAAATATGGTGCTGAAGGTGCTAAAGAAAGAATTTATGCTACAACAGATAGAGCAAGAGGAGCACTTAAAAATCTTTGTAATGAAAAAGGTTATGAGACATTTATTATTCCAGATGCTGTAGGAGGTAGATTTACAGTTCTTACACCAGTTGGACTTCTTGCTATGGCAGTTGCTGGCATTGATATAGATACTGTTATGAAAGGTGCTGCTGATGCACGTGAAAAATATAGCAATCCTAACTTAGAAGAAAATGATAGCTATAAATATGCTGCTTTAAGAAATATTTTCTATCATAAAGGAAAAACAGTAGAAATACTTGCAAATTATGAACCTTGCCTTACATCTTTTGGTGAATGGTATAAACAGCTTTTTGCTGAAAGTGAAGGAAAAGATAAAAAAGGTTTATTCCCTGTAAGTGCCAACTTCTCAACAGACCTCCATTCTATAGGACAGTTCATTCAGGATGGAAATAGAACAATGTTTGAAACTGTTGTATGGAGCAAAACTCCAAAGACAGAACTTGAAATATTTAATGATGAAGAAAATATTGATGGTCTTAATTTCCTTTCAGGAAGAACATTACAGTATGTAAATAGTAAAGCATATGAAGGAACACTTCTTGCACATATGGATGGTGGAGTTCCTAATATTATAGTTGAAATTGATGCTATGGATGCATATAATTTCGGTTATCTTGTATACTTCTTTGAAAAAGCTCTTGCTATAAGTGGTTATCTTATTGGAGTAAATCCATTTGACCAGCCAGGCGTTGAAGCTTATAAGAAAAATATGTTTGCTCTTCTTGGAAAACCTGGATATGAAAGTGAAAAAGAAGCTCTTGAAAAACGACTTCTTTAATATATAAAAAAGTGCAGTATTTACTGCACTTTTTTTATTTTACTTTAATTTAATTTAATTGCTATTATAGTTGATATATCATCAGTTTTATTATGTAGTTTATAAAATCTATTAGGAAGAATTATTATTTTATCTCCTGTTTCGAGTATATACTCCTCATTTTCAAATATAATTTGAATACAACCTTTTTCTATAAATAATATATGTTCATTATTAATATCTGAAAATATATTTTCAGGATATGTATCATTTCCATTTATTTCTACTTTATGTATGCTTATAGATAGATTATATGCTACATTAGAAAGAATATCATAATGATTATAATTGTCATTTTCTTTTATTATATCATATAAGCTATTATTTTTTATAATTAAAGATTTGTTTGATAATTCTTCTTTAACTAAATCGGAAAGACTTATACCTAGTGCATTAGCAATAGAATTTAAAGCACCTAAACTAGGATTACCTTTTCCACGCTCTAATTGACTTATAAGAGCAGGACTTAGATTAGAAATTTTGGAGAAATCACTTATAGCCATGTTATTTTTATGTCGAAATGATAATATTTTTTTACCTATATTAATACTATTCATTAAAAACCACCATCTTATTAATAATATGTACTTTATTATATCATAAAACATGGAAAAATTTAAGTATTTATTATTAATTTGTAAAAAAATATATTTTTATTCAATTATAAAAAAAAGACATCTTAACAAAAGATGTCTTTTTTTATATATTAGATTTCTATTATACCATCAAATACTTTTTCAGCTTTTCCAGAAAGATAAATTGTATCATCTATATTGCTTATAAGAAGGTCTCCACCTTTCTGTTTAACTGTGATTTCTTTATCTTCTTGACAGTATCCATTAAGTACGGCAGCAGCAGCAGCAACACAAGCACCTGTACCACAAGCCCAAGTTTCACCGCTTCCTCTTTCCCATACTCTCATACGAATTGTTGTTTTGTTTATTATCTGAACAAATTCTGTTGTAACTCTTTCAGGGAAGAGTGAATTATATTCAAATTCATAACCTATTTTTTCTATATCAATAGCATCAAGGTTGTCACAGAATACAACACAATGTGGATTTCCAAGATTTATACAAGTTACATTGTAAGGTATTCTATTTATTACAACAGGACGATTTATAACTGATTCACCTTCAAGGTTTACAGGAACAAGTTTAGGGTCAAGAACTATTTTACCCATTTCAACAGTTGCAGAAACAGCTTTTCCATTCTGTATGAAAAGTTTAACTTTTCTTACACCGCTTAATGTTTCAACTGTAAGGTCTGTTTTATTTACAATACCATTATCATAAACATATTTAGCAAGGCATCTTATAGCATTACCACCCATGAATTCTTCACTACCATCAAGGTTGTAAAGTTTCATTTTTACATCAGCTACATTTGATTTACATATAAGAACTACACCTTCACCACCAATGCTGAAATGTCTGTTTGAAAGTGTAACAGCAAGTGATTCAGGGCTTTCAATCATATTTTCATCATTCATACAGTTGAAATAAATGAAGTCATTTCCTGTACCATGCATTTTTGTAAATTTAAGAGCAAGTTTTTCTTCACGCATATTGTTAATATCAATAAGCTCAATATTATTCTGTGAGAAACGGCTCATAAGACAGTTTGCAAGAGCATCTGCTGTATCAAGTGATGTAAGGCAAGGTATAGCGTGTTCAACTGCTATACGACGTATTTTAACGCTGTCACGGCTTGGAAGTCTTCCTTTAGATGAAGTAGAAATAATATAATTGATTTTTCCACTTTCAAGAAGAGTTTTTGTATTTTCGCTTCCTTCGTGTATTTTATTTACAGGTGTTACATTAAGTCCTGCATCATTTAATACTTTTGCTGTTCCTTTTGTTGAATAAAGTTCAAATCCAAGAGCAGCATATTTTTTAGCTATATCAACGATTTCACCTTTATCACTATTCTTTACAGTAATAAACATAGCACCGTTTTTCTTCATTTTATATCCGGCAGCTATAAGACCTTTATAAAGAGCTTCTCCTAATGTTGTACCTATACCAAGAACTTCTCCTGTAGATTTCATTTCAGGTCCAAGCTGAACGTCTACGTCAATAAGTTTTTCAAATGAGAATACTGGAACTTTTACAGCAACATATGGAGGTGTTTTATAAAGTCCTGTACCATATCCAAGGTCTTTAAGTTTTCCACCAAGCATACAAGCTGTTGCAAGGTCAACCATAGGAACACCTGTAACTTTGCTTATATAAGGTATTGTTCTTGAAGAACGTGGATTTACTTCGATAACATAAATTTGGTTTTCGTATATTACATACTGAATATTTACAAGACCTTTTGTTTTAAGTGAAATAGCAAGGTTCTTTGTATAATCAATAATTTTTTCTGTAAGTTCTCCACTAACATTCCAAGCAGGGTAAACAGCAATAGAGTCACCAGAGTGTATACCAGCTCTTTCAACGTGTTCCATAATACCAGGAATGAGAATATCTTCACCATCACAAATAGCATCAACTTCAATTTCAACACCCATAAGGTATTTGTCAATAAGAATAGGATTTTCTATTTCATGAGCAAGAATAATCTTCATATACTCAATAATATCTTCATCGCTAAATGCAATAATCATATTCTGTCCACCTAATACGTATGAAGGACGCATAAGAACAGGGTACTGAAGTTCATTTGCAACTTTTAAAGCTTCTTCTGTTGTCATTACTGTATATCCAGAAGGACGTTTAATTCCAAGATTTTCAAGAAGTTCATCAAAACGTTCTCTGTCTTCTGCAGCATCAATACTGTCAGCAGGAGTACCAAGAATATTTACACCTTGTGATTCAAGGAATTTTGTAAGCTTGATAGCTGTCTGTCCACCAAACGCAACTACAACACCATATGGTTTTTCTGTTTCAATGATATTCATTACATCTTCTGGTGTAAGTGGTTCAAAGTAAAGTCTATCTGCTGTATCAAAGTCAGTTGATACAGTTTCAGGGTTGTTATTTGCTATAACAACTTCAAATCCAGCTTTTTTAAGAGACCATACACAATGAACTGAAGCATAGTCGAATTCGATACCTTGACCAATTCTTATTGGACCAGAACCAAATACTATAACTGTCTTTTTATCTGAATTTCTTTCTGCAATAAATTCAGCAGCCTCATTTTCTGTATCATATGTTGAATAGAAGTAAGGTGTTTCAGCTTTGAATTCAGCAGCACAAGTATCAACCATTTTAAATACACCTTTACGTGGGTTTTCTACTTTCTGTCCTGAAATTCTTTCGATTACTTTATCTGGGTAACCATATTTTTTACCTTTTATATAAAGTTCTTCTGTAAGAGTATTTTCTGCGATTTCTTTTTCATAATCAACAAGGTGTCTTAATTTATTTAAGAACCAGAAATCAATTTTTGTTATATCGTGAATGTATTCAAGAGTAATTCCTCTCTTAATTGCTTCAAATACAACAAAAAGTCTTTCGTCATCACATACACTTATTTTATCTTTTATTTCTTCGTCACTTAACTCAGCAAGCTTTGGAAGGTTAAGACTGTCAAGAGATATTTCAGCACCTCTTACAGCTTTCATAATAGCCATTTCGAAGTTTGGACCAATAGCCATAACTTCACCAGTAGCTTTCATCTGTGTTCCAAGTGTACGTTTTGCATAAACGAATTTATCGAAAGGCCATTTTGGAAGTTTAACAACAACATAGTCAAGAGCAGGCTCAAAACAAGCATATGTTTTTCCTGTAACGGCATTTTTAATTTCATCAAGAGTGTAACCAATAGCTATTTTTGCAGCAACTTTAGCAATAGGATAACCTGTTGCTTTTGATGCAAGAGCTGAAGAACGAGATACACGAGGGTTAACTTCGATTACAGCATAGTCAAAGCTATTTGGGTCTAAAGCAAACTGACAGTTACAACCACCTTCAACACCAAGAGCAGAAACAATGTTTAATGAAGCTGAACGAAGCATCTGATATTCTTTGTCTGAAAGTGTAACAGCAGGAGCGATAACAACAGAGTCACCTGTATGAACACCAACAGGGTCAAAGTTTTCCATTGAACATACTGTTATACAGTTTCCAGAACTGTCACGAATAACTTCGAATTCTATTTCTTTCCAACCTGAAATACATTTTTCAACAAGAATCTGTGTAATAGGGGAGAGACGAAGACCATTTGCTGCTATTTCTCTAAGTTCTTCTTCGTTATAACAGATACCACCACCTGTACCACCAAGTGTGAATGCAGGACGTATAATAACTGGGTATCCTATTTTATTTGTAAATTCTATTGCATCTTCAAGAGTATTTACAACTTCTGAAGGAATAACAGGTTCGCCGATTTCAAGCATAGTATCTTTAAACATCTGTCTGTCTTCAGCTTTATCTATTGTTAAAGGATTAGCACCAAGAAGTTTTACATTATTTTCTTCAAGGAAACCTTCTTTTGCAAGCTGCATAGAAAGAGTAAGACCTGTTTGTCCACCAAGTGTTGAAAGTATACTGTCTGGTTTTTCTTTCTTTATAATTCTTTTTAAAACATCAATTGTTAATGGCTCAATATAAATTTTATCAGCCATAGCCTTATCAGTCATAATTGTAGCAGGGTTGCTGTTTACAAGAACAACTTCAAGACCTTCTTCTCTTAAAGCACGGCAGGCCTGAGTTCCGGCATAGTCAAATTCTGCCGCTTGTCCGATTATAATAGGACCTGAACCTATAACAAGTACCTTTTTAATATCATTTTTAAGTGGCATTATTTTGTACCTCCCATAACATTAATAAATTTATCAAATAAGAACATTGTATCTTTTGGACCACCGCAAGCTTCTGGGTGGAACTGAACAGTATATACAGGTGAGTTTTTATAAACAACACCTTCACAAGTTCCATCATTAACGTTTACCCAGCTTAATTCAGCATGTGCTGGAAGAGAATCTGTATCAACAGCATAACCATGGTTCTGGCTTGAAATATAAACTCTGCCTGTTTCAACTTCTTTTACAGGCTGGTTTCCACCACGATGACCATATTTAAGTTTGCTTGTTGTTGCACCTTGTGAAAGAGCTGTAAGCTGATGTCCAAGACAAATACCAAAAATAGGAGTTTTTGACTCAACAAGAGCTTTTATTTCTTTAATAATTTCAACATTTTCTGCTGGGTCTCCAGGGCCGTTTGAAAGCATTATTCCGTCTGGTTTCATAGCAAGTATTTCAGAAGCTGTTGTGTAGGAAGGAACTACTGTAACTTTACAGCCTCTTTTTATAAGTTCACGCTGTATGTTTGCCTTTTCGCCAAAGTCCATAAGAACAACATGTTTGTTTCCTTCTTCATTATATACTTTAATAGTGTTGCAAGTAGCACTTTTAACAGCACCTGTTACTTTATAAGCTTTAAGCTCATTTATAATTTCATCAATGTTTTCAATGGATTTTGTTATTTTTGCATTCATAACACCATATTCTCTGATGATTTTTGTAAGCTGACGTGTATCGATATCATAAAGACCTATAACACCTGCATCCTTTAAAAAAGTGTCAAGGTCGCCCTCACAACGGAAATTAGAAGGTTCCTGACACCATTCACGTACAACATATGCTTTTAAATAAGGTTTGTCGCTTTCGAAGTCTGAAGGAATAACACCATAATTTCCAATTAATGGAAATGTCTGTACAACTATTTGTCCAAAATAACTTGGGTCTGTAATAGTTTCAAGATATCCTGTCATAGCTGTTGAGAAAACGATTTCTCCTGTTATTTCCCCATCAGCACCAAAAGATTTACCTTCAAAAATCTGTCCATTTTCAAGTACTAAGTATAATTTTTCCATCTGAATTCCTCCGATTACTCAAGTGAAATTGTAGAATTAACATATTAAAATAAGTTTATAATATGCCTAAAAAAAAACGGAGTTTAAAAATTCTCCGCTTTTACCCATGATAAATAAGGGACAAAAGCCCCGAATTTATCTAAAAATAAATCAAAGCTTGTTTGTTTCCATATAAAGCTACAAGCTTATTCGTATTAACTTATTTTTTACATTTTATAGCAAGATTGCGACGTTGTCCATAGGTATTTTTGACTAATTAATAACCTTTCATATTGTAGTGGTTTGTATAAGTGTGCAATAAAAACAATTTTTAGACATAATAACATTTAATGATATAAAATATGCTAAAAAAATGTATCTTAATTATAGTAATAAACAAAAAAATTAATAATTTAATATAGATTATTTTAATAAAAATCAGCTGTCATAGGTATTAAGAATATCTTTAGCAATTACAGATTTTGTTTTTCTTGTATCCATAGCTTGTTTTTCTATATATCTATGAGCTTGAGATTCTGTCATTTTAAGATATTGTATAAGAGCACATTTTGCTCTGTCAACAAGCCTTATTTCTTCAATTTTCTTTTGAAGTTTCATATTTTCTTTTTCAAGTATATGAAGTCTTTTTTGTGTTGCAGAAACTAGCTTTACAGCACTATAAAAAGATTGTCTTCCAAGTGGTTTAGAAAGTACAACTACTCCATAATCCTCAACTTTATCACATACATCATCATATATATCAGATTTAACAATTAAAATAATACCAGACATAGTATTTGAAGATGCATAAAGTGCAAGCTCATGACCAAACTCATCAATCAAAGGAGTATTAACTATAATAATGTCAAAATTATCTTCTATAAGCATTCGTCTTGCTTCTGAACCATTTCTTGTAGAGAAAAAAGATGTTGCTCCCAAAGTATTTTTTAAAAGGTCTTCTATCATATCACAACCTTTTTCGCTACCAGAAATAATAAGAGTATTTGATATATTATTCAACTCCATTCACCCCTTTTTTAAAGCATATAAAAAATTTTTACACTCTATAAAAATAATTAATGAGTTCAAAATTTTCTTTATCTTGTGAATTAGAGTAAAGAGAGTATTCTTTTCTTTTTATTGAAATATATTTTTCTAATGTTTTAATAGGTATTACTGATTTTATAAAATCACTTTTTTCTGCTAAAGTAATTGCTTCTTCAAGAGTTTCTGGAAGCTTTTTAAAATCCTCTGAATTTTTGTCTTCATACATATTGAAGTTATATGAAGGAGTAAGCTTAGTATTTTTCTTTATTCCTTCCATACCTGCCTTTATAATCAATGATAAAGCAATATAAGGGTTACAGGAAGGGTCAGGGGAACGAAGTTCCATACGACTGTTTTCGCCCTTAGAAGCAGGTATTCTTATAAGCTGTGAACGATTTTGATGTGACCAGCTTATGTATTTAGGTGCTTCAAAATTTCCAAAGCGAGAATAAGAATTTGTAAGAGGATTTAGGAATAATGTTATTTCTTGAATTCTTTCAAGTATTCCTGCAATAAAACTTTCAGCAGCCTGTGAATGTTCATCTATTTCTGTTTTGAATATATTTAAACCATTTTTAAAAAGTGAAAGATTTATATGAAGACCGTTTCCACTTTCGTTTTTTAATGGTTTTGGCATAAATGATGCATAAAGACCGTTTCTTGCAGCAACGGATTTTACAACAGATTTAAATGTTACAAAGCTATCGGCTGTTGTGAGAGCATCATCATATTTAAAGTCTATTTCATTTTGTCCAGGACCAGACTCATGATGAGAACTTTCTGGAGTTATATTCATTTCTTCAAGTGTAAGACATATTTCACGTCTTATATTTTCACCTTTATCAATAGGTGCTATATCAAAATATGTTCCCATATCAAAAGGTTTTTTTGTAGGAAAACCATTTTCATCAGTTTCAAAAAGATAGAATTCAAATTCTGTTCCTACTTTACAAATGTATTTCATTTCTTTAAGTTCATTTAATACATTTTTTAATATATATCTTCCATCGCCTTCAAAATGTCTTCCGTCAGGATATTTTATATCACAGAAGAAACGAACAACACGACCTCTTGAAGGACGCCATGGAAGTATTGAAAGGGTAGATGGGTCAGGCACTAAAAATAGGTCTGACTCATCTATATTCATAAAACCATCTATTGATGAAGCGTCAAATGATATACCTGTATCAAATGCACGAGGAAGCTCTGAAGGCATTATTGATATATTTTTTTGTACACCAAAAATATCACAAAATGCAAGTCTTATAAATTTTACATCATTTTCTTCAACAAATTGAAGTACTTCTGATATTGTATAATTCATATTATCACCTCAAATAAAAATCAGTTCTTTGTATAAAGTTGTTTATATGGATTTTTTGTATCTGCTGTAAGTACATAAAAATCTTTTTCAAATACTGTATCTTTATTGAAATCAAATTCGTTGCAATATTCATCTATAAGAGGAAGTATTTCTTCCATATCTTCTTTATCTGCTTTTTTTGCAGAAATTTGTTTTGGAAGGTCAAAAGGAAGTTCATCACAGCGTATAAATATTTTTCCACCATGCATTCCTGTTCCACAAAATCTTCCAACAGGTGTTTTTTCTTCAGAATTAAGACCAAGAACAACTATTGTTCCTCCAGCCTGATATTCTCCAAGAAAGCTTCCGGCACAGCCTCCAATTACTATTGAAGGTTTATGTTCGTTATAAGCTTTAATATGAATTCCTGTACGATATCCTGTATTTCCTTTTACAAATATTTTTCCGCCTCGCATTGCATAGCCTGTTGCATCACCTGATGAACCATGTATATATATAGTTCCGCTATTCATTGTATCGCCTGTGGCTTCCTGTGTGTTACCATATACTCTTACTGTACAACCATCAAGGTATGATGCAAGAGCATTTCCAGGGGTACCATTTATAACAATATTTTTATTTCTCATGCCACAGCCGATATATCTCTGTCCTATACAATTTTGTATTACAACTTCTTTATCTGGACAGCTTTTTATTTCATCATTAAGGTCTTTAAAATGTTTTGTTCCTGCATATATATTCATTATATTACCCCCAAAATTAAGATTTTATTATTTTTTAATACATTACAATGTACTCATCTCTTGAGGCACCAACAGAAACATATTTGATTTTTGAATCAACTGCTTTTTCAATATATTTAATATAGTCATATGCTTCTTTTGGAAGGTCTTCCGGTTTTCTGCATTTGCTTATATCACAGTTCCAACCTTTTACATATTCAACAACAGGTTTTGCTTTTTCAAGTTCTGTTGAATATGGGAATTCTGTTGTAATTGTTCCTTCAACATCATAAGCAACACAAACAGGAATTTCTTCAAGATATGAAAGTACATCAAGTTTTGTAAGAGCAAGCTCATCACAACCCTGAACAGTTACACCATAACGTGATGCTGGAATATCAAATGGTCCAACACGTCTTGGTCTACCTGTTGCAGCACCGTATTCTCCACCTGCTTCTCTAAGTTTTTCTGCTTCTTCTCCAAACATTTCAGCTGTGAAAGGTCCTTCACCTACACATGTTGAATATGCTTTCATAATACCGATAGAATTTGTAAGTTTAAGATTTGGAACACCAGCACCAATTGGAGCATATGCTGCTATTGTTGAAGATGATGATGTATATGGATAAATACCATAGTCAATATCTCTAAGTGCTCCAAGCTGAGCTTCAAACATAACTTTTTTACCGTTTTTAACAGCGTTTGTTATATATATACCTGTATCACAGATAAAATCTTTAAATTCTTCAGCATATTTATCAAGCCAGCTTAACATTTCATCAAAGCTAACTTCATCTGCACCATAAACTTTTGTTATAGTAAGGTTTTTCCATTCAAGAATTCTTGAAAGTTCTTTTGTATATGTTTCTTTGCAAAGAAGGTCACCCATTCTTATACATTTTTTCATGTATTTATCACCATATACAGGAGAAATACCTCTTCTTGTTGAACCGTATTTAGCATCGCCAAGACGGTCTTCTTCAAGGATATCCTGTTGTCTGTGATATGGCATACATACAATAGCTTTATTGCTTATTTTAAGATTTTCAGGAGTAACTTTAACACCTGCATCTGTAAGTCTTTTTATTTCACCACTTAAATGTTCAAGGTCAATAACCATACCAGGACCCATTACATTTACAACATCTTCACGAAGTATACCAGATGGAAGAAGATTAAGAATAAATTTTCCAAGTTCATTTATAACTGTATGACCTGCATTATTTCCTCCCTGATAACGTGAAACGATATCATAATCCTGTGAGAGAAGGTCTACCATTCTACCTTTTCCTTCATCTCCCCAGTTAATTCCAACTATTGATGTTAACATAATTAAAAACCTCCTTGATTGTTTTCTTTCATAATTATAATTTATTTTAATTTAGAAATTTTACACTTACTCTCCTGCATGTAATATTCCTAAAATTGAAAGCTCTTTCTCTGTAAGACCTATTCCCCTTAACATAAGTCTATTACCTTTGAGTGCTTCTATTGAGTTTATACCCATACCACCCATAATTTCTTTGATTTCATGTTCCCATGATTTTACGAGATTTACAAGTCTTTTATATCCTTCATCTGGATTAAGTCGTTTTACAAGGTCTTCTCTTTGAGTAGCAATACCCCAGTTGCACTTTCCGAGTTGACAGCTTTGACATAAATGACAGCCGAGAGCAAGTAGTGCCGCTGTAGCAATATAACATGCATCTGCCCCAAGTGCAATAGCTTTTACAACATCTGCACTACTTCTTATACTTCCTCCAACAATTAAAGATACATTTTCACGTATACCTTCTTCTCTAAGTCTTTGGTCAACACTTGCAAGAGCAAGTTCGATAGGTATACCTACATTATCACGAATTCTTGTAGGAGCTGCCCCTGTCCCTCCTCTAAATCCGTCAATAGCAATAATATCTGCACCACTTCTTGCAATACCACTTGCAATAGCAGCAATATTATGTACAGCAGCAATTTTTACAATAACAGGTTTTTTATAATCTGTTGCTTCTTTTAATGAATATACAAGTTGTCTTAAGTCTTCAATAGAATAAATATCATGGTGTGGAGCAGGGGAGATAGCATCTGAACCTAAAGGAATCATTCTTGTTTTTGAAATATCTTCTAAAACCTTTGTTCCAGGAAGATGTCCACCTATACCTGGTTTTGCACCTTGACCCATTTTAATTTCTATTGCTGCACCAGACTCAAGGTAATCTTTATGAACACCAAAACGTCCTGAAGCAACCTGTACTATTGTATTTTTACCATATTTATAGAAATCCTCATGAAGTCCACCTTCACCAGTATTATAAAGTATTCCTAATTCTTCAGCAGCTCTTGCAAGACTTTCGTGAGCATTATAGCTTATTGAGCCATATGACATAGCAGAGAAGAGTATAGGAACATCAAGTTCCATATGAGGTGCAAGGTTATCAATAATATTACCTTGTTCATCTCTTTCTATTGTATCAGGTTTTTTCCCAAGTACAACTTTTGTTTCCATAGGTTCTCTTAAAGGGTCTATTGGTGGGTTTGTAACCTGAGAAGCATTTATAAGTATTTTATCCCAATAAACAGGGAAAGGTTTTGGATTACCCATAGAAGAAAGAAGTACACCAGGACTACTTGCCTGTCTGTATATTTCTTCTATTGTTTTTCCAGTCCAGTTTGTATTTTCTTTAAATGTGTGGTCTGTTTTTACAATTTTTAATGCTCTTGTAGGACAGACAGCAACACATCTATGACAGTTTACACATTTGCTGTCATCTGCAATCATCTTTTTTAAATCACTATTAAAACTATGTACTTCGTTAGCACATTGTTTTTCGCATAAACGACAGTTTATACATTTATCAAAATTTCTTACGACTTCATAGTCAGGATATAAAAAATCTAATACAGCCATTATTTAACACCTCCTTCGAGAGTTACTATTATAGGTTCTCCACCTTTTGGAGACCAAATTTTATCAGG
The DNA here is from genome assembly GCA_019415525.1 of Tyzzerella sp. Lineage (GTDB taxonomy): Bacteria > Bacillota > Clostridia > Lachnospirales > Anaerotignaceae > Fimicola. The sequence goes on along the minus strand of DXZA01000010.1, from coordinate 18,013 downwards.
ATTAGGTTCTACTATTCTTATTGCACATTCTTCACTTGCAACATAAAACATATTATCTTTTTCGGCAGCAACCATACTTCTAAGTTTAAGTCTATCATTAAGAGCCATCATACCACCGTCAAAACCTAAAAGTATTGAGAAAGGTCCTGTAACAAGAAGGCTTGAAAAAGCTCTTCTTAAATATGTGTATTTAATACGCTCTTTTTCTTCCATATGTTCTATTGTTGACCAAAATGGTGCAGCTATTACAGCTGCTACTTCTTCAAGAGTAAGTTTTTTCTTTCTATTTAAAAAGTCAATTATATATGTAATAACTTCTGTATCAGTAAGAAGTGAACATTTGTAGCCAAACATTTCTATATATCTTCTATTGGCATCATATGATGATATTTCACCATTATGTACTATTGAATAGTCAAGCATAGCAAAAGGGTGAGCTCCTCCCCACCAACCAGGTGTATTTGTAGGATATCTACCATGTGCTGTCCAACAATATCCAGAGTATTCTTCAAGTCTATAGAAATCTCCTACATCTTCAGGAAATCCAACAGCCTTAAAAACACCCATGTTTTTACCGCTTGAAAATACATATGCACCATCAATTTGAGTGTTTATTCTTATACAGCATTTTGCAACATATTCTTTTTCATCAAGCTGACTATCAGCAAGTTTTGTTGGAAGAGGATTTAAGAAATAACGCCATATTAAAGGTTCATTTGTTATTCTTGGATTTTTTCTGGTAGGTATTTTTGAAAGATTGACTACATCAAAGTGCCTATCAAGAAATCTCTCACATTTTTCTCTTGCTTCAATATCATCATAAAATATATGAAATGCATATGAGTCTTTATATTCAGGATAAATACCATATCCTGCAAACCCACCGCCAAGACCGTTTGAACGGTCATGCATTGTAGCTATTGATTTTATTATTGATTCACCAGAAATTCTTTTTCCGTCTTTGGCAAATATACCGGATATTGCACATCCGGATGGTATTCTTATTTGTCCTTCTTTAAGTAACATAATTATAGAAACCTCCTTTTTTAAAGAGTATAAAATAGAAAAACGTTCGCCACCCACAGATAGATAGTGTTTTACTGTGAATGACGAACGTCTTTGTTCGATGAGTGAATTATACTATTAGATATATGCATCTGTCAACGATTTAAGACATTTGAAAACATAAGGATTTCTTATTGTTAATATATAACAACTTTTTTTATTAAAATAAGTTTTTTGTATACAAATTAGTTTAAATTAAAAAATTTTATTAAAATCTATTGACTTTTTATTTTTGGGACAATATAATCAACACCATAAAACAGCAAAGGCGCTGTGGATTATACATAGGTTATAGTCCACGGTGCCTTTTTTGTTTATTACAAAAGACAAGTATTAAATTTACAAAAGATAAAATAATATAAAGTACAAAAGAATTTTAATTTAAATAATTTTGAGGGGGAAAATGATATGATAAATGTTCCTGAAATTTTTGGAAGTATGGTTTTTGATGAACAAGCAATGAAAGAAAGACTTCCAAAAGCTACTTATAAACTTATGAAAAAAAGTATAGCACAAGGAAAACCACTTGATAGAGAAGTTGCAAATGTTGTTGCCAATGCTATGAAGGATTGGGCAATTGAAAGAGGAGTAACACATTTTACACATTGGTTCCAGCCTATGACAGGCGTTACAGCTGAAAAACATGATAGTTTTATATCACCAAGTGAAGATGGTAGAGTTATAATGGAGTTTTCAGGAAAGGAACTCATACAGGGTGAACCTGATGCATCAAGTTTCCCTTCAGGTGGACTTAGAGCTACATTTGAAGCAAGAGGATATACAGCTTGGGACCCAACAAGCTATGCATTTATAAAAGAAGATACACTTTGTATTCCAACAGCTTTCTGTTCATACAGCGGAGAAGCTCTTGATAAGAAAACACCACTTCTTCGTTCAATGGAAGTTATAAATACACAAGCATTAAGAATTTTAAGACTTTTTGGTGATACAGATACAACAAGAGTAAATACAACAGTAGGACCAGAACAGGAATATTTCCTTATTGATGAAGAATTATACAAACAAAGAAAAGACCTTATATATTGTGGAAGAACTCTTTTTGGTGCAAAACCTCCAAAAGGACAGGAGATGGAAGACCACTACTTTGGTACAATTAAGCCAAGAGTAAAAGCTTTTATGAAAGACCTTAATGAAGAGCTTTGGAAACTTGGAATTCTTGCAAAAACAGAGCATAATGAAGTTGCTCCTGCTCAGCACGAACTTGCACCAATATTTACAACAACAAATATTGCTGCTGACCATAATCAGCTTACAATGGAAATGCTTAAAAAGGTTGCACAGAAACATGGTATGACTTGTCTTCTTCATGAAAAACCTTTTGCAGGTGTAAATGGAAGTGGAAAACATAATAACTGGTCAATTTCAACAGATACAGGTATAAATCTTCTTGAACCAGGAGAATCTCCAAAAGAAAATGCACAGTTCTTACTTTTCCTTGCAGCTGTAATTAAAGCTGTTGATGATTATCAGGACCTTTTAAGAGTTTCTGTTGCTGGTGCTGGAAATGACCATAGACTTGGAGCAAACGAAGCACCTCCAGCTATTGTTTCTATGTTTGTTGGTGACGAACTTCAGGCAGTTCTTGATTCAATAGAAAAAGGTACAGAGTTTGAACAGAAAGATAAAGAAGAAATGGAAATAGGTGTTCATGTTCTTCCTCATTTCTTTAAAGATACAACAGATAGAAATAGAACATCACCATTTGCTTTTACAGGAAATAAATTTGAATTCCGTATGCTTGGTTCAACAGTTTCTGTTTCAGGACCAAATATTGTTTTAAATACAATTGTTGCAGAAGTTTTAGATCAGTTTGCAGATGAACTTGAAAAGGCAACTGATTTTAATGTAGCATTAAATGCACTTATTAAGAGAACAATAATTGACCATAAGAGAATTATATTCAATGGTGATGGATATAGTAAAGAATGGGAAGAAGAGGCTGCAAGAAGAGGTCTTCTTAACCTTAGAACAACTCCAGACTCACTTCCATACTTTGTATCTGAAAAGAGTATAAAACTTTTTACAAAACATAATATATTTACAGAAGCAGAACTTCATTCAAGATATGAAATTCTTCTTGAAAATTATTGTAAAACACTTAATATTGAGGCTCTTACAATGATTGAAATGGCAAGAAGAAGTATACTTCCTGCTGTAATTAACTATACAAAGAATATTACAGATACACTTACAGCAAAACAAGGTATAGGAATTGATATTTCAAAATGTAAAGAAAAAGAAGTTGTTGAAGAACTTTCATATATAACATCAATGATTATTGAAAATACAGAAAAACTTGAAAATGCTATAATTGATGTTAAAGATATTGAAGGAATACAGAATGAAGCAAATTATTATAAAGATGTAGTTATTACTGCAATGAATGAACTTAGAGCGGTTGCAGATAGAGCTGAAGTTATAGTAGGAGATAAATATTGGCCATATCCAAGATACGGTGAGCTTTTATTTAGTATTCTTTAAAAATCTATGTTCTTAATGAACTAAATATATAAATATAATCACAAAGGCGTGTATTTTTTAAATATAAAATACACGCTTTTTTTAATTAGGGGGAGTTAAAATGTTTTCATCAGTAAATACCATATGGGTATTATTTGGGGCTGCACTTGTATTCTTTATGCAGGCAGGTTTTGCAATACTTGAGGCAGGTCTTACACGAGCAAAAAACGCAGGTAATATTATAATGAAAAACCTTATGGACTTTAGTATAGGTACACCTATATTTTGGATTACAGGTTTTGGAATAATGTTTGGTTCTACATCACCATTTTTTGGTGGAATAGATTTTTTTACAAAAGGTGATTATTCATCTGTGTTACCAGCAGGAGTTCCATTTTTTGCATTTCTTATATTTCAAACAGTTTTTTGTGCTACAGCAGCAACAATAGTTTCTGGTGCAATGGCAGAAAGAACAAAATTTTCATCATATTGTATTTATAGTTTTATTATCAGTGCAATAATTTATCCTGTATCCGGTCATTGGATTTGGGGAGGCGGTTGGCTTGCAGAGCTTGGTTTCCACGATTTTGCAGGTTCAACAGCTGTTCATATGGTTGGTGGTATTGCTGCATTTATTGGTGCAAAAACACTTGGACCACGTATTGGAAAATATACAGCAGATGGAAAACCTAAAGCAATTCTTGGTCATAACCTTACAATAGCAGCTCTTGGAGTATTTATATTATGGTTCTGTTGGTTTGGATTTAATGGTTGTTCAACAGTAAGTGCAGAAGGTGACGAAACTCTTATAAAAATGGGTTCAATATTTGTTACAACAAATATGTCAGCCGCTGTAGCTTCAATTACAGTTATGCTTATAACTTGGATAAGATACAAAAAACCTGATGTTTCAATGACTTTAAATGGTACTTTAGCAGGTCTTGTAGCACTAACAGCAGGCTGTGATATGGTTTCTGTTGGTGGTTCTGCTGTTATAGGTATTATTGCAGGCTTTGTAGTAGTTTTTGGTATTGAATTTGTAGATAAAATATTAAAAGTTGATGACCCTGTTGGTGCTGTCGGTGTTCATGGTATGTGTGGTGCTACAGGTACAATTCTTACAGGTGTATTTGCTACTGATGGTGGTCTTTTATATGGCGGTGGATTTTCATTCATTGGAGTACAGCTTATAGGTGTTATATCAGTTGCTATATGGGTTGCTGTAACAATGACAATAGTATTCCAGATTATTAAAAATACAATAGGTCTTCGTGTTTCTGAAGAAGAAGAAATACTTGGTCTTGATATTAAAGAACATAATCTTGAAAGTAGTTATGCTGGTTTTACAATACCTAGAGAAACAGTATTTGGAGCAAATTTCAAAAAAGAGTCAACTAATAATATTGAAGAAGCAGTTACAGTGCATCATGTTCCTACAAAATTAAACAGTTCAAATGAAAATGATAAATTAACAAAAATAGTTATCATTACAAATCAGAATAAATTTGAAAAACTTAAAAATGCACTTAATGGAATTGGTATTACAGGTCTTACTGTAACACAGGTATTAGGATATGGTATGCAGAAGGGTAATAGTGAATACTATCGTGGTATAGAAGTTGATGCTGCATTAAGACCTAAAGTAAAACTTGAAATGGTTGTATGTAAAATACCAGTTGAAACTGTTATAGATACAGCAAAAGAAATACTTTTTACAGGTCATATAGGAGATGGAAAAATATTCGTATATGATGTTGAAAACGTAATAAAGATACGAACAGGTGAAGAAGGTTACTACGCATTACAAGATGAAGATTAAATAAATAAAAAACACAGACATATGTCTGTGTTTTTTATTTATTTTGTCAGACAAGATATTCTAAATTTTATTAACAGAGTGTATATTTTTGTGTTATAATGTAAAATGCTAGTAATCATATTTTTATCAATAACATCAATGCGAAAGGTAGATAATACAATTATGAAAAATTTAATAGTTGCACAATCAGGAGGCCCTTCTTCCGCAATAAATGCTACATTAGCAGGAATCTGTAAGTTTGCTTTTAAAAGTGAAAAGATTGATAAAGTTTATGGAGGTTTTCATGGTATAAAAGGCATACTTGAAGGCTATATAAAAGAACTTAATCCTATACTTGATACAGAAGAAAAACTTGACATTCTTGCTATGACACCTGCAGCTGCCTTAGGTAGTTGTAGAAAGAAGCTTGCAGACTATAAAGAGGATGAAAGTGAATATAAAATACTTATTGACATTTTACGTAAATATAATATAGGATATTTTATATATATAGGTGGAAATGACTCTATGGATACTGTATATAAAGTTTCTGAATATTGTAGGTATAAGGGTATTGATGACATAAAAGTTATGGGTGCTCCAAAAACAATAGATAATGACCTTTGTGAAACAGACCATACTCCAGGATTTGGTTCTGCTGCAAAATATATTGCAACAACAATATCAGAGCTTGGATATGATGGAGATGTTTATGCTGTACCTACTGTTAATATTGTAGAAATTATGGGAAGAGATGCTGGTTGGCTTACTGCTGCTTCATGTCTTGCCAGAACAAATGGTCATCATGTTCCAGATTTAATATATTTGTGTGAAAGACCTTTTGATATAAACCAATTTGTTAATGATGTAAAGAAAAAAATATCTGAAAAGAAAACTATAATAGTTGCTGTAAGTGAAGGCGTAAAAAATGCTGAAGGTAGATATATTGCAGAAGTTGGTGACAGAAAAAAAGATGCTTTTGGGCATGTTGAATTAGCAGGAGTAGGATATGTTCTAAAAAATATCGTAAAAAGAGAAATTGGATGTAAAGTTCGAAGTATAGAGCTTTCTCTTATGCAAAGATGTGCTGCACATATAGCTAGTAAAACAGATATAGAAGAGTCAAAGCTTATTGGTTATGAAACAGCTAAATTTGTTACAGAAGGCGGAGAAGGAAAAGTTGGTGTGTTTTTAAGAAGTGAAAAAAATGGATATGAAGTTGAAGTTGACTTTGTTGATATATCAAAAATTGCTAATAAAGTGAAGCAAGTTCCTTTAGAATGGATAAATGAAGAAGGCAATGATGTAAAGCAAGAACTTATAGACTATTTATATCCTCTTATACAGGGAGAACTTCCATTAAAATATAAAGGTGGTATACCTGAAACAATAGTAATAAAGTAATATTTGAGGTGTATGTATGCTTATAACAAGAGAAACAGATTATGCAATGCGTACTGTAAGAGCATTGTCAGGAGGTAAAAGACTTAATATCAAACAAATATGTGAAATTGAAAATATACCTATTCAGTTTGCATATAAAATCCTTAAAAAATTAAGCGAAAAAAATATTATAAAAATAATAAGAGGTGCAGGTGGAGGATATTGTCTTGAGGCAGACCTTAATACTCTTACAATGTATGATATTCTTATGGCCATCGAAAATGAATCAGACTATAATAGTGTAAACTTATGTCTTAAAGATGGTGTTTCTTGTGTTCATAATAGTGATGGAAAACATTGTAAAATGAACAAAGAATTTAGAAGAATAAATTCTGTTCTCAAGGAAGAATTAAGGAGAGTACCTTTTATAGAATTTATATAAAAGTATTATTTTGGCAGAGTTATAAACTCTGCCTTTTTTAGAGGTGGTATTATGACATTAAAGGAAAAGGAATTAAATATTTTATTAAAGGAAGAGGCAAAATTTATACAAAATAAACATTCACAATTTATGAAAAATGAAAGAGAGCTTTTTAATAATATTATAGAAAATAAAACACCAGAAAAAGTTCAAATAATGACAGAGGCCGTTTTTCAATCTGCTTTTGAGTTTATATTTGAAGAAGGTATTGATGTAATAGAAAAAACATATTCTAAAGAAAAATCAAAAAATGAATATATAAAGAATAAAGAAGAATTTAATTTGAAAAAAACTAAAAAAACATTAAGAAAATTTGATAAATCAGTCAAATTTTCTAATAATATATCTTCTGTATTAACAGGTATAAAAAGTGTTGCATTAGGAACTTTTGGTGTTGGTATGCCTGATATACCTGTTTTTGTTGGTGAGATGTTAAGAGTTATTTATACTACTGCTTTAAAATATGGATATTCATATGAAAAAGAATGTGAAAAGATTTTTGTACTTTCAATAATAGGATTTGCTCTTTGTGAAACTTCACAAAAACAAAAATATTCTTTGTTTTGCGATGATATTGCAAAATCTATAGAAACAGGAAAAAATATTACTACAACATTAAAAGATATGGAATATGAAATATCTAAAATAGTATCGAAATCTGTTTGTGGTACAAAAATTATTCAAGGGATTATGATAGCAGGAATAGCTTCTTCAATTGGAAATATTTCTATAATTAATAATATATCAAAAAGTGCATATTTAAAGTATAAAAAGCGTTTTATTATGTATAAATTAATTAATAAAAAATAATTTTTAATAAAATTTTTATTGACTTTATTAATTTTAGGTCATATAATCACAGTATAAATTTAATATATTTTTAGAACTGGGGAGCTGATTAAATCAGCTGAGAGTGAGGTGTTGTCCTCTTACTCATTGAACCTGTAAGGTTAGTGCCTACGTAGGGAGTTTCTTTGATTAATGATATAGTTTTTTTATCATGTTTAAGATTTTTAAAGACTTTTCCTATGTTTGGAAAAGTCTTTTTTATTTTATAAAAGGAGATGAGAAAAGTGAAAGTTAATGGCGAAAATATTGAAATAAAGGATAATATTTTATTATATGATTTTTTAATATTGCAAGGATACGATACTCTTAAAATAGCTGTTGAGCTTAATGGTGATATTATTCCTAAAAGTCAGTATAAAGATACAGTTTTAAAAAATGAATATACTATGGAAGTTGTCAGCTTTGTAGGAGGAGGCTGATAAAGTTGAATATTATTTTTAATGGTAAAGAAGTTTTAGAAAAAGATGGAATAACTCTTTTTGAATTTAAAAAAAAATATTATTATGATGCAGATGTTATTATACTCAATGGTTTTCAGACAAATGAAAATAAAGTTTTAAAAAATGGAGATATGATAACTATGTTAAAAAAAGGTGTAATGCCTTCAAAAGATATTTTGGAGTATATGATGATGTCAAGACATACACCTTTTGTATATGAAAAAGTTAAAAAAGCAAATGTTGCAATATGTGGTCTTGGGGGACTAGGTTCAAATATAGCTATTATGCTTGCTAGAACAGGTGTAGGAAAACTTTTGCTTATAGATTTTGATGTTGTTGAACCAAGTAATTTAAATAGACAAAATTATTATATAAAGCACTTAGGATTGTATAAAACGGAAGCATTAAAAATGCAAATTAATGATATAAATCCTTATATAGATGTTGATGTTAAAAATATTTATATTGATAAAAATAATATAGTTGAAATTTTGAAAGACTATGAAATTATTTGTGAGGCTTTTGATAATCCTATATGTAAAGCAGAACTTGTAAATACAGTTATGGAATATATGCCTAATAAAAAAATAGTTGCTTCGTCAGGTATGGCTGGATATGAAAGTTCAAATATAATAAAAACAATTAAAAAATTTAAAAATTTATATATTTGTGGTGATGGGGTATATGAATCACAAGAAGGACGAGGTCTTATGGCTCCACGTGTGAATATATGTGCAAGTCATCAATCGAATATGGTATTAAGATTAATACTTGGAATTTGTGAAGTATAATGAAAGGAATGAATATAATGGAAGATAAGCTTATAATTGGTAATAAAGAATTTAATTCAAGATTTTTTTTAGGTACAGGAAAATTTGAACTTTCAAAAATGAAAGATGTTGTTGAAGCTTCAGGAACAGAAATGGTTACTCTTGCTATAAGACGTGCAAATATGGCAGGACAAGGTAATATCATTGATTTTATACCTAAAAATATAACACTTTTACCAAATACATCAGGTGCAAGAACAGCTGATGAAGCTGTAAGAATTGCAAGACTTGCAAGGGAATTAGGTTGTGGTGATTTTATAAAAATAGAAGTTATAAATGATAGTAAATATCTTATGCCTGACAATGAAGAAACTGTAAAAGCAACAGAAATTCTTGCAAGTGAAGGATTTATTGTACTTCCATATATGTATCCTGACCTTAATTGTGCTAGAAAACTTGTTAAAGCCGGAGCAGCTGCTGTAATGCCTCTTGCAGCACCAATAGGAAGTAATAAAGGTATTAGAACAAAAGATTTTATAAAAATGCTTATTGATGAAATTGAACTTCCTATTATTGTTGATGCAGGTATAGGTGCACCATCACAGGCTTGCGAAGCTATGGAAATGGGAGCAGCGGCAGTACTTGCAAACACAGCTGTTGCAACAGCAGGAAATATTGTAGAAATGGCAGGAGCTTTTAAAATGGCAGTAGAAGCAGGAAGAAAAGCTTATCTTTCAGGTCTTGGACGAGTTCTTGACTATGAAGGAGAGGCTTCATCACCTCTTACAGGTTTTTTGGAGGTATAAAACTATGGAAAAAACTATAATGGAACAAGTTCTTGAGAAATATAATAAATATGATTTTGATAAATTTACAGAATTAGATGTTGAAAAAGCTTTGGCTAAAGATTCTATTGATGAAAGAGATTTTGCAGCTCTTCTCTCACCAGTTGCAATAAAATATCTTGAACAAATGGCACAAAAAGCTAAAAAAGAAACAAGAAGACAATTTGGTAATAGTATAACTCTTTTTACACCTTTATATATTGCAAATTATTGTGTAAATAATTGTGTATATTGTGGCTTTAATTGTAAAAATCAAATAACAAGAGGAAAACTTACACTTGAAGAAATAGATAAAGAATTTCAAGCTATAGCAAAAACAGGACTTAAAGAAATACTTATACTTACAGGAGAATCAAAATATCATTCAAGTGTTGAATATATTGGAGAGGCTGTTGAACTTGCCAAAAAATATTTTTCTACAATAGGTATAGAGGTATATCCTATGGATTCTGATGAATATGAATATTTACATAAAAAAGGTGCAGACTTTGTAAGTGTATATCAGGAAACTTATAATACAGTTAAATATGATGAAGTTCATCTTAGTGGTCCTAAAAAAGTTTATGAATATAGATTTAATGCTCAAGAAAGAGCAATACAAGGTGGAATGAGAGGAGTAGGCTTTGGAGCATTACTTGGACTTGATAATTTTAGAAAAGATGCATTTGCAACAGGAATGCACGCCTCATTAATACAGAAAAAATATCCACATGCTGAAATATCATTTTCTGTACCTAGATTAAGACCTTATATAAATAATTATGAAAATAATTCTAAAGATGTACATGAACCACAGCTTTTACAGGTTATGTGTGCATTAAGACTTTTTCTTCCATTTGCTGGAATGACTATATCCACAAGAGAAAGACAAGGCTTTAGGGATAATGTAATAGGCGTAGTTGCTACAAAGATTTCAGCAGGTGTAAGTGTTGGTGTTGGTGGACATGCAGAAGAAGAAAAAGGCGATGAGCAGTTTGAAATTTCTGACCCAAGAAGTGTTGATGAAGTTATTTCTTCAATAAAATGTCATGGACTTCAGCCTGTATATACAGATTATGTAAGGGTATAAGGAAGTGATTTTATGATTATATCAATTTCTCAAAGAAGTATTTCAAATGGTGATTTTTTTGAAAGAGTAGAGCAAATAGCAAAAGCACAACCTGATTTTTTTATACTTAGAGAAAAAGATATAAAAATTGATGAATATAATATTTTGGCAAAAAAGTGTTTTGAAATATGTAAAAAATATAACACAAAGCTTTCTGTTAATACTAATATTAAATCAGCAATAGAATTAGGAATTAAAAATATACATTTGCCTTTTTCATTATTTTGTGAAAAAAGAAATGATTTAGATTTTTTTGAAAATATAGGTGTATCTGTACATAGTAAGGAAGAGGCTATAAAAGCAGAAGAGCTTAAAGCATCATATATTATAGCAGGTCATATATATAATACAGATTGTAAAAAAGGTATTGAGGGAAGAGGACTTCAATATTTAGAAGAAATATGTAATAGTGTTTCAATACCAGTCTATGGCATAGGTGGTATAAGTATTGAAAAAATACCTGAAGTTATGAAAATGGGAGCTTATGGTATTGCTGTTATGTCAGAATTTATGAAATGTGAAAATCCATATGAAAGAATAATTGAATATAAAAATATTTTGAACGAAAATAATCATAAAATTTGATTTTACTATTGAAATAATTTTATATTTAACCTAATATAGTATATATCTACACTTTAAACTGTTACAGTTTAAAGTGTAATATTTTGCTATTATAAAAAGATATGGAGGGTTTTTTATGAGTAACAGCAGTGGCTCAGTAAATGGACAGTTTGGAAGTAAGCTGGGATTCATACTTGCATCTGTTGGTTCAGCAGTTGGTATGGGTAATATATGGATGTTCCCGTACAGAGTAGGACAATATGGTGGTGCTACATTTCTTATTATTTATTTTTTATTTGTAGCATTATTTGGTTGGGTTGGACTTTCAGGAGAGTTTGCCTTTGGTCGTCTTACAGGTACAGGTCCAATTGGTTCATATGATTATGCAATGAAATCAAAGGGTAAAAAGGGCGGTAAATTTTTAGGAGCGATACCTCTTTTTGGTTCTCTTGGAATTGCAATAGGTTATGCAATAATAGTTGGTTGGGTATTAAGATTTGCTGTTGGTTCTGGTACAGGAGCTATGATGGCAAAAGAATCAACTGAATATTTCAGTGAAATAACAGGTGCTTTTGGAAGTATACCATGGCATTTATGTGTAGTACTTATGACAATAATATTTCTTATTGGTGGTGTTACAAAAGGTATTGAAAAAATAAATAAATTTATGATGCCTGCATTTTTCATACTTTTTGTTATTATTGCAATAAGAGTTGCATTTTTACCGGGAGCAATAGAAGGTTATAAATATTTACTTATACCTAAATGGGAATATGTTTTAAATCCTGAAACTTGGATTATGGCTATGGGACAAGCATTTTTCTCTCTTTCAATAACAGGTTCTGGTATGATTATATATGGAAGTTATTTAAGTAAATCAGAAGATATAGTTCATTCAGCATTAATAACAGCTTTACTTGATACTTGTGCAGCACTTATATCTGGTTTTGCAATTATACCTGCTGTATTTGCATTTGGACTTGACCCTGCATCAGGACCACCACTTATGTTTATAACACTTCCTAAGGTTTTTGCTCAAATGCCAATGGGTGAGCTTTTTGGTTGTATGTTCTTTATATCTGTACTTTTTGCAGGTCTTACATCACTTATGAATATGTTTGAGGTTTGTTCTGAAGCAGCACAAACTCACATAAAATTAAAGAGAAATCATGCTGTATTTATAGTAGGTTTAATTTCATTTGTAGTAGGATTATTTATTGAATATGAACCATACATGGGAAAATGGATGGATATTATAACAATATATATTGTACCTATTGGAGCAGTACTTTGTTCAACTATGATTTATTGGGTTCTTGGTCCAAAGAAAATTGGTGATGAACTTGCTATTGGAGCAAAAAAACATGTTGGAAGTATATTCTGTTTTACAGCTAAGTACATATATGTATTTCTTGCAGCAGCAGTTGTTGTATTAAGTTTTATATATAAAGGTATAGGTTAAAAATAAAAAAGTTTCGGATTTTTAAAAATATCCGAAACTTTTTATTTTACATAAGAGGAGCAAATATTCTAAGTAATGCTCTTGCAAGTCTTGTTGGTAAAGATACATTTGTACAAAATTCAGAAGTTATAGGTGTACATACTTTTAAAGTATCAATATAATCTTTTTTAATATCATTAAGGCACTTTGCATTATAAATAAACGTACCACATTCAAAATGATGATAAAGACTTCTGTAATCAAGATTTATTGTACCAACAACTCCCATAATATCATCAGCAACAAATGTTTTTGAATGCATAAATCCTGGAGTATATTCATATATTTTTACACCTGCATTTATAAGTACTGAGTAATATGCTCTTGTAATAAGATGAACAAATTTTTTATCCGGTACATGAGGTGTTACTATTCTAACATCAACACCTCTTTTTGCAGCCATTGTGAGAGCTGTAACTGTTTCATGGTCTACTATAAGATATGGTGTATTAATATAAACATACTTACAAGCTGTGTTTATTATATTTATATATACTGTTTCTGATACAAGTTCACCATCAAGAGGTGAGTCCATAAATGGTTGTATAAATCCATCTGTTTTATTATCTGTTTTACATCTAAATTTTCTAAAATCCCTATCTTCATTTTTATAGAAATTCCAACTTTGAAGAAACATAAGTGTATATCCCCAAACAGCCTCTCCTTTAACCATTATAGCAGCATCTTTCCAATGACCATGTTTTTCGTATTCATTTATGTATTCATCAGCAAGATTTATACCACCATTAAATGCAACTTTTCCATCTATTACAGTTATTTTTCTATGGTCTCTATGATTAACAGCTCTGGATACTTTTGGAGTAAATGGATTAAATATTTCACATTTTATACCTAAGCTTTCAAGCTTTTTATTATATTTATATGGTAATGTGCCTATACAGCCAAGGTCATCAAACATAACTCTTACATCAAGTCCTGCTTTTGCTTTTTCTATAAGTATATCAAGTATACTATTCCACATTTTACCTTCTTCTATTATAAAGTATTCCATAAATATAAATTTTTCAGCTTTTTTAAGTTCTTTAAGCATATATTCAAATTTTACTTCACCTGGAGAGAGATATGTGGTTTCTGTATTTTTAAAAGGAGATAACCAAGCATAATTATATATGTATCTTGAAATGTTTGAAATAGCTAAATTTTCATTTGCTATTTCATTAATCGTATCATCATTTTGTTCAGCATTTTCTATAAATTTATTATTAGAGTTTTCCATTTTTATACGATATGATTTTCTATGTCTATGTTTTCCAAATATTATATAGAATATGGCACCCAACAAAGGAAAAATCAGTATAAGAACAATCCAAGGTAATTTTGTTGATGGATTAGAGTCATTATTTATAATCCATAATAATATAATTATACTTATTAAAATAAAGAATATTTGAGAATGATAAGAATAGGTAGTTAAACCCCATAACATAGAATAAATTATATAAAGCTGAATAAGTATTGCTGAACCTACTATAAAAAGTCTTCCTGTTAAAAATTTTAATATTTTTTTCAACTACAATTCACCACCTTTTTTATGTTAAAAAATAAAACGCAGGAATATTCCTGCGTTATGGTTATATTGTTATTCCTTTATACCAAGTTTTTTATCTGATGCTCTATGAAGAATAACAAGTAAAACAATAAGAAGTATAAATGATATTCCAAGTGAAAGTATAAGACTTTTTGTTATACCTGCTACTATATAACCTACTAAACAACAAGCACCAACAAGTACTGCATATGGAATTTGTGTTGAAACATGGTCAATATGGTTACAAGAAGCACCTGCTGAAGAAAGTATTGTTGTATCTGATATAGGAGAACAATGGTCACCTAAAACAGAACCAGCAAGTGTTGCTGCAAGTGAAATTATTGTAAGTTCAGGAGCAACTTTTGCACAAACTTCAGCAATAATAGGTATAAGAATACCAAATGTACCCCAAGATGTACCCATAGAGAAACTTAAGCAACCAGCAACAACAAATATTATTGCAGGTATAAGCATTGTAGGCATATTTGAGTGAGCAACTACATCACCTACATATGTTCCTGTACATAATAGGTCACGACATACACCACTTATTGTCCAAGCAAGTGTAAGTATTATTATAGCACCACACATTGATTTTACACCTTCACCGATACCTTCCATAAATTCTCTAAATCCAAGAACTTTTCTAGGCACAAATAATAAAAATGCAACTATAAGAGAAGCAAAACTACTAAGAGCAAGGGCAGGACCAGCATTTGTATTACCAAAACCATCTGCTATTGTCATACCACCTTCAAAATATCCACCAACATAAAGCATAGATAATATAGAGAATATTATAAGTGCAAAAATAGGTATTAAAAGGTCAAATACACGCCCTTTTTCTGATATTCTAAGGTTACTCATTTCATCAGCCATAGTAGATACTCTAGAACCGTTCTGAATAAAATCAAGGTCACCTGTTTCTTTTGCATGATATTCAAATTTTTCCATTGGACCAAAGTCAAGCTGAGTACAAGAAAGTATAATTATCATTGCTATTGTAAGTAAAGCATAAAAGTTAAATGGTATTGATTGTATAAATGATTCCATACCATTAAGACCTGTATCGGACATCTGTGATATAACAGAAGCTGCCCAAGATGATACTGGTGCAATAATACATACAGGAGCTGCTGTTGCATCTATAAGATAAGCAAGCTTTGCATGTGATATTCTGTGTTTGTCTGTAACTGGACGCATAACAGTACCAACTGTAAGACAGTTAAAGTAGTCATCGATAAATATTAAAGCACCAAGAGCAGAAGTAGCTAAAGATGCTCCAACACGAGTTTTGATTTTTGTACTTGCCCAGTTTCCATATGCTCTTGAGCCACCGGCTTTTGTTATAACAACAACAAGAGCACCAAGCATTGCAAGGAATAAAACTATTGCTGTATTATCAGCAAGTTTTTGAGCCATAAGAGTCATTGCTACATCAGCTGTTTTTACTGATACATTTATAAACCCTGTTGTTGTATGAGTAGCATAAATAAATGTACCTGAAATAATACCAATTATAAGAGATGATATTACTTCTTTTGTAGCAAGAGCAAGACCAATAGCTATAATTGGAGGAAGAAGAGAAAGCATCCCTACATTAATTCCTTCCATAAATACACCCCTTTATTATATTTTTGTATGTTAAAAAACAAAATTACATATATAATACCATAAAATATTATTATATTCAATTTATTTCTTATAATACTATATAAAAGCCTTTTTTTGCCATTTTCCACTAAAATATCGTATACTAAATACTATGGCTCTAAAAAGCCAATCAATTGTCATAGCTACCCATATTCCAAATACACCCATATTCATATATTTACCTAAAATATAGCTAAAGGCTATTCTAAATACCCACATTGAAATAGTTGCAACAACCATTGTAAATTTAACATCGTTAGAGGCACGAAGACCATGTGGTAAAGTAAATGAAATTGCCCATATAAATATTGCACATATACTGTGATATATTATAATTTTTTGAGTTGTTGCAGCTGTTGCTTCTGTAAGTTTATATACAGCAATAATAAATGGTGATGAGAAAGCGATTATTATATTTATTGTAGCCATTGAAAGTGTAGAAATAAGAGTGAGCATTTTAATATATTTTTTTGCTTGATTAAAATCTCCAGCACCAACGCATTGACCGACAACTGTAATCATAGCAAGTCCAACTGCCATTCCTGGTATTATAGCTATATTTGCAATACTACTTGATACAGCATTTGCGGCAATAGCAGATGTTCCAAAAGATACTACAAGACCCTGTACAAGAATTTTACCTATTTGAAACATGCTGTTTTCAATACTGTTTGGTATACCTATTGAAAGTATATTTTTTATTACAAGTATATTTATATCAAATTTAAATAATTTTTTAATTTGAATATCTCCTTTAGAAAGTTTTAAAAGAGTTAATACACAAACTGCACTAACAGTACGAGCAATAAGTGAACCTAAAGCAGCACCGGCAACACCCATATCAAGTATGTATATAAATGTATAGTTTGCAGATATGTTTACTATATTCATTATAAGAGAATTTACCATAGAAACTTTGCTGTTACCCATGGAACGAAATATAGCTGCACCTGAATTATAAAGAGCTAAAGCAGGATATGATAATGCTGAGATTTTAAAATATACCATAGAATCTTGCATTATTCTTTCGTCCATATTGCCAAAAAGTGTATGAAGTATAAAAGAATTACCTAAAAGACATATTGCCATTATAGTAAGAGAAAAGCCAGCTGAAACAAACAAAAGTTGTTTTGCAGCAACAGAAGCATTTTTAGTATCACGTCTTCCTAGAAATTGAGCTGAAACAACAGCACCACCAGTTGAAAGTGCTGTAAATACATTTATAAGAAGTATGTTTATAGAATCAACAATGGAAACAGCAGAAACTGCCTCTTCTCCAACTCCTGCAACCATTATAGTATCTGCCATACCTATTGTCATAATAAGCACTTGTTCAATTATAAGAGGTATTATAAGTTTTATAATATCTTTTTTTGTAAACATTTTGTATTTTCCTTTCTATAATTTATTCAATATACTATTTTGCTATTAAAAGTCTTTATATGCAAGTTTTTAAATAGTTTTTTTAATATTATGTTAAGTATGTTATTTTTGTGCAAATAATATATAAAATCTATGTTATAAAT
>DXZA01000001.1 GCA_019415525.1 Tyzzerella sp. | reverse complement strand
CTCCAATACATTATTTTTATAATAAAATTTTTTAAAATAGTGTTATTAGCATTAGGTGTATTGTTGGTAAATATTTTTTTAATATTATTAATTCCGTTTATATAAACATTTTTAAGTTCATTGTCCATGTTATATTTAATAGAATAACTATTATTTTCATATGAATTTGAATAATAATTTATATCATCATAAGAAATATTATTTTCAAAACCATTTACTCTAATATACCCTTGTTTGCCTATAAACATATTATCCATATCATATATTTGTTTAAGTAGCTCTTCACCTTTGTCAACTCCACTTATTTCTGTAAAATACACATCTTTTGTATTATAAAAAAATCTGCCTTTTACTCCAGCAAATGATTTTATAGAATTTATATTCATAACATTCATACGTATATCATAATTCACATATATCACCTACTTATTATATAACTATAATTAATTTTAACACAAATATAGTTGTTTTTATATGCAAAATGATATAATATATATCTTAATAAATCAGGGAGTGTTAAAAATATGAATAAAATATTGAATGAAGGTTATACTGTTGGGGCACTTCTTTATAGCCCTGCTATAAATACAAATGTTCCATATAATATAAAAAATGAAATTTGGGGTAAAAAATATTCTTTATGTTTATGTCTTGAAGACTCTATAAATGATGATGCTGTTGAAATGGGAGAAAAAAATATTGTTAATATATTTTCTATTTTAAATAAAGAATTATCAGAAAGCACATTTTTTATGCCTAAAATATTTATAAGAGTAAGAAACCCTTTGCAGATTTCAAAAATATTCAATATGTTAAAAAATACATCTCATATACTTACAGGATTTGTTGCTCCAAAATTTTCTCCTAATAATGCAGATGAATATATTAAAGAAATAGAAAATATAAATAAAAATTTAGATAAAAAAATTTATATTATGCCTATTATAGAAAATGGTTTTATATTAGACATAGAAAAAAGAATATCTAATCTTTATAAATTAAAACAAAAACTTGATAACATACATAATTTAGTTCTTAATATACGAATTGGTGGAAATGATATATGCCATAATCTTGGATTAAGAAGAAATAGCTATCAAACAATATATGATATTTCATCAATAAACAATATTTTAGGTGATATATACACAGTTTTCGGAAGAGAGTACGTTATATCCGGAGTTGTTTGGGATTATTTTTCCGGAATTAATGACCAATGGAAAAAGGGACTTGAAAAGGAAATTGAACTTGATACTTTAAATGGTTTTATAGGAAAAACCTGTATTCACCCTAATCAAATATCTATAATAAATGAAGGATTAAAAGTTTCAAAATCAGATTATAATGATGCAAAAAGCATATTAAATTGGGATATGTCAAAAAATAAGCTAGTTTCAAAAAGTACAGAAGAAGAAAGAATGAACGAAATAAAAACCCATTCCAACTGGGCTAAAAAAATAATTGTTCTTGGAGATTATTATGGAATAAAATAAGACGGCAAAAGCCGTCTTTTTATATATCACCCATATTTTTTATTATTCCACAAACTTTATAATTACCTATCAAATCATATTCAATATTAACATTTTTTTCTTCTGCAAGACGTATTATATGATTTAATTCACTATCATTTTTATTATTTTCATTTATAATAATTTTCCAAGGAACTCTTCTTAAAAGAACTCTTGTGGCTTCTCCTATTCCTGGTTTTATAAAGTTTATATCAGAAACATTATATTTATTTTGTATTTTTAAAACTTCATCTATACCTTTTGAGTTATATATATTTTTATGTATAATATTATCTTTTTGAAAATATTTTTCAATGTTTTCTATAAATTCATAAGAAACATCTTTATCTTTAAGCTCTCCGTAATAAACAGCACCATGAAAGTCATTTTCTCTTATGATATCATCTCTTAAAAACGTTCTGCTTATAAGACCTGAAACAGTTGAATTTAAACATGAACTTGGTATAAGTATATCTTCATTTGTACCATAATAATTTGTAATATTAGCTGGGTCAGCAATTACTGCTAAATCATCTGAAAGCCCTTCAAAGTCTTTTACACATTTTTTAAGTTCATTTAATATAGCACCTTTTCCAATCCACCCATCAACAAAAAGTATATCTTTAACATTATGTCTTTCAATAATATATTTAATAGCATTTTTATCAATACCTCTACCTCGTATTATTGATATGGCATAATGTTTTATATCACAATTATACTTAAATTTAAAATATCTTTTTATAAGTATACCGGCAGGTATTCCGGCTCTTGCAAGAGATACAAGTACAACTTCTTTACCCTTTTTGCTATATATTTTATCAGAAAGAACACCAACAGCATTTGCAACAGCTTTTCCATAGTTTTCAAGGGCATTATAATATGCTTCAATATATTTTTCAGAAGGAGAATACTCTATTGGTAGCATTTCACTATAATGACGACCTGACTGTATAAGTTTCTCTCTTTCCTCTGTTGGCTGTGGTACAACAAGCCCTGTTATATCCTTAAGTAATATTTCTACATCTTCTTTATTATAACTACTTCTCAATATTAACACCACCTTACAACATATATATTTTCACAACCTTCATTATACAATGCAGAAACTATATTTTCACAGCCTTCTGATAATGGAGTTTGTGAATTTGTAATTATAATAACACAATCATATTTTTTTAAGTTATATATAAAAGTATTTCTTTTATTATCATAAAAACTTGAAAGAGAATATCTTTTATTAAGGGGATATTCTTTTTCACTACTTACACATATAGGGCTTCTTGTTGTTGCATGAAAAAATACATTTTTATTAAGCTTTGATATTTCATTTCCAACAAACATTGGTGGATACATAAACTCTTCCGTACCAAGTACAAGTATATCTGAATATTTTGATAAATCTATATTTTTAATTATATTTTCAGAAAGTTCAAAACATATTTTATTATACTCTTTACTATCAATCATAATATGAGAAGGGTCTTTCATTCCTTTAAATATTAATTCATTATATTTTTGATTTTCATATTTAATTTTATCAAAATACTTTCCATCATATTTATATTTTTCGACTTCTTCATCACGACTACTATTATCTATTTTATAAAGATAACAAAAATCTATATTATTACTTTTAAATTCTTCTATGGCTTCATCACTCATACCATTAAGTATTGATACCGCTGTAAATTTAATTTTATTGTTATTATCAGAAAAAGAGTTTTTTATTATATTAACTATATTAAAAATTGTTTTTCCTGTTGTTATTTCATCTTCTGCAAATACTATTCTATCAATATTTTTACTTATATTATCAATATCACTAAAAGCTAATTTTTGTTCTTCTGCATGACTATGCTCTTCAGAAAAATATATATATTTTATACCTTCTTTATATTCTCTAGTTGTTTGTATATAATTACAGCCTAAATTTATTGCAAGTCTTGAACCTATTGCAGTAGCTGTTTCAGAAAAACCTATAACTAAAATATTTTCATTTTGAAATTTATATTTAATATTTTGATAAAGCTTATCAAAAAATTCTAAAGACTTTTTAGGTGAAACAGGTACATGTTTTCCTTGTATTTTATTAACTAAAAGAAATTTTCTTTTTTTATTATTATCTCTTTTAGCAACAGTAATAATATCGTTAACCATAAATATACCTCCTAAATATACTTAAAAATAAAAAGACATCTTTAAAGATGCCTTTTTATTTATTATTTGTGTTTATATCCTGTAATCATAACCATAAACATACAAAATACAGCTGCCCACGCCCAAAATCTATGC
Source organism: Tyzzerella sp. (assembly GCA_019415525.1). Taxonomy (GTDB): domain Bacteria; phylum Bacillota; class Clostridia; order Lachnospirales; family Anaerotignaceae; genus Fimicola. The sequence continues at coordinate 15,025 of DXZA01000001.1, read as the reverse complement.
TGCTTCATGTTATCACCTCACATAAAATTATTTTTATGTGTATATTTTACCATAATAATATATTTTTTCATATTCTTTTTGAATTTAATAAATTTTCTCTTTTTTCAAGTATTTTTCCCATAACTTTAAAATATACAAATGTAGAACATAAAAAACTTATACCATCTACAACAGGCTCTGCGTAAAATATATTTTCAATACCAAAAAATATTGGGAAAATTATCATAGATATAAAATATAATAATTTTCTAAAAATAGATAAACTTATAGCAAACTTTACTGCTGATATTCCTGTAAATCCATCAACTACAGTATATTGTACTGCAAGAGGAATTATCATTAGCGTAAATATCTTTATAGCTTTTACAGAAAGCTCCATATATATTTTGTCATTTGTAAAAAGTCTTACAAAATAAGGTGAAAACAAATGAGCTATAATCATCATTATAGTTGTAAATACAAAGCATACTATCAAAGTATATTTCTGCCCTTCTTTAACTCTCTTAATATTTCCAGCACCATAATTAAATCCTAATATAGGTTGTGTTGAACCTGTGATACCTGCCATAGGCAACGTAACCATTAAAAAGAAACTTTGGGCAATAGTATGGCAAGTTACAAGCATATCTCCATATCCTGCACCACCATAATATTGAAGTGCCATATTCATAGCTATTATAAGACCACTATCAAGAGATATTATAACAAAAGGAGAAAAGCCTACAATAAGTACTTTTTTCATTATTTCAATATTATATCCTCTAAATGTAATACCAATAGGAGGATAGTCACCAAAAAGAAACCACAATACAAATATACAAGAAATCATTTGAGAAATAACTGTAGCAATAGCCGCACCAGCAACTCCCATATTAAAAACAAATATAAATATTGGGTCAAGTATAATATTGCTTACTGCACCTATTACAACAGTAATCATTGCAACTCTTGAAAATCCCTGACATATTATAAATGAATTCATACCCATTGATACTATTGCAAAAATGCTTCCCAAAATATAAATCGACATATAAGTATTTGCATAAGGAAATGTATTTTCACTTGCACCAAAAAACATGAGCAATTTATTTTTAAATATAAATAATATTGTCGTTATTATAATTGACATTATTATAAGCATTATAAAACAATTTGCCATAATATGCCTTGCTGCTTTTTTATTCCTTTCTCCAAGTTTAATACTCATAAGAGGTGAACCTCCTATACCTATCCAAGTTGAAAAAGAAGAAATAAGTGTTACAATAGGTCCACATATTCCAACACCTGCAAGAGCCATTGCTCCTATTTCTGGAATATTACCTATAAATATTCTATCAACAATACTATATAAAACATTTATAAACTGTGCTATCATCGAAGGTATTGCAAGACGAACAACAAGTCCACCCATACTATCTGAACCAAGATTATTTATTTTTTTCATAATATCCACCATTTTTTTATTATAATTTATAGTCAGTTCAAATATTATATCATTTACTTATTATAAATAAAAAAATGCAGAGCATTGCTCTGCATTAATTTTTATATACCAAAAGGTTTAAGACTTCTTTCAAGTATACCATTCATATATGCTATTGCTGTACCATAATTTGTCATAGGCACATTTTTTTCTTTCGCTTTATATAATCTGTTGCTCATTTCTTTTTCATTAAGCATACACCCACCACAATGTATAACTATATCATATTTTGATATATCATCTGGAAATTCAGTTCCTGATGTAAATTCAAAATTAGGATTTGAATTAGTAAATTTTCTTATAAGATTTGGTAACTTTTCTGTTCCTATATCTCCACATTGTCTATGGTGAGTGCAGCCTTCTGATATAAGTATATTACTATTATCATTTATATTATTTAAAACTCTTGCACTTTCAACTGCTTGATATATATTACCTTTATATCTTGCAAATATAACAGAAAATGATGTCATAAGTATATTTTTAGGTGTTATTTTATCTACAAGACCAAATATCTGACTATCTGTTATTACCATTTTTACATTTTCACCAAGTACATCAAGCATTTGTTCAAGTTCTGTTTCTTTACATACAACAGATACTGCTCCACACTCAATACAATCTCTTATAACTTGCTGTTGTGGTAATATAAGTCTACCTTTAGGTGCAGCTTTATCAATAGGTACAACAAGTATAACTATATCACCTTTATTAAGTATATCAGAAACAAGTTTTCTATTGTTTTCAGAAGGCTTTAATTTTCCTATCATTTCTTTAAGCTCGTTTATACCTTCTTTTGTTTTGGCACTTACACATATTTCATTTTCAAAACATTGTTTTTCACCATAAATATCAGATTTTGTATATACAATAATAAAAGGTATATTTTTTTCTTTTACAGAATTTATAATTTCTTTTTCAAAATCCGTTATTTCTTTTTCTGCAACAATAACAGCTATATCTGTTTTATTGAGTACCTGTTTTGTTTTCTCAATTCTTAATTGTCCAAGTTCTCCTATATCATCAATACCCGCTGTATCAATAACCATAACTGGCCCTATTGGTAAAAGTTCCATAGATTTATAAACAGGGTCTGTTGTTGTGCCTTTAACATCAGAAACAACAGCTATATTTTGATTTGTAACAGCATTTAAAAGACTTGATTTTCCTACATTTCTTCTACCAAAAAAAGCTATATGCACTCTTTCTCCTGATGGTGTTTCATTCATCCCCATAAATTTTTCTCCTTAATTAAAATCTAAAATCACGATTACCTTTTTCAATTTCTAAAAGATTTTTATTTACTATATTACGAACTTTTTCAAGAGGAATATTTGGAATTTCTTTTTTAATCATTTCCTCTCCTACTTTAACAGTATCTTCTGAAGCATAATCTATAAGGTATTCTTTCAATGTCATAAGTGCATTTGGGTGACAGCAATTCTGAATTTGTCCACTTTTACAAAGGCTCATAAAACGGTCACCTGTTCTTCCTTCTCTATAACAGGCTGTACAAAAACTTGGTATATAATCCATTTCCATAAGCCATTTTACAATATCATCTAATGTTCTATTATCACTTATATCAAACTGTGATGAATTTTCATATTCTGGTTCAGGAGTTGAATATCCACCAACACTTGTTTTTGAACCTCCACTTATTTGTGAAACACCAAGACCTAAAACTCTTTCTCTACATTTTTGACTTTCTCTTGTTGATATAATCATACCTGTATATGGTACTGAAATTCTTATACAAGCTACTATTTTAGCAAATGTATCATCATCAATACCATTATCAAATTCAGAAGGGTCAATATCATCAGCCGGCTGTATTCTTGGTACACTTATTGTATGTGGACCAACTCCAAAAACAGCTTCAAGATGTTCTGCATGCATAAGTAATCCTGCAAACTCATAACGATAAAGTTCAAGTCCAAAAAGTACTCCAAGACCTACATCATCAATACCACCTTGTTGTGCTCTGTCCATAGCTTCTGTATGATAACAATAATCATGTTTAGGACCTGTTGGGTGTAATTTTTCATAACTTTCTTTATGATATGTTTCTTGGAAAAGTATATATGTACCTATTCCTGCATCTTTAAGTTTTTTATAATTTTCAACTGTTGTTGCTGCAATATTAACATTTACACGACGTATTGCACCATTTTTATGTTTTATACTATAAATTGTTTTAATGCTTTCAAGTATATATTCAATAGGGTTATTTACAGGGTCTTCACCTGCTTCAAGTGCAAGACGTTTATGTCCCATATCTTGAAGTGCAATAACTTCTTTTTTTATTTCTTCCTGTGTAAGTTTTTTTCTAGCTATATGCTTATTTTTCATATGATATGGGCAGTAAACACAGCCATTTACACAATAATTTGAAAGATATAATGGTGCAAACATAACTATTCTATTACCATAAAAATCTTTTTTAATCTGTTTTGCAAGCTCAAATATTTCTTGATTTTTTTCAGGAATATCACATTCAAGAAGAACAGATGCTTCTCTATGACTAAGACCTTTTCTTAATTTTGCTTTTTCAATAATCTCACTTATAAGTTTTTCATTATGCTTATTTTCTTCTGCATATTTAAGAGTTTCCATAATTTCTTCATGGTTTATAAACTCCTCTGCTTTTAATGATTTAGGATTATAATTATACATATATTTTCTTCCTTTCTTCATAGGGTCAGAACATAATCTTTCCCGTCAGACTTTAATATTATATTTTAAAATTAGGAGAATCTCCTCTTTCAGTAACTATTTCATAACCTATTTTTGCCATTGTTTTTCTAAGAGAATTTACACTTTCTGCTGCCTCGTCACCCATACATATTTTATTATCATATAATTGATAATTTTTTCTTACACCTAAAGGTGATAAATTAGGCATAACTACATTTGCACCACAAAGTATTCCTAATTCCCTTCCTCCTTCATAAACTGTTCCAAGAGCTGTTGTCGCTGGAAGAAGTGCTTTTTTAAGCATAATTCTAGTTAATGAAAGTATAAATAATGTTTCTTCAAGAGTTCCGCCTTTTTTATCATAAAAAGGTGTTGCATGTTGAGGTAAAAAAGGCCCAATTCCAACCATTTCAGGCTGTAATTTTTCCATAAACATAAAATCTTTTGCTATTGTTTCAATAGTTTGATATGGAGAACCTACCATTATTCCGCAACCTGTTTGATATTTTATTTTTTTCAAATTAGAAAGACACTCAATTCTGTTTTCAAAACTCATATCATCAGGATGTAATTTTTCATAATGACTTTTATCAGCTGTTTCATGGCGTAAAAGATAACGGTCAGCACCAGCTTTTTTTAATAAGTCATATGTCTTTTCTGATTTTTCACCTATTGATAATGTTATAGCACAATCATTAAAGTTTTTCTTTATATCTTTTATTATGCTTTCCATTATTTCATCATTAAAATATAAGTCTTCTCCACCTTGTAATACAAATGTTCTAAAACCTAACTCATATCCCTTTTTACAACAATCAAGTATTGTTTCTTTATCTAATCTATATCTTTTTACTTCTTTATTACTTTTTCTAAGTCCGCAGTAATAACAATCATTTTTACAAAAATTAGTAAATTCAATAAGCCCTCTTATATAAACCTTATTACCAAAAACTTCTGTACTTATTTTTCTTGCTTTATTAGATGTATATGCAAGCAAGCTATTTCCATCTAAAGGCATTGCTAAACCATTTCTACATTCATAAAAACCTTCACTTAGAAGAGCTTTCCACTCATCAAATGATAATTTACATTCTTTTTCAAGTTTATCTATTAAATTTTTCATTTTTATTCCTCAGCAGTAATATTTGAATAAACAGTTTTTGATGTAACACCATCAAGCATACCAAGTTTACCAGAAAGAGCACTTATTATATTTTGTGGTGCATCAACTGCAATACTTATTATATTTACATTTCTTTTATGATAAGGTATACCCATTCTGCCTATTATATAACTTCCATAATCATGTAAAATTTTATTAAGCAATTCAACAGAATCAGGATTTTCAATCATAATACCTATTAAAGCAACTCTGTATTCCATAAAAATTCTCCTTTCAAAATAAAAAACGTCCATAAAAGGACGCATTAAAAAAACACCGTCCTTCTTTCATAATTTTAAAAAATTACGTCAGTAACTGTGTGAATATAAAATTTCAAAAATACCATTAAAGTTGGAAATTATCCTTCTTCTTTGAATATCATTAAAATTTTTATTAAACTGTACATATTATATCATATTTATTTTTTATATACAATAAAAAAAGAGTATCAACAATGATACCCTTTTTTACCACTTCTCAACAAATGTTTTTTCATCTTCAATTAAATCAATATCATTAACTTTCATAGACTCTATTCTTATAAATGGTACGCTTTCCATTTTCTTAATAAGTGCCATAATACGAACTTCACTGCCTTGGATTTCAGCCTCAACACTTCCATCATATAAATTCCTTACCCAACCTGTAAGCCCAAGATTTCTCGCATTATATGTCATTGTATAACGAAAACCAACACCTTGAACTCTACCATAAAAATAATAATGTTTTCTTTTCATAGTAAACACCTACCTTTTTAATAATTATAACATAAAAAAAGAGAAAAGTATTTCTACTTTTCTCTTTTTAGATTATTTAAGAAATCTTGCTTCTTCTGCATATTCCTGCATTTTTTTAATATCTTCGTCAGTAAAACCAAGACGTTCTTTAAGTATTTTTATTTCTTTATGAATATTTGTTGAAGATACTGTCATATTATCTGAATTTACAGTAACTCTTACACCGGCATCAAAAAGCTTTTTAACAGGATGTTCTTCAATACTTTGCACAACTTTTGTTTGATAATTACTTGTTACACAAACTTCAAGAGTAACTTCATTATCAATAAGTTCTTTCATAAGCTCTTTATCATAAATAGCATTAACACCATGACCTAATCGTTTTGTACCATATGAAAGAGCCTTTCTTATACTGTCAGCCCCTGCTGCCTCTCCAGCATGTATTGTTCTTGGAAGATTATATTCATTAGCTTTTTTAAATACAGTTTCAAATATTTCAGTTGAATATAAAGATTCTGCACCGGCAAGGTCAACTGCACATACAATATCACCTAAATATTTTTTAGCAACCTCTATTGTTTCAAGGTTTTTATCTTGAATATTTTCCCCTCTCATACAACAAAGTATAAGACCACATTTTATAGTTGGAAAATCTTTCATACCTCTTTTAACACCTTTTATTGCTGCTTCAACAACTTCTGATTGTGTAAGACCTTTATTTATTGAAAGCTGAGGTGCAAATCTTACTTCTGCATAATCAATACCAAGCTTTGAAAGGTCTTCTACTATTTCATATGAAACTCTTTCAATAGCATCAGCAGTTTGAAGAACTTTAAGAGGAAGGTCAAATCTTTCAAGACATTCATGAAGAGTTTTGCAATCATTTGGTACTTCCATCATAAATTTAAGTTCTTCAATATCTTTAGCCCCAAGGTCAATATTTTGTTCTTTTCCTAATTCCCATACAGTTTTAGGTCTTAATGAACCATCAAGATGTAAATGAAGTTCTGTCATTTTACATGTGTCTCCCCTTTCTTTTGGCTAAACTGTCTTTTCATTTTATTTTTCTCAACCATAGCACAATACCATGTATATACTATTATTATTATAAGATATGGCATAAGTTGTATAAACTGAAGTGGTATTCCTGATGATTGAAGATAATTTGCAAGACTTGAACAGAAACCAAATATAAGAGATGCAAACATACCTACAACTGCATTACCTGCTGCAATAGCTTGTGTTGCAAGAGCAATATAACCTCTACCGGCAGTCATACCTGATGAGAAAAGACCTACATATCCCATAGAAAGGAATGCACCTGACATACCTGTAAGAATTCCACTTATTACAAGTGCAATATATTTTACCTTTTTAACAGAAATACCAACAGATTCTGCTGCATCTGGAGATTCTCCAACAGCTCTTATGTGCATACCTAATTTTGTATATTTAAACATATACCATATTACAACAACAAGTATAAGACCAACATAAGTAAGTATATGATGACCTGAAAGTATTTTACCTATTACAGGTATATCCTGTATTATAGGTATATTAATACTTGGAAGTTTAAGTGAATGTAAAGATGTTGATGCACCTTTTTCACCTGTAATAAGATATAAAACAAATATTGTTCCACCAGATGCAAATGTATTTATAGCAATACCTGATATAACAGAATTTGATTTAAGTTTAAGTACAAAATATGCAAGTATATTACTTATTACAAAACCTGCAAAAACTGCACCTAAAAATCCAATCCATGCACTTTGTGTAAAAGCACTTACAACAACACCAACTAAAGCTGATATAAGCATTGTACCTTCAAGAGCAATATTATTTGTTCCGGCACGAGATGCAACCATAGCACCTAAAGTTGTAAGAAGTACAGGAGTTGCACTACGGAACATAGCAAAATAGAAATCCGGCACACTTAATGCAGCCCATATATCATTTAAAATCTCCATATTATGCCTCCTCCTTTAATGCTTTTTTAGCTTCCTGTCTTTGTTTCCAACCAGCCATAAATCTTTCAGCTGTTATAAATAATATAAGAACAGCTTGTACTATTGAAACAAGTTCATTCTGAACATCAGAACGTCTTGACATAAGGTCTGCACCTACACGAATATAGGCAAGGAAAAATGCTGCAAAAGGAACAAATTTAGGATTATTTCCAGAAAGTATAGCTATAATAACACCGTCCCAAGCATATGAAGGTGAATCCTGCCAATTAAATCTTTGATACATACCAAGCTGTTCAACTGCACCACCAAGACCCGCAACTGCACCAGCTATAACCTGTGTAAGTATTATAACTTTACTTGTATTTATACCACTATATTTAGCAAATTCAGGATTACTTCCTGATATACGTATTTCATAACCAAATTTTGTTTTATATAAAAGTATATATAAAAATATTACAACTGCTATTGCAATAACAAATCCAAAATGAAGAGATGTTCCCGAAATCATATTTCCCAATGTTGCAGTAGGTGAATATTTTAATGAAGCAAAAGTTCCTGCCTGTCTATCTACAAAAAATGTATTTACAGTATATATTCCTATATAAAAGAATACATAGTTAAACATAAGCGATGTAACAAGTTCATTTGCTTTAAATTTTACTTTAAGTATAGCTGGTATACTACCTATAATACCACCTATTACAGCCGCAACTATAAATATAAATATTGGGTGTATTATCATTGGCATAGGTAATAAAATAGCTATTGCAGCAGCTATAACACCACCTGTATAAAGTGAAGCATCTGCAATCATAGAGAAATTACCTGATTTGAATACAAGACCAAGAGCAAGACCTGTAAACATAATAGGAGTTGCACTTGCAAAAACTTCAAAGAAATATCTCTTTGATTGAAGTGGTCCTAAAAATAAATTGGATATAGCTGTCAAAGGCTCTTCACTTATTGAGAATATAATTGCAACTGTTATAAGAAATGCAATTAAAAAAGCACAAATAAGACGAACCGCTGTAAATTTCTTATTCACTATACGCACCTCCTATATGTTCTTTTGAATCCTCTTTAACTCCAAGCATATAAAGACCAAGTTCATTTTCTGATGTATTTTTAACATCTTCAATATATCCTACTATTCTACCTTCATGCATAACAAGTATTGTATCGCTTAATGAAAGTATTTCGCTAAGGTCTGCAGAAACAAGAAGTATTGCTTTTCTATTACTTCTCATTTCAACTATTTTTTTACGTATAAACTCTATTGCACCAACGTCAATACCTCTTGTTGGTTGGTTCATTATAAGAAGGTCAGGACTATAATCATATTCTCTACCTACAACAACCTTTTGAACATTACCACCTGAAAGCTCAGATATGGCTTGTTTTGAATTATCATATTTTACAAGAAATTCTTTAAGTATTTTATTTGTAAATTCATTAATTTTCTTTGTATCAAGAAGACCTCTTGTTTTAAGTTTATCTGTATAATATATTTTTGATATAGCATTATCCTCTAAAGAAAGTTTTGGTGCTGTACCAAATCTCATTCTATCTTCTGAAACATGAGAAATTCCGGACTCTTGTCTTTTAAGTACAGAAGCATTTGAAATATCATTTCCATTTATAAATATATTTCCATTTTGCTGCTTTAAAACACCCACAATAATTTCTATAAGCTCTGACTGACCATTTCCATCAATACCTGCAATACCAAGAATTTGTCCTTCTTTTACAGAAAATGAAACATTATCAACTTTTGTTTTTCCAAAATGGTCTGTATAAGAAATATTTTTAACAGAAAATATAGTTTTTCCAAAATTAGCTTCATCTTTTTCAATATCAAGACTTACATCTCTACCAACCATAAGACGTGAGATTTCATTTTCATCAAGGTCAGATATATCGTATGTTCCCATTGTTTTACCATCTCTAAGTATTGTCATACGATTACAAAGGGCTTTTACTTCATTTAATTTATGTGAAATAAATATTATTGTATGCCCTTTATCTCTTAAAAGTTTAAGCTGTTCAAAAAGTTCTTCTGTTTCCTGTGGAGTAAGTACTGCTGTTGGCTCATCAAGTATAAGTATATGTGCTCCTCTATAAAGAGCCTTAAGTATTTCAAGCTTTTGACGCATAGCAAGTGAAATATCTTGAACTTTTTCCTCTGCATCAACTTTAAGATTATAGTTTTCAGAAAGTTCTTTTGTAATTTCAACAGCTTTTTTTCTATCAATTTTTATACTTGTACCAGTTTCAGCACCAAGTATAAGATTTTCTGCAACAGTCATAGAAGGTACTTGCATAAAATGCTGGTGAACCATTCCAAGACCTGCTTTTATGGCATCTTTTGAAGAAGAAAAATGCATTTCTTTTCCATCAACAACAATACTTCCTTCTGTTGGGCTTATCATTCCGAAAAGCATTTTCATAAGTGTTGATTTTCCAGCACCGTTTTCACCAACAAGAGCATGTATTTCACCCTTCATAATTTGAAGATTTACATTATGATTGGCAACAACGCCACCTGGATATACTTTTGTAACATTACGTGCTTCCAGTATAATATGTTGCTCCATATTCGAATTCCTTTCATTAAATATTTTTTATTAATCAAATAAAGCTGCCGCATTTATGCAGCAGCTTTAAAATACAAAATTTACTGAACGCTGTTTATTATTCCATCTAATGTAGCTTCATCCATTCCGTATGCTGTACTTACTGTTACTTCACCGTTTAAGATTTTTTCTTCAGCTGCATCAACATTTGCTCTTATATCTTCTGGTACTGTTGATGTATAAATATCATTTTCTGCAAGACCCACTGCACCTTCTTTAAGTCCAAGCTGTTCATATGTTCCATAAGGAAGTGTTCCTTCAAGGTCTTTTTCAATTGAGTTATAAAGACTTATACCAACACCTTTTATAGCTGAAGATATAATATAATTAGCTTCATCTTTACCTTCATAAGCAAGCGCCTGGTCAGAGTCTACACCAATAACATATTTCTGGCTTTCTGCACCAGCTTCGATAACACCAACAGAAGCAGGACCAGCAGCAACAAATACACAGTCAGCACCATTTGAATACTGTGTAAGAGCAAGTTCTTTTGCTGTTGCAGAGTCTGTATATGAACCTACATATGATACAAGAACTTTAATATCAGGATTCATAAATTTAGCACCTTCAATATATCCTACAGCAGAGTCATTGATAACTGCTGCTGTATCTTTAGCACCAATGAAACCGATTTTAGCTTCAGGATTAGCAAATTCCATATCTGATGTTGTAACACCTGCTGCAAGAACACCTGCAAGGAAAGCAGCTTCGTTCTGTTTGTAGCTCATTGAATATACATTTTCAAGTCCAAGTGAGTAGTCAACATCTGTATCGAATATAATATATTTTTTATCTGGATACTGAGGAGCAACTGTTTCAAGGATTTCTTTCATATCCCATGTTCCAACAATGATTACATCAGCGTCTGAATCTGAAGCATCAAGAAGAGAACCTTCAAATTTTGTTTTGTCATTTCCCATCTCTATCATTTCAACATCACATTTATCACTTAACTCAGCTTTAATTTTTTCCATACCTTCCTGAGCTGAATCATTAAATGCTTTATCACCAAATGAACCTGTAACAAGAAGACTTACTTTTAATTTTTCACCAGCTTCTTCTGTAGTTGCTGAATTATTTCCTGTATCAGCACTATTATCTGTGCTACTTCCACAACCAGCAAGCATTGATACTGTCATTACAGCGATTGCAAAAACGCTTAATAATCTTTTTTTCATAAAACTTCATTCTCCTTCTTATAAATAGTTGTTTTATTTAAATCATCTAAAAGTTTTAGATAATTTTCCTTAGTCATAACAGGCTTAAATTCTTTTTTAATATCATAAGCCTTTTTGCCTCCATCAGAAAGAAGGTCAATAACTGTATCTGCAAAATAATGAGCAGGAACTTTATAAGCTTGTTCATAATCAGCTGTTTTAAAATCTACACCATGCATTGTTCCAACGAAACCAGCAACACCTATTTCAACTGTTGGCCACATCATTGAAATATCACCCATATCACCTGATGCAAAACCATGTGTTCCTTGTGCAACCATATCTTTATCCATATATTTAAGAATATGTTCTTTTACAAGTTCAGTAAGATTTTCATCTTGATGAAGAGGGAAATATCCAGGTGTATCTTGAATTTCAAGGTCGCAACCTATTGCATATGCCCCTGCTTTTAAGGCTCTTTCAACTTTTCTATTAGTTTCAAATATAGCATCTACTGTTTTTGCTCTTACATACATATCAAGTTGTGTTCTTGAAGGAACTGTATTAACTGTTTGTCCACCTTCAGACATAACAAAGTGTACTCTTATTGCATCTTCTTCTCTAAAAGTTTCTCTTAAAAAATTTATACCTGTCATAGCAAGATTTGCAGCATTAAGGGCATTTATACCACCTGCCGGATTACTTCCTGCATGGGCTGCTTGTCCATGGAACACTATTCTTTTACCAATAAATCCATTAAGTCCTGCACCTATTTCTGCATGATAACGGTTCATATCAAGACCCATAGCATGACAAGAAAGAACTATATCAACATCATCAAATACTCCAAGTGAAATCATCTCTTGTTTTCCAGATGGATGTGAAATTTTTCCTTCTGAAATAAGTTTTTTTCTATAATCCATATCACAAAATTCTTCTGCTGGAGTAACAACAAGTGTTACTTTTCCGCAAAGTTCATTTAGTGTTTGAGCCTCTTTTAAAGCTGTAAAAAGACTAAGCATTACTCCTATTTGGGCATAATGTCCACAAGTATGGGCAGCATTATCTTCTTTATTTGCAAAAGGATGATTAAGTGTAGGAACAGCATCAAGTTCACATATAAGAGCTATATGAGGTCCTTGTTTTTGAGAATCAATCTCTGCAAGAATTCCTGTATAAGCACAATCTTTATATGGTATTTCCATTTCTTTTAAAACTTCAATAACTTTTTCTCGTGTTCTGAACTCTTTATATCCAAGCTCAGGATTTTTATATATATCTTCACAAACATTTATGATTTTATCAAGATGCTTGTCTAACATACTATGAATATCTTTCATGTTAATTCTCCTAAATACTACTTTTTATAAAAATCATTATATCGTATTTTATCTTAATATTATCCCATATATAGTGTTTTTTTACAAGTTTAATTTAACATTATGTTTACATAAACGAAACAAAAAAATAATTAAAACTATACTTTTTTAAAATTTTATATATAAAATATTCGTAATTATAGTCGATTTTTGTATATTTTTCAATCAACAAACACTAGTATTCATATAAAAAATAAATAAAAATTCATCATATATAAATATATTTTTTATATATAAAATGTTATATATTTATTTACATATAACTTTTCCAGTTATTATATTTATTATTCTTATAATATATTATCAGCAGGAAATACTATGTTATTTTGTTTTCTTACAATATCCATAAGTTTAATAGCTTTTATTGAATTTTCAATATATTTATGATGTATTTCTTTATTTTCTATTAATCTCTTCCATTCTTTTACTTCATAAATCATATTATTGCTACATTCAAGTTTATGAATTATTTCTTTTTGACCATTTCTATAATTTATAATCACTTCATCTGGGTCAGCAATCTTAGAAATAGTCATTGTACCATTCTCTCCTTGTATCTGATTAGGTATATATCCTTGAGATATTTTTGAATAACTTAAAACAGCTATCATATCACTATATTTTCCGGTTATTACACCAGCACCATCAACACCTGTTTCAAGCTTTGTACTTACAGAGCTTATTTCATTTGGCATTCCAAATAAATCCACAAGAGGATGAACGCAATATACACCTATATCTGTTAATGCACCATTAGAAAGCTCTTGTTTAAAAGCATTTTCTATAATCCCATTTTTATATTTATCATATCTTGAAGAATATTGACAATATTCAAAAAATACACTTCTTATTTTTCCAAGCTTATGTATATTATTCTTTATACTTTTAAATCCCTCATCAAAAGTTGAACGCATAGCTTCTAAAAGAACTACATTATTTTCATAGGCTAAATTTATAATATCTTGAAGTTCAGAACTATTTGAAACAATAGTCTTTTCACAAAGAACATGCTTTTTATTGGAAAGCATAATCTTTGCCTGTTCATAATGTATACCGTTTGGACTTGCTATATATACAGCATCTATATTATTATCTTTAGCAAGAATATTTAAATCTGTATATATATTTGTAACATTATATTTTTTACCAAATTCCAATCCTTTTTCATAATTTCTAGAATATACACCATAAAAATTTAAACCATCACATTGATTAACAGCTTCTATAAGTCTATCTGTTATAAAATTAGTTCCAATAACAGCAAAATTTATCATAAAAATAATTCTCCTTAATAAAAAATATCTATTCTAAAATTTCAAGTATAATTTCTGGAATAACTTCTAAAACTTCTTTAAGTTGTTCTTCAGTTATATTTTCAACATGAAATCCACCTGTACAAACAGTAACTGCATGTTTACTTCTACATACAGCCTCTGCAATATATCTACAAATTTCTTCATCTTTATGACCGGTAATATTTATTACAGAAGATGTACAGCTTATTCTACCTGCAGTTTTTAAAGAATCTCTAGGTATAGATAATACAGTACAACCTATATGTGGCTTATCTCCTCCTTCAATAACAACAAGCAAATCTTTACCTACTTTTTGTACTTTTACTATAAGTTTAGTAAATGATAATTCTTTTTTTATAAGCTTTTCTACCATAATAAATATCCCTCCCAAATTAAATAATATTAGTTTAGTTTTTATATTTTGAATATTTAAATAAATAGTATTTTTTTCAGTATATCACAAAAATATTATAATATATATTAACATTATATATAAAATATTATAA